>NZ_BOOR01000013.1 GCF_016863335.1 Planotetraspora thailandica
TGAATGACCGGGGCCCGGCGGCGTCGCGCCGCCGGGCCCCCGCCTGTTCCGCCTTCCGGGTCAGTTGACGGTGATCTTGTCGACCTCGACCGTGATGCCCTTCACCTGATCGGTGGAGGTGGCGGTCGTGACGGTGCCGGTGCCCTTGGAGGCGCCCTTCACCGTGTAGGAGTACGTGAGCGTGCCTCCCGGAGCGCCCGGCGTGCTGGCGATCCGGTAGTCCTGCGTGGGCGGCCCGCTGATCTGGCTGCCCGCGGTGCCGTCGGAGTTCTCCGCGCCGACCGTGAGGCCGTAGGCGGCGCCGGGGTCACCGGGCAGGTTCGCGGGGTCGTAGGCGTAGGTGATGTCCTCGACGCCGTTGAGCCCGATCCACTGCTGGAACACCTTCATGTCGTTCGTGCCGAACAGGTTGACGTGCCATTCGAGCACGAGCCAGCGGTTGACCCCGTCGGTCAGCGAGCCCGCGTACACGCCGGGCGCGCCTGTGCCGTCAAGGTCGGTCCAGTACGGTGCGAGCACGTTGTTCGGCGGGCCGGGGTTCGGCAGCGTCTGGGGTGTGAACGAGACGTCGGCCTGCCCGGTCGTGCCTCCGGGGACCGCGTAGCCGTTGGAGACGACGCCGATCCTCGTGTACGTGCGGCCCGCGAAGGTGAAGGCCGGCACATTCAGGTTCACCGCCTCCTCGTCGCCGAGGGGAAGCGGCGCGAAGCCGAAGACGGACAGCGGCAGCCATCCGCCCGCCGGGTTGGTTCCCGGCGCGATGACGGGACGGTCGGGCTGCTTGCCCGCGAGCGTGGTCTTGGCGGTCACGATCTGGGAGCCGACCTGGGTCGCCCCGGTGACGCCGGTGAGCCGCAGCTTGTCGTTGAGCGTGCTGAGCGCGGTGACCTCGGTGTCGTCGAGCGTGGTGTTCTGCACGGTCACCGTGCAGGTCGACTGGCCGGAGTTCCTGGCGATCGTGGACGGCGTGCAGGTCTGGTCGATCGGCACCACGCCCTCCTGGCGGAAGAACGCCACCGGAAGGTGCTGCTGGCGGCTGCCGCCGACCTGCTTGAGGTTCACCTGGCCGAAGTACTGCCCGTCCGGCAGGTCGGGCGCGGTGATCACAATGCTGATCTTGACGCTCTTGCCGGGCTTCACGGTGAACAGCGGCGGCAGCACCGTGATGTTCGCGCCGCTGACCGTGCTGCCCGTCGCGGTGTAGACGAGGGTCTTGTTCGTCGCGTTGACGAGCGTGCGCTTGGCCGTGATCACGCCCGGCATGACGGGCGCGTTCACCGACGGCAGGTTCAGGTCGATCCGGTTGAGCGGGTCGTTCGCCGAGGCGCTGAAGGCGTCAGCGGTTTCGTCGAGGGTCAGGCCCGCGTCACCGGCCTTGGTCAGATCGATGCGGCCGCCGCCGTAGTCGAACGGGTCGGCCGGCGTCGTGCGGTCCTGCTTGGTGACCTTCGTCGTGGCGGTGGTCTCCAGGGCGGACTTGACTTGGCCGGGCGTCCACGTCGGATGGAGCGCGAACAGGAGTGCGCCGGCCCCCGCGACGTGCGGCGACGACATAGACGTGCCCGCGATGACCTGGTAGAGGTTGCCCGGGGGGCCCTCAAGAGGAGACTCGGGCGTCGGGGTCTGGCCGGCGAGGATGTGGAGACCCGGAGCGGTCACGTCGGGCTTGAGGAAGTCGCCGCCCGGTCCACGGGAGGAGAACGTGGTGATCGCGTCGCCCTGCCAGGTGGCCTTCTGGCCCTGGGTGAAGCTCGCCGTGGCGCCCGGGTGGGAGCTCAGCCACGACAGCAGGACGTCGGTCTCCGGCTTGTCGATGTGCACGGCCGGCAGCCAGTGGTTGTCGGTCATGATGTCGGCCGGGCTCGAGTTGTAAAGGATCATGCCAGCCGCGCCGCCCTGCTTGACCGCGAAACCCTTCAGGACCCGGTTGGGGCCACGCTCACACGCGACGATCTTGCCCGTGAACAGGCCGGGGGGCGGGGGGTTCACGCACAGCGGGTCGCTGTACGGCGGAGCCGACGCGAGCACCACGGGAACGGGAGCGGCGACACCGCCGGTGATCGAGGCGCCCTTGATTGTGGGGCCGCCGGTCAGGGTGATCGTCGACTGGAACGTCCGCGACTGGGTGGAGGCCGCGACCGTCGTGACCCACGGGCCCCGGTGGTCCGTCGTGGCCGCGCCGGGGCCGGAGTTGCCCGCCGAGGCCGAGACGAACACGCCGGCCGCGTACGCGTCGAGGAAGGCCAGCTCGACCGGGTCGCTGTAGGGGTCCGAGCCGCCCGAGATCGAATAGTTGATCACGCGCACGCCGTCGGAGATGGCCTGCGCGATCGCGGCGACGGTGTCGGTCTGGTAGCAGCCTTCCGCGCCGCAGACCTTGTAGACGGCCACGTGCGCGGCGGGGGCGATGCCCTGGATCGCACCCCGGTCGATGCCGAGCGGATTGGCATGGGCGACGGGGCCGCCGGCCGAGGTCGTCGCGGTGTGCGTGCCGTGGCCGTTGGAGTCGCGTGCGCTGTCGGGGTACATCTCACCGCCGACCACCGCGTTGTAGGTCTCCAGGAACGGCTGGCCGGAGATCAGCTTGTGGTTGCACACGAAGACGTCGGAGGCCGGTGTCAGCGGGTTGTCGCCGAAGTCGCAGGTGCGCGGGGTGCCGTCGGCCTTGGCCGGGGGAGCGGGGAGCGTTCCAGGGTCGGCGAAGGAGGGGTGCTCCGGCCATGCGCCCGAGTCGAGCACGCCGACGATGACGCCCTTGCCCGACGACTTCGAGCCGCCGAGCTGCTTGTAGATCGTGTTGGCCCCGATGAACTCGCCGCTGGAGTCGGTGAGCGGATGCTCCAGCGTGTCCTGCTGCACGGCCGCGACGCCGGGGAGCTTCAGCAGGCCGGCCGCCTTGTTGGCCGGGAGAGTGAGCGCCACGCCGCCGTAGACCGTACGGAGTTTCCGCCCGACCTTCGCACCGGCGGCCGTCTTGCCGAGCTCGCTCAGGAAGGCGCTCTCGATGCCCTCGATGTGCTTGGTGTATTTGGCGGCTTCGGCGCTCTTGAGGTCGAGCGCCTTTTTGGTCGCCGACGGGCTGGTGGCGGGGAGCCCCGGCAGGCCGCCCTTGTAGGCCGCGAGCGCGTCGTAGTCGAGCTTGACCACGACGTTGGCAGGCGCAGCCGACCGCGACGCGAGCAGTGCCTCGTCGCTTTCGGCCAGCCTGCCGCTGGGCGACTTGGCGCCCTGAACGTACTCCCCTCCGGTGACGGGTGTAGCGCTCCAATTCCGCGGGGGAGTGGGGGTCGGATCCGCCGCGGCGGAACCTGAGGGGATCATCGCGGCGATGAGACCGAAACCGGCCACGACCGCGCTCGCGCGTAAGTAGGGCGAGGTCTTCCTGGACACGAAACCTCCCTGTAGGGCTCCGGCCGCTCGAGGCGCGCGCGGGCATGGAGGAGTCGTGCCGCCCACAAGGCATGGGGAAGGCCGGCCCCTCCCCGGCGGGCGACGAGCGAACGGCCACCCGGGTGGGTGGCCGAACCTGACAGGGAGTCTAACTAACGATCATTTTTCCGGCTAGATCGTTCTTTGCGTGAATTTTATGTGTTGTGCGGTATCGGGGAGGCTGGGTGAAAGGCCGTTTAGACTCGACGCCGTGAAGCTGAAGCTGGATCTTCATGACATCTACAACAGGGGCGACGAGATCGACCGCGCGCTTCGCGGGATCATTCAGGAGGCCGTACAGAAGAAGGCCAGCCAGGTGGAGATCATCCCCGGCAAGGGTTCGGGGCAGCTGAAGAAGAAGGTGCTGCGTTTCCTTGAGCAGAAGGAGATCAAGGCCCTTTATCACCGGATCGACAAAGACGCCAAGAACCACGGTCGCCTGTTCGTCTACTTCCGCTGGTAGCCCCTGTGTATTGCCGCTGCTGACTCCCCCCCTTGCGCGTGATCATGACCCTGGGGCGTGATCATGACCCTGGGGCGTGATCATGCAGAAGTTCGGCGGATGGGTGGCTGAGGTGCGCAAACCCAAGCCGTGATCATGCAGAAGTTCGGTCGGTGGGTGCTTGAACTGCGGAAACGCAGCTCGTGATCATGCAGAAGTTCGCGAAGATGCCAGGTGGCCTGGCGTGATTCAGGGCGTGATCAT
>NZ_BOOR01000014.1 GCF_016863335.1 Planotetraspora thailandica
GACCCTGGGGCGTGATCATGCAGAAGTTCGGCGGATGGGTGGCTGAGGTGCGCAAACCCAAGCCGTGATCATGCAGAAGTTCGGTCGGTGGGTGCTTGAACTGCGGAAACGCAGCTCGTGATCATGCAGAAGTTCGCGAAGATGCCAGGTGGCCTGGCGTGATTCAGGGCGTGATCATGCAGGGTCCGGGCACTGCATGATCACGAACGATCAAAGGCCTGGTTACGGCGCATCCCGGCGAACTTCTGCATGATCACGATTGGTGACGGTGCAGGTGGCGGGGCATGTCTCCGAACTTCTGCATGATCACGGCTTGGGTTTGCGCACCTCAGCCACCCATCCGCCGAACTTCTGCATGATCACGGCTAAATTCCCGCTCCCTGGTCTCGCTCCTCGGGGGTCAGAGTTTGTGGAAGGTCCGGGCTTCTTCGGCGGCGGCGAGCACTCCGGCCAGCGGCGCCCCCGTCCCCGCGGTCACCGCCGCCGATATGGCGCCCTCCACGAACGGCACGTCGGCGATCACCACGGAACCCGGCTCCTCGACCAGCTTGGCCGTCAGCACCGAACTGCCGAGGTCGGGGATGAGGATGACCCCCGCACCCCGGTCCACACGTTCGATCGCGGCGCTCACCTTGTCCAGGCTTGTCCCGAGGCCGCCGTCGTCGGTGCCCCCGGCCGCCGCGACGGGCACCTCGGCCCCGCCGATCTGGCGGACGAGTTCCGCCACCTCCTCGGCGAGGCCCGCACTATGCGAGACCAGGACGATTCCGACCATCGCCTCCGGCTGGGCGTCCATCACGCCTGCCCCGCGGCCTCGCGCAGTGCGGCGAAGATCAGCACCGTGGAGGCGGCTCCCGGATCCTCGTGCCCGACGCTGCGAGGCCCGAGATAGCTCGCCCGCCCCTTGCGCGCCTCCAGCGGAACGGTGGCCCGCGCACCCTCCTGGGCCGCCGCCTCGGTGGCGGCCAGCGCGTCCGTCAGCTTCGTCCCGTCCTGTACGGCTCGGCCCAGCGCCCGGACGGCGGGAGCGAGCGCGTCCACCAGGGTCTTGTCGCCCTCTGCGGCGCCGCCGAGCTTCTGGATCCCGGCGAGGGCCGCCTCGAGACCGGCGGCCAGCGCCTCAGGCGTGATCTCGGCGGCGTCGCCCAGCGACCGGCCCATCTGCCGGAAGGCCGTGCCGTACAACGGGCCGGAGGCCCCTCCGACCTTGCGGATCAGCGCCGACCCGGCCGCCGTCAGCACGGCCCCGGGCGTCTGCGGAGGCGCGTCGGTCAGGGCCTGCCGTACCGCCGCGAAGCCCCGGTCCAGGTTGGCGCCGTGGTCGGCGTCGCCGATCGCGGCGTCGAGCTGGGTGAGGTGGTCCCGCTCGGCCTGTACGGCTGTCGCGATCGCGTTGATCCATGCGAGGAAGAAGGACGTGTCCAACAAGAACTCCTCAGAACTGTGCTCGTCGTCGGTCAGCGGCCCCAGCGCAGCCCCGGCGTCTCCACCGGAGCGTCCCACAGCCGGGTGAGCTCATCGGTCAGTCGGCAGACGCTGACCGAGAAGCCCTGCATGTCGAGGCTGGTGACGTAGTTGCCCACCAGGCTGCGTACGGCTCTGGCGCCCTTCTCCTCGAGGTAGGCGGCGACCTCGGCGTACACGATGTAGAGCTCCATCAGCGGGGTGCCGCCCATGCCGTTGAGGAGCACGAGGGTGTCGCCCGAGAGGGCCACGTCGTCGTCGATGGCGTCGAGGGCCAGCCGCGCGATCTCGCGGGCCTCGCGGTGGGAGGTGCGCGTACGGCCGGGCTCGCCGTGGATGCCGATGCCGAGCTCGATCTCGGTGTCGGGCAGCTCGAACGTCGGCCTGCCGGCGGCGGGGACCGTGCCTGCGGTCAGTGCGACGCCGAACGACCGGCTGCGCTCGTTGACCTCCTTGGCGACGCGGGCGACCTCGGCGAGGGGGGCGCCGGTCTCCGCGAGGGCGCCTGCGATCTTCTCCACGAAGAGGGTGGCCCCGGTGCCACGGCGGCCGGCGGTGTACAGGGAGTCCTGCACGGCGACGTCGTCGTTGACCAGCACGCTGGCCACCTCGATGCCCTCGTCGGCGCACAGCTCGGCGGCCATCTCGAAGTTGAGCACGTCGCCGGTGTAGTTCTTGACGATGTGGAGCACGCCGGCTCCGCCGTCCACACCCTTGGACGCCTCGATCATCTGGTCGGGGACGGGGGAGGTGAAAACCTCTCCGGGGCAGGCCGCGTCGAGCATGCCGTACCCGACGAAACCGCCGTGAAGCGGCTCGTGCCCCGATCCGCCGCCGGAGACGAGCCCGACCTTGCCCTGGTGGGGGGCGTCGGCGCGGTAGATCACCTTGTTCTCGACGTCCACCCGGAGGGAGGGGTGCGCGGCGGCGATGCCGCGCAGGGTGTCGGTGACCACCGCGTCGACGCTGTTGATGAGCTTCTTCATGACCACGCCGTCCTTGTCGCTCTCATGGCCCACTCCTGCCCGGCCAGCGATACGGCGAGCCACGGGGAGGGCTCTCGGCGCCGTGCGTGCCGGACCGAGCCGGTCCACGCCGGGACGCCGGTGCTGTCATATGAGGCCAGGCCTCCCGATGCTATGCCCAATGTCTTTTTATGCCAATAAGTCCGAATTCTTAATGTGGTCTGCATGCTGATGATGTTTCTTCCTGGCATATGACTCTTAAGAGAAGTCATGACTGCGCTGAAAGACAGCCGAGTGCGGTCTGATCTGGCGTACGGCACAGGGTGTGTAGGAGGATCTTTTCACCCTGATCGGATTGGAGACGGCATGTCGGTGTTGCACGAGCTCGTACAGGGCATCCGAAGCGGTGGAATCGAGGTGCTCGACCTCACCGCGCCGCTGAGCGGGACGACGCCGATCCTGCTGCTGCCCGAGCCCTTCGGGCAGACGGTGCCTTTCACGCTCCAGGAGATCAGCCGGTACGACGACCGCGGCCCGGCCTGGTACTGGAACAACTTCACGACCGGCGAGCACGTGGGCACACACTTCGACGCGCCGAACCACTGGGCGACGGCCAGGGACGGGGAGGACGTCTCCCAGGTCGCCGCCTCCAAGCTCATCGCCCCCGCCGTCGTGCTCGACTTCGTCGCCGAGGCCCGTCAGAACCCCGACTTCCTCCTGGAGATCGACCACGTCAAGCAGTGGGAGGAAGAGCACGGGCCGCTGCCGGACGGCGGCTGGCTGCTCTACCGGACCGGCTGGGACGCCAGGGCCCACGACCAGGCCGAGTTCCTGAACGCCGACGAGACCGGTCCCCACACGCCGGGCATCTCCGTCGAATGCGCGCGCTACCTGGCCGAGGAGACCCCCATCGCCGGCCTGGGCGTCGAGACCGTCGGCACCGACGCCGGCGCCGCGCACTCGTTCGACCCGGCCTTCCCCTGCCACTCGTTCCTGCTCGGCGCGGGCAAGTACGGCCTGACCCAGCTGCGCAACCTCGACAAGCTGCCGGCGACGGGGGCCGTCGTGGTCGCGGGCCCGCTGCCGATCGTCGGCGGCTCCGGCAGCCCGACGCGTGTGCTCGCCCTGGTCGAGAGATAGCAGCAGACCGCGACCGCAGACAGATGACAGCCGACAGATGAGCGGGGGACCCATGAACGTCGCCGAGGCCGTCGGAGCGGTGCTCGCCTCCCTTGGCGTGCGCACCGCCTTCGGCGTGGTCGGAAGCGGGAACTTCCATGTGACCAACGCCCTGACCGAGCACGGCGTCCGCTACGTCGCCGCGCGCCACGAGGGCGGCGCGGCGACCATGGCCGACGCCTACGCCCGGATGAGTGGCACGGTCGCCGTGCTCACCGTGCATCAGGGACCCGGCCTGACCAACGCGCTGACCGGCATAACGGAGGCGGCCAAGAGCCGTACGCCGTTGCTGGTCCTGGCCGCAGAGGCGACCTCGCCGCGGTCGAACTTCCGCATCGACCAGGCGGCGCTGGCGGCGGCCGTCGGAGCCCACGGGACCCGCGTCGGATCGGCGGAGACCGTGGTGGACGACACCGTCATGGCCTACCTCGCCGCCCTGCTGGGCCGGCGGACGGTGCTGCTCAACCTGCCTCTCGACGTTCAGGCCGAGGAACTGCCCGACGACGTCGTGCACGCCGTACAGGAACTGCGAGCCGGAGGTGGGAGCCGGCGTCAGGAGGCGGCGGGGCTGGTGCCCCCTCCGTGGGGGCTGACCTTCCCGGGCGCGGGGGAATCCGGCTCCGACGAGGCGGAGTCCTCATCGCCGGCGGAGAGGTCCGGCGCCTCCGGAGCCATGGCGGAACTGGCGGCCCTGCTGGCCGCGGCCGAGCGCCCGGTGTTCCTGGCCGGACGCGGCGCGCGGGGCTCCCGCAAGGAGCTCGAGGCTTTGGGAGAGCGCGTCGGAGCGCTGTTCGCCACGTCGGCGGTGGCCAAGGGGCACTTCCACGGCAGCCCCTGGGACCTCGACGTGAGCGGCGGCTTCGCCTCTCCGCTGACGGCCGAGCTCGTCGGCGCGGCGGACCTCGTCGTCGGATGGGGCTGTTCCTTCACGATGTGGACGACCCGGCACGGCACGTTGATCGGCCCGGACACCAAGGTCGTCCAGGTCGACATCGACGCCGACGCCATCGGCGTCAACCGCCCCGTCGACCTGGGCGTGGTCGGAGACGTGCGGGAGACCGCCCGCGCGGTCCGCGACCTGCTGCCCGGGGAGGCTTCCGGGCCGGAACACGGGTACCGCAGCCGCGAACTCGAGGCCAGGATCGCCCGTGAGGTCCGCTGGAGGGACGTTCCGTACCAGGACCTGAGCGGAGAGGGCAGGATCGACCCCCGGACGCTCTCGATCGAGCTGGACGACCTTCTGCCCGAGGAGAGGGTCGTGTCCGTCGACTCGGGCAACTTCATGGGCTACCCGACGATGTTCTTGTCGGTTCCCGACGGGAGCGGCTTCTGCTTCACCCAGGCGTTCCAGTCGGTCGGGCTCGGCCTGGCGACCGCCGTCGGGGCCGCGCTGGCCAGGCCCGACCGGCTGCCCGTCGCCGCGCTGGGCGACGGCGGCCTGCTGATGAGCGTGGGCGAGCTCGAGACGGTCGTACGGCTCGGCCTCCCGATGGTCGCGGTGGTGTACGACGACCAGGGGTACGGGGCCGAGGTGCACCACTTCGGGCCGGACGGGTTCCCGCTCGACACGGTCAGGTTCCCTCCGGCCGACATCGCGGAGATCGCCCGGGGCTTCGGCTGCGACGCGGTGACCGTGGGGGAGAGGGCCGACCTGGGGGACGTCGCCGAATGGCTCAAGGGCCCGAGGGACAAGCCGCTGGTGATCCACGCCAAGGTGACCGCCGACAAAGCGTCCTGGTGGCTCGAAGAGGCTTTCCGCGGCCACTGACCCGTGATCATGCAGAAGTTCGCGAGGAGGCCCCGTGAGCTGCCCACCCCCGGGTCGTGATCATGCAGAACTTCGTGTTCATGCACGATGACCAGGCGCGATGAGTTTCGTGATCATGCAGAAGTTCGTCCAAGCACCGCCCTGCCTGGCGAAACGCTCTTCGTGATCATGCACAAGCCTCAGGCCGGTCCGTGATTGCGCATCGACGGGCCGGGGCATCGGTGGTGCTTCTGCATGATCACGATTGACCTTTGCCCAGGTCGTACGGCACGGCGCCGAACTTCTGCATGATCACGACATGAATCACCGCACGTCAGTGGGCATGCCGGCGAACTTCTGCATGATCACGCCAAGGGGGTGGGCCAGGTCACGGCGCACGCGCTCGAACTTCTGCATGATCACCACCAAAAAAGGCACCACCAAAAAGGCACCACCAAAGAGGGGACTGATCACCTGCTCCATGGCCGTGACGTGATCGCTCCCTGAGGGAGGGATGCGTACTTTGGGGACATGGAGACCATGACTGACGCCGAGTGGCGTGACTTCGTGATGACGGGCACGCGTACGGGAAAGCTGGCGGTCACCCGGGCCGACGGGCGGCCGCACGTGACGCCCGTCTGGTTCGTCCTCGACGGCGACGACGTGGTGTTCACCACGTCGGAGACCGGCGTCAAAGGCAGGGCGCTCGCGCGCGACCCCCGGGCCGCGATGTCCGTCGACGACGACCGCCCGCCGTACTCCTTCGTGGTGATCGAGGGGGAGGTCACGCTGTCGTCGGACCTCGACGACCTGCTTTGCTGGGCGACCGTCCTCGGCGGCCGTTACATGGGCGCCGGCCGGGCCGAGGAGTTCGGCGAGCGTAACGGCGTGCCGGGTGAGCTGCTCGTACGGCTCCACGCCGACCGCGTGATCGCCCAAAGGGGGCTCGCCGTCTGACTCGCAGGCTTCTTCGCGTGATGGACCGCTCGTCGCGCCGGGCGCAATCCGATAACCGGAGGAGCTTCCCCTTATGTGCTGAGAAGGTGTAAGCATGTAATGGGAGGTTTTAATGAAGGTTGGACTGCAGATCCCCAATTTCACGTTCCCCGGTGGGCCGGCGACCCTCGGCGCCGACCTGGCGGCGATCGCGAAGACCGCTGACGACGCCGGATTCGACGCGATCGCCGTGATGGACCACTTCTTCCAGATCCGGTCGGTCGGGCCGTCCGAGAACGACATGCTGGAGGCGTACACCACCCTCGGTTATCTGGCCGCCCACACCAGCCGGGCCAAGCTGCTGACACTCGTCACCGGCGTGACCTATCGCCGGCCTGGACTGCTCGGGAAGATCATTTCAACGCTCGACGTGCTCTCCGGCGGCCGTGCCTGGCTCGGGATCGGCGCGGCGTGGAACGACGAGGAATCGCGCGGTTTGGGCTTCCCGTTCCCGCCGGCGGGTGAACGGCTCGAACGGCTCGAAGAGGCGGTCCAGATCGTCCTGCGGATGTGGGCGGATGGGGATGAACCGTACAAGGGCAAGCACTATCAGCTGGAGCGCCCGCTCAACGCCCCGCAGCCGCTGACCCGGCCGCACCCCCCGATCCTCATCGGCGGCGGCGGTGAGAAGAAGACCCTGAAGCTGGTCGCCCGCTACGCCCAGGCGTGCAACCTGTTCCCCGGCCCCGACCTGGCCAGGAAGCTCGACGTGCTCCGGGCGCACTGCGAGGCGGAGGGCCGCGACTACGACGACATCCAGAAGACCGTCTATTACATCTACGACATCGGCGAGAAGGGGGAGAACGCCCAGAAGATCGTCGACGACCTCGGCGGGTTCGCGGAAATGGGATTCAGCCTCGCCATCGGCATGGTGAAGGACGTCCACCGGATCGAGCCCCTCGAGACCATCGGCAACGAGGTCGTCCCCGCCGTCGCCGCTCTGTGACGTACGGCGTCGCGGAGGAGCGTCATGGTCCCTCAACGGGGCCGTGACGTTCCCGGACGGCGTCGATGAACTGGGCCACCAGGGGGCCGGCGTCGTCACGTCGCCGGCTCACCGCGACGACGGTCCGGGCGGAGTCCGGCTCGATGCGCCGGCACGCCACCCCCTTGAGCCGGATACGGCGGATGCCCGCCGGGGCGAGCGACACGCCGAGCCCCGCCTCGACGAGCGCGCAGACGGTCTGCCATTCCACCGCGCGCTGGCCGATCCGGGGCTCGTAGCCCGCCTCACGGCACATGTCGACGATTCGGTCGTGCAGCCCGGGCCCCGCGGCACGCGGCAGCAGCACGAACGTCTCGCCGGCCAGCGCACCCAAGGGGACGACGCGAAGCGTGGCGAGCGGATGCGCGGCGGGCAGGATCGCGACGAACTCCTCGGACAGGATCGGCTCGGACACCGTCCCCGGCTCGTCGGGCGCCGGGTCGCGGAGAAGCCCGACATCGATCACGTGGTCCTTCAGTGCGGCCGTCTGCGCCGCCGTCGTCATTTCGGTGATCTCCATGTCCACGTTGGGATGGCGCTCACGGTAGGAGCGCAGGAGCGCCGGGAGAACGGTCAGCGCGAGCGAGGCGGAGAAGCCGACGCGGATCCGCCCGGCCTCGCCGTCTCCCGCCCGCCTGGCCGCGTCGAGGCCGTGGGCGACCTCGTCGAGGGCCCGCCGCGCGGACGGAAGGAGTTCGTGCCCGGCCGAGGTGAGCGCGACCTGTCCGGGACCTCGGGTGAACAGCGGGTGCCCGACCTTCTGCTCCAGCCTGCGGATCTGCTGGCTCAGCGGCGGCTGCGCGATGCCGAGCCGTTCGGCGGCACGTCCGAAATGCAGTTCTTCCGCGAGTACGGCGAAGGCGTGCAGTTGCTGGAGCGCGAGCTCGGGACGGTTCATACGCGTAGAGATATCATGCGATGCATTTGAGCGTATTAGACGTATAACCGCAGATCGCCTACGGTTCCACCCATGGCGAAGCGGTACTCGATCATGAGTGGTTCGACGTTCGAGGAGCAGATCGGTTACGCGCGAGCGGTGGCCGACGGCGAATGGGTGCACGTTTCCGGGACCACCGGATTCGACTACGCGACGATGACGATCTCTGACGACGTGGTCGAACAGGCCGAGCAATGCCTGCGGAACATCGAGGCGGCGCTGGCCGAGGCCGGCTGCTCGCTCGCCGACGTCGTCCGCGTGCGCTATCTCCTGCCCGAGCGCGCGGATTTCGAGCCATGCTGGCCGGTTCTGCGCGCTCGCTTCGGCGAGGTACGGCCGGCCGCGACCATGATGGTGTGCGGCCTCGCCGACCCCCGCATGAAGATCGAGATCGAGGTCGACGCCCGCCGTCGCGTGGCCTGAGAGCCGCGACCGCCGGCCTCGGGCGGCTGCGGAACAGCCCGGGAAGCGTCCCGCATGGCCGTACGGCTGAGCACGCCCGGCCGGGAGGGTCAGCGCTCGCTGTCCATCGTCTTCAGGAACACCTCCGCGTAGCGTGTGCCCGAGGCCGAGCCCGCGGGCACGGCCTGCTCGATCGCGGTGAGGTCGGCCGGCGACAGCACCAGGTCGGCGGCGGCCAGCGACTCCGCCAGGCGGTCGCGGCGGCGGGCGCCGACGAGGGGCACGATGTCCTCACCCCGCGAGGCGACCCACGCGATGGCCACCTGGGCGACGGAGGCCTTCAATCCCTCCGCCACCTGCCGTAGCGCCTCGACCAGGGCGAGGTTCGCCGCCAGGTTGTCGCCCTGGAATCGGGGACTGATGCCGCGGAAGTCGCCCGCCGTGAGCTCGCGCTCCGCGCTCCAGTGCCCGGACAGCAGCCCCCGCGATAGCACGCCGTACGCGGTGACGCCGATGCCGAGTTCGCGCGCGGTCGGCAGGATCTCGGCCTCGATGCCGCGGGACAGGAGCGAGTATTCGAACTGCAGGTCGCTGATCGGGTGCACGTCGGCCGCCCGGCGCAGCGTCTGCGCGCCGACCTCCGACAACCCGATGTGGCGGACGTGGCCGGCCTGGACCATCTCGGCGATGGCGCCCACGGTGTCCTCGATGGGCACGTTCGGGTTCAGCCGGGCCGGCCGGTAGATGTCGACGTGATCGGTTCCCAGCCGTCGCAAGGTGAAGGCCAGCCGGTCTTTCACCGCGGAGGGGTCGACGTCGGTGGGGACGGGCTGAAAGGCGCCCGACGGATCACGGCGGGATCCGAACTTCACGCTGAGGACGACCTGGTCACGGTCGCGCGACCGCAGCGCGTCCCTGATGAGCATCTCGTTGTGGCCAGAACCGTAGAAGTCGGCGGTGTCGATCAATGTGACGCCGGCGTCCAGCGCCGCGTGGACGGTCGCGATGCTCTCGGCCTCGTCGGCCGGGCCGTACAGGTCGGACATCCCCATCGCACCGAGCCCGAGCGCCGAGACGGTGGGGCCGGTGGATCCGAGTGTGCGTGCGCGCATGGCTGTGCCTCCGTCATGTTTTCGCTGATATCGGAAAATTGATATCACTGATATTTACGACGATAACACGAGGCTGGTATCGTTGATACATGGGTGTGGATGACCGATCGGCGACCAGAGAGCGCATCGTGGCGGCGGCCGCCGGTCTTCTGGCGGAGGGAGGCCGCGAGGCCGTCTCGACCCGCGGCGTCAGCAATGCGGCACATGTACAACCGCCCGCCATCTACCGGATTTTCGGCGACATGCAGGGGTTGCTCGACGCGGTCGTGTCGTACGGCTTCCAGGCCTATCTCGACAAGAAGATCAATCGCCCGCATGCGGCCGACCCGGTCGACGACCTGCGTGAAGGCTGGGACGCGCACGTGGGATTCGGGGTGGCCAACCCCGAGTTCTACAAGCTCATGTACGGCCAGCCGGTGTCGGGCACCGAATCGGAGGCGGCGAAGAAAGCCGCCGAGATCTTGATCGGCCTGGTGGAAAGGGTGGCCAAGGCCGGGCGGCTGGCGGTCGGGGTGGAACGGGCGGCGCAGATGATTCACTCGGCCGGGTGCGGAGTCACGCTCACCCTGATCGGCACGCCTCCGGAAAGCCGCGATCCGGAATTGTCGGAGCGTACGCGGGAGGCGATCCTCGCCGCGGTGATCACGGAGGGGCCGCGGGCTTCCGGAGCAGGGCGGCCGAGCGCCGTCCATGCCGTAGCGCTGAAGGCGGTGCTGTCCGAGGCCGAGGACACGTTGAGCCCCGGAGAGCGGCACCTGCTGACCGAATGGCTCGACCGCATCTCCCACTCGTGGTGATCACCCCTCCTTGTGGTGATCATGCAGAAGTTCGGCGCCGGGCGTGCTGAGCGGTGCCCGTACTCGGCCGGGCCAACGCCTCACCCCGCGCGACCCTGGGCCGCGGGGTGGGGCGCTGGCCGGCGTGGTGCGCCGGCTACCGCTTCCCGACGGTGTAGGTCAGGTGGGTCACCCGGGATGATGCGTCCGTGCGGGTCTGGTCGAGGGCGAGGCGGGCCGGGTCCACGCGGTCGAACAGGCGGATGCCGGTGCCGAACAGCACGGGCGCGAGGGTGATCGAGAACTCGTCGATCAGGCCGCTGTCCAGGTACTCCTGGATCGTCTCGGCGCCGCCGGCGATGCGGACGTCGCGGTCGCCGGCGGCCTCGCGGGCCTGGTCCAGTGCGCTGGAGATGCCGTCGTTGACGAAGTGGAAGGTCGTGCCGCCCGGCCGCTCCCACGGGTCACGCTTGGTGTGGGTGACGACGAACACCGGGGTGTGGAACGGCGCCTCCTCCGGCCATGCCGGCTCGCCGGCGTCGAACATGCGCTTGCCCATGACACTCACGCCGGTGCGCTCGTACGTCGCCCGAGCGATGTCGTTGTCGAGTCCTTCCTCGCCGCCCTCGCCGAGCTTGAGGTTCTCCCGGAACCACCGCTGCGGGAACGCCCACGCCTGCAGCTCCGACCACTTCGTCATCCAGCGCTGGACCCTCGGGTCGTTCTGACCTTCGGGCGAGAAGACGTCCTCGACGGGCACGGCCTCCGGCGCCATGAAGCCGTCGAGCGACATCGTCACGCTGAAGAACACCTTCCCGGCCATCAGCCCTCCGTTCCCTTCGGCGTGGTCTCGTTCCAGGTGAGTTCGGCGACGTAGGCCGCCAGGTTGCGCAGGGTCTGCTCGCCGCCCTCGATCGCGTGGTACTTCTCCACCGCCTCGTCGCGGAGTTCCTTGGTGGGGAACATCGTGCGCATCACGATCCGGGTCTCGGCGCCGGCCGGCTCGAAGGCCAGGACCGACTCGAAGGCGTTGGGGTCGTCGCGGGACTCGCCGTGCAGCAGGGCGATCCGTTCCGGCGGGACGATCTCCCGCCAGGTGATCCACTCCTGGTAGTCGGTCCCGTCCGGCCCGTGCATCACGAAGTCCCAGGCCCCGCCGACGCGGAACTCGAAGGACCGCGTGGTGGTGGAGAACCCCTCCGGTCCCCACCACCGCGACAGGTGCCGGACCTGCGTGAACGCTTCGAACACCAGCTCCCGTGGGGCGCCGATGACCCGGGACATCACGATCTCGCGGTCCGCGGTCGCGTGTTCGGGCTCGCCGCCGCTACTGGTCGTCGCCATCCGGTGGTTCCTCTCGCCTTGCCTGTTTCAGGTCCTGGACGTACTCGTCCAGCCGGTCGAAGCTCCCGCTCCAGAACCGCTCGAAGCCGCCCAGCCACTCGTGCAGCGGCCGCAGCCCGCGGGCGTCCAGGCCGTACAACCGCTGCTTGCCCGCTCCGCGGACCCGCACCAGCCCGACCTCCCGGAGCACCCGCAGGTGCTTGGACGCCTGCGGCTGGCTCATCCCCAGGTCCTGCGCCAGTTCGGTCACGGGCCGCTCGCCGCCCCGCAGCAGCACCAGGATCTCCCGCCGCTGCGGCTCGGCGATCGCGTTGAACGCGTCCGAGGTCGTCGCCGCTCGTGCCATGGCGCCATCATATGCCTATATCGGAATGCGTCAACGGCTGTGTGACCAACGACCGGCTCGGGCTGGCCCGGCTTGCCGACCTGACCGTGACGAAGGTGCGGCAACGCGTGGCTCGTGAGCAGCTGGGCCACCGGGGCCGCAAAGACGACCTGGCCTGGGCTCACCGGATGCTGCTCCTGCGTGCCGGCGACCGGCTGTCTGCACGCGTCCTGCGGCGGCTCGATCACGTTGACGCCCCAGGCCGCGACGACCCCACCGGGGATATCGGCGCGGCCTGGGGCGTCAAGGAACGCCTGCGGCAGCATCAAGCGCACCGGCCGCGGCTACCGCAGCCCCGACCACTACCAGGCCCGTATCCTGCTCCGCAGTGCCCGCCGATCCCGGCGGCGTTCACCCTTGAATCAGCAGGCCACCACGTTCAACTGCGGATAGCCAGGAAAGCCCGCCGGCCTGGCATGAAGGAATACGTGATCATGCACGACGGGTTCGCCGCGGGTCGGCCCGCGAGACCCAGTCGTGCATGATCATGATTTGAGTAACACCAGGTCGGCGGTGATGCCGCCGAACTTCTGCATGATCACGATATGCGTCTTGGCTGGTCGGCCTGCATGTGACCGAACTTCTGCATGATCACGCCCCGGGGTTGGGGCAGCTCAGCGCACCCGTCCCCGAACTTCTGCATGATCACGCGCAAGAGGGGTTGTGCGGTCAGTAGCCCAAAGTGTCGAGGGGCGGCTGCTGCCAGCCGGACTGCGGGATGTCACCGCGGAAGGGCGGCGTGACGACCGGAGGGACGAAGGCCTCCTTGATGGTCCGGGCGTTGACCCACCGGATCAGGTTGAAGATCGACCCGGCCTTGTCGTTGGTGCCCGAGGCCCGCGCCCCGCCGAACGGCTGCTGTCCCACCACCGCGCCCGTCGGCTTGTCGTTGACGTAGAAGTTGCCGGCGGCGAACCGCAGGCGCTCGGTGGCGTCGGCGATGGCGAACCGGTCCTCCGCGATGATCGACCCGGTCAGCGCGTACGGCGAGACGCTCTCCATCTGGTCGAGCACGCTGTCGTACGACGCGTCGTCATAGACGTGGACCGCCAGGATGGGCCCGAAGTACTCCTTGACGAAGACCTCGTCGGAGGGGTCGGAACACTCCACAATGGTCGGCTTCACGAAATATCCGGTCGAGTCGTCGTACGACCCAGTCAGCACGTCGATCGACGCGGTCGCGCGAGCCCGGTCGATGGCGTCCTTGTGCTTGGCGAACGCCCGCGCGTCGATGACGGCGCCCATGAAGGTGGACACGTCGCCCGCGACGTCACCCACCGAGAGCGACTCGGTCGCCGAGACGAGGTCGTCGCGTATCCGCGACCAGACCGACCGCGGCACGTACGCCCGGGACGCCGCCGAGCACTTCTGGCCCTGGTATTCGAACGCACCCCTGATCAGGGCGGTGGCCAGCACGTCGGGGGAGGCCGACGGGTGGGCCATCACGAAGTCCTTGCCGCCGGTCTCGCCCACGAGCCGCGGGTACGACCGGTAGCCCGCGATGCGCTCACCGACGGTGCGCCACAGGTGCTGGAAGGTCGCGGTGGAGCCGGTGAAGTGGATTCCGGCCAGGTCGGGATGCGGCAGCGCGACCTCGGAGACCGCGGCGCCGTTGCCCGTCACCATGTTGATCACGCCGGGAGGCAGGCCGGCGGCCTCGAACAGCCGCATCAGGAAGTGCGCGGAGAACTGCTGCGTCGGCGACGGCTTCCAGACGACGACATTTCCCATCAATGCCGCAGAAGTCGGCAAATTTCCGGCGATCGATGTGAAATTGAACGGCGTGATGGCCAGGACGAACCCCTCGAGCGGGCGATACTCCATCCTGTTCCACACCCCCGGCGACGACAGCGGCTGCTCGGTCAGCAGCTGCCGCGCGTAGGACACGTTGAACCGCAGAAAGTCGATCAGCTCGCACGCCGCGTCGATCTCCGCCTGGTGCGCCGACTTCGACTGGCCGAGGATCGTCGACGCGTTCAGCGTGGCCCGCCACGGCCCGCTCAGCAGGTCGGCCGCGCGCAGGAAGATCGCGGCCCGGTCCTCGAACGGCATGGCCCGCCAGGCCGGGGCCGCCTGCGCCGCGGCCTCGATCGCCGCCCTGACGTCCGCTGCGGTGGCGTCCGCCGTACGGCCGAGCAACGAGGCGTGGTTGTGCGGCTGCACCACGTCGATCGGCGCGCCGCCGGCCATGCGCCGCTCGCCGCCGATCGTCATCGTGAGGTCGAGCCGGGCTCCCGCGAGCTCCTTCACCCGGGCTTCGAGCTCGGCGCGCTCGGCCCCGCCGGGCGCGTAGCCGCGCACCGGCTCGTTGGCCGGTACCGGAACACTGGTGATCGCATCCATGGCAGACCCCTCATCTCGCCGATCCGAAACAGGATCCGTAAGCCGGACCCGGGAAACCGGGCCCGCAAACCGGACCCGAGGACTATTTGCCGCGCAGGGAGCGCAGGAAGAATCCGACGTTGGCCGGGCGCTCGGCAAGGCGGCGCATGAAGTAGCCGTACCAGTCGTCGCCGTAGGGCACGTAGACCCGGATCCGGGAGCCCGCGCCGGCGAGGGCCTCCTGCTTGTCGGTCCTGATCCCGTACAGCATCTGGTACTCGTAGCTGTCCCGGTCACGGTCGTTGCGGTCGGCGAGCAGCTCGGTGATCGCGATCAGCCGGTCGTCGTGCGTGGCGACCATGGGGTAGCCGGTGCCCTCCATGAGGATCTTCAGGCACCGCACGTACGCCATGTCGACGTGAGCCTTCTTCTGATAGGCCACGGTGGCGGGCTCACTGTAGGCGCCCTTGACCAGGCGGACCCGCGAACCGGCGAGGTCACGGCAGTCGCCCTCGCTGCGGAACAGGTAGGCCTGGATGGCGACACCGGTCTCGGGGAAGTCCTCCCGCAGCGCGCGGAGGATCTCCAGCGTCGAGTCGACCGTGGTGTGGTCTTCCATGTCGAGGGTGACCGTGGAGCCGCAGTCGCGGGCCGCCTCGCAGATGCGCCGGGCGTTGTCGAGGGCCATCGGGGCGTCGAGGGCCTGCCCGAGGGCCGACAGCTTCACCGACACCTCGGCGCGGCGGCCGAGCTCCAGCGGGCGCAGGGCGCCGAGCAGGGTCACGTACGCCTTCACCGCGTCGATCGTGGCCTGGGTGTCCCGGACCTCCTCGCCCAGATGGTCGATCGTCACGGCCAGCCCGGCGCCCGTCAGGCGGCGCGTGGCGGTGACGGCGTCATCGGGCGACTCGCCGGCGACGAAGCGCTCGACGACCTTGCGGGTGAGGGGGAATCCCGACACCGCGCGGCGCGCGAGCGGGCTCCGCGACCCGGCCAGAAGCAGGGAACCGAACATGCGCCCAGCGTAAATCCGCAGCTCATGGCGAAACCACCGACATCCGCCACAGCCTTTTCATACAGATGCACAACAATGGAGAGATGCAAGACATCGCCGACGAGATCGCCCGGATCCTCGACGCGTCGGTGACCCTGGAAGATCGTTCGTTCAACCTCCTGGCGTACGGCGCGCAAAGCGGGGACATCGACACGGTGCGTCAGGAGTCGATCCTTCGCAGGCGGGCCACCGACGAGGTGCGCGCCCATTTCGAGGCGTACGGAATCGCCACCGCGACGGGCCCCGTCCGCATCCCCGGCCTGCCCGGCATGCTCGGGCGCGTCTGCGTGCCGCTGCGGCACGCGGGAGTCACCTACGGCTACCTGTGGCTGCTCGACTCGGGCGCGCTGACCGACGAGCGGCTGGCGTCGGTCGCCCCGCTGGTGGAGCGGGCCGCCGCGCAGCTCGCCCACGAGGCACGCGGACGGCAGGCCCGCCTCAGGGACTTCTTCTCCGCAGACCCCGGCATCCGGGCCGCCGCGGGGGTCGAGGCCGAGGGCCCCGTGACGGCGATAGCCGTACGGACCACGTCCAGCCGGGCCGCGGCGCTGTGGAGCCTGCCGCGGGGCGTTCTCGCCGAACCCGCCGCCGACGAGGCGCTCCTCGCGGTGCTCGCCCCCGCGCCGCAGGCGGGGGAGGCGGCCCGCAGGCTGCATGACATGTACGGCACGGCCGCCGGGGTCGGCGGGCCGCGCGACGACCCGCAGGAGGCGTGGGAGAGCTGGCGGGAGGCCCTGGTCGCGCTGAAGGTGGCCGAGCACGTCGAACGGCACGCCCCCGTCGCGAGCTGGGCGGACCTCGGGGTCTACCGGCTGCTGGCCCGGTTGTCCCACCGCGAGCTCGCCGAGCTCGCCGCCGAGTCGGCCGCCCTGTCGGCGGGGGAGCTGGCCGAGACGGTCGAGGACTATCTCGACCACGGCGGCCACGTGCAGGAGACGGCCGAGCACCTCGGCATCCACCGCCAGACGTTGTACTACCGCCTCGGCAAGGCGGAGCGGCTGACCGGGTTCGACCTGGACGACGGCGAGAGCCGCCTGCTGCTCCATCTGTCCCTCAAGGCGGCCGCCCTGGTGGGCGGGCATCGCGGCGCCTGACGAGGTCACCCGCCCTCGGACCGGCGGATCTGCTCCGCCACGTCGGAGGGGGACAGGTTCGCGTTGAGGAAGGCCTGCGTCGTGGGCAGGCTCAGGTGCAGGTCGGCCGAGCTGCCGACCGACACCTCCCCGTGCGTCAGCTCGCAGTCGAGGAGATGGCCGCCGCGCGTGTGCTCGTCGTCGATGAAGTGCAGGTGGTAGCCGGCCACCGAGATGCTCTGCTCGTAGTCGGGTGTGCGGTAGCCGGCGAGGGTGCCGGTGACGCCGGTGAACTCGGTCACCGGCTCGCCCGCGGTCGCCTCGGTCAGCGGCGGATACGGCGGCGTCTGCGCCATCACGGTACGTGTGCGCACCCGGGAGAAGACGCCCGATATGCGGACGGCATGGATGAGGTTCGCGCTGGTGACGGCCTTGTCGATCATCCTGACCAGGTCGTCCCTGGTGGCCGGGGCGCCGATCCGCAGGGTGATGTCCGGGACGAACCGCGTGACCACGGCGAAGGGCGTGCGGTCGCCCGGCGCGGCGACACCGGCGGTGCCGTCGGCGCGCAGGTGATAGCAGACGCCGTCAAGGATGATCATCTCGCCGTCGAGGTGGTTGAACGTGCCCAGCCCGAAATCCCCGTGGGTGAGCAGGTCGGCGATCGTGACGTCGCCGTCGTAGACGCCCTCGAGCAGCGCGCTCATCGTCGAGGTCTGGTAGACGGTCCGCGCGAGCTCGGCGTCCTGGTGCACGCCGTGCTCCCCGCGGTGGTGGGAGAGCACGGTCCTGGCCCAGCGGAGGAAGCGCTCCCGAGCCGGGTCGTCGCTCACGGCCCCTCCTCACTCGAACGGGTCGCCGGGCAGCTGGGCGAACAGGTCGGTGTTTCGGGAACTCCTTTTCGAAGAACAGCCCGTGTGCGGGGGCGCCTGGTGGTTCAGGCGCAGGTCTTCTCGTAGACCCGGAGGAGCTCCATGCTGATGCGCTCGACCGAATAGCGGGAGCGTGCCCGGTCGGCCGCGGCGTAGCCGATGGCCGTGCGCAGCGTCGGGTCGCTCAGCAGCTGGCGGATCCGCCCGGCGAGCTCGGCCGGCTGGTCGGGGCGGATCAGGAAGCCGGTGACGCCGTCGACCACGGAGTCGAGGTGGGCGCCGGCCGCCGAGGCGATCACGGGGATCCCGCACGCCATGGCCTCCAGGGCCGCGGTGCCCGTCGGCACGCTGGACGGCAGCGACAGGATCAGGTCGGCGCTGCGCATGAGCTTCGGCATGGCCGTGTGGGGCACCATGCCGAGCAGTTCGACCCGCTCGGCCACCCCGCGCTCGCGGGCGTGGACGCGCAGCCGTTCGACGCTCAGGTCGTCGCCGCCCGCGATCACGAGCTCGGCCTCGGACACGGCGATGAGCGCGTCGACGGCGTTGGCCGCGCCGGCGTGGCCGACGTGGAGCAGGCGGGGCAGGTCGCCGCGCGGGAAGGCCGGGCCCTGGCGGCGGAACCGCTGCGTGTCCACTCCATGGGGGACGACCGAGATGTTGCGGCGGGGCACGCCCATCCGGATCAGTTCCGACTCCTCGTCGGCGCACGCGGCGATGACGGCGCGGGCGCGGCGGCCGATCGCGCACTCCAGCCGGCGGACCGTCGCGGGCGTGCCGCCCTCGGGATGGGCGTGGAAGGTCTGCGTCACCGGGACGCCGAGACCCTCCGATCCGGCGATCGCGGCGAGGCCGCTCGACCAGGAGTGGGCGTGGATGATGTCGGGGCGGGTCTTGCTCCACCGCCGCCGCAGGCCGTCGCTGAAGTCGGAGATGTAGGGGAGCAGGTCGCTTTCGGACAGCTCCACGTCGGGCCCGGCGGGCACGTGCTCGACACCGGCACCCTTGGCCTTGGAACGCGTGTAGACGGTGACCCGGTGTCCTCGCGCCAGCTCGCGCGCGATGGCGGGCGTGTCGGGAGTGAGCTCGTGGGCAGAGACGATCGCGATATCCATGGCACACCTCAAGGCAGAAAGGCGCTTGAAAATGTGTGCCTGCGTCTTAGGCACGATCTATTAAGCAGGTTTACCGTACCCCGACTCGCGCTAAACGCCTAATCCGGGAAAAATCACTGGCCCTCCTGCAGGCGCGGGCCCGCGACCTGCAGCCTGACCAGGCATTTCGCCCCCGCGGAGCGCATGTCGACGTGGTCGCAGAGCTGCCTGGCCACCCAGAGCCCGTCCCCGGGACGTTCGTCCGGGCCGGGCGGCAGGAAGCCGGCGAGAGGATCCATTGCGTACGGCGCGCCGGCCCGGCGCAGGTCGCAGACGAGGGCTCCGAAGCTCTCCCAGACGCTCGCCGTCAGCGGCGCGCCGAGATAACGGGCCGCCTCGTGCGCGGCGACGGCCAGCAAGGCGGCCCGCTCCTCGGAGAGGCCGCGTTGCCGGGCCTGCCCGCCCACGAACCGCCGCACGTCGCTGAGATCGGTGATGTCGCTGCCGGCCGCGCCGTACGGGACGGCGGGAAGGGGTTCGGCGTCGCACTCCCCGAGGAAGGCGAGGGGTTCGGCGTAGCCGGGGCAGGGGCGGCCGATCCTGCCGTCGGAGCCGACCAAGGGGTGGGTGCGCAGCGCGTTCCCGGCGACGCCCGCCCCGGCCGTGCGCGTGTCGTAGGGGCAGATCATCCAGATCCCGGTGCCGGCGAGCAGCAAATTGAGGGCCGACTCCATGCGCGTCCACGCCAGCACGTCACGGGTCGAGCGGCCCTGCCAGACCGGTTCGGCGAGCACGCGCACCCGCCCCCGGCCGCTGTTGCGCCGCCAGTACCGCACGAAGGCCGTGACGCGCTGGGCGGGCCTGCGCCCGAAATAGGCCGTCTCGGCGTGGTCGACCCGGCCGGCGTCGTCGCCGAGCGTCTCGCCGAGCAGCTCGAGGTTGCGCGAGGTGGTGGTCACCAGGACGGGCTCGCCGCCGGCCAGGCCGTCCAGCACGAACGGCACGGCCATGCCGAGGAACTCCTCGTCGGAGCCGTACAGGCACGCCTGATGGATCATCGGTTCCCCCCGGGGGCGTCTCCTTCGTACACGCGCAGCCCCGGGACCGCGTCCCAGCCGATCAGCCTGATCAGCTGCGCGACGTGCTCCGGCACGCGGCTGAGCACGAGCGACCTGCCGGCCTCCAGGGCCGACGCCGTGTCGACCAGTGCCCGCAGGCCGGACAGGTCGATGAAGGTGATTCTCGACATGTCCACGTGCACGTCGCCCCGCTCGCGCCGGACCGCCGACGCCAGCGCGCGGGTCAGCTCGCCGAGCCCGTGGCCGTCGATCTCCCCCTCCAGTTCGATGCCGGGCGGCTGAGCAACGCGCCGGATGCGCAGGAGCGCGCCGTCGAACTCCAGGGTCACGTCGGCCGCCCGGTGCATGCGCAGCAGCTCCGACAGCGCCGCCGGCGGGAACAGCCGCCGGTCGTACTGGCAGACGCCCATCGCCACGCCGGAGTCGAACAACGCCTGGATCTTGGTCTCGAAGTCCGTCAGGCTCTGCGTGCCCTCGCGTACGGCCCAGCTCATCTCGCCGGTGAAGCGCAGCGCCCGGTAGCCTTCGCCGACCGCCTGGCGGGCCGCCTCGGCGACGTGGGTGACGATCTCATCCGGGTCGGACGTGCCGAGCCTGACGACGTCCAGCCGCCCCGCGTGCGCCTCCGTGTCGACGCCCCACCCGCGCAGGAGCCCGGTCACCACGGCGGGATGGGTGACGTCGGTGAGGTAGAGCACCTTGTCGCGGCCGGTCAGCCCGTCCAAGACGAACGGCGCCAGCACGGGCTCGAGCTCCGCCTCGTCCGAGTACGCGACCGAGCGGTGGTCGCCTGGTTCCATGCTCACAGTGGACCACTCCACAGGCTCGGCCGCGCCGCAGGGGTCACCGGGCTTTCCGCAACACGAGCACGGTGATCTCGTCGGAGGGGTGGCCGCCGCGGAAGGAGACGAGGTCGTCCTCGATGGCCTTGACCACGGTGGCGGGAGGCTGGCCGACGCAGCGCGCGAGGACCTCGGTGAGGCGCCCCTCGCCGTAGGTCTCGCCGGCGTCGCTGAGGGAGCCGACCAGGCCGTCCGAATAGAGCACGAGGGTCTCTCCCGCGGCCAACGTCAGCGTCTCCGTCGCGGGTTCCGCACCCTCTTCGAAGCCGAGCGGAACCCCGCCGCCGGCGGAGAAGCGCACCCCTCCGCCGGTCTGCAGCAGGACCGCGGGATGGTGACCCGCCGAGGCAAGCCGCACCTTCCTGCCGCGGGCGAACCCCGCCGCCGCCATCACGAACAGCCCGGTGTTCTGCGCGACGAGCGCGTCGCTGACCTTGCGCAGCGCCTCGCCGGGGTCGTCCTCCCAGACGCTGAGCACACGCATGCCGTTGCGGACCAGTGCGGTGACGGCGGCCGCCTCCTCGCCCTTGCCCGCGGCGCTGCCGATGACGAAACCCCAGCCGTTCTTGACCGGGAACACGTCGTAGAACTCTCCGCCGATGGCACGCAGCCCCGACCCGGGGTGGTAGATCGCGGCGGTCTCGAACCCGGGCACCTCGGGCAGAGTGCGGGGGAGCACCCCCGTCTGCAGCGTGTCGGCCGCCTGCGCCCTGCGCTGGAAGCTGCGCTGGGCACGCAGGGCAAGACCGAGGTTGACGCCGATGTCCTCCACCAACCCCAGGTCGGCCAGCCCGAACGGCGGCCGGTGGCCGAGCCGTACGAGCGTGAGGACGCCCACGACCTCGTCGTCGGTGCGGATCGGCACGCTCAGCAGCGAACCCGCTCCCATGTCCCGCAGCACGCCCTCGCCCAGCAGCGTCTCGTCGGCCACCATCTCGTCCACGAGGCCGCTCTTGGTGGTGAGGATCCGGGAGACGATCGGCGCCGCGGCCGGGTCCATCTCCTCGACGGACCGCTGGAGGCGGCCGACCGGCTGGTCGGCGGGGCCGACGACGGCCGCCCGATGGGGGACGCCCTCCCTGATCACGTCGGCGATCACCCAGTCGGCCGTCTGGGCCGCGAGCAGCCGGGAGGCCCTGATGATCGCCACAGGCTCGCGCAGGCTCTCCTCTTCGAGCAGCAGCCGGGTGAGCCGCGACAGCAGTTCGTGCCTGCGCGCGGCGGCCATGATGACCGTCTCGTCCGGGTCGCCTGCCGCCTCCGGGACCTCCGGGAGCTGCACCTCGGTCGGCAGGATGACCGCGGCGACCATCTCCTGCGGCTCGCCCGGCATGCGCAGCACGCTGAGGACCAGCCGTACGGTGTGCGTCCTGCCCTGGTGGGCCAGGCGGGTGGCGAAAGCAGCGCTCTCCTCGTCGCGCAGGACCGAGGCCAGGTGCGAGCGGAATTTGGCGCGCCCGGCGACGTCGATCAGCAGCGGGAAGGCGCGCCCGGTCAGATAGCCTGCGGGGCTGCCGAGCAGGCGGGTGGTCTCGTTGTTGATCCGGCGGACCGTGCCTCCGGTGTCCATGACGATCACCGGGACGGGCAGCGAGCGGAAGATCTGGCGGAACAGCTTCTGTTCGCGCTGGTTGCCGCCGTCCCTGCGCCTGCGACTCCTGGCCAGCTCGCCGAGCGCCGCTCGGAGCAGCTCTTCGGCGCCCTCCAGCTCGCGTAGCGCGGCGCCGGGCCCGGGTTCGTCCCGGAGGACGGCGATGCGATCGGCGAGGCCGCTGAGCGAGCGCTCCAGCTCGGCGATATCGGCCAATGCTGCCCCCTCTCTTGAAATTAGACGCTACGCCAGAGACCCGATCTAATCGATGCGGCCTGGATTAACACAGAATCATTGGGAATGGTCTTTCTACCATGGAGACGACGTCCATCCTCGCGCGCGATCTCGCCACTTTGGGGCGCGTCACCGAGGGAGCTTCCTGTGAGAGCGTCCTGCGCGGCATCACCGAGGCGGTCGCCCGCGGCGTGCCCGGATGCGCGGGCTGTACGGCCGAGTTGTGGATGGAGGGGCGGGCGCTGCTCGCCGCCTCCCACAGCGAACTGATCACGCTGATCGACCGCGAGCGCGACCTGCGCGACGGGCCCTCAAGACTGGCTCTGTCGTCCGGGAGGGCCGTCTCCGTGCCCGACGTCATGAGCGAGCCCCGCTGGCCCCACTACGCGGCGACAGCCGTACGGCAGGGCGTGCGCTCGGTCCTGGTCCTGCCGATCGAGGTCGACGGCGCCGTGGTGATCATCGGCTTGTACGGCGTGCGGCCCGGCGTGCACACCGACGAGGGGGCGCTGACGGACCTGCTCAGGGAGCAGGTGACGGTGGCGCTGGCCAACATCTGGGAGTTCGACGACGTGCTCACCCAGGGCGCCCAGATGCAGGAGGCCATGGCGGGACGGTCGATCATCGACCAGGCGAAGGGCATCATCATGTCGGCCAGCGGATGCTCGGCCGAGGCGGCGTTCGACGAACTGCGGCGGGTCTCCCAGCACCACCAGGTGAAGGTGGCCGACCTGGCGCGCCTGCTCGTCACCGAGCACCAGCAGAAGCACGGGGGCGCCGCGCCGGCGCCGTGACGGCCGCAGCCCGGGCCGGCCGGCGTCAGGCGGCGAAGGCCGCGAGCGCCTCGTCGAGGGTGTCGAACAGCGGCAGCCGCTGCGACAGGCCCGTCACCCACATGACCTTGGAGGTCGGGTACTGCACGGACACGAGGGCGAAATGGCCGCCTGCCCCCGTCGAGCGCTGCCAGTGGTGCACGATCAGGCCGAGGGCGCGCGAGTCCATGAACGTGACCCCGCCCAGGTCGAGGATCATGTCAGGCCCGTGATCCTCCGCGGCGGCGTCCAGGAAATCGGAGAACTGCTCGCGCGTAGTGGCGTCGAGAATGCCATCGACGTGCACCACCACAATGGCTCCCGCCATGGTGGTTCGCAGGGACAACAAACCGTTGTTAGACACCTCGCGCCTCCTCTGCGGCAACATTACTGGTGCCGAGGGGGTGGTGAAACTCCCGAATTCTGGGCAATATAGTGCTTCAGAGGTCCAGCAGAGGGCCTCGTCTCGATACTTTAGCGAGGCGCGCCTTCTGCACGGGTGATCTCCCGGGCCGATGCCGCCCTCGCGGGACATACGAGGGGACCGCGCAGATGGCTGCCGATATCCGAGTAGCGACCATCAGCGATCAGACTGCTGAGGAACTCCTGGCCGAGCTGGCCTACGACGGACTGTCCGAAGACCGCCGTGCCCGCCTGCGGGAAGCCGTCGTCGAGATGCACCTGCCGATGGCACGCGAGATCGCCAGGAGATACGCCAACCGGGGCGAGCCGATGGAGGACCTTCTCCAGGCCGCCTACGTCGGGCTCATGAAAGCGATCAAGGGATTCGACCCCGACCTCGGGCACAGCTTCCGGGGCTACGCCATGGTCACCATGACGGGCGAGGTCAAGCGGCACTTCCGTGACCGCACCTGGGCCATCCGGGTTCCCCGCCTCTACCAGGAGCGGCGCTCCGAGCTGAACCGGCACGTCGCCGACATGACCCAGGAGCTCGGGCGCTTCCCGACCGTCGCCGAGCTCGCACAGAAGATGGGCCTCTCGGAAGAGGACATGCTGCTGACCATGGACGCCTCCGCGGCCTACAGCACGCTCTCCCTCGACGCCCCCATGGGAGCCGACGACGACGCGGCCGCGCTCGGCGACGTGCTCCCCGAGCAGAACGACACGCTGGACACCTTCGTGGACAGCGAGGCCGTCAAGCCCTTGATCGACCATCTCCCCGAGCGGGAGAAGAACATCCTCCTCCTGCGTTTCTACGGCAACCTGACCCAGGCCGAGATCGCCGCGGAGTTCGACATCTCCCAGATGCACGTTTCGAGAATCCTCAGAAAGACCCTTGACCAGCTCCGTTCCGGGCTCGTCGCGGGATGAGGGCGGTCGGTGATGTCCGGGATATCGCCGCCGACATGGCGATATCCCGGGGTATCTTCGTCCGTAACCCATGGCTCACCAGGTCGTACGGCTGAGCTCGGTCCGGTGGGAGGCGTTGCCGGGTGAATGAAGACGGCGTCCGTCCGGCCGCGGAGGTGACGGCCAAGGAGATCACGTTCTCCTTGGCCGACCTGCCCGAGGTCCGGGAGTTCGCCGCTGTCCAGGCCCGCGAGCGCGGCATGAGCGAAGAGGCCGTCGGCGACTTCCTCGTGGCGCTCAACGAGGTCGCGACCAACGCGGTGACCCACGGCTCGGCCAAGGCGCGGCTGCGGGTCCGGGCCGACGGCTCGGCCCTCGTGGTCGACGTGCACGACGACGGCCGCCACTGGCGCCCGGACGGCGAGCCCGGGCAGACCCCGCCCCCGGAGAACGCCACCAGCGGGATGGGCCTGTGGGTGGCTCGCCTGCTCAGCACCGACATAAAGGTTCGGACCGGGGCTGACGGGACGATCGTCTCGATGCGTTTCCCGATTTAGACCGGGTACGGGACCTCCATGACTGTCCCGCGAATTCTGATCGTCGGCGGCGGTTACGTCGGCATGTACGCCGCCCTGCGCCTCCAGCGCAGGCTCCGCCGCGAGCTCGCCCGGGGCCAGGTACGGATCACCGTGGCCGACTACGACTCCTACATGACCTATCAGCCGTTCCTGCCGGAGGCCGCCGCCGGCAACATCGAGCCGCGGCACGTGGTCGTCCCGCTCAGGAGGGTGCTCCGCCCCTGCGAGATCCTCAGCGGGCGCGTGCGCTCCGTCAGCCTCGCCGACCGCACCGCGGAGTTCCGCCCGCATGAGGGGCCCGACTACACGATCCACTATGACTACCTGGTCTTCGCGCCGGGCTCGGTGTCGCGCCTCCTGCCCATACCCGGGCTCACCGAGCACGGCATCGGCTTCAAGACGGTCGAAGAGGCCATCCACCTGCGCAACCACGTGCTCCTCAAGCTCGACGTCGCCGCCTCGACCACGGACGAGCGGGTGCGCCGCCGCGCGCTGACGTTCGTCTTCGTCGGCGGAGGATACGCGGGAGTCGAGGTGCTGGGTGAGCTCGAGGACATGGCCGCCGACGCCTGCCGGTCCTTCGAAGGGATCAGCAGAGGAGACATGCGGTGGGTCCTCGTCGAGGCCAGCGACCGCATCCTCCCCGAAGTCGGCCCGGACATGGCCAGGTGGACGGCCGACGAACTGCGCCGGCGCGGCATCGAGGTCCGCACCCGCACCCTGCTCCGATCGGCCGAGAACGGGCACATCGTGCTGAGTGACGGGCAGGAGTTCGACGCCGAGACCCTCGTGTGGACCGCCGGCGTCAAACCCCACCCGCTCTCCTGCTCGGGAGACCTGCCCCTCGACGAGAAAGGCCGGGTGAAGGTCACCGCCACGATGAGGATCCAGGGGACCGGCTTCGCCTTCAGCGCCGGCGACGTCGCCGCCGTCCCCGACCTCACCAGGCCGGGCGAGTTCTGCGCGCCCAGCGCCCAGCACGCCGTACGGCAGGCCGGCCGGCTGGCCGACAACGTCGTGGCGACCATGAAGGGCCGGCCGTGCGAGCCGTACGCGCACAGGAACGCGGGCTCGGTCGCCAGCCTGGGGCTCTACAAGGGAGTGGCGGAGGTCTACGGCTACCAGGTGCGCGGATTCCCCGCGTGGTTCATGCATCGCACCTACCACCTGATGCGCATGCCCACCTTCAACAAGAAGTCGCGCATTTTGATGGACTGGACGCTCGGGCTGCTGTTCCCGAGGGAGATCGTCTCGCTCGGCGCGTTCCAGCGGCCGCGGGCCGAGTTCGAGGCCGCCGCACGTACCTCCGCGCCGACGCGGCCGTAAGAGAGCAGGCTGCGATTCTGGTCAGCGGCGGGCACGCCGGTATCCGCGCCAGGAGCCCACGCCGGCCGTGCCTATGCCCGCCTGATGGAGCGCGAGCAGGCACAGGCCGAGCGCGATCAGCGCGGTCAGCCCGATTCCGATACTGGCGTTGAGAAGGTCGAGGAGAAAGGCGATTCCGAAGACGATCGCCGCGGCGATGGCGAGCATTGCAGTCTCACTTTCCGGTCAGTCGGGCGAGGAGGGTGTGATATTCGCGGAGGGCCAGCCGGAGGGTCTCGGTGTCGCCTCCGTCGCTGTTCTTCCACCGGTCCGCCAGGGATCGGCGGCGTGAGGCGAAGGCCGTCACGGCCTCTTCGACGAGAGCTTCGGCCTGCTCGACCGAACTGCGCGGATCGTCGACGAACTGCGCCTTGATCTCGTGCCAGCGCCGCTCGACGTCGGCGTCCAGCCGCGTTTCGCCGCCGGACGGCGTGGCGGTTTCCACGGCTCCGCCGGCGACCTTTTCGTCCGTGGGATAGAGGGAACGTTCCCCGGCTCGGCTCCCGTTCTCGTTCCGGCCTGCGGGGGCGCCGAGGGCACGCCCGGCGTCGGAGTCGTCCGCTTCGGCTTCGGCCGGCGTGGCCGTACGCGGGGAGCCGGTCGGATCGGGCGCCAGAACGTCGGCGCCGCTCTGCGAGGCCCCGTGTGCCTGTGTTTCCGGTGGGCCCGCGTTGTCGGCGCCGTGCCGGTCGACGTTCCCGGCGCCCATCACGTAGACGGGCCTGGGCTCCCGCCCGTCGTCCGCGGAGATGCGAGGATCCGTTCCCGTGGGGTCGGGCGTCTCGGAGATCGGGGCCTCAGCGGGGGAGTAGATCGGGCCGGGGCCGTCGTGTTCGTCACGCCGGTCCTTGAAGGGCTCCGCGGTCTCCGGAGCCGGTCGACCGGCTGAGCCGTACCGGTTCTCGTAGGGGTTGTGCATCACAGGTCAGCCTCCTCGGCAGCGGTGCGGCCGGCGTGACGGCCGTTTCCGGCGTCGACCAGCAGTTCCTGGAAGAGAGCGCGGTAGTGGACCATCGCCCGCCGGAGCTCCTCGGTCGAAGCCTCCTGGCGGGCGGCACGGCCGCTGATGTCGTGCGCCGCGCGATAGTGGTCCAAGGTCGCGGCATGGGCGACCGACAGGTCGCTCAGCCGCTGCTCGAAGTCGTCGGTCGGGTAGCCGCGCTCGGCCATGACGGACGTGACCAGGGCGTCGGCCTCCGTCACGGCGAAGCCGGGCGCGTCGACGAACCGTTCCTGAACCTCGGTCCACTTCTTGTCGTAGGCGTTCCGGGTCTCCGGATCGAGCGGCCTGATGTCGAGAGTGGCGTGACGCTCCTCGCGGGAGCGCAACTCCTGCTCGGCCTCTTTACGGCTGTCGCTCTCCTCGATCACCCGGTCATATTCCGGCCCGAACCGATCCCGCAGGTGACGGCGGCGATTCTGGGTCGGCACGAGATAGCCGACCGCCAGGAGCACCACCAGGACGGCTACGACGACGGCCACCCACGTAATGGCGGACATATGTGCCTCCAGGGTGATTGTTCGTTGTGCGAGTCCGACTGCCCTGGAAAGCGGCCTTCACGCATTGCGTAACGCGCGATTTGAGGGGTAGGGGCGGTCATCACCGTCTGAGGAGGTAATCATGGGCTTCGGAGCCAGCCTCGCTTTCCTGGCGATCGGCGCAGTGCTCGCCTTCGCCGTTAAATGGGACATCCCTGGCATCGACCTGCAGATGATCGGCTGGATCCTCATGGCCGTCGGCGCCGTCGGGGCACTGCTGACCGGCCTCTACACGCGCCGGCCGCACGCGGAGGACACGGTTGAGACCGTGGAGCCTGACGTGCTGTACACCGTGGACCCGCCCGCCTCGACCCAGGTGCACGTGCACGAGACCGAGGTACGGCCGAGCGGGCGGCAGGCGCACGTCCAGGACGAGACGACCCCCATCAAGCGCCTCGACTGACCTCGACCAGGGCTGGGTCTGGATCGCTTGGGGACCGATGACCTGCCCGGTGGATCGCATGTGCACGCGGGGCCGTACAAGGTCGTGGCCGGCCCGGGATGGTCGGCGCGGCTTCGGTGATCGGCTGCCTACTGATCGGCCTGATGTGGCAAGAGGGCCCGCTGCGCTTCCGCCAGAACCATGGCGATGTGGGAGGGCTCGCGGGCCGGAACCTCCTGGAAACCGTTCTCCTGGTCGTAGGTGATGTCGAGATCGCCGTCCACCAGCCGGCTCGCCCACCGGACGGCCGTGTTGATCTTTTCTTTCGGGACCGTACGGCCCTGCGCGACGGCCGACAGGTTACGAAGATTCGTGGCGGGGCCGCTCTGGGCGTGCTCCCGGCTCAGCCTCCAGGGGAGGGCCCGGCTGTGGTCGGTCATCGGCTTGGACAGCCCCGCCGCCCGTTTGGCCTGGAGGATTCCGGAATCGGTCACCCCGAAGTGCGCGGCGAGACGGGCGTTCGACCAGCCTTCCGCAGCCAGGCGGCGGAGCTCTTCTTGATCGATACGAGGCTTCCTACCCATGATCCAAAGCCTAGGCGTGCGGGCGTAAGCGTGTACGCACCTGCCTTCAAACTGCGCTAAGGTTGGTGACGCCCGGACGGGCAGCGGGACGTAGCGCAGCTTGGTAGCGCACTTGACTGGGGGTCAAGGGGTCGCAGGTTCAAATCCTGTCGTCCCGACTCTGTTTCGGCAGGTCGGAAGCCTGATCATCTTTGGGATGGTCAGGCTTTTTGCTTGTCTGACCGTCATCTGACCGTGAGCTGGAGCCTGCCGGACCGTTCTGACCGCTACCTATCAATGCTGGACGCGACCAGGCGATTCGCGCTCTGCGGTGCCCTCGAAGAGCACATGTTCAAATGAGCTTTCCGGGTCAGGCATCCCATATGCGAATCTACAGCGTAAAGGGCGACGCCGATCGCGCCGGGTGGAGAGCCGCCCGCGTCCGATCAGGCTGGATGGTTGAGGATCTTGCGGAGGATGCTGAGGTTGTAGGCCCGGAGAGTTTGTGCCGGTGCCTTGGGCGTGTAGTTGGTGTAGTCGAGGGCGAGTACGACTGGCCCTGGAGGATCAGTGTTGTGCTGACGGAGGTGCGTTCGCCGTTGACGTTCATGAGTTGCTCGATCTGGTGGCCGTGCCAGCCGAAGGCATCAGATTCATAGGTCTGAGGGGTGGAGATGCCGCCGATCCGCCTTGTCGCGTCCACGGGGTCGCTTGTGGATCCGTTGTAGCGGCATTGGGGGAGTTTGCGGTTGACCTGCCGCATGAGCGCGGAAGCGGTCGCTGAATCGGGCAGCACCCAGCCTTGCTGCGTCAGGCGTCCCTTGTAGGGGACGGTGATTTCGCGCCTAGCGGTGGCGTACTGCTTGTCGACGGGGGAGTGTTGATCGGGTTGAGCGGCACGCAGAGGTTCACCCTCGAGAGGGTGCCAGGGACGGTACGGGTCTCGCCGCCGGCGAGTTCAGCTTCGGCGGGATCGAGGAAGAGCGTAGTGACGTCGTCGCCGGTTTCGGATTGCGCCGAGTAGGCGACTGGGCTGGGCGTGGTGACTGAGGGAGTGTCGACACGGGCAGTCCCCTCGGTGCTAGCTCCGCACCCGGCTGCCATGAGACCGAACAGCCGCGAGATGACCCAGCGACTCATTCCAGCACTCCGCTCTCTGCGCACCGGAGCGACTCTGAGGCAAGGGGCTGAATGTTGCAGCTGAGACTCTGCAACATTGGATCTCTCTCGAGCGTTTCTTGCCAGACCTAGGACTTGCCACCTCGAGAGGGAGTCCCAGGCATGGTCTTACGCGCCCCTAGACCAGCGCGTCCAACTTGACCTCATCGTCGAAGCGGCCGGCGTGTTCCGCGAGGAAGCAGCCATCGACGAAGCCGAGGACGATGTGTGTGAACGGTGCCGCCGGCGGCGACGTCGACTACCTATTGCGTTGCTCGCGTTCAACATCGACGACCCGAGTTCACCCGCGGCTTCGACGCTGAGCAGATCTGGGAGCGGCTCGAACGCGACCGCTACGTGCACTAGCCTGCCGCCCACGCCAGCAACGCAGAGATGTTCATCCGCATGGCCGAGACGTTCCTCCTGCCGTTCCGCGCCAAGCACCTCGCCGACGACTGGATCTCCATCACGATCGGCATCCCTGCCGCTGGCACCTGACTCCGGCCGGCGGGCGATGTTCCGCGAACACCCCTCGTTGAAGGCCGACGTATCGGCGAGGTCATGAAGAACCGGCCCGACAAGACGTCGCTGATGCCGGCGGGAGTCGGCCGTCGAGTAGGTGCGCTGGCGTCGCGACCTGTACGCGGGTCCCTGTGGACCATTGACCGGAACACCTTGGAGACCCGATGAACCCTGACACCCAGTACAACGACAACACGCGGTGCCAAGCTCGGGCTGCGGCTGTTAGTCGGCCAGTGGAGTCCCGGCCGCCCTTCTTGACCCCTGCCAGACCGGCCGTAGATCATGGTTTATGAGCCTCATACCCCCGGTGTTGAGCCGCCTGGTAAGGCGATGGAGTACCGGCCGGTTCATCTTCTTCGTGGTCGGCGCCGGCCTTGCCTGCGTGGCCGTAGCTGCGGGCTCCTCCACCTACGCCGACGCGTACGACTTCGCAGACGCCTCGCGATGCGACACCCTGCCAGCCGACCGGCGGATGGACTGCATCACCACAGTGGCGGTGACCGTCGTCTCGCGCTCGATCTCCACGACCCCGGACCATCAGCCTCCGGTGAACCCGCTCCCGAACCCGCCTCCCCTCCCGCCGCCCCAGCCGCCCATCTTCAGGATGGCCGCAGTGGGCGTCGCCGCCGCTGCGGACGTCGATTACGAGGTGGTCGTCGAGGTCGTCGGGACGTCCCACCGCCGGTACACGGTCCCGGTGGACAAGCAGCTGTACGACGAGGCCTGGCCCGGCGCGCACGGGATGGCCGACATGTGGCGCGGTCACGTGCTGAGGCTGTCCATCGGCGGTTCCCGCAGCGTCGGAGCATGGATCCCGATGGGTTTCGCCTTCGCTTGCGCCGTCGGGTGGGTCGGGGCGGTGCTGATGGGCGGCTCGCTGCTGGTGTCCACGCGCCTTCCCTGGTCCGCGTTCGACCGCCTGGGCCTGATCGGGTTCCCCCTCATAGCGGCCGGATTCTTCGTCCCCTTCCTCCTTGCCGTCCCGTGGCGACCGGCGTGGCGGGTGGTGCCCGTCGTCATGGCGTGCCTCGCGGCAATTTTGATCGTCGCGGCCCTCTGGGCCAACCAGGCGGGCCTACGCCGCGGGCCGCGGAGGTAGCGCCGCCGACAGCGGACTTCGGGAGGCCCGGCGTATCCCGGGCGAGGGACCCAGAAGTAGGGGAACCGCCGCAAGCTACCACGCCGCACAGCAGACGATCGCGCTCGACGGCGACGTGGTGCTGTCGGCTGGTGGCGTGGACGACACCAGGTACGCGGCCCTCGGCCGGATCGGGCCGATCCCGGGCAGCGTGACGTTCACCGCCACCGGCGGCGTGATCACCTACTCGGCGGACCACACTTTGGATGTGGAGGTCCAGTTCTGGCTGGGCAAGGTAGCTGCGCTGACCGGGCTTCAGGCACCGCGCTACGACAACGGCGCCTCGGTGGTCGATGCCGGCTGCGCCAAGGGGGCAGGCGGCTGTGCGGACGGTGGTCCGTTCTGCACCACCGACCACGGCTGCTTCGGTCTGACCGGCATCATCAACGTCTCAGGCCTGCCGACCCAGCTGACCATAGACCCGACGAAGAGCAGCTACTCCTTCGCCGGGTACCAGCCCCGCGCCAACGCGCTCACCCTGTACGTTGACGATTCGGTCTTCGTACAGTCCCCGCCGAGCCGAATCAAGGCCGAGGCGACTCTGGCTGATCTACCTTCAGGAATCACCTTCACCCTTGGCCCGATCAAGCTGACCGGGACGCTGGACATCGCCTACCACTCGGACGTGCTGTCGGCCGGGAAGCTGGACGTGCACGCGCAGGCCGACCAGGTGCCGATCTTCGGCTCGACCAGCGCACTGGCTCACCTGGATCCGATCCCGGGCAGGCTCGCGATCAGCGGAACGGTCGGCTCGCCCACGTCCGTGACGGTCAAGGACTCTGCGGTGATCAACTCGCTGTCGCTCCGGGCCACCGGAACCTTCAACGGGGCCCCGGCGACCGGCCTGGTGGCCTTGCGCGACGTACCCACCGACATGACCGTCGAGGCGAACGGCTTCGGCACCACCCAGGGTGACAACATCCCGACGTTGCACTACGTCGCGAACGACGGCCTGGACACCTTGGATGCCGACGTCCAGGTCGAAGCGAACATGGTGAAGAACCTCAATCCGGGGATCATCGGCGCCGACGACCTCGAACTGCACATCACCAACCTCGGCCACCTGACCGAGGTCGGGTTCAACCCCACGACCCAGATCGCTGCGATCACCTCCACGCCGAAGACCGACGAGCTGAAGATGATCGGCAACCTGCACCTACGGGTGCCGAGGATTCAGCCCGACCCCGACATCACCTTCTTCAACTGGCTGGGCCGCGTGAAGGGGCGGTTCTACGGACATGCGGAGGTGAAGGACAGCTGGATCAGTAACATCACCTTCGACCTGACGGACGTGCGGACCGCGAACCTGCAACCCGGCAACATTCGAACCGACTCGCTGTTCGGCAGTCTGCCGCGCGAACTCGGTTACCTGTTCCTGGGCTTTGACGGATCGTTCGGCACCGCCGGCATCTCGATGGCCGGGGTCCACCTCGACCTGGATATCGATCTGTACCTCAGGATCGACAAGATCGTCGGGCCCGACTTCTTCCAGGAGCACTTGAACCTGACCCGCCTTTACGACAGCGTGTACTTCCATCGCTACGACGACCAGCACCAGAGCGTGGACAAGTTCACCTTGACGGACTGGGGCATCCCGATCGCCGACATCACGGTCACCGCCGTGCCCGGACTGGCGGAGGAGGTGCCAAACGTGGTCACTGTGCCCGGCGCCCGGCCCAGCTTGATCGCCATGCTGGACCCGGGCGGCGAGGTGGACGACTTCGTCTTCAACATTCTGGCGTACGCCGCCTGGCCGTACTCCGGCGATCACTCGCCGAAGCTCGACACCGGCAGTTCCGGAGGAGGAATCTGTTGACAGTCTCATCCGGCGGCCCGCCGGTGTTACGCCACCCGGGGGGCGCCGGCTTGATCGCCCTGCTGCTGGCTGTCGGGGGCAGCACAGTCAGCGGTTGCGGCACCAGGTGTACCGGGACCACGCTGCAGGTTCAGGCGGTCGAGGTCGGTGACACCCGTGCCCCGCTGACCGTCAGCGCTCGCTTGACCCGCGACGGGCGGCCCCTGGCAGGCGTCCAGGTGAAGCTGGCGGTGAACCTGGTCGGCGACGACAACGCGCATACCGACGCCCTGTTCTACGCCGACACCGATGCCGACGGGCGCGCGAGCGTCACCCGGCGGGAGGGAGTCGCCGGACTCTCCTTCCCCAGCCATCGGGTCACCGGGTACGCCGCGTACTTCCAACCTCTGAGCCCTCTAAACGGGGTCGCCTACTGCTGGTCCAGCGCGGGCGCGCCGATCACCTGCCGCACGGGGGACGCCGTCGGGACGTGCCCGCGCGATTGACCCGTCCCCGATGCCGGCCGCCTCCGATGAGGAGATGAACCACTTTCTGGGATGCGATTAGCCGAGGGCTTGGGCGATGTACATACCGCCGAGGACGACAGCCAGAGCTCCCAGCGTGAGTCGAAGAGTGGTCTCGGGGAGTCGGGGTTGTAGTCGGGCTCCGAGGTATCCACCGATGAGGCCGCCCAATCCGCAGAGCAGACCCAGTGGCCAATTGGGGCCGATGTCGTCGCCTGTGCCGAGTGCGAGCAGAGCGTAGGTGCCCGCGCCCACGATGGATGTGAAGAACGTTGAGGCCAGAGCGGCGGGTGCCACCTTGCTTACCGGAAGTCCTCGCCCAACCAGGATGGGACCAAGGATCGAGCCGCCGCCGATGCCGTAGACCCCGCCCACCACGCCTACGGCCAGGGCGAGGAGGGTGATGGAACGGCGAGACGGCTCCCGGGCGAGATGCTGACTTGGTGGACGCAGTGTTCGGACGAAAAGCCAGGAGCCCAAGGGGAGCAGGAGCAGCCCCACGATGAAGCGGAAGACTCCCGGTCCCGGGACAGCGAAGACTCGAATGACTGCCCCTATGACGACGCCGGGAAGGGTGCCCATCACCAGTTGCCGAGTCAGCGGGCCGGCTGCGTTTCCGTTTCGCCGGTAACGCAGCAGCGCACCGGGTCCGGCCACGACGTTGTACAGCAAGTTTGTGGGCGTAACCGCTGGGCTCGGCACACCAAGCACGCTGAACTGCACTGGCAGCAGGAATACCGCGCCCGACACCCCAACCGGGGCGGTCACCAAGGCAATCAGTAGGCCAGTCAGGCCACCCACCAAACCTGTCACCCAAGTCACCCAGCACAGTGTGTCGTGTCTGGGAGGTGCGCGTAGCGCCGGCAGTGCAGTGTCGAATTGCTGCATGACCAGCTGTTCCCGCCCTTGGCCGTACTCACGATGTGCGGTCAGGTCGGATCAACGTGATCAGCACTAGAAGGTTGGTCGACGTGGGTGCCGAGGGCAAGGGCAGCGGCCAACCCTGACATCGCGGCGAGCAGGATGAACAGGTTCGCGTAGCCACCCAAGGGGACGGCCAGGGCGGCACCGGCGAAGGGGGCGAGGGCGGAAGCACTGAGGGTGGGTGCGGCCAGCAGGCCGGACAGGCGCCCGTAGTGGGTGGCGCCCCAGCGGTCGGGTACGGCGGTGGCCTGAAGCAGGGTGAGGTTGCCGCGGACCATGCCCGCGATGATGGAGATCACCGTCAACAACGTGACGGGGCCGGGGATGACCGCCAGCGCCAATGTAGTGAGACCCCCGGCGGCGATGAGCACGACCGTCCGGGCAGTCACTCCGGTCCGTCGGGTAAGAACGACGTACAGGGACCGCCCGAGAGTTTGTCCTGCACCGCCCAAGCCGAGTGCCCAGGCTGCTGCAGTCGTGGAGACGCCACGTTCGGCGAACAGGGGAACCAAGGCGATTACGACGGCGTATTCCGCGAAACTCGACACGGTGAGGGCTGCGGCGAGCAGAACGAACGGTCCGGTGCGGGCGACCGATTCCTTGGTTGAGCCCCTCGATGCATGGGCGGCGGCGGGTGTCGGTGGGGCTGGAGGCCAGGGCGCCCGGAGCGCGAGCGCATGGGCTGGGATGGTGCTGGCGGCCAGGACTATGGCGAGCACCACGTAGGTGGTGCGCCATGACAGGTGCTCGTTCAGGGTCGCGGTGAACGGGGCGAAGACGGTGGAGGCGAGTCCGCCGGCGAGGGTGATGATCGTTATTGCGCGGACGCGGTCGTCTCCCCACCAGCGGGCGACGGCGGCGAATGCCGGTTGGTAGAGGGTGGCGGCCATCGATACCCCGGCGAGCAGCCATGCTGCGGTGAATGCGGCGAGGTTGGGCGCGCAGGCGGCGGCCAGCATGCTGGCGACCCCGAGGATGGAACCGGTGGTCATCACTGTGCGTGGGCCGCGGGCGTCGAGGATGCGCCCGATCGGGATTCCGGCGAACGCGGAAACCAGAAGGGCAGCCGAATAGGCCGCGGTGGTAGCGGTTGTAGGCCATCCGGTGTCGGCGGTGATGGCCGGGTTGAGGACGGGGAAGGCGTAGTAGATCACGCCCCAGCCGACGATCTGCGTGATGCACAGAGCGGGCAGGGCGGCGCGCGGCCGTGGCAGGACGTAGGGTCCCGTCGCGGCCGCGCGGTCGTCGAGGTTGGTCACAGGTCAGCAGCCGCCGGCGGAGACGGGAGCGCGGAGACCGATCTGCAGCGTGGCTGGGACGGCGCAGCAGCCCCCGACCGCAGCCTGGTCGCTGTCGGCCTGGTCGAACAGGCCAGCTCCGCCGCACACCCCGGTGTCGGGGAGAACGAGTTCTACGCGTTCGGCGGCTTCGTGGTCGCCCGCGATGGCGGCGGCGATGGACCGGGTCTGCTCGTATCCGGTCATGGCCAGGAACGTGGGCGCCCGGCCGTAGGCCTTCATGCCGACCAGATAGATGCCCCGCTCGGGGTGGGACAGTTCCTTGACGCCGTGCGGGTAGACGGTGCCGCAGGAGTGCACGTTCGGGTCGATCAGCGGGGCGAGCGCAACCGGTGCCTGCAAACGCTCGTCCAGGCCGAGACGGACCTCGGACAGGAAGGACAGGTCAGGTCGGAAACCGGTCAGCACGATCACCTCGTCGACAGGCTCGGTGCGGCGGCCGTCGTCGGCGACGAGCACCAGGCGCTCACCGTCCCGCTCGACCGCAGCGGTGCGGAAGCCGGTGACCGCGCTGGCGTGGCCGGCGTCGACGGCAGCCTTGGCGGCAAGTCCGAGAGCGCCACGGGCTGGAAGCTGGTCGGCCTCGCCACCGCCGTAGGTGTTGGCGCCGATTCCGCGCCGCAAGATCCATACCGCGTGGGTGCCGGGCTCCTGCTTGGCCAAGTCGGCGAGGGTCGCCAGTGCGGTGAAGGCGGAGGCGCCGGAGCCGACCACGGCGGTGCGCCGTCCGGCGTAGCGGGCACGCACGGACGGCTCGCGCAGGTCAGGGACCCGGTAGGAGATCCGGTCGGCCGCGGACTTCTCGCCGAGTGCTGGCAGGCCGTCTCCGCCGAGCGGGCTGGGAGTGGTCCAGGTGCCGGACGCGTCGATGACGGCGCGGGCGGTGATCCGTTCCTCGCCTCCCTCGGGGGTGGAGATGTGCACGGTGAAGGGCTGGTCGTCTCGGCCGGAATCGACCAGGCGGTCCCGCCCCGCCTTGGCTACGCCGGTGACGGTGGCGTTGTACCGGACCTTGTCGCCAAGGACGTCGGCAAGCGGCTGCAGGTACTGCGCGGCCCATTCACCGCCGGATGGGTACGACGCCGGATCGGGATGCACCCACCCAGTCGGGGCGAGCAACTTCTCAGCGGCAGGATCGACGACCTCGCTCCAGGTAGAGAACAGCCGCACATGTGACCACTCGCGTACGGCGGAGCCGGCTGCGGGGCCGGCCTCCAGCACGAGCGGGTCGAGGCCACGTTCGACCAGGTGGGCGGCGGCGGCCAGCCCGACAGGGCCGGCTCCGATCACGACCATGGGTAGCTCATCGGTGGCAGGCACGGTCACGACGGCTCCTTGTCATCACTGTCTGTGGGGTTGCGCGGCCAGCATGGCATCTGTTTCGATAAACGTCAATATAGACGTTTCTCGAAACAGGGAAGGGTTTGGTCATGGAGCATGCCGACGTCGTGGTGATTGGAGGCGGCCAGTCAGGGCTCGCCACGGCACATGCACTGCTGCGCCAAGGGCTCAAGCCAGTGATCCTGGAGGCATCCGGACGGGCGGCCGGATCGTGGCCGCGGTACTACGACAGCCTCACGCTGTTCTCGCCCGCCCGCTACAGCTCGCTGCCCGGCATGCCGTTCGGCGGGGATCCGGACCGCCACCCGCACCGTGACGAGGTCACCGACTACCTCACGACCTATGCCGCACGCTTGAACACCGAGATCCGCACCAACGCTCGCGTCGAGGAGGTACGCGGCGACGAGGGCGGCTTCAAGATCTTCGTGCAGGCCGGCAGCGAGTTGACGGCGCGAGTTGTGGTCGCGGCGAGCGGGACATTCGGCAACCCCTACTGGCCTGCTCTGCCAGGTCTGGACGGCTTCACCGGCACCGTGCTGCACGCGGCCGAGTACGCCAGCCCCGAACCGTTCTCCGGACAACGCATCGTCGTGGTGGGAGCGGGCAACTCAGCCGTGCAGATCGCCGCCGAACTTGCCGACATAGCCCAGGTGACGCTGGCCACCCGCACGCCGGTGCGTTTCGCCCGCCAGCACATCCTTGGCCGAGACCTGCACTTCTGGCTAAGGCGCACCGGCCTGGACACCGCCCCCCTTGGTCGCGTCCTACGTACGCCCCCGACCCAGCCGGTCCTGGATGACGGCCGCTACCGCGCGGCCCTGAACAGCGACAAGCCAGACCAGCAGACCCTCTTCACCGAGATCAGCGACAACAAGATCACCTGGCCAGACGGCACAACGGAGCAGGTCGACACGATCATCCTGGCCACCGGATACCGCCCCGACCTGCCCTATCTCGACGGCCTCGGCGCCCTCGACCAGCACGGACATCCTCTGCACCGTGACGGCGCATCCTTGACCCGTCCTGGTCTGGCGTATGTGGGATTGGAATGGCTGCGCAGCCTGTCGTCCAATTCCCTGCGGGGCGTGGGTCGTGATGCTGAGCGTGTCGCGCGCCGCATGGCAAACCACCTTGCCCGGTCATGACGGCGTCGCCAACCCTCACACGGTGGTTCGATATGTGTCAACATAGACGTATGTCGAACGCTCTCTCGTTGCCGGTGTTGGAGCCCGACGTCGTGGAGCCGTGCTGCCCGCCACTGACGGAACGCCCGCTCACCGCCGAGGAGTCCGAGCGGACAGCGGTCATGTTCAAGGCGCTCAGCGACCCCGTGCGCCTGCGTCTGTTCTCCTTGGTCGCCTCCCACCCCGGCGGTGAGGCATGCGTCTGCGACATCTCCGACGTCGGAGTGTCCGGGCCGACCGTCTCCTTCCACCTGAAGAAGCTCAAGCAGGCCGGTCTGCTTGCATCAGAGCGGCGCGGGACCTGGGTCTACTACCGTGTCGAGCCCAGCGTGCTGGCAGCGATGGGCGCCCTGCTGACGAGCCCCGTCCGGGCGTAACGTGCACTAAAGGGTCGTTGGCGTCAGCGGCGGCTCCTTAGGCTCGCCGTGCCATTCCCTCCCGTGCTGAGGCTGTGAATCTCTTGCGCCACGCAAGTGAGACGTAGACCAAGCCCACGAGCACTGGGACCTCGATCAGCGGGCCGACGACGCCGGACAGGGCTTGGCCGGAGGTCACGCCGAAAGTAGCGATGGCCACCGCGATCGCGAGTTCGAAGTTATTGCCGGCCGCAGTGAAGGCCAGTGTGGCGGTGCGGTCGTATGCCAGGCCGATCGCCTTGCCGAGTGCGAAGGTCCCGAACCACATCAGGCCGAAGTAGGCCAACAGCGGCAACGCGATCCGTGCCACGTCACCCGGCTCAGAGGTGATCATCTTTCCTTGCAGGGCAAAGAGAATCACGATCGTGAACAGCAGGCCGTACAACGCCCAAGGGGCGATCTTCGGCAAAAAGGCGCTCTCGTACCGCTGACGGCCAAGCCTGCGTTCGCCGAGCCGGCGGGTGAGGAATCCGGCCAGCAACGGGATGCCAAGGAAGATGACGACGTTGAGGGCGATCTTCCCGGCGGAGATGTCGAGGTGCTGGCCGTCGCCGAGGCCGAGCCATCCGGGCAGCAGGTCCAGGTAGAACCAACCAAGCAGACCGAAGGCCAGCACCTGAAAGACAGAGTTCAGCGCTACGAGGACGGCGGCGGCTTCACGGTCGCCGCAGGCGAGGTCGTTCCAGATGATCACCATGGCTATGCAGCGGGCAAGACCGACGATGATCAGTCCAGTGCGGTACTCCGGCAGATCCGGCAGGAAAATCCACGCGAGGGCGAACATCACGGCAGGGCCGATGAGCCAGTTGATCACTAGTGAGGAGCTCATCAACCTGCGATCACCAGTAACGGCGTCGAGCTTGTCGTAGCGCACTTTTGCCAGCACGGGGTACATCATGATCAGCAGGCCGAGGGCGATGGGCAGCGAGATGTCGCTGAGAGTAGGCGCCGCTGATTCAGTACCCTCCGGCCTCAGCGATCGCGCAACCACGCATGCGCCGCGAGTTGCGTCGCGTCATAGGGGCTGCCGAGCGGTGGGGTGTATGCCAGATCAAGGTCACCTATGTCCGCCACGCCGGCGCCGTAGTGGATCGCGGTGGCGTAGGTGTCGACGCGTTTGGCGATCTCAGCCTCGAGCCGTCCCACGAGTTGTGCGCCGAGGAGCCGACCGGTCGTGCGATCACCGGTGATGTTGATGTGCACCGGTGTCGCGCCCGGGTAGTACGCCTTGTGATCGTCATAGCTGCCGGTGACCGTGAGCGGCGCGTAACCGGCATCACGGGCTGCTCCGTCTTGCAGACCTGTCGCCGCGATAACGGTGTCGAACACCTTGACGACCTGGGTGGAGCAGACACCGGAGAAGGTCGCGTCACCGCCGACAGCGTTCTCTCCGGCAACACGCCCCTGCTTGTGCGCGGTCGTACCCAGCGGAAGGTAGGCCGGGGAGGGGAGCAGTCGGTGATGAGTGTGAACACAGTCGCCTGCGGCGTACACATCCGGAATGCTCGTCCGCATGCGGGGATCGACGACGATGGCCCCGCGGATGCCGAGTTGAGCGCCGGCGGCAGCCGCTAGCGAGGCCTCGGGACGAACGCCCGTCACCACGAGCACCACATCCGCACGCCGCGTGGAACCGTCAGAGCACGACAGGAGCACACCGGCGGGGCCGTCGTCATCGCGGGCGATCGAGCTGACCGTCATGCCGGTCAGCACTTCGACTCCGTGTCCGGCCAGCTCAGCTTCGACCCGCTTGGCCAGCTCAGGGTCCAGCGTGTTCGGCAGGACCTGAGGGAACTGCTCAAACACGGTGACGTGGATGCCCCTTGCGGATAAGGCTTCGGCCATCTCCACGCCGATGTAGCCCGCTCCGATGATCGCCGCAGCGGCTGGATGGCGCTTGTCCAGGTCATCGGTGAGGGAGAAGGTGTCGTCCATGGAGTGCAGAACATGCACACCATCAGTGGCACCCAACTGGTCGAGGCCCCGGATAGGTGGCCGGGCAGGGACGGCGCCGGTGGCGATGATCAGCTTGTCGTAGCCGATTTGCCGGAGGTCGCCGTCGCTTCCGTGCGTTTGAACGATGTGGGCGGTCGAGTCGATGGAGACGGCAGTCTCGCTCAGCCGCAACCGCATACCCGTGGCCTCAATGTCCGCCCGCGTTCGATGTGCGAGGGACCGCCAATCGGGAACGTCTCCGGAGATGTGGTACGGAATGCCGCAGATGGAATAGTTCGGGTATTCGTCGGCCACGACCACCGTGACGTCCACGTCAGGAGCCAATTCCCGCGCGCGAAGGGCGGCCGTGATGCCGGCGTCACTTCCCCCGATGATCACCAGATCCATTGCGGTCAGTTCCCAGCCAGTTCCGCGATCAGCTTCTGCACGCGGTCCTGGATCTCGTCGCGGATGGGCCGCACTGCGTCGATGCCCTGGCCGGCCGGGTCGTCAAGAGCCCAGTCCTCGTAGCGCTTGCCCGGAAAGACCGGGCAGGCGTCGCCACAGCCCATGGTGATCACGACATCGGATGCCTCGACGGCCTCAGTTGTGAGGATCTTCGGGCTCTCCGCGGTGATGTCGATCCCGACCTCTTTCATCGCCTCGACGGCGACCGGGTTTACGGTCTCGGCTGGGGCCGAGCCCGCGGATCGGACTTCGATGCGGTCGCCGGCCAGATGTGAAAGCCATCCGGCGGCCATTTGAGAACGTCCCGCGTTGTGAACACAGACGAACAGGACGCTGGGCTTGTCGGTCATGGAAGTCCTTCCAGTGGTGCGTATGTTCAGTGCGCGGTGGAGAGGGTGAGCTCGTACAGCAGTCCACGCACATGGGTGTCGACCTGGTCGCGGATCGCACGGACCTCGTCGAGCGCCTGGCCGTGCGGGTCAGGCAGGGTCCAGTCCAGGTAACGCTTGCCGGGATGGATGGGGCAGGCGTCGCCGCAGCCCATCGTGACGATGACATCGGCAGCACGGATGACGTCGTCCGTCAGCGGCTTGGGGAACTCCGCGGAGGCGTCCAAGCCGATTTCGGCCAGCGCCTCCACCACGGTCGGTTCGATGTCTGAGGCAGGCTCCGAGCCGGCCGTCCGGATGTGGACCCTCCCCCGAGCGTGGTAGTTCAGCAGGGCGGCGGCCATCTGGGAGCGTCCCGCATTGTGGGTGCAGACGAAAAGCACCTCGGGCACGGCCTTGGGAATGTAGCCCTGGGCTTGCGCCAGAGCGGTCAGCCGGTCAGTGGCGAATCTTTCGGCCAGTACATGGAGGTGCGACTTCACTCGCGCCGTGCGGTACAGGGCCACGTAGGACTCGCGCAGATACCGCTTGATCGTCTCCGTCGAGAAGTGGCCGATGAAGCGAACGGCCAGCCGTTCGGCCACACGTTCAAGCACCTTGTCAGTTTCAGGCGAATAGACGTCTTCGAACTCGTCGTCCATGGGGGATTCCTCTCAGGTGAGGCTGGGATCTGTGATCTGACCATTCGCCGGGGCCGCCGGCGACGAGCTTTGTACGGCGTGCGCGGGCGCTTCGGCGGGCGTCCGCCCTATGAGCCCGGCGACCAGCAGGAGGCCGAGGACGCCTCCGACGAGTTGTGCGACGAGGAAAGCAGGCGCTGAGGCGGGGGCGATGCCCGCGAAGGAGTCGGAGAAGATCCGTCCGATCGTGACTGCTGGGTTGGCGAAGCTGGTGGAAGAGGTGAACCAGTAGGCTGCGCCAATGTACGAGGCCACCACGACCGGCGCATACGCGGCGCGGCCGGCCCGGACCAGACAGAAGATGACCACGATGAGGCCCGTCGTGGCGACCACTTCGCCAATCCAGAGATGCGGCGCGGAACGATCGGTGGTCGACCAGGAGACCACGGGCTTGGCGAACATGGCGTTGGCGAGGATCGATCCGCCGACACCGCCGACGATCTGCGCGGCGATGTAGATCACAGCACTCTTCAATGACAGACCAGACGCGTCGCGTCTGCCGTGCCACCAGTCGGCCAGTGACACCACCGGATTGAAATGGGCCCCGGAGATGGGGCCGAGTACGGCGATCAGCACGCCCAGTCCGAACACGGTCGCCGTCGAGTTCTCCAGCAGTTGCAGACCGATGTTCCCGGGGGACAGGGATTGGGCCATGATGCCTGACCCGACGACGATGGCCACCAGAAGTGCTGTGCCAAGGAACTCGGCGAGCGCGCGGCGCTGAAGGTTCATCGGCCCACCTGACAAGTCGCAAGCGCCCGACGAACGCTCGCCACGTCCGGAACACTCACGGTGGGGTCTTGGCCTACCAACAGACCTTTGAAGCTGCGGGCCCAGTGCACGGTTTACTCCTTCGGAAGATGGATCGCCGGAGCGAGCCGGTCGATCCGGTCGGCGATGTCGGCGAAGGCGCGCTCGAACGCCTCGTCTGTTCCGTCCCGCACCGGATCGGGAATCGACCAGTGCAAGCGGTCGCCGCTTCCCAGGTCCTCATGGGCGGAGTCGCAGACAGCGACGATCAGATCGTCTGGTCGGACGACTGCGTCGACGTGAGCGGTATGTGCTTCGTCCAAAGCCAGACCGTGATCACGGGCGACCCCGACGGCTCGCGGGTGCACCCGTTCCGCGGGCTGGGTACCGGCCGACGCGACAGGAACCGCACTCTTCTGCACCCAGAGCGCCGCGGCCAGCTGCGAACGGGCCGAGTTGTGGGTGCAGACGAACACCACTCGCGGCGCCTGCCGGAACGCCGAGGGCAGCAGTTCCGCAAGGGTCCTCGGCACGAGCCGAAGGTAGGTGCGCCGCCGGTCGCCCTCAGATCGCTGGCGCTCCACAACGCCCGCCTCCTGAAGGATCTTCAAGTGGTGCGCGAGCAGATTGGTCGGCAAGCCCAGGAGTTGTCCGATCTCGCCCGGAGAAGCGTCCCCTAGCGCAAGCCGGTCCACGATCGACAACCGACTTGGATCGCCCAGCGCCGCATGTATGCGCGCCCTGGCATCCAGAGTGCGCATCGAGTCAGTATCCATTGACTCAATACTCATTGAGGTACGTGCTTGCGTCAATGGCTAGAAGGTGGCCAATGAGTGAAGGGCTTGCATGTGAGCGCGCGGTCGGCGGGTGCTAGCCATGGCAAGCATCATGCGTGCCGGCTAATCCTCGACGCCTTCGACGAACCAATCGCCGTTGCGCTGTACCAGCTCGACCACGGCGGAGCACTGTGGACCGTTGGCCCGAACACGGAAGTGTCGGATGGTGAGCTCCTCGACCGTCTTGTCGGCGTGCTCGTTTTGCCACCATGGCAGCAACTCTTCCCAGTACGATCCGGCTTGCTCGGCCACGGCATACGTGCGACCCCATGCGGTGAACTTCGTGGGCTCACCGTTCTCGTCGAGCACAACCTCGGCTGGCTGGTGATACCGACGCACGCGCCAAGTATCGAACATATGTACGGTTGATCGCCATGTGCTGGGACGTGTTGCCGGATTGCTCAGTCGTCAGGCTGTCGCAAGTGCTGTCAGTGCTGAATCGCGCGGCTCGGAGATTCGAGCCCAAGCAACGTCGAGGGACCCGCCAGCGGCCAGGCTTTGCAGGTTCCAGCCCACGACGTGCTCCTGCTCGCCCAGCGCAGCTGCCCCTCGGTGACGGCCTGGGTTTCCTCGCGGGTTTCCACGGTGACGGAGAGGTCCGCCGAGGCGGGCGCGGCCTTGGGCAGCGCCGGTGCGGTGACGCGGCGCAGGCGGTTGGCGTTGCCGAAGACCGACAGCGAGTACAGGGCCATCGCAGCGGCGGCGATGATCCCACTCCCCAAATCGCGATCTTCAAGGCGAGTACACCGAGGACACCGTGCAATGAGTCGCCTCCGAGAACACCACCCTGAGGCAACACGTCCGCGAACTCACCGACGCGGGGTGAGCAGGTCGGCGAGCTGCGCTTCGAGATCAGCGATGCGCTTGTCGAGGAACCGGTTGTTGGACCGGGCGGCTTGGAGTTTCTCGCCGAGGCTGCGGTTGTTCCAAGCCCGGCCGACACCGATGGGGAGATGATGGTGGTGTGCTGATGCGCATCGATGCGTTGGAGCTGCCCGGCCGTGAGTGCGGCCAGGCTCCAGGGTTCCCCGGCTACCGCAACATCCATGTCGGAGTCCAGCGACGCGACCGCCGTGACGAGCTCCTCGACCTGCACCCCGGCGACGCCCCGTCAGCGAGGTGGGAGCTGGAGGTTACCGCCACCCCGTCCGGGGCGGGCTGGGACCTTCGCGGCCCCTACGTTCAGGGCCGTCCGGGCGGCAGATTCGTCTACCTGTCGTGGGGGACCGTGGACGACGCCGGAGTGTTCACGATGTTCCGGCGGGCGAAGCTATGGTTCGACGGGATCGGCCCGGAAGTCCTGGCGGCTGCGGTGGAGAGCGGGCTGCTGGTGGCCTGTCTGGGCCTGACCGATGCGCACGACCATCCGTTGTGCGCGTCCGTCCGGCCGCCGCTGGTCCAGTGGTCGGCTCCCGGATCCTAAACGCCGTCAGCGCCCTGGGCTACCACGGTGAGGATGCTGCACACCTGGTCCTCGGAGCAGTCGGCCGGGTCCGTGGTGCGGGCGCGGCGTTTCAGGTCGTGCAGGGCGTCGCGGGCTTGGGTGAGTTCGGCGAGGCGTTGCTCGACCAGGGTCAGGTGCTGGTCGAGCAGGTCGGTGACGTGCTGGCAGGGGGCTTGGCCGCTGTCTCGGATGACCAGAATGCTCCGGATGTCCGCGAGGGTGAGTCCGGCGGCTTGGGCGTCGCGGACGAACGCCAGGCGGGTGACGGCCTCGGCCGGGTAGTCCCGGTAGCCGGCCGAGGTGCGGGGAGGTTCGGGTAGCAGCCCGGCGTCCTCGTAGAACCGGATGGTTTTCGTGGTGTGACCCGTCTGAGCGGCCAGGACGCCGATGCGCATCCTCCCAGCCTACGGTTGACCTTCCAGTGCACTGGAACCTCTATGGTCGGGGGTGAGCCATCAAGACCGGTCCGAGGGAGAGGCGACCATGCTGGAGTTGACGGTGCTGACCGTGCCGGACTGCCCGAACGACCCCGTCATGCTGGAACGCCTCGCCGAGGTCCTGGCTGATCATCCGGGTGTTCAGGTGGTGCGCCAGGTGGTCCGTGACGAGGGGGACGCCGCCCGGTTCGGGATGCATGGCTCACCGACCCTGCTGGTCAACGGCGTCGACCCGTTCGCCGCACCGGGCACCCCGGCCAGCATGTCCTGCCGGATCTACCGCGACGAGACTGGGCAGACCGGGGGAGCTCCGTCGGTGGCGGCGCTACGGCGCGCGCTGGAGGAGGCCTCCACCCCATGATTCCGAAGCTGGCACACACCTTAGGCCGGGCCCGCCTTCGGGGTTGTCTACGCGGCGTGAGTCCCTAACGGTCACCGAATAGCGTGTGGTACGCGTGCTGCTGACGGAGGGGCGCCGAGTTTGTGGCCGCCTTCCGGATGAACAGTGCCGAACCGGACGACGGTTACCAGCGATCGAAGCCAACTCCGACAGATCGAGATGAACTCAGCTCTGCAGCAGCTCCACGATGCCGCGGGTACCGTCGACGGTGACGATCTGCCCCTCGCGTAGCCGTAGGGTGGCATCGCCCGTGGCGACCACGGCGGGGATGCCGTACTCGCGGGCGATCAGGGAGGCATGGGCCGCGAGCGTGCCACCATCAGTCACGACGGCGGCGACCCTCGCGAACAGCGGCGTCCACGCGGGGGCGGTGGCGCGAGCCACCAGCACGTCGCCAGGTGTCACATTCTCGAAGTCGCCGGGGCCCTGCACGAGGCGCACTGGTCCCGTGGCTCGGCCGGCGCTGGCGGGCTGTCCACTGAGAACCGACTCGGTACGGCTTGCGCGGCTGAGGCCCAATGCGCGCTCGAGGTGGCGGCCGATGAGCGGCGGCGGTGTACCGATGGCCAGAGGTGCGGCCAGTCGGCGCTGCATGTCCCATTCGGTATGGCGCTGCCGTGCCAGTGAACCTCGCTCCTCGGACTGTTCGACCTCCGCCCGGGTCAGGAAGAACACTTCGGCAGGGTCGTCGATCACACCGGAGGCTGCCAACGCCTCGCCGATTCGGTGTATGCACAGGCGTAGAAGCGGCCATCCCAAGGTCAGCTCGCGAGCCTGTTCCTCGCGGATCACCGCATACCGCTGGGTGGTCTCCAGCATCGCGGTGAACGCGGAGTGTAGACGGGGCTGGTCGGCCAGCAGATCGTGGCAGGTACGCTCCGCCGCCAGGCGCTCGCCGAGCAGCTCGTCCTGCCGGGTCGAACCGGTGTCCAGCGGCATGGTCTCGCCCGCGATGGGGTGGTACCAGTCGAGGCTATGCACCGCGTGGGCGGGCACTCTGCGATGGCCCCGGGTCAGGCCGCGCAGCAGAATCTGCGAGTTGACCGGTCCGAGCTGATGGCGCTCCATGAAGCGGGTGAGGCAGGCTTCCATCTTCCATGCCGCCCCACCGACCACGGCTAAGTACCACAGATGCCTCCCCGCCATGCGGCCGACCTTGTCGACAAGCGCAGCCAGGTCAGCCAGCGAGGCCTCGCTCGCGGGCTGCTGGTCTGCCATGTGGCGGTAGGCGGGCAGCAACTCCTGTTGCCAGTGGCGATACAGCCGGTCCAGCAGCGCGTGGTCTGCGGCGGCGGGGTTGCGTCCCGGGCGGATGAGCGCGTTGACCATGAAGGGCAGCAACCGGCCGTGTGATTTGATCAGCGCGCCGGGCAGCGCAGAGAATGACGGGGTGGGCCGGGTGTAGTACCAGCCGTTGACCACCGCGTAGGTGAAGGGAACGGCCGCTCCGGCGGTGTCGTGGATCGCGGTGGTGAAGCCCTCGTCGATGCGCTTGAGTAGCCAGTCGGCGAACAACGGGGTCACCGGATCGGGCAGCCATTCACCGACTCGGAAGTTGCGCAGCCACAGCCCGGATCCGGGGGGATCCCAGGTCACCGCTGCCGGAAGAGCGGTCATCGGCCGGGCCTGCAGCAGGTACAACCGGCCTGCTTCGATTGCCCACTCGATGTCCTGTGGTCCGCCGAGGCGCTCCTGCACCCGCTGGGCGAGCTCAGCGACCTCCACTACTTGGTCGGGGTTCAGGATGCCGTCGGTCTTTGTGGTGAGCTCGGCTCGGCCTTGCCTCACGGTCCATTCCGCGCCGACGGCCGCACCGGACACGAGTGCCTCGCCGAGGCCTTGGACAGCCGTGATCACCGTCTCGTCGTGGGCTCCGGTCAGAGGGTTGGCGGTGAAGGCCACTCCAGCAGCATCGGCGTCGATCATCCGTTGCACCAGCACTGCCACGCTCTTGTCTGCTTGTTGGTGGCGATAGGCGGTGACGCGTTCGGCATGCGCGGACGCGCGGCAGCGGCGTACGGCATCGGCGACATTTGCGGGAGCTACATTCAGGAAGGTCTCGTACAGGCCCGCGTAGGAGGCAGCGGCCAAGTCCTCGGCCGCCGCTGACGAGCGGACCGCGAATCTGCCTCCACCGAGCCGCTCGGCTGCGTGACACAGTTCTTCCTGAGAAGGATCCGTCTCCGCGGTGACGATGAATGCTTCGGGTACGGGGAAGTCGCTGGCCAAGGTGGCCAGGTTGGCGGCCTTTCCTCCGATGAGTGCCCGGTCCAGCCCGCCGGCTTTCGCCAATCCGATGATCACGACGTGACCTTCCTGTCAGGTGCCCTACGCTTGATCGCCCGGCCGATTAGCGGGAGGCCGATGAGGGTGGGCAGGGCCCAGTAGCTCCATGTGGGGAGCCGGTTCCACAAGGGCAGATGAGGTCCGTTGTCCACGTAGAAGCCGGTCACCAGCGCCACGAACGAGAGGCCCATTCCCGCGATGTGGATGTTCGGCGCGCCGCCGGTTCAGGTAGTCGGCCAGAGCTGTGGAGAACGCCACGACGCCGATGACGAACAGGTGGGCGTTCTCGCGCCAGCGGATCACCGAAAGGGCGGTCAACGTGACGAACACGATGAGCAGGCCCCAGAGATAGACGCGGCCGAATCGCCTGTGCCAGACGCCTCCCTTCCTGGTCAGGATCGCAAGCACGCCGCTGCCCACGCAGGGCAGCCCGGCGGCGACGTGCACCGTGAGGAAGGCGGGGAAGACCGGCCCCGCGTCGGGGACGTGGATGCCGAGAACGTCGATCTCCACCATGTCCCTCCTATATGTAGCGTTACTACCTATAGCGACGCTACTCCTGGTCTTGGCCGACGGGAAGGTCCGATATAGCGTTGCTACCTATGAGGGCAGAAGCGCTCAAGGGCCACCTGGACGGGCTGCTGCCTCGCCACGCTCGAAGCCGGGCCACGGCACGGCTACGCGGTCAAGGAAGCCCTGCGCGATGCGACGGAAGGCAGGCTCGATCTGCCGACGGGCACCGTCTACCCGGCGCTGCACCGGCTGGAGCAGGCGGGACTGATCAGCGGGACGTGGTCGACGGTGGGTGGCCGGCGGCGCCGCACCTATGAGCTGACCGAGCAGGGACGGCTCTCCCTGAACGGGGCACGCGACCACTGGCAGGAGTTCGCCGCGGCCGTCTCCGCGGCGCTGCGGAGCGCGCCATGGCCGACCACGAACTGATCGAACGCCACCTCAGGGCGCTCGGCGACCGGCTGCCTGGTCATGTGGTCGAGGAACTCACCGACGGCCTTGCCGCGTCCTATGAAGATCAGCTGGAGCGGCTCAGGGACGCAGAGGCGGCCGCGCACGCCGCGATCGCGGACTTCGGCGACGCGGATACAGTTGCGGCTGCCTTCGTTCGGGCCTCTCCGGCAGAGGGATCGCCATGCGACTGCTTCTCGCCGGCCCGATCGTCGGTCTGAGCTGGGCAGCCGCTCTAATCGCAGGCCACTGGTGGACCTGGCCGATATCATTGCCAGTGCGTCTGGCAGTCGGCATTGTGCTCGGTCTTGCCGTACTCATGCCGATCGTCGCCGTCCGGGAACGACACCACTACCGCACCGTAAGACGGGCGGCTCTGGCTGGTGCGATCAGCGTGGCCGTGCTCGACACAGTCCTGCTGGCGGCGGTGGCCATACATCCAGCAGGACCTTCCGTATTCTTGTGCCGGCGCTAACGGCCAGCGTCGCGAGAATCCTGCTGGTGGTGCGAGCCGTGCCGACGATGATCAGCCACCAGTGACAGTGCTGCGGCGTTCCAGGAAGGTCACATCGCGCCAGACACCGTGATGGCAGCCGATGCGCTCCCGCGTGCCGACGATCCGGAATCCGGCTGTCTGGTGCAGGCGCAGACTGCTGGCATTCTCGGGGAAGACGCCAGTCTGGATCGTCCAGATACCGATGTCTTCGGCCGCGGCGACGAAAGTGGCCAGCAAGGCCCGTCCGATGCCACGCCCTTGGCAGCGGCGGTCAACGTAGATGCTGTGCTCAATCACGCCGACGTAGACAGGCCGGTTGGACACGGCAGAGGCCGCAACCCAGGCAACGACGCGCTCGCTCGTGGTGTCCACGGCGACATAGCGCAGTCGATGGAGCTTGTTCTGATCGAAGCTCTCCCAGGTGGGTGCAACGGTCTCGAAGCTGGCGTCGCCGGTATCGAGACCGGCTTGGTAGATGGCCAACACTTGCTCGGCATCGACGTCGTGCATCGGGCGGATGACGATGCCCGGAGGTGCTGAGGGCTTGGCCGCCTGGATGATGGCCGAGTGCACGCCGCTGCCGTGGTCGGCGGTGAGGGTCACGGAAGTGGTGATGAAGCCGGCCTCGTGCAGAAGTTCTCGATACTCGCTGATCGTGAGTGTGCCGGCCGCGCATCCGACCTGCTGCTCGACGACGGTTCGCCGTGCCGGGTTTGCGTCGTCCTCGGACACCACGTCGCTGATCCCCAGGCGTGCTCCCGGTTTTAGGACTCGGAAGGCTTCGGTGAACACGGCTGCCTTGTCGTTGGACAGGTTGACGACGCAGTTGGAGATGATCACGTCGATCGACGTGTCCGGCAGCGGGATGCGTTCGATGGTGCCGTGCAGGAACTCGACGTTCGCCATGCCTTCCTGCTCGGCGTTGCGTCGAGCCAGTTCCAGCATGTCGGGGCTGGCGTCGAGGCCGTAGGCCTTGCCGTTCGGCCCGACCCGCTTGGCCGAAAGAAGCACATCGATGCCGCCGCCCGATCCGAGATCCAACACGGTCTGACCGGCTTGGAGGTCGGCGACCGCCACCGGGTTGCCGCAGCCCAAGCTGGCCCTTGCTGCCCCTTCAGGCAGGTCTTGGACGTTCTCGTAGCCGGCGGCGCCGAAGGACTCCTGCTCGAAGGTCTGCGGCTCACAGTCGGCGATGGCTTCCCCGGCCAGCCCGGCGCGGGCCAGACCGGAGTAGCGCTCGATGATCTCGTCATGTGCCATTGGAGATACTCCTCACCCGCATGTCGGAGCGGTCGGAACGGGATTGCCCATCACGACGTCAGCTGCGGTGGGGAAGCAGCTGACGCACTCTTCGTTGATTCGGTAGAGGCTGGACGTTCCCCGGTGCTCGACAAGCACGAACCGCACCTCTGAAAGGATCTTGAGATGGTGCGACACAGTTGACTGGCCGATGCCGGAGGCTGAGACGATCTCGCTCACGTTCATCGGTTTTCGATGCCTGGCCAGTAGGGACACGATCTGGATGCGGGTGGCATCTGCCAGAGCCTTGAACCAACCCGCGTATTCCTCAGCCTCGGCCCGATCGAGAGGCTTTGCTGCGACGTTCATCGTTAATCGACGATAATCGATGAAGCTCCCTAGTGGGAAGAGGAGGTCCGCTTTGTTCATCTGCATGAGCGGAATGCTCCGCGGGAGGGATCCACTCTTCCGACCAGCAGGCGGGCCGGACTGGAATGTTCGGCAGACGGGCTGATGTCAGTCCATTCTGGATGTATGACACAGCCCTCCTCTCCCTCCGCTCATGGCCTTCAACCGAAGATCACATGGGTGACTCGACGCGACATCTTCGACTACCTACGTGTCATGGACGGCGAGTGGTGGGGGCGCCTCAATGAGATCGTCTTCCTGGACGGTCTCTACGACCTGGACGCGTTGCCATCGAGTGATTCTCGATACGCGACAGCTCGCCGCGACATCATCCAGCATCGGATGAACAATCTTGACTGGGAAGACGACTGGATCTTCGAAGATTCCCGGTTCCAGCTTCTCGACGCCCCTGACGAGATCCTCCTGGCGTTCCTGACACGGGTAGTTCATCCCGAGGTGCAGCCCAATGTCGACCGAGCCGCCCGGCAGGTCGATGAACTGAACCGGCTCCTCGAACCAGATGGCTGGGTTCTGCGGGCTCATGAGTTCTTGTCGGGTCGGCCGATCTACGCTCCAGTCGCGACAGCCAATGCTGCAGGCCCAGTAATCCCCTTGCCGCTCCGGGATGATGACACCAGCAAACTCGATCTCGTCCTCGGTCTGGTGCATCACCTTCTCGACGCAGACGGCCAAGGACTGGCCCGCGACCTTCTCCACGGTGCGACTCTCAGCCTGCGCCGTGACGGCGGATTCTTCCACCCGACGCCTGGCGACAACTGGAGGTCCGACAGTTACGAGGCTGTCCTTACCGTGGACCCCACTCTCGTCCCTGAGTTCAGCTCGACTGTGACTGATCTGATCTGGAAGCACTTGGGATCCGTGCTTAAGCGACTTGAACGCGAAGATGTCCTGTCTCTGGTGGTCGAGGCCGCGCTTCTATGCCGTACTGCCGCGAGGCGGCCTCGGCGTGTCGCAAGGAAGCCGCCGTAGCCATGAAGGATCCGAACTTGGGCTCAAAGACCGCCAAGAGCAGGTCGACCCGTCTCGGGAAGTGGCGATACAAGGTCCCGATCGCGAGCCCCGCAGATTTGGCGATGTCCTCCTATGAGGCGTCAACGCCGTGCTCGGCGAATGCCAGGCGCGCGGCCTCGAGGATTCGTTTACGGTTGCGAGCCGCGTCGCGGCGCAGACGTGGCGTGATGGGGGCCTCACGTTCTTCTCCCACCCTCTCAGAGAACAAGGTGAGGCACCCCTCACGACCGCCACAGGGTGCTCGTCGGGGACGAACTATCCCACTCTCATACGACCGTACGGCCACCGTTCACATCGAGCACGGCACCGGTAATGAAGCGGGCCTGATCGCTGATGAGGAACGCGATGGCCGCGGCGATGTCTTCCGGATCCGCAACGAATCCCAGCGGGGCCTGCGCCGCGAGCTGCTCCAGCGCCTCCCCCAAGGCCTCGGATCCCGGGGTACGGGTTGGGCCGGGGCTCACGGAGTTCACGCGCACCCCGGCGGGACCGAACTCAGCCGCCCAGCTCTTGGTCAGCAGGTCCAAGGCCGCCTTGCTCGCTCCGTACACCGACAGCCCCGGAAGCGCGACTTCGGCGGCGAGCGTGGACACATTGACGATCGCGCCCCCGCCACGTGCCGCCATCGCCGGTGCGATGTTCGCGACCAAATAGAACGGGACCTTCAGGTTAGTGGCCAGCACCGCATCGAAAGTCGACTCCTCGGTGCCCGCCGTAGGCCCACCGGATCCGATCGCCGCGTTGTTCACCAGAATGTTTAGGACGCCACCAGCAGACTCGGCGACCTTGGTCGCCTTGGCCGCGAGTTCCGCCGCGGACTGGGCATCACGTAGCTCGGCACCGACGAACTCGGCCCCTCCTCCTTCGGCGCGGATCCGCTCCACAACTTCCATGCCTCGGTCAGCGTCGCGGCCGGAAACCACGACGCGGACGCCGTCACGGGCGAGCTTGAGCGCAGTGGCACGACCGATTCCACTTGTCGAGCCGGTAATGAGGGCAGTCTTGGTCTCCATCGGGTATCTCCTCAGATGAATGAGTTCAGGCGGGGCGGATGGGGTTCGGCTGAGTTGACGCGGTTGTGTGCAGGGGGTGGGGCCGCGTCGCCAGCTCCGATCACAAGCTCTGCAGGAAGGCGACACGATCGGCGAACGCATGTCGTGCCAGCCCGGAGCCGGGCGCGAACTGGTCGAAGCCGTGGATCGCGCCGGGACGGACTGACAGATGTACGGCCACGCCGTGTTCCATGAGCCGCTCGGCGTAGGTCACGGTCTCTGCGCAGAAGAGATCCAACTGCCCAACCTCGAGGTAGGCCGACGGCATGTCATGGAGCGAGTCCGCACGAGCGACCGAAGCCGAAGCAGGCACCTCGTCCGTGCCGTACCTCTCGCCGAGATATGCCTGCCAGCCGGTGATGTTGTCGGCGACCGACCAGGCGAGGAACGGCTCAATAGCTGAGTCGGCGATCGCCGTGCGGTCGTCGAGCATCGGGTACACGAGGATTTGCGCGGCCAAAGGGCCGATCTGATGGTCGCGGCATACCAGCGCCGTTGCGGCCGCAAGGCCGCCCCCGGCGGAGTCACCCATGATTGCGACGCGCGCTCCGGGCGCATGTTCCGCAGCATGCCTGATCGCCCACTCGACCGCTGCGACGCAGTCGTCGACGGCTCCCGGGAACGGTGATTCGGGCGCGAGACGGTAGTCGACTGCGATCAACGCCACCCCGGCCTCTGATGCGTATCGGCGGCAGACGTGGTCGTATCCGTCGAGGCTTCCCGCGATGAGGCCACCGCCGTGTACGTAGACGACAAGGGCATTCGGCGCATGCGTCGGCTTGTACATGCGCAGCGGGACGGCGTGCCCGTCGGATGACGGCACAGTGAAGTCGGCCGCTTCGATGCGGTCGTCCCGTGCTGCGGCGGCGGCCAGCGCGCCATAGACGGAATCGATGGTCGCCCGCCGCGTCTGCCAGTCCCCGATGGCCGGCGGCGTCTGCGGAGTGGCGGCTGCGATCGCGCCGACCACCTCGAGAAGTTCGTTGTCGATGCTGAGCACTGTGATCCTCCATGTTGTGGTGAGAGTTGTTCCGGGGTCGCCCGCGGCCATAGCCGCGTGAGCGGGTCTCCGGCAGCGGCGGCCGTCGTTGTTCAGCGAGCGGCAGCTGATCGATGGCATCCGCTGACGGGCCGGGCCGGTGTGCCCTGGCTTTCAGCGACGCGGCCATCTGTGGATCCGAAGCGCAAACCGGCCTAATGATTCGAACGTCGAACAGGCCTAGGACTGGCCCATGCCCCCGGAGGCGAACAGTTCGGTGCCGCTGACGAAGCCGGCGTCGGCGGAGGCCAGGAAGAGGACGGCCTTCGCCACCTCTCGGGGCTGCCCAAGTCGGCCAATGGTGGTAAGTGACATGAGATAGTCGCGCGCCTCGGGGGAGAGTCGCCTCAGCGCCGGCGTGTCGACCGGGCCGGGGTGCAGTACGTTGACGCGGATGCCGCGGCCGGACAGTTCGACGCTCCATACCCGCGCGAACGAGCGCAGCGCCGCCTTACTGGCCGCGTAGACCGAGGATCCGGGCATCGCCTTCCCTGCGGCGGCCGATCCATTGAGGATGATGGAGCCCCCTCGGTCATCGGCTCGGCGGCGCGCTGCGCGGCGAACAGCGTGCCACGGACGTTGAGGCCGAAGATTTCATCGAAGCTGGCCGACGTGATCTCGTTCAGGGGTTCCTGGAGTTTGCCGACCCCTGCGCTGGCGTAGAGGATGTCCAGCTTCCCTGCTTCGGCCGTGATGGTGGCGAATAGGGTCTCGATGTCTTCCAGGCCGGCCGCATCAGCGCGGATTCCTCGCAGTCGCGGGCCGAGACGGCTCGCCGCGTCGTCGAGAGGCTGCTGGCGCCGGCCGGTGATGTAGACCAGGGCGCCTTCCTCCACGAACAGCTCTGCGGTGGCCAGTGCCATTCCCGATGAGCCGCCCGTGATGAGCGCGACCTTCCCGTCGAGCTTGCCCGACATGCACTTCTCCTTCATTACGTGGCCGGCTGGCCGTCCGGCGCGGGCGACGTACCTGCGTCACGTGGTTGCCGGGCGAGCACTCGTGCCCCTAGCTAGGTTGTATCGGCACACTATCTGATGCGTGCGCAGGCACCTAAATCTGGGGGCATGTAGACGCTGGTAGTGTGGATTTCGTGAAGGCGCCCCGAACAACGTCCGCGGTCATCTCCCAGCCGGAACAGGACGGCTGGTTCGGACTGATCTACGCCCAGGCGGCCATGCGGTCACGGATCGAGGCCGTACTTATGGAACGCCACCGGCTCTCGTTCAGCGCTTTCGAGATCCTCTGCCGCCTCAAGGACTTCGAACCACAGCCTGTCCGCTCCCTGGCGAGTGAGCTGGTGACCGTCAGTCCTACCCGGGCGTCCCGGCTCGTGCAAGATCTGATCGACGCTGGCCACCTGGTACGCGGTGCTAACCAAGCTGATGGCCGGATTTCTCTGATCAGCCTGACCGAGGAGGGGCGCCGCTACATCCAGATCGTGGCGCGGACCTTCGAAGAATCAATTAAGCAGTTCTTCGTCGACGTCCTCGATGCGGACGACATTGCCGCGCTGGCGCGGATCTGGCGGAAGCTGGAAACAGCTGAGGACTCACCGGAAAGTCACAGAAAAGACCTCCACTCGTCCGATGTCGACAGGTCGTGACTGGCACTCATCCGCTGAGCGCCCTCGGCAGGGTCGCACCGTAGGTGTCCGCACTACGGGGGAGCTTCAGAACGACACAGCTCTGGGCGTAAAGCAGGCGTAGGTCAGCCCTTGGCTCCAAGAAGCCGGGTCAGGAACTGCTCCCGGCTGAGCGCCTCACCGGGGAGCGGACTCGGCGCATCCGCCCGCAGCCCGTCGAGCAGGATCGGCACGAAGCGGCGCCACAGTTGCGGGTCGGCCTCGCCAAAGGTCTCGATCAGGTGGGTCATCACAGACATCAGCACGCCGATGTCTGTCGCTGCAAGATCGGCGCGGATCACCCGCTGCTCGCGACCACGCTGCAAAAGCAGCTCGATACAGCGTTCGACTCGGCTCTGCGCATCGTTGGCGTCGGGCTCTGAGGTTTGCGTGCTCCTCAGAAGTTCCCCAAGAGCGCGCTTGCTCGCCTGAGGCTCGAGCACAGCCTCGAAGAAGGCCGTGAGTCCAGCGGCCGCATCCTCCATCCTCGCCGCCCTCTCCGCGGCGTCAAGCATCGCTTCCATCGTCTCGGCCAGCACTGCCTGCGCCAGAACGTACTTGTTGGGGAAGTGACGATAGGCGGTCCCCACGCCCACGCCGGCTCGTCGCGCCACATCGTCCAGCGTCGGCATCATGCCAGCCGCGTCGAACAGCTCGGCGCCGGCCGCGATCAATGCCGCACGGTTCCGCGTCGCGTCCTTGCGCCGTGCCCGCTGATCAGCCGACTGGTTCGTCGCGTTCTCATCCATGCGGCTCCTCACCTCACAGCATCAGACCGGAATCGGAGATCGGTCTCCGCTATGCTAGCTTCCACGTAACGGAGATACATCTCCGGTACGGACGTTCGCTTTGCTTTGAGGAGGATCGCCGTGCCTGTTGAACGGATCATCTTCGGCACCATGACGCTCGGCTATCACGGGCGCGGCGCGCGTGTTCGCGATGCGTCCACAGCTCGCTCGATGCTCGATCTGTTTCATGATCGCGCCTACCGCGAGGTCGACACCTGCTACGTGTACGGCGACGGATCCTGCGAGCAGATGCTCAGCGATCTGCATGCCCCCGACACGTTCGAGATCGCCGTCAGATACGACCCCCTCGCCACCGAACGAGGACACGAGCCGGACGTGCTCCGCGCCTCCCTGCGGGCGAGCCTTGACCGGCTTCGGGCAGAGCGCGCCGACCTGCTCTACCTCAATGTGCGCGCACAGGACACGCCATGGGAGAACACGCTGCGCACCGTTCATGAGCTCCATGACGAAGGCGCCATCGCCGAGTTCGGACTGAGCAACGTCGCCGCTGACGACATCGAGGAGACGATGGCCATCGTCGAGGACAACGGCTGGCTCCGCCCCACGGTCTACCAGGGTCTCTACAACGCCGCGACCCGTGCGGCGGAGACCGAACTGATGCCGGTCCTTCGGCGGCACGGGCTTCGTTTCCATGCCTACAACCCGCTCGCGGGCGGGGCCTTCGCTCCGTCCTTCGGCGACGAAGCCGCCGTGGACTCCGGATCGCGGTTCGACGGAAGTCATGCCCAAGGCGCGCAGTACCGCCGCCGTTACTGGAACGAGCCGTACCTGCAGGCGATGCGCACATTCAAGGCCAGTTGCGAATCGTCTGGGATCTCGCCGACCGATGCGGCCCTGCGCTGGCTCGTGCATCACTCGCACCTCGACGGCGTACACGGCGACGGGATCATCCTCGGCGCATCCCGCCTCGAACACCTCGCCCAGAACCTCGATGCGGTGCAGGACGCGCCACTGCCTCCCGAGCTACTCAGAGCGATCGACGAAGCGAGCGAGACCGCTCGCTTGGCCTGGCCGTCAGTGCGTCCAGCCTGACTCTCACAGACAACGAAAAGACACGAAGGAGATCACTGATATGTCGAACACACCAAAGACCTGGTTCATCACCGGAGCATCGCGAGGCTTGGGAGCCCAGTGGGCGGAAGCCGCGCTCTCTCGCGGCGATCGTGTTGCCGCGGCCGCCCGCTCCGCCAGCACGCTGGACTCACTCGCTGAGAACTACGGCGACCTAGTCCTTCCCCTGGAGCTCGACGTCACGGACGAGGCCGCAGTACATCGGGCGGTCGCGGCTGCCGAAGAGCGGTTCGGCGGGATCGACATCCTCGTCAACAACGCGGGACAAGCCGTGATGGGAGCGGTAGAGGAAGTCACGGCCGCCCAGGCCCGTGAGCAGATGGAGGTCAACTACTTCGGCGCCTTCTACACGTCGCAGGCAGTCGTGCCGCACATGAGGAACCGTCGCAGCGGTCGGATCATCCAGATCTCCTCAATGGGCGGGGTCGTGGCGCTTCCAACTATGGGGACGTACCACGCGACTAAGTGGGCACTGGAGGCGTTGAGCCAAGCGTTGGCGGCGGAGGTCGCGGAGTACGGCGTGCATGTCACGCTCGTCGAGCCGCTCATGTTCCCGAGCGAGCTCGGGAACATGGCGCCACAGATGCCCGCATACGACCACGCACGCGCGCTGGTGATGGCCGGGTTCGAGGGCACGGGAATCGCCCCAGGAGACCCTGCGGCGGCTGGGCGAGCAATGCTTACCCTCGCCGATGACCCCAATCCTCCGCTGAGGACTCTGTTCGGCGCGAACGGGCTTCCACTCATCCGCCCGGAGTACGCCCGCCGGATTGCCCTCTGGGAGGAGTGGGACCACCTCGCACAGCTCGCACAGGGGACCTCGCCAGCCTGAAATCCGCGAGGCCATGAGCACCATACAGAGTCAGTGTCGAGCATCCACAGGGATGCTCGACACTGACTTGCAACCGTCCACCCTCTCAACCGGGCGACGGTCACAACCGCACCGAGTTTCGTGGACACTCTGATGTTCACCGGCTTTCGTAGAGTCGCTTTGGTTGACTTGCATGTCTCGATCCTCAGGAGAGGTCAGCATGCCGAGGAGCTAGTGGCCCGTCACCGAACCTCGGCCGGGTAATTGATCTGTGGCGGTGGACGCGTCAGGCTGGCTGCCTCTTCGATGGTGGGAGGTGGTCGTGGCTCGCCGACCGGAAGTGTTCGTCCGGGCGTTGACGATGGAGGAAGGCCGCAAGCTGCAGAGGATCACGCGAACTGCGAAGGATCCGATCAAGCTGCGGCGGGCGATCGTGGTGATGATGTCCGGGCAAGGCCAAAGCGTCCGGGACATCACCTCGTTGATGCAGGTCAGTGACGACTACGTCCGCGATGTCATCCACGCCTTCAACGACAAGGGGTTCGACGCGCTGGACCCAAAATGGAGCGGGGGCCGTCCACCGACGATCAATCCTGAGGTGCGTGAGCACATCTGCCTGATCGCCAAGACGGTCCCCGCCGAGTGGGGCATCACCGGGATGTCCACCTGGAGCCTGAAAACGCTGGCCGAGCACCTGATCGCCCGCGGCGTCGTATCCGCGATCAGCCGCGAGCACCTGCGCCGGATTCTCCGCAAGGGCTGGGTGAGCTGGCAGACCACCACAACGTGGAAAGCCTCCACCGACCCGAACTTCCTCGCCAAGATGCAGCGCGTGCTGGACCTCTACGATCACCCACCCGACGGTGGGCGGGTGATCTGCCTTGATGAGTTCGGGCCGCTGAATCTGATGCCCCGTAAGGGCAAGCGGTGGCGGCCGGCGGGTTCGCCGGCTCGGTTTGCGGGCGACCTACAACCGCTACCACGGCGTCATGCAGATGATCGCCGCACTCGACCTGGCCACCGGCAAGTTGTACTACCGGATCCGTAGTCGCAAGCGATGGCGGGAGTTGTTGTCCTTCCTTAAGACGCTGCGGGCCCGTTGGCCTGGCGAGAGGCTGTACGTGATCGCCGACAACTACTCGCCGCACAAGCATCCCGAGGTGCGTGCCTGGGCGGCCGACAACGATGTTGAGCTGGTATTTCTGCCGACCTACGGCTCGTGGCTGAACTGGATCGAGTCCGAATTTGCTGCACTCCGCTACTACGCGCTCAACGGCACCGACCATCGCACCCACGACGAGCAGAACGCGGCGATCGGTGCCTACGTGCGCTGGCGTAACGCCAGAGCCGTTCCAAAGACCAGCTTCGCCGCCAGTTCACCCATCAGAAGCTGGACCAGTTACCCGGCCAAAGTTGCGTGACGGGCTACCTAGCTTGTGCCCTCTGTCAAGGGCCACCCCAGCTGCCAGCCACCCCCAGGATCCCTTCGCGTGGGCCGTCGCCTCCATGGGCGACTCGAGGTAGAGACAACGAAGCAACGGGGGTATCCGATGAGCTGTTCCACTTCCGTGATCGCCTCAGTGATACGGGGGCGGAAGATTCGGGACCGCACGGATCTCGGCGGTCAGCAGGATCGACAGCGGCTTTTGACCTTGCTCACAGGCCAGGTGCGCTTTGGTGGTCAGCCCACCGCGGGA
>NZ_BOOR01000015.1 GCF_016863335.1 Planotetraspora thailandica
GACCACATCCCCGACCACGACCAACCCACCCTGACCAGCGAAAACCTCACCCCGCCCGAGGGCGAGAAGACCGAAACGCATGACAGCGGCATCCGCGCAGACCAATGCGCCGGCGACAGAAGCGACCTCTATGCCGGCGAATCACGAGAAAGCGCTGCCCACGTCACGCCGCGACGGGGTCAGAGCTCCGCAGAAAGGGCGACTTCACATGCTCGAGACGACTCGTACGCCAGTGACGATCACAGCCCAGCCACTCCACCCGGCCGACCAAGCCCACTCCTCGGACACGATGACGACCCGACTCCCTTCTGAAGGCTCGTCGCCCATCGCCCATCACTCATCGGCCGCCGCCCGTCGTCCATCGCCAGAAAGGGCAGCCGAGCCGCAGGACGCGCTCGATCACGCGGCGCAGCAACGGGCGGCAGGGACTGTCTGTGGGCAACGTCCCGGCCGGGGCCGGAAAACCGCGGGTCCGGACGTTCAGCCGTCGATGCGGTGGGTGGCCCAGAACGACGCCAGGTCAACCGAGGTCACAGCCTGCGCGGCGGCCTTGAAGTCCGCGGTGGTCGACACGCCGTACCAGTGGGAGGCGGCATAGGTCTTCAGCAGGTTGTTCATCGCCGTCGTGCCGATCGTGCGCCGCAGGTCGTGCAAGGCGCACTTGCCGTACGTGTAGACCACGGTGCCGTACCGGTTCGTATGGGTGTCCCAGTAGGCCATGGAATTGCTGATCTTCTCGGACGACGACTGCCACGAGACGTTGTTCCAGCAGTTGGTGCCCGAGACGTTGTTGTACAGGTCGGTCGCGTAGTCGGTGAACGACTCGTCCAGCCACGGGCTGGTGTATTCGTCGTCGCCGACGATGCCGTACCACCACTGGTGGGCCAGCTCATGGGCGAGGGCTGTGGAGCTGACCACGTCGAGCACGAAACCGGGGTATTCCATGCCGCCGAACCAGAAGTTGTTGTCGAGCACCACGTCGGCCTCGCCGTAGGGGTAGGCCCCGAACCGGCCGGCGTGGGCGCTGAGCGCGTTCTTCGCGGTGGTCATCATGGAGGAGGCGCTGCTCGAACTGATCGAGCTGACCCGGTAGACGTTCACCACGACGCCCGTGGTGGTGGTGCTGGTGGTCTTGACGAACGGCCCGGCCGCCCAGGCGAACTCGCGGACGTCCACGGCGGTGGCCTTGGTGATCGTACGGCCGGACGCGCCCGGCGTGTCGACAGAACTGCCTGTGGCGGGCACGAACAGCGAGGCCGGGTGATCGAGCGTGACCGAGTAGTCACTGATGATCGAGTAGAAGGACTCGCCGTTGTTGCTGTACGGGTCGAGGTGCCAACCGCTCGCGTCGCGGACCGCCAGGACCGGCAGGGCGTTGCCGATGAAGTTGTAGGACCCGTCACGGCCGAACCTGTCGGCGCCGGCGGGCACCACGATGCTCAGGTCGAACCCGATCGAAGTGCTCTGATTGTGGGCGAGCGGCGCCGGCAGCGTGATCTTCAGCGCGGTGCAGGACACGGACAGCGGCGACGGCGTGCCGCCGGTCACGTTGGTCACAGTGATCGGCGTGGAGGAGGGGCACGACCCGTGGTAGTTGTCCCACAGCCGGAGGTAGATCTCCGTCAGGGGATCGGTGGAGGGATTGGTGAAGGTGACACTCTCGTGTCCCGTCCACGTGCTGCCGGACGCGTTGCTGGTCAGGGTGACCGTGTAGGCGGGTGAGGCCGGAGTTCGGGTGCCGTCCACCGCGAGGGCCCCCGACGGAACGCCCCAGACGATGAAAAGTACGGCCGCGATGCTTGAGATGACAACTCGTCGGACCATGCGGGCGGCTCTCCCTTCGGGCACCGAAACCCCCACCTGCCGACGTAATCTAACTTCTTGTCAAATGTCGGTCAATGATCATAGTTGAGGAAATCCAGATTCACGTGATCGGAACCCGCCACCGCAAGCGGGTGCCGCCGATCTCCGCCGGCTCCACCGCGGACGAGCCGCCCAGTGCCTGTGCCCGTTCCTCGATGTTGCGCAGCCCGCTGCGCCTTCCTCCGGCCGGCACGCCCACACCGTCGTCCTCGACGACCAGGGTGAGCCACCCCTCCCCCGCCCGGACCGTCACGTCGGCCCTGCGGGCCTTGGCATGCCGTACGACGTTGGACAGGGCCTCGCGGAGGACGGCCAGCACCTGGTCGGCGAGCTGAGAGGACACGTCGTTGTCGAGCTGGCCCTCCAGGCTCAGGCCCGGCATGAAACCGAGGTGCCCGCGCGCGCCCTCCACCACGTCGACGATCCGGGCCCGCAGCCCCGGCGCCTGGGCATCGCGAGGGGTCTGCAAGGCGAAGATCGTCGAGCGGATCTGCCGGATGGTCCCGTCCAGCTCGTCGATGGCGCTCTGCAGCCTCGACGAGGCCTCCGGGCGCTCCACGAGGCGCACCGTGCTCATGAGCGTCATGGCGACGGCGAACAACCGTTGGATGACGACGTCGTGCAGGTCCTTGGCGATGCGGTCGCGGTCCTCCAGGAGGCCGAGCCGCTCCGCGTCCTTTCTGGCCTCCGCCAGCTCCAGCGCGAGGGCGGCCTGCCCGGCGAAGGCGTACAGCGTCCGCATCGAGGACCCGCCGAACGGAACACGCCCCGAACGTTTGCCCAGCTGCAGAACCCCTCGTACGGCTCCCGCCGCGCCGAGCGGCACCACCGCCAGCGGGCCGGGCACACGATGCAATCCGGAGTTCAAAAGGTCGTGCTCCGCCGGGTCGTCCACGGTCAGGGGTTCTCCGGTCAGGAAGGCCCGGCCGGCCGGCGTGTCGGCGATCTCCCGTGCCGTGTACCTCTCGCCCTCCCGGCCTTGTTCGTCCACCGTACGGACCGTCTCGCGGCCGTCCTCCGGCAGCAGGATCATGACCACGTCGGCGCCGACCATCTCGCGGGCCCGGCGCGCCAGCAGGGTGAGCACCTCGTGCGGTTCTGCGCCCGACAGCAGCGCCGTGGTGATCTCGGAGGAGGCGTGCAGCCAGCTCTCTCTGCGCCGGGTCTCGTCGTACAGGCGCGCGTTCTCGATCGCGACTCCGGCCGCGGTGGCGAGGGCGACGACGATCTCCTCGTCCTCCTCGTCGAACTCCCCTCCCCCGCGCTTCTCCGTGAGGTAGAGGTTGCCGAACACCTCCTCCCTGACGCGGACAGGCACGCCCAGGAAGCTGCCCATGGGTGGATGGCCCGGCGGGAAGCCGTACGACTCGGCGTGCGTGGAGATGTCCGCCAGGCGCAGGGTCTGGGGCCGCTTGATCAGGAGTCCCAGCAGCCCCAGGCCGTGCGGCCAGTGCTCGATCCTCGCGATCTCCTCCTCGGTCAGCCCGACGGGAACGAACTGCACGAGGGTCTGGTCCTCGCCGATCACGCCCATGGCGCCGTAGCTGGCGTCCACCAGCGTGGTCGCCGTCTCCACGATCCGGTGCAGCACCGTCTCCAACTCGAGGTCGCTGCCCACGGAGACGACGGCGTCCAGCAGGCCGTGGACGCGGTCGCGGGTCGCCATGACCGCGTTGAGCCGTGTCTGCAGCTCCGACAGCAGCTCATCCAGCCGCATGTTCGGAATCAGGGAGCGTGGCTCGTTGTCCGTCATACCCGAAAGTTTCCCACCGGGCGGGCACGGCCGCCGAGCCTATGGACGCCGCCGGGTGAGTCGTGATCGTCACGAGGCCGCCCGCCCGGCGCCGCGGGACGCCGTCTCGCCGCCCAGCCTCCGGCGGAAGATCCAGTACGTCCATCCCTGGTAGGCCAGCACGAGAGGCGTGAAGATCGCCGCGACCCACGTCATGACCGTCAGCGTGTACGGCGTGGAGGCCGCGTTGTGCACGGTCAGGCTGTTGGCCGGGTCGAGCGCGGGCATGACGTCCGGCCACAGGCCTCCGAAGAGCGTGACGGTGACCGCGACGATTGCCGCCGCATTGGCCGCGAACGCCCACCCGTCGCGGCCGCGCGAAGTGGCCATGATGGCCGCGACGATGCCCGCGGCCGCCGCGACCACGCCGACCCAGGTGGCAGCCGTGCCGGTCGCCACCTGGGTCTCCACGAGGAAGGCTCCCCCGGAGACCAGCGCGAGGAGGCCGAGAGTCCGCGCCGCCTCCCGCGCGTGGTCGCGCAACTCCCCCGTCGTGCGAAGAGCCAGGAACACCGCGCCGTGGAAGGTGAACAGCGCCAGGGTGGCCAGGCCGCCGAGCAGGGCGTGCGGGTTGAGCAGTGTCAGCAGCGTGCCGGTGAACTCGTGGCGGGCGTCCAGCGGCACGCCGCGGACGATGTCGGCGAAGGCCACGCCCCACAGGAACGCCGGGCCGAGCGACCCCCAGAAGAACGCGCGATCCCACCCCCGCGGGCTGTCGCTCTTGTTGCGGTATTCCAGCGCGACGCCGCGGACGATCAGCGACAGGAGGATCAGGAAGAGCGGGAGGTAGAACCCGCTGAACAGGGTGGCGTACCACTCGGGGAAGGCGGCGAACATGGCCCCGCCCGCAACGAGCAGCCAGACCTCGTTGCCGTCCCACACCGGCCCGATCGACCCCACGAGGACGCGCCGGTCGGCCTCGGTACGGCCGAGCAACGGCAGCAGGATGCCGACGCCGAAGTCGAATCCCTCCAGGACGAAGTAGCCGGTCCACAACACGGCGATGAGGAGAAACCAGACGGTGGTCAGTTCCACGGCTGCGTCCTTGTCACGAGTCGTCGGTGCAAGTAGGAAGTCACTGGAAATCAGTAGGAGAGGACGGGCACGGCGTCGGCGGGCTCCGCCTCGTCCTGCGGACTGACCCTGATGAACTTGATCAGCAGGCGCACCTCGATGGCGGCGAGCACGGCGTAAACCACGGTGAAGCCCGCCAGCGTGGCCGCCACCTCGGCGATATTCACCCCAGGGGAGACCGCGGCCTGCGTCCGCATCAGCCCGAAGACCGTCCATGGTTGCCGGCCCATCTCGGTGAAGATCCAGCCGAGGGTGTTCGCCAGGAACGGCAGGCCGATGCCGGCGATCGCAAGACGGTAGAACGCCGCCCTCTTCGGCAGCCGTCCGCGCCGGGTCAGCCAGAGCCCGCCGAGGGCGAGCAACGCCGCGAGCATTCCGAACCCGATCATCAGGCGGAACGACCAGTAGGCCAGGCCGATCACGGGCCGGTAGTCGCCGGGGCCGTACAAGCGCTCGTAGCGGGCCTGGATGTCGTTGACGCCCTGCACGGTCCCGTCGAGCGTGTTCGTCGCGAGGAAGCTCAAGCCGTACGGGATCTGGATGCTGACGTGGTTGCGGCCGTTCTCGACGTCGCCCACCGCGAACAACGAGAACCCCGCGGAGCTCTCGTCCTCCCAGAGGGCTTCCGCCGCGGCCATCTTCATCGGCTGCTGCCGGGTCATGATCTGCGCCTGCCAGTGCCCGGAGACCGACACGCCGACGGCGGCGAGCAGCGTGACCGCGAACGCCATCCGCGCCGACGTGCGGAACAGCTCCACCTCGCGCCGGCGGAGCAGGAACCACGCGCTGACGCCGGCGACGAACGCACCGGCCGCGACGAACGCACCGAAGACGACGTGCGGGAAGGTGGCGAGCGTCGTGGAGTTCGTGAGCACGGCCCAGATGTCGGTGAGCTCGGCCCTGCCGGTCACCGGGTTCAGCCGGTAGCCCACGGGGTGTTGCATCCACGAGTTGGCGGCCAGGATGAAGTAGGCGGAGGTGACGGTGCCGGCGGACGCCAGCCAGATCGTGGCCAGATGCACCCGCCGCGGCAGCCGGTCCCAGCCGAAGATCCACAGGCCAAGGAACGTCGACTCCAGGAAGAAGGCGAGCAGCCCCTCCATGGCGAGCGGAGCGCCGAACACGTCGCCGACGAAACGCGAGTAGGCGCTCCAGTTCATGCCGAACTGGAACTCCTGCACGATGCCTGTCACGACGCCCATGGCGAAGTTGATGAGGAACAGCCGTCCCCAGAACCTGGTCAGCCGGAGGTAACCCGCCTTACCGGTGCGATGCCACGCGGTCTGCAAGCCGGCGACGATGACGGACAGCCCGATGGTGAGCGGTACGAACAGGAAGTGGTACACGGTCGTGATGCCGAACTGCCAGCGCGACAAGTCCAAGACGTCCATGCGGGCTCGATCCTGAGAGGCTTCGGCGGGGCCGGGGTGCGGCGCCGGGGCACCTTCGCGGCGTCCCCGCAGAGGTTCCCGCCCCTCCGCGCACACGCCCCAGGGCCGTTGGCCTCACCGCGACGGGACGTTGGTCCTTTCGGCGGGAGACACCACGCGCGACGCCGTACGGACCGGGTGACATACCGGGTGACGCAGTGCCGAAGACACCCAGTAACGCAGTGCCGAAGGTCCTGAACCGGGCGGGTCGTCCGGCGTTTCCGGCGAGCCGTACGGCACTGCCCGGCGACGCGCGGAAACGGTGTGCTGAGGGCGGAAAGAAACAGTGACCCCCGCACTGAAAGGGCCGATCATGGCACTCGCCGAAGGGCGCCACCAGCGTGACGCCGCCCCCCTCACGCCCACACCTCGTGCGACGCGTTCCGCCGGCTACGTCTGGGCGGTCGCGCGCATCACCATCGGATGGGTCTTCCTCTGGGCCTTCCTCGACAAGCTCTTCGGCTGGGGGTTCGCCACCCCCGCCGACCGCGCCTGGGTCAACGGCGGCAGCCCGACCACCGGATTCCTCAAGGGCACCAGCGGGCACGCGCTCGGGGATCTGTTCAGCGGCCTGGCCGGCCAGGCGTGGGTCGACTGGCTGTTCATGGCCGGGCTGCTCGGCATCGGCGCAGCCCTCGTCCTGGGCGCCGGGATGAGGATCGCCGCCGTCACGGGCGGGCTGTTGCTGCTGTTCATGTGGGCCGCGGAGCTGCCCCTGGAGAGCAACCCGTTCATCGACGAGCACATCGTCTACGCCGTCGTGCTGGCGGTCCTGGCGCTCACGAACGCGGGCGACACCCTGGGCATCGGCGGATGGTGGCGCAACACCGGCGTCGTGCGGCGACACCCCGTCCTGAGGTGAGAGTGCGTGCCGCGGCGCCCGCCCTCGCGAAGGGCGGGCGCCGACGCGTGCGTTCACCCGTCACGGCCGGCGGCGCAGCGCGGCGTGGCGCCCCCGGGGGCGCGCCCGTCAGGCGCTCACCGGTCCGCGCCGCCGCCCGCACGGCCCCGGTTCTGGGACGGGTCGGCCTTCAGGCGTGCCGCGAGCGCGGCCACCTGAGTACGGCGCTGCATGTCGAGCTTGCTCAGCAGGTTCGACACGTAGTTCTTCACGGTCTTCTCCGCCAGGAAGAGCCGTTCGCCGATCTGCCGGTTGGTCAGCCCCTCCCCGATCAGCTCCAGGATGTGCCGCTCCTGGTCGGTGAGGGCGGACAGCGGGTCCCTGTGGCTCGCCTGGTCGCGCAGCCGCTGGAGCATGGTGGCGGTGGTCGCGGGATCCAGCAGCGACTGGCCGCGCGCGATCGTGCGCACCGCGCCGACCAGATCGGACCCGTGGATCTGCTTGAGCACATATCCGGCGGCGCCCGCCATGACCGCGTCGAACAGGGCCTCCTCATCGGCGTACGAGGTGAGCATCAGGCAGGCGAGTTCCGGGACGCGGGAGCGCACCTCCCGGCAGACGTCCACACCGCTGCCGTCGGGGAGCCGCACGTCGAGCACCGCCACGTCGGGCCTGAGAGCCGGAATCCGCGCCACCGCCGATTCCGCTGTGCCGGCCTCGCCCACGACCTCGATGTCGTCTTCGCCCTCCAGCAGCGCGGCGACGCCGCGGCGGACGACCTCGTGATCATCTACAAGGAAGACGCGAATCATGCCTAGGACGGTAAGGGTGCCGGGGCGGCGGCGGTAGAGGACCAAGGTCCTTTGATCCGGGTCAGCGGTCGTCGAGGACCTCAGACGAGGGACGGCGCACGCTGCCCGTGTCGTCCAGCGCGAACCCCAGCCTCATGATCATTTGAGGGAACGCGCCTGCGGTGAGATGCCGCCGGATGAACTCCCGCAGCTGGGGCATCTCCAGCGCCTGGGTGTGGAAGGCCGCGCTCAGCCCGTAGGCGGAGGCGTGCAGCAGAACGTGTTGCAACGCCTGACCGGCGGCGAGCCAGTCCTCGCGGGTGTCGCCCGGTGTGGTGAGCACCGCGACGAGGCCGGTCGCGGTGGACAGCGGCTGGTCGGCCTCCTCTCCCCAGGGGTGCCCGCGGGTGAAGTCGCGCTGCGCGAAGTGCTGCGGCCAGGTGCGTCCCGGCGCGGCGGGGCGGCCGCCCGCCTGAACGCCGTCGCGTCTGGTGCTGCCCGCGGGCCTGCTCCAGCGCATCACCTCCATGCTGAACGCGCGGTCGTGGGACTCGACCTCCTGCGCGGCGGTGGTCAGCGCCTCGAGCACGCGCACGGCCGACTCCGACCGGACGGGCATGAGGTCGGCGTCCTCGGTGCGGGCCTGCGCCACCAGGGTCTCCACCAGCTCCCCGGGCACGGGCAGGGCGGTGAAGCCCGCACGATGCGTACGGCGGCGCTCGATCTCGGCATGCAGCGACCGGGCCTCCTCGTGGCACTCCCTGGCCGTCCGGGGCCGCACCGTGGCCAGCAGTGACGGGCGGTCGGGGTCCGGCAGCGGCCGCACCTCCGGCTCGTACCCGAGCGCGCTCAAGGTGATCCGGACGTTGAAGAGGGCGGCGCCACAGCTGATCAGCATCTGGCGGCCGGCCGCGTCGGCGACGCGCAGCTTCCTGTCGGTGTCCGCGCGAAGGGAGATCTCGTCACCGGAGATGGCGAACGACCAGGGCTGCGTGTTGTGCACCGAGGGCGCCCAGACCGCCGCGTCGACCGCGGCGCGCGTCACACGGGCGACCGCGTCAGATGCCCAGGTGTTCACGGCGTTCCTCCCGCAGGCTCGGAACCATGCTCCGGCGCTCTCACGACGGCCAGCGGGCAGCGCGCGTGATGCAGCATCGCCTGGCTGACCGAACCGAGGATCAGCCGCGCGAACTCGCCGTTCCCCCGGGAGCCGACGACTAGCAGGTCCGCTCCATCGGAGGCCCGTCTGAGCACGTCGGCAGGGTGGCCCTGGACGACCTCCTCGCTCAGCTCGACGTCGGGGTGACGTTCCCGCATGCCCGCCAGGGCCTCCGCCAGCAGGCGCCGCTCGTCCTCCTCGTCCTCCTCGGCGTCGCGGACGGGCACGAACGCTCCGCCCTCGCTCCACAGCCACAGCGGCCACGCATGGACCGCGCGGAGCCGGGCGCCTCGCAGCGCCGCCTCGGTGAAGGCGAATTCCAGAGCCGCCGCCCCCGCGGGTGAGCCGTCGACGCCGGCCACCACCTCGCCCCGCGGCGGCGAAGGCACCTCGCGCACCACCACGACGGCGCAGTGCGCGTGCCCCGCCACGCCGTGCGCGACGGACCCGAGCAGCAGACCGCGGAAGCCGCCGATCCCGTGGTTTCCGAGCACGATGAGGTCCGCCTCCGCCTCGGCGGCCTTGATCAGCGCCGCGCGGGGGTCGCCCGCCAGCAGCGCGGACTCCACCTCGATCTCCGGCGCCTCCTTGCGCACGCGCTCGATCGCCCCCGCCAGCACCTCGGCGCCGCCGGCGCGCATCCACTCGGCCACCTGGGCGCAAGAGCCGCGCGCGCCACCCTTGAAGATCCATTCGGGAAGGGCGTGGACGACCTTCAGCGGCTCCTCCCGCAGCGCCGCCTCCCTGGCCGCCCAGCCGACGGCCTCGAAGGCGACCCGTGATCCGTCGGCACCAACGATGATCATCTCTGCCCCCTTCGCCACCACCTCTCCATGACATCCGTCTTCGCGTCCGTAGCTGAAGCGCCGAAGGTCCCTCGGGGAAGGGACCTCCGCCCCGGCCTCAGCCTTACCGCGCTACCCCCTGACGTCGCTCACCGGCGCGTCCACAGGGCCCGGAACGCGCCGGTCCCCCGTACGCAGCACGCCGGCGAACACGGCGAGGCAGGCGGCGAGCGCTGTCACCACGGCGAAGGACACCACGAGGCTGGTCGCGTCGGCGATCGTGCCGATCATGAACGGCGCGATGAGCCCGGAGGTGTAGGTGACGGTGGCGACGCCCGCGATCGCCTGGCTCGGATTCGGGCCCTTGCGCCCGGCCGCGGCGAACGCCAGCGGGATGACGACCGCGATGCCGACGCCCAGCAACGCGAAGCCCGCCATCGCGACCAGCGGGTGCCAGGCGATCACGACGAGCAGGCTGCCGGCGGCGGCGACCAGACCCCCGGTCCGTACGGTGCGGACCGCTCCGAACCGGTCCACCAGGGCGTCGCCCGCCATCCTGGTCAACGCCATCGTGAGGGTGAAACCCGTGGTCGAAGCGGCGGCCACGCCCGCCGAGGCGGTCAGGACGTCACGCAGGTACACCGCGGACCAGTCCAGGCTCGCGCCCTCGCCGAAGGCCGCGCAGAAGGCGACCGCGCCGATCAGCAGCGCCGACTTGGGCGGGAGCGTGAACCGCGGAGGCGGGTCCTCGTCCTGATCGGGCCGCAGGTCGAGCACATACCGGGACGCCACGAGACCGGCTGTCGCGAGGGTCGCGGCGGCCACCACGTGGTGCAGCTGGGCGTTCACGTCGAGATGCGCGGCGAGAGTGCCCACGGCGGAGCCGGTCAGCGCGCCGACGCTCCACATGCCGTGCAGCCCCGACATGATCGACTTGTCGAGTCGTTTCTCGACGTCGACGCCCAGCGCGTTCATCACCACGTCACACATGCCCGCGGTCGCCCCGAAGACGAACAACGACAGGCACAACGTCAGCAGGTTCGGCGCCAGCGACGGCGGGATCAGAGCCAGCGTCCACAATGTGAGCAGGCCGCGGAGCGTGGCGCGGGTGCCGAATCGGTGGCTCAGCCGGGCCGCGAGGGGCATCGCCGACGCGGCGCCGATCGCCGGGAAGGCGAGCGCGATCCCCAGCTGGCCGGCACTGACCCCGGCGTGCTCCTGGATCCACGGAACCCTGGTCGCGAAGGACCCGGTCACCGCGCCGTGCACGCAGAACGCGGTGGCCACCGCATATCGGGCGCGCCGCACGGTGCGCTGGTCGTAGCGTGCCAACGAGAGACTCCCCGTGTTCGTTCGGCCCACGTCGGCCGCCCTTGAGAACTGTAAACTCAAATACCGACCAAGTGGTAGGTATCCGGCCGCGGAAGCCGGAGCCGGAGAGAGGGACAGTGGCCGACGGAGTTCAGCACGGCTACGAGAAGGGCCGCGCGAAGCGGCGCGAGATCATCGACTGCGCCATGACGCTGTTCGGGGAGGTCGGCTACCGTGGCGCGTCACTGCGCGAGATCGCGGCCCGGTGCGGCATCTCCCATCCCGGCCTGCTGCATCACTTCCCCACCAAGGAGTCGCTGCTGCTCGCGGTGCTCACGCAGCGCGACGAGGTCGACGGGGAGTGGCTGTCGTCCGAAGGCGCCTCTGGCCTCGATGCGCTTCGCCGTTTCGTCGGCCTGGTGTCCCTGAACGCCACTCGCCGGGGCATCGTCGAACTCTTCGCCGTGCTGTCCGCCGAGGCGACGTCCGCGGCCCATCCCGCGCACGCCTATTTCGTCGAGCGCTACCGGGCCTCTGTCCGCTCGTTCGAGCTGGCCTACACGCGGGCCCGCGACGAGGGGGTGCTGCGGCCCGGCATCGATCCGGGTACGGCGGCGCGCCAGCTGGTCGCCCTCATGGACGGCATGCAGGTGCAGTGGCTGCTCGACGACGGCGCGACCGACATGGCGGGCGTCGTGCGGGCGCACGTCCAGGCCCAGCTGACGGTGCCGCTCTGAGCCACCCGTTCCGTCCCCCCTTCACGGCGCAGTCCTTGCTTCACGGCGCAGTCCTTGCTTCACGGCGCAGTCCTTGCTTCACGGCGCAGTCCTTGCTTCACGGCGCAGTCCTT
>NZ_BOOR01000016.1 GCF_016863335.1 Planotetraspora thailandica
CAGTCCTTGCTTCACGGCGCAGTCCTTGCTTCACGGCGCAGTCCTTGCTTCACGGCGCAGTCCTTGCTTCACGGCGCAGTCCTTGCTTCACGGCACAAGGGGGGCCGGCGGGCGGGCGCGCGACAGCGCACGGCCGCTCGCGACGTACCACTGCACGGCGACGACCGCGGCGAGCCCGATCTCGATCAGGTCGCCCCCGTAGTACATCAGCGCGGCGCCCGCCCGCACGTCGCCCGCGGGGAAGGCGGTTCCCGGCGGCGGCGTGCCGTACAGGGACTTGGCCAGGATCGCATGTGCGGCCGAGGCTGCGACGAGCGTGCCGGCGCGCACCGCAAGGCCGTACCGGCGGCGCAGCGGCTCCACCTGGCAGATCGACGCGCTGAACAGCACCCCCGCGGCGACGACGTGCACGTGCACCAGAGCGTGCAGGAGGGGTGCGTGGTGGGTGGCGGCGAACACGGGCGTCCGGTAGAGCGCCCACAGGCCCCCCATGTCCAGCAGGGCGGCCAGCGGTGGGAAGAGCAGCCATGTGACGACCCGTGAGCGGACGACGGCGAGCAGGCGACGCCGTCCCGCGCCCCCGGCGACGCGCAGCGCGAGGGTGACGGGCCGGCCGAGCACCAGAAGCAGCGGGGCGGCCATGCCGGCCAGCAGATGGCGGAGCATATGCGCCGTGAACTCGCCGCCGGGCAGGGGAGACACGGCCGCCACGGCCAGGCTCACACCTCCGAGGGCGAAACATGCCTGCCGTACGGCCGGCCAGCCGCGCCCGCGACGCCGCGAGCGGGCCGCCGCCCACGTGTACAGGACGACGGCGGCCAAGGCGGAGAAGGCCGCGAGCCAGGAAAGGACGCCCGCGAGCTCGCCGCCCGGCGCGTGGCCCTCATGCATCGCCGGCCTCCCGGGAGCGGCTCGACCGGAAGGCGGATCGCAACAGCAACGCCCCGGCCACCAGCAAGATCACCGCGATGATGTTCCACGTCCAGTCGTACGGGACGAGGTTCACGTGGTACCGGATCTGGTGCAACTTGAGGACCTTGTGCTGGAAGGTGCCGTCGTAGAGCTGGAAGGCACCCGCGCCGAGGAGAATGCCCGCGGTGAAGGCCCGGCCGGAAAGGGCGGCCCAGCGGCGCAGGTCGGCGAGCCACACCAGGCCGATGACGACCGCGAACCACCCGAAGGCGTGGAACAGCCCGTCGGAGACCAGCCCGATGTCGGGGGTCGACCGGTCATAGAAGTGGTGCCAGTGCAGCAACTGGTGGAAGACGGTCTCGTCCACGAACGCCGCGATGCCGACCCCGACCAGCACTCCTGCCCAGGCCGACCGCGGATGTGACACCTCCTCCCGCTCGCGTGAGCCGTGCGGAGCGCCTGACGGGTCTGACGGGTCTGACGGGTCTGACGGGTCTGACGGGTCTGACGGGTCTGACGGGTCTGACGGAAAGGTACGCACACGATCACCTGCCCCGAAGCGGCGTCGTCCTGGTCTGCGGAGCCTCCTGCCCACGGCAGTACCCGGCCGCCCTGTCCCACACGCACGGGCCCACACGCACGGGCCCACACGCACGGGCCCACACGCACGGGCCCACACGCACGGGCACACACGCGCGGGGCGAGGCGGGTGCCGATGATCAGCGACGTCGGAACCTGGGCGCGCGCGCCTCGCTGACCCTCCGCCAATGCTCCCCCGCCGCCAGGGTGTACGCCAGGGCGATGACGGTGAGCACGACCGCGACCATGAAGAGCGGCCACACCTGCGCGATCCCCGCTCCGACCGCGAAGAGCAGGAAGACGATCATTGCCGCTGGGGCGACGGTCAGCCTGATGTTCGTGGATTGCTTCATCGCCCTCCCCTACCCTGCTCCACGCAATCAACCGGACGGCGCCTCTTCGGCGGGGACGGCGATCGGCTTCGACGGCGCCCGCATGCGGCGATATCGCCATATCCGCTGGCTGTCGTTTCACCGCCGGGGCATGAGACCACGTGGACCCGCTCGCACGAACGAGGGAGCCGATCATGACAGCCCAGCCCGCGAGCATCATCAAGGACAAGCACTACGACCTGGTGTCCGTGCTGCACACGTCCCAGAAGCTGGTCTGGGAACTCGAGACCTATGTCGAGGACGCCCAGAAGCAGGGCGACGCCGAGCTCGCCGAATGGTTCGCCGGCCTCCAGGCGCACTGCCGCTCCTTCGGGGACGAGTGCAAGCACCTGCTCGCCCAGCGGCTCACCAAAGACTGATCCTCGCCCGCTCCTGCCGGCGTCCCGCACGGTCTGACACGGGCCGGCCAGGCGGCCGGGTCAGGCCGTCCAGCTGGGGTAATCGGTGTAGCCGTGGGCGTCGCCCCCGTAGAACGTGGCGGCGTCGGGGGTGTTGACGGGGGCATGGTCTCGCCAGCGCCGCACCAGGTCGGGGTTGGCGATGAAGGCCCGGCCGACGGAGACGAGGTCTGCCTGGCCGCTGCGCACACGCCGGCGGGCGGTGGTCTCATCGGTCACGGAACTCCAGCCGTCGTTGACGATGAGCGGGCCGCCGAAGCGCGCACGGAGGTCCCGGAGCAGCGGCCCGGCAGGGTCGCCGACGGTGTGCAGGTACGCCAAGCCCAGCGGCGCGATCCCATCGAGCAGCGCCCGGTAGGTCGCGGCCGTCTCCGCCGGATCGTCCTCGATCGCCCCGTGAAGGTTCACCCCCGGCGAGATGCGGATGCCCACCCGTCGGCTCCCGATCGCCTCGGCCACGGCCTGAGCCACCTCGACGACGAACCGGGCCCGGGCCGCGGCGGACCCGCCGTAGGCGTCGGTGCGCCGGTTGCTGGAAGGCGCGAGGAACTGATGGAGCAGGTAGCCGTTGGCGGAGTGCAGTTCGACCCCGTCCAGACCTGCCTCGACGGCCGATCGCGCCGCATGAGCGTGTTCCTCGATCACGGACGGCACCTCGGCCGTCTCGAGGGCGCGGGGCACCGGATGCGGCTGGGGGCCGTACGCGGTGAACATCACGCCGGGCGCCGCGATGGCGCTGGGGGCGACGGTTTCGCAGCCGTCCTTGTTGTCCGGATGAGCGACGCGCCCGGTGTGCATGATCTGGGCGACGATCCGGCCGCCTTCCTCGTGGACGGCGTCGGCGACCTTGCGCCACCCCTCGATCTGCTGGGGCGTGTGCAGGCCGGGGGTGTTGAGGTAGCCCTGCCCGGTCGCACTCGGCTGCGTCCCCTCAGTGACGATCAAACCTGCGGTCGCCCTCTGCCGGTAGTACGTGGCGGCGATGTCCCTGGGCACGCCACCGGTTCCGGCCCGGCTACGCGTCATGGGCGCCATCACGAGCCGGTTTCTCAGCGTCCATGTGCCGACGGTGACCGGGTCGAACAGGTCGGGCATCGACGATCTCCTCCTCAGGCGGTGGTCTGACGATCAGTCGGTCAGGCGGCGGACGGTGACGACGGTGTCGGTGATCACGGCGGTCTGGCCGTCCGGGCCGGTGGCCCGGCGTCGGGGACGGTCGAGGCGTTCGGGCCGCCAGCGCGCCGGATCGAGGTCGAGCGCGCCGAAGATGTCCTCCGGTGCGGGGAAGTGGGCGTCGGGGTCGGGGTTCCAGCTCCACGGGGATACGGAGCCGTGGTCGACGATGAGCAGGAGGCCGCCGGGCGTCAGCGCGTGCGCGGCCTGCTGGAAGAGCCGGGTGCGGGACAAGCTGAACGGCGTGTGCAGGTATTGGGCGTTGACGAGGTCGAAGGTCCCGGTGGGCAGACCGCCGTCCAGATCGTGCCGCCGGGTGGTGACGAGATCCGCGACGCCGGCCGTGGCCGCGTGGGCGGCCGTACGGCGCACGGCGGTCGCGGAGATGTCGACGGCGGTCACCCGCCACCCGCGGGTGGCCAGCCAGACGGCGTCCCCGCCCTCGCCGCATCCGAGGTCCAGGGCGCTGCCGGGCGGCATCGCCTCGGCGGTCGCGACCAGAAGGGCGTTGGGGTCGCCGCTGAACAGCTGTTCCCGGCTGTTGTAGTGCTTCTCCCAGAAATTTTCGGCTTCGCCGTCGGCGAGACGGTCGTGGTGGTGCATGGCTGTGCTCCCTTTCTCGTGGGCCTGTGAACCTCGTGAGCCTGTGAACAAAGCAGGGGCCCGATGGTGGGCGCCGTCTCCCCCCGGTTGCAAAACTTCATGCCGTTTCGGCAAAGTGGCGGGCATGGACGAGCTGAAAGAGGTGCTGGCGGGCGTCGGGCCGAAGCTGCGTGACCTGCGCAGGCGGCGCGGCATCACGCTGGCCGAGCTGTCACGGACCACCGGCATCTCGGAGAGCACGTTGTCGCGGCTGGAGAGCGGCAACCGGCGGCCCAACCTGGAGCTCCTGCTACCGCTGTCCCGCGCGTACGGCGTCCCGCTCGACGAGCTGGTCGGAGCACCGCACACCGGGGATCCGCGCGTGCACCTGCGCCCGGTGCGCCGCTACGGCATGACCGTCGTGCCGCTGACCAGGCGCGCCGGCGGCCTGCAGGCGCACAAACTGGTCATCCCGCCAGGTCGGGACGCGGCCGAGCCCGACCTGAAGACGCATGAGGGATATGAGTGGGTCTACGTCCTGGACGGCCGGCTGCGGCTGCTCCTGGGCGACCGGGACCTGGTGCTCAAGCCCGGCGAGGTGGCCGAGTTCGACACCCACGTGCCTCACTGGATGGGGTCGGCGGACGCCCGCCCGGTCGAGCTGCTCGTCCTGTTCGGCCCGCAGGGCGAACGCGCTCACCTGCGCGCCCGCCCCGCCTGACCAGCCGGTGACTCACTCCTGAGGCGGTCCGGGTGGCAACAGGCTCTCCAGGCCGTGGCGGCGCTCCCCCGCGACCAGTTCGCAGACGGCGGCCTCCCCGGCGGGTCCGAAGGCGCCTGCTCCCCCGTCCTTGTGACGCCGTCCCTCCCGTCTCCGGGCCACTGCGGCGTCCGCGTCGGCGGCCACGAGGTCGGCGTTGATCGCCGCCGCGGCCCGCACACCCGCGGCGGCCGCGGCCGGCACTCCTCCCATGAGGTCGGTCACGTCGCCCGCGACCCAGACCCCGGCGACACCGGTGAGGCCACCGGCTCCCGACTCCACATGGCATCCCACGCCCATGGGGTGCTCCACGGCCGTCAGGCCGAGATCCGCCGGCAGGCCGTCGCGGGCCTCGAACCGGGGCGCCACCACCAGGGCCTGTGCCGGAACGCGGCGGCCTGACGCCAGCCGTACCCCGGTGAGACGGTCGTCATCGACTTCGACGGCCGTGACCGGCCCCTCCACCACGCCGACGCCGCAGGCGGCCAGGCGTTCCCGCTGCTCCACGTCCAAATCTCCGGCCGTGTGCGTGAAGACGGTCACGTCCGCCGACAACTGGCGGAACAGGAGCGCCTGGTGGACCGCCGCCGGGCCGGTGGCCAGCACTCCGATCCGCTGGTCCCGCACCTCCCATCCGTGGCAGTACGGGCAGTGCAGCACGTCGCGCCCCCACCGCTCGCGCAGCCCGGCGACGTCGGGAAGCCGGTCGGCCAGCCCGGTGCTCACCAGCAACCGCCGCGCCGCGTAGCGCCGCCCGCCCGCCGTGTCCACGAGGAACCGCTCGCCGTCGCGACGGGCGGCCACCGCCCGGTCGACGACCACCTGGCCGCCATATGCGGCGACCTCCTCCCGGCCCATCCGCAGCAGCTCTCCCGGAGGGATGCCGTCACGGGACAGCAGGCCGTGCACCCCCGAAGCGGGCGCGTTGCGTGGGTCTCCGGCGTCCACCACGGTCACCGACCTCCGGGACCGGGCCAGCGTCAAAGCCGCCGACAGACCGGCGACTCCGCCACCGACGACCAGAACGTCCACATCAGACGGGTTCTCATCCATGCGGGCACCATCCCCCGCCTCCCGGCGCGGAGGCAAAGATTCTTGCCGATTCGGCAAGCGGGTCACCAGTGCCTGGCCGTACCCAGGAGGTGTTCCCGGACGAGGGCGACGTGGGGCCGTTCGGGCGCGCCCGCGCGCTGCGCCAGGAAACCGGTGTTGATGGGCGGATCGTCGGGGTCGAGGAGCGCCACCAACTCGCCGGAGCCGAGTTCGCCCGCACAGAGATAACGAGGGAGCGCGGTGATCCCCGCTCCGGCGACGACGGCCGCCAGCACGCCGCGCAGATCGGGGACGACCACGGCGGGCGACCTGGTCAGGCGCGTACGGAAGACGTGACGCCAGTAACGGCGCACGATGGGCAGGTCTTCGGCGTAGGCGACCAGCGGCGCGTCCAGGAGTGGGCCGGGGTCGTCGCAGCCGAGGGGGCCGATCCGCTCCGCCCAGACGGGTGCGGCCACCAGCACGAACTCCTCGTCCATGAGCGGCAAGGCGACCACCGAGCGCCCACGCGGGCGGATCGCGGACAGGACCAGGTCGAAACGCCCCGCCCGCAGGCCGTCGAGCAGGTCGTCGGCCAGTCCGGGGGTGACCCGCAGGCGCAGGCCCTGATCGACCAGCGGCGCGAGGGCGGGCAGCACCCGCGTGCTCAGCAGCTCGATCGGGCCGCCGAGGTGTACCGGCTCGGAGGACACGGCCCCGGGCCGAGTCCGTCCGGCCACCGCCGCCAGGGCGTCCAGAGGACCGGCCACCTGTGCCGCCAGCTCGTCGGCCACCGACGTGGCGGCCACTCCCCGGGGCAGCCGCTCGAACAACTGGCGATCGAGCTGCTCCTCCAGCGCGCGCACCTGGCTCGTCACCGTCGGCTGGGACAACCCCAGCAGCGCGCCGGCGGCCGTGAAGGAACCGGCGCGGTACACGGCGAGGAATGTGCGTAGCAGCATCAGGTCCAGCGGCGCGGCTGTTTCCAAGGTATCGGTCTGCCTATGGGACATACAACCAAGGCTATTGGTTCTCCTATGGATCCGCCGCCTACGATCGAGCTCGTTCCCGCCGATGACCTGCGAAGTGTCGTCGGCTCACTCGCCTCGCCTCATGCGAGGGCCGTGAAAAGAGAACCCCGCACCCGTGTACGGCCACGGCAATCCCAGCTATCTGAAAGGTGAAACACCATGGCACTGATCCTCATCACAGGCGCCTCGGACGGGCTCGGCCGCGCCCTGGCCGAGGACCTCGCAGCGACCGGGCAGCACCGGCTGCTGCTGCACGGGCGGGACGCCCGGCGGCTCGCCGAGGTGGCCGAGGCCACCGGGGGCGAATCCTTCCAAGCCGACTTCTCCTCGCTCGCCGACGTCCGGCGTCTCGCCGAGGAGGTCGCCGCGGCGCACGACCGGCTGGACGTGCTCGTCAACAACGCCGGCATCGGATTCCACGTCGACGGAGTAGAGCGGCAGGCGTCGGCCGACGGGCACGAGCTCCGCCTGGCGGTCAACTATCTGGCTCCGGTGCTGCTCACCCGGGAGCTCCTTCCGCTGCTGCGCCAGGCCGCGCCCTCCCGGGTCGTCAACGTCGCCTCGATCGGCCAGCAGCCGATCGACTTCGACGACCCTCAGCTCGAGCGCGAATACACCGACATCGCCGCTTACTGCCGTTCCAAGCTCGCACTCATCTCGCACACCATCGATCTCGCCGAGGAGCTGGACGGCAGCGGCGTCACGGTGAACAGCGTGCATCCGGCGACGTACATGCCGACGACCATGTCCGCACGGTCCGGCATGGAGGTCGTCGACTCCCTGGAGAAGGGGGTGGCGGCCACCTGGCGCCTGGTGGACGCCCCCGAACTGGCCGGGGTCACCGGCCGCTACTTCGACGGCGAGGCGGAGGCGCGAGCCTCCGAGGAGGCCTACGACCCCGGTTACCGCCGGCGCCTCGGCGAGCTGACGCAGAAGCTGCTTGTGGGCTTCTGAGTGAGCCCGTTCGGATTCCCGCGGCGTCCAGGCGGCGGTCGATGGCGTCAAGCCGCTGGACGATCCGGTCGAGGCGTGCGGCCCGAGCACGCGAGGCTCAGCAGGCGGCGGTCCCGAAGGGTCCGCCGGGCATCCCAGCCCGGACGACCAGCCCGATGAGGTAGGTGGTGAGGCCGTCGCGGAGCCCATCCCGAGTCAGGCGTGGCCGTCGGCTACCAGTGCACCAACGAGTCGGGAATGGCGAGCCCGACCCGCGCTGGCTGCCCTGGACCGCCGCGCTCCACGACGCGGTCGAAAGGCAGGGACGGCTGCCGTAAGCCGTACGGCCATGGGGCCGGGCACGGCGTGAACGGCGCGTGAAGCGGACGTGCACGTGACGTCAACGCCGCGGCGGTTTGATCGGGACGTGGCCGGAACGACCGGTCGCAGACGACGCAGAGGAGTTTGGTCCCGATGACCGACAAGAAGATCATCGCCGTGGTCGGAGCCACCGGACAGCAGGGCGGCGGGCTCGCCCGCGCCATCCTCGACGACCCGGCGGGCCGGTTCGCCCTCCGTGCGATCACGCGGCGGCCCGACTCCGACGCCGCGAAGGCGCTCGCCGCCCGGGGCGCCGAGGTGGTCGCCGCCGACCTCGACGACGAGGCGAGCCTGACGAAGGCGCTGCAGGGCGCCTACGGCGCCTTCTTCGTCACGGCGTACTGGGAGTACAGCTCAGTCGAGCGTGAGCAGGCCCAGGCCCGCGCGATGGCCGCGGCCGCCAAGACCGCCGGGCTGGAGCACGTCATCTGGTCGACGCTGCCGGACACGCGCAAGCACATCCCGCTCGACGACGACCGGGTTCCGACGCTCTTCGGCACCTACAAGGTGCCGCACTTCGACAGCAAGGGCGAAGCCGACGCGTTCTTCATCGAGGCGGGCGTGCCGACCACGTTCCTGTCCACCACGTTCTACTTCGACGCGTTCATCGAATTCTTCCGGCCCGCCCCCGACGAGGACGGCGTGCTCGCCATCAACCTCCCAATGGGCGACCGGAAGCTCCCCGGCATCGCGTCCGAGGACATCGGCCGCACCGCGCTCGGCATCTTCGAGCGGGGCACCGACCTGGTCGGGCAGACGATCAACATCTCCGGTGAGAATCTGACCGGCGAGGAGTACGCCGCCGCGTTCAGCAAGGAACTCGGCGAGACGGTCGTCTACCGGCCGATGACCCTGGACGCGACGCGCGCGCTGCCGTACCCCGGCACCGACGACCTCGCGAACATGTTCTTCTTCTACGCCGAGCACGAGGACGCCTTCGCCGGCGTCCGCGACCCCGCCGAGGTTCGGAAGCTGAACCCGCGCCTGAAGGACTTCGCGACCTGGCTGGCCGCCAACCACGACAAGTTCACGAGCTGACCGCCATGCAGTTCGGCATCTTCACGGTCGGCGACATCGCGCCCGATCCCGCGACCGGGCGCGCGCCGACCGAGCATGAGCGAATCACGCGCATGGTCGAGACGGCGCTGAAGGCGGAGGAGGCAGGCCTGGACGTCTACGCCACCGGCGAGCACCACAACCCGCCGTTCGTGACGTCCTCACCCACCACCCTTCTCGGCTACATCGCGGCCCGGACCAGCACCATCCTGCTGTCGACCTCGACGACACTGATCACCACGAACGACCCGGTGAAGATCGCCGAGGACTACGCGATGCTCCAGCACCTCGCCGGCGGCCGGCTCGACCTCATGATGGGCCGGGGCAACACCGGCCCCGTGTACCCGTGGTTCGGCAAGGACATCCACGACGGCATCTCGCTCGCGGTGGAGAACTACGCGCTGCTGCGCCGGCTCTGGCGTGAGGACGTGGTCGACTGGCAGGGCAGGTTCCGTACGCCGCTGCAGTCGTTCACCTCCACCCCGCGCCCGCTGGACGGCGTGCCGCCGTTCGTCTGGCACGGCTCCATCCGCAGCCCCGAGATCGCCGAGCAGGCCGCCTACTACGGCGACGGGTTCTTCCACAACAACATCTTCTGGCCGAAGGAGCACACCCGGCGGATGATCGACCTGTACCGCACCCGGTTCGAGCACTACGGGCACGGGCCGGCCGACCAGGCGATCGTCGGGCTCGGCGGGCAGGTCTTCATCCGGCGCAGGTCGCAGGACGCGATCACCGAGTTCCGCCCGTTCTTCGACCATTCCCCCGTGTACGGCAACGGGCCGTCGCTGGAGGAGACCATGCGGCAGACGCCGCTGTCGGTGGGCAGCCCGCAGGAGGTCATCGACCGGACGCTCCGGTTCCGGGAGGACTTCGGCGACTACCAGCGTCAGTTGTTCAACGTCGACGGCATGGGCCTGCCGCACAAGGCGGTGCTGGAGCAGATCGACTTCCTCGGTGAAGAGGTGGTCCCGGTGCTCCGCAAGGAGTTCGCGGCGATACGGCCGGCGCACATCCCGGACGCGCCGACGCACGAGTCACTGAAGGCGGCCCGATGAGACGCGCCGTCGCCGTGGTGTCCGCCGGGCTCGGCCGGCCGTCGTCGAGCCGGCTGCTCGCCGACCGGCTGGCCGAGGCCGCCGGGAACGAACTGCGCGAGCTGGGCGACGAGGCCGACATGCGCGTGGTCGAGGTCCGCGAGCACGCGCACGACCTGGTCAACAACCTGGTCAGCGGCTACCCGTCCCCGGAGCTGCGCGGCGCACTCGACACGGTCGCGGGCGCCGACGGGCTGATCGTGGTGACCCCCACGTTCACCGCCTCCTACAGCGGGCTGTTCAAGGCGTTCTTCGAGGTCCTCGACCTCCTGGACCACGACGCGCTGACGGACAAGCCGGTTCTGATCGCCGCGACCGGCGGCACCGCCAGGCATTCGCTGGTGCTGGAGAGCGCGATGCGGCCGCTTTTCACCTACCTACGCTGCGTGGTGGTGCCCACCTCGGTGTTCGCCGCGCCGGAGGACTGGGGCGGTGCGTCCGCCCCCGACCTCCTGGCGCGGCGGATCGGCAGGGCGGCGGCTCAGCTGGCGGAGGAGATCCACCGGCGGGGCGCGCGGGCTCACCGTGACCCGTTCGAGCCGACGCCGTTCCAGGAACTCCTCGACGGCGGGTGACCCGGAATACCGGCCGTACACCGCGCGGTTGATCACAAGAAAGGTTGCGGAAGGGGTCGTCGGTGGGCGAACGGCTGCGGTTCGAGGTGCTCGGCCCCGTGCGCGCCTGGCGGGGCGCAGACGAGATCGAGCTCGGCTCCCCGCAACAGCGGGCGATCCTGGGGATCCTGTTGCTGCAGACCGGCGCGGCCGCCTCTCCCGACCAGCTGATCTCCGCGATCTGGGGAGCCGCCGCGCCGCCCGCCGCGGTCGGCATGGTCCGCTCCTACGTGTCGCGGCTGCGCCGCGTGCTCGATCCCGGCCATCCTGCCGCGGTGATCGAGTCGGCCGGCGGCGGCTACGTGCTGCGGACCGGCGACCTCGACCTCACCGAGTTCCAGCGGCGGCTCGGCGTCGCGCGGGAGGCCCGCCGCGCCGGTGACGCGCCCGCGGCGGCGTCGGCGCTGCGCTCCGCGCTCGGCCTGTGGCACGGCACTCCGCTCGCCGGCGTCAACGGGGAATACGCCGAGTTCGAACGCACCCGGCTCGCCCAGCTGCGGCTCACGGCGATCGAAGACCTGGCCGCGGCCGACGTCGATTCGGGGCGGCACGCCGAGGCCGCCGCCGAACTGGCTGAGGTGATCGCCGAGCATCCGCTGCGGGAACGGCCGTACGAGCTGCTCATGCTCGCGCTCTACCGGTCCGGCCGCCAGGCCGAGGCGCTCGCCGCGTTCGGCCGGGCGCAGCGCCTCCTCGCCGACGAGCTGGGCCTGGACCCGGGGCCCGACCTGCGCGAGATGCAGCGGCGGATCCTCGCCTCCGATCCGGCGCTGATCGGCCCCGCCGTACCGGCGCCGGCCTCCGCCGCGAAACGTCCCACCCAGCTGCCACCTGACCTGCCGGAATTCGTCGGACGCGAGAAGGAACTGGCCCGCATGGCCGACGCCATGACCCCGTCCCACGCGAGCGTGCCCGTGATCGGGGTCGAAGGGCTCGCCGGAGTCGGCAAGACAGCGCTGGCCGTGCACCTCGGGCACACGCTCGCCGCGAACTTCCCCGACGGCCAGCTGTTCGTCGACCTCGGTACGGCCGGCGAGCCGCTGGCCGAACTCCTCCGCGGCGTCGGCGTCCTGGACGCGGGACTCCCCGCTTCGTTCAGTGAGCGGACGGCGTTGTGGCGCACGCTGACCACCGGCCGGCGTCTGCTCGTCGTGCTGGACGACGCCCGCGACGCCGAACAGGTGCGGCAGCTACTGCCCGGCTCCGGCGGGTCCGCCGTGGTGATCACCACACGGCAGCGGTTGTACGGCCTGGGATACGTCCAGTGGGTGAATCTCGGCGGGCTGGAGGAGCCCGACTCGATCACCCTGCTGGAGCGGCTCATCGGCGCCGACCGGGTGCGGCCGGAGCTCGCCGAGGTGCGCGAACTGGTCCGCCGCAGCGCCGGCCTGCCGCAGGTACTGCAGATCCTCGGCGCGCGCGTCGCCTCACGCCCCGGCTGGAGCATCGCAGACGCGAACCGCCGGCTCGGCAGGCCCGAGCCCGGCTCCCCCGTGCTCCCCTCGGAGTGCAGGGCCATCGAACGGCCGTACATGTCGATGATGGAGCAGTTGTCGCCGCCGCAGGCTCGGGCCTTCCGGCTGCTCTCTCTCCCCGACGGTCCGGAGATCACGCTCAGCGCCGCCGCGGCCGTACTGGATGTGCAGCCCCGCGATGCGGCGATGCTGCTGGAGTCGCTGGTGGACATGCACCTGCTGGAGGCCGCCGGCATCGACCGGTACTACTACCACGAACCGGTGCGCAAGTTCGCGCGCAGCCGGGCGTTCGACGACGACGGCCTCGAAGCGAGCCGGGCCGCGCTGAGCCGCCTGAGCCGGGTCGGCGAAACCACGACGGTCCGCCTCGGCGTGTAGTGCCGGAAAAGCGGCCCAGGACACCTGTTGACCGTCGCCGACCCTGATCTCGGGGAGGACCACACGCTCGACGGTGCGCTAGATCATCGGCCCGTCACGTCGAGGAAGAGCCGGAGCAGCGGGGTGATGGTGTTGGGGGCGTCTTCAGGGCTGTAGTGGCCGGTCGCGGGCAGCTCGCTGACGATTCCGTGCGGGAAGGCGGTGCGGAACAGAGGCAGGAAGTGCTCGGCGGCCAGGGTGCGGTCCTCGGTCCCCCAGACCGCGAGGGCTGGAATGCCGGCGGCCCGGTCGCGCGCATCGGCCGTGGGCTCCTCGAATCGGTGGGCGCCGAGCGCGAAGCCCTTGGCCCAACCGAGCGCGCCGGCCGCCTCCGCGCGGGTCGGGAAGGCGTCGGCGTAGGCGCGTATCCAGGTCGGGGTGACGATCTGGTTGTTCAGGAAGCCGTTGAGCTTTAGCGTGCTCAGGATGTTGTAGCCGAGGCCGCCGAGGGTCTCGTCGAGGCTGCCGTCGGCCTGTGCTCGGGCGATCCAGGTGAACCAGGGGGCTCGGGCCGCGTTGGCGGCCAGCGCGGCGGCCAGGTCCGGCTGCCCGAAGGGCGTGGGTCCGTTCAGGCTGACGACGCGGGAAATCCGGTCGGGGCGGCGGGCGAGCAGGCCCATGCCGACCGGGCCGCCGAAGTCGTGCATCACCAGGGTGATCTCGCGCAGGTCGAGATCCAGGACCAGTGCTTCGAGGTTGTCGACGTGGTCCTGGAGCCAGTAGGTGCGGTCCGCCGGAGTCTCGCTCTTGCCGAAGCCCATGTGGTCGGGCGCGATGACGCGGTGCGTGGCCGACAGGCCGGAGATCAGGTGACGGAAGAGGTAGCCCCAGGTGGGCTCGCCGTGCAGGCAGAGCACGGTGGGACCGGAGCCTTCGTCCACGAAGTGCATGCGGAATCCGGCGGCGGAGCTGAAGCGGGGCAAGAACGGGAACGTTCCGTCGAAGGTCTCGCTGGCGTCGATCATCTGGCGGCGTCTCCTCGGGTGGGGCGGCCTGTGGGGCGTGCGCCACCCTAGCCCGAAGCGGTTTTTATTTGCAACCAGTGTAGTCTTTATTCGAAACCGGATGACGAGCGGTGGAGGCACCCAGGTGACCAGGCCCCAGGCGAGCGCGACACCATGCCCCGTGATGCGGACGGTGGACCTGGTGGGAGACCGGTGGACGCTGCTGATCCTGCGCGACGCCTTCGACGGGCCGCGCCGCTTCGGCCAGTTCCAGCGCAGCCTCGGCATCGCCAAGAACATCCTCAGCGACCGGCTCGCCGGACTTGTGGCGGCCGGAATCCTCCGCACCGAGCCCGCCGCCGACACCACGGCATACCTGGCTTACACCCTCACCGAGAAGGGCCGGGACCTGTTCGACGTGGTCATCGCCCTGCGCCAGTGGGGCGAGCGCCATGCCTTCGCTCCCGGCGAGGAGTACCGACCGCTGATCGACCAGACCACGGGGGATCCGCTACAGCGCCTGGCGTACACCCGTCCCGATGGGAGCCCTGTGCGCCCAGACGAGACGGCGGTCGGCGAGCCTCGCCTCATCGGGGCCGTCGCACTCTAGGAGAACGGCATTCCGGCATTGGTGGATTGCGCTCCCTGCGCCTCCTGCCCGCCGACCAGGAAGACGCAGGGAGACCTGTTTCCCGCCGTCCCCGCCGTCCCGCGGCCATCACGGGACGGCGGGGGCGCCGTGGCTAACCGATGCGCTGAACGTAATAAGACGAGACCCAGCCGGGCCTGCCGTTGGATGAGGTGACGGGAACCCAGCCCTGGGTGGCGGTGCAGCCGCCGCCGAACCTCCCGTCAGCCGGCGTGAGGGTTCCCACCGGCTGGTACGTCGCGCCGCGACCGCTGTAGACGGTGACCATGCTGGACGGCTGAACGTGGGCGAGCTGATAGACGCACCCCCACGCACGAACCGTGGACGCGGCGAGCGGCGTTCTGGAGGTCTTGCGCAGGTAGTGGGCCGCCGCCCAGCCGGACCGGCCGTTGGAGGACTTGACGGCGGTCCAGCCGTGTGTCGACGTGCAGCCCCCCGCGAACCGCCCGTCGGAGACCCTCAGCGCACCGACCCGCCGGGCGCCGACCGCCGGAGCGGTGCGGACGTTCAGGAAGCTGGAACGCCGGACGTTGGCGACCTGGTACGTGCATGCCAGAGAAGGGCGTGCGGGAACGGAGATTCTCCGCACCGGGGTGGTCTTGCGCAGGTAGTGGCCGGAGGCCCAGCCGGACCGGCCGTTGGAGGCCTTGACGGAGACCCAGCCGAGCGTCGACGTGCATCCTCCGGTCAGCCGTGCGCCCGTCGGCCTCAGCGTGCCTACGGGCTGGGCCTTGAGCGTCGGCGCCGTCCGGACGTTGAGGTAGCCGCCGGTCCGGAGGTTGGTGACTTGATACGTGCAGGTCTGGGCCTGATGGGTGGGCAGAGGGCTCGCCTCTGCCGGCGATGGGATGGATGCGAGCCAGCCTGTGGCGGCGCAGGTGGCGAGCGCGGGGATGACCCGTCTGTTGATTCGCACGACGTCTCCCTTCTGATCGCATCGCTTTGCCCGGATAAGCCCGGGTCTTGGTTGAGATCGGATGGTCTCCGCCGCGATGCTCACTTTCAGTGATACTCCGATTACACAGAGTTTGCAATATATGAGCGGCTGTTCATTAGTTTCTTTACCTAAGGGAATCCGGCCTCCGTGCTCCGGCCGTCCGTGATTTCTCCATGCCGGAGCACGCTGTTCCCAGCACTCCCATTCGCCATTCAGGCAATGTTCAGCAAACCCTTCGAGAGTTCTCAGGTCGGTATCTACGGCACATGAGCGAAGGGCGGCACATGCCGGACAAGAAGACCGAAGACTCCGAGCGGTCGGCGCTTTCACGGCGTCAGCTGGTCAAGTTCGCGGGCGTCGGAGCGACGTTCGTCGCCGCGAGCCCGTTCGTGGGCGGCACCGCGGCGCAGGCGAGCGACCACGACGACCGTAAGGACCAGGGCCGCGGCGACTCCCGCAACCGGGTGTGGCGCGCCGGGGACCACCACGTGCACTCCGAGTACAGCGGCGAGTTCGACACCACCAAGAACCCCCCGGTGTTCCACAAGGGCGCCGACGCCGTCTACCCGATCGTCACCAACGCGATCATGGCGAAGAACTTCGGCCTCACCTGGGCGATGTGCACCGACCACGGCGGCCCGAACCACTCCAAGGTGAACCTCGAGCAGGCCTATCCCGACCTGCTGCGCTCGCGCAGGCTGGTGCCCGAGGTACTGCAGTTCTGGGGCATGGAGTTCGACACTCCCGCCCTGGACCACCACACGCTCATGATCCCCCGGCACGACGACGAGGCGCAGCAGCTGTTCGAGCTGGAGAGCCGCTTCAACAAGTTCGACGCCTTCCCGACGGACCCGGCCCGCGACACCGAGGCCAAGTTCATCGAGTTCCTGAAGGCCGCCAAGAGCATGCGGCACAAGCCGCTGGTGATCGCCCACCACGCGGCACGCTCGGCCACCGGCCTGGGCGTGTACGGCCAGGACACCCCCCACGAGTTCCGCAACGGCAACAACCTCGCGCCGGAGATCTACGTCGGCTTCGAGGGCGCCCCCGGCCACCAGGCCGGCCCGCTCAACGGCGGCGCGCGCGGCGGGTACGGCAACCACCCGACCTATGGCGGCTTCGACCAGATGACCGCCCGCGTCGGCGGCCTGTGGGACTCGCTGCTCGGCGAGGGCCGGCGCTGGTGGATCACCGCCACCTCCGACTCGCACGTCCACTGGACCCGCGGTGGATCCGACTTCTGGCCGGGCGAGTACAGCAAGACCTACGTGCACGCCAGGCAGGACTACGCCGACATCATGGACGGCCTGCGCAACGGACGCATCTGGGTCACCACCGGCGACCTGATCACCAGCCTCGACGTCACGGCCAAGAGCCAGGGACGCGGCGCCGCCTCGGGCGAGACCCTCGTCGTGAGCCGCCGCAACCGCGGCGACGTCGAGATCGAGATCCGGTTCCGGCCGCTGCAGGGCACGAACGCGAACGGCGACCGCCCGCAGGTTCGGCGCGTCGACCTGATCGTCGGCCAGGTCACCGGCCCCGCCGCCAACCCCGACGCCGACACCAACCCCACCACGAAGGTCGTGGCCCGTTTCGGCCCCCGCGACTGGCACAAGCAGGGCAGCGAATACGTCATCAAGCACACCCTGCGCAACGTGGAGACCGACCTCTACGCCCGTGTCCGCGGCACGAGCACCGACGAGGCCGAGCCCCTCGCCGACGGCAAGGAGAGCCCCTGGGACGACCTGTGGTTCTATTCCAACCCCGTCTTCGTCGAGGTCCGCTGACCGTACGGCCAGGCATGGCCTCCCTGATGGGAGGCCATGCCCCCGGCGGGCACGTGCCGTACCGCCGGGTTGTGCTCAGCCGATGCGAAGCGGGAGCGTGCGCGGCCCGCGCACCTGTCCGGCGGCCCAGGCCACCGCGGCGGGATCGGCAAGGCTGAATTCAGGGATGCGTTCCAGCCAGACCTCGAGAGCGACGCGAAGCTCCATGCGCGCCAGGTGCGAGCCCACGCAGCGGTGGATGCCGAGGCCGAACGCGGCGTGCCGGTTGACCTCGCGGTCGATGACGACCTCGTCCGCCCGCTCGAACTGCTCCGGGTCGCGGTTCGCCGCCGGGAACGACAGCAGGATCCAGTCGTCGGCCTTCATGTCGACGCCCTGCCAGTGCATGTCCTCCTTCACCAGGCGCGCCATCGTCACCGGTGCGTAGGCCCGCAGGAACTCCTCCATGGCGGTGGGCAGCAGCTCCGGCTCGGCGACCAGACGCCGGCGATCGCCGGGCGTCTTCGCCAGGTGCCACAACGACGCTCCGATCGCGCTCCACGTCGTGTCGATGCCGGCGATGAGCAGGAGGGCCATCGTGCCGGCCACGTGGGACGGGTCGAGCTTGCGGCCGTAGAGTTCGGCGTCGATGAGGTAGGTCGTCAGGTCGTCGCGCGGGTTGTCGACATGGTCGCGGATCTGCGCCAGCAGGTAGTCGAACAGCCGGCCCATCCGCGCCATGCGCTCTTCCGGTGGCAGATTGATGCCTTCGAGCGAGTTCTCGATGAACTCCCGGAATCGCGGTCCGTCCTCCGGCGGGAAGCCGAGCATGTCGGCGATGACGCGCATCGGGATGTACTGCGCGTAGTCGTGCGCGGCGTCGACCACAGGCTGTCCCTCGAACGCGTCGATGAGCGAGTGGCACAACGCTCTGGTCGCCGCCTCCCGCCTGGCGACCGCGCTCCTGGTGAACGCCGGAAGCAGCAGCTTCCGCGCGTCGTGGTGGAACGGCGGGTCGGAGGAGATCGGCGGCGTGCCGCCCACCGGCGCCACCTCACGAGGGGGCCGGAAATTGCTCATGATGATCGACCGTGAGGAGAAACTCTCGGTGTCGTACGCGACCGCCGCGACATCCTCATAGCGCGTCGGCAGCCACCCGCCGCCGAACCGCTCGGTGCGCGCGATGGGACAGCGCTGCCGCAGGTCGTCCTGGATGGGGTACGGGTCGGCTGCCCATTCGGGTTCGAGGTGGGAGAAGTCGGTCGCCCAGTCCGAGACCTCGCCGGTGACGACCTCATTGCGTATGCCGACAGGCAGGTCTCCCCGCGTCTCCCTGTAGTCGTGCGTGAAACGGTCGTCGACAGCCACGTCACGCCCCCTCAAGTAAGTCGACCGCCCGTTCCGGGCAGTTGGACGCCGCCAGCCGTGCCGCGTGCTCGTGGCCGGGTGGTACGGCGCCGCCGCCGGCGACGTGTCCGTAGCCCTCGTCGTCCTCTCCGAAGAGGTCGGGGGCCAGGGTGTAGCAGCGGCCGTGTCCATGGCACCGCTGGGGATCGATCTGCACCTTCATCGTTCTCCTCTGTGCAGCACTGTCGGGCGTTGGGGCGAGGGCGGCGACGATGCGGGCGAGCAACGCGGACCACTCCTCTTCGTCGACCGCATGCAGGTCCGGCGTGACGAGCGCGCTGCCCATGGAAAGCAGGAGGCAGAAGTGGGCGAGCGCGTTCGGAGGCAACGAGGAGTCGAGCTCGCCACCCGTCTGGGCGGCGCGCACCAGATCGGCGACCCAGTCGCCGCGTTCGCCGACGTAGTCCCTCATCGGCCGGGCGACGTCCTCGTCACGACGCGCCGCGACCAGCGCCTCGATGATGAGGTAGCCGCTCGCGTCGCGACGGCGTGGCAGCGAGCGGCCGATGGCGAGCAGCAACTCCGTGACCGGCTGCCCGGGATCGGCGGCGAACACGGTGGCGAGCAGTCGCCGCCCGTGAGCGCGCAGCGCAGCCACGATCAGCTCGGCCTTCGAATCGAAGTGCGCGTACAGGGCGCCGTTGCTCACACCGGCGGCCGCCGCGATGTCGGCCACGCGCGTGCCGTCATATCCGCGCTGGGCGAAGACGTCGGCGGCCGCACTCAGCAGCCGCTCGCGTGTCTCAGCCGAAGTCACGCCTGCGATACGGCCCATAGGTCAAATTAAAGATCGTTCATTTAATTCGTCAAGGCTCTACGGCTCGATCAAACCGACCCGGATGGCATAGCGGGTGAGCTCCAGCCGGTCCTTGAGGCCGAGTTTCTGCAGCAGGTTGGCCCGATGCCGCTCGACGGTCTTGACGCTGATCACGAGCATGCCGGCGATCTCCTGCGAGGTGTGCCCCTCGGCGACGAGCTTCAGGATCTCCTCCTCGCGTCCGGTGATCGCTTTGGCGGGTACGGCGCCGCCTTCACCGGCGCGATCGAGGTAGTTGCGGATGAGGGCGGTGACGGCGCCGGGATAGAGGAAGGGTTCGCCCCGCATGGCGGCGCGGCAGGCCTCGATCAGGTCCTGGTCGGCGACGGATTTGAGGACGTAACCGGACGCGCCGGCGCTGAGGGCCTCGAAGAAGTACTGCTCGTTGTCGTACATGGTCAGCATGAGGATGCGCAGGTCCGGCTGGATGCGGGAGAGCTCACGCGCCGCCTGGAGGCCCGTCATGCGGGGCATCGCGATGTCGAGGATCGCCAGGTCCGGGTGGTGGATGCGGGCCAGCTCGACGGCTTGGGCGCCGTCGCCCGCCTCGGCCACGACGTTCAGGCCGGGTTCGTTGTCGAGGATGAGCCGCACGCCGCGGCGGACGAGCGCGTGGTCGTCGGCGAGCAGAATGCGGACGGTTCCCGCCTCGGGCATGTCAGCGGCTCCGATCGTCGACGGGCACGGTCAGGCAGACCTCGGTGCCGCCGCCGGCGCCGGGGCCGAGGGTCAGGGAGGCCCCGACGAGCAAGGCCCTTTCCCGCATGCCGCGGATGCCTGCGCCTTCGGAGGCGTCGCCGACGCCGCGGCCGTCGTCGCGGATGCGCAGCTGCACGCCTTCTGCGACACGGTGAAGGCTCAGGTCGACGTGCCTGGCACACGAGTGCCTGGCGGTGTTGGTGAGGCCTTCCTGGGCGACGCGGTACAGCACCAGTTCGACGTCGTGTCCCAGAGGCGGCAGATCCGAATCGAGGTGGTGACGCACCAAGAGCTCAGGGGTGCGGAACTCGTCGCTGAGCGCCTTGAGCGCCCTGGTCAAGCCGAGTTCTTCCAGGATTCCCGGGCGCAGGCGGCGGGCGATGCGGCGGATCTCCTCCAGGCTGGCCCGGGTGGTCTCCTGGGCCTGGTGCAACTCCTTCGCCACGGCAGGCGGCGCGTGGTCGGCGATGCGCTTGAGTTCGAGCAGGACAGCGGTGAGCGTCTGGCCGATCTCGTCGTGAAGTTCCCGGGCGATGCGGTGACGCTCGGACTCCTGCGCGGAAAGGGCGCGAGCGGTGCTGGCGGCCCGTTCAGACTCCAGGCGGTCGAGCATGGCGTCGAAGGCCGCGATCAGTTCGGCGATCTCGCCGCGCCCGTCGACGGCGATCCGCCGCCCGGGCTGCAGCAGGTCGATGGTGGTCATGGCCCGGGTGAGCCGTTGCAGGGGAGCCAGGCCGACGCGCAGCAGCGCGGCGTTGGCGACGAGCATCGCGGCCAGGCCCAGCACCAGGATCGCCGCCTCGGTCAGCAGCACGGGGGTGGAGACCGTGACGGGCCCGAGCAGCAGCCCGGTGGCCACGATCAGCACCACGGCGTTCAGCAGGAAGATCCGCCTGAACAACGCCATCACCGATCGCCTCCCTTCTTTCACTCCTCTCCGACCCATGGTGCGTTTGCCCGTCCATCGGTGCCGGCACCCATATCTACCCGGTTCCTACAGGCCTCCCACCAGCACATTTGGGGGTCGGCACCGATAGCGGGAGCAGCACGCCCCCGGGCATCGTGGAGCGGGACCGCAATCCGCGTGGGAAGGAGGAGCCATGGCACAACTCGACCAGAGAGAACGCACGACCCGGCCTGCCCCCGCGTCGTCTTCGCGGCCGGCCCGCCGGCGCGGGCTGACCTGGCTCGTCGTGGTCGTCAGCGTCGCGATCCTGCTGACCGGCCTGCTGCTGCCGAACGTGCCGCTCATCACGGCCGGACTCGTTCTGGCGGCTGTGGCGGGCCACCTGCTCGACCCGCAGAACGCCCGGGGCCACCGGCGTACGCGGTGACGGGCCGATCGAATCCTCCGTGCACGAAAGGTGGTGACCCGTGGGACATGCCGACATCCTGCTCGCCATGGGCGGCGCGTTCTTGGCCGCCGCCTTCCTCGCGCGCCTCGGCCGCCGCATAGGGCTGCCGACCATTCCGCTGTTCATGCTGGCCGGCATCCTGCTCGGCCCGCACACCCCGGGCCTCGTGCTGGTCGGCGACGCTCGCGAACTGGAGATGCTCGCCGCGCTCGGGCTCGTGTTGCTGCTGTTCTACCTGGGCCTGGAGTTCCACCTGGACGACCTCAGGAGCGGCGGCCGCCGCCTCGTCGCGGCAGGCGGGATCTACCTGCTGCTCAATGTCGGCGCCGGTCTGGGGTTCGGATTCGCCGTCGGATGGGGTGTGCGGGAGGCTCTGGTCCTGGCCGGAGTCCTGGGGATCTCCTCGTCCGCGATCGTCACCAAGATCTTGATCGACCTGGGGCGCCTCGGCCGCCCGGAGACGCGGCTGATCCTCGGTGTGATCGTGGTCGAGGACATCTTCCTCGCGTTGTACCTGGCGGCTCTTCAGCCCGTCATCAGCGGCGCGCACGGTGTGACGGACACCGTCCTGCAGACGGCCAAGGCGTTCGGCTTCCTCCTGCTGCTGGCCGCGGCCGCCCGCTACGGCACCCGCCTGATCGGGCGCCTGATCGCCGTCCGCGACAACGAACTGCTGGTCGTGAGCTTCCTGGGCGCCGCCGTACTGGTCGCCGGCGTCTCCGAAGTGCTGGGGGTCGCGGACGCGATCGGCGCCTTCATGGTCGGCCTGATCATGGCGGGAACGCCGTCCGCGCCGCGTATCCGCGAGCTGGTGCATCCGATGCGGGACGCCTTCGCCGCGATCTTCTTCTTCGCCTTCGGGCTGGCGATCGACCCCGCGGACCTCGGCTCCGTCGCGGTGCCCGTGGTCGCGGCCGTCGCGCTGACCGTCGCGATGAACGTGGCCGCCGGGCTGGCCGTCGCCCGCCTGCACCGCTACGGGCCTCGGCCGACCGCCGACATCGCCATCACGCTGCTGGCCCGGGGCGAGTTCGCTCTCATCCTGGCCGCCATGGCGGCCGGAGCGGGCCTCGACCGGCGTCTGGCTCCGTTCGTCGCGGGTTACGTCCTGCTCCTCGCCGTCCTGGGGCCGCTCATGGCCGGGCGTTCCCACTGGCTCGCCTCCCTCCTGGCCCGCGTTCGCACCGCCGCGCCCGGCGACCGGGACCGCATCCGCACGGAAGGGGAACCGGTGCCGGCCGGCCAGGCATGCCGCTACGATTCGCGGTGAAATGACCGCTTTGGTCGCTGATGAGATGGGGGTCCGTGTCGGGGCGAGACGACGTCGAGCGCGTCGACACGGTGGTCGACACTGTGGTCGACACGGTGGTCGTGGGAGGCGGAGCAGCCGGGCTGGCGGTCGGCTGGCACCTGCGCCGGCAGGGGCGGCGGTTCGTCATCCTGGACGCCGCCGCTCGCACGGGCGACTCATGGCGGCACCGCTACGACTGCCTGCGGCTCTTCACCCCGGCCCGATTCTGCGCGCTGCCCGGCCTGCCCGTGCGGCTGCCGCCGTACGCCCATCCCGGCAAGGACGAGATCGCCGACTATCTGGCGGAGTACGCGGCCAGGTTCGAGCTGCCGATCCGGCTCGGCACCGCCGTGCACGCGCACCGTCACGCAGGGGGGCGGCACCACGTGGACGCCACCGGCGTCCGGATAGAGGCCAGGCATGTCGTCGTCGCCACCGGGGCCTGGAGCCACCCCGCGTTTCCGGCATTCGCCGGCGAGGTCGACCCGGCGGTGCGCCAGCTGCATTCGAGCCGGTACCGGCGTCCCGCCGACCTGCTGCCCGGACCGGTCCTCGTGGTCGGGGCCGGCACCGCCGGCGCCGACATCGCCCTCGACCTCGCCCTCGATCTGGCCGGGGAGCGGGAGGTCCGGCTCTCCGGGCCGAAGACGGGCCGCGTGCCGCTCTGGCTCGTCCGCAACGCGGCGTTCCGCCGGCTGCTCTACGAGCGCAGGGTGCCGCCCGGCCGGCTGGGCGACGTCGTACGCCACCGGCTTTCCCAGCGCGGCAGCCCGCTGACCTGGCAGTCGGAGTCGGTTCTGCGTGACGCCGGCGTCCTGCGGGTTCCCCGCGTCACCGGCGTACGGCACGGGCGGGCGGTGCTGGCCGACGGACGGGCGCCCGAGGTGTCCAACATCGTCTGGTGCACCGGGTTCCGTCCCGACTACGGCTGGCTGGACCGGCGCGCCGTCGGCCCCGACGGATGGCCGATCCACCGGCGCGGCCTGTCCCGTACCGTCCCGGACCTGGGCTTCGTCGGCTTGCCCTTCCAGTACACGTTCGCCTCGGGTTTCCTCGGCGGGATGTCCGGCGACGCCGGCCACGTCGTGAGCCGCCTCGCCGGTCCGACGCCCGCGGCCTGACATCGCTCCCCCGCCTGCTTCACTGCTCCTGCGCCGCGGAAGCCGGCCGGACCGGGCATTGGGAGGCCCTCAGCAGGGCCGCGAGCTGGCCGGCGTTGACCTGCGCGTAATCGCGATAGCAGTTGTTCATGAGCACATGCGTGCCGGAGGTCTGTTCCGCCAGCTCGCGCAGCCTGGGCGCCCACTCCTTCAACTCGTCGCGGGAGTAGAGATAGCCGAAGCGCTCGTGGATGTCCTTGCTCGTCCACTTGTCGCTGCGCCCGTGGAACCGGACTATTTCGAGGTCCGCCGTGACCGCCGTGACGGGTGGGATCGAACACGGGTAGCCCTGAGGCATGTCGACGCACACGTACGGAATGGCATGCCTCCCGAGGAATTCCAGCGTCTCGGCCTGGTTCTCCTCCGACATCCAGGTCCGGTTCCGGAATTCGACGGAGATCCTCAGCGGCTCGCACCGTCGCCGGCATTCCACGATGTAGTCCTTGTTGCGCCTGCTGATCGGGAACCATCGGGGGAACTGGAAGAGCAGCGCGCCGAGTTTGCCCTGTTCCCCCAGCGGCCGCAGCGCGGCCAGGAATCGTGCCCAGATCTGGTCGATCCGGCCGGGGTCCAGGTCCCGCGGGTACAGGTTCCTGGTTTCGGGGCCGGATTCGACCCGCAGGTCCTTCGGCAGGGCCGCCGGGCGGGTCGGGTGCCCCGTCAGCAGGGAGAACGCCTTGACGTCGAAGGTGAAGCCGGGCGGCGTCCGCTGCGCCCACAGCCGCGCCGTCTCATCCGCGGGAAGCGCGTAATAGGTCGAGTCGACCTCCACCAGCGGAAACCGCTCCGCGTAGTAGCGCAGGCGCTCCTCCGGCGTCGTGACGCCCGGCGGATACCACCCGGACTGCAAGAGCGTCTTGTCGGTCCACGACGCCGTTCCGACCAGAATCTCCCCCATGGGCGGACCGGTTACCCGTTCACACGGGGCCCATCCCCATGCCGTGGTCATGAACTTTCCACCAGGTCGGCAAGGAATGTTTCCGCTCCATCCGGAGGGCATGGGAGCGAAGAACAACCCGGGCCCCGCCGATCAGAAGGGACCCTGTGATCATGCATGACGCTCCGAAACGAGAGCCCGGCACCGAGGAGACGCCGCGCGACGTGATCGAGATCCGGGCGGGCTCCGTCCTGTTCATTCTGGCCCTGACCGTCGCCGTGGCCTCCGCGGCGGTGGGCGTGACCATTGCAACGATCGTCTTCGGCGTGGTGGCGTTGTCCGCCGTCATCCAGATGGTCGCTGCCCTCAGGCGCCGCACGGCGAGAGCCCTGCCCGATGAGGACGATTCGCGCCGCCGGCGCTGAGCCCGGCACCTCTGACGACTCGGCGCGGATCAGCGGATCAGCACGTTGACGAGAATCGTCAGCAGGAGCGAGAGCACGAGCGACACCGCGATCATCGCCAGACAGCCCGCCGCGCCGCCCAAGGGGCGGATCTTGAAGTTGCGTGCCATCGCGCGCCTCCTCAACCCGGGTGTCACCGGCGTGCCCCTCATGACGCAGTCCAACCCGCGCCGCAGGCGGTCCTGCGTCCTCCCCCGGCACGCGGACGAGCAGAGCTGTTGACCGAAAAATGACCCACTCACCGGCGACGCGCCACGATTCGGCCGCCGATCCGGGCCTGCGGCACTGCTAGCGTCGTGCTCGCGCCTCCTCCTTACCGAGGTTCCGCGCAGGTGGGAATCGCTTGGGCCTGGCGTTTCAGAGTTCCCGCCAGGCTGTCCCGCTGCTGAATGAGGGACACGAAGGGCGCCCGTCCTCGGGGGGAGACGGGCGCTCTTCGCCGATCACCATTCGTTCGCCGATACTCCTGCGGCCTGGCCGCGCGCGTCCCCGTACTGATCTCTGCTTGGGGTACCAGGACCGTCGTGGGATCGCTCCCCGCGTACGCGCCGATGACGGCCCAGCTCGGCTCCCTGCCTGAGCCGGGCGACGACTACGGCCACGAGATGAAGTGGGACGGCGTCCGGGTGCTGGCCTACGTGGAGAGCCGCGGCCTCAGGCTGATGTCCCGCAACGGCAAGGACGTCACCGTCGCCTATCCGGAGGTCTACCCGCTCGCCGGCGCGACCGGCGGGCACGACTGCGTCCTCGACGGGGAGATCGTGGCGTTCGACGAGGCCGGTCGGCCCTCGTTCGGGCGGCTCCAGCCGCGGATGCACCAGCGGAACAGAGACAAGATCGTACAGCTGGTGCGGCTCGTGCCCGTCACCTATCTCGTCTTCGACATCCTGCACCTCGACGCCTCGACGTCGATCGGCATGCCGTACGTGGAACGGCGCAGGCTGCTCGAAGAGGTGGTCACGCCGGGCGCGCGGTGGCAGGTGCCGGGATGGTTCAACGACGCGGGGCGGACCGCGCTCGACATGTCGCGGCAGATGGGCCTGGAAGGCGTGGTCGCCAAGCGGCTCGACTCGCCCTACCGGCCGGGACGGCGCTCGCCCGACTGGACGAAGGTCAAAAACTTCGCCACGCAGGAGGTCGTGATCGGCGGATGGAAGCCGGGCGGCGGACGCCGCGAGGGCATGATCGGGTCGCTGCTGCTCGGCGTCCACGACGAGGCGGGACGGCTGGTGTTCGCCGGCCACGTCGGGACCGGGTTCACCGAGGCCGCGCTCCGGGACCTCCGCGAGATGCTCGCGCCGCTGGGGCGGCCGGGTTCCCCGTTCGACGGGCCGGTGCCGCGCGAACACGCCAGGAACGCGCACTGGGTGGAGCCGCGGCTCGTCGGCGAGGTGCAGTACGGCGAGTGGACCGGCGACGGGTACCTGAGGCACCCGTCGTGGCGCGGGCTGCGGCCGGACAAGACCCCGGCCGAAGTGGTGCGGGAAGACCGCCGCGGCCGGCACGCCGACTGACCGGCGACGCGGAGGACGGCTCCCCTGCCGGGGAGCCGCCCCTCGCCTTCTACGCCTTACTCTCCTTCAGCGACTTCGGCGGGGTGGTACGGGAGTCCAGCCAGGCGTCGATGAGCTTGGTGAAGTCCTTGCCGGTGAACTTGTTGACGAACTCGGTGAACGACTCACGGGTCTGCTGGGTGTTCTTGTGCTCCTGCGCCCAGGCGCGGGCCAACGCGAAGAACTTCTTGTCGCCGATCGCGCTCTGCAACTGGCGGAGCATCGCCGCCCCGCAGATGTACACGTTGCTCATGGCGAACTCCGACGGCTTGGGGTGACCAGGCGGGCCGTACTGCTTGCGCAGGGCCGCGTCGGACTGCCGCAACCAGGCGTCTAGGTCGGCGTCGGTCGCGTGGGCCGTTTCCTTCTGGTAGACCAACTGGGCGTACTCTGCCCAGCCCTCGTTGAGCCACAGGTCCTGCCAATCGGCCGGCGTGACGGCGTCGCCGAACCACTGGTGGGCGTATTCGTGCACGACGTCCAGCTCGAACTGGTCCGCGCCGAAGGAGAGCACGGCGGACCCCAGGGTGACCATCTGCTGGGTCTCCATCCCCGATTCGGACTCCACCATGACGACGCCACCGCTGGGGAAGGGGTAGGGGCCGAACTTCTTCTCCAGCCAGGTCAGGTACTTCGGGGACTTCTTCAAGATCGGGAGGGCACGCTTGTCGCTCGGCCGGTACCAGTAGGTCAGCGGCAGCCCGTGGGGGCCCTTCGCGGTGACCTTCTTGTACTTCCCGACGGCGAGCGTCGTCAGGTACGACGCGACCGGATCGGTGCTCTGGTAGCGGAAGGTGTTTCCGTCCTGCCCCTTGGGGGTGCCGCTCGCGATGCCGGACCAGCCCTTCGGCACCGTCACGGCGATGTCGTAGAGCGCCTCGTCCGACGGCTGGTCGTTCGCCGGATACCAGGTGAACGCCCCGTACGGCTCCTGCATCGTCCACAGGCCGCCGGCCTTGTCGACGGTCAGCCCCAGCGGTTCGGAGTCGCCACGCTTCGACGGCATCGGGACGGTCTTCGGCTTGCCGTGGTAGGCCACGACGAGGGTGAACGGCTTGTCCTTGGTGACAGGGGTTGCGACGGTGAGCTTCTCCTTGGTCACCTCCCCTGTCGCAGGGGCGTCGTCGACTGTCACCGAGTCGATCGTGTAGGGCACAAGGTCGAGGCTGAACGACTGCGCGTCCTTCGTCGGCCGGATCTGCAGGGTCGCCTTGCCGGTGAGAACACGCTTCGACGGCGACCAGTCCAGCGCGAGGTCGTAGTGGAGCACGTCGAGGGCGTCGGTGCCCCTCTTCGGGTAGATCGGGTCGCTGACGGGCGTGGACTGCCCGTCCTTCCAGGCCGCGTACGTGTCCACAGACGGGGTCGGCGACGGGGCGGCGGAGGCGGCGCCGGAGGAAGCGGGCTCGGGGGCGGCGGAGGGCTCGGCCGTGCAGGCGGTTATGAGCAACGCCGGCACGAGCGCGGCGTAAAGGAGAGGGCGATACACGGACGCCAACCGTACCGGTCATGATCAGTGAACGAAAAGCGTTATTTGTCGCCTACGTCCGACTCTCCGGGTTAGGAATTGCGAATTTACGCAATTAGCGGCACCATGAAGTCCGCCGAAACCGACGGAGAGGGATGCCATGAGTGGGCCGTTCGCCGCTGCGATCAGGGAGCGGGCGCGTCTGGCGCGGGCGGCGCTCGAGCAGGCCCGCCGCGACGGCGACGCCGACGATCTCATCGTCGCCGAAGGAGAATGGGAGGACGTCGTGCGGCTGGCCCGCGCGCACGGTGTTCCGATCGGCGTCGAGGAAGCCGCGCCTGGCGAGGGGACGATCTGATGATGTCGGTGCCGTTGTACGAGGCGAAGGCCGAGCTGTTCCGCCTGCTCGGGCACCCCGTACGGATCCGCGTCCTTGAGCTGCTGCAGGACGGGCCCATGCCGGTGCGAGAGCTTCTCGCCGCCATCGAGGTGGAGCCGACAGGCCTGTCGCAGCACCTCGCCGTCCTGCGCCGGTCGAGCATGGTGACCGCCCACCGCGACGGATCCACCGTGGTGTACGCCCTGGCCGGGGGCGATGTGGCCGATCTGCTGCGGGCGGCCCGCAAGCTCCTGACGCAGAAGCTCACCGGGCAGAACGAGTTGCTGACCGAGCTGCTCGACACGGAGACTGGCGTTCGGTGAGCACTCTTCTCTCCTCGGGCCTGTCCCGGGTGCGCTCGGTGCTGCCCGAGCGCGCGGAACTCGCCGCCATGGCCCGCCGCCCGCGCCGCGACCTGCTGGCCGGGCTCACGGTGGCGATCGTCGCGTTGCCGCTGGCGCTCGGATTCGGCATCTCCTCCGGCATGGGAGCCGAAGCGGGGCTGGCCACCGCCGTGATCGCCGGTGCGGTCGCGGCCGTGTTCGGCGGTTCAGGCTTGCAGGTGTCCGGTCCCACCGGTGCGATGACCGTGGTTCTGGTGCCGATCGTGCACCAGCACGGCGCCTCGGGCGTTCTGACGGTCGGCGTGCTGGCCGGTCTGCTGCTCGTCGCGCTCGCCCTGGGCCGTGCGGGAAAGTACATGGCCCTGGTCCCCGCCCCCGTGATCGAGGGCTTCACCATCGGCATCGCCTGCGTGATCGGCCTGCAGCAGGTGCCTGCGGCCCTCGGCGTGCCGGTGCCCGAGGGTGACAAGGTCATCGTGGTGGCCTGGCGGGCCGCGGCCGACTTCGTCGCCCATCCGCAGTGGTGGGCGGTGGCCATCGCCGTCGCCGTGGCCCTGCTGATGCTCGCAGGCGCGCGAATTCGGCCCGCGTTCCCGTTCTCGCTGGTCGCCGTCGTCGTCGCCACGGTCGCCGCGGAGCTGGGCGGCCTGCCCGTGTCGCGAATCGGAGACCTTCCCGCCGGGCTGCCCTCTCCCTCCCTGTCCTTCCTCGACCTGAGCGCGCTGCCGTCGCTGCTCGCCCCCGCGGTCGCGGTCGCCGCGCTCGCCGCCCTGGAGTCGCTGTTGTCGGCCGCGGTCGCCGACGGCATGAGCGTCAACCACCGGCACGATCCCGACCGCGAGCTGTTCGGCCAGGGCCTGGCCAACCTGGCCGCCCCGCTGTTCGGCGGCGTCCCGGCGACGGGGGCCATCGCCCGTACCGCGGTCAACGTGCGCTCCGGCGCCGGCTCCCGGCTCGCCGCCCTGGCCCACGCCGGCATCCTGGCCGTCATCGTCTACACCGCCGCCGGCCTGGTGTCCCGCATCCCGCTGGCCGCGCTCGCCGGCGTGCTGCTGGCCACGTCGATCCGGATGGTGGAGGCCGGGTCGGTCAAGGCGATGATCCGGGCGACCCGCGGAGACGCGGCGGTGCTGGTCCTGACCGCGGTCGCCACCGTGGCCCTCGACCTCGTCCAGGCCGTGATACTCGGCCTGATCGTGGCCGGCGCCCTGGCCCTGCGTGCCGTCGCCCGCGACGTCCGCCTCGACGAGGTCCCGATCCGTCCTGATCTGTCCGGCGACCACACCGATGAGGAACACGCGCTGCTCGCCGAGCACATCGTGGCCTACCGGCTGGACGGACCATTGTTCTTCGCCGCCGCCCACCGCTTCCTGCTCGAGCTGTCCGAGGTCGCCGCCGTCTCCGTGGTGATCCTGCGCATGTCCCGCGTCACCGCCGTGGACGCGAGCGGCGCCCTGGTGCTCGGCGACGCCATCCGGCGCCTGGAACACCGCGGCGTCACCGTCTACGTCTCCGGCATCCGCGACGGCCACCACCAGCCGCTGCGCGCTCTCGGTGTCATCGCGCGGCTCGACGAAGCCGGGCGGGTCTTCGCGACCACCCCCGAAGCGATCTCCGCCGCCCGCGACCGGCTGCACCACGCCGGCGTCCTCACCGCCGCCTCGCGCGACGTCGTGCCAGGGTGAACGTGCCAGGGTGACGCCCGGCCGGAAGGAGAGGCCCCGGCCCGGCGTGCGCGGTCAGGAGCGAGCCGCCATCTCGAACCAGACGACCTTGCCCGAGTAGGTGCGGACCGAGCCCCACCGGAGGGACAGACGCTCGAGCAGGAGGAGTCCCCTGCCGCTCGTCTCGTCCGCATCGGGCTGCCGCATGCGCGGAAGCTCCGGGCTCAGGTCGTTCACCTCGCATCGGAGGACACCGTCGATGAGGGACAGGGTCAGGAGCGGCTTCCCCCACGCGTGGTGCAGGGCATTGGTGATCAATTCGTCGGCGAGCAACTCCGCGACGTCGATCTGATCCGGCACCTGCCACCCGGTCAGGGTCTCGCCGATCAGGTGGCGGGCCTGCGTCACCGCGGCCGGCTCGTCCGGCAGGACCCACGTCACGCGGCGGCCGGGCACCGGTCGCCGGGCCGGTTGCGGGGCCGGTCGCGGGGCGGCGCGATACCGCTGGGCGCCGCCGAGCGACGCGTCGAAGGCCGGATCCATGTGCGGACGCGGCGCCGAGGCGGGCTCGGCGGAAAGGGTCGTCGCGGTCATGGCTGCCTTCTCTCCTGCGGCTGTGGTCCCTTTCAGGATTCCGCCGCGGATGCTCGCCGTCTTCGACGGCAGCACCCAATCCCGCCGTGCAGGCAGCATCCATCGCAGATCCCGGAAGCCGGAGCTCCGCGGTTCCCGCTAGCCGGAATGCCCAGGGTCCGGGCCCGTCCTGCCGTACGGCCGGCGCCTGGTCAGCGCAGACGGCCGACGCCGCCGTATCCCACCGACGCCGTCCGCTGGAAGACCGGCTCGTCCTCGTCGGGCCGCCAGTCCTCCGGATAGACCAGGCCTGGCTCGACCAGCTCGTATCCGTCGAAGAACCGCTCGATCTCGGCGTGGCTGCGCAGCGCGAGTGATGCCGTCGCCTTCTCGTATATCTCGAGGGCCTCGGGCGTCATGTCGGGCCGTGCGTCGCGCGCGTGCGAGATCGCCAAGTAGCTGCCCGGCGCGCTCACGGCTCGCAGCTTCTCCACGATCTCGTACGGCTTGGCCGCGTCCGGGACGAAATGCAGCACGGCGTAGAGCATGAACGCGACCGGCTGCCCGAAGTCGACCAGCCCGTCGAGCTTCGCCAGCAGGTCGCCGGGATTCCGTACGTCGGCCTCCACGACGGACACCAGCGCGCCGTCGCTGAGCAGCGCCCGCGCGTGCGCGCACACGACCGGGTCGTAGTCCACATAGACCACGCGGGTGTCGGGAGCGCTCCGGTGGGCGATCTCGTGGACGTTGCCCTGCGTCGGCAACCCTGAGCCGATATCGACGATCTGCCGCACCCCGGCGTCGACCAGGTATCGCACGGTGCGCGCGAGGAAGGCCCGGTTCTCGACTGCCGACGATCGGGTGTCGGGGAAGATCTTCAGGATGTGCTCGGCGGCCTCCCGGTCGGCCGCGAAGTGGTCCTTGCCGCCCAGGTAGTAGTCGTACATCCGGGCGACGTTCGGAACGGACGTGTCCACTCCGTCGGGCGCCGGTCGAAGATCTGCCATTTCCACTCCCGATTCACGCATGCCCAAGGTTGCAGATGTACCGGAAAACGATCATATACAACCGTCCGCCTCAAGGACCGGCGCTGAGGCATCCGGCCCCAGCAGAAGCAGACAGACCGCGACGGTCACCGCGAGGCGCCGGCCTCCAGCGCTGCCCGCAGAGCCGCCTCGTCGTCGGCGTCGAGCGCGGTGACGAAGCGCAGCAGGATCTCGTTGCGATCGGCTCCGGCGTCCAGAGCGGCCCGCATCTGCTCGGCGGCCGCCTCCGCCGCGCCCTTCACCGGCCTGTACGTCGAGCGGCCCGCCGGCCCCAGCCGATGAACCTGTCCCTTGCCGTGTAGCCGGGAGAGGATGGTGTGGACGGTGTTGTAGGCGAGATCGCCGCCCACGGCCGCCTGAACTTCGATCGCGGTCATCGGGCCGTCGGCCGCCCACAACGCACCCAGGATCTCGCTTTCCAGCTGGCCCGCCGACCGTCTCGACCGGCCCGCATCCCTGGGCGCCATCACACCTCGATTCGTCGCCACCACCGTACCCGGAGCCACGGGGACACACAGGCCCAGTGTTGTAGGCCTCATCGGGTTCGCCTTCCTCGCGAGCTGGGGCTGAAGCGCTCCTCACCGGCGCGGGGCCACAGTGACCTGGGTGACCATTACATCGTGTAGGGTCACGTGGTACCTCACCTGGCAAAACATCTGAATGCATACAAGGGAGACCGTGGTGGACGTGCCCGTCGGATCGTCCTGCGCAGCGTCGGCACGGTTCGCATGAGCGCGGGAGTGCCCGAGGCGCTGGCCGACGGTGTCGCCGGCCTTCTCAACCCGACGTCGCTGCTGCAGGCCTTCGGAGTGGCGGGTGTGGCGATCACGTTGTTCGCCGAGACAGGCCTGCTCCTCGGCTTCTTCCTGCCAGGCGACTCGCTGCTGTTCCTCGCCGGCATCGCCGCCTCACCGGTGGCGCGTGACATCGTCGGCGTCCAGTTGAATCTGCCGCTGCTCCTTGCGGCCGCCCCCCTGTCCGCGATCATCGGCGCCCAGCTCGGCCACCTGCTCGGAACACGCTTCGGCAGACGGCTGTTCGCGCGACCCGACTCGCGCCTGTTCAAGGCCGCCTACGTGGCGCGCGCCGAGGCGTACTTCGACCAGTACGGCCCCGCCAAGGCGGTGGTGCTGGCCCGCTTCATCCCCGTCGTACGGACGCTGCTCAATCCGGTCGCCGGTGTCCTCGGCATGCCGGTCGGGCGTTTTCTCCGCTGGAACATCGTGGGCGGCCTGGTGTGGACCGAGGCGATCCTCCTCGCCGGTTACCTGCCTGCCGCTGCGCTGCGCGACACCGTGAGCGCGCAGAACATCGACAACTACCTCTTGCCCGTCATCGCGGTGATCGTGTTGATCTCTCTGGCGCCTCTGCTCATCGAAGCGTTGCGACACCGGCGTGCCGGTCGCACCGTACGGGGACCCGAGTCGGCGACCATCGGCGAAGAGCGCCCCTGAGCGGGCGCCTCCACAGGCACCTCCGTACGGCGAAGGGCGTCCGCGGGGAAATCACACGGCGGCGACGGTCATGTGCCGGCCCCGGAGGCCGCCACGGACCTCCGGATGATCTCCGCCGTTCCGGACGGGTCCTCGGTGATGGGCGAATGCCCGGCGCCGGGCACGACTTCGACGGTGGCGTCAGGCATGGCCCGGTACCGGTCGCACGACTCGGCGCTGCGGAACACCTGGTCGCGTTCCCCGAATATGACGAGGGCAGGCGTTCCGAGCGCGGGAATGCGCACATCGAGAGGCCGCTCGGCGACGTACCGCTCCTTCTCTTCCTGGGTGCCGAGAAAGCAGGCGTACTGCACGGCCCGCACATCCCATACCGGCTGGGTGACGTCGTCGAAGGCCGAGGCCACAGATGCGCCGGGGGCGAGGAATCCCATGACGACCTTGCGGGACACCGACGGCGGCAGGCCGCGGAACAGCAGCGGGCCGAGCACGGGAAGCCTGAGCAGCGCGTTGATGGCGGGAGGGTCGGCGACGGAGTAGTCCGGCCCCTCGCCGACGACGACGAGCCGTGACACCGCCGTTCCCTGTTCGTTGAGCGAGATCGCCACGTCCGCCCCCAGGGAGTGGCAGGGAGTGGCCGACCACGACGGGGTTCGCCACGCCGACCCGGTCCAGCACCGCACCCAGCACGCGCGCCTGGTCTTCCGGTGCGTATCCGCGATCGGGCTTGCTGGAGAACCCGTGTCCGAGCAGGTCCGTCCGGATCAGCCGGAAGTCCCCGGCGAGCAGGGGGACCAGCCGGTCGAACCACCGCATCGAGCCGAGGAACCCGTGCACCAGGACCATCGCGGGCGCGTCGCGGGGGCCGTCCTCGCGAACATGGATCGTGTGGTCGCCGACGGACTCCATCCACCCGATCGGCGCCGGGCCAGGTCTGTTCGGTTGATTCGTCATCGCGTGCGCTTTCGAGTTCGGTGCCGGCGGCTCACATCACCGGGGCCGGGGGCCTTCTGCCGCCCCGAGCGCCGACGCGGTGTCGCGGAGCCGGTCGAGCAGCCCGTCCAGCGTCGCCAGGTCCTGTTCGCCGAAGTCCGCGAAGACGCGGCGCAGGTCCATGGCATGACCCTGGAGCGCCTCGTCGAGCTTGGCCCGTCCGGTGTCGGTGATGGCGGCATAGGACACCCGGCGGTCGGTGGGGCATGGCCGCCGCTCGACGTATCGGGCGGCCTGCATGCCGTCGACGAGCCGGGTCACTCCGCCGGTGGTGAGCGTGATCTGCTCGGCCAGATTGCCCATCGTCATCTGTCCCTCATCGGAGCGCGCCAGCCGGATCAGCACTTCGAACCACACGTGCGGCAAGCCGTACCGAGACTCGAGCGCCTGGCCGAGCCATCGTTCGAGCCGGCTGGACGCCTCGAACAGCCGTCCGAACGTGGTGATCAGCGGGTCGTCGATGGCACTCGATGAGGTCACGGGGGAAGCCTACCGGAACATCACTGAGCACTCATTGGCTGATCAGTCAATATTTGCGCAGTCAGATAAATTGCCCTACGGTGCAGATATCTGACCAGTCAGGTAACTGACCGTGACGTCACGCGCTCCGACTTCCACACGTTTCGCGAAGGGTCTGCCATGGATCGTCGTTCACTCATCAAGAACAGCGGGGTCGCCGCGTTCGGCGCGCTCGCGCTCACCGCATTCGCAAGCGGAGCCGACGTCGCCGAGGCGGCCGCGCGCCACGCGGCGCTGCTGCCGGATCCCACCACCGACCCGGTTCCGAACCCGCCCCTCCCCCAGGGCCTCACGGCGTCGGAGCGCACGCACCTGAGGATCTTCGACGAGCTCGACTTCGACGTCTTCACCCATCAGGACTGGGACCGGTTCAGCGAGAGCCACGCCCAGAACATCCGGGTTCACTGGCCCGACGGGCACTTCACCGACGGGCTCGACGCTCATGTCGCGGACATGAAGTCCTTGTTCGTCTGGGCGCCGGACACCCGTATCAAGGAGCATGCGCTCCGTATCGCCATGGGTGAGCTGACCGCCGTCATGGGAGTCATGCGCGGCACCTTCACCCGCCCGATGCCGGACGGGCAGGGCGGCTTCATCAAGCCGACCGGCAAGAGCTACGCGATCAACATGACCACCATCGGCATCTGGAACAAGCAGCCGCGCATGAGCGAGGAGTTCCTCTTCTGGGACAACCAGACCTTCTACCAGCAGATCGGCGCCGCCTGAGATTCCGTACGGACGCCCCTCACGGCGCCGATCAGGGCGCTGATCAGGGCGCTGATCACAGCGCGGGCCCGGGCCGTCGCGTCGGCCCGGGCCCGCACCGCCGTGTCAGCGGGTGGCGGACAGCACCTGGATCGTGTCGCCCACAGGACGCTCACCGGTTGCGTCGGACGGGCGGTTGACGAGCGCGCCGTTCACCGCCATGGCGGACGAGCCGCCTCCGTCGAGGTTGAGCGCGTCCACCGCGCCGAGGGACCGCATGAAGGCCGCACCCTCGGCGATCGTGAAGCCCTCGCTGCCGCCGCTGAGGCGACCGTCCACGGTCACCAGGAGGAGCCGGCCCTTACGGTCGATGCCGGCCATGGTGCGGGGCTGGCGGTTGTTCGCCCACGCGAAGCCGAAGGACAGGTCCAGCGGGTCTACGGTGCCTTCCGTCGCGGCGTCGATGTGGATCCGCCCGTCCTGGACCAGCGTCGGAGCGGCGCTGACGATGCTGTCGTCCGCGCTGAGCCTGATCCTGCGGCCGTCACCGTCGCGGATGTCCTCCTTCACGGAGATCTTCTTGCCCACCTTCGCGTGGGCGGTCAGCCAGTCGCCCGCCGGGCCGATGCCCTGGAGCACGGTCTGACCGGCCGCGACGGTGCCCGCCCGGCCTCCGACCGACACGACGCGATCCTTGGCGTCCAGCACCACCTGGACGCCGGAGCCGGCCGGCAGGGCGTGGACGTAGTCGTCGGTGAACTTCACCAGGTCGTCGGTCGTGGTGCACGTGGTGTCCTGGCGCGGATCGGCGGTGGGGGTCGCCCCCGGCCGCCCGCAGTTCCGCAGCCGTCCGGGCGTGCGGTTGATGCCTTCGACCGCGTGCTCGGCGTGGCCGGCACGTGCGGTCACGGTGGTGGTGAGATCGGAGATCCGGGCCCGCCGGCCGCCGTCCTGGAGGATCAGCGCCGCACGCGAACCCGCCGCCATCGAGGTCAGTTCGCCGTCGTAGGCGCCGACGCCCGCCAGGGTGCCCTGGACGCCGTCGCTGTCGGAGGTGATGAAGAAGCCGCCGTTGACGCCGACCAGCGAACCGAGCTTGGACGCCACCGAGGAGGTAGTCTCCCGCTGGGTCACGTTGCCGTCGTGGGTGGCCTCGACGGTTCCGCGGAACTTGTGCGGGTCGATGATCGCGATGTTGATGTTCTCCACGTCGGCCGGCTGGTCGGCGTCATAGCCGGTCCACTCCACGACATTGCGGAATCCCGCCGCGCTGATCTTCGACGCCACACTCTGCGCCGCGGCCTGGGTCGGGTAGGAGCCGACCCGGACCCGCACGCCCATGAGCCCGTGCGGCGTGTCGGAGTAGTCCGGCCACGGGATCTCCGTCACCACCGGGTCGAGACCGGCGGCACGCAGCTTGTCCGCCGCCTGCGACGCCCACGACTCCGTTCCCACGACGGCCCACGCCTGGGCGCCGGTGAACCTCGCCTTCACCTCCGCCTGCAGGGTGACGGTCCAGCCCGGAGCGGCGGCGGCATTCCTGAGCGTCCCGGTGCGCACCTCCACACCCGGCGAGACGCTCCGCGTCGTCCACTGCTCCGTGACACCGCCGGTCGTCACCGCGGCGGGCGCGGCCGGCGCGTCCGCCGCGGCCGTTCCGGGGATCGCCAGCGGCGCCACGACGGCCAGAGCGGCCACGCCGAGTGCCAGTCGGGCACGAGCTCTACCTGGACTTCTGTGCATTACCCATCCTCAGGACTCGCCGGATGCCCCGGCTCAAAATGATCCATTTGAAGTCCAGTCCGCCCAGGCGAACGCCGGGGCGAAAGCGCGAGTGTGCAGGCAGACGAGATCGTGAACGATGAGTGGCGCCCCGGCCGCGTCCCGGCCGCGGGCAGACCGGAAGGGGCGGGCTATAAGCTCTGCTCTACACGGCGTAGAGCAGAGGTGGAGGACATGCGCCAGCCTGGATGGTTCCGGATGTTGCGAGCCGGGCTGTTCGCCGTGGTCTGCGTCGGGCTGTCCCAGGCCGGCCACGATCTCATGGCGCCGCGTCCGGTGCCCGCCTGGTCGGTCGCCGTCGCGCTCGGCCTGGTCACGCTGATCGGATACCGGCTGGCGGACCGGGAGCGCTCGATCGGCTGGATCCTGCCCGGTGTGGAGATCGCCCAGCTCTACCTGCACATGTGGTTCGCCTGGACGACCCCGTCGGGGGCGTCCGGCGACGTCGTCCACCTTGCCGACGGCCACAACATGATGGCCGGTCACGCAGGATCGATGGCCGTCATCCATGGGGGCATGTCGACGCCGGCGATGTTCGCCGCGCACGCTCTCGCGGGGGCGTTCGTCGCCGCCTGGCTCTCCGTGGGCGAACGCACGCTGTGGCGGACCCTGCGCGCGCTCTCGTGGATCCTGTCCTCAGGCCTCGGATGGGTCCTGGTCCTCGTCCAGGCGAGACCGCTCACCGTCCGCCTGCCCCCTTCGCGGCCGATCGGCCATGACGATGCCGTTCCCGCCACGGCGCTGCTGCGGCACACGTTGGCGAGGCGCGGGCCTCCGCGCGCGGTGCGAGCTGTCCACATCTCCATCCGGTCACGGCTGATCCGCGCACGCCTCGATCCCGGCACTTCCACGGCCTTCTGATCCCGGCGGGGCGAGCGATCAGCGTGATCGTGTTCGCCCATGTCAAACGCCGAATCAGGAATGACCATGACGTTCATGCGCTCCACCGGTGGCCGCGATCGCCTGCGGCAGGCCGCCGCCGGACTCGCCGCGCTGCTCTTACTCGGCGGCGTCGCCGCCTGCACCACCCAGTCCTCCGGAGCGGATTCCGCCGCCCCCGTACGGGTGCTCGGCCCCTCGTCCGAATTCCACGGAACCTGGCTGCAACAACCGCTTCCCGAGCCCGACGTCACGCTGACCGACACGTCCGGGAAGCCGTTCAACCTGCAGAAGGGCACGGCCGGCCGACTCACCCTCGTCTACTTCGGCTACACCCACTGCCCGGACGTCTGCCCCACCACCATGGCCGACCTCGCCTCGGCGCTGCGGGACATGGCCACGCCCGACCGCGACAAGATCTCGGTCGTCTTCATCACCACCGACCCCGACCGGGACACTCCGGAGGTCATCAAGTCCTGGCTCGCGTCCTTCGACACGTCGTTCGTCGGGCTGACCGGCGGCTATCCGGCGATCCAGTCCGCCGCGAAGTCGCTCGGGATCGCCCTCGAGCAGCCCAAGAGCAAGACCGGCGACTACGAGGTGACCCACGGCGCGGAGGTCATCGCCTTCGACGGCTCCCACCAGGGCCGCCTGATCTTCAGCTCGGGCACGTCGTCCGCCGACTACGCGGCCGACCTGCACAAGCTGCTCGGCCGGGTCTCCCTCGCCGATTCCGCACCGGCCGGCGACGCGGAGGGGGCTGCCTCATGACCAGAACGTCCACCAGGTCGCTCGTGTTCGGCGTGGTCGTGCTCGCCGTCGCCGGTGTGATCGCCTGGGCGGTGACGGGCCGCGCGAGCGAAACGACGATCTCCGATCTGCACGTGACGCAGGCGTATGTGCCGCAACCGGCCTCGCCGGACGTCGCCGCCGCCTACTTCACCATCGCCAACTCCGGTGACACCCCTGCCGTGCTGACCGGCGTCCACGCCGACGTGTCGGACATGTCGATGTTGCACGAGACCAAGGGCACCACCATGACGATGGTCGACGCGGTGACCGTGCCCGCGCACGGCACCTTCGTCCTCAGCCCCGGCCACTACCACGTCATGATCGAGTCTCCGACGCGGGCCCTCAAACCGGGCGATCACGTGACGCTCACGCTCAGCTTCGCGAAGGTCGGCCAGCTCAGCGTGAACGCCCCCGTGATGCCCATCGGCTACCGTCCTCCGGCACAGGGCCGATGAGTCCCGAGAGCACGCCGCGCCGGTTCTCCCGGCGCGGCCTCCTGGCGGCGACGTCGGCGGCCGGTGTCGCGGCCGTCGCGGGAGCGGTGGCCGGGGACGCCACAGCGTCGATCTTCGGAGGGGAGCGTGCCCGCCAGGTGGGCGCGCGGCGCATCCCCTTCGACGGCCGGCACCAGGCGGGCATCCTGGCTCCGCCGGCCGCGCACGGCTGGTTCGCCGCATTCGACGTGGTGCCGGGCGTCACGGTCGGCCAGGTGGAATCCCTGATGCGCACCTGGACCCGCGACGCACGGCTGATGACGGCGGGCGAGCCCGTGGCGGGTGACGACTCCATGGCGCTCGGCCATGGCCCGTCGTCTCTGACGATCACGGTGGGCTTCGGCCCCTCGTTGCTGCGCAAGCTGGACGCGGCCGTTCAGGCAGCGCTCACCCCGATTCCCGCGTTCCCTCGGGACCAGTTGGACCGGGAGCGAAGCGACGGCGACATCGGTGTCCTGCTGACCGCCGACGACGCGATCGTCGTCGCCCACGCCCTGCGGGCGCTCAGCCGTACGGCTCGCGGCACGGCGGCCGTCCGGTGGCAGATGAGCGGATTCAACGCCGCAGATGGCGTCACCGTGGCGCAGGGAGCCACCCCTCGCAACCTCATGGGCCAGGTCGACGGCACGGGGAACCCCAAACCGAGCGATCCGGAGTTCGACGCGCGCATCTTCGCCGACGACGGCCCGGCCTGGATGCACGGCGGCAGCTATCTGGTCTTCCGAAGGATCCGGATGCTGCTCGACTCGTGGGACACCTTGTCCCGCGAGCGGCAGGAACAGGTCATCGGGCGGCGGAAGGACACCGGAGCCCCGCTGTCCGGGGGCACCGAATTCACCCCGTTCGATCTCGACAAGCAGAACCCGGACGGCGGGCTCGCCATCGGTCCCAGCGCACACGTACGGCAGGCCGCCCCCGCCACCTCCGGCACGTGGATCCTCAGAAAGGGGTTCTCCTACTTCGACGGCTACCGAGCCGACGGCGCGCCGGACGCCGGCCTGTTGTTCCTCGCGTTCCAGAACGACCCCCGGCACGGGTTCACCCGAATCCAGCAGCGCCTGGCGCTGGCGGACGAGCTCAGCCGGTTCATCGTGCACGAGTCCAGCGCGCTGTTCGCCGTGCCGTCCGGAACAGACCCGCACGGCTACATCGGACAGAGCCTGTTCGCAGCCCTGTGACCCCTCACCAGCATGTTCTGAAGATCGGGAGCGTTATGAGCAAGTCGAGTCGTGAGCGACTGCGTCTGGAGCGGATCCGGCAGGCGCAGAAGGAGCGCCGCCGCCGGAGGCTGGTGCTCGGGTCCATCGGCGCGGTCGTGGTGGCGGCCGCCGTGGCGGGCGTGCTCGTCCAGGCGATCCGGACGAAACCCACGTCGTACGCGGGCGCACTGGCGCCGGTCAGCGTGCAGGAGGACGGCACGGTCGTCATGGCCCGGCCCGGGGTGACCAAGCCGGTGCTGGACGTCTACGAGGACTTCCAGTGCCCGATCTGCAAGGAGTTCGAGCACATCAACGCCGCCCAGATCAAGCAGTTCGCCGCCGAGGGCAAGATCAAGGTCGTCTACCACCCGATCGCCTTCGTCAACCCCCAGGGGTCGCTGCGGGCCGCCGCCGCGGCGCAATGCGTGCCGAGCGGCTCCTGGATGGCCTACCACGACGAATTGTTCGCCAAGCAGCCGGACGAGCGGATCGCCCTGACGATCGACGATCTGAAGGGCTTCGCCGCGAACGCCAAGATCACCGACCCGGCCGTTCTGTCCTGCATGGAGGCGCAGGGCAACGCCGCCCAGGTGCGGCAACGCACGCAGACGGCCTTGAATTCGATCCCGGGCACGCCCACGCTGCTGCTCGACGGCAAGCAGCTCGGCAACGACCAGGCCCTCACCTCGACCGGCCTGAAAGACGCCCTAGCGGAGCCCGGCAGGTAACAGCGGAGATCACGGCGTCGTCGTGTCGCGCGATCGCCGACGCCGTGATCTGCTCCGCCACCCACCGGCGGCCCAACCTGTCCCTGCCGGTACCGGTGTCAGCGGGGACTTACTGTCCGTGACGGCTCACCCCATCATCGACACCATGACGCAAACCTTGCAGACACCTTTCGGAGCCACCTCGACCTCCGAGGAGGTCCTTGCCGGCGTGAACCTGTCCGGCACCCGCGCCCTGGTGACCGGCGCCAATTCCGGTATCGGCATCGCCACCGCCCGCACCCTGGCCGGCGCCGGAGCCGCCGTCGTGCTGGCCGTACGCGACGTCGAGGCCGGCAAGACCGTCGCCGCCGAGATCACGCAGCTGACGGGCAACCAGGACGTCACCGTCGGCCGTCTGGACCTGGCCGATCCGTCTTCTGTCCGCACGTTCACCGACGCCTGGGACGGCCCGCTGCACATGCTCGTCAACAACGCCGGGATCATGGCGCTGCCCGATCTCACCCGTACCCCGCGGGGCCGGGAGATGCAGTTCCAGGTCAACTTCCTCGGGCACTTCGCCCTGACCCTCGGCCTGCATGACGCGCTCGCCTCCGCCGGAGGGGCCCGCATCGTCTCGCTCAGCTCCAACGCCCACCTGTACTCCCCGGTGATCTTCGACGACCTCGACTACCGCTTCCGGCCGTACAACCCCATCGGGGCCTACGCGGAGTCCAAGACCGCCGACGTGCTCCTCACCGTCGAAGCGACACGACGGTGGTCCGGCGACGGCATCCTGGCCAACGCCGTGCACCCGGGCGCCATCGAGTCCAACCTGCAAAAGCACACCGGCGGAATGCAGACGCCGCCCGACCGCCGCAAGAGCCCCACGCAGGGCGCGGCGACCTCGGTCCTGGTCGCCGCTTCACCGCTCCTGGACGGAATCGGAGGGCGCTACTTCGAGGACTGCAACGAGGCCCCCGTCGTGGACGAACGCCCGGCGCCGTTCGCTGGGGGTGTCGCGCGCTACGCCGTCGACCCCGAGGGCGCCCAACGGCTGTGGAACATCGCCACGGAGCTCGTTTCCTGATCCCGTCATATGTGTGAGGCCAGGTCGTGACGACCCGACCTGGCTCCCCCGCGCCTTGGCCGACCTCAGGCGCGGCACCTGCAGAATCGGTGTTGATAGCGTGGCTGTCGTCGACACTGACCTGCGCGTACGGGAGCTGCATAGCGAAGGACAAACGAAGATCATGAGAGATACCGGCAAAGAACTCGATCAAGATCGCGTCTCGCAGTTCATGGAGCGCGTGGCGTCCGACAGTGCCGCCGCCCTCGCGGGGCTGTGCACGTCCCTCGGTGCTCGGCTCGGTCTGTACACGGCGATGGCCGAGGCCGGGCCGCTGACCTCGGAACAGCTGGCCGAGCGCACCGGCCTCGTCGAACGGTATGTGCGAGAGTGGCTGGCCTCCCAGGTGGCCGGCCAATACGTGCACTACGACGCGGAGACGAGGACCTACTCCCTTCCCGATGAGCACGCGGCCGTGCTGGCGGACGCAACGGCGCCCACGTACCTGATCGGTGCCTTCACCATGCTCAAGCCGCTGTACGGCACGGAGGACGCCTTGGCGGACGCCTACCGTACGGGGGCGGGCGTCGGCTGGCAGGAGCACGAACCCGAACTATTCGAGGGGGTCGCCACGTTCTTCCGCCCCGGCTACTCGGCGATGTTGGTGCAGGAGTGGTTGCCTGCTCTGGACGGCGTCGCGGAGAAACTGGAGCGGGGCGCATCGGTCGCCGACGTCGGATGCGGGTTCGGCTACTCCACCGTGCTCATGGCGCAGGCTTTCCCGACGTCTCGATTCCACGGCTTCGACTTCCACGCCCCGTCGATCCTCGCCGCGCGGAAGGCCGCCGAGGAGCACGGGGTGAGTGACCGCGTGACGTTCGACATAGGCGGCGCCCAAGACTTCTCCGGCGATGACTACGACCTGATCACCTATTTCGACTGCCTGCACGACCTGGGGGATCCCGGTGCGGCCTTCCGCCGCGCCCGGGAGGCGCTGGCCGAAAACGGCACGTGCATGGTGGTCGAACCGAACGCATCGGCCGACCCTCTGGCACTGGTCAACCCGATCGGCCGATCCTTCGCGTCCACCTCCGCCACGCTCTGCCTGCCTGTGGCGATGGCGCAGGAAGGCCCGCAGGCGCTGGGCAATCACGCCGGGGAGGAGGCGATGAGGCGCATTGCCGACGAAGCGGGCCTCCACCGCTGGAGACTCGCCGCGGAAACCCTCACCAACCGCGTCTACGACGTCAGGCGATAGCACCGCCACGCATCGGCCGTACAAGCCGAGCAGATCCGGAACGCCGTCGCGAAACTCGGCCGCCGAAAGCATGGTCAGCGCAGCCGCCGGCGGTACGGAGACGGACGCTCCGCCGCAGGGGCGAGACGCATGCGGACATCCACGGCGACGGCGCCGCCCGGTGTGACGATCACGGGGTTGAGGTCGAGTTCGGCGATCTCGGGAATCTCGTCCATGAGACGGCCGATCGCGACGACATGGGCGGCCAGCGCCTCCGCGTCGACCTCAGGGTTCCCCCGGTATCCGTGCAGCAAGGGCGCGCAGTGGAGCTCGGCGATCATCCGCCCGGCCTCGGCGCGGCTGATCGGGGGCACCCGGAAAGAACGGTCGACCAGCAGTTCGGCGGCCACTCCCCCCATGCCGACCATGATCAGTGCGCCGAACGTCTCGTGCGCGACTCCGCCGACGATCATCTCGACTCCGCCGGGCGCCATGCGCTGGACGAGCGCCCCCGTCATGGCGGGCCCGACACGCTCCGCCATCTCGCGGTAGGCCTGCCGTACCTCGTCCACGCTGCGCAGATCCACCCGCACCCCGCCTACGTCGCTCTTGTGCACAAGGCCGGGACCGGTCGCCTTGAGCACCACCGGCAGCCCCAGCCACGCGACCGCCTCGCAGGCGGAATCCGGCCCGTCGACCGAGATCGCCTCGGCCACCCGGATCCCGTAGCAGTCGAGCAGGCGTGCGGCGGTGGCGTAGTCCAGCCAGCGGCCTTGCGGGTGCTCCGCGAGATCGGTCTCGACGATCTCGCGGGCCGCCGCCGTATGCGCCGGGGGCGTCTCCACGGGAGGGTCGAGCGGCCGCGAGCGCCATGCGGCGTAGTCCGCGGCACGGCCGAGCGCGTGCACCGCCTGCTCGGGGAAGGCGTAGGCCGGCACGTTCGCCCCGATCAGCCCGTCCTGCCCGAGCACGCACGCGAGCACGGTCTTGCCCGCACCTTCGGCCGCGGCCGCGATGGCCTCCCTCGTCCTCGCCAGGCCCGAGCCGAACGGCGGTGTGTAGACCGCCAGCACGGCGTCGACGCCGGGATCGGCCAGCAGGATCCGCATGGCGTCCGCGAGTTCGGTGGCCTCGCCGTCCGCGGTGAGGTCCACGGGATTGCCGACGGCCGCGGCCGGCCGGAGCCGGGCCCGCAACGCCTCCCTGGACGCCTCCGACAGTTCGGGAACGACGAGGCCCCGCCGTTCGCACGCGTCAGCCGTCATGGCCTGCGGCCCGCCGGAGTTTCCCACGATCGCGACCCTGCGGCCGGCCGGAAGAGGCTGCGAAGCGAGCAGCCGCGCGGTGTCGAGCATGTCCTGAACGCTGTCTTCGCGGATCGCGCCCGAAGCATGCAGTAAGGCGTCCACCGCCGCGTCCGGCGTCGCCGCCGCCGCGGTGTGCGACCGTACGGCACGGCCACCGGCCGTCCCCCTGCCGCTCTTGACGACGACGATCGGCTTCTTGGCGCTCACGCGCCGGGCGATGCGGCCGAACCGGCGCGGATTGCCGAACGACTCCAGGTAGAGCGCGATGACTTCGGTGGCCGGATCGTCCTCCCAGTATTCGAGCAGGTCGTTGCCGCTGACGTCGGCCTTGTTGCCGACGGAGGCGAACGAGGAGATGCCGACGCTCATCTGGGCGGCGCGGTCGATCATCCCGACGGCGACGGCGCCGGACTGCGACATCAGCGCGAGCCTTCCCGCGGGCGGCTGACGGGGAAGGAAGCCGGCGTTGAGCTTCGCGGTCGTGCTCACCACGCCCAGGCAGTTCGGCCCGACCAGGCGCATCCCCGCCTCGCGGCAGATCCTCAGCAGTTCGGCCTCCCGGTCGGCGTGCCCCGCCTCGGCGAAGCCTGCGCTGACCACGACCAGGCTGCGCACGCCGTGCCGTGCGCAGTCGCGGGCGACGTCCTGCACCGCGGCGGCCGGGACGGCGACGACGGCGAGTTCCGCCTGCCCGGGAGCGGCGCTCAGGTCGGGATAGGCCTCCAGTCCCTCCAGGTCGGCCGCCCGGGGGTTGATCGGGTAGATCGGGCCGTCGAAGCCGCCCGCGATCAGGTTGTGCAGCACGCGGTGGCCGACGTTCGCCGGGTCGCGGCCCGCTCCTATCACCGCGACGGAGCGGGGCGCGAACAGACCGGTCAGCGAGTTGCGGTCCGCCTCGTGCGCCCGGGCGTCGATCGCCGTCAGCAACGCGGCGGTGGTCTCGGTGGAGATCCGGAACTCCTCCCATCCGTCGATGTGCCGCCGCCTCGTCTCCAGGCCCGCGTCCTCCAGCATCCGGATCACGCGGGTGTTCTCGGCGAGGACGTCGGCCACGAGTTCCTTGACGCCGTTGTCCGCCGCGTTCAGCGCCAGATGCTCCAGCAAGATGGTGCCTAGCCCGTGTCCGTGCGTCGCGTCGTCCAGCAGCACGCCCAGGTCGGCCTCGGCCGACGCGGCGTCGCCGACCCATTCCGCCACGCCGACCACCCGGCCCGACATGATCGCGACCAGCGCCTGGCCCCGATATCCGGATCCGGTCATCCGGTCCACGTAGGCGTGGGCCGTGGCGGTGCCTCCCGCGGCGAACCTCAGGTAGACGGACTGTCCAGAAGCCCGGTCGACGAGGTCGTGAAGCGCGTCGCGATCATGGGGTTGCAGGGCGCGGACATGCGCGACGCCGCCGTCCCGGAGCAGGACGTCGCATTCCTCGGGCAGAGATCGTCTCATGTGTCCAGGCTCCGCCCCCGGCCCCGGGCGGCCACAGGGCCGAAGTCCCCCTCGGCGAGGGACCCTCGGCCCTGTGGAGATCCTCTGTTCTTCCTGAGCGGCGATCAGGACGCCGCGGCTCCCGTGTCGATTGCCGACAGAGCCTCGTTGAAGGCCTGCGCGTGGGCCAGCTTGTCACGTGCCGCGGCCGTGAAGAGCTCCGACGACGCCGTGTCTCCCGCCGCCGCGGCCTGCTGCGCGTACATCGGGTACGTCTCGCCGCCCGCGGTGGACTCCTCGGCGATCGCGGTGCGCAGGTTCGTCCCGGTGTCGCGGACGAGACCGGTGAGGTTCGCCTGCTCGGCGAAATGCTCGGCCCGCTCGACCTCAGCGGTGCGGTCGTACAGCGTGGCGAGCCTCGGCTCGCCGGTCGCCCGAGCGCGCTCGGCGTACATGACGTACTTGGCATGCGCGAGCGCCTCGCCCCGCATCGCGGTCCGCAGGTTCCGCATCGTTCGCGGCGACGACACCTGGGGCATCCCGGCTCGGATGCTCGCCGGCTTGACCGTCACATCCGTGGGGACGGCGGTCTCGGAGGATCGGCCCGCGATCGCCTCGGCCGCCCGCGCGAACCTGACGCGGTGCGACGCCTCGTCGCCGCTGATCTCGTTGAACAGCGCCGCCGCCTTGGGCTCGGCGTCCTCCTTCGCCTGGGCGGCGAACCTCTTGTACATGGTCCTCTCCTCGTAGGACTCGCCCCCGGTGCTCTCGCGCAGGTTGGCGGCGTTGTCGCCGACCATGCCGAGCTGCTTCGCCTGCGGGGCGACGAGCCCGCGCAGCTCGCTGGCGGCGGTGCGCTCGAACAGCTCCCGCACCTGCGGCAGGCTCTCCCTCTCGGCCTGCGCCGCGTAGGCGCGGTAGACGGCGTGGGCCATCGCCTCGCCCTCCATGGCGTTTTTCATGTTGGACCGCGTGGACGGGTCCATGTCGTCGGCGCCGGCCACCGACGCCGTGGCGGCCCCGGCCGGAACTGCGACGAACGCGGCCGTGCCCAGAGCGACCAGGCCGGCCTTCCACCAGATGAGACCTCGGGTTTCCATGCGACCCCCCGGGAATCGGCGTGCTCCGGGGGTCCGCCACGAGATGGACCGGGCGGCGCCGCCGGAGCGCGACTGCCGGCCCCCTCTTGGCGCGGAGACCGGACATGTACTCGCGGTGGTACCCGACGAACAGCGCCAAACCTCCCATCAGCCCCATCTGTGCGTGGGCGGAGGCAAAGTGACGACACCGAGCCGTAAAACGGGTCCGCGTCCAGACCCTGCGGCCCATGAGGTCAAGGCCTTAGGTCCCTGGCCGGTGGGGCCACGACGTGCATCCCTCCGGCTTCCGGTCAGAGGAGGGGCGGCGGCACAAGGAGGTCGTCGAAAAGGAAGGCCAGGTCGGCCCTGATGTCGACGACGCCGTCGACGCCGCGTACGGCCTCCAGCAGGGGTGCCAACTGCGAGTGCCGGGGAAGCCACCCCTTGAGGCTGACGACGCCCGACTCGACGGCGACCCGCAGCTCCGCCGGGTCGACGTCCAGCCGCCTCGCGATGGCCTCGATCTCACCGCCGATGTCCTCCGCCGGCCGGTTGAAGACCTTCAGCAGGTCGCGTTGATGGACGGTCCCGGTGATGCGGCCCGTCGCCGGGTCGACCACGGGCAGCTGCTTGATCCTGTTGTGGTGCATCAGGCGTGCTGCCTCGCCCACGGTGGTCTCGCCGGTCACGGTGATCGCGGGGCTGCTCATGAAGTCGTGCGCCGTCAGGCCCGCGGCCTTGCGGTGCTCCGCCCACCTCTTCGGCCCCTGAATGACCCACGGGCCGGGCCGGGACGTCTCCTTGAGAAGCAGATCGTCCTCCGACACCACCCCGACCGGGCGGCGGTCGGCGTCGATCACCGTGACGGCGCCCACCTTGTACCGCTGCATGATGCCGACCAGGTCGGAGAACGACGCGTCCATACGGGCGGCGATGGCCACTTTGCCCATCACGTCCTTCACTTTGACCGCCATGACACGCCTCCCCGGTCGACTTCGCCTCAGTGAGAGCCTCGCGCTGCCGGCCGCCGACAGGTCAGCGGTGAAGGTCCCGCGTGCCGGGGACTTTCGGCCACAGGTCCACCGGCCGAGCGGGCGGCTCCCGTGCCGATCCGGGCGATCGGCCCCGGCAATGAGGTCCTCCGGCCCTTCCCGCTCCACCTCCGGCCGCGATGCGATGGAGACGAGTGCCCGGCCTGAGAGGGAGCCGATCATGCACATGAAGGTCAGAGACGTCATGACCAGGGATGTCGCGTCGGTCAACGGCACCACCCCGTTCAGGGACGTCGCCGAGGTCCTCGTCAACCACCGTGTGAGCGCCGTTCCGGTGGTCGACGGCGACGGCCACGTCATCGGGGTGGTCTCCGAGGCGGATCTGCTCAGGAAAGAGGAATCCCGCGAGCAGTACTACCGCGAGGCCTACCGCCCCTCGCTCCTCCTGCGGCTGCGCCGGCGGGTCAGCCGTCCGGGCGCCGGCGACGGCGGCAAAGCCCACGCGGAGACGGCGGCCCAGCTCATGACCGCACCCGCGATCACGGTGCAGCCCCACACCAGTGTGGTGAGCGCAGCCCGGATCATGGAGGAGAGGGGGGTCAAACGGCTCCCGGTGGTCGATGACGACGGGCGGCTGGAAGGCGTGGTGAGCCGCCACGACGTGCTCAAGGTCTTCGTGCGGACCGACGACGACATCGCGGGCGAGATCCGCCGCGAGATCCTCGACGGGGCCCTCTGGACCGACACGTCGGACGTTCAGGTCTCGGTTCAGGCGGGAGTCGTCAGACTGCGCGGCCACATGACCTGCCGCAGCGACGCGCACATCCTGGTACGGATGACCGAACGGGTGAACGGGGTCATCGACGTGGTCGACGGTCTGACATGGGCCAAGGACGACGTTCCCGGCGACGGCGTCTCATGACGCCGTAAGGCGGGCCTCCCCGGACGTGCGGAGATCACGCCTGCTTCTGCGTGCGGACGACGGCCAGGGGGCACCGCGCGTGGTGCAGCAACGCCTGGCTAACCGAGCCGAGGACCAGCCCCTTGAACTCGCCCAACCCCCGCGACCCGACGACGAGCAGGTCGGCGCCGCCGGAGGCGGCTTTCAGCACCTCGACCGCATGGCCCTGAACGACCTCCTCAGTCACCTTGACCTCCGGGTAGCGCTCCCGCATGCCCGCCACGGCCTCCGCCAGCAGGCGGATCTCGATCTGCTCGTCCTCGTAGGCGTCCCCCACGGGCACGTAGGCGCCGCCCACGCTCCACATCGGCAGCGTCCAGGCGTGCACGGCGCGCAGCGCCGCACCACGCAGCGAGGCTTCGGCGAAGGCGAACTCCACGACCGCGGTTCCCGTGGGCGACCCGTCGACGCCGACGACCACCTCTCCCCGGGGCGGCGTGGCCGGTTCCCGCACCACCACCACGTCGCAGGGCGCATGGCCCGCCACGCCGTAGGCGACAGAACCGAGCAGCAAACCACGGAACCCGCCCAGCCCGTGGTTGCCGACCACGAGCAGATCCGCCCCCTCCGCCGCCTGGATCAGCGCCTGGCGCGGGTCCCCTGCCAGGAGCGCGGTGTCGGCCGGAACCTCCGGCGCGTCGGCGCGTGCACGTTCGGCCGCGGCCGCCACCACGTCCTCGCCGCCGTCGCGCATCCATCTGGCCACGTTGGCGCAGGACCCGCGAGCGACCCCGGCGAAGATCCAGGCGGGGAGGGCGTGCACGATCTTCACGGGCACGCCGCGCAGCGCCGCCTCCCTGGCCGCCCACCCCGCGGCCTCGATGCCCGCCTGCGATCCGTCGACACCTACGATGATCATCGCAAGTCCCCCTCTGTCGCGTATCTCCATGACATGCGTCATGCCGTCGGGGGCTGAAGCGCCGAAAGTCCTTCCGCCCGGGGACCTCCGTCATGCCTCGCCGGGCCGGCCGGACATGCGGGGACAGCGGCGCGCAGATCGCGAAGTGGGCGCCTTCGATGCCGAAGACGAGCAGCTTTCGCGGCATCCGGCCGACCGGAGCGGTCGGCCGGCACCGGCGGCGGCCGGTGCCGGCGTGGCGATCATCGCCGGGTCACATGCCCGACGGTGTGGCGGCCGGATCTTCGATGCCGGACGCCGCCGCCTGCTCCGGCGGCAACCCGGGCGCCGGCGCGCCTCCGGTCTCGCCGCGGGCCACCGCGCCGGGCGCGGTCTCGCGGTCGATCCCGGCCGCGGCGTACGCGTCGTCCTCGTCCAGCGTCTCGGTCTCGAGCAGCCGGTGAGCCAGCCGGTTGAGCTGCTCACGGTGCTCCCCGAGCAGGCGTACGGCCTCGGCGTAGCAATCCTCGACGATCTTGCGGACCTCGCTGTCGACGAGCTCTTTGGTGGCCGGGGCGACGCCGTCCAGGCCGAGTGGGGACTCCTGGCCGGGCGGAGGCAGCACGGTGACCGGGCCGATCGCCTCCGACATGCCCCAGCGTCCGACCATCTGCCGGGCGATGTTGCTGACCTGGTCGAGGTCGCTCTCCGCACCGGTGGTCATGTCGCCGTACACGACCTCCTCGGCGGCCCGGCCGCCGAGCGCGCCGATGATCCTGCCGCGGAGGTACTGCGCGGAGTAGCCGTACCGATCGGTCGCCGGGCTCTGGAAGGTGACGCCGAGCGCCTGGCCGCGCGGGATGATCGAGATCTTCCGCACCGGGTCGGCGCCGGGGGTGAGCATTCCGAGCAGCGCGTGTCCGGACTCGTGATACGCCGTGCGCGCCTTCTCCTCCGGGGTCAGCATGATGCCCCGCACAGTGCCCAGCACGATCTTCTCCAGCGCGTCGGTGAAGTCGTTGTTCTGCACCACGTCGTGACCTCGCCGGGCCGCGAGCAGCGCGGCCTCGTTGACCAGGTTCTTGAGGTCGGCTCCCACCATGCCCGGGGTCGCTGCGGCGAGATCCTCCAGGCCGACGCCGGGCGCGACCGGCACGCCGCGGGTGTGCACCTCGAGGATCTTGCGGCGGCCGACCAGATCCGGCGGGCTGACCGTGACCCTCCGGTCGAAACGCCCCGGACGCAGCAGGGCCGCGTCGAGGATCTCCGCCCGGTTGGTGGCGGCCAGCACGACCACGCCCTCGCTGCCGTTGAAGCCGTCCATCTCGGTCAGGATCTGGTTGAGCGTCTGCTCGCGCTCGTCGTTGCCGCCCAGCGACTGCCCGCCGCCGCGGGCACGGCCGATGGCGTCGAGCTCGTCGATGAAGACGATCGACGGCGCCACCTTCTTGGCCTGGTCGAACAGGTCGCGGACCCGGCTCGCGCCGACGCCCACGATCATCTCGATGAACTCGGAGGCGGAAATCGAGAAGAACGGCACCTTCGCCTCGCCCGCCACCGCGCGTGCCAGCAGCGTCTTGCCCGTTCCGGGGGGCCCGGACAGCAGGACGCCGTGCGGGACCTGCGCACCCAGCCGCCGGTATTTCTCCGGTTCGCGGAGGAAGTCGACGATCTCCGTGACCTCCTGCTCGACCTCCTCGATGCCGGCCACGTCGGCGAACGTCGTCCGGGGACCGCTCTCCGGCTCATAGAGTTTCGCGCGCGACCGGCCGAAGCCGCCGAACCCGCCGAGCCCGCCCGCCCCGGAGGCCATCCGCCGGCTCACCCAGAAGAGGAGGCCGACGAGCAGCAGCGTGGGTCCGAACCCGACGAGAATCTGCTGCCACAGCGGCGGCGGCGCGTCAGGCGGGTTGGCGTTCACCGGTACGCCGTTGCTCTGCAGCATGGCGAACAGATTGTCGTCGGCGAACGACGGGCGCTGGGTGGTGAACCGGTCGACCTGCTGGGCCTGCTTCTCTCCGGTCGGGGTGTAGGACGCCTTCTTGGTGAACGCGCCCTCGATGGTGTCGCCGGTCGAGGTGATCTCCGCGACGTTGACGGCCTTCACCTGGGTCAAGAAGAAGGTGTACGAGACCGGGGTGCGAGCCGGCGGCGCCAGAAGGACCGACGAGACCACCCAGTTGAGGCCCAGCAGAAGCAGCAGCATCCAGCCGAAGCGCAGCCACGCCGGCCGTCGATTCGACGGGCTTGGCCCGCTTCCGTCCGACGGCGACGGTGGTGCTCCCTCGACCCGCCATGGCGGTTGCGCGGGGCGGTCCGTCGCCCGCGTGTTGTTCGGCGTATCGATGGGCATGGTGGGTCCTTACCTCCCGAGTATCAGGTTCATCAAACGATGGACCACCCCATGAACCCCAGACAAATCGGGATCAGACCTCCTGAACCGATGCGCCTTACGGTCAGCAGATCCGATTCGGGCTGTCGCTCAGCGCCGCACGCAGTGCGGGCGGCATGCGATCGACGACGTGCTGCGGATACTCCACCCGCCGGCCGTCCACGCGGACGGCCAGCGCCGGCGGCCGCGCGGTGAAGCACCGGTCGCAGCGGCCGATCGCCCCGACCGGCTGAAACCGGCCGCACTCGGGACACCGGTCCAGGCCACGTTGCGGCCGGCGGCCCGGTTTGCGCCGCCACACGGTGAGCCGATCGGGTATGCCCGGCCAGGACGGCAGGCCGAACTCTTCGGCGAGGGTCCAGTTCAGCGCGAGCTCGCGATGCAGGCGGACGGTGCCGGTGGGGCCGTCCTGGTCCCCGCCGACGTAGAGCAGCGTGTCGCCACGGTACGCGCGCAGCGCGCCGTACCCCGCGGCGTCGTCGTCCGGGGGCGGCCAGCACAGCAGCAGCGTGCGGTGCGGGTCGGCGCGGACCGCCTCCTCAGTGCTCAGCCGCTCGACCTGCGCAAACCCGGGGGCGTCCGCCTGGTGGAACCTGTTGCCGCCGGACGCCGCAGGCGCGGTGTCGACCGCGCGGACGTCCACGCCGCGCAGCCGGAGCAGGGCCGCCCAGTAGCCGGTGCCGGCCCCGCCGTCGAGCACCGGGGAGTGGTCGGCCACACAAGCCAGTGCGGCCTCGTTGGGAATCGCCCACGCGAGCCGGCCGGCCAGCTCCCGCCTGCGCCCGGGCAGATCGAGCATTCGGGCCAGCCCGGGAGACAGCCGCAACGGGCCGACCCCGGGTGGTCCGCCGGCGAGGATCGCCACCAGCTCGAGGTACGGGTTGCCGGCCGGGCCGAGCCTGCTGCGGCCCAGTTCACCGAGCGCGGCGTGGTAGGTCTCCAGCCTGCGCCGCCCCTCGATCCAGTCCTGCTCTGTGGTCGCAGAAGCCGGGCCGCCGGCCGGCCGTACGGCGTCCGGGTAGCGTGCGGCGAAGTCCTCGTACGTCGGCAGTTCGCGCAGCTCGGCGAGGGTGATCGGCGCGAGCCACCGGGACCGGCGGGGGTACGGCTTCCCGGCGGGCAGGTGCCGCCAGCGGTCCGGCCCGTGCGGCACCACGGCGGCACCGCAGCAGGCGCAGATCGGGTGGCCGTCGACGAGCGCCCGCCGGCCGCCGAGCAGCAGCGGTCGCACGGCCTCGCGGTGGCGGCCCGGCGCGGCACTCGCAGACGGCACGTCGGGTGGCACGGCACTGGCGGATGGCGCACCGGCCGGCGCGGCACTCGCGGATGTCACGCCGGCCGGCGCCTGGCCGTTCACAGCCCGAGCACGCTGCGCCGTACCTCGGCGCTGTCGCGCAGCTCGGCGGCCGGGCCGGACATCACCACCCGCCCCTCCCCCAGCAGGTAGGCGCGGCCGGCGATGGCGAGCGCCCGCTGCACGTCCTGTTCCACCACGACGACGCTCACCCCGCGCTCGTTGATCCGCCCGATCGCGTCGTAGACCTCGTCCACCCGGACCGGCGCCAGCCCGAGCGAAGGCTCGTCGAGCAACAGCAGCCTCGGCTGGGCCATTAGGGCCCGGCCGATCGCGACCATCTGCTGTTCGCCGCCGCTGAGGCTGCCGGCGAGCTGACCGGCGCGCTCGGCCAGCCGCGGGAATATCTCGTAGACGCCTGCCAGGGTCTCCCGGTGCGGCCGCCTGGCGCTCTTCCGGTAGGCGCCCAGGACCAGGTTGTCCAGCACGGTCATCCGGGGGAAGATGCGCCGGCCCTCGGGCACGATCGCCACGCCGTGCCCGCAGACCCGGTGACCGCGAAGCCGGGTGACGTCGACGCCGCCGACGCTGATGCGGCCCCGGTGCGCGGGGTGGATCCCGGCGACGGCGTTGACCAGCGTGGACTTGCCGGCGCCGTTGGGACCGACGACGCAGACCGTCTCTCCCTCGTGAACCTCGATCGCCACGTCCCACAGTGCCTGTGCGTCGCCGTAGCGCACGTCGAGATCCCGGACCTGCAACAGCGGCTCAGACATGGGCTTGCCTTCCCAGGTAGGCACGGATGACGGCGGGGTCGTTGAGCACGGTCTGCGGCTCGCCGTCGGCCAGGCAGGTGCCGCGGTCGAGCACGACGAGCCGCGTGGCCAGCTGGTTGAGCACCCGTAGCAGGTGTTCGACGATGACGATGGTGATGCCGCTCTCGTGGATCCGGCGCACCACCCGTACCGCGTTGTCGACCTCGGCCGGGTTGAGTCCGGCGAGCGCCTCGTCGAGCAGCAGCACCTTCGGGCTGGAGGCGATGGCGCGGGCCATCTCCAGCAGCTGCCGCTGATGCAGGTTGAGGTCGGCCGGGTGGGCGTCGGCCAGGTGGTCCAGCGCGACCGTGGCGAGATGCCGTTCGGCGATCGGGCGGGCCCGGTGCAGCGGCAGCGGCTCCCGGCCGAACATGATGGCCATGGCCACGTTGTCGCGGACCGTCATCGAGTCGAACGGCCGTGGAATCTGGTAGGTGCGGGCCATCCCGACGTGAGCGATCTTGTGCGGGGCCATGCGGGTGATGTCCTGCCCGTCGAGGCGGATCACGCCGCGGGTCGGCCGGAACGCGCCCGAGAGCAGGTTGATCAGTGTCGTCTTGCCCGATCCGTTCGGCCCGACCAGGCCCACCAGTTCACCGGCCCGGATGTCCAGCGTGACGTCCTCCAGCGCGTGCACGCCGCCGAAGTAGCGGGCCACCTGGCGGCACTCGACGAGGACCGCGCCGGGCTCGTCGCCGGGCGTCCCGGCCTCGGCCTCGGCAGGCTCAGGATCGGCGATCGCGGGCTCGGCGATCGCGGGCTCGGCAGGCACGGGCTCGGCGGTCGTTCGGGCCCGCCGGCCGAGCGGCAGCCGGGCGGTGGCCCACCGTGAGCCGAGCACGATCGCCAGCAGGGCGGCCACGAGCATCCCGACGACCAGCCAGTCGAGGAATTCGCCCCAGACGTTGAGCACCGCCAGTCCCCCGCCGACCACGACCAGGGAGCCGAGCGAGACGAGGGGGCGGGCCCGCAACCGGGCGTACAGGCCGTCCGGGGAGACCGCGACCAGCAGCGCGAGGACGCCACCGAGAATGATCGAATTCCAGGCGTCCAGTCCGTACGAGGAGAGCCGGTCCTGCAGGGTGACGATCAGCACCGCGCCGATCACCGGGCCGAGCCAGTGGGTACGGCCGCCGAGCACCCCCATCACGATGACGAAGAGCGGGATGGTCAGGCCGAAGACGCTCTCCACGGTGACGAAGCCGATCTGCAGCGCGTAGACGCTGCCGGCCACGCCGCCGAGCACGCCGCTGATCAGCATGGCCAGCATCTTGTAGCGGAAGGTGGCCACCCCCAGCACCTCGGCGACGTCCTCGGCGTCGCGGATCGCCGCGAGCGCCGAGCCGGTCCGGCTGTGCTGGATGGCGTACGCGGCCGCGACCGCGATGGCCGCGATCAGCAGGGCGAGGAGGTACTGCAACTCCGGCAACGAGCCGAACGCGTCGGGCACCTCCGGGACCGGGACGGTGGTGCCCTGCCCGCCGTCGATCGACTGGTTGATGCGGGCGAACGCGGCGAGGATGAACGGCACGGCGAGGGTCAGCAGGGCGAAGATCTCGCCGCGCAGCGAGCCGAGCCGGAACGCGACGGCCCCCACCCCGAGCGCGAGCAGGCCGCACAGGACGGCGGCGAGCGGCACGGTGAGGAAGAAGTTGACGCCGTGCCGCCCGCTCAGCACCGCCGTGGTGTAGGCCCCGACGCCGACGTACGCCGCCTGGCCGAAGCTGAAGTATCCGCTGTATCCGGACAGGATGTTCCAGCTGGTGGCCTGCGCGATCCAGAAACAGATCGAACCGAGCAGGATGAGGTAGAACGACGGCAGGCCGAGCGGGTCGCTGAACGCGCCCACGGCGACCAGCACCAGGAATGCCACCAAAAGCCCGATGCCACCTCGGCGGATCATCGGACACCTCCCGCCGCGAACAGACCCTGCGGACGCAGCAGCAGAGCCAGGATGATTGCCGAGAAGAGCACGAACGGCGCGGCCGCGGGCGACCACACCGCGGAGACCACGCCGGACAGGACGCCGACCAGGATGCCGGCCGCGAACGTCCCCACCACCTCGCCGATCCCGCCGAGGATGACCACCGCGAAGACGGTGCCGAACCACTCGTACGCGGTGTCCGGGGTCAGCGCGTTCGAAAGGGCGAAGACCATGCCGGCCAGGGCGGCGGTGGCCCCGACCACCCCGCCGAGCAACACGCTGAGCCGGCGGTGGTCGACGCCGAACGCGCCTGCCACCGCCCGGTCCTGCGCGATCGCCCGCATCGCCCGGCCGGCGAAGGTACGGCGCAGCACCAGGTGGGCGCCGAGCACCACCAGCGCGGCCAGCCCGAAGGCGACCAGTGTGGTGACGGGGAAGACCAGCCGGCCGAGCGCGACCGACTGGGTGGCGTACGGGTTGACGTCGGCGGACATCCGCCGGAAGTCGGCGCTCCAGATGTTGCTCGTCACCTGGATGGTGATGATCAGCAGTCCGAAGCTGACCAACAGCGAGTTGAACTCGGTGAGCCGCAACCGGTCGAACAGCCACTGGATCGCGGCCCCGGCGACGAACATGGCCGGCACGGTGACCACCAGCGTCAGGACCGGGTCGAGGTGCCAGGAGGTGGCCACCTGGAAGGTCAGGTACGCGCCGATCAGGATCAGCCCGAAGTGGGCGAGGTTGATGATGCGAAGTACGCCCCAGGTCACCGATAGACCGGCGGCCATGAGGGCGTAGAGGCCACCGATCAGCGCTCCGGTGAGCGTGGCCTGAATAACGTTCATGTGGGGGTCGCCTCGAGTCGGGCCGGGCCGCGGGGTCGGCGGCACGGCGTCGGCACGTGTAGGGGGCCGTCGGGTACGTGGCCGGGGAACCACGTACCCGACGGCGTTGTGCGGTGGTGGCAGGAAGACCCGGGTGCCCGGCGCGGGCCGGGCACCCGGGCGGCGGTCAGGGGCGGGGGCCCTCCAACTTCGCGGCGGCCCGGTCGGCCGGCCACACGGTGACCCAGTCGCCGTTCTGGATCTGCTTGATGCTCTGCGTGGTGGGCCAGAAGTTGTGCGCCTTCGGGTCGAAGGTCAGGTGCCCGCTGAACGTCGTGTCGGCGCCCTTCTGGTGCAGCGTGTCGCACATCTTCCGCTGGTCGGTGCCACCGCTGTTCTTGACCGCGTCGGTGAGGATCTCCCACGCGTTCCAGGACGCCGCGGCCTGCGTCTCGAAGACCGTGTACGGCAGCTTCGCCGCCTCCGCGCGCTTGGTGAAGTCGGCGGTGATCGCCGTGGCCTCCGGGCCGAGCTTGTCGAGGGTCGGCTTGTTCGGCTCGAACATCGAGACCGACAACATCCCCTCGGCCTCGTCGCCGAGCGCCAGCAGCGGTCCGGGTGCGGGGAACAGCCCGAACATCTGCTTCGGCTTGTAGTTGAGCTGGGCCATCGCCTGCAGGATGTTCGCCGCGTCCACCCCGAGGCCGTTGTCGATGATCAGGTCGGGGTCGGCGTCGCGCACCTGGGCGGCGATCGGCGCCCAGTCGGTGGTGGTCGGCGGGTAGTGGATGTCGGCCACCACGTCGAGGCCGCGCTCCTTCGCGATGCTCAGCGCGCCCGACTTGTCGTCGCCGAACCCGTCGGAGACGAAGGCGGCCGACCCGCTCTGGCTGGTCAGCACCGCGATCTTCTTCGGCGGGCTGGGCAGCGTGGCCACCGCGTCGAACAGCTGGTTGGGGATGAAGCTGTTCGGCGTGGGGCCGATCGACCAGGCCGGGAACTGGCAGTCGTAGGTCAGCTGCGGGGCCAGCACGGCGCTGTGCTGGGGCATGACGTACCCGTGCCGCTGGGCGACCGCCATCGCCGACAGGATGTTCGGCGTCGCGTACGGCCCGAGGATCAGGTCGACCTTGTCCTGGCTGATCAGGCGCTCGTAGAGCTGGCTGACCTTGGCCTGGTCCGACTGGTCGTCGACGACCTTCCACTCGACCTTGCGGCCGAGCAGCCCGCCGTTCGCGTTGAGCCGGTCGACGAACTCCTGCCCGGCGATCTTGTGGATCTGGCCGGTCGCGGCGAATGCGCCGGTCAGCGACAGGGTGGAGCCGACGACGATGGGCTTGTCGCCGTCCCCGCCGGAGCCCGAGCCGTTGCCGCATCCCGCGGCCGCGGCGCCGAGCACCAGGGCGGTGCCGATGACAGCTAGGGAGCGCCTGCGCATCTGGATATGACCTTTCGTTGGGGGGTGCGGGGGCAGCGAACGGTCAGTGCACGGCGCCGGTGTCGTGCACGACGGCGCCGCCGACCACGGTCAGAACCGACGAGATCCTCTTGAGCCGCTCGTCCGGGACGGTGAAGTAGTCGTCGTTGAGCACGACCACGTCGCCGAGCCGGCCGACCTCGAGGCTGCCGAGCAGGTTCTCGTCCTCTCCACCGAGGAACCACTGGTTGTCGCGGGTGTAGAGGCGCAGCAGCTCCTGCCGGGTGATCTGCTGGCCGGCGTTGATCACCTGGCCGCGGGCGTTCTTGCCGGTGACCGCGTAGTAGGCGTGGATCCACGGGTTCATCGGGGCGATCTGCATGCCGTCCGAGCTCATTCCGGCCGGAATGCCGTTGTCGAGGATCATGCGGAACGGCGGCCCGGCCGCCGCACCGGTGCCGGCGAGGTACTGCCAGCCGGTGAGGTTGACCCCGCCGCCGATCGCCTTGAGCCGGTTGACGTACTCCTCGGTGATCTGCGGGACGTGGGCGACCACCCAGCGCAGGTCGGCGATGCTCGTCTCGGCGTGCACCGCCTCGAAGGCCTGGATCTGGGTCTTGAAGTCGCCCCCGGTCAGCGAGTGCACCTCGACACGCCAGCCGGCCTTGGCGGTGCGCCGCGCGGCCTCCAGGAAGACCGGGCCGCCGGAGTAGCTGGCGGCGATGAACTCGCCGATCGCACCGGTGCGGACCATGTCGTTGCCGAAGAACTTGAACGCGTTGAGCAGTCGCTGGTTGAGCGTCGTCACGTTCGTGTCGGTGTCCTGGTGCAGATAGTTGATCCGCAGCCGGATGATGCCTTTCTCCTCGTCGTAGACGGAGAGGAAGGGCAGGTTCATCGTGTAGTTGTCCTCATGGGCAGCGCCGTCGGACGGGGTGTTGGTCGCCTGGAACGCGCCCTGGTCGAGGTGCGTGGTGACGCCGAGGCTGACGGCGTACTCCATCGCGTCGAGCACGCCGCGCTTGCGCTGCTCGAAGGTGAGCGTCTGGCGCAGCGCGAGGGTGGCCTTGCCGGTCTCGGTGCCGCCGGCGATCGAACCGTCCGCGCCCACTGTCACCGGGATCGCGGCCGCTTCGAAGAACTTCTTCCCGAGGCTGTTGGTGACCGACGGCCCGGTGAAGCCGATGGACAGGTAGACCGGGTGGTGCGGCAGCGCCTTGTCCAGTTCGGCGAGGGTGGGCAGCCGTACTTCCGTGAACTGGTTGAAGTGGAAGCCGCCGATGGTGGTGATGAATTCGCCCGCGGGGACGTGGCGGGCCCGGTCCCGCAGCGTGTTCTGGACGTCGGCGATGGAGTAGGCGTTCTCCAGCGGGGTGTGGTGACCGGGCCGGTTGCCCATGAGCACGACGTGGTTGTGGCAGTCGATCAGGCCGGGAACGGCGGTCCGGCCGCGGAGGTTGATGGTGCGCGGATTGCCCTCGAAGCCGCGGGTGGCGGCCCGCTCGTCGTTGCCGACGTACACGATCTTGCCGTCCTGGATCGCCAGCACGCTGGCCACCCGGTCCCGCCGGTCCATCGTGTGGATGCGCCCGTTGTAGAGCACCAGGTCGGCGCGGAGAGCGCCCTCGCGATAGTGCTGCTCCTGGGCGAGTGCCGGACCGGCGCCGGTGGCCGCGCCGATGGCGGCGGCCGCGCCGGCCACCGCTCCGCCACGCAGGATGCTGCGGCGGGAAAGTCCTCGTTGTTCGTCGTTGCTCATGTGCGGTTTCACCTCTTGGGGGATGTGCGCCGGCTGCCGCCGGTGGGCGCGGTGCGAGGTTGGGACGAGGGCCACCGGGGACGCGCAGTGGCCGGACGGTGGCGTGTCCGGAGATCTGGGCCGCGCCCGGGTCCGGACGGCGCCGTGGCGACGGCCGTCCGGAATGCGGGTGGGGGTTCGGTGGGCCATCCCGTGATTCCGGTACGGGTGCATGCCGGAGCACAGGGGCTCAGATGTGGATGGGGGGCGGGGGGGTGACCGGCCGGCCCGTGCGGGCGGCCGGGTTTGCTCAGCTGGCCGCCGCCGGGTTTCGGCCGCGGCCGGCCGGGTTGGTCAGTGGTCGGGGTCGAATCGGGCCGCGGGCGGAACCGGTCCGTGCGCCCGGTGGCCGCCGGACATGGCGACCGCGGCAGCGGCGGTCGGTCCGCCGGGACCGATCGGCACCGCAGCGCCGGGGATCGACTCGGCCGGCCGCGCCGTGGCCTGCTGCGCGCAACGGTGAACGGCTGGTGGCCGGGTGCAGACGGCCGCGGCGCCGGAAGTGGAAACAACTGCTGGCGACAGTGTCATAACTCTCCTCCGGAGCCTGAGCCGTGCACGCGGTCCGCCTTTGCGGACGATCGTCCGCCAGACGGACGTTGCGCAGGTCACAATCTGCGCTCACGCCTGGATAATGTCAAGACTCTCGAATGAAACAATTAGTCGCTCTTGCGGACCAATGTCCGCTGCACGGTCAATGGCCCGCCGGTTTCGCCTGGTCGGGCAACCGTACGGCAGGCCCTGCGACGGGAGCGGGCCGATAGCCCGGCCCGGTGATCATGCTGTCGGCATGACGAAGCGACGCGTCCGCGGCCCAAGTGGCGACGGCGACAGGGTGAACGGCTCAGGACCGGAACGACGCCGGCGGCCGGAAAGGGAAGACGGAGATCAGTCGATCATGTGAGAGCCGGAGGGAGACCGCAGGTCAGCACCCCGGATACCTGTCCCCCGCGACGTCCTCGCCGGTGAGCTGGGCGGCGAAGTCGTCGGCGAGCCGGGTGACGGTGTCGGCGCCTTCCAACCGGGACAACCACCGGTGGGGCAGGGCGGCCTCGCCGTACGCGGCTCCGAGGAGGTTGCCGCAGAGCGAACCGGTGGAGTCGCTGTCGCCGGAATGGTTGACGGCGAGCAGCAGCGCCTGCTCGATGTCGTCCTCGCTGACGAGGGCACAGTAGACGCCGATCGCGAGCGCCTCCTCGGCGACCCATGCACCGCCGAGGCGCTCCACCGTCTCCGGCGACCGCTGCTCCGTATCGGCGAGGGCGAGCGCAGCCCGCATGGCGGCGGTGGTCTCCTCGTGTGCGGGCCGCTCTTCGAGGAGGTCGAGCGTGTCCTGCACGGCCTGCCGCAACGGCCGGCCCTGGACGACGAGGCAGACGAGCGCGGCGAAGGCCCCGGCCGCGAGATAACCGGTGGGGTGCCCATGGGTGATCTGGGCGCAGTCGACCGCGAGCTGGAAGGCCCTGCGCGGATCGCGTACGGCCAAACCGAACGGAGCCGAGCGCATGACGGTGCCGCAACCCTTGGAGCCGGGATTGACCGGACCGGGCTTGCCTGGGGCGGCGAGCGCGCCGAACTCGGAGTGCAGCCCGGACAGGCAGGCGTTGCCGGGTGCGCGACGCGAGTACAACCACGTTTGCCGGCGAAGCCAGCCCGTGCGGACGAGTCCGTCTTCCGGCGGCGGGGTGGAATGGTTCTGGGTGTCGAGCCAGCGCAGGTAGGCGTTGCGCACGACGGTCACCTCGGCGCCGCCGATGCCCTTTGCCGCCGCCCGGACGTTCGCGCGGATCAGCCCCTCGACGGTGAACAGCGTCATCTGGGTGTCATCGGTGACCAGACCGGTTTTGCCGCGCCAGTCGTGCACGAGGTCGGTCAGCCCCTCCGGGCCGTGGATTCGCCGGATGGTCGCGATCGAATCGAACTCGATGGGCGCGCCCAGCGCGTCACCGATCGCCCCGCCCAGCAGGCAACCACGCACCCTGCTCGGAAATGCCATGTCACCCGTGCCGCTGTCGTTCACGACGATGCTTTCCTCTCGCCTGCTGAACCGACCGTATCGAAGGAGGGTGACATTTTGTGATTCATCCCTCCGATCTGGAGGACAATCGACACCTGCCGGCCCGGACCCGGCCCTTCTGAGTCAGACGGTTGAGGAGGCCTTTTCTTGAATCTCCGAACCAGCCACGTAACGGCGACCGTCACGCCGGCCAAGGTGGCCAGACCGATGATTTCCAGAGAATTACTGCCGGCGTAGTCACGGGTCACGGCTCTCGTCAACCATGGGAGGCGGAACAGTGCGGATACCCCGAAGACGACGCCCGCTCCGATGAGTACCAAAATCCCCCAGACAACCAACTCACCGACAACCTCCCCGATGAGGTCCATAAATCGTCGGCCTAAACGGCGCATTCCACACCTCCCCTGGGCCAACGCAAATCATGACGGAAAACGATCTACACGGCTATCGGAGTTCCGTGTGCCGACCGAGCCTGAGCAGCTCGGACCCCGAATCAGCCTGTTCGACTACGCGGTGCGCCTGCACCGGCAAGATCCGGACTCCCCCCTGCCGCGCGACGGTGAGCCCATTGGTGCGAAACGGTTCGCGCGAGGCCGCCGGACAGCGACTTCTTCGCCTGGTTCACCGACAACGTGACAGCGCGTCTGCGACTACGGGCTTGGCACGACGCCGACGATCCCAGCTGACAGATCGCGACGGCCCCCGCCCTCCGACGTGGACACTGTTGGTGATCATCCGGATTCTGGCCGCCTACCCTGCCGGGCGGACGCTATGCTTCCCCGCCACTACCAAGCGAGACAAAGAGGCTGGTCACCGCGAGCGCCAGCGCAGCCGGCGTCCCGGTGTACCGCTCCGGCCTACTGCGGGACAGCGCGTTGACGAAGACACTGAGAGTCATCAACCCGCACACTGCCCAGCTACCGACAACCGCGACGGACTCTGCCAGCACATCAATCCGGCCGACCCGATTCAGGATCACAAACGCGAACGCGACATACAGCACGAGCGAGACAGCGCTCCCAACCCGGAGCCGAACGGGAAGGACTCGGTGCTGACCGCCCCACGCGAGCCTCCCCCACGGAGCGCCGCACACGAGCGCGAGTTGGAGTACAGACAGCGGGACGAGGAGGGCGACGAAGATACCTGCGGCTGCCACAGTGACAGCCTAGGGCTCGATCTTCCACTCGGATAGATGATCGGTTGTCGCTGGACAGCACCTCATCCTTGACCTGACATGCCGCCGCTGCCGCGGTTCACAGCAGGATGCGCCGCCGGGCCGAGGGATCGGGGGGCAGCCGGAGAAGGGCGAGCTCCCTCAGGGCTCGCGCGGCTCCGGTACGGCGCGCCAGCACCAGCGCCTCTCGCGCCAGCGCCGCCGCCCGTTCCCGCTCGTGCGCCTCCGCGTACGCGTGGGCCATGCGGGCGGCCGCGAACGCGGCGGCGTAGCCGGGGCCGTAAGAGATTCGTTCACCGGCCGGGCCCGCCTCGACGTGTTCGCGGACACCCTCGCGACCGCCGGCCTCGAACGCGGCGGCCTCCCGTTCGAGAATCTCGACGGCCCCGGCGGGACGGCCCAGGTCGACCAGGCAGCCGGCGCACAGCACGGCCTCCGGCTCGGCGGGGACGTCCAGGCGATATCGCACGTCCTCTCCCTGTTCTCGCTGCTCCGGCGGCGACGCCGATTCCTCCAGGCACCGGTGGCACAGGTCCTGCTCGCCGGCGATGGCGTGGCCCTGTGCCTCGTACCGCCGCGACACCGCCGTCATCCAAGCCGTTATGCGGCCGCGTTCCCTGGCGGACACGGCGGCCTCGACCGCCTCTCGAGGGCCCGTCGCGTCGACGAGCCCCGCCCGCTGCACGAGGGCGTAGGTCTCCAGCAACGTGTCGGCGCACTCCCGTGCCTCGCCGATGGCGCGGTCGGACCACGTCCGCGCGCCACGCGCGTGCCCTGCCTCGTGCTCCAGGCGGCTGATCAGCTCCGCGTCCCGCGACGCGAGCGCTAGGAGCGACCGCCGTACGGCGGGCCGGGCCTCCCTGCGGAATTCCTCGATCGCGGCGAAGACCGGGCGCAGGGCGGCGACCAGGCTGGACGGCACCCGGTCGATCCGGGAGAAGGCGTCGACGAGCGCCTCGAAGTAGCGGACCGTCCCCTCGTCCGCGCGGCCGGGCTGCTCGATCGCCCGTCCGGCCCGCTCCTCCTCGTCCTCGGAGACTAGGCCCGGCACGAGCGGGATCCCGGTGATGTGGTGCCAGAGAGTCGTGCCGGACTGCTCGCCCACGAACAGGCCGCGCTCGGGCAGGCCGAAGGCCCGACACAACAGGTCCGTCTCGGCCTCGCTCGGGCGCCGCTCACCGCACTCCCACTCGCGGACGATCTCCGCGAGCGTGTCGGCTGACGGCAGTCGGTCGCGCTCCTCCTCGTCCGCCGCCTCGCGAAGCCGACATCCCAGTCCGTGGCGGCTCCACAGGCGGCTCTCACGCAGCACACGCAGCCGAGCGGCCCAGATCGGAACATCTATGCTGATCATGACGTGCCCCCGTCCCCCTCTCCCATCGTCCGCCTCAAGCAGAGGGTCGTCCACCCCAGGAGACCCTTGCCGGCGGCGCGAGGAGCGCATCCGCGGACGTGCGCGAGCGGCGCCTTCCATGTGCCCTGCATCGGACAGGTGATGCCCCTTACCGCCGATCACCGGGTGACGAACAGCCGAAGACCGGGATATCCAGGCGTTCGCTGTAAAGGGTGCGAATGCCGCCTTCGGTTACGTACGCCGACTTTCTCGCCCGAGGCCATCGTTCTGCGCCGCTACGTGAAAGTCGCGCGGTGTTATGCGGAATTTGGTGCACGATCATCTGGATCTTGTGCGCTGTCATAGAAATCACGATCTCTGCCGCTGCGCCCGCACCCGCACCACCCTCCACCATGCCGTTCGCCCTCGAAGACCACATCCCTTGATCGCCGCGCGAGAGAAGCCTTCCGGAAATTTCGCTTTTTCGGATCAGCTTCATCGTCATTTCCGGTCTCTCGCTTCGGCCAAAAGCGGCCACGGAAGCCGGCGATCAATTTCGGGAGATCACCCCCTATTCCCCGGCATCACTTCCATGTAGCGTCCGGTGTGGGTTCAAGCCGACGAGGGGCCTCGGCGAGGGGAATGTTTCGTGACGCTGCCACTGGTGCTTGCGGGGCCTGTCGTCAGACGGGTCGACGCGTCTTCCGCGACGTTCTGGATCGCGCTCTCCCGGCCCGCGAGTATCGAGGCGCTCGCCTGGGCCGGTGACCAGACCAGCGCCGGTTCTGGAACGGTCCAGTCCGGCGACCCCGTCGTGGCGCGAAGCATCGCCACTCCTACCCGGGCTTGGGGCGACCACCTCTTCACCGCCACGGTCACCGCCGAGACCCAGGGCGCCGGCGGCCTGTCACCGGGAGCCGTCTTCTCGTACGACGTCGTCGTCGACGGGCAGGGGCTGAAGAATCTCGGTCTGCTCGCCGACGCCTCGGGCGCCGAGAGCGGCATCGACGCCGCCGCCCCCGCGAGGCTCGCCCTCGGCTACCTCCCCGATCACCTGCCGACCTTCGTCACCCCCTCCGGCACCGTCGACGGACTGCGCCTGGCCCACACCTCCTGCCGCAAACCGCACGGCCTGGGGCCGGATGCCATGTCCTGGCTCGACGACCTCATCGCCGACAACCGCACCGACGTCGACAAGCGGCCTCAGCAGCTCTTCCTCACCGGTGACCAGATCTATGCCGACGACGTGGCCGCACCGCTGCTCGGCATGTTGCAGACGCTCGCCTCCGAACTGCTCGGCTACGAGGAGACCGTCGTGATGGCCGGCGGGGCCGCGGGCACCGGGGAAACGCGCGTGGCCCTCAAGGATCTGCCGCCACTGCGGCGTGGGCGGCTGTGCGCCGAGGTCGCGAAGTTCTCCACCACCGACGGCGCCAGCCACCTGATCGGCTTCGGGGAGTTCGCGGCCATGTATCTCGCGTGCTGGAGCCCACGCGTGTGGCGCCCGTTGCCCGCGCGCAGCGCGGTCTTCGCCGAGGTGCCCGACCAGCAGCGCGCGGACCGCCACCTCACCGACTTCGAGACCGCCTTCGACGGCCGGGCGAAGTGGGAGGCCGCGGACGTCAAGGCCGAGGCGGAGGGGAGCGGCACAGGTGCGGACCGGAAGCGGGTCGAGGCCTTCGCCCTCAGCGTGCCCAAGGTCGCGCGCGCGCTCGCGAACTGCTCGACCTACATGATCTTCGACGATCACGAGGTCACCGACGACTGGTACCTCAGCGCCCCCTGGCGTACGCGGGTGCTCACCTCGCCACTCGGCAGATCCGTGATCCGCAACGGGCTCATGGCGTATGCGGTCTTCCAGGCTCCGGGCAACGACCCGGCCAAGTGGCAGCTGCAGGCGGCCCTGGCCGGCGGCCCGCCGCCCACCCCCGAGCAGAAGGTGCAGGAGAAGATCGCCACGCTGCTCGGCGACCGCGCGGCGCCGACCGTCCCGCACGAGAACGACGTCGACGAACTGCTCGGGCTGTCCAGCCCCGCCGACGGTCCCCAGGTCCGCTTCCACTACACCGTCGACGGACCTCGCCACCGGGTCGCGGTGCTCGACACGCGAACGCGACGGGCGTACGACTCCGCGACCCGAGAAAGCCCGCCGAAGCTCGTCGGATCGTCGCTGGATGCGATGCTGCCGGCCGGGCCCCTGACCGACGGGCGCGAGTTGCTCGTCGTGGTGTCGGCGGCACCGGTGCTCTTCCCGCGCATCTTCGACGCGCTCGTACAACCGGCCGCCGCCGCGGTGTTCGACCTGAAGACCCACCTGGTGCGTACCGAGGCGTTCGACCCGGCGCATCCGCGTCCGGCCATCGTCGGCAGCGAACAGTGGGACGTCGAGGGCTGGAGTGCCGACGAGGCCTCTTTCCACGCCTTCCTGCGCCGCCTCGGCAGCTACCCGCGGGTGGTTCTGCTCGGCGGTGACGTGCACTTCGCCTCGAGCCTCGTCTGCGATTTGTGGACCAAGGGCGACGACGCCGCCGACAGCCGGATTCTGCAATGCACCAGCAGCGCGGCCAGGAACGAACCGTCACCCGGAATGCGCGCGGTGTTGCGCGGCCAGCGCAGCGCCCAGCGACTGCTGCAGGGCGACGCCGTCGAGCGGCTCGGATGGGACGGCCAGCACGGCGTGGTGCTTCCCGGAGGCGCGCACATCCCACCCGGGCGGCGTGGGCGCCTTCTGCGAAAGCCCACGTTCGTGCCCGCCCGCGGCTGGCCGCAGGGCACCACGCTCGCGGGCGACAAGCCGCCCGACGTGCGCTACCGCGTCTCCGTGCTGCGCGACGAGCGGCCGAGGGAGGCCCTCGGCGTGGGTGCCCCCGCGCCCCCGAGGCTGCCGGCGTGGAACGCGGCCGACCCCGTCCTCACCTACGCGCAGATCGCCGCCGCCCACCAGCAACTGCTCGACGACGGAAAGGACCCGATCCGGCTCATGATCTTCCGCAGCAACATCGGGATCGTCTCGTTCACGCCGTCGCCCTCGGGACCGGGAGAGTACGTGGCGACGCACTCGGTGATGTCCCCCGTCGGTGACGGCACCACCGGCACCGCGTTCACCAGGCACGTCGTCGACCTGGCGAGGTCGGCCGCCGCCGCCCCGCCCACCTTGGTCACGGGAGGCTGAGCGCGCCGTGGCGGACAAGAAGAAGCCGAATCTGTTCCAGAAGGTCTCCTCGTGGGTCGAGGACGTCGTCGAGTGGGTCGAGGCGACCTTCAGCGACCCCGCCCTGTCGGCACAGATCCGCGCCGACCTCGGTCTCGACGCCTCCGGTCCGGCTCCGGTGCGGGCGGTCGACCCGGCCACCAAGGCCAAGATCGACGAGTTCGTCGCCAAGCAGGACGTCGACGAGGCCTCGCTCATGGCCGTGGTGGCCGAGGTCAAAGCCCTTGTCGACACCGGAATGACCTTCGCGGACGCCGTCAAGACGCAGGGCGTCGACGGCAGAGACGTGCTGTGGCTGCTCTTCAAGGTCTGGATCGCCGACTCCTTCAAGGCGCGCAACCCCGCCGCGTACGGCCTGCTGACGCTCGCCGGGATCTTCACCGAGGACGACGAGGCCCTGGGAGCGCTGGACCTCGCCCCGATCGGGCGCCTGCTCAAGGGCGAGGCGCGCGGGGACGCCGAGGACGTCGTCGACCGGATCTCCTTCCTCGTCGGCACCACCATGGTGGCCCTCGACACGTTCGTCGGCGCCGTCGGCGGCACGGTCGACGCGGCATACGGATGGGACCCCGAGCCGGACGACGACCCGGCCTCGGCACGTGTCGCCGCCCGTGCCCTGACCGTCAGGTTCCACATCCCCGTCATGCCGGTCTCGCCCATGCTCACGCTCATCGGCGTCCCCGCCGCGCACGGCGGACCGGGCATCCTCATGTCGCTCGGCGCCGCCCTGCAGGTGAGCCACTCCACCGGCGACACGACGTACACCTTCAGCGCCGGCGCCAACGGGGCGTTCGCCGTCTACCTCGGGGCCGGCGCGCCGCGTGCGCTCAGCGCCGCCACGCCCTCGTTCGCCCTGCGGACCGAACCGGCCGAAGGCGCCGCGGGCAAGCCGGCGCTCGTCGTCGGCACGAGCGACGCCAGCAGGCTGGAGATCGGCGCCCTGGCGTGGGGCATCGAGGTCGGCGCGGATTTCGCGGCCTTCCGCCTGGCCGTACGCCGAGGCAAGCTCGTCATCTCGCTCGGCCAGGGCGACGGCTTCCTGAGCAGCCTGGGCGGGTCCGTCGAGGTGCCCTTCGACCTCGGGCTGATCGCCGACACCAAGGACGGGGTACGTTTCGAGGGCGGCACCGGCCTCAAGGTCAACCTGCCGGTCGCGGCCTCCCTCTTCGGCGTCTTCACGGTGCAGTACGTCGAGCTCGAAGTCATGCTCGACACCCGGGTGCTGCTGGAGCTGCGCGGCGGATTCTCTCTCAAGCTGGGCCCCTTCACGGCCACCGTCGACAAGCTCGGCCTCTCCGGCGACCTCACCTCCCTGTCCGACGGCGCCGACATCGGTGACGTCGTGAAGTTCCTTCCCCCCAAGGGAATCGGCCTGCGGCTCGACGCCGGCGTGGTCAAGGGCGGCGGTTACCTGTTCATCGACCCCGAACGGGGAGAGTACGCGGGCGCCCTCGAGCTGACCCTCGCCGGCAGCTTCAGCATCAAGGCGATCTGTCTCATCACGACGAAACGGCCCGACGGCACCGACGGTTGGTCTCTGCTGCTGCTCATCTACGGGCAGTTCTCCGTCCACGTCGCCTTCGGCATCTTCCTCACCGGCGTCGGCGGGCTCATCGGCCTGCACCACCGGGTAGATGTCCAGGCGCTGACCGACGGAATGAAGACCGGAGTCCTGGACGACATCCTGTTCCCGGCCAACCCCGTCGGCGACGCGCCGCGAATCATCAACCGCTACCGGCAGCTGTTTCCCTTCGAGTCCGACTCGCTGGTGCTCGGGCCCATGCTGGAGCTGGCCTTCAGCCAGCCCCCGATCGTGTACGTGCGCCTCGGCCTGCTTTTCGAGGTGCGCAACGCCCTCGGCGGTGACAAGCCGCTCACGCTGACCAAGGTGGTGCTCATCGGCCAGCTGCTCGCCCAGCTGCCGCCCAAGGCCACCGGCTCCCCCGCGGTCCTCAAGCTCCTCGTCGACGTCGTGGGGTTCTACGACGCGCAGGAGAAGTTCCTGATGATCCGGGCGCGCCTGCGCGACTCGTTCGTCGGGATCGAGGGGTTCGCGACGCTGAACCTCTCCGGCGAGCTGCTGCTCGCGATGCGTTTCGGGGACGATCCGTCGTTCGTGCTGTCCGCGGGCGGGTTCCACCCCGCTTTCAAGGACGTCCCCGCGGGCGTGCCCGCCGTCCTGGAGCGAATGGCGGTCTCCTTCGGCTTCGGCCCGATGCGATTCCGTTGCGAGACCTACTTCGCGATCACCAGCAACTCGGTCCAGGCAGGGTTCAAGATCGCGGTCTCCGCCAAGCTCGGTCCGGCAAGCATCGAGGGCCACCTCGGCTTCGACGCCCTCATCTACCTCAAGCCGAAGTTCCGTTTCATCGTCGGGATCGACTTCGCGGTCTCCCTCAAAGCGTTCGGCTCATCGCTGTGTGCGGTCACGGTCACCATGCAACTCGAGGGCCCCGGTGAGTGGCACGCGGTCGGCCACTTCTCCTTCTCCATCCTGTGGTGGGACGTCGAGGTCGGTTTCGACGAGAAGTGGGGCAGCGCGCCCGCCATCGAGGAGCAGACCACGAGCGCGACCCAGGCGATCCGCTCCGAGCTGTCCGACCCCCAGCGGATGTTGCCGGAGGCGCCCGCCGGAGGCGCCGGGCTGGTGACCCTGGCCTCGGTCGAGTCCGGGCCCGTGCCCTTCGCGCACCCGTTGGGGCGGCTCACGATCAGGCAGAAGGCGTTCCCCTTCGAGGTCACTGTCGACCGGCTCGGCACCAAGCGGCTCACCGAGGGATCGGTGCGTTACTCGGTCTCCGACGTTCTCGTCGGCGAGAAATCGGTCAAGGCCACCACCACGCCGGTGCTGGACCACTTCGCGCGCGCCCAATTCATGGAGGTCGGCGAGCAGGAGCGCATCGGCGGCAAATCCTTCGAGCGGTTCCCCTGTGGGGTCAGCGTCGGCACGGACGCTTACCGGGTCGACGACATCGGCGCCGCGGTCGAGGCGACCTACGAGGAGAAGATCCTCGAGCCGCAGCCCCGCATCGCCCGGTTCCCCTGGACGCTCACCGCCATGGATGCGCGGGCGCTCCCCGACACGCTTCTCGACGCGCACGTCGCCCTCGGCGCCGCCGCGAGGTCCGTACGGGCGATGGGCGACGCGATCGCATCAGGAGGTCCCGGAGGGGCGACCGTACGCAAGGATCCGGCGCTGGCCGTCGTGGATTCCCTGTCGCTGTCGCCCGCCACGCCGCTGCTCGCAGCGGCCGCCGGGTCCGACGCGATCGCACACCAGGCGGCCGGGCCGGGCTCGGTCGTGATCGAGGCGTTCGAGCTGGCAGGAGTCTGACATGGCGGCCACCGTCTACCGCTTCCTGCCCTGGACCCGCCGTGGGCTCGTCGCGGCTCTGCCCAACGACGGCGCCCCTGACCAGCGGCCCGAGCTCGCGGTGAAGGTCGTGGTGGCGGGGGCGGGCGAGGTCCCGACGTCCGTACGCCTCCACGGGCCCGGCGACGTGGTCGGCATCGACCCCAACCAGGTGGTGCGCACCTATCCACGCCCGTACACCACCGACGCGGAGCCCAACTACCTCGCCGCGGTCGACCTCGATGCGCCGGAGCTGCCATGGTTGTTCACCCCGCGCGGCGTCCCGGGCAGCGGTCACCTGCCGCCGTGGGTCGTGCTCGTCGTCGTCGAGGACAAGCCCGGCGTCTCCCTCACGGTGCCGGCGGGCGCGCCCCTTCCGCAGCTGCGCATCGAGTCCGGTGCCGCCGACGAACTGCCCGACCTGACCGACTCATGGGCCTGGGCGCACGTCCAGCTGGTCGAGCCCTCCACGGCGACGCCGTCGGCGCAGGACGTGGCCATCGCCCTGGCCGCGGATCCCGACCGCAACGTGGGCCGGCTGGTGTGCCCACGGCGGCTCGCCCCGCGGCGTCGCTGGATCGCCGCACTCGTCCCGGCCTTCGATGTGGGCCGGGTACGCGGGCTGGGCGGCACGCCCGCCCCGGACGCGAAGGTCGGTCCCGCATGGGAGCCCGGGCAGGACACGGTGACGTTGCCGGTCTACTTCCACTGGGAATTCCAGACCGGGCCTGAGGGTGACTTCGAGTCGCTCGCGCAGCGGCTGAAGCCGCACAAGGCCGCCACGACCGTAGGGCTCGTGCCGATGCACGTCGGAGAGGGAGCCCCGCCGATCCAGGTGCCCACGGACCAGAACCGCCATCTCGACATGGACGGCGCCCTGCGCGCTCCCGCACAGTCGGACGGGCGCCTCTCCGACGTGCCCGTCGCGCTGCGGGCCGGGCTCAAGGAGGTGACCCGGACCCTCGCGGACGCGGCCGACGGTGTGCTCGACGGCCAGACCCTGGCGGACGCGTCCCGGCAGCCGGTCGGCCCGCCCGTCTACGCCTCCTCGCACGTGCGCCGCTGGCGGGTGCTGGACGGCGAGGACCCCGAGGACGCCGAGTGGTTCCGGGAGCTGAACCTCGACCCGCGAGCCCGCGTCGCGGCAGGTCTCGGCACCGAGTGCGTGCGGGTGAACCAGGAGGACATCGCGAACGCGGCCTGGCGCCAGGTCGGGGATGTGACGGCCGCCGAGGCGGCGCTGCAACGTGCCGCGCTCGGCGCGCTCGTCTCCGGCTCCTTCTTCCGCCGGCACGTCGCGCCGATGCCCGACGAGGCTCTGCTGCCCCTCGCGGGCCCGATGGCACCCCGCACGCCTTTCGCGGGGCGCAGCCTCACCGCGACGATCGCGCGCACCTCGCTGCCGGACGCCGTGGTCGACGCCGGATTCCGCCGGGCGCTCGGCCCCGCCGGACGGGCGGTGGCCCGCTCGGCCCGGCGCCTCGGCGTGCCGATCGGGGCCGTTCGGCCCGGACTCGTCAGCGCGCTCGCCAAAGGCCGCAAGGACCTGGACGCCACCAGGTTTCCCCGGCCGGTGCTGTCCGGCGTGCGGCCGGACGCGCTGACCGGTGGCGACCTGTCCGCGATCGGCCTGCCGGTCCAGGTGGCGCCCGAAGTCCTCACGCGCCTGGCGGCTTCCGCACGCCTGCTGTCCGCTGGGCCGGTCGAGGAGTCGAAGCGACTGGTGATACGCGACGAGGTCCGGACCGTCGGGCTGATCGGCCAGGCGCATGTGGAGGCGGCGCGTCTTCTCGCCTCGCAGGCGGCGGGCACGCTGGCCGGCGCGATCGCCTCGGGCGCCCGGCCGGATGTGCCCGCGGTCGCGACCGTGGCCGCCGCCTCGATGCTCGATGCGATGGTCGCCCAGTCGGCCCTCGCGCTGGCGGCCACTCGGGCGGGGGGTGGAGGTGTGGGCCTGCTCGTGGAAGGCCCCGCCTTCCCGGCCGGAGCCGCCGCATTGGACGTCACTGCGCCCCCCGTCGCGGTCGGGGTGCTCGACCTGGACGCGGGCAACACCCTTGTGGTGCGAACCGGGGCCGGTCAGGCGAACATCCCCGTCGCGGTGCTGGACTCCAACCTGTCCGGTGCCGACCTCGGCGGGGTGCTGTCACGCCTTCCGGTGGGCGTGTTCCGCGGGGGCCGCTCCGGCGTGCCGGTGGACCGGACCACCCTGCCGGTGGTGCGCGCCGGCGGCACCGTGGCAGTGCTGCCTGAAAACGTGCGGCCCGGAAACGTGCGACCCGGGGACGCGCTGCCCCTGCGTCGCGGCGGGTTGTCACCGGTGCTGCGCGGACCGGTGACCGTCGGGCCCCGTGTCGTGCCCGACCCGGTCGTCGTCGGGCCGGTGCGCCCGACCGTTCCCGGCGACCGTCCGACGATCGTCGTGCCCCCGTTGATCCGCGACGCCCAGGTGATCTCCCGCTTCGAGGCCGCGCTGACGCTGCAACGGAACGTGACCGTCATCGCGACCCCCACCCCGGTGGCCACGCTCGTGCCGTACGACCTCGCCGCCGCGGCCACGGCCATACGGACGCACGTGGATCCCTCGGTGGCGCAGCCGCTCCGCCGTGACGCCCTTGTGGCATTCGCCGGTCGCGCCATCGGGGCCCTGCGCGGGATCGGCGAGGAGTTCACCGTGGACGGCTGGTGGGCGACGCACGCCCTGGACCGGATCATGGCCTACCCGACGTTTCCGGTCGCCGCGTCGGACTACCTGTCCTCCTACGACAGCACCCGCTTCTGCCCCGGGGTCGACACCGTCCCGTCCGACTCGGTCACGCTGCTGGAGACCAACCCGCGCTTCATCGCGGCCTTCATGGCGGGCCTGAACCACGAGACCAACCGCGAGCTGCTGTGGCGGGGGTTCCCCACCGACAGCAGGGGAACACCGTTCCGCCACTTCTGGCGGCGGCTGGACGGGAAGGACGACATCCCGCCCATCCACGGCTGGCGGCTGGGCCGCCTGGCCGAGCAGACCACCGACCCCAAGGGCAACCTCGTGCTGCTGGTGCGCGGCGACCTGCTCCGCCGGTACCCGAACACCATCGTCGTGGCGATGCCGGCCGCGGCAGAGCGCAAGCCGGACCACGACAAGGTGGTGAAGCCGGTGTTCGCCGGCCGGTTCGACCCCGACGTGTCGTTCTTCGGGTTCCCGCTGGTCGACAGCGACCTCCAGCAAGGCCGGGGCTGGTTCTTCGCGCTCATGGAGCCGGTCACGGAGCCGCGTTTCGGCCTCGACGAGACCAAAGGGGCATCGTCGGGGGGCGGCGTATCCACGGCGAACGCCCTCGCCTGGACCGACACCGATGTGCCCGAGGGCGGGCACCTCGGAACCGAGACGTTCGGCCCCCTCGGCCTGGACCCGGGGACCGCAGGGGCGGGAGACGTGGCGGCGACGTTGTTCCAGAGGCCGTTCGCCCTGTACGTGCACGCGAAACACCTTGTCGACCCGCTGCCCGTGCAGCAGTGACCCGGAGGCCTGATGTCCGACCTCGATCTCAGCGGCGTCGCCGCGGCGCGCGCGCGGATCGGCGCGCTGGAGGATCAGTTGCGGCTGACCCGGCGGTCCCTGTCCGAGGCGGCCGCCCTTGGGGCCGCCGCCCGCGCGCGGGGCGATGCGGCCGTCGCCGCGGACGCGGAGGCCCGGGCAGACCAGCTGAGGCGGCATCTCGACACGCTTGTGAAAGAGGTGCGCGCGTCCACGACGGCGGTTCGCGGGTTGTCGGACGCGCTGCTGACCGCGGTCTCTCCCGAAAACGCGGTCACCTCGCTGTCCGGCCGGCATCCGGTGCTGCTGCTCCCCGTACGCGTCGAGACCCGTTTCTTCGACGGCGGTCAGACGTTGAAGGTGCGGATCTTCCCCGACCAGACGCACGTGACCGCGCACGACCCGGCGATCACCACCGACGAGCGCGACGGGCTCACCTGGTACTGGACACACCGCTGGCCCGACCTCGACGCCGCCGGAGACCGCGGCCGGGCCCTGGCGGAAGAAGCCTGGCAGGCGCTGACCGCACGGTTCCGCCCCGGGCGCGCCGCATTCCTGGTGCGTGCCCACCCTCCGGTCAACGTGGGGTCGGGCGAGGCGGAGCCGCGCTGGGGTGACCTGCCCCTGCGGTCCGGTGAATGGAGTACCGCCGCACGGGCCGCGCTGCTCCCGGACCGCTGGTGCGTGCTGGGATTCCGCGACGCCGGAGAGGGGCGGCACCAGGAGATCTTCCGCCGGTGGAGCGCTGCCGTCCCCGACGCCCTCGCCGCCGGGCCGACACCGGACCCGGGCGCACCCGCGGAGCCCGGTGGGCTGCCCGACGATCCCGACCTGCTGTGGCTGCACGACGCCGGGGAGGCCGAGCGGCTCGGGATGCTGGTGACCATCCGCCAGGCCGACCTGGTCGCCGGGGCCTCACTCGCCCAGGGCGTCGACCGGCTCGTCGTGGTCGGCGTGGACTGGACCCTGGACCCTGCCCAGGCCGCCGCGGCGGTCGACGCGCATCTCGCCGCGCACGCGAACGAGGGCCGGTTGGCCTTCGTGCCGCAGGGCGTGCCCACCAACTCGACCGGCACGACGCGCAGCGGTTTCTCGACGGACATCTCGGTAGCCCGGCAGGTGCTGGCGCCGCACGCCGCGCCCGCCACGGTGGACGGCGCCGCGGGACCCGTGACCGCGGCGGCGCTCGGCATCCCGGCGGCGACCCTGTCCGGCGTGGCCGGCGCGGACCTGCGCGAGCAGGCCTGGCAGGGTGCGCTCCTCGACGCGACCTGGTCGGCCGCAGGTGGTTACTACCTCACCGAGATGCTCGACCCGGTCGCGGACGACCCGAAGATCGAGGCCTCGCTGAGGCAGCATGTCGCGAGCCATCTACGCGCGTCGGGGCCGATACCGACGATGCGCATCGGGGCACAGCCGTACGGCCTGCTGCCGGTCACCCCGCGCGGCCGGTTCGAGCCGGACGCGCGACGCCGGGCCCAAGCCGACGTGCAGCGGGTGACCTCGGCACTGCGCGAGCTGGTCGAACCGCTTGTGGCCTCGGTGCCCAGGCTCGCGCAGGTGAACCGCCGTGAGGACGTCGACGACGTGCTGCTCGCGCTGCTTCAGCGCACACCCGTCGCCTGGTCGCTGACCTTCCGCAACCTCGTCGGACCCGTCGAGCGGCGTGCCGTCAGCGTCAACTGGGACATGATGGCCGCATTCCAGCGCGACGTCACCGCGACGCTGCTGAGCCGACTGGGGTGCTACCAGCTGACCCTGCTCTCGGAGCTGACCCACGACGACCGCGACCACCCGCTGGACGTGCCGCTCGTGCTGAAGCCGGACCCCATTCCGACCGACCCGAAACGGCAGAGCACTGCCTACCTCGCCGAGGTGCACAGCCTGCTCACCGAGCCCGACGGCGTGGACATCCTGGACGCGAGGAAGGACTCCGTGGCGCTGCTGGAGGCCTTCGTGGCCTGTGCCGCGGTGAACGAGAACCGCAAGGCGGGCAAGCGGGTCGTGGCCGCGCAGGCGGCGTCGCTGCAGCTGTCGGAGCAGTTCGTCGCGTACCTGAACCGGCCTGCGGACCGGGTTCCGTACACGCTGCGGGTGGAGTCTTCACCGGTCGCACCGGCCGCCGCGGGGGTGACCGTGGCCGTGCCGAGCACACCTCGAGAGTTCGGGCAGACCGTGATCCCGGCGCTCACCGGAGATCGGACCGTCGCACAGCACGTGGCCGCGCTCTATCGTGAGCGCCTTGCGCGGCCCGGCGTGCTCGACGTCCCCGACGACCCGCTGCAGCAGTTGCAGCGGATGGGCACGGCTCTCGGCACGCTCGAGCAGGCGCCCGCCGATCAGCTTGAGTGGGCCTTCCGCGGCGTGCTCGACCTGTACGCCACCCGCCTCGACGCGTGGATCACCTCCCTCGCCACGGCCCGCCTCGCCGAGCACCGCACGGCCGCGAGCTCGGGGGTGCACGTGGGCGGCTGGGGCGTCGTCGAGGACCTGCGGCCGGACCGCGGGCCAGGCGCGGAAAGCCTGGGTTTCGTGCACGCGCCGTCACTCGCGCAGGCCGCGTCCGTCGCGGTGCTTCGCAGTGCCCGGCAGACGCACCGGGACGACGAGGGACGGATGTTCGACCTGGACCTGACGTCGCGCCGGGTACGGCAGGCCCTGCGCATCCTGGAGGGGGTCGGCAGCGGGCAGCGGCTGGCCGCCCTGCTGGGCTACCGCATCGAGCGGGGCCTGCAGGAACGGGACCTCTCGCTGGCGCAGTGGATCCTGCCGCTCCGGCAGCAGTGCCCGCTGCGCAGCGAGCGGCCGGATGACCCGGAGCACGTCGAACCCGTCGAGGTCGTCGCGGCACGCGACGTCGTCGACGGCGTCGCGCTGCTCGAACGGTGGCGGACCGACGGAACCGGGCTGCTGGCCGCCGCCGGAATCCCGACCGGCGCCGCACGGGCCGGAGTGGCCGCGGTGCTGGACGAGGTCGCCGCCCTGTCCGACGCGGTGGCCGACGTGCTGGTCTCCGAAGCGGTGCACCAGGCCACCACGGGGAACCTCGAACGCTCAGGGGCCGCCCTGGCCGCGCACGACCGGCAGGACCCGCCCCCCGACCCGGAGTTCGTGCGCACCCCACGGGGCGGTGCCGTCCTCACCCATCGGGTCGGGTTATGGCTGCCACGCGAGGGCACGAGCCCGGCACACGGCTGGGCGAGGGATCTGCGCAGCATCGCCGAGCCACGCCTCGACCGCTGGCTCGGCGGGGTCCTGGGCGACCCGTCACGCTGGACCGTCGGCGCGCGGCTGGTCCGGCCGGGCGCCGACGGCACACCGCCGACGATCGTCCTGCTTCCCGAGATCGGAGTCGACGCGCTCGGGCTGTCGGCTTTGTCGCTCGTGCTGGCCGCCCGCCGCCTTGGCAGCGGTCCCACCGAGCTCGAATCCAGACTCGCGCTGCATGTGTCCGGCAGCCCCGCTGTTCAGGCCGCAGGGGTCTCGGCGGAGGACCGGCTCGAATTGGGGTCCGAGGGGCTGGCCCCCCTGTTCGATCTGGCGGCCTGGGCCGCCGAGGTGATGGGTGGCGCTCCCTTGGCCGCCGATCACCTCGCCTCCTCGGCGGACGTGGGCGCCGGTGTCGCCGGGCCCGCGGCCACTGTGGACGTCGCCGAGGCCGTCGCACGGGCTGAGGCAGTGCTGAGCGCGGTCGAAACGGCCGTGACAGAAGCCGACAGGGCCCTCGGTGCCCACCTCGCCGCACCCGACGCGGACACCGAGTCACAGCTGTTCGGGGCGCTGCTCGGGCTCGTCGAGGTCGAAGGTCCCGACGCGTTGCCCGCGGAGGACCCGCTCGAGACGCACACCGCCTCCGTCGTGGCACGGGTTCGGACCCGGCTGAACGCGGCGCGAGGGGTGCCGCTCCCGGACCCGCCGGCCGTCGAGCCAGGCGACCTGCCCTCCCCGGGGCTCGCCGAAGACCCCCGGCTGGTCCAGGCCCGCGGCGTCGTCAGGGTCCTGCTGGGAAACGCACAACCTTTCCTGCCCGTGCTGCGGCCCACCGATCCGGTCCCGATGGCGGCCGCGTTGGCGGGTCGCGACGGCCTCCTCGCCCAGGATCCGACCGCCGTCGTGTCCTGGCTGCACCGAAGCGCGCTCGTACGCCCCCAGCTGGATCCGTTGGCGGCGCTGCTGGTGCACGCCGAGGCGGACGGGGCGGACGTCGGCGCGAACCTGACGGTGGTGCAGACGCCGTACGCGCCCGACACCCCCTGGATCGCCCTGCCCTTCGGCGCGGCCGGACCGCCTCCGCCGGGCGCCGTCGGCCTCGTCCTGCACGCGCCCGAGGGGCTGGACCCGGTGACGGGCGGGGCCGGCCTGGTGGCCGACTCGTGGACTGAGTCCGTCCCCGCGCGCGAGGAGACCACCGCGGTCACCTTCCACTACGACGCACCGGGAGCGCGCGCCCCGCAGGCGATGTTGCTCGCGGTGCACCCCGCGCGGTCTCCGGACCGCTGGGACTTCGACACGCTTCTCGGCTGCGTACAGGAAGCCGTCGACCTCGCGCACCTGAGAACGGTCGGAGCGAAGGAGCTCGCCCCCTTCACCACGTTCCTGCCGGCGCTCTTCCTGCCGGACGTCTACACGCGCGACGTGGCCGGCATCAGGTTCGGCGAGCTGGCGGCCGCCGCCAAAGTGTCCAAGACCGGCGGCCTCCTCGCCGATCACGTGCTGGGAAAGCGGTGAGCGGCGATGCCTGACCGGCGCGACTGGTCCGTGCAGGCGGCGGCCGCGGCCGCCGACCTGCGGCTGTGGGCGACCGTCCCGGTGATCCCGACATGGTCGCGGCTCGAGCCTCTGCCGCTGACCACCGGGGACCTCACACCGGGGGTCCAGGCTCTCGTCGCCGACCCGTTGTGGATGCTCGGCCGGCAGTGGCAGTTCGACGAGCTGCGCGGTGAGGACGCGGGGAGCCCGGTCAAGGCCACCGTGCGCGGCGAGACCGTGCCGTTCGCCCGCTTCCACGCGGGCCTGCCGGGCGGGCACGCGGCCGCGGCGGCCGTCGACCTCGAACCACCGGGCACGCCGGGTGCGTTGCCCCTTGAGGCTCGCGTCGAGGCGGAGATCCCCGCGGTGCTGCCGCTGCGGCTGCGCACGCAGACCGGGCTGCACCTGATGAGATTGCTGAGGGCGGCGGGTCACGCCTCCGTGGCCGCCGCGGCGGCCGCCGCCTACCCGATTCACGCCGAGCCGATTCACGCCGAGCCGAGCCCTGACGTGTCCGACCCGGCAGGTGAGGCACGCGCACGGCTCGCGGCAGGCCGTGTGCCCGACGGGTCGGCGGTGCTCGACGCCCTGGAAGCGTTCGACGACGGCGCCGGCGGCCTCACAGGGCTGCCCGACCGGCTCGCGAGCGCGGCGGGACCGGACGGGGAGGCCGTGCGCGAGATCGTGATCCGCTGGCGCGTCTGGGCCGGCGGCCTCCTAGTCGCACCGACCGGCGAGTCATGGAACCCGCGCCGGCTGGAACACGCGTTCGCCGCGCAGGCGCCACTGTCGGACGGCCCGGTGACCCTGCTCGTCGAGGAGTACACCGGCGGCACCCTCGACTGGTTCCACGGCGACCTCACGGCGGCGCCCGACCTCGGCACGGCCGCGGCTCCCACCCCTCCTGCTCCGGTGGCCGACACCACGCTGCCGGCACCCGTGCGCTTCGCCGGAATGCCCGCCGACCGGCTGTTCGCGTTCGAGGACTCCGCCGTCTACCTGGGTGGCCTGCAGGCCAGCCGTACCGACCTCGCGCGACTGGCCGTCGTCGAGTTCGCGTTGGCCTACTCCGTGGACTGGTTCCACGTCCCGCTGATCCTTCCGTACGGCAGCGCCACCCGGATCGACGACGTGCGCGTGGTGGACACGTTCGGCGTGACCGCCGACCTGGGGCCGGCGCGTGAGGCGACCTCGCCGGGATGGGCGGCCTTCCAGTCCACCCCGGTGGGCGACACCACGAGGCTGGCCGACGTGTTCGTGCTCGCCCCCACCGTGCCGCGGGTCCTCCAGGGGTTGCCCCTGGAGGAAGTCGCCTTCTTCCGGGACGAGATGGCCAACCTGGTCTGGGGCGTCGAACGGGTCGTGCCGGGACACTCCTCCGGCGAGCCGGTGCCGCGTGCCGGCCAGGCCGCCCGCGTCTCTCTACTGCAGTCGGACCCCGACGACCTCGGGGACGCGCAGATCGTCTACCGCCTCATGACGCCGGTGCCGGACAACTGGATGCCCTTCGTGGCCGTGCGGGAGCGGCAGGGCGACCCCACGGCGCACCACGTCCTCGAAAGGCGGCCCATGCTGCGCTACCGCGCGGACGAACCGGCCGATCTGGTCAATCCGCTGGGAACCGTGCTGCTCACGTCGTCAGGCGCCGACCCGGCCACGGACCGGCTGCTCATCGCCGAGGAAGAGGTTCCCCGCGAAGGAGTGACGATCACGCGTGCATTCCAGCAGGCCCGAACCGAGGGGGGAGGCACGGTGCTCTGGATCGGCCGGCATGTGCGGACAGGGCAAGGCGAGGGCGCCAGCGGGCTGCGATTCGACACGGCCGTTCCGCCGGGCGCGGTCTGACCAGCCTGTGCACCTACTTGCTCCTGCCCCGAGTGCTCCTGCTCCGAGCGACGGCGTCAGTCGGCTGCCGCTTCGGCATCCGCCAGCGCCTTGAGCGACGGGCGGAGCAACTGGGCGATCCTCTCGGCCGAGACCTCCCGAAGCGCGCTGAGGTCCAGCAACTGGTGCGCGATGGTGACGCCGAGCATCGTGCTGATCATCAGGGCGGCCCGAAGGTCGGCGTCCTCGGCCCCGATCGCGGCGCCCACCGTCGCGACCTGATCGTCCAGCGTCGCACGGGCGCGGTCGGCGGCGTCCGGATGCGTGAGCATCGAGCGCATCATCGCCAGTGAGCCCTCGGGAATTGGGCCGATCTTCATGCCGATCCTGGCCAGAAGCTCTTCGATCAGCTCCACCGTGTCGCCCTCCAACGGAGGGATCGGCGGGAGCCGTACGGCCTGATCGAACAGCTCCTGCTTCGAACCGAAGTACTGCATGACGAGGGCGGGATCCACCTCTGCCGCCGCCGCCACCGCCCGTATGGTCGTGCGCTCGAACCCGCGCTCCGCGAACATCCCGCGGGCGACGGACAGAATGCGCTCCTCGGTGCGGCGCCGTCGCTGCGCGCGCGTGGTCGGCGGTTGCTCCACACCTGGACTCTACCGGCGTTGACCGAGCCTTTCATTTCGCTCTACGATCGTTGAGCCAGTTGAGTCAACAACCGTTGAGCAAGGAGCACCGTTGAACGCCACCCCACGCGAATTGCTGCGCCGCTACCACCGCGCCATGATCGACAAGTCCGCCGACGACCTCGCCGATCTGTACGCGGTCGACGCCGTACACGAGTTCCCCTTCCGGGTGCCAGGCTGGCCGGCACGACTCGACGGGCAAGAGGAGATCCGGGCCCTGTACCACGCGGCATGGGACCCGAGCCCCGTCACACTGGCCGAGATCAGCGACGTCGTCGTCCACGAGGCCGCAGACCCGGAGGTCGTCGTCGGTGAATGGCGCAGCGCCGGCACGATCGGCCCCGAAGGGCGCCCGTTCCAGGCATCCGGCCTGCTGATGTTGCGCGCCCGGAACGGCGAGATCGTCGAGATGCGCGACTACATGGACGTCTTCGGCACATTCGGCGCGATGGGCCGCCTCAACGACATCGCCGCCACCCTCGGCGAATCACCGAGCTGACCGTCGCCCGTCCTCGACGCCGAACCTCGTCACCCGTGGATCGCCTTTTCGTCGACGAGTTCGGTGATGGTCGCGACTTCGTCGTCGCTGAGGTCGACCGACGCGGCCGCCACGTTCTCTCGCAGGTGCGCGAGGCTCCTGGTTCCGGGGATCGGGAGCATGGCGGGGGAACGGTGCAGGAGCCAGGCGATCGCGAGCTGCTGAGGGGTGACGCCGTGCGCGGCGGCGATGGGGGCCAGGGCCGACGCCACCCGGTCCGCGTTGTCGCCGCCGTCGCGGAGGCTTGCGGGATGCCAGGGCGAGAAGACGGCGCCGGACTCCTCAGCCGCCGTGAGCAGCTGGGCTCCCCTGCGATTGCCGACGTTGTAGAGGGCGGTGACCGCGACGATGTCGGCAATGCCGCGTGCTGTGGCGAACTGCTCGGGCGTGACGTTGGAGAGGCCGATGTGCTGGATGTATCCCTCGTCCTGCATGGCCTTGAGCTCCCCGATCTGGTCTTCGAAGGGGGCGTCGGTGGCGTAGCCGCTGTGGAGGTAGTAGAGCTGCACGCGATCGAGGCGGAGCCGCCGCAGGCTCATCATGAGCGACTGCCGGAGATACTTGGGGTTTCCGACCCAGCCGAGGGTCGAGTACTCGTAGCCGCCGCGCACGAACCCGCCTTTGGTCGCGATGACGAGCTCGTCCGAATACGGGTGGAGGGCCTCACGGATGAGGAGCTCGTTCGTGTGCGGCCCGTAGACGTCGGCGGTGTCGATGAAGTTCACGCCCTGGTCCAGGAGAGAGCGGAGGAGCCGGACGCCGCCCTCGTGGTCCGGATACGGACCCCACACCTGAGGGCCGGTGAGCTGCATGGCCCCATAACCGATCTTGCGGACCTCGAGGTCGCGGCCGATGGTGATCGTGTCCAGCCTGTCTGCCACGATTCGCTTCTTCCTGTGCTGAAATGGATTACCTCCCCGAATATCCGGGGACACTCCCCATATTACTGGGGAGTGTGTCCGTTTCGACCAGATGGGTTCTGTTCATGCTCGACCTGCTCGCTCAGCGGCGCCCGCACCGGGCGGACGCGGCCCGCAACTTCGACGCACTCGTCGCGGCGGCACGTGACGTCTTCGCTGAACTCGGTGCGAACGCGAGCATGGACGAGGTCGCACGGCGAGCCGGCGTCGGCAACGCGACGTTGTATCGGAACTTTCCGACCCGTGAGGCGCTCGTCGAGGTCGTGTACCTCTCCGAGGTCCAAACCGTGTGCGAGTACGCCGAGGAGCTCGCGGGGGCGGATGATCCGTTCGGCGCTCTCGTCGCCTGGCTTCGACGGTTCGTCGGACTCGCGAGCACCAAGCGCGTGCTCATCGAAGGTCTGGCCTTCAACCCGAACGCCTATCCGGCGGCGCGCGACGCCATCTACGCCGCCGGGGGGTCGCTCATCGCCCGGGCGCAACAGGCGGGGCAGGTCGATCCAATCCTCGACATCGACGACGTGATGCGATTCGCGATCGGCGTGAGCGTCGGCGTCTACCGTGACGACGATCAACGCGAACGGGTCTTCCGCGCCGCGGTGAAGGGAATCGGGGCCGACGCCTGACTCACTCGTCCCGTGTGGAGCGGGACTCCCCCGTCAGGGACACTTCGGCGGGCACGGCCGTGCCCGGCTCCGGCCGTACGGCCAGGCTGCCGAGCAGCCGGAGCTTTTCATGAGACAGGGAACCGGGCTCGGCGTGATAGGTGACCAGCATCTGCCCGGCGGCGCCGGGGATCGCCAGCTTCTCGTACCGCAGATCCAGCGCCCCGACCTGCGGATGAAGCAGCCGGCTGACCCCGCTCGTCTGGTGCCGCACATCGTGACGCGCCCACAACATCCGGAAACGGTCGCTGCGCAGGCTGAGCTCGCCGACCAGTTCGATCAACCGGGGATCGTCGTCGGCGGCCCCGATGACCGACCGTAAGTACGACACGGACTTGGCCGTCATCCCCTCCCAATCGCGGTAGAACTCCCGCATCTCCGGTTCCAGGAAGGCCGCCCGCATCGTGTTGACGCCCGGCGCGAAGAAGGGGCTGAGCGCAATGGCCATCGCGTTGGCCGCGAGGGTCGTCATGTACCGGCCGTGAACGAGCGCGGGCGTGGTCGCCCAGTCGTCGATCAGGCTCTGCACGCTCCCGCTGACCTGCTCGGCGCGGGCCACGGCCCGGCGACGCGCCGGACGCACCGGCCGCGCCAGCTCCCGCAGGTAGATCTCGGCATCCGCATCGAGCTGCAACGCCCGGGCGATGCTCTCGAGGACCTGGTCGGACGGATGCTGATCACGGCCCTGCTCCAGGCGCAGGTAGTACTCCACGCTGATGCCCGCCAGCAGCGCGACCTCCTCCCGCCGCAGACCCGGCACCCGCCGCCGATCACTGCCGGGCAGGCCGACATCCTCCGGACGCAGCCGTTCACGGCGAACCCGCAGGTAATCACCCAGTTTGCTTCCCATGGGCATGCGACCAGCGTAGGACGCCGCCGCCCGCTCAGCCTGTCCCTGTTACTACCGGTGTCAGCGGGGACTCACCGGCGGTGACGATCCCAGGCTTCCTGCGGTACGGCCGGGCCGGCATGGTGGACCTCCGGGCCCCGGCCTCAGGACCGCTCGGGCCATGCGTAGAGAGCGTCGGGCACACCTTCTTCGTTGCCGCTGCCGTCGCCGAACTCGACCGCCGTGAACCCGTGCCGCTCATAGAAGCGGCGGGCCCCGGCATTGGGCTGGAAGACGTAGAGCCGAAGGCCCTCCGGCCGTTGCCGTTTGGCCATGCTCAGCAGCTCTGATCCGACCCCGCGACCCTGCTCGGGCGGTGAGATGTAGAGGTGCTCCAGCCCGTCCATCGACAGCGCGGCGAATCCCACTATTTCGCCGTTCGCGGTGGCGACCCACATCTCATGGTCCGGCACCATCACCTGCGAGATCCACGCGCGGGTCTCCTCATCGGTGTGCAGCTCGGGCAGGTAGGTCATCTTGCCCCGGGCGGCGAGGAACACCTCGGCGATGCCGGCCGCGTCGGCGGCCGAACCCGGGCGAATGAGGATCGAGTCGTTCACGCGGCGACCATAGGGCGGCGATGAGCCGCCTGCCACCGGTTTATCGTCTCCCCGTTCCCGCCGCGGCCGCCGCCGGACGCAGGCGCCGGAGTGGACCGCTCAGTGGTGCGGTTGGGCGGCACGCGGGCGCATGATGAGCGCGGCGACGTAGTACGTGCAGGGAACCGAGCCGGGGTTGGCGTAGCCGTGATCGGCGTCGGCGGCGAAGTAGGCCGAGTCTCCCTCACCCAGCTCGACGGCCCTGTCCGCGACGCTCAGCCGGAGCGTGCCCGACTCGACCACGACGTACTCGTGCGAGCCCGGGGCGTAGGCCGGAAACCGGCCCGCGTCGCAACCCGCGGGCAGCGTCGTGCGGATCCACTCGAAGTTCACCCCGGGCACCACGGGGGTGAGGATCGTCCGGTGCCATCCGCCGGGCTCCTCGACGGTGTCCTGATCGGCGGCGCGGCGCACGAGCAGGTGCCGGTCGTCCGGCTGGGCGACCAGCTCGGCGAGGGGCAGGCCGAGGCCGTCGGCGATGCGGCCGAGCACGACGACGGTGGGCGCCTTCTGGCCGCGCTCCACCGAGGACAACATGCTCACGCTGACGTCGGCCGCGTCGGCCAACTGCTGAAGGGTCAAGCCGAGGACGTGCCTGAGCTCCTGCACGCGCCGCCCCAAAGCCGCAAGGTCCACCATTCCTCTATAATAATGATATATTACGCTATAGCGAAATGAGGATCTCGTGACGATACCCGAGGCCGAAATCCGTGCAGCGGCACCCGAGGACCTGAAGGCCGTAGCCGAGATCGGCGCCTACTACGTCACCAACAGCGTGGCCACCTTCGACGAGACACCCCGGACGGTCGACGAGTGGCGGCGATGGCTGGAGGAGCTCGCCGGGCGCGGCCTGCCGTTCCTCGTCGCCGACCTGTCCGGCGAGGTGGCCGGGTACGCCTACGCCGGCCCCTGGCGCCCCAAACCGCCTACCGGCACACCGTCGAGGACACGATCTACATCGCCCCCGGCCATGTCGGTCGCCGGCTGGGCACGGCGCTGCTCGGTGGCCTGGTGGCCGAGTCCGCCAACGCAGGGATGCGCCAGATGATCGCGGTCATCGCCGACACGGGCGACGACGCCTCAGCGGCCCTGCACCGCCGCTTCGGCTTCACCGAAGCCGGTCGGCTGACCGGTGTGGGGTACAAGCACGGCCGCTGGATCGACACCCTGCTCATGCAACGCTCCCTGACGGGATGATCCTTGAGGCGGGGCCGCCGCCATTCTGGAGCTCCCACTGCAAAGGGTCGGTAATCCCCACAGGTCAATGCCGCCCAGCCGAAACGGCACATGATGCGATGCCCTTCGGTAGGGAGATGACCGCGATGGCCATGTCTGCAGGGAGTTCCACGCATGATCCTCAAGCGCTTCAGTCTGGCCGCGGCCGCCGCTGCCCTCAGCGCCGCCGCGGCCCCCGCGCCTCTCGGCGCACATGCCGATGCAACCCGGCAAGCCGACACCGTCCTGGAGACCTTCACAGGCGCCACCGCGGACCCCAGGTTCCAGGCGTTCGGGTCGGCATGTCTGACCGGCGCACCGCAGGGAACGCCACCCGGCCCGGGTCTCCATCCGCTCGGGGGATGCAGCTCGACCCCGGCGGGCCCGGTACCTCCAGGGTCTGGCGCGCCGTTCGGCTATCTCCAACTGACGGACGCGAGCGAGAACCAAGCCGGCGCCGTGCTCCTCAACTCGCCGACCCCCTCCAGCCGTGGAGTGGATGTGACGTTCGAGCAATGGCAGTACGGCAACACCTCGGGCGACGCGGCCGACGGGCTCTCCTTCTTCCTCGTCGACGGCGCCGCCACGCTGACACAGCCCGGGGCGTTCGGCGGCAGCCTCGGGTACGCCCAGAAGCTCCCTGACGACGATCCGCAGAACACCTTCCTTCCCGGCGTGAACGGCGGATACCTCGGCATCGGGTTCGACGTGTTCGGCGGCTTCTACGGCGACGCGGAGCAGCGCGGCGACGGATGCGCGCTGCGATCACCGGCCGGCACCACGCCCGACAGGCCCCCCGGGCCGAACATGGTGACCGTACGCGGCCCCGGGAACGGCACCGCCGGATACTGCTTCCTGACCGCCACCACTTCGAACTTCTCCGCGACCGGGGCGCGGCCGTCGACGTTGCCCGGCCGGCTCCACGGGCCGTTGACCGACATCTCGTCCGATCCCGAAACGGCCCAGGCAGACCTGGAGCCCAGTAAACGGACCGTCCGGATCCGGATCACGCCGGCGCCCAACCCGATCGTCACGGTGGACGTCGACTTCAATGACGGTGCGGGCTTCCAGCAGGTGTTGTCCTTCCCTGCGCCTCAGCCGGTGCCGGCTTCCTACTTGTTCGGATTCGCCGCATCCACCGGGGGCGCCACCGACGTGCACCTGATACGGAATGTCAGGATCGCCGAGTTGGCATCGTCCCCGCCCGCGCCAAGCCCCTCCGCGCCCGGCCCTTCGGTGCCGATGGAGCCGGCCCAGCTGAGCAGCGCCTCCACCGCCTCCCCTGCCGCGCACGAAACCGGTGGCGCCGTCAGGCACAAAAAGGAGAACTTCGTGGGCTTCGTCGCCACCATGGACAGGAGCAAGCTCCACAAGAAGCTCCGCGAGATTCACGCCCTTCTGGAGCAGGCGAAACACCGCCATCTCGGGCGGAACGTCAACGCCAAACGCCCACGGAGCGCAGGCCCACGCTGACCTCGGCGGACGGGTCACGACGACCTGCGTCAGCGAGCCGGCTGAGGTTGCGGGGTCAGGAACTTCGACCGCTGGTACTCGTAGCCCTCAGCCGGGCTGATGCGGGCGGCCGGGCCCTTGCGGGCGCTCAGCATGTTCATCGAGAGCGCCAGCGAGACGCCGTACACCACGTGGCCCAGGGCCAGCAAGGCCTGACGTCGCGGGTCGTCGTGGGAGACCGGCGGAAGCGCGCCGATCCGGGGCGTCCAGTGCTGGAAGCCTGCATACCAGAGCGCGAGGCCGTACGCCGCGCCGATCGGCAGGGGCACCTGCTGCCCGCGGAACAACGAGGCCAGCACCGCCCCGGCGGAACTGCCGTACGCGAAGTGAGCGATCGTCGCGAACGCGTTCTCGCCCGGTTTGGGGCGATGCCTGCTGCCGGGAAGCAGGATCCGCATCACCTTCTTGGGGGGCGGGTGATCCAGCAGGCCGGCGCGCTTGCCCGCCATCAGCACAGCGCTGTACACGCCGGTCGCGATCGCGCCGCCGACGGCGCCGTTCACCATGTTGCGCCTCATGATGGTGCCTGTTCCCCCGGCTCGAGGGACTCGCTCCCCGGAACCGCCCTAATTCGGGTAAATGCCCCACCTGGCGTTTCCTTGGGGAAACGAAAGTGCGCTAGGCCGGGTTGGTGAGGGCGGCCGCCAGGCGGGCCATGCCGTACTCGTAGGCGCGGTCCACGTCGCCGCCGAGGTTGAAGGCGGCGGCCAGTTCCATGCTGATGAAGCCGTGCGCCCAGGCGGTTGTCGTGCGGGCCGCCTCCAGGGCTTCGGCGGGGCCGGCCAGGTCGGCGGATATCTGCAGGAGGGGGGCCGCCGCGCGGGCCAGGAGGGCGGGGTCGGGCCTGCCCGAACCCGGGGTGTTCGTGAAGACCAGATGGTAGGCGGCCGGGCGGGCGTGGGCGAACGCGCGGAAGGCGCGAAGCAGCTCGACCAGGGTCTCACGGGGGTCGGGAGCCGCCGGGACGGCGTGGAGTTGCCTCTCCAGGTCGAGGAGGGTGACCTCGGCGACGAGGCGGACGAGGGCGTCGCGGTTGCGGACCCGCTTGTAGAGCGAGGGGGCGCGCACGCCGACCCGGTCGGCGACCGCCTGCATGGTCAGCTGCGCGAGCCCGTGCGACTCCAGGATGTCGCGGGCTGCTTCGACGATGGCTTCGAGCGAGGTGCGTTCGGGCGTCGGCATGCTGTTCTCCTTCCGGGGTCGATTTCATCATAGCTATGGACCATAGCTATGATGGCTATGTACCGTAGCCATCATCGCAGATCGGCGAGGAGAAGGATCATGAAGCTCGATCACCACCTGCATCGCATCGGGAACGACATCGTGGCGGTCTATCTGGTCGTCACCGGCGACGGCGTGACGGTCGTCGACGCCGGGCTGGCCGGCCACTGGCGGGAGCTGACCGCCGAGCTCGCCGCCCTGGGCCGGACTCCGTCCGACGTCCGCGGCGTCGTGCTCACCCACGGCGACACCGACCACCTCGGCTTCGCGGAACGGCTCCGCCGCGAGCACGGAATCCCGGTCTTCGTCCACAGCGCCGACGCCGCGCGCGCCCGGGGCGAGGTCAAGGTCAAGAACAGCTGGGGGCGCGCCAGGATCGGCGCCACGGCCGGCTTCCTCTGGTACGCCAGCCGAAAGGGCGGCCTGCGCACGACGTACCTCACTGAGGTGTCGGAGGTGGCCGACGGCGACGTGCTCGACCTGCCGGGCGCGCCCCGCATCCTGGGGTTGCCGGGGCACTCGCCGGGCAGCATCGCCGTTCATGTGCCCGAAGTCGATGCGGTGTTCGTCGGCGACGGCCTCACGACGCGGCACGTACTCACCGGACAGCGCGGGCCGCAGCCGGCGCCGTTCACCGATGATCGGGAGCAGGCGCTGGCGTCGCTCGACCGGCTCGGGGAGGTGCGGGCGAAGTGGGTGCTGCCGGGGCACGGCGCGCCCTGGAACGGGGGCGTGCAGGAGGTGGTCCGCCAGGTCCGGGCCGCGGCACGACCGGAGTAGCGTCCGGGCCGTCCTGCGACCTCTAGCGGACGAACTCCGCTCTGACGCCCAGCAGCCGCACCGGCCGCCGTTCGGTGAACCGATCGAGGGCGGAGCGGGCGGCCTGCTCGATCTCCGTGGCCGCCGCGGTCGGCACCGTCAGCGTGTGGCCGTGGGTGTGGGTGATGAACGGGGCGTACCGCACCTTCACGACGACGCGGGTCGCAGGCCGCCCCTCGACGGCGACGTCGTCGGCGACGCGGCGCGCCAGACCGGCGACCTCGCGCCGCACCTGACCCCAATCGTCGAGATCGTGCTGGTAGGTGGTCTCCCGGCTGCGGGAGCGCGCCGCGCAGGGCGTGCCGATCACCGGCGAGCTGTCCCGGCCCTGGGCCAGCCGAACCAGCCACGGGCCTGTCGTGGGGCCGAACTGCGCGGCGAGGGCGTCCGGGTCGGCGGCCGCGAGCCGCGCCACGGTGTCGATGCCTATCGCGGCCAGCCGCCGGGCGGTCTTGGGACCGATCCCCCACAGCGCGTCGGTGGGCCGGTCTCCGAGCACCTCGAACCATGTTTCGCCAGTGAGCCTGAAGATCCCGGCGGGCTTGCCGAACCCGGTCGCCAGCTTGGCCTGCAGCTTGTTCGCTCCGATGCCGACGGTGCAGTCGAGATCGCTCGACTCTCGCACGCGCCTGCGGATCTCCCGGGCCGTCTCCTCCGGGTCGTCGGTTTCGACCCCGAGGAACGCCTCGTCCCAGCCGAGCACCTCCAGGACGGCGTCGATCTCCCGCAACGCCGCCATCACCTGTGACGACGCCGCTTCGTACGCCTCCCGGTCCACGGGCAGGAACACCGCGTCGGGACAGCGCCGCGCCGCCGTCCGCAGAGGAAGGCCGGAGTGCACGCCGTACGGGCGGGCCTCGTAGGACGCCGTGCTGACCACGCCCCGCTTGGCCGGATCACCGTCTCCGCCGACGACGACCGGGCGGCCGCGCAACTCCGGACGGCGCAGCAGTTCGACGGCGGCGACGAACTGGTCGAGGTCGACGTGGAGCACCCACCGGGCCATATTTCATTCTCACCCGGCCGTCTCCCGGCGGCGACGAGGCGGCCGGGCCCTGGGCCACCTTGAACCGGGCCTCCGGAAGGCGCTCATGCCACCCTCAATGTGGCCACCGCACCGGAATTGGCCGAGACCACGGGTACTTCCACATCGGAACCCAAATCCGCTCCCCCGCCGCGTCCTACGATGTCGGGCTACAACGGCGAATATGGGATATGACCGTCGCCTACATCGCTCGCAATGGCGTCGAAAAGGAGCTGTCCGGTAGTCACAGCCACGCCCCCGGTTCCGACGGGTGCGCCACCGCGCAGATGCTCGCGCGAGGTCTGTTTCGCCACGAAGCGTGGGTGACGGTCGAGCGGCAAAGCGTGGCGCTTCGCGTGCCGTCATGCGGCGGCGAACTCCCGGCGAACATCGGAGAACCGGTCAGTTAAAACACCCGAATCCTCATTGCCGCCACATATCGCGAGCGAAGATCATATGTGGGGCTATTGCCGTATCAAATTGAAAGCCCGCATTCCGGGGCATTCACGGGGAGCGTCACAAGGGTGAACTGGTTCAGCCCCGAGAACATCGTCGCCGTGGTCGCCGCGCTGCTCGGCCTCGTGGCGCCCGCCGCGGGCGGCCTTTACCAGCTGCGAACGCGGCGCGGCAAACGCATCGGCCACCGCGTCCAGATGGACACCGCCGTCGGCGGCAACGGCGGCGAAGAGACGCGGCCGAACGCACCGCTCGGGCTCTTCACCGATCAACCCGGCATGTCCAATGTCACCCTCGCGCTCCTCCGTATCGAGAACACCGGCACCAGCAGCATCTCCGACGCCGACTACACCAACCCCGACAAGAATCACGGCCTCACCGTCGTCTTCGCCGGGCGCACCGTACGGAACGTCGAGGTCATTCCCGACCCCGAGGCAGAGCACCTGCTGGGCTACTTCGTCCCGGTCGAGGGCAAGGGAGGCATGCAGTACAGCGGCAACGCCATCCGCCTGCCGCGCGTCCCGCTCAATGAGGACGAGTACTTCAAGCTGCTCGTACTGCTCACCGGCGGCCGCGTCGGGAGGGTCGAAGTCACCGGGGGCATCCAGGACGGCAAGGTGGAGCGCACCCGCAGCATGTCGGTCGACGACAAGCCGCCCCTGTTCAGCAAGCTCGCCTTGGCGACCACCATCGTCCTCGCCGCCTGCCTCCTCATGCTGGCGGGCATCATCGTCTTCCGGCAGTCGGCCCCTCCCATCGGTTGCGCCACGGGCGAGCTCAGGGTGGTCGGGTCCACCGCCTTCGCCCCGGCCATGCGGGAACTCGCCACTCGGTATGAGGCGGACTGCCCGGGCTCGGAGATCACGGTGGACGCGCACGGCAGCAACGAGGGAGTGCGCGAACTGGCCGAAGGGGGCGGCGCGAACAACGGGTCCCCGGCCCTGCTTGCCGTCTCCGACGGCCCCAAGCCGGCAAGCTACACGCAGCTCAGGGAGGACCGGGTCGCGATCGCGGCTTTCGCCCTCGTGGTCAACGACAAGACCGGCATCAGGAACCTGACGATCGACCAGATACGCCGGATCTACCGGGGCGACATCGTCAACTGGAAGGAGCTGAGCGGCCCCGACCTCCCCATCCGGCTCGTCAGCCGCGACGCCAACTCCGGCACGCGTGACCTGTTCCGACGGCGCATTTTGGACGGCCAGGGCGAGCCCGCCTTCACCTCCCGGGACTGCGAAAGCAAGAACTCCCCGCAGGACAAGATCATCCGCTGCGAACTGGACAGCACGGACGAAGTGCTCAAGACCGTCGCCGAGCTGCCCGGCGCCATCGGCTACAGCGAGCTGAGGGCCGCGACGACCACCAAGCGTCTGCACACCCTGAACATCGACGGCCATGCACCGTCGATCAAAGCCATCGGCGACAACACGTACCGCTTCACCGAGATCGAGTACGCCTACACCGACGGCGCACCGGCCTCCGGCTCCCTGACCTCGAGCTTCCTCAATTACGTGATCAGGGGCAATGGCCAGGAGGTGTTGAAGACCTTCGGCCACCTGCCGTGCTACACCCCGGACGGCCTCAAGCGCTGCCAGTCGTGAGCCCTGCGCTCCCCGGCCGCCGCCATGGGTGCGGCGGGCTCGTCCAGGGGCCAGGCCGGCCCACAGCCTGACGCCTCCGGCGGCTGTCCAGCGGGCTATTCCTTGATCGGCAGCCGAAGCAGCGCGGGCTTCAGCTCGATCCAGGCCCGCAGTTCGTCGGCCAGAGCAGCGGACGTGATGTACGGCAGGCACGGCTGGATCAAGTGGATCTGGTTTCGCAGCCGCCGGGACAGCCGGACGCCGTCAGGGTCGAGGGGCCGATCGGCGCACAGGCGTGTGGCATGCGCGAGGGTCGTCGTTGCCGCCAGCCACCGTTCCGCCGCCTGGTCCATCGTCGGCAACCCGTCGGCCATGCCCCGTGCGCGGGCCTCGGTGAGCGAGCCGATCAGCGTCACGGCCGCCTCGTCTGCGGTGTCGATCCCCCGCTCTGCCGCGTGGCGGTCGAGGACGAAGCCGAGTCGCCGCCACCGTGCCTCTTGGGCGGGCGTGTGCCCGGTACGGCGGGCCACCACGTTGCGCAGGTAGGCCCACCAGTTGGTTCGGCCGGGTTCCGCGCCGGGTTCACGTCTGTCCAGCCAGGCGACCAGGTCCGGTTCGCGCAAGGTCAGCAGATGGTCGGCGTAGCTCCGGAACGCCTGCTCACGCCCTTGGAACAACAGGTAGACATGACCATTCTCCGGCCCCAGCATCTTGAGCACGGTCCCGGGCAGTTCTTCCCACTCCTCCGGGTCCGCCACTACAAGGAGACCCATCCTGGAGGTGGGCTCCCAATACTCGATCATTCCGTCGTTGGGCGATGGGAGCTCCGCCAACGTGAACCCGCGTGCCTGCACGGCGCTGTGCAGTTCGCCGAAGTCGAGTCGCGGCCGGAACACGCCGTAGCGGTCGGCGAGCGCGGACTCGATCTGCTTCGTGCCGGTCAACCATGGCAGCCGGTGCGTCTGCGCTCCGAAGTAGGTGACCGCCCACTCGTCGTCAGCCCTGCCCCGCCACCAGCCGAACTCGACCAAGCCGAAATCGGAGATCATTCCCGACGGCGCCTCGAACGTGCAGTCATGCCCGAGCGCCTCCTCGACGTCCGGCCGCGTGCTGGTGTGGTCAAGGCCCAGCATGGTGCCGGTGATCATCAGGTCGGCGAAGAAGTCCAGGTCGTCCACCGGGGCATTGTCCAGCTCAGGCAAGCGCTCACGCATTCGGATATCGGGTGCGCGGCCCGCCCCTGAACGCCGAGATCTCAGTCGATGATTCAGCCCGGGCGCCTACCCGCGCCATAAGCGAGATCAGCCGGCGGCGGACAGCACGACGTCGACGAGCCGGTCCGCCGCGTCGGGCCGCCCGAGCGACCGAGCCCGGTCAGCGATGCCGGCGCGCAGGCGCGGATCGGCGATCAACCGGCCCACGGCCTGCCCCACCGCGTCCGGCGTCACTTCGCCCAGCAGGGCGACCGCGGCGCCGGACTCGTGCAGATGACGCGCGTTGTGCGCCTGCTCCCCACCGGCCGAACTGGCCAGGGGAATGAGCACCGCGGCCTTGCCCAGCGCGGTCAGCTCGGCGATGGTCCCCGCTCCGCTCCGGGAGATCACCACATCGGCCAGGGCCAGCACGTCGGGCAACTCAGGGCCGACATAGTCGGTGAGGTGATAGCGACCCGCCAGATCCCAGGGCAACCCCGCCACCCGCTCACGAAGGCCGGCGAGGTTCGCCGGACCGCACTGGTGGATGACGTTCGCGTGGGACAGCAACCACGGGAGGACCGCCGCCACCAGGCCGTTGATCTGCTGCGACCCCTGGGCGCCGCCCGTCACGTAGACGGTGGGCCGGGTGCGGTCGAAACCGTACAGGCGAAGAGCATCGACGGCCTTGGCAGGATGGCCCGACAACACCTCGGGCCGCACCGGGTTGCCCGTCACCACAGCAGACCGGCGCGCAGACTCCGGCAGCAGCGGCAGACTCGATTCGGAGGACACGGCCACGCGTGCCGCGGCACGCGCAAGCATCCGGTTGGCGAGACCCAGACGGACGGTCTGCTCATGAACCACCAGCGGACGGTGACACATCTTGGCCGCCAGGCCCACGGGGACGGCGACGTAGCCGCCGGTGGCCAGCACGACATCGGGCTCGAAATCGGACACGATCGACCGTGCCTGGGCGACACCCAGCGGAACACGGCCCATGTCGCGGACGTTGGCCGCCGTCACCATCTTCAGCGGGTTACGGGCCCGGCGCACCTTCCCGGTGGCGACGTGCGCAAATGGGATTCCCTCACTCGCGGCGACCCGGGCCTCCAAGCCGCCGACCGTCCCCACCCACAGCACCTCCAGCGCCCGGCCTCTCGCCTGAAGCCTGGCCTGCAAGGTGCGTACCGCGGTGAGAGCGGGATAAGTGTGCCCCCCCGTCCCACCCCCGGTCACGATCAAACGGAAGGGCCGCTCCGGGCTGTTCACAAGAAGGCTTCCCATCTGGCTGAGGATGACATCAGCCCGCGGCTGGGAGCAGCGGAGCATTGCGGACGATAGCAGTCCAGCCGTACTACACCGGCCTTGCCCGCCTCGCTCCAGGACCGCCGTCGGCGACATTGTCGGTGCTGCTTGAGATGGTCTGCCTGGACACTTCCGCGGCGGGTGGAACGAAGGGGGGATGGCTCGGATGGGCTTGGAAGTCGAGAGCCGATCGTCCGATTCGCCGTACATCGAGCGGGTGTGGCGAAGCAGGAGCCACGACGTCGACCGGATGACGTCGGTCGCGACCGCGCATTGGGATCTGGTCTTCTGGGAGCACCGCGGTCAGGTCAAGGTGGCTGTTCAAGGGCCGGAGTCGAAGGCCGGCCCGGCCCCCGTTCCCGACGACGCCACATTCTTCGGGATCAGCTTCGCGCTCGGCACATCGATGCCCCATTTACCGATCACTCAGCGCCTCGACGGTTTCGCGGAGATTCCCGGCGCGACGCGCAGATCGTTCTGGCTGAAGGGGTCCGCCTGGCGCCTTCCTGGCTATGACAACGCCGAGGGATTCGTACGGCGGATGGTGCGTGAGGGTGTTCTGGTCCGCGACCCGATCGTCGCCGCTCGATGAGGAGGTCGTCGTGACGAAGCTGGTCGTGTCTGAGTTCGTCTCACTCGACGGAGTGATGCAGGCTCCGGGAGGCGAGCCGGGTTTCCGGCACCACGGCTGGGTGCTGGAGCACTTCGCCCCGGAGCACGACGCCTACCGGTACGAGGAGCTCCTGGAGACCTCGGCCCTGCTGCTCGGCCGTGTCACCTACGAGGGGTTCTCCGGCGCCTGGCCCACGGTGACGGGCGAGTTCGCGGACCGGATGAACGCGCTGCCCAAATATGTGGTGTCCGGCACCCTGCACGAGCCGCTGGAGTGGAACGCCTCCCTCCTCAAAGGCGACCTGACCGGCGAGGTCGAGACGCTCAAACGCCAGGACGGCGGCGGGCACATCTTCGTCCACGGCAGCCGTTCGCTCGCGCAGGAGCTTTTGAAGCGAGGCCTCGTGGACGAGCTGCGGCTCATGGTGTTCCCCGTCATTCTGGGGTCGGGTGCGCGCCTGTACTCCGAATCACCCGACAAGACCTCGCTGACGCTGGTCGGAAGCCGCACGTTCGAATCCGGCGTGGTCGCGCTGACCTACGCCCGCAAGTAGTCCGCACCCCGGAACGCCACGGCGAGGGCGCGGTCCTTGAGCCGCCCCTCACCAGGACTTGTCATGCGCCGGTCCGAACTCCCTTCGCTTCGTCCTCTGCGGGCAGCCAGGTCTCGGCCCACAAGGAGAGCTCGCGGACGGCCGCCTCCAGTGCGCGACCCTTGTCCGTGAGCCGGTACTCGATGGTCACGGGAGTGGTCGGGAGCACGACGCGTTCGATGACGCCTTCACTCTCGAAGCGCTTGAGCCGCTCGGAGAGCAGCTTGTCGCTGATGTCGGGGATGGCGTCGCCGATCTGCCGGAAGTGCGTGGCTCCGGCGAGCAATTCGCGCAGGATCACCCCGGCCCACCGGCGGCCGATCATCTCGACGGCCTGGTGGTAACGGGGGCAGAAATCAGGCTCGTACGTGGACACGCTGCAAGCTTACCAATGGATAGCGACTTGCGCACCGGGAGAGCGGTGGGCTAGCTTCTGAACGTAAGGCACTTTCCAAAGGAAAGTCGATAACCCACCATCCTTACTCGTGCAGAGAGGTATCCCCATGCCCACCAGCACCGTGCAGGACCTGCCCGACAACGCCGTCGCCAGCCTGTTCAACGCCGAGGACACCGCGCTCGTCCTCGTCGACCACCAGCCTCAGATGATCTTCGGGGCGCGCAGCGCCGACCCGCAGACCCTGGTGAACAACGTGACCGCCCTCGCCAAACTGGCCACGGTGTTCCACCTCCCCACCGTGCTCACCTCCATCGCCGCCGAGACCTTCTCCGGCCCTCTGATCCCGGAGATCACGCGCGCTCTCCCGGACGTCGAGGTCATCGACCGCTCCCACATCAACGCCTGGCAGGACGGCGCCTTCCGGGCCGCCGTCGAGGCCACCGGCCGGCGCCGCCTGCTCATCGCCGGCCTGTGGACCGAGGTCTGCCTGACCTTCCCAGCGTTGTCCGCGACCGAGGCGGGGTACGAGGTCTTCGCCGTCGTCGACGCCTCCGCTGGGTCCAGCACCGCCGCTCACGACGCCGCGATCATTCGGATGACCCAGAAAGGCGTTGTTCCCGTCAGCACCGCGAGCGTGCTGTCCGAACTGCAGCGCGACTGGGCACGTACGGACACCTACGACGCCGTCAACGAAATCGTCAGCGACCACATGGGCGCCTGGGGACAGGGCGTCAACTATGTCCGCGCCGGGTTCGCCAAGAAGTGACTTATCCTCCTACCTATCCCCCCGTGCGACGCCCTGCGCCAGTGCAGGGCGCCGCACCGTCAGTGAACACCGGGGTCGGCGACGCACTGTTCAGCGGCAGGCATCTCCTATCTCATTCGCGATGGATCGATGTGGGAACAGATGCTCAGACGTCCGGGCGCTGACGGCGGATTTCCGCGCTCTCCAAGGGGACGGCACATGCACACGTCGTGCGGTGCTCGAGTGGCCGTGGTCGAAGCCACTGAACCGCCGGACCGGCCGACGCCCAAGATGATCGCGGCGCACAGCGGGCTGGAGTTCCTTCTGACGTTCGCTCTGCTGTTCGCCGTTACGACGATCACACGCTGGGTCATGGGGCCCTCCCCCATCGCCGACGTGATCCCGCAGATCCACCTGCGGCTGCTGCTCATCGGCGCGTGCGTGGGACCTCTGCTCGCGGGGCTGATCCTCAGCCCGCCCGGAAAGATCTCGGGGGCTCACACCAATCCAGCGATCTCGCTCGCCATGTGGCGCCTCGGGGTCTTCCCCGGCGTGTCCGTCGTGCCGTACATCGTGGTCCAGCTCGCCGGGTCGATGCTCGGAGTGCTCGCGGCGCGCGCCGTGTGGGGTCCGGTGATCGGGGACCCGTCGGTAGCGTACGCCGTGCTGCGGCCGGGCCCCGGCTGGTCGGCCCCCGCGCTGTTCGCGGCCGAGGCCGTCAGCATGGGTGTCATCGTCTGTCTTGTGGGGACCTTCCTGCGGAAACCCCGGCTGGCGCCGCTCGTGCCCTGGCTGGTCGGATTCCTGGTCGGTGTGGCGATCGCCTCCCTGGGCACCACCACGGGGGGCTCGATCAACCCGGCGCGCGAGTTCGGGCCGGCGGTCATTTCCGGGCAGCTCGACTTCCTGTGGGTCTACCTGCTTGCGCCCATGGTCGGAGCGGCGGTCGCCGCCACCATTTTCCTGCCGGCTTTCTATTTCGTCACCGGCGAAGGCCTGCCCCGCGTCCGCCGTCAGAGCGGGTGAGCAGGCTTCCAGCACCGGTCAAGGGTGAGTTGGGACCTCTTAGGCTCCCCCGCGCATATTGCGGTCGAGGTCGGCCATCTCGATGTCGACCGCGTAGACCACGAAGTCCTCTGTGGTCGGCAAGACGGCGCTCCAGTCTTCGGTGGCGAGTGTGCGCGCGAGTGCAGCGAGAAGATCCCTGCCGATGCCGGAACGGGCCAGGGTGAGTTCCTGAGCGAGCAGGCGGGCGGTGGCGGCGACCGCGCTGAGGTCCGCCGACGTCTCGTAGGCCATGTCCGCCGGTGACCAGACACCGTCCGGGTCCGCGTTCTCGGCCAGGTACGCCTGGCGGTCCTCGTCCAGCCCCACGTGGATGGTGAGATCGGCCGGATCCTCAGGGCCCTCGTACACGAGGGCGACGCAGTAGGCCGGCGACTCGACGGCCAGAGCGCGGACGGAGCGGGGGATCTGGACGCGCAGTTCACGCTGGACCGTCTGCCAGGCGGACTCGACGGTGAAACCGGCCGGTGGGCGTTCGTACTTCACCTGCGGGGGCCTGCCGGGTGGCGAGATCTCCAGTCGAACCAGGCCCTTGCCGTCGTAAACGGCGTCGATCGACATCCAGAGCCTGGTCCGGAGCGAGGCGCCAGGTCGTCTCTCCGCGTGGTGCACGGCGACATGGGTCACCTGATCCCCGTCGTACTCGTAGGTCTCGTATCCGCACCCGCCGATGGCGGCGGACGACGCCGTCCGGATCAGGCCCGCCTCGAAGCGGTATTCGTGCAGGTAGATCGGCCGGCCGTCCGCGGCGTAGAAGCGCGCCTGCTCGACGACGTCCGCGCCGTACGTGCGGAGGGTCTCGTAATGCAGTTCGCCGTCGAGGAAGCCGCTGTATTCGAGCAGGGCCACCACGCGATCCTCGATGTCGAACCCGATGCGGACGTGGTCCCCGGCCGGGGACGGGCGCTCGGGAAGACGGCGTCCCGGCCGGCGCAGGTCTCGCTCGTAGTGCAGCGGGCGCAGATCAAAAGCCTCGTCGTCGTACCATTCCCACCGGACCACCGCGGCGTACGTGGCGATCCGGCGACGGCCGTAGTCCTCGGCCAGACTCTCGAACCGTGCGTCGAGGTCGGAAAGGTCGATCACGCGCCTGATGATACGTACGGCGAGCCCCTCAGGCTTGGCCGATCGCAACGCGCGACGACGCACCAGTCCGTCGCCGCACACATTCACGATTTCCTCTGAGGACAGTGACGCGTATGACACTCCCGGCCGCACTGCCCGATGCGATCCGCGCCGACGTCGAGGTCCTGTGGGACTACCACGACATGCATCACACGGTTCGACCTGCCGACGTCGGGATAGGTCTCGGCAGTCATGACCTCGGAGTGGCGACCTGCGCCGCCGACCTGTATTCGCGCGGCATGTTCCCGCTGATCGTCTTCACCGGGGCCAACGCACCCACGACTCTCGCCGGATTTCCACGCGGCGAGGCCGTGCACTATCGCGAACACGCCCTCGAGCAGGGCGTCCCCGCGGAATCCATCCTCATCGAGCCCACCGCGACGAACACCGGCCAGAACATCACCCGCACACGTGACCTGCTCAGCCGACGAGGTCTGACGGTTCGCTCGGCCGTCCTCATGTCCAGGCCCTATCAGCAGCGACGTGCGTACGCCACATGCAAGAAGCTTTGGCCAGAGCTCGACGTCACCTGTGCGTCGCTCCCGATGCCACTCGACCAGTACGTGAGCGCGATAGGAGACTCCGACCGCGTCGTCAACATGCTGGTCGGCGATACTCAGCGGATCGTCGAATACCCCAAGCTCGGTTATGCCGTCGAGCAGCCGTTCCCGGCCGAGGTCCAGTCCGCCTACGAACGCCTTGTACAGGCCGGCTATACAAGTCGCCTGATCTGACGCGCCCGGGTCGGACTCTGGACGGACGTCCACAGGCACGTGCCTACCTGGTGGGGCCGATTCCGGTGCGGCGGTCACGAGGCCGACTTCGTCCCTTGCAGCGGATTGAGGAGGTTCACGAGCAGCTCGCGTGGGTGCGGACGTGGCTGGAACCGGAGGCCGAGGTGCTGCAGGGACCTCTTCAGGGAAGGTTGCGGAAGACGCCTGAAACTTTGTCGATCACTCCGGTGGCCAGGAGCGGGCCGCCGGGGACGGCCGACAGCGAGGTCAGTTCGCCGCCGGACGGAACCCTGGTCCAGTGGCCGGAGGGGTCGCGGTGGGCGAGGGCGGAGTCGTTGCCGTTGATGTCGGTGGAGCCGAGAAACCAGTGGCCGCCCCTGCCGTCGGGGACGGGTGGGAGGCCACGGATCATGCGTCCGGCCTTCGCGGAGGTGTCCTCGCTGCGCCAGCCGGAACCGGTCTGGAAGAGCAGGAACGAGGAAGCCCCGATCTCCCCGGTGATCCAGATGCCGGAGGAGTCGGCGGTGATGGCGGTCAGCCGAGGGCCGGTCGGGTCGGTCGGGGAATCGTCGGACGGGGGTGGGGCCGTGGGTAGAGCCGGGGTCAGGTTGACTCGGGTCCAGACCTTGCCGTCGAAGTGGTGCACCCAGGGGGCGTCGTCGTGGAGGGCCCAGATGTCGGAGGCGGAGCGGGCGCTGACTCGGAAGGTGTGGAAGGAGACGCTCTGTTCCGACCAGGTGGCGCCGTTGTAGTGCCAGGCCTTGTGGTCGCCGAAGACCCACACGTCGTTGTCAGCGGTGACGGCGAGGCTCCCGGCCGTAGCGGGCAGCTTCTGGACGATCGTCCAGGTGCGTCCGTCCCAGCGCAGGACGGAGGTGATGCCCTCGTCGTCGGCCAGGGCCCACACGTTGGAGGGGGCGGACGCGGCGACAGGGCCGACGTTGCCGCGTTTTACCGGGAAATCGCTTTTCGTCCAGCGGTCGCCGTCCCAGTGGAAGGCTGTGGGGTGATGCGGGCCGTCGGCCATCGGGAGCCAGGCGCCGATGCCGAGGATGTCCCAGCCGAAGGCCCAGGCGTTGTGCTCGCCGGTGGCGATGACCTGTCCGTAGGTGACCGACGACTGGGCGGCCACCAGTTTCCAGCGGTCGTTGCCGTCGTCTCGGGGTGCGGCCCACCAGAGCCAGAGGCCGGCGGCGGCTGCGGCCGCCGCGACGGCGGCTGCCCACCTGAGCCACAGGCCGGTGACGGCCAGCTTCAGAAACATGATCGAAGCATCTTAAAGGCGGCCAGAACGGCGCATGAGTATTCGTACTCAGCTGGATGGGCGTAGGGCCCAGAGGCGTTCGTGGCTTTCGCCACCGCCGTCACCAGGACGAACATACCCTCACAGCCCGATCGAACCAGTCACTGCGGAAGAGCCACACCCAACGGAGTAGCCCTTCTCAAACACGTTCTTAATCGATTGCCGTGCCCCCGGCCACAGCAGTACGGTCGGCCGGTCGCCCCCTCCCAGGGGTCTCATCGTGAAAGAGGTGTGTGCACATGCGCAGGAGCTTTCCGCAGCCGACCTCGCGTCCTGCCCTGATTCACCTCCTCACGACGGAGAAAGCGTGTCCATTCGCATCACCCCGCTGACCGACCCCGACCGCTCCCCCGCAAGCCGCCACCTCGTGTGGCTGGCCTCGCAACCGGACGGAACCCCCGTCGGATCGGCGTTCCTCCGGCTGTTCACCGGGCTGGGCCAGGCCCACCGGGCCGAGCTCGACATCGCCGTCCACCCCACCGAGCGTCGGCGCGGCATCGGCACACACCTGCTGGCGGCAGCCGTAGAGACGGCACGAGACGAAGGCCGGCGCAGCGTTTTCGCACAGGTCCAGGCCTGCTCGCCCGGCGACCTGTTCCTGCGTGCCCGGGACTTCCGCCGGGTCCTCACCTTGACGTACGCCCGGCTGCCGCTGGCCCGCGTCGACCTGGACGAGCTCGCCGAGATCGTCGAACGGCCGCACCCCGGCTACCGGCTGGCGTCGTGGGACGGTGTCGTCCCGGACGAACTCGCCGCGACCTTCGCCGCGTCCCGCCGGGCTATGGACGACATGCCGATGGACGACACCGACTACGGCATCGACACCTGGGACGTGGACCGCGTCCGGGCCGTCGCTCGGGTCGTCGCCGAGCGCGGCGACCTGCTTCACACCGTCGTCGCCGTCGACGAGTCGGACGACTCGATCGCCGGGTTCACCGAACTGGTCGTCCGGGGCGACGGCACGAGGGACGGCCAGCACTACGGTACGGGTGTCCTCCCCGAACACCGCGGCCACGGCCTCGGTCTGTGGATGAAGGCCCTGGCCGTACGGCAGGCCCGGGAGCGCCATCCGGCTCTGGACGGTCTGCTGACCGACACCGCCGACAGCAACCGCCACATGCGCGCCATCAACGACGCGCTGGGCTACGCCCCGACACACCAGGCGTACGGCTACCAACTCGACCTCTGACCCGGGGTGGGCCGGGAGCCTGTTAACAGCTCGGCGTGGCTCCGGCATCGTGCTGCCGG
>NZ_BOOR01000017.1 GCF_016863335.1 Planotetraspora thailandica
TCCGGCATCGTGCTGCCGGAGCCACGCCTCGGCTGGAAACCCCGTGAACCGGCGTCAGCGGTGCGGAGTCATGACGCGAAGGTCGGCTTCGATACGCGCCGCGGTCGCGAGCAGTGGCGGCACGAGGTCGCGCCGCATCGATTCGACCGTGTAGCGGGCCGCATGCACGGGGATGTTGATGGCCGCGATGACGGAGCCGGTGCGGGCACGGATGGGCGTGGCCACCGAACGCAGCCCCTCCTCGAGCTCCTGGTCGACGATCGCATACCCCTGGGCCCGGACGCGCTGCAATTCCGTACGCAGAGCCTGATCGGAGGTGATGGTCCGGGACGTGTGCGACTCGAACGTGATGCCCTTGAGGCGCCGGTCCACCTCCTCGTCGGAGAGGTCGGCGAGGAGCACCCGGCCCATGGACGTGACATAAGCGGGGAAACGTGTGCCCACCATGATGGACACGCTCATGATGCGGCTGGTCGGCACCCGGGTCACATAGACGATGTCGTCCCCGTCGAGAACCGACATGGACGCCGACTCTTTCACCTCGGCGACCAGCCGTTCCAGATGCGGTTCCGCGATGTCGGGAAAAGACAGGCTGGACAGGTACGAATATCCCAGCTCGAGAACGCGCGGGCTGAGTCTGAACAGCCGGCCGTCTGAATTCATGTAGCCGAGATCGACCATGGTGAGCAGAAACCGGCGGGCGGCGGCCCTGGTCAGATCGGTCCGAGCGGCCACTTCGCTGAGCGTGAGTTCGGGGTTGTCGGCGTCGAACGCTCGAATCACCGCGAGTCCGCGTTCCAGGGACTGGACGAAGTAGGTGCCGCGCGCCCGGTCGGTCATCGGGCTCCTCCACAGTTCCCCGGCGGGCTGCCAGCCTACTGGAGGGCGGTTGCGCAACGGAATTCGCACCCGGCAGCCGAGGGTTCGCTCTGGGCGTCAGGTCGCCGTCTGCCGCAGATGAGTTCACTACAGCCACGTTCGTGCGATCACGGCGCGTGTGTTGAGCAGGGGCGCCTTTCCTACCATAAATGGGAGCTCATCGCCCTCTGTACCCACTTCGGCATCAGCATTGACCCGAGGATCGCCAGACAATAGGTTCCGATGAGGCTCGTTCGCTAAGAGAACCATTGTTCGCATGCCGAACATAGAAGGATGAGGTGACATGGGCTCGGCTTTCGTCTACGCCGCGGCACGCACACCGTTCGGGCGGTTCAACGGGGCGCTTTCGGGTGTCCGCCCGGACGACCTGGCCGTCACCGCGTTACGCGGCGTCCTCGCCAAGGTTCCGGATCTGGACCCGGCGGAGATCGGCGACGTGGTGTGGGGCAACGCCAACGGCGCGGGTGAGGACAACCGCAACGTCGGCCGCATGGCCGTACTGCTGGCGGGGCTGCCGGTGAGCGTGCCGGCCACCACCGTCAACCGGTTGTGCGGGTCGAGCCTCGACGCCGCCATGATCGGCTCGCGGACCGTCGAGAGCGGCGACGCCGACATCGTCGTGATCGGCGGTGTGGAATCGATGACGCGGGCCCCGTGGGTGTTGCCCAAACCCTCGCGGGCCTTCCCCGCGGGCGACACGACCGCCGTCTCCACCACCCTCGGCTGGCGCCTGGTCAATCCGCGGATGCCCGAGGAGTGGACGGTCTCCCTCGGCGAGGCCAACGAGCAGCTGGCCGACAGGTTCTCCATCTCGCGGGAGCGGCAGGACGCCTTCGCCACACGGTCGCACACGCTGGCCGACGCGGCATGGAACGCCGGGTTCTACGACGACCTGGTCGTCCCCGTCGACGGTGCCGACCTCGCCCGTGATGAGGGGATCCGGCCTGGTACGACGCCTGAGGTGCTCGCGGGCCTGAAGCCGGCCTTCCGCCCCGACGGCACCATCACGGCCGGCAACGCCTCCCCGCTGAACGACGGTGCCTCCGCGGTCGTGCTCGGCGCGGAGGCCGCCTCGGGCCGCCTCGGCGCCGACCCCATCGCACGCGTCGCAGGGCGAGCGGCCTCGGCGCTCGAGCCCCAGATGTTCGGCTACGCACCGGTCGAGGCCGCGAACCAGGCGTTGCGCCGGGCGGGCATCGGCTGGGACGACGTCGGCGCCGTGGAACTCAACGAGGCGTTCGCCGTCCAGTCCCTGGTGTGCCTGGACGCGTGGAAGGTCGACCCCGAGATCGTCAACACCAGGGGCGGCGCCATCGCCATCGGCCACCCGCTGGGGGCCTCCGGCGGGCGCGTCCTCGGCACGCTCGCCCACGTGCTGCGCGAACGGCGCGAACGATGGGGAGTCGCCGCCATCTGCATCGGTGTCGGCCAGGGCCTGGCCGTCGTCCTCGAGAACGTGAGCGCACGATGACCGGCATCTTCGCCGACCCCGACGACGCCGTCGCGGGAATCTCCGACGGTTCCACCGTCCTGATCGGCGGATTCGGGATGGCCGGCATGCCCGTCCAGCTCGTCGACGCGCTGATCCGGCAGGGTGCCACAGACCTGACCGTGGTCTGCAACAACGCCGGCAACGGCGACACCGGTCTGGCGGCGCTCCTCGCCGCCGGGCGGGTACGCAAGATGATCTGCTCGTTTCCGCGCCAGAGCGACTCGTGGGTGTTCGACGGCCTCTACCGCGCGGGGAAGATCGAGCTGGAGGTCGTCCCTCAGGGCACCCTCGCTGAGCGCATGCGTGCGGCCGGCGCCGGCATCGGCGCCTTCTACTGCCCCACCGGGGTCGGCACCCCGCTGGCCGACGGCAAGGAGACGCGCACGATCGACGGCCGCGACTACGTGCTCGAATACCCCATCAAGGGTGACGTCGCCCTCGTCGGTGCCCACGTCGGCGACCGGGCGGGCAACCTCGTCTACCGCAAGACCGCCCGCAACTTCGGGCCCGTCATGGCGACTGCCGCGACGTTGACGATCGCGCAGGTCAACCGGGTCGTCGAGGCCGGTGAGCTGGACCCCGAGACCGTGGTCACCCCTTCGATCTACGTCGACCGGATCCTGGACCTGGGCACAGCGGAGGCCGCCTCATGACCGTCGTCCCCCTCCCCACCACCGTGGAACACCTCGGCCGCGGGCCGCTCGGCCGGGACGAACTCGCCGCCGTCGTCGCCCGGGACATTCCGCGCGGCTCCTTCGTGAACCTCGGCATCGGCCAGCCGACGACGGTCGCCGACCACCTCCCGGCGGACTCGGGGGTCGTCCTGCACACCGAGAACGGCATGCTCGGCATGGGGCCCGCCGCCCACGGCGACGAGATCGACCCCGACCTCGTCAACGCCGGCAAGATCCCGGTGACCGAACTGCCGGGCGCGTCGTACTTCCACCAGGCCGACTCCTTCGCGATGATGCGCGGCGGCCACATCGACGTGTGCGTCCTCGGCGCCTTCCAGGTGTCCGAACGCGGCGATCTGGCCAACTGGCACACCGGCGCCTCCGACGCGATTCCCGCCGTCGGCGGGGCCATGGATCTGGCCACCGGCGCCAAGAACGTGTTCGTCATGATGACGCTGTTCACCAAGGAGGGCACGCCCAAGCTCGTCCCCCGATGCACGTATCCGCTCACCGGGCTGGCCTGCGTGAGCCGCCTCTACACCGATCAGGCGGTCTTCCGCATCACCCCTGACGGTGTCACGGTGGTCGAGACGTACGGCACGACCGTGCAGGAGCTCGCCGCGAGGCTGGACGTCGGCCTGCGCACCCTGGACGACCGCTAGACCGCTGGGTCCGTACGGCCGGCCCCTGTGAGCCGGCCGTACGGACCCGCTGGTCAGACGATGGGCGGCCCGACGTAGTTTTCGGCGAGTTCCGCCGCCGCGGCGGTGGACGTCGTGATGCGGTCCAGCTGGGAGATCTGCAGCCGGGTGTCGAACGGCGACTGCCGGGGGTCGGTGTGCAGGGTCGTGGTCATGAAGTAGGAGAAGTGCTCCGCCCGCCACACGCGCCGCAGGCACGTGGCGGAGAACGCGTCGAGGAGTTCGGCGGAGCCGGTCGTCCGCAGATGGGCGAAGGCATTGGCCAGCACCACCACGTCGCTCACGGCGAGGTTGAGCCCCTTCGCCCCGGTGGGCGGCACGATGTGCGCCGCGTCCCCGGCGAGGAACAGCCGGCCGTACCGCATCGGCTCGGCGACGAAGCTCCGCATGGGCAGCACGGCCTTCGCGGTGATGGGGCCGCGTTCGAGTTTCCAGCTGGAATCGACGGCGAAGCGCGCGTCGAGCTCGTCCCACACGTGCTCGTCGGCCCAGTCGGCAGGATCGGTGCCGTTCGGCACCTGCAGATACAGGCGGCTGACCGTCGGTGAGCGCATGCTGTGCAGAGCGAAGCCGCGGCTGGAATGCGCGTAGACGAGCTCGTCGCAGGACGGCGGGACGTCGGCCAGGATGCCGAGCCAGGAGTAGGGATAGGTCCGCTCGTAGGTGGTGAGCACGCCGCCTGGGACCGCGGAGCGGGCGACCCCGTGGAAGCCGTCGCAGCCGACCACGTAGTCGCAGGTGAGCGTCTGATCGCGGCCCTCGTGGGTGAAATGGATCATCGGCTGGCCGGTGTCCACGCCCGTCACCGCCTCGGCCTTGGCCTCGAACAGGAGCGGACCGCCGTTGTCCAGTTGCGCGGCGATCAGGTCCTTGACCACCTCGGTCTGCGCGTAGACCATGACCCGCCGCCCGGAGGTCAGCGAGGGGAAGTCGATGCGGTGCGACCGCCGGTCGAACCGCAGCTCGATGCCGTCGTGAACCAGTCCTTCCCGGTCCATCCTGGCCCCGGCACCGCATTCCCTGAGCACGTCCACCGTGCCCTGTTCGAGGATGCCCGCACGCTGGCGGCCCTCGACGTACGCGCGGTCACGGCTTTCCAGGAGCACGCAGTCGATTCCGGCGTTGTGCAGCAGCCTGGCCAGCAGTAGCCCCGCCGGCCCGCCGCCGATGACGCCGACGGTCGTGTGCATCAGGCTTGCCCGCTTCCCGTGTCGTGCCCGTCGGCCGGGTCGTATGCGGCGCCTTGTTCCTCGATGACCTGGTTCGCGATCGCGAATGCCGAGTTGGCGGCCGGAACCCCGCAGTAGACGGCGGCCTGCAGCAGCACTTCCTCGATCTCCTCGCGGGTCAGGCCGTTTCTCAGCGCCGCCCGCACATGCATGGCCAGCTCCTCGTGGTGTCCGCGGGCGACCAGCGCGGTGAGCGTGATGCAGCTGCGGGTCTTCCGGCTCAGCCCGGGGCGGGTCCAGATCTCGCCCCACGCGTAGCGGGTGATGAAGTCCTGGAACGTGGCCGTGAAGGGGGTCGTCCGGGCCACCGCCCGGTCGACGTGCGCGTCGCCGAGGACGGCACGGCGCACCGCCATGCCGGCCGCGTGCCGGGACGCGTCGCCTTCCGGCACGGGCTGCGCCGGTGTGCCGGTCGTGCGGAGCTCCGACAGGTGCCCGAGCAGGGCCGCCAGCACCGGGCCCGGCCTCTCGACGACGGCGAGGTGGGCGGCGTGCGCCACCTCGGTGAGGGCCGCGCCCGGGATGCCGTCCGCGAGCTGCCGCGCGTGGGCGGGCGGGGTGGCCTGATCCTCGCGCCCGGCGATCACCGCCGTCGGCGCGGTGATCCGGGGCAGGTCGGCCCGCAGATCGTAGGAGGCGAGCGCGTCGCAACAGGCGGCGTAGCCGTACGGATCGACCGTCCGCAGGCTCGCCACCGTCGCGTCGGCGGCGGGTGTCCCGGTGAAGCCGGGGGTGAACCAGCGGGCGGCGGCGGTGTCCGCGACGGGTCCGATGCCCTCTGCCCTTACCAGAGCCGCGCGTTCGTGCCAGGCCTGCGGCTCACCGAAACGGGCCGACGAGCACACCGGCGCCAGCGAGGCGATCCTGCCGGGATGGTGGACGGCGAGCCATGCGCCGACCGCCCCGCCGAGGGAGACGCCCGCGTAGGAGAACCGCTCGATCTCGAGCGCGTCGGCCAGGTCGAGCACCAGCCGCCCCAGCTCGGCGATGGTGGTCGCGCCCTCCTTGGTGCTCGCGAGCAGCCCCGAGGGCGACCCGCCGTGTCCGGGTAGGTCCCACCGGATCACCCGGTGGTCACGGGCGAGGGCCGCGGTCAGCGGTTCCCAGACGTCCACGGTCGTGCCGAGGGACGGGCCCAAGATGAGCGGCGAAGCCGTGCCTGCCCCGTCGATCCGGTGGTGCAGCAGGCCACGCCCGGTGGTCGTCGTCACGCTTCCTCCGCAAGCTCACGATCCACCAACTGCCCGGCGGATCCCAGATGACCGGCAGGATCGCTCAGCTCACGCAGCGTCTCCTCCGGCAGCGGCACGGCGGGGTCCTCGGCCAGCGTCCGCGCCAGATCCCGCCCGGCCGCGGGTACGGCGCGGGCCGCCCGGGCCAGCGCCTTGGTGGCCTCGTCCCTGCCGATCAGGTCGGACAGGGCCACGGTCAGCCGCTCGGTCGCGATCAGGCCGCCGGTCATGGCGAGGTTGTCCCGCATCCGTTCCGTGTCGATCCGCAGGCCGCCCGCCATCGCGGCGGCGGCTTCCGCGGCGCCGCCGGCCAGGCGCAACGCCTCACGCAGCGGCTGCCACTCGGCGTGCCAGGCCCCCGCGGGACGTTCGTCCTCGGCGGCGAGCGACTGGTACAGCATCGCGGCCAGCGCGGGTGCCTGCCGGGCCGCGGTGGCGACGAGCAGGGCGCGCACCGGGTTGGACTTGTGCGCCATGGCCGACGACCCGCCGCCTTCGCCTTCGGCGACCTCCCCGACCTCGGTGCGGGACAGCACCAGCACGTCGGCGGCGAGTTTGCCGAGCGCACCGGTGGTGAACGCGAGCGCCCCGGCGAGGTCGGCCACGGGCGCGCGCAGCGTGTGCCACGGCAGCGCCGGCTCGGCGAGCCCGGTCTCGGCGGCATAGGCGGCGATCAGCCGTACGCCTATTTCGGGGTCGCCGGAACGGTCGAACGCGTGGAAGGCGGCCAGCGTGCCGGCCGCGCCTCCGAGCTGGACCGGAAGGGACGAGCGGACCGAGGCGAGTCTCCTCCGCGCGCCGATCAGGAGGCTCCGCCAGCCGGCGACCTTGAGCCCGAACGTGATCGGCACGGCGTGCTGGGTGAGCGTGCGCCCGGCCATGGGCGTGTCACGATGCTCGGCGGCGAGGGCCGCCAGGGTGCCGATCGTGCGGTCCAGGGCGGAGATCGCCGGCTCCAGCGCCCGGCTCGCCGTCAGCATCACCGCGGTGTCCCAGATGTCCTGGCTGGTCGCGCCCCGGTGCACGTACGGCGCGGCCGCGGGATCACGCTCGGCCACGGCGGCGGTCAGGTCGGCCACCAGCGGGATGACCGGGTTTCCGCCTCTGCGTGCGCGCAGGGCCAGATCGCGGACGTCGTACCGGGCACGGTCGGCCGCCGCCGCGGTGACGGCCTGCGCGGCGGAGGCGGGGGCGAGCCCCACCACGGCCTGGGCTCGCGTCAGCGCGGCCTCGGCGTCGAGCATGTGCCGGGCGATCGCCGCGTCCCCGGTCGCCGCCTCGGCCGCCGAGCCCGCCCACACCGGGTTCAGCAGACCGGCGTCCCACACCTCGGCCGTGCCGTACGGGTCGTCCGGCTCATTCGAAGGCAAGGAAGACCGTCTCCTCGTGCACTCCGTCGTCCTGCAGGCGGACGTCGAAGCGGTGGACCCCTTCACGCTCGCGGACCGCGAGCAGCGTGGCCCTGCGGTGCTCCGGCAGCGAGCGGAGCAGCGGCTCGGTCGCCGGGTCGGTCAGGTGGGGCAGGTAGGCGCGCGTGAACAGATGGTGCAGCAGCCCCCTGGCGAAGACGCACACCGAGATGTACGGCACGCCGCCCGGCGGCAGGGTCCGCAGCACGTAACGGCCGTCGGCGTCGGTCGCGACGCGGCCGAACCCGGTGAACTCCACCCCGGTGCGCCCGACGACCGCGCCGGTCACCGCGTCGCGGCGAAGCGACCCCGGGGCACCCGTCCGCGATCCGTCCGGTGCGGGCTGCCAGAACTCCAGCAGCGCGTCAGGCACGGGCGCGCCGGCGCCGTCGAAGACCTGCCCGTGGACGGTGATCGTGCCGGGTTCTCCGGCGGGGGCGATGTTGCCGCCGCCGGTGAAGGGAAGGGCGTACCCGTAGAACGGGCCGACCGTCTGCGAGGGCGTGGGCAGGAAGGTCATCGGCCCTCCTCGATCCAGGTGGCGGCCGGGCCGTCGAGGACGATGTCCCACCGGTAGCCGAGCGCCCATTCGGGTGACGACAGGCTGTGGTCGTAGGTGGCGACGAGCCGCGAGCGGGCCGCCTCGTCGGTGACGGACTGCAGGATCGGGTCGTACTCGAACAACGGATCCCCGGGAAAGTACATCTGGGTGACCAACCGCTGCGTGAAGGCCGTCCCGAAGAGCGAGAAGTGGATGTGCGCGGGCCGCCAGGCGTTGAGGTGGTTGCGCCACGGGTAGGGCCCCGGCTTGATCGTGGTGAACGTGTACCGGCCCTGGTCGTCGGTCAGGCAACGGCCGACGCCGGTGAAGTGGGGATCGAGCGGAGCCGGGTGCTGGTCCCTCTGGTGGGCGTACCGGCCGGCGGAGTTGGCCTGCCAGATCTCGACCAGCTGACCGCGCACCGGCCGCCCGTCGCGGTCGGCCACGCGCCCGGTCACCTGCATCCGCTCGCCGAGGGGCTCCCCCAGATGTTGCCGGGTGAGATCGGAGTCGAGATCGGTGATGTCGGTGACGCCGAACACCGGGCCGCTCAGCTCGACCGCGTCGGGGTCGCCCACGACGACGAGCGGCTGCCTGGGGTGGCGGGCGACACTGCTCCGGTAGGGCCGGTAGCCCCGTGCGGGGTGGGGGCGCGGCTCCGCCCCCTCCTTGAGCTCCTCGGCGTAGGCGCGGCGCGCCTGGTCGATCTCGGCACTGATCACGTCCTGCGTGAGGACGAGAGGGTTTGCCGTCATGTGTCCGTCACCTTCCCACGACCAGGGCTCCGCACCTGGGTGTTGACGACGCAATCTGTTCGCCTGGTGAACTTTTGTTCATAATTGCGACCAGCAGTTTGTGCCCTTCGCGGGAGGATGTCAATGCCCGGAGCGGTACGTTTCGAACGACGACGACGTGTTGTGGAGATCGCATGACGGATCACCTGACTGATCACATGACGGTGCCGACGACCTCCCTGGCACCACCCGACGAGGCGGTCGGCCCACTGATCCGCGGCCTGAGCGTGCTCCGTCACCTCGCCGCCGCAGGCGGGCGCCGGAGCGTGAGCGATCTCGTGCGCGACGTGGGACTGGCCCGTTCGACGGTCGACCGGGTGCTGTCCACCCTCGCCGCGCTCGGCTACGCCCGGCTCGACGGCCAGGAGGCGGTGCTCACCCCGAGGGTGATGGAACTCGGCAACGCCTATCTGGCCGCGTCCCGGCTGCCCGACGTTCTGGGGCCGCCGGCGGACCGGCTCGCCGACGAACTGGACGAGTCGGTCTCGCTCGCGGTTCCCGACCACGACGGCGTCCGGTTCGTCCACCAGGCCCCACGGCGACGCACGATGTCGGTCACCTTCCGGGCCGGTGATCTGATCCCCGCCGAACGTGCCGCACCGGGCGCCCTCTTCGCGGCCGACTGGTCACACGACGACTGGCTCCGCTGGCGGGACCGGCGCGCGTCCGACCCCGGCGGCCCGTCCTTTCCCATTCCACTGCCCCGCAACGACAAGGCCGTCGCGTCGTTCGAGGAACGGGCGGCCGAGGCTCGGCGGGACGGCTGGGCACTGGACGACCAGATGATCGAGCCGGGGCTGGTCGCGGTCGCGATGCCCGTCCACGACGGCGCGAGACGGCCGGCGTGCGCCGTGAGCGTGGTCAGCCACACGACCAGGCACAGCGCGCGTTCCTTGCGCGAATCCGTCGTCGCGAGGCTGCGCTCCGCGGTCGCGGACATGGAGCGCACCCTGGCCTCCGCGGAACCCGCCCACCGGCGCCCGGCCGCCGAGGCGGTCCGCATGCGCGCGTTGAAACACGAACTCGGCCCGGACTTCGTCGAGTCGCTCGCACGCGGCCTGCACGTCCTGACGGCGTTCGGCCCGGCCGGCGGGGGCAGCGCGGGGGGCAGCGCGCTCACCGCGCTGGCGCAGGCGTCGGGCCTGGCCAGGGCCACCGTACGACGTTCCCTCATCACCCTCGAACACCTGGGATACGTCGAGGCGCTGGAGGGGAGGCTGTTCCGGCTCACGCCGCGCGTGCTCGATTTCGGCTTCGCCGCCTTGTCGCGGCTGACGCTGCCGCAGATCGCCCGGCGGCACCTGGTCTGGCTGACCACGCAGGTGCACGACTCGGCGTCGATGGCCGTCCTCGCCGGCGACGACATCCAGTACGTCGCCCGGGTGGCCGCGTCACGGATCATGAGCATGGACATCACGGTCGGAACCAGGTTCCCCGCCTATGCGACCTCGATGGGCCGTGTGCTGCTGTCCGGCCTCCCGCCGGCCGGCCGCGCCGCCGTCGTGCGGCGCTCCCGCCTCAGCCCGCTGACGTCCCGGACGGTCACCTCCCCCGAACGGCTGGCCGCCCTGCTGGATCAGGCCGCCCAGGACGGCCATGTCCTGGTGGACCAGGAGCTGGAAGACGGTCTGCGTGCGATCGCCGTCCCCGTACGGGACCTCGCGGGAAACGTGGTCGCCGCGATCAACGTGTCGATGCACGCCGACCGGCGAACCGAGGAGGAGGCGCGGGCACAGGTGCTGCCGCCGCTCCGTACGGCCGCCGCCCGTATCGAGGCGGATCTGCACGTCGCCGGGCGTTACCTCCCGATCTCTGCGGGCTGACTCCTGCGTCAGCCGGCGAGGATCGCGGCGACCTCGGCGGGATGGGTCAGGTGCGGAAAATGACCGCTGCCGGGCAGGACGGTGACGGCCACCTCGGGAAGCACCGACTCCAGCCAGCTGCGGTACGCCGGGGCGAGTTCGTTTCCGCTGATGTGGTGGTAGGTGGCGCCCTTTGCGCGGATGGCCCCCATGTCACGCGTGCGCAGCCCGGCCAGCTCCTCCGCGGGCGTGGCGAGGAGATCGCCCCAGTAGCCGAGGAGAAGGTCCTGGCGCGGGGTCGTGGCCGTCCGCACGAGTTCCTGCACGTCGGCAGGCAGCAGCTCGATCTGCATCCCGGCCAGCATGGAGTTCCATACCTGCCGCCATTCGGGTCCGCGCAGCACCGGTTCGGCCCGGAGCAGCACGTCGCGAAAACCCCCGACCAGCACCGGCTGATCCACGTTGACCACGCCCCGGGCCGGATGGTTCGCCGCATAGATCGTCGCCAGCGCTCCGCCGAGCGAATGACCCACGATGATCGGCCTGTCGAGCCCGGCGGCGGTCACCGCCTCGTGCACGACGCCGACGACGTCGGCGGACCGGTAGGAGTCCCGTAGCGGCGAGTCCCCGTGTCCGGGCAGGTCGAACACGACCGCACGACGACCCGGATCGGCGACGGCCAGCTCGTGCAGGACCCGCCCCCACTGGCGCCGGTCGTAGGTGAGGCCGTGCAGGAAGACCAGTGGCGGACGGTCATCGGCTGTGCCGTGACTGTCGGCCGCGAGGTCCCCGAAGAATTCGGTCATGTCCGTCTCCCGTTCCTGAAACTTCATCAGGGAGGCGTAACTCCGATGTGCACAAATCGTTCGTGACGTGGGTCACAGACTCCAGCGGTCAGGGCCCCCGGGAGCCGGCTGATACCGGAAGAACCTGCCGCTCCGCAGCGACGCCCGTAGGTGCGCTCCTGCCCCCGGCGCGGCCGACTCGACCCGTTCGACGATCGCCCACAGCGCTCGGGTCGCGTTGACCCGGGCGCGCTCGGCCTCGGCGTCCTGGGTACGCGGCCGGCCGCCCAGACCGGTGGCCCGGCGCAGCTCCGCCAGCAGAGCCGTTCTCTCCGCCTGAAGCGCGGCGGCGCGCCCGGCGTCCCCCGCACGGTCCGCGCCGTCGAGCTGCTCGTCGAGTTGCCGCAGCCGCCGGCGATAGGCCGCGCGGGCGGCGCCGTCCAGGACCGGCTCACCCTGGGACGCCACCAGCCCCGCGCCCCCGGCGACGAGGTCCAGCGCGGCGACCTCCTGCCCCGGTGCGGTCAGCAACGTCCGCAGATAGTGCACCCCGCGGCCGTCGCGGAGCCGTACGGTCTCCGGGCCGGCGTCGAGCCGCCAGCCGTCGCCGTCCCTGGTCAGCCGCCACTCGCCCGCGGGCGGGGTCAGCGACGACAGCAGTCTCGTCAGGCCGAGACGTTCGGCGATCGAACGGGCTCGGGCGAGATCGTCGTCGGCCTGCCGCCGGTCGCCGCCGGCCAGTGCCTCCGCCCGGGCGACGAGCGTGTGCGCGAGCCAGGGAAGGGCGCCGATCCGTTCCTCCAGCTCGACCGCATGGCCGAAATGGGCGACCGCTTCGGCGGTACGGCCCAGCCGGGCCGCCAGACGGCCGAGGTAGTCGTCGACCGGACCTGTGATCGTGTTGGCGCCGCCCCAAACAACTACGCGTCCCCGATAGGGAAGCAGCGCGCCGTACAGCGCCTCGGCCGCGGCCGGTTCCCCGACCCGGGACGCCACGATCGCGAGGTCGGCGACGACGCCGATCCATCGTGGCCCGGATCCGGCGAGCACGGCAGGCAGCAGCCGTTCCAGCTCCAGGCCCGCTTCGACGACCCGCCCGGACTCGGCCAGCGCCCGTGCCGCGGTCGCCTCGAAGAAGTGCCCGGGAAGCCGCCGCGCGACTCCCTGCCACCTCTCCGCGTAGGACGCGACGTCGCCCCGCAGCGCGTCGATCGAGCTCCGGAGCGTCCCGACGAGGCGGTCGGTGTCGGCGAGCCCTGCCTGCCGTCCGCGCACGGAGACCTCCGCGGCGAGCTCCGCGGCCGTGTCGAACCGGCCGCGAACGGTCGCGAGCATCGACTGCCTCGCGAGCACGACCACCGCCGCTTCGGCGTCGCCCGTCAGCTCGCCTGTCCTGGCGTAGGCGGTGAGCGCGGCCTCGGCTCCTTCCAGGTCGCCGAGCTCCGCCAGAGCGATGAAACGCCAGAAGAGTCCACGCCGTTCGGCGTCGGCGTCCCCGGCAAGCCGCGCCTGCTCCACGATTTGCGACGCCGTGGTCAGGCGCTCGTGGGCGGCGGACGGATCCCACAGCGCGTGCAACCGGGAGTCGAGCACTTCGGCGATCGTCCCAGGGCTTCCGGACGCCTGGGCCGAGGCCACCGCCTCGCCGATCAGCTCCCGGCGGCGGCCCGCCGCCGACGGGTCGCCCAGGAGCTCACGGGCGAGCCGGGCCAGCACCCTGGCCCGGGTGGCGGGTGGCGACGGACGTTCGGCCGCGGTTTCGAGCAGGCGGATCAGTCCGACATCGAGGTCGAGGAATCCCGCCCGTGACGGCGCGGACAACGCGAGGCGGGTCACCGGATCCTCTGGGGAGCCCGCGTCTGCGGAGCCCGCGTCTGTGAAGGCCGCGTCTGTCTGGTCCGCGGCGCTCAGCTCGCCGGTCAGGGCGAGGGCGGACCCGGGGAGGCCGCCGGAGGCCAGCCACACCGCATGGACCGCATCGGGCGGCATGCCGGGCATCAGGCCGGCGAGCTCCGTCTCCGTGAGGCCGCGCAGGCGAAGGTCCGGCGTCATCCCGACGGAGTCGGAGCTGCTCGCGATCAGCACGGTCGGCCCTGGTCCGAGGCGGGACACGAGCATGGCGAGGAACTCCACTGCAGGTGGGCCGGCCCGGTCGACGTCGTCGATCAGGAGGAGGCGCGGGCCGCCACGAGCAATCGACCCGGCGAGCCTTTCGAGGTCCTGTTCCTCGTGCCCCTCGCGATCCGGGACCGCCTCGAGATCGCCGAGCATCCGGCTCCAGATCGGCTGTCCGGGATCCCCGTCCGTGGCGGCCGTACGGAGAACCGGGATCCCCCGAGCACGGGCCATCTCCCCCGCCACGTCGAGCAGAGCCGTCTTGCCGGACCCGGACGGCCCCGTGACGATGAGGTGACCGCCGGCCCCCGCGGCGACCCGGTCGAGCAACCGCCTCACCGCGGCGAGTTCCCTGCGACGTGCAATCAGGGTCACCAGCGCAGCGTATCCGCCGCCTCGGAAACCGCCCCGATCGGCTTCGGCACGCCCGTCCATCGAGGCGATCGGTCATCGCCCTCCCTTGTCCATTCATCCGATGTCGTCGCCTGTCAATACCCCCACCCATTGATTCATCCGATCTGTTACCCACACAGATCTATTACTTACCGAGCAGCGGGTGGCGATTTAAGCATAAATATGCAGGTAAGAGCCGTAGATCGACCAGCGCCGTCGTCACACCGGCCGCCGAAGACATCGGATCGATACCTTGTTGCGCCGGCGTTTCGGTGCTATCTCCTTTTCTTAAGATCACCTGTGAACACCATCAAGATCACCTGTGAACGGAGGAATCTGTGACTCAGCCCCCGTTGCGGCGTCTCTCGGCCGTCCTCGCGGCCGTCCTCGCGCTGGCCGTGGGTCTCGCCGTGCCCGTGCAGGCGCACGCGGAGCCTGATCCGGGCACCGGCACCCCCGACGACCTCACGCTCTGGTACGACCGGCCCGCCACTGACTGGGAGACCCAGGCGCTGCCCATCGGCAACGGCCCACTGGGTGCCAAGGTCTTCGGCGGCGTGGCCACCGAGCAGATCCAGTTCAACGAGAAGACCCTGTGGACCGGCGGCCCCGGCTCACCGAACTACGACTTCGGCAACTGGAGGACCCCGCGGCCCAACGCCATCGCCGAGGTCCAGGAGCAGATCGACCGCGACGGCAGGATGTCACCGGACGCGGTGGCTGCCAAGCTGGGCCAGCCCAAAACCGGGTTCGGCGCCTACCAGACCTTCGGCGACCTCTACCTCGACATCGCGGGCGCGCCGCAGAGCCCCACCGGCTACCGCCGTGAGCTCGGCCTGCGCGAGGCCGTGGCCCGGGTGAGTTACGCCGCCGACGGCGTCGCCTACTCCCGCGAGTACTTCGCCAGCCACCCCGGCAACGTCATCGTCGGCCGGCTCTCCGCCGACCAGGGCGGCAAGGTCTCCTTCACGCTGCGGCACACCTCGCCGCGGGGCGACAAGACCGTCACCGCCTCCGGCGGCCGGCTCACAATCCGCGGCGCTCTGTCCGACAACAAGATGAAGTTCGAGGCCCAGGTCCAGGTGATCACCCAGGGCGGCACACGCACCGACTCCGGGGACAGGATCACCGTCACCGGCGCGGACAGCGCGATGTTCGTCCTGTCGGCCGGCACCGACTACTCCGGCGCCTACCCCGCGTATCGCGGCGACGACCCGCACGCCAAGGTGACCGCCGCCGTGGACACCGCCGCAGGCCAGAGCTACGACCAGCTCAAGCAGGCGCACCTGGCGGACTACCGCAACCTGTTCGACCGGGTGAAGCTGGACATCGGCCAGGGCACCCCGTCGGTCCCGACCGACCGGCTGCGGCGCGCGTACACCGGCGGCGACTCGGCCGACGACCGCGCGCTGGAAGCGCTCATGTTCGCCTACGGCCGGTACCTGCTGATCTCCTCTTCCCGGGAGGACGAACTCCTGCCGGCCAACCTGCAGGGCGTCTGGAACAACTCGACGAACCCGCCCTGGTCGGCCGACTACCACGTCAACATCAACCTGCAGATGAATTACTGGCTGGCCGAACAGACCAACCTGGACGAGACCACCAGGCCGTACGACCGGTACATCTCCTCGATGGTCGCCCCCGGCACCGAGACCGCCCAGGAGATGTACGGAACCCGCGGCTGGGTGGTCAACAACGAGACCAACCCGTTCGGTTTCACCGGGCTCCACAACTGGGCCACCTCGTTCTGGTTCCCCGAGGCCGCCGCCTGGACCACCCAGCACATGTACGACAGGTACCGGTTCACCGGTGACGTGGGCTACCTGAGGGACACCGCCTACCCGGTGATCAAGGGCGCCGCCGAGTTCTGGCTGGACTTCCTGCACACCGACCCCCGCGACGGCACGCTGGTCGTGTCCCCGAGCTACTCCCCCGAGCACGGCGACTTCTCCGCAGGGGCCTCGATGTCCCAGCAGATCGTGCACGAGGTGCTCACCAACGCGCTGGCCTCCGCCGAGAAGCTCGGCGTGGACCGCGGCTTCCAGGACGAGGTCCGTACGGCTCTCGCCAAGCTCGACCCGGGCATCCGCGTCGGCTCGTGGGGCCAGCTGCAGGAGTGGAAGACCGACTGGGATTCCAGGACCGACGACCACCGGCACGTCTCCCACCTGTACGCGCTGCACCCCGGCAACCAGATCGTCGCCGGGACTCCCGAAGCCGAAGCCGCGAAGGTGTCGCTCACGGCGCGCGGCGACGGGGGCACCGGCTGGAGCAAGGCCTGGAAGATCAACTTCTGGGCGCGGCTGCTGGACGGCGATCACGCGCTGAAGATGCTCAGCGAGCAGATCAAGACCTCCACCCTGGACAACCTCTGGGACACCCATCCCCCGTTCCAGATCGACGGCAACTTCGGCGCCACCTCCGGCGTGGCGGAGATGCTCGTGCAGAGTCAGCACGACTACGTGCACGTGCTGCCTGCGCTCCCGTCGACATGGAAGGACGGCTCGTTCTCCGGCCTGCGCGCCCGCGGGGACGTGACCGTGGACGCCACCTGGAAGGGCGGCGCCGCCGACACGATCACCGTGCACCCGGGGAAGACCGGGCGCATCACGGTGAAGTCCGATTTCATCGCCGGGCGCTACCGGGTCTACGACGAGCAGGGCCACGAGGTCGGTCCGCACCGCGACGGCGACACCCTGACCTGGAACGCCACGGCCGGCAAGGCCTACACGATTCAGAACGAGGCCGTGGTCACCCTCACCGCGCCCGCCGCGGCCGGGCAGAACGCGTCCTTCCCCGTCGAGGTCTCCGTGACCGCCGCCCGCAAGCGGGCCGTACCCGCGTCCGACGTGACGCTGACCCTGCCCAAGGGCTGGACCGCCACCCCGGCCACGGTCCACCTGCCGGCGTCGGCTCCGGGCAGCACACGGACCGCCACGTTCACGGTCACCAGCGGTTCCTCGGACGGCACACGCAGCGCCCGGATCACCGCGACTGCCACCGGGGACAACTGGAGGGGTACGACCTCGGCCACCTTGGCCCTGAACCCCTGCGCGACTCCCTCGGCCGACCGGCCGCTCGTCGCCTGGGACCCGTCCGCGGGAAACACCGTGGCCGACACCTCGGGCAACGGCCGGGACGCGACGATCGTGGGCGGCGCGGCCTATGACGCCACCGCGCCGAGCGGCAGCGGACTCGTCCTGTCCGGCCCGACCTATCTGACCACCGGCGCCACCACCCTCGGCTACCTGCCCGAGGCCACCTTCGCCGCCGAGGTCAAGGTGGCGGGCAGCGGCTACCGGCGGCTGTTCGACTCCCAGCCCTCCGGCAACCCCGGAACCGACGGCATCATCATCGACCTGACGCCGTCGAACACGCTGCGGTTCATCGGCGCCGGTCTGAACGTGGGGATCAACACGACGATCCCCACCGGCCGCTGGATCGACCTCGTCGTCACGCTGCAGAAGGGCGGGGCCATCGACGTCTACGTCGACGGCGTCAGGGTGGCGGGCGGACAGGCGACCGGTGACGGCATCACCGGCTGCACCTCCCGGCCGTTGCGCTTCGCTGCCGACCAGGGAGGCGGCCAGCGACTGTCCGGCGCCGTCGACCGGATGGCGATCTTCGCCAGAAGGCTGTCTTCCGACCAGGTGAAGACCTGGCGCGACCTGGCCTTCTGACACCGCTCCGCCTGGGGACTCACGGGTTCCGGGGCCGCCACGCCCCGGAGCCCACCCGCCGTCACGCCCTGCACAGAGCGCGCCGCCCTCCAGCCATGGGGCACCGGCTACGAGCCGGCGGCTTTCGGGCGGAATCGGGCCGGAGTGGTGGCCGTGGCCGGGCGGAACACTCGGCCGAAGGCCGATTCCGACCGGTAGCCGACCTCGGCGGCTATCACGCTGACCGGCCGGTCGGTGCCGGTGAGCAGATCGGCCGCGGTCATCATCCGGGCGCGGGTGAGGAAGTCTCCGACGGTCATGCCGGTGCCGCGGGTGAAGCGACGGATGTCAGCGCGCTCAGCATCCGCACGGGTTCGCTCGATTCGGCGCCGAGGGACACGTGGAGGGGGTCGGGCAGGCTGTCGAAGATCAGTTTCCCGGCGCCCTGCCCGAACGAGCACCTGCGCACCAGTAAGCCGCACATCTTCGCCGTCGGCGACGTGAACGGCGGACCCCAGTTCACCTACATCTCCCTGGACGACGGCCGCATCGTGACCGACCAGCTGATCGGCACAGGCGCCCGGTCCACGGCGGACCGCCGAGCGGTCCCCCACACGCTGTTCATGACGCCGCCACTGTCCGGGGTCGGGCTCACGGAACGAGAGGCATGTGAACAGGGGCACTCGGTGAAGATCGCCGCCAAGCCGATCGCCCAGATCGCCGCGATGCCCCGCGCCCGGATCGTGGAGGAGACCCGGGGACTGATGAAGTTCGTCATCGACGCCGGCACCGACCAGATCCTGGGGGCCGCCCTGCTCAGCGTCGACTCGCAGGAGCTCATCAACACGGTCGCCCTCGCCATGCGTCACGGGGTGACGGCGAGCGAGCTGCGCGACACCATTTACACCCACCCCAGTTCGACCGAGGGATTCAACGAAGTCCTCGCAGCGGGATAGTTCGCTTCGGCCGTTACGCCGTCCGGGATGACGGCACCAGAGGACTGCTCGCCGGGTCGCCCGAGGGGTAAAGCGGGCGGCGGTCGATGCGGCGGCGGACGTCATCGGTCCCGAAGTGGTAGTCGATGCGCCGGGTCGCCTCGGCCCAGTCCTCCATTGAGCGAACCGCCGACAGGGCCTCCACCACCAGGGGATCGCTCCACCTTTCCACGGCGCGCTTCCACAGCGTGCCGGCGTCCTCGGTGAGGAGGCTGCCGACGGTGCCCTCGTAGATCGGCATCGCGCGGACCTCACCGTCCGGCTCCACCTGCAGCAGCGGGAAACCGTGCCGCCTCAGGAAGTTCGGATGCATCATCAAGATCAGGTTGTCCGACGTCGTCACCCGCACCGAGCGCGGTGCTAGGGAACGCAGCCGTTCGACGCGCTCCCCGCTCACCAGCGTGCGCAGCTGGTCGAAACCCAGCAGCTCGTGTCCGGCGAATCCCTCCCTGCTCGCGAGCCCGGACGGCGCCGCGGCGGCGAAGGTGAGGAACCGCATGTGCGGGAAGCGGGGGGCGACGGTGCGGCAGAACTCTTCCAGTTGATGGAGGTTGGACCGCAGGACCGCGTAGTCCACCCCGAAATCGACGGGGTCGGCGCCTCCCGCCACCCGCTTCCCGGACAGGTCGTCCAGGAAGGCCAGCGCGCTCATCGCCCGCTCGAACGAACCGGCGCGTCCGCGGATCCGGTCGTGCACCTCGGCGCTCGCTCCGTCGACGCTCACGGTGATCCGGGAGAAGACCCGGGTCACCTCTTCGGCCGACCGGCGGTCGAGAGTCCATCCGCCGGTGTAGAGGTTGGCGGCCACCCCCGCTTCCCTGATCCGCTCGGCGACCTCGACGATGCCTCTGACCAGCAGCGGCTCGCCCCCGGCGAACTCCACCGACTGCGGGCGCAGGGAGATGATCGCGTCGGCGACCGCGAGCATCTCCTCATGGTTCAGCTGCCGGGCCGGACGTCTGCCCGACTCGGAGTAGCAGTGCACGCATCGCAGCGGGCAGGCGTAGGTGACGTCCCAGACGACGTCGCCGGGCCCCTTCGGGGTGGTCATGGCATGGTCCTTTCCTCGTTCGCGTGACGCGCAGGGCGACAGGCGGTCCTCATGAGACGGGCGTCGCCCCGCCAGTGGCCGACCAGGTCGGCGTACAAGGGTGATCGAGTGAGCAGTTCCGGATGCGTTCCGGTGATTGTTGTGCTGCCGTCCATCAGCAGGACGCGCTGTGCTCTCATGGCGGAACTGATCCGATGGGCGATGACGATGAGCGTGCCGTCGCGTTCGGCGAACGCCTCCTCTGCACGCTGCTCGGCGGCAGGGTCGAGGTGGCAGGTGGCCTCGTCCAGGACGACGATCCGCGCGGGCGAGGCATGGACGCGGGCCAGGGCGATGAGCTGCCTCTCCCCGGCGGAGAGCGAGGAGGGTTCCTCGATGAGGGCGTCGAGCCCGCCGAGCCGTTCGACCAGCGGCAGGGCACCCACGGCCGTGGCCGCCGCACGCAGCCGCGCATCGGTGCCCCACGCCTCTCCCCCGCTGAGGTGGGCCCGAGTGAGGTAAGCGAGGTTCTCGCGGACGGTTCCGGTGAAGACGTACGCCTCCTGGGGCACGAGTGCGATCGCGGTCCGCAGGCGGTGTTCCGGAGTCTCCTCGAGCGCGAGCCCGCCGAGCAGTATCCGGCCACCGGCCGGTGTCAGGAGCCCGGTGAGCAGCATCGACAAGGTGGACTTGCCTGCACCGCTCGGGCCGACCACAGCCAGATGAGCCCTTTCGGGGATCGTTAGGTCGAGGTCGCGTACGACCGGTGTCGCTTCGGGCGCGTAGCCGAAGGTCAGCCGCTCGGCGTGCAGCGCATATCCGAGCGGGCGAACCGGGGTGCGCCCGGTCGACGGTGAGCTCGCGGGCACAGTGATGGACTCGGCGATCCTGCGCAGCGAGACGGCGAGGGCCACTCCCCAGCCGCCGACCGAGTTGACGAGCATGCGCAACGCCGGGTCGAGCCCGGTGGCCAGGTAGGTCACCGCACCGATGACCTCTCCCGCGCTCAGATGGCCGCCGTCGACGAGTGGACGGGCGGCGATCAGCAGGACGAGCAGCGGGAGGTGGACCCCGAGCGTGACGATCAGCCTCCGGCCGATGCCGGCCCAGGCCATGGACATGGTGGCCGCCACCTGTGCGGAGACTGCGGCGTCCACCGTCGCACGGGCCTGGTCATGGGCTCCGCAGGCGGCGACGTCGCGTATTCCGGCCAGGATCGGGGTGACCTCGGCGGTGAGCCGCTCGTCGGCCAGGATCAGCGCACGCTGCCGGTTCGTCAGCGTGCGCAGCAGCCAAGCGAAGACGGCCAAGGCCAGCAGCATCGGTCCCACGGCGATGGCGGCGGCGGGCGGAGACAGGGCCAGCAGCCCCACCAGTGCGGCGATCAACGACACGCCGAGCTGGCGGCTGCTGCGCAGCAGGGCGGACACCAGGTTCCGCAGCGTTTCCACCTGCGCGGTGAGACGGTTGACGGCGGCGGTGTCGGGCGGTTCCGCGCCTGTGGCGGCGCGGGTCACGGTGGCGGTGACCACGGCTCGCACGAGGTCGTCGCGCAGCGGTTCGACGACCTCGGCCAGGACGGGAAGCATCACCCGGGTGGCCACTGCTTTGAGCGACATCACCGCGGCGAGCAGGCCGAGGAAGGCGAGGCCGACGCCCGGCCTTTCCGCCAGGAAGCCGTGGTCGACGGCGGCGGCGACGAGCAGCCCAGACAGCAGCGCCGGAACCGATTCGACGGCGGACAACGCCAGGGCGACGGCGAGTGGGCGGCGGCGAGGCCGGAGCAACGCCAGCAGCAGACGCGGCGTGCTGAGTGCATGGGGCCCTGTGAGGGGGCCGGCCGCCGGTCGAGCGACCGAGGGCGACCCGGTCAGCGAAGCACCGGACACGGCTCCTCCTTTCGGCTGACGTCCCCGGTGGCGAACAGGGCGCGGTAGGCCGGGTCGTTCCAGAGGTCCTGGTGTGTGCCCTGAGCGCGCACCCGGCCGCTTTCGAGCCAGACGACCAGGTCGGCGTGGGCGGCGGTCGTCGCCCGGTGCGCGACGACCAGACGGGTGCGTCCGCGCATCCCGTCCACGAGGGCGCGCGTCACCTGAGCCTCGGTCGCGGTGTCGAGGCTGGAGGTGGCGTCGTCGAGCACGGTCAGCCGGGCGCGCCGTACGAGCGCGCGGGCCAGGCCGAGGCGCTGGAGTTCGCCACCGGACAACGGCGCGCCCGCGGCCGGGGTGTCGTACCCCTGGGGAAGCCGGCCGATGACGTCGTCGACACGGGCAGAGGCGGCGGCCTCCCGTACGGCCACGCGGTCGATCCCGGGCCTTCCGTAGGCGATGGCCGATGCGAGGTCCCCGCCGAGGAGTGCGGGACGTTCGAAGGCGTAGGCGACGACGTCGCGCAGAGAATCCGGAGCGATCTCGTCCAGGGGCCGGCCGTCGAGCGACACCTGTCCGCGATCGGGGTCGAGCAGCCTGCCCGCCACCATGGCCAGCGTCGTCTTGCCCGCGCCGGACCGGCCGACGACGGCGGTCAGCAGCCCTGCGGGGATCTCCAGGTCGAGTTCGTCCAGCAGCCGGGCGCCGTCTCGCGTCACGGTGACGCCGCGCAACGACAACGCCCCGGGGCCTTCGGGCGCCGGGTGCGTGCCGGGGACCTGGGTGGGCAGAGCGAGCACCTGGCAGACCCGCCGCGCCGCCGACCGGGCCTGAGCCACGCTCACCACCGCTTCGACCTGTTCGATGAACGACAGGCCCAGCGTGGCGTACCCGGCCACAGCCAGCAGTTGCCCGGGCGCGAGACGTCCGTCCACGACGCCGAGGCCCGCCACGGCGAGGACCGCCACCTCGATGAGCGGCAACACCAGGCCGATCCGCCACACGCCGCGGGCCTGGGCCCGCCACAGGGCGTGCCCGGCCGCGGACAGTTCGGGCAGCGGGGCGAGCACGCGGGCGATCTCGCGGTCGGCGGTGCCGGAGGCCCGTACGGTGCGGATGCCCGCCAGGGTGTCGGTGAGACGCGCAGCCAGACGGCCCTGTGCCTCCTGGTAATCGTCGAAGAGCCCGGACATCCGGGTGACGAAGACGAAGATGACGATGAGCGCGACGGGCAGGCCGGCCAGGAAGGCGAGCCCGGTCCGCCAATCGATGAGGAAGAGCGCGGTGACCCCGCCTGCCGCGGTGATGAGCCCGGCGGCGGTGTCCAGCAGGGTCAGCGGGACGTTTCCGGCGTTGGCGGTGTTGCTCACCAGCCGGTTGGCCAGTTCCCCGATCGGGAACCGGCGGGCCTCGCCCACGCCGAGACGCAGGATGTGGCCCGTGAGCCGCAGGCGCAGCGTCGATGTGGCCCTGGCGTTGGATGAGGCGCCGGCGATGTTGCGCGCCAGGTCGGCGAGCGTGAAGAGGGCAAGGATCAGAGCCAGCCGCGCCGCCGCGGTGAGCACGCCTTCACCCGCGAGCACCCCGTCCACCGCGGCGGCCAGCAGGGCAGGCATGGTCAGTGTCGCGGCCGAGGCGACGGCGGTCCCGACGGCGACCACCGCCAGCGGCCGCCAGGCGCGTAGTGCGAGGGAGGCGAGAAGGCGGTCGCCGTCCTTGTGCGTCACCTGCTCTCCGGCGGCGCAGTGACGAGTGCCTGACACGGGGCCTGACATGGGGCCTGACATCCTTCCTCTCCGTCTCTCGTTCGTGATCTCCCACAGGACCCGGTCACCGCCGACGGCGGTGACCGGGGATTTCACTAGGCCAGGCTGAGGGTGATGAAGCAGGTCTCATCGCCCTCGCACGTCACACCGAAGCAGGTGAGCGTGCAGGGCCACAGCCACGACTCCTCGGCCGCCGGAAGCATGTCCAGCGCCTTGACGTCGATCTCCACGGCGTTTCTCCCTTTTCGCCGCCCGGTCATGACCGGGACGTCGTCAGATGGTGATGAGGCAGCTCGACTCGCACGAGACGAAGCACGTGATGACGCAGGGCCACAGCGAGGACTCCTCGGCGGCCGGGAGCATGTCCAGCGCCTTGACGTCGATTTCCATTGCGTTTCTCCTTTTCCGCCGCCTGGTCACCACAGCACCGGTGACCTGGGGCTCCGTCAGATGGTGATCCAGCAGCTGTCCGCGCACGTCCCCGCCCCGCAGGTGACGAGGCAGGGCCACAGCGAGGACTCCTCGGCCGCCGGAAGCATGTCCAGCGCCTTGACGTCGATCTCCACGGCGTTCTCCTTTCCGTGATGGTTGGTCGATCCTTAGATGTCGGTGATCCAGCAGGTGGAGGCGTCGCCGCAGGTGTAGGGATTGCAGGTCGGCGCACAGGGCCACAGCTGCGACTCCCCGGTGGCGGGCAGCATGTCGAGGGCGTTGATGTCGAGTTCCATGACGGTTTCCTTTCGTCGATCCGTGCCGCTCGCTTCGAGACGGCCTGGGCACCGGCCCGCATCAACGGCGATCGGGCCGGGGTCTGTTGAGTCCGCGCACGGCGGACCGGCGCGGCGGGCGCGCGAGGCGTCGCCGTGCCACGCGCTAGGCGGGGAGGGACGCCCCCCTGCGAATGGAGGAGCCGGCGGTCCTCGGCCCGGCCCCTTCGCTCAGGAAGTCGATGAGACGGCCGGCGACCAGGTGCCCGTCGCCGGAGGCCAGCGGGTCGTGGTCGGCCCCGGCGATCTCCAGGTAGACCGGTTCCACCGGGTGGCCGGCCGCCAGCAGGCCGGCCTGCAACCGCCGGGAGTGGGCGACCGGGATGATCGAGTCCTGCAGGCCGTGAACGATCATGATCGGCAGGCGCATTCGACCCGCCAGCCGGGCCAGGTCGCGCGGGCCGAGCGCATCGTCGAGCTCCACGCGACCGCCGAGCCGATCGAGCAGCGTGCGCACGCTGGGCGGCCCGTCCTGATACAGCTTCCGGCCGGACAGGAACGGTGCGACGACGGCGGCGCGAGCCCACCGGTCCGGCTCCGCGGCCGCGGCCAGCAGGGCCAAATAGGCGCCGTAGCTGATGCCGTACAGCATGGGCCGGTGCCGGCCCGGTCCACGCGCGTCGGCCAGCGTGCGCCCCAAATGGAGGATGTCCGCGAGGTCGGGGCCTCCCCACGCGTCATGGATGGCGTCGCGGTGCGCGGCCCCGTAGCCGGTGCTTCCGCGCTGGTTGGGTGCGACCACCGCCATTCCCGCCGCGGCCATCCGCTGGAACAGCGGCTCGAATCCGAAGTGCCAGGCCGCCTCCGGGCCGCCGTGCAATGCCAGGACCACATGCTCGCTCGTCGCGGGATCGCCGTACACGACGGCCTCGATGGGCCCGGCCGGGCCTTGGTAGTCCACCGTCCGGGCGGGAACCCAGCGTCCTGGGTGCTCCTCGGCGGCTGCCCGAAGGCCCGCGCCGGGCCGCAGCGGATCGGGCAGGGTGACCACCCCGAGTGGACGGTCCGGCGCACTGTGCAGCAGATGCAGCCCGCCGTCGGTCCAGCGCGCCGTCGGCTGCAACGTCCCGAGCTCGGTCTCGACGGTCGTGTCCGCCACGAGATCGTGCAGCACCAGGTGGGAGCGGCTGCGGCGGACGGCCGACAGGGCCAGGTGCCGTCCGCCGGGATCCAGGGTCAGTGGTGTGACGGTGCCCTCGACACGGTTCAGCCGCTCGGGGAACACCGTCGGCGCCGGGTCGTCGCGGTGCCGTACGCCGAGACGGAAGGTGCCGTCACGCCGTGCCGCGGTGAGCATCACGCCGGTGCGCGGCGCGGCCATGAGCAGGTGCTCGCCGTCCGCCGACCCTTCGAGCGGCGCCGCGACACCGGTGGCGAGGTCGAGGACGAGCGTGGGGCCGGCTCCCGGCTCCGGGCGCGCCAGCGCGAGACGCCGGCCGTCCTCGTCGAGCCAGGCTCCGCCGCCGACCACACCGGTCAGCTCGGCGATCGGCTCGGGGCGTTCGGCACGCCCTGACACGCGCCACACCGTCGTGCGCCCCTCCTCGCCGCTCTCGAACAGCAGGGCGGCGGTGCCCGGCGCGATACCGGCGACGAGCCTGAGCCCCCTGTTTCGAGGGGTGAGCAGTTCGTGCTCCTCGGCGGCCGTGCCGTCCGGTGCGGGGACGACGAGCAGCAGCCGCGCCGACCCCCTGCCGTGGCGGCACAGCAGCACGTCGCCGTCTCCGGTCGGGAGCGGGAGCGTCCACGAGGTCTCGCCGTCCCGGGTGGGTGACAGGCGTGGCCGCGGCGTGGGACCGGTGAGGTCCCACAGTTCCGGCATGAGCCTGTCACGGCCGTAGGCGGCCAGGCAGGTGGCGTAGTGCCCGTTGCCGGAGAACCGGAAACTGATCCGCCTGACCTCCGCGGGCAGGCCGGTGACGGCAGTCGGCAGGGACCTCATCACGCCCTGCCACCGGTCGTCGCGAGTCCCTTGTCGGCTCGCTTTTCCGCGGTGATCGCGGCGTCGGCCATCCACGGGCGGGGGCCGCCGTGGCGCAGCCGCAGCATGAAGGCGAGCACACCGGCCAGACCGGTGTTCCAGCCGAACGTCACATCGAGGGCGTTCTCGTCGGGCACCACGAGCAGCCCGTCGCGCATGGTTGCGCGCGCCCACAGCACGCCGGCCAATTCCTCGGCCTGGTCCCGGTAGACCGGCTCGCCGGCCGCTTCCGCCAGGTCCAGCAGGAACTGCCCGTCTCCGGCCAGGCCGTGGCAGGCCGCGGTGCCGGAGCGCAGCCGGTGGCCGTGCACCGCCATGGCGGCGGCGCGGGCCACCTCCAGCGCACGCCGGTCCCCGGTGGCCGCGTGCAGGCGTACCAGGAAAGTCCCGATTCCGGAGGATCCGCTGCACCAGTGGGGCATCTTCGCCCCGCCGTGCGGGCCCTCCCCCCACCAGGCCGCCCCGCCGTGATAGCCGGCCGCATCCACGAGAGTACGGCCGGCGGCAACGGCCGTCTCCAGACAGTCCTCGCGCCCGAGCGCGGCACCGACGGTCAGCAGGTAGGCGCCGATCCCGGCGACGCCGTGGGCGAAGCCGTAGTGCACCACGCCCGCCAGCGCGGAGTCGAAATCCTTGGGGATGGCCCACAACACCGTGTCGGGGGTGCGCTGCGCGACTTTGAGCAGTTCGTCGGCGCAGGCGCTCGCCCGGTCGCGGAATCTCGTGTCACCAGTGGCGTTCCACAGGTGCAGCAGCGCCATCCCGGTCCCGGCCAGGCCATGGCAGATGTCCGGGTTCGGCCAGCTGACCGGCAGGTCAAGGGCGAGGTCGAGGCCCGCCGCGCGCACGTCGTGGTCGTCGAGCGCCGTGCCCGCCTCGTACAGGGCCCAGGCCATTCCGGCCCGGCCGAAGTACAACCCCGGTGAGGGGCGGCGCTCGCCCGCGAGGCAGTGGATCATCCAGTTCGCGCCGTCGCGCAGGCCGGTCGTGAGCCGGCCCCGCAACTCCTGCGGCAGGGGCGCGGCATCGGGCCCGGCCAGGGAGGCCATCAGGTGGAGCACTCCGGCCGCGCCGTACTGGACACCGCAGGGGTCGGCGTTGGCGCCGTACCCGGTGGCGGCCCACAGCCGGGCGGACGCGACCGGCTCCGCCACCCCGCCCGAGGACGCCGAGGTGGACGCCGAGGAGGACGCCGAGGTGGACGCCGAGGTGGACATGGTGCGCAGGGTGTACGCCAGCCCGTCGTGCAGCAGCCGGTCCTGCTCGGCCGTGCCGAGCCGGTGACCCCCCTCCGCCACGGGAGGCGCCTGCGGGCCGGTGGCCAGGCCGGACAGGAACGCGCGGACCCTGGCCAGATCCCACCGCAGGGCGGGATCCTCCACCATCAAACCCACGATCATGGGAACCAGCTCGGTGGCCACGGGATCGCCGGAGGCGGCCACGTCGACCAGCGTGCGCACCTGGGAGTCCCACGATCTGGCCTGCTCGCCCTGATCGGCCAGCAGCATCGGCTGGCACGCCGTCACCAGGTAGAACACCGTCGCGCCCAGCGCGTAGAAGTCCACTTCGACGCCGGGGCAGGGCCCGTGGGCGGGAGCCTGCTCCTGCTCCGGCGGCGCGTATCCGGGGGTGTGGGCGCGCCCGACCAGAGTGCCGGGCATCGCCGCAGTCTCCAGGTCGATCAGCCGGCAGTCGCCGTCCCCGGCGACGATGACGTTGTTCGGGGTCAGGTCACGCACGATGTAGCCCTGCTCGTGCACCGTCGTGACCAGGTCGACCAGGCGCCCCACCAGGCCCAGCACCGTTTCGCGGCGGCGGGGGTCCGGTGCTTCGACTCTGCGCTCGCCCGCCCAGGCGGTGAGGACGGTCCCCTCGAGACGCTCCTGCACCAGGAACAGGTTGTCGTCCTTGTCGAAGAACGCCACCCTGCGCGCCGTGACGCCGAGCGGCCCGAACAGGCCGAGCATCCGCCATTCGTGCCGCAGGGCGTCGCGCTCGTCACGTCCGGTCAGCCTGGCGCCCACGTGCGGCCGGGCCTGCTTGACGACCACGTGCCCGCCGGTGTCGCGGTCCTCGGCCAGGAACACCCCGCCCTTGGCGTTGTGCCGCACGGCCTGGCGCACGACGAACCGGTCGGCCAGCAGTACCGCCTCCGGCGCGGCCACCCGTACGGGGGCCTTGCCCGATTCGAAGGGGCAGGGCGCCCACGAGGGTGGGGAGTACCAGGCGTTGCGCTTGTCGGTCACCGGCGTGCCGTCGGGCGCGGTCAGCCGCGACGCGTAGGTGCCGTCGTTGTCCAGCACGGAGGGCGCGGAGAACACCCCGTAGCGGTAGTGGACCAGGCTGCCCGGCTTGTACGCGCGGTCGGACAGGATGGGCGGCCCGGGCAGGCCCATGGTGGCCGCGTGCAGTTCCTCGGCGATCGCGGTCGCCGCCCGGTCGTCCGCCGGATAGACGGTGATGAACTTCCCCACCGCCCCGCGGTCCTGCTCCCTGGACACCAGGCCGGACAGTTCGGCCAAGGTCGCGGCGAACTTGAACGAGCAGCGACGCCGCGCCAGCACCTCCACCGCGCGTGCCAGCACCACCGGGGCCGACAGCGGGGTCGCCGAGACATGCAGCTTCCAGCCCTGCGCCCTGCGTGCCGCGCCCACCGGTGTCACATACGTCCACGGCCGGCGGGTACGGAACTCCCAGGTGGTGGCCTCCTTCGCGGCCTCCTCGCCGGCCGTCGCACGGCCCGCCCGAGCCAAGGCCGCTTTGGCGATGTCCTCCAGCACGTGTCGATCCACGCTGGTCTGGTCTTCACGCCCATTGCGCGCGTCCACGCCGTACCCCCTGCAGGCTTCTTCCGAATTCGACAAAAATCCCCGGACGATCAGCGCGGACCGGGAATCAGCGCGAATCCGCTGCCCCCACCGTCATTTCGACGAGCCCGTCCCCCACCGGCTGACCGACTTCAGGTATAGGAGCGGCGACTTGAATTGCTCTTGGAGCGCACTGGGAAACCGGTGGTGACTTGTCCTGCCGGGATGCTCCGCGTCCACGTGACCCCGGCCTTTCACCTGCGTGAACGCCCCCAACCGGCGGCTCGGCGCGGGCGGCATGTACCGGGTCGCCTTTGTTTCGGAGCCTGCCGATCCGGCGCCGGCAGGCAGCAATCGAACCGATCCGGAATGGCTTGGGAATGTCCCGCCGGCACCACAGGCATCTGTTTGCAAATCAGCACCGAACTGCTCACGCCCACGTTTGTGACGCGGTTTGTCACTGGCCGCACGGGTGCCGGACGGAGAATGCGGCGTCGGTCACTGTGCGCGCCGGACCGGCCGCAGAAGTTACAGTCCCTTCGTGCCGACCAACAGAAGACCGCGGGTCACCATCGACCAGGTGGCGCAGGCCACCGGCGTCTCCCGACAGACCGTGTCCCGCGCGATCAACAACAAGTCCGAGATCGATCCCGAGACCCGGCAGCGTGTGCTCGACGCGGCCCGGGCGATGGGCTACCGCCCCAGCCGGTTCGCCCGTGGCCTGGTCCGTCAGGACCTCATCACCCTCGGCCTCGTGATCGCCGACGTGCTGAACCCGTTCTTCCCCGAGGTGACGGCCGGCGTTCTGGAAGCCGCCGAACGGCGGGGATGGCAGGTCGTCGTCTACAACACCGGTTCGGAGCACCGCAAGGAGCTCGAGGTGGTCGACCTGCTGTTCGACCAGGTGGACGCGGGCGTGGCCTTCCTGCTCCATCACGACGCGATCGCCAAGGCCGCGGCGGGCAACCTGCCGTTCGTCCTGCTGGACAAGGGCGGTCGCGCCCCCGCGGTCCCCGGCGTGCGGATCGACTTCGAAGGCGGCGCCCGGCGCGGCCTGGAATACCTGATCGGCAAGGGACACCGCCGCATCGCCATGCTCGACGACGAGATGGCCCTGTCCGGTGAGGCGCCGAACGCCCGCCGGGAGCTCTACCTCAGGGTCATGGGCGAGCGGGGAATCCCCGTCGACGTCGGCTGGATCCAGCCCGCGCACAATTCGATCGACGGCGGAGCCGCGGCGATGGAGCGGCTGCTGTCAGCCCACCGGGACGTGACGGCGGTGTTCGCCTACAACGACGTGATCGCAATCGGGGCCCAGCTCCGCGCACGCGCCCTCGGCCTGCGCGTGCCGGAGGACTGCGCGTTCCTCGGCTTCGACGGCCTGAGCATCGGCGAGCTCGTGGAGCCTCCGCTGACCACGCTCCACATCGACAAGCGCCGCCTGGGCGAGATCGCGGTGGAGCAGGCGGCGCTGCTGCTGGCCGGGGCGGGCGAGACGGAGATCCCCGAGGCCGTTATCGAACCGCAACTCCTCATCCGGGCATCCGCCTGAGTTCTCACTATTGACTTTTGTCCTGCGTTGGAACAAGGTCTCCGTGAACGCTCACGTGAGCGGTAACGGAGGAATGGAAATGGCCCGGCCGAATGAGATCGCCGACGATCCCATCGCTTGCGGTGTCCGCCGCCAGGAATGGCTGCGCGACAGCGCCCTGGGCCTCTTCCTCCACTGGGGCATGCGGACCTCTCCCGCGTACGCGGATGTGCAGGCGTGGGAGGACCGGGTCACCGCCGACGGGTGGACCGCCGAGCGATGGCTGGACAAGGCCGGAGCGCTGCACGCGGGCTACATCGTGCTGGCGTCCTTCCACAGCCGGCTCGGTTACGTCCGCGTGTGGCCGTCGGAGGTTCCCGGAAGCCCCGCCACCCGGCGGGACTTCCTCGGGGAACTGGTGTCGGCGGCCACGCGCGCAGGCGTGAAGGTCCTGCTGTACATGACCGACGATCCCCAGTGGCACGACGAGACGGGCACCGAATCCCTCGACTCGGCCGCCTACTCCGCCTACAAGGGTTCACCGGTGGACCTGACCACCCGCGACGGCTTCGGGGAGTTCGCCTACGACAACTTCACCGAGGTGATGCGCCGCTATCCGGGTCTGGCCGGATTCTGGATCGACAGGGAGAACGCCTACTGGAGGCGGTCCGGCCTGTACGACCGGATCCGGACGGAGCGTCCCGGGTGGATCCTGGCCTGCAACGACAAGGACACCCCGCCCGCGGACACGGTCATGGACGTCGTCGCTCCCGGCATGTCCGTGAGCGCTCTCGTCCCCCGGCTGACCGAGGACCGTTTCACCGTCGCCGACACCTGGTGGTTCGACGGCGACGACCCGGCGGTCAACCACGGCCGGGTCATCGGCCGGATAGTCGCCAACGCGGCGTCCTCCGTCAAGTCGCTGCTCGCCTTCGGCCCGCAGCACGGAGGACTGTTCCCTCCCAACCAGGAGGCGTTCGGCGACTTCGCCGCGCGCTACCTGGACGCGATCTGGGAGTCCGTCGGAGGCACGGAGGGCGGCGGGCAGTCCGGCCCGTCTGGTACGGCACGGCCGGGGCCGCGTGGCGACGGCGTCACCACCCTGACGACCGTACGCAGGGACGATCCTGACCGGCACTATCTCCACGTCGTCGCCAGGCCACCGGACGGCACGGTACGCGTGGCGGACGGCGGCCTGCCGGTCGTCGAGGCGCGTGACGTGCGCACCGGCGACGCCGTGGCGTTCGCGCAGTCCGGCGGGCATCTCACGATCAGCGGAATCACCTCATGGGATCCGTACGACACGGTGTTCGCGCTCAGGACGGCACGGGCATCGTCGGGGACCGCTTCGCCGCATCCGGCGGCGTCAGAAAACACCCCTCATCCAATATCGGAAGGCACATCGTCATGAAGCACAGAGCTTTACTGACGGCTCTGGCCGCCACCGTCACGCTCGCCGCGTGCAGCGTCGGTCAGGAGCAGACGGCGCAGACCCAGCCAGGAGCCGCCGGCAAGAAGGAGATCAGCTTCCTGGTCTTCGAGACGCCGAACATGACGCCCCAGGTGTGGGACGCGGCGATCAAGCGGGTGACCGACAAATATCCGGACATCTCGGTGAAGAAGCTGGTGGCACCGAGCGCTGACCGGGTCTCCTACGCCAAGCAGCTCCTCGCCTCCGGCCAGTTCCCCGACGTCATGATCGCGGTGTCCCCCGCGGGATTCGCCGAAAGCGGGGCGATGGCGGCCTTCACCCCCGAGGAACTGAAGGACTTCGACTTCCCGAACAACGGCGCGGTCAACGGCAAGATCTACCAGCTGCCCACCAACACCCAGACCATCCCGGTCGTGTACTACAACAAGGACCTGTTCGCCAAGGCCGGCATCAGCGCTCCGCCCAAGACGTACGCCGAACTGCTCGACGACTCCGCCAAGCTGAAGGCCAAGGGGATCACGCCGTTCGTGGTCGGCGGCGGCAAGGACCCGTTCGCCTCTTCGCTCGCCTGGACGGCGACGATCGCGACCGACGTGTACGCCAAGACCCCCGACTGGATGGCCAAGCGGCGCGCGGGAACCGTGAAGTTCACCGACGCCGATTTCGTCAAGGCCACGACCAAGTTCGCCGACCTGGCCAAGCAGGGCTACATCGACAAGAAGGACGTCGCGCGCGACTACGCGGCGACCGAGCAGGCGTTCCTCGACGGCAAGGGCGCGATGTACCCGATGGGCAACTGGTTCGCCGCCGCCGGGGACGACCCCAAGCGCAAGCCGTCATGGGAGATCGGCGCGTTCAACTGGCCGACCGACGACGGCAGCACGGTCGTCCCCGCCTTCACCGGCGGCGGACTGTCGGTGAGCGCCACGGCCAAGAACCTCCCCGAGGCGAAGAAGTTCGCCCTGGCGTACACGATGGACCAGGCCAACCTCGACGCCTCGGTGCACAACGACGGGCTCTACCCCGCGGTCAAGGGCTACACGCCGCCGGCCGACACCGGCGCGGTGTTCAAGCTGGGATACGACCTCTACCAGCAGGGTGTCCAGAACAAGACGGTCACCCAGGCGTTCGGCTGGGAGTCCGGTAACGACGGCATGCTGCCCGGCCTGGTCGACAAGTGGCAGGCGGCCGCCCAGGACCTCATCACCGGAAACAAGTCGGTCCAAGAGGTGCTCTCCTCCCTCGACGACGAGTGGTCCAAGGCGTCCTGACCCATGGCAGTGGACGTCAAAACGACACCCGTGCCCGCCTCCGCGACCCTCCGGTCGCGGAGGCCGGGCCGGATCCCGGCGGAACGACTGCGGTCGTTCGCGGCGTTCGGCGCGCCGGGCCTGCTCATCTACGCCTGCTTCGTGCTGGCACCGATCGCGATCAGCTTCGGGTACAGCCTCACCAACCACAACCCGTTCAACCCGCCGACCAAATTCGTGGGCCTGGAGAACTACCGGCTGCTCTTCACCGACAGCGAGTTCCTCACCTCACTGCGGGTGACCACGATCCTCACGGTCATCGTGGTGATCGTGCCGAACGTGGCCGGGCTCGGCATCGCCGTGCTGCTCGATCGCAAGGGCTGGCTCTACAACGCCCTGCGCACCGTGTTCTTCACCCCGATGGTGCTCAGCTCGGTCGTGGTGAGCATCGTCTGGACCCGCATGCTGGACGACGAAGGACCGGTCAACCAGGCGCTACGCGCGCTCGGCGTGGACCAGCCGCCGGGCTGGCTGTCCGACCCGCGGCTCGCGTTGTACTCCATCGCGACCATCCTGTCCTGGCAGATGCTCGGATTCTGCGTCGTCGTCTACCTGGCCGGGCTCCAGGGAGTACCCACCGAGCTGGCCGAAGCCGCCTCGATCGACGGCGCCGGCCCGATGCGCCGGTTCTGGTCGGTCACCTGGCCCCTGCTCGCGCCCGCGCTCACCATCAACACCGTGGTGCTGCTGATCAGCGCGTTCAAGGCCTTCGACCACATCCAGGTGATCACTCACGGCGGGCCGGGCACCGGCACTACCGCGACCATCGCCTACAACGTCCTGCAGACCGGCCTGGTGGCCAACCGGCAGGGCTACGCGTCGGCGATGGCCATCGTGATGCTCGTGATCATCGCGGCCGCCGCCGCGGTGACGCTCCGCGTGCTCAACCGGCGGGAGGTGAACCTGTGAAGGATGCCCGCGCGCCGTGGCTGCGCCCCGTCGTCGCCCTGATCATCAGCGCGTTCTTCCTGGTGCCGCTCTACATGATCCTCGTCAACGTCTTCAAGCAGGGCGAGGAGATCACACAGTCCCCGTCGTCGTTGCCCGTCCCGCCGACGCTCGCCAACATCACCGGTCTGCTGAGCCGTACGGACAATCTGTTCTGGGCGAGCCTGGTCAACAGCATCGTCGTCACCACGCTGTCGATCATCCTGCTCACGGTGCTGTCGGCGATGCTGGGCCACTATCTGGCCCGGTCGCGGAGCAGGTGGGCGCGTGTGGCCATGCTCCTGCTGCTGGCAGGCCTCATGATCCCCCCGCAGGTGATCCTCATGCCGGTCACGCAGGTGCTGCGCGCTTTCGGCCTGATGACCACGCTGCAGGGGCTGGTCCTGTTCAACGTGGGGTACTACATCCCCTTCGGCGTCTTCGTCTTCACCGGCTTCCTGCGGGGCATCCCGATCGAGCTGGAGGAGGCCGCGGCGATCGACGGGGCGAGCCGGACCCGGATCTTCTGGCGGGTGGTCTTCCCGCTGCTCCGTCCCGCGACCGCGAGCGTCCTGATCTTCCTGGGCGTGTGGATCTGGAACGACTTCATCGATCCCCTGGTCATCCTCGGGCCGTCGCAGGGCACCACCATCACCACCGGCATCTACCGGTCCATCGGCCAGTACCAGGCCGACTTCGGCACGGTCTTCGCCCTCATGTTCCTGGCCACGCTGCCCGTGTTGATCTTCTACCTGTTCCTGCAGAAGCAGTTCGTCAAGGGCCTCACGGGAGGAGCCACCAAAGGATGATTTTTCATCCGATCGCCGAGATTACGGTCGACCCGGGGCGTGGGCAGGTCCACGCGCATGGCTGGCAGAGCTGGACGCCGACGGCGACGCTACCCGTCACCGCGCGCGGCTTCCGGCCCGTGCTGCCGGTCATGGAGACGATGCGCTACCGGCCGGGGCACTCGGCACCCGACGACGGCTTCCAGGGCGAGGGCCTGCTCGCGGTCGCGCCCGGGCCGGACGAGCCGGTGCGGCTGTTCGCCGCGCGGAACGGCCTGGTGAACGTCCCCTCGATCCGGGCACGGCTGGACGGCGATCTGCTGGTGATCACCGCGGACCAGCCGGAAGAGATCGTCGAGAAGTCCTACCCGGGGCCGATCGACGCGGCGCTCGCCGCCTTCTCCGACCGGCTGGCCGCCGAGGCCGGAGTGGGGGCGCTGCGACGTCCCCCCACCGTGTGGTGCTCCTGGTACCACTACTACGAGGACGTGACCGAGAACGACGTGCTGGAGAACCTCCGGGCCATCGGTGAGCACGAGCTTCCCGTCGACGTCGTCCAGATCGACGACGGCTGGGAGGCCGAGATCGGCGACTGGCTGACGCCGTCCGGACGTTTCTCCTCCATCGCCGGGATCGCGGCACGCATCCGCGCCGAAGGAAGGCGGGCGGGCCTGTGGATCTCGCCCTTCGTCGTCGGGGCGCGCAGCGAGATCGCCCGCCGGCACCCCGAGTGGCTGGTGGGCGACGCCGGGAACAACTGGGGCCAGGATCTGCACGGACTCGACGTCACCCACCCCGGCGCGGCCCGCTATCTGCGTGAGGTCTTCCAGACCCTGTGCGAGTGGGGCTTCGACTACTTCAAGCTCGACTTCCTGTACGCCGGAGCGGTGGAAGGACCACGCCACTCCGGAGCGTCTCTGCTGGCCGCGTATCGGGAGGGCATGGCCCTCGTCCGCGAGGCCGTGGGGGCCACGCCGTACCTGCTGGGCAGCGGCGCCCCGATCCTGCCGAGCGCCGGACTGGTGGACGCCATGCGCGTCTCCCCCGACGTCGCCGCCGCCTACGACGCCGGCACGGGCGACCTGTCCGACCCCTCCCAGCATGCGGCGACCCTGACCACCGTCGGCCGTTCGTGGCAGCACGGGCGACTGTGGGTCAACGACCCGGACTGCCTCATCGCCCGGCCTGCCGTACAACGCCGGGAGGACTGGGCCGGCGTCGTCGAGCGTTTCGGAGGCCTGCGCGCCTCCTCCGACAGGATCGCCGACCTGGACGACTGGGGCCTGGAAACGACCCGGCGCCTGCTGTCCTCGGTCCCCTCTCCGACCCCTTTCACACCGTAGGGACGATGGAGTGCCGCATGACGGTTGCCGGCCTGTGCGGGGGCCTGGCCGTCAGAGCGGCCCGGATTCCCTGACGCCGGCGGCCCCCGGGACTGCACCCCCGGGGGCCGTCGAAAATCAGCTGACGGTGATCTTGTCCAGGTCGGGGGCGTTGGCCCCGTTGTTGTAGAAGCGCAGGTCGTTGGCGCCCGCGTTGAGGGTGACGTTCAGCGTCGCACTGGTGGGCGTCGACCAGCTCGTGCCGGTCGTCGGCAATTCGATCCCCGTGCCCGCGTTGACGCTGACGAAGAACGACCGCGTCCCGTCGACCTCGGCGTACACGGTCAGCTGCTTGGTGCCCGCCGTGGCGGCGTTGACGGTCAGGGTCGCGTAGTTCGCCGCGTTGTTGCCGATGAACCGCACCTTCGCGCCGCCTGAGCAGGTCGCGCAGGCGGCGGCCACCGCCGAACCGTTCATCGTGCCGGTCTCACCCTCGACCGTGGTGGTGGATCCGCCGCCGGCGTAGGCTCCGCCGATCCACGTCTCGTCGACCCGCAGCCGCTTGTAACGGGTGGTGTCGGTCGACGCGGCGTACGTGTCGACCGCTTCCAGCCGGACATACCGGGTGGTGGTGGCCGGCAGGTCGATGAACTGCACGCCGCGGCGGCTGGGCAGCGTGCCGGTCTTGACCGGGCTTCCCCAGCTTGTGCCGTCGCTGGAGACGTAGACGCGGTAGTTCTTGACCCGGGCGGACTGCTCGGTGTCCGACCGGGCGTAGCTGACCGAGTCCTCACGCTGGTTGATCCCGATGTACCGCACGGCCTTGGCCGAGCCCAGGTCGTAGGTGAGCGAGACGGGCGTGGTCTTGTTGCTGTCCCAGTAGGTCAGGTAGTCGCCGTCTCCGGCGGCCGACGCGGCGTGCCCGCTCGCCGAGGCGGTGGCGCTCAGCGTGACGCCCGAGTAGATCCCCTCGCGACCGCTGCTCGTGACCGTGAAGACGGTGTCGTACGGATCCCAGGACGACACGCCGCTGATCGTCAGCGTGCCGCCGGCCTGGGTGAAACTCAGTGCCGCACCGGTGCGCAGGTTCTTCACGCCAGTGATCCGGTACCCGTTGTCACGCACCTGCAGCGTGCCGCCCGTGCTTCCCGACGGCGGGGTGATGACGTGGATGTAGTGCAGGTTGGGGTTCGTCTTGCTGATCGTCGTCACGCCGTGGGCGCCGTCGTTCCAGAAACCGGGCTGGAGGCCGCCGTACATGTACCCGCCGCCTTCGGTGCCGTTCAGCGACGGCCAGATCTGGTCGAGGTAGTCGTCGGCGAAGTCGTTGAACGCCTCCTGGTTCGACGGGAAGCGGCCGTTGACCTGCGCGGTCTCGGCCATGAGCGCCTTGATGGAGGAGCCGGCGTTGGTGACGAGACGGCCGATCGTGAGCTTGCGGTCCACCGAGGGGTTGGACCCGTCATACCACCACGCTCCGGTCGAGGGGAGCTTGAAGTCGGCCTCGATCAGCCGGGGCGCCGCCGTGTAGACCGCCTGCGGGTAGTCGTAGGCCGGCGTCATCCCCGTCTTCTGCTCGTTGCTGATCATGTCCATGATCGGCGTGTCCTCGTTGTTGTTGCTGATCGTGTAGTTGGGCCGGAGCTGGTAGATCTGCTCGTACAGGTTGTGGCTCTCCCAGTAGGCGTTGTCGTTGTCGATCCAGAACCCCGACAGGCTGGGGTACCGGTTCGCGACCTCGAGGATGTTGTCGTAGCTGAACTCGCCGAAGCCGTCCCGAGTGGTGAGGTCGACGGTGTGCCCCTTGTAGGCGGAGTAGGCCGAGGAGTCGAGCCAGTCGCCCGAGGTCAGTCCGTCGGCATGCCATTGCGGGTCGTCGGTCATGTAGAGGATGACCTTCACGCCCTGGGCGTTCGCGGCGGTGATCAGTTCGCCGAGGAAGTCGCGCTTGGTGCGGCAGCTTCCGGGGATCGCCGACGGCCATGGACGGGCGTACCCGAGGCGGCTGTGGAACGTCGCCAGCACGATGTACTGCGCGTGGAGTTTCTGCGCCTCCGACACCCAGTACCCCGGAGTCCAGCCCCCGTTGGTGACGTCCGCCTCCCACTGGGCGCAGTCGGTGTGCTGCGGGGCCGTGCGTTCCCCCCAGTGCAGGAACAGCCCCGCGACGGAGGAGCGCAGGAAGGCCTGGCGGGGATTTTGAAGATCGGCTCGTGCGGGGCCGGCCGGCGCCGTACTGAGAAGGAGGGCGGTCACCACGGCGAACGCCGCAGCGAGCCTCCTCCTCCTGCTGGTCGATGAAGGGGCCATCCAGGACTCCTTTCCCGCCGGCTCGGCGACCTTCGTGAGCGCTCACGGGATCGTTGCCGTGAGCGTTCACGGATGTGGGCGAGAGAGCCGGCTCAGCGCAAAGGTTGGATCTTTCGACTGTGATCCCACAAATGCGAACATCTGTCAACGCTCCAAGAGCGGGCCCGAAGCGGTGATTGCACGCGGTCGAACGACGTGCCGGTTGGCCTCGGCATTCACTGTCGGCAGCGATAGGCTCGCTGGAAGATCAGCATGTTGAGACATCGGCGAGGCGAGCATGATCTTCATCACTGCGAAATTCCGGATCAAACCCGAGCACGCCGAAGGGTGGCCGGAGATCACGCGGGAATTCACCGAGGCCACCCGCGGTGAGCCGGGCTGCCTGTGGTTCGAATGGTCGCGCAGCCTGGACGACCCGACCGAGTACGTGCTGGTCGAGGCGTTCCGGGACGGCGACGCCGGCGCCGCACACGTCCAGTCCGAGCACTTCAAGACGGCGCAGCGGACTCTGCCGCCCTACCTGGCCGAGACTCCGAAGATCGTCAACACGGTCCTGGAGCAGGACGACTGGTCCCTGCTCGGCGAGATGGCCGTCCAGGACTGACTGCTAGGTTTCGTCGCGCTCGAGGGCGATTCGTGTCCCGAAGCTGCGGCTGACGCGGTCGACGACCCCGCGAAGCCACGCGCGGTCAGCGGGTACGGCATGGCGGAGCCTCATCTGCCGGGCCTGCATCGGCACGATCCGCAGATCGGTGAGGTTTCCGGAGCGGGGCTGCAGCGAAGCGAAGTACATCAGGCGCAGGTCGTCCCGGTACTCCTCATAACCCGCGATGCCTTCGTAGTCGTCGATGAAGTCGCCGCAGCCGTACAAGATGAGCTTGTCGCGGTAGACCTCGATCGGGCGGGGATGATGCGAGGAATGTCCGTGGACGACGTCGACGGCGCCGTCCACCAGGGCATGGGCGAAGCGAATCTGGCCTGCCGGCACGGAATATCCCCAGTTGGTGCCCCAGTGGATGGAGGCGACCACGATGTCGCCCGGACGCTTCGCCCGGCTCACCCGATCGACGACGTCAGCCGCCGCGGCGTCCGACGGCTTGAGGACGAACGCGAGTCCGGCTTGATCGTCGGCTGCCGCCCATCCTGGCGGGATGCCGCTGGAGGCCGTTCCGAACGAAAAAATCAGTGCCCGCCCACCGCCGGGCAACGGGACGGCCGCGGGGCGCCACGCCTGACGAGCGTCCCGTCCCGCGCCGGCCGCGGTCAGTCCCGCCTCGGTGAGGGCGTCGAGCGACTCCCTGAGCCCCCGCCGGCCGAAGTCCAGCACATGGTTGTTGGCCAAGGCGCACACGTCGGGCCGGGCCACGGTCAAGCCGCCGAGGTTGTCGGGGCTCATCCGGTAATGCACTGCCTTGCCCGGGGCGAACTCGTCGCTGCGTGTAACGCTCGTCTCCAGGTTCAGCACGCGGACATCGGGCGCCACCGCGTCGAGCACCCGGAGCGCGTCTCCCCAGGGCCAGGAGAAGCCGACCGGGCGGGAAATCGGGCCGTTCACCGCCTCCGCCAGCTCCACGTACGCCCGGGCGTCCCGAACCCACATCTCCCGGAGGGCCGAGTCACCGGGGCGGGGAAGGATCTGGTCGACGCCACGCCCCAGCATCACGTCGCCGCAGAGGAACAATGTCACCCGGTCTTCGTCGTCGCATTCCCCGGGCCGAGCTCGGCCGTCCGATGTCATGAACGCGGTGAAACGGCTGCACCCGGCCATGGCCCCATCATGACCTCGCGCCCGGGGCCGCCAGGAACTCCTGCAAGCGGCCCACTGGCCAGGTGTTTATGATGCGATCCGGGGCCAGCCAGCCCCTCTGGGCGGTGCCGACGCCGTAGCGCATCATGCTCAGATGCGGAACCGCGTGGGCGTCACTGCCGATGGAGAACAGGACGCCGTACTCCTGAGCTCGCCGTACCAGTTCGGCGGGCAGGTCGAGGCGGTCGGGGAATGCGTCGATCTCCAGAGCCGTCCCCGTACGGGCACACGCCCGGAACACCTCCTCCCAGTCGGCCTCGACCGGCTCCCGTTTGCCGATGGTCCGGCAGGTGGGATGGCCGATGATCTTGACGTTCCGGTTCTCGCAGGCCCGGACGAAGCGCCGGGTCATCTCAGCCGCAGACTGGGTGAAATGCGAATGCACCGAAGCGACGCACAGGTCGAACCCGGCCAGGAAATCCGGCGGCCAGTCGACGTTCCCGTCCGGGTCGATATTGAGCTCGGTCCCGTGCAGCAGGCACATCTCGGGATAGGCATCGCCCAGCTGTCGCATCCGTTCACGCTGATCCAGTGCCTTGTCGTCGGTCATCCGCTGCATGTACAGGTTCGGCGCGTGATCGGTGACGGCGTAGTAGGCGTAGCCGCGGGCGGCCGCCGCCGCGACCATCTCCTCCAGCGACGCCAGGCCGTCGGTGAGATCGGTATGCGTGTGGAGATCGCCCCGGATGTCCTCCTCGGCCACCACCTGCGGAAGCTCTCCCCGCAACGCCGCCTCTATTTCACCGCTGTCCTCCCGTAACGGGGGCGGGATCCACGGAAGGCCGAGCATGCCGTACACCTCCGCCTCGTCGGCGGAGACGATCTTCTCTCCGGTCGCCACGTCGAAGACGCCGTACTCGGAGAGTTTCAGCTTCTTGTGCACCGCGATTTCACGCGTCCGGATGTTGTGCGGCTTGGAGCCGGTGAAGTACTGCAACGCCGCACCCCAGGAATCCCGCGGCACCACCCGGAGGTCGACCTGCAGCCCTGAGGCCGTCCGGATCGAGCTCTTGGTCTCGCCGTGCACGATCACCTCGGCCACGGAGGGCAGCGTGGTGAAGGCCGCCATCAAGGCCGGCGCGTCCCGGGCCGTGGCCAGCACGTCGACGTCGCCGATCGTGTCCTTCATCCGGCGCAGCGACCCGGCGTAAGCGCACCGCAGGCAACCCGGCATCGCGGAAAGCGCGGCGACGACCTCCTCGGCGACGGCCATCGCGACACCGATGTTGACGCGCCTGCCGGCCTTGCGCATCAACTCGATCCCGTGGAGCAGGTTGTCCTCGGTCTTCTCCCCGAAGCCATGCAGGCCGCACAGCCTCCCGGTCCTGATCGCCTCCTCCAGCGACTCGACCGAGTCGACTCCGCACTCCTGGTACAGGACCATCGCCTTCCTGGGCCCCAGCGACGGAATCGTGATCAGCTGCCGCACCCCCGCCGGAATCCTCGCCCGCAGTTCCTCCAGCTGATGGATCGCACCCGTGTGCAGGTACTCATCGATCTTGCCTGCGATCGACCCGCCGACATTCGGTATCCGCCGCAGCCCGCCCACGTCCAGGCAGGCAACGTCCTGCCGGTATCCGCCGACCGAACGGGCCGCCTTCTCGTACACCCGCACCTTGAACGCGTCTCCACCGGTGATCGCGATCAGGTCCGCGTACTCCTGCAGCAACCCCGCGATCTCGTCGTTGCGTGTGCCCATCTCGTCCACCTCATTCAGCGCCTCCGGCGCCCACCGGCGAACAGGCCATGGGGTCACGGGGACCCTGCCGTGGACTCCTCGTCCGCCGGCGCGGCACGCCGCAGCAGCTCCACGACCTCCTGATCGGTGGTGGGGAAGAAGTCGCGATACCAGACGCCGATCGCGTGGAAGTAGTCCGGCGTCTCCAGGCAGACCACCTCGTCGGCGTCCTCCCGCAGGCTTCTGATCGTCTCCGGCGCGCCGACGGGCACTGCCAGGATCACGTGCGAGGCTCCGCGCGCACGCGCGACCTGGCAGGCGGCGCGGGCCGTCCCCCCTGTGGCGACCCCGTCGTCCACCACGATCACCGTCCGGTCTCTCAGCTCCAGCGGGAGCCGTTCGCCGCGGAAGCGGCGCGCGCGTCGCCCCAGCTCGGCCCGCTCGCGTTCCTCCACCCGGGTCATCTCCGCCTCGGTGAGCGCCGCCAGCCGTACGACATTGCGGTTGATGACGATCACTCCGCCCTCGCCGACGGCGCCGAACCCCAGTTCGGGCTGGTACGGCACCCCGAGCTTGCGGACGACGATCACATCCAGTGGGGCTCCAAGCGCCTGGGCCACTTCGAACGCCACAGGCACCCCGCCCCTGGGGAGTCCCAGAACAACCGCGTTCGCCGGGTCGGTGATCCCCCGCATCCGCTCGGCAAGACGCAGCCCCGCGTCATGACGGTCAAGGAACACTCCGCCCACCCCCTCGCAGGCTCGGTGCCGGAACACCCCTGAGCGCCGCGGACGCCGGATGACGATCGACGGCGCCTGCGCGCGCTTCGGGTCCTTTGCCGTCGGAGTGGCACGCCATGTGATCATCAGTTCAATGCCCATGGGCCCGCCGACTCATCTGCCAGTTTTCCGCCGCGAGTCCGGCCGGGGCAGGGCCGAAAGGCCCGAGGGCAGGGATGACCGGCAGTCCCCCGCACGGTGTACGAGCCCGCGCGCCGCTTCGTTTGGTCCAGCCGACCGGCTTTACCCTCTCCGCAGGACAATTCGGGCATCATCAACTCATGGTCATCTTGAACCAGAAAAGCGGCCACATATGGGCGAGTCGGAGTATTCACTAAAAATGGCGGGGTATCGCTGAGTGAGTAAGACCCTACGTCAAGAAAGGTCAGCGATGCGAAACTTCACACGCATTGGCTTCATTGCCGCCTCGGCGGCGTTCCTGTCGATTGCGGCGCAGTCTGCTGCTTCTGCCCAGGGCAACCCTGTGGCGGAAGGGGCACTGAAGATGGCTGCCCAGGGCAACCCCATCGTGGAAAAGTACGTTCCACAGCTGCAAAAGGAGCCCACGAATACGGAGAAGGCCATGGGGAAGGCGACGGACGCGGCATCAGACGCGGAAAACACCGCGGCGGCAGCGGGTTTCTAGGCAACTAGCGCTAGCTTGAGTTTGCCCGTTTTATATAGATACGCCAAGCCCGCAGCAGTATCCTTTGCGGGATGATCCAACGCCCGCCCTCCTTCCTTCGGTCGGAGGGCGGGCGTTGTCATTCAGCTGATCGTGAAGCTGTCCAGGTCAGGCGCGTTCGCTGTGTCGTTGAAGAACTTCAGGGTGTTGATGCCTGCGTTCAGCGGCACCGTGACGGTCGTCGTGGTGGGCGAGTCCCAGGTGGTGCCGGTGAGCGCCGCCGTGACGGCCGGGCCGCCGTTGACGCTCACGGAGAACGACCGGGTTCCGCTCACCTCTCCGGCGATCGTCAACTGCCTCTCCCCCGCTGCGGAGGCCGCGAGGTTGACGTTGAACGTCGCGTAGTTGGAGGTGTTGTTGCCGATGAAGCGCACCTTCGCGCCGCCCGAACAGCCCGGGCAGACGTCGGCCCTGGCGGACCCGCTCAGCACGCCGCTCTCCCCTTCGACCGAGATCGGCAGGGTGGCACCGCCATCGGCGCCGTCCTCCGCGATCGGCTTCCCATGCCGGACATAGTGGTTGCCGACCCACGCTTCGTCGATGCGGAGCCGCTTGTACCTGGTGGTGTCGGTGGAAGCCGCGTAGGTGCTGAGCACCCGCAGGCGGACGTGACGGGCGGTGGTGTGGGGCAGGTCGATGATCTCCACGCCACGCTGGCTGGGCAGCGTGCCGATCTTGACGGGAGCGCCCCAGTTGACGCCGTCGTCGCTCGCGTACACCTCGTAGTCGCGGATGCGGGCCGACTGCTCGGTCGCCGACCGCGCGTAGCTGACGGAGTCCTCACGCTGGTTGAGCCCGATGTACCGCACCCGGTCGGCGTTGCCGAGATCGAAGTCGAGCGAGACCGGCAGCGTCTTGTTGTTGTCCCAGTACGTCAGGTAGTCGCCGTCACCGGCCGCCGCGGCGTCGTGGCCGTTCGCGGACGCGCTCGCCGTGACCGTGACACCGGGGTACGGCTTGGCACGCCCGTTCGACGTGACCTTGAGGACCGTGTCGTACGGATCCCATTCGGAGATCCCGGTGATGGCGAGAGTGCCGTTCGACTGGGAGAACTTCAGCTTGGCGCCGGTGCGCAGGTTGGTCACACTCTTGATCTTGTAGCCGTTGTCGCCCAGCTTCAGAGTGGTGGTCCCGGTGGGCGGCGTCACCACGTGGATGTAGTGGAGGTTCGGGTCCGTACGGCTGATCGTGGTGACACCGTGGGCGCCGTCGTTCCAGCCGCCCGGCTCGAGCCCGCCGTACATGTATCCGCCGCCCTCGACCCCGTTCAGCGACTCCCAGATCTGGTCGAGGTAGTCGTCGGCGAAGTTGTTGAAGGCCTCCTGCTTGGGCGGGAAGTGGCCGTTGACCATGGCCTGCTCGTCCATGAGCGCCTTGACCGAAGATCCGACGTTGGTGATCAGCCGGCCCAGCGAGACCTTGTAGTCGACGGACGGGTCGACCCCGTCGTACCACCAGTTGCCGGTCGTGGGGAGCTTGAAGTCGGCCTCGGTGAGCCGCGGCTGTGCCGTGTAGACCGCCTGGGGGTAGTCGTACGACGGCGTCATGCCGGTCTTCTGCTCGTTGCTGATCATGTCCATTTCTGGAGTGTCTTCGTTGTTGTTGCTCAGCGTGTAGTTCGGCCGCAGCTGGTGGATCTGCTCGTACAGGTGATTTCTCTCCCAGTACGCGTTGTCGTTGTCGATCCAGAACCCACCGAGGTCGGGATAGCGGTCCATGACCTCGAAGAAGTTGTCGTAGCTGAACTCGCCGAACCCGTCGCGGGTGGTGATGTCGACGTCATGGCCCTTGTAGGCCGAGTACGCGGCCGAGTCGAGCCAGTCACCGGACGTCAGGCCCTGCGTGTGCCACTGCGGGTCATCGGTCATGTACAGGACGATCTTCATGCCTCGCGGCTTGGCCGCGTCGATCAGCTCACCGAGGAAGTCCCGCTTGGTGCTGCAGCTGCCCGGGATGGCGGACGGCCACGGGCGGGCGTAGCCGAGCCGGCTGTGGAAGGTGGCGAGCACGATGTACTGCGTGTGCAGCTTCTGCGCCTCGTCGAGCCAGTAGTCGGGCGTCCATCCGCCGTTGGTGACGTCCGCCTCCCACTGGGCGCAATCGGTGTGCTGGGGCGCCGTGCGCTCACCCCAGTGCAGGAAGAGACCTCCGACCGCATTGCGGAGGAACTCCTGACGGGGATTGAACAGGTCCGCGCGGGCGGGACTGATCATGATCACATTGAGGACCAGGGCGACGACCACGGCGGCCGCGGCGGCGACCCTGCGACGCCGGGGTCTCGCTGCTCTGGTCCCCTGTTCGGACGGGGGGTTGACCATGTGAACTCCTTGGAGATGCGGCACGACTGCCCGTTCCCGTGAGCGCTCACGGGAGGGTTTTCACGTACGCCTTCCGGGTCGGGACATCGGCCGCGCTGTTGCCCCGGCAGCCGCGCCGTGAGCGCTCACGGCGGGACTCCCGAGACCGCAAAGATTGGATCTCTGGACTGTGATCCCACACAACGAGACACGTTGTCAACGGGGTGCCCGCAGCGGCCGCTCACCGGTACTGCGGCCCGGGCGGCACCGAGGCGGCTCGCAGACAAGTGCCACCCACCGTCGAATGTGGGCAAATAGCCAAAAACGAGAGGCCGATCATCGTGGCGACGGCGAATTCGCCCTCACAATCGCAAAGGGCCAGTAGTGAGAAAGCATCACAAGCCGCGCGAAGCGAACATCATTCAGCCAGACCGGTTAGTCGATAGATCGGATGTCTGGTGGATCCGCAATATGACGGCCCGGATATTCATGAGGGGCCGGCCGTACGCGTCATCGGCCGAAAGCCGGCCCATGCCGAAACGATTCCCTGAAGGGCTCGGCATTCGAAACCGGCAGCGGACACCGGGAGGCCTGTTCGGGACAGACTCCCAGGTCCGGGAGGTTCACGACGAGGCCGCGGTGGGATGAGTCAGTGCCGCGAGGTGGGACGCATACACCCGGAATTTTCAGCAATGTACTTGAACCGTGCTCATGGCGGAATTGCCGTCTCGCGCCGCTGGGCGGGCGTTCGTATGGGTGGCCGGGTCGGGCGTTCAAGCCCCCGCGGGATATCCGATCTCAGCCAGATCCTCCTCGAGACCGGCCAGTCGATCGAATCTTTGTTGGACGCGTGATCGGCTCTGCCAGGATTGCCGCATGTCTGACCGAACGGTGGCCGACCGATCAGTCGAACTGCCTCCCTCCGGATGGGGCCGGAGATCCGCCGTCGCTCCGGTGACGCCCTGGACGTTCGGCCTCATCGTCATCCTCCTGATCCTCGGCCAGTTCCTTCTCGTCCCCCTGCTGACGGCACCGGCTCTACAGACCTGGGCGACGGTTTTCGTCGCCATCTGCGTGCAGGCCCTGCCGTTCCTGGTTTTCGGCGTCCTGCTGTCGGCCGCGATCACCGCGTTCGTGCCGCCGTCGTTCTGGGCGAAGGCTCTCCCCCGTCATCCGTACGCGGCGGTTCCGGTGGCCGGGGCGGCGGGCGCGGTCCTTCCCGGCTGCGAGTGCGCGTCGGTGCCGGTGGCATCCGGCCTGATGGCCCGGGGCGTGACCCCGGCGGCCGCGCTGGCCTTCCTCCTGGCCTCGCCCGCGATCAACCCGGTGGTCCTGGTGGCCACGGCCGTGGCCTTCCCGCAGCAGCCACTCATGGTCGTCTCACGGTTCGGCGCCTCGCTCATCGTGGCGGTGCTGGCCGGCTGGATCTGGCTCCGCCTCGGCAGGTCCGACTGGTTGCGCATCCCCTCACGTCCGCCGGCCTCCGGCTCAGCCTGGGTGGCCTTCCGCGACGCGATGCGTCACGACCTGCTCCACGCGGGCGGATTCCTCGTGGTGGGCGGCCTGACCGCGGCCACGCTGAACGTCATGGTGCCGCGCACCTGGCTCACCACGGTGGCCGGCGTGCCCGTGCTGTCGGTGATCGCCCTGGGCCTGCTCGCCGTCCTGCTGTCGATCTGCTCGGAAGCCGACGCGTTCGTGGCGGCGTCGCTCACCGCGTTCTCCCCCACCGCCAAACTGGCGTTCCTGGTGGTGGGCCCGATGGTGGACCTGAAACTCATCGCCCTGCAGATCGGCACCTTCGGACGGGCGTTCGCCGCCCGATTCGTCCCGCTGACGTTCGCGCTGGGCATCGTGACGAGCATCGCCGTGGGAGAGGTCCTCCTGTGAACCGCATGTCGCAAAGCCTCATCCTCACGCTCCTCGGCGGGGCCGTCCTGCGCATCACCGTCCTGTCCACGACGTACACGGACTACGTCAAGCCGGGATTCCGGCCGTTCCTGATCGCGGCCGGGGTGGTCGTGCTGGCTCTGGGAGTGATCGGCCTGGTCCAAGAGTGGCGTGAGGGTGGCCACCGCGACGGCCCCCACGATGACGGGGCACACCCTGACGGCGCCCACGGGCATGATCACTCGCGGGTGCCCCGCGTGGCCTGGTTGCTGTGCCTGCCCGTGTTCGCCATCTTCTTGATCGCCCCCGCCCCGCTGGGCGCCTTCGCGGCCCGCTCGGAGGAGGCCCCGGCCCGCCCGCCCGTCCAGCCCGCCGAGGCGTACGTCCCACTTGCCGCCGACAAGGTCACCCCCATGGCGATCGGCGAGTTCATCGGCCGGGCCTGGAGCGATCACAAACGCACGCTCAGCGGCAAGAAGGTGACGCTCACCGGCTTCGTGGTCCGCTCCGCCAAGAAGGACCGGTGGTACGTCGCGCGCATGCAGATGAGCTGCTGCGCCGCCGACGCCATCGCGCTGAAGGTCGCCGTCCTCGGCGCCGAGCGCCCGCCGGACGACACCTGGGTCGAGGTCACGGGCACCTGGATCGCCCCCAAGTCCGGCAAGATCCCGAACGGCACGGCGGCCCCTGAGCTGGCAGCCGACGGGGTCGCCGAGATCCCGCAACCGATCGAGCCATACGAGTGATCGCCGGCGCATGAGCGATCCGGGGCGTCCGGCTTCCACCCGTCACCCACTATCGGAATAAGATGACACAAAGCTGACAATCTTGGTCAAGAGGCGAACCATGAGGGTGCCTGTTGCGCGTCGCATGCGACTGGCCAATGGGAGAGGCGGACTGACCCGGCGCACAGTCGTCGCGAGCATCCTGCTCTTGATCTTCATCGGTGGCGCCTTCGCCGCTCTGACCCTGGCGATCGCCGGCCTACGCGAGGCGATGAATCTCCAGAAATCTTCCGGAGAGGCGTTGCAAAGCGCGTACTACGTCGAGAAGCTCGTCATCGATCTTGAAACCGGTCAGCGCGGATTCATCATCACCGGAGACGAACGTTTCCTCCAGCCGTGGTACAACGCTCGCGCCGCCCTCCCCCAGCAGACCGCGACCCTGCAACAGCGGGCAGCCACCCGCCACGCCAGCCAGGGAGAGCAGGCCCGCCGGCTCACGCAGACCATCGACTCCTATATCCGGGACTACTCGGTCCCGACCGTGGAGGCCGCCCGGCAAGATCCGGCATCCACGCGCACTGTCGCGGTGACAGAAGAAGGAAAACACCGCCTAGATGGGATTCGCAATCAGTTCCACCACTTTGTGGCTTCCGAGCGGAAACTTCTCGTGGAGCACCAGGAACGTGCCACGGCGGCCGGTCGCTGGGCCACCGTCGGGGCGGCCGCCGGCGTCGCGGTATCGGCCCTGCTCATCCTCGCCTTCAACGGCTACGTGATCCGATCCATCGTCCGGCCTGTTCGTCGCGCGTCCGTCATGGCCTGCGACCTCGCCGACGGTGACCTGAGCGTGCGAATGCCCGCGACCGAGGAGGGCGAGATCGGCGACCTCCAACGCGCGCTCAACACCATGGCGAGCTCTCTGGAGGCCGGCCGCGCCGAACTGGCCGCCTCCCGTGCCCGGGTCGTCGCGGCCGCCGACGAGTCCCGCCGCCGAATCGAGCGTGATCTGCACGACGGTACGCAGCAGCGCCTCGTCTCGCTTGCGCTCCTCCTACGAAGGGCGGAAGAGGCCGTGCCCAGCGGACAGGACGAGCTCAAAAAGCAGCTGTCTCGCACGACCGACGATCTCGCCGACATCATCGAGGAGTTACACGAGCTCTCGCGGGGCATCCACCCGGCGATTCTCTCGAAAGGGGGCCTCGCACCCTCCCTCAGGGCCCTCGCGCGCCGCTCCGCCGTACCGGTCGAACTCAACGTCGGCGCCTGGACCCGCCTGGCAGAACGCATCGAGGTGACCGCCTACTACGTCGTATCGGAGGCGCTGACCAACGCGGCCAAGCACGCGCGCGCCTCGACGGTGCATGTCGACCTCACGGTGGAGGATTCCGCCCTCCGTCTCTCGGTTCGCGACGACGGCGTCGGAGGAGCCGATCCTCGACAGGGATCGGGGCTCATCGGCCTCATGGACCGGGTCGAGGCCATCGGCGGCAGCATCCACGTCGAAAGCCCCGCGGGGAAGGGCACGTCGCTGTTCGTCACGATCCCTCTCACCGACGACCGGCCGATCACACCGGGTGACGCCTGATCTCCCCGCCCCTTCCGGTGATCCACTGCCGTCCTCGCTCTCCGTAATCATACACAGTGTTTAGATATGTTGTATTGTCTTGGTCTGTCCGGTTGCTCCCAGGGCGTCCCGGGCGGAGCGAACGTGTATGCGACCGCCGCGCGTCGGCGCCGGCGAAGCACGAAAGGAGAGAAGACTTGCTGGAGAACGCGAACCGCCCCACATTCCTCCTGGTGCACGGAGGCCATCACGGGCCGTGGGTGTGGGAGAGGCTGCAACATGTGCTTGACGCCGACGGCTGGGAATCGCAGACGGTGACCCTGCCCAGTGCGGTGCACGATGATTCGCCGGCAGAGCCGCTGCCGGGCATGTACGACGATGCCCGCGTCATCGGCGAGGCGCTCGACGGGATCACCGGCCCCGTCATCGTGGTGGCCCATTCGTACGGCGGTGTGCCGGCCACCGAGGCCGTCGCCACGGCCTCCAACGTCGCGCACGTCGTGTACGTCGCCGCCTACATGCTGGACGTCGGCGAGGGGATGTTCCAGACCCACGGTGTTCCGGTGCCGGACTCCCTGGCCGGCCTGCGCCCTGCGGAGAACCCGGACCTCAACCTGCCCGCCGCCTTCTACGACGGAGACCCGGCGAATCCGGAGACCGCTGCCGCGGCTGCCCGGCTGGTTCCGCAGACCCCACGCGCCGACTTCGAGACGGTGACGCGCGCGGGCTGGAAGTCGGTGCCCAACAGCTACGTCATCCCGGACGGCGATGTATCCATCACCGGAACCGTGGCCGAGCAGATGGCGGCACGTGCCGATACGGTCTACCGATGCCCCGGACACCACGCGCCCTTCTACTCGAACCCACGCGAGTTCGCGGAGATTCTTGTGAAGATCGCCACGAATGTGGACCCGGCCAGGCCAACTGGCTGAACGGAACGCAGGGGTCCTGAATCAGGCACACCCGCCCGCTTTTCCTGGAACGAGACCATGAGATCCGTAACCCGACGTCAGGCCGCCCACCACGACAAGCGCTCGGCCGCGACCGAAGCACAGTTGCTGTCGGCCGTAGAAAGGCTCCTCAACAACGGGGAGTCCTTCACGGAGATCAGCGTCCAGCGCATTCTGGAGGAGGCCGGCGTCTCCCGGGCCACCTTCTACGCGCACTTCCAGGGGAAGTCGGACATCCTGGCACGCCTCGCGGAAAACCTGAGGACCGGCCTGCTGGCGCTGGCCAGGCAATGGGATCCCGGAGCCGGTGAGGACGGTGCGGAACGGTACGCCCGGTTCTTCGAAGAAGTGATAACCATCCACCGGGCCAACCGCATCGTGCTGTCCGCCGTCCGCGAGGTCGCCTCCTACGATCCGGCCGTACGGAACTTCTACACAGCCGACCTCGAGGAATTCGACGAGGCCGTGCTCAGGACGCTGGTGGCCGAGCAGGAAGCCGGCACCACACCGTCCGACCTCGACGCCGTGGCGGCCAGCCGGATCATCGTCTGGGGCGGCTCCCAGGCGATCGCGCGTCACATCAGCGTCGACGACGGGAGCGGCGATGCCGCATTCGCCCGCGAACTCGGACAGATCTGGTGGTACGGCGCCTACCGCCGCCCCGCCAGTGCGACACACCCAGGCGGACCGGCTGAGCCGGAACCGCGACCGAAGGAGAGAACCACATGAAGGCAGCAGCCCCGGGCCTTCCCACCCACCCGCTCGCCGGCCGGACTGCGCTGGTCACCGGCGGCGGGCGAGGCATCGGAGCGAGCGTGGCCGCCCTCCTGGCCCGCTCCGGCGCACGGCTGGCCCTGGTGGGACGCGATGAGAAGTCGCTCGCCGCCGTCGCGCGCACCCTGTCCGGAGATGCCGGGGACACGGTGACCATACCCGCCGATCTCTCACGGCCTGAGGCCCCGGCAGAAGTCATGGACATCGCCATCCGGAGACTCGGCCGCGTGGACGTCCTGGTGAACTGCGCGGGTGCCGAGAACTTCACCCCGAGTCACGAGCTGACGCCTCAGGAGGCCGACGCCCTCTGGGCGCTCAACTGCCGGGCCCCGCTCCTTCTGGGAGGAAGGGCGGCCGCACACATGGCCGCCAACGGCGGCGGCAGCATCGTCAACATCTCCTCCGTCGTCGGCAGCGAGCGCAGCATGCCCAACCAGAGTCTCTACGCGGCCACCAAAGGCGGAGTCGACGCCGTCACCCGCTCGCTCGCGGCGGGTTGGGGACCCAAGGGCGTGCGCGTCAACGCGGTGCGCCCCGCCGTGACCCGCTCTGACATGTCCGCCGCGATCTTCGCTGATTCCCAGTGGGAGAAGGCCTTGAGCGCCCAGTACGCGTTGGGTCGTCTGGGTGAGCCGGAGGACATCGCGCAGGCGGTGCTCTTCTTCGCGACGGACGCGAGTTCGTACGTGACCGGACAGACCCTGAGCGTCGACGGGGGTTGGATCTCCACCCTCGTGCACTGAAGCGAGAGGGCGGGCCCGCGCCGGCTGCCGGCCGTACAACGGTCTTCGGCCGCATGGCGAAGCGGGACTGCGGCGGCACCGCCTCACGGGCGTGCGCCTAACCTGATCATCGATGGCGGCCCCGCTGGGGCAGCCTCGGAAAGAACCACGTTCAGGGACGAGATGGGAACCGGAGTCGTGCACACACACCCGACCGCCGAACGAGATGCGATGCCCGATGCGACCGTCGTGCTGACCGGCGCGACGACCGGGATCGGCCGTGCCACCGCGCTGTCCATCGCCGACCGGGCCGGCCACCTGATCCTCCATGGCCTGGAGCAGGAGCACGAGATCGCGGACGTGCTTGATGCGGTGCGGGCAGCGATGCGTCCCGATGCGCGGCTGACGTACTTCGCTGCCGACTACGGCGATCTCGCCGACGTCACGCGGCTCGCCGTACGGATCCGCGAGGCGACCGAGCGGATCGACATCCTCATCAACAACGCCGCAAGGCCCGGCCCGCCCACTCGTACGATCAGCAGGGCCGGAAACGAGATCACCTTCCAGACCAACTACCTGGCTCCCGTCCTCTTGACGACCAGGCTCATCGACCTGATCGGCGACGGCTCACGCGGGCGGATCGTCAACGTCGCCTCCGCCACGCACCTTTCTGCGACGCTGTTCCTGGACGACCTCGACCTGGCCCGTCATGCATACTCGCCGTCGACCGCGTATGCGCATTCAAAGCTCGCGCTGGTCGCCTACTCCTGCTGGTTGGCCGCCCACCGGCCCAGCCGGTCGATCGACGTCGTCAGCATGCATCCGGGCGTGATCGCGACCCGGCTCCTGCACGCCATGTTCTCCATCGCCGGCGACCGGCCTGAACACGCGGCGGCCAACATCCGGTACGTCGCCATGCGCCGCGACGACAACGGCGTCTACTACGACGAGCGGACCCCCGAGCCGCCCAATCCGCAGGCGTCCGATGAGGCGACGCAGGACCGCCTGCACGACATCACGCTCCGCGCCCTCCACGACCAATTCTGATCCCGCGACGCCGGTGAGCCGCAGGGCAGGGGCAATGGTCAGACGTGCACACTCCCGACGACGGACAGCAGGCGGAGCTTCTCGTGGCTCTCGCTGCCCGGAGTCGCCGTGTAGACGACCAGCGCCTGCGACTGGTCAGGGTCGATCAGGGTCTGGCAGTGCAGTTCGAGCAGGCCGACCTCGGGGTGCTGAACACGTTTGGGCGGGCAGTACGGGCCCGTCACCGGGTGCTCGCGCCAGATCGCGGCGAATTCCGGGCTCTCGGCGAGCAGGGCGTCGACGATCGTGGCCGCGCGGGAGTCGGTGTTGTCACGCGTGTACATCCGGTGCAGATTCGCCGCGATCAGCCGGCTGTGGGCCGAGTGGTCCTCCTCCGGATAGATCGACCGTGCTGCCGGGTCGGTGAACCACCGGTAGTGAGCGCTGCGCGCGAGACCGGTGTGCGCGCTCTGGTCGCCCACGAGGGCCTTCGCCAGCCGGGTCTGCTTCAGCGTCTCACCGAGATAGGTCACGACCTCGGCGGCGGCGTCCTCGAGCCCGTCGAAGATGCGCATCATGCCCGGCTTGATGTGGTCGGTCCGCAGGACCCGCTGAGGAGTGGCATGACCCGCGAGACGGAACAGGTGGTCGCGTTCCTCGAGTGAGAGGCGCAGTCCGCGGGCGAGAGCAGCCAGCATCTGCTCCGACGGGTGCGGCCCGCGCTGTTGTTCCAGCCTGCTGTAGTAGTCGACCGACATGTCGGACAACACGGCGACCTCCTCGCGGCGCAGACCGCCGGTGCGCCGCCGTCCACCGCGCGGGAGTCCCACGTCCTCGGGCTGCAGCGCCTCCCGGCGGGCGCGCAGGAAATCGGCCAGTCGGGCCCGGTCCACGGCTCCACTCCCCTCTCCGAGGTCTGCCGCACTGTGGTTGACAACGTTTCCCGGTCAGGGGCGCTTCCCATGGTGTCCCGCACCGGCCGGCCGTATCCATGCACTCCCGATCCTGGGATCGGCGTCCGCCCAGGCCGAGCGGATCCAGGGATGAGGAGAACATTCCTGCGGTCGTCCCCCGCTGCCACGGTGGCCACATGAGTACACGAACGCTGAACACGCACTGGATCGCGGGCGAGGCCGTCGCCGGGTCCGGGGACATGATCGACGTGGTCGACCCGGCGACCGATGAGGTCGTCTCCCAGGTGCCGTCGGGCACCGCCGCCGACGTCGACCGGGCCGTCGCCGCCGCGACGGCGGCCTTCCCGGGCTGGGCTGCCACCGATCCGGCCGAACGTGCCGAGATCGTCCGCCGCATCTCCGAGGGACTGGAACGCCGGGCCGAGGAGATCGCCACCACGATCACCCGAGAGATGGGGGCTCCCATCTCCCTTTCCCGGTTCGCGCAGGCGGCCTTCCCTGTCAAGGTGGCCGCGTCCTTCGCCGCGCTCGCCTCCGACTTCGCCTGGACGGAGCAGATCGGAAACTCGCTGGTGGTGCGGGAGCCGATCGGCGTCGTCGGCGCCATCACGCCGTGGAACTTCCCCCTGCAGCAGGTCGTCTCGAAGGTCGCGCCCGCCCTGGTCGCGGGTGACACCGTGGTCCTCAAGCCGTCGGAGATGGCGCCGCTGACGGCGGGGATCCTCGCCGAGGTGGCCGCCGAGGCGGGACTGCCCGCGGGTGTCTTCAACGTCGTCCACGGCACGGGCCCGGTGGTCGGCGAGGCGATCGCGGCGCATCGCGGGGTCGACATGGTGTCGTTCACCGGCTCGACCCGGGCGGGCAGGCGGGTCGCCGCCGTCGCCGCGGAGACCGTCAAGCGGGTGGCGCTGGAGCTCGGAGGCAAGTCCGCCAACGTGATCCTCGACGACGCCGACCTCGCCCATGCCGTACGGCACGGCCTGGGCATCGCCTTCGCCAACGGCGGCCAGGTCTGCGGCGCGTGGCCGCGGATGATTGTGCCCGCGTCGCGTCAGGACGAGGTGATCGAGCTCGCCGTGGCCGCCGCCGCCGAATACACCGTCGGCGATCCGTCCGACGAGGCCACCCGCATCGGCCCGATGGCCTCGGAGGCGCAGCGCGACCGGGTCAACGGTTACATCGAGCGAGGCGTCGCCGACGGCGCCAGGCTCGTGTTCGGCGGACCGGGAAGGCCCGACGGCCTGCGCAAGGGCGCCTACGTCCGGCCGACGATCTTCGCCGACGTCGCACCGGACTCGGTGATCGCCCAGGAGGAGATCTTCGGGCCGGTCCTGACGATCATTCCGTACGTCGACGACGACCACGCCGTCGAGATCGCCAACAGCACCATGTACGGGCTCACCGGCGGCGTGTTCGGCAGTGCGGACCGTGCGCTCGCGATCGCCCGGCGGATGCGCACGGGGCAGGTCGACATCAACGGAGCCGAGTGGAACCCGCTTGCGCCGTTCGGCGGATACAAGCAGTCGGGCAACGGCCGTGAGTTCGGCCGCCACGGCCTCGAAGAGTTCCTCGAGACCAAGTCGATCCAGCGCTGACCCTCTCGTGGGACCTCGGCCTCAGCGCCGGTCGATGTGCCGTCCGCGCCGATCCAGGCGCGGACGGCATGCCCGCCCTCAGAGGAGTCAGGCGCACAGTGAATAGCCTGGTCGAGAAGGTGAGGAACCGTGATGACCGAACGCAATCAGGACGCCACGTTCTCCCCGTCAGAACAGGCCGCCATTCGGGAGCTGCTGGACGCCGACCGCCGGATGACCGCGGCCCGGATCGCCATGCTGGGCCGTGACCGGGACGAGATCGTCGAATCGTCCGCCCTGACGGCGCCCGACGACGAGCACGACCCGGAGGGGACGTCCACGGCCTTCGAGCGCGCCCACGTGCAATCCCTCCTCGACCAGGCTCTGGCGCACCTCGCCGATCTGGACGTCGCCTTCGAACGGCTGTGCGATGGCACCTACGGGATCTGCGAGAGGTGCGGACAGCGCATCCCCGTCGAGCGCCTGATGGCTCTCCCGGCCGCCAGGACCTGTGTCACCTGCGCCTCCGGCCGCCGCTGACACGACGGCCCGGACCGCGATCTCCAGCCGGTCGGGTCAGCCGAGGAAGTCCCTGATCAGTCGAGTCACTTCGTCCAGGGCGCTCTCCAGAAGGAAGTGGCCACCGTCGAGAAGGTGGATCTGGGCGTCGGGAAGGTCGTCGGCGAAGGCGTGGGCGCCGGCGGGACCGAAGATTCCGTCGTTCTTGCCCCAGACGGCGAGCAGAGGCGTCTGACGCTCACGCAGGTACGCGTGGAGACGCGGGTAGAGCGGAGGATTCGTGGCGTAGTCCAGGAACAGGGCCAGCTGGACGCGGTCGTTGCCGGGGCGGGACACCAGGGCGAAGTCGTGATGCCACGTGTCGGGGCTGACGAGGGTCTCGTCCGGCACGCCGGAGACGTACTGCCACTTGATCGCGTCGAGGGTGAGCGCCTGGCTGACGACCCGCTCGGTTTCGGGGGTCTGCTCCCGGTGGTAGTCCCAGATGTCCGTCCAGAAACTCTGGACGAAGCCGGCCTCGTAGCCGTTGCCGTTCTGCGTGATGATCGCCGTGATCGCGTCCGGATCGTTCAGGGCGAGCCGCCAGCCGATCGGAGCGCCGTAGTCCTGGACGTAGACGGCGTAGCGGGAGACGCCTAGCTGGTCCAGCAGGCCCGCGGTCAGTTCGGTGAGCGCGTCGAAGGTGTAGCCGAACTCCTCCACGGGCGGGGCGTCGGACAGCCCGAACCCCAGGTGATCGGGGGCGATGACGTGGTAGCGGTCGGCCAGTGCCGGGATGAGTTCACGGAACATGAACGAGCTGGTCGGAAAGCCGTGCAGCAGCACGAGCACGGGCGCGTCCGCCGGTCCGGCCTCCCGGTAGAACAGCCGCCTGCCCTGCACGATCGCGTATCGGTGATGGACGCTCGCCATTGCTAACCCCTTAAGTCGGCTTGGTTGGTTAGACTGAACCAGAGAGGGTTCTAACCTGTCAAGTGATTCAAAGGGGTTAGGTAGTGATCGAGACGATGGCGGACGAAGAGGTGCTGCTGGACGTGCTCAACAGCACCCCGGTCGTCGACGGCGTCCAGCGGGACCTTCTGGCCGATCCGGCTGAAGCGCGCGCATGGCTGCGGCAGCGCGGAGGCGAGGGGTCGCCGCAGGAGCGCACCGCCGTACGGCACGTCAGGGACGCGTTGCAGGGGGTGGTTCGCGGCGAACTGCCGCCGAGCGCGCTGGGGCCGTTTCTCGACGACGTCGCCTACCGCCCGGCCATGTCGGAGCAGGGCATGGAATGGTCGCTTGACACGCCCCCGGGGCGGGCGATGGGCGTCAGGGTCATTCTGGCCTGGGACGCGCTGGAGAAGGCGAGGCCCGGACGGCTGAGGCCCTGTGCGAACAGCGAGTGCAGGCTGTTCCTCATCGATCGCAGCAAGACCAACAAGGCCCGCTGGTGCTCCATGGCCGCGTGCGGCAACCGGATGAAGGCCCGGCGGCACTATGAGCGGACGCAGCAGGCGCAGGCCGGCTGAGGCGGCTTCAGATCTCGGTGGCCGGCAACCCGCGTGCGTGCAGGTCCGCCACGAACCGCCGGGCGAGGCTGTCCGCCGGTGCCGCCATGATCGCGATCACGTCGCGCCGGACGGGCGGATCCATGGGGCGGACCACGCCGTACGGGGCGGCGATCAGGGCGGAGGCCGGCACGATGGTGACGCCCATCCCGGCTCCCGCGAGTTGGGCCGCCGTCCGCGGACTGCGGGTGCGCAGCACCGGAGCGAGTGTCACCTGGTGCCTTGCGGCGAACTGATCGATCCACACCGCCATCCCGTTGTCCCGGTCGTAGTGGACGAAAGGCTCGGTGGCGAGATCCGCGACGGCGACCGATGGCCGGGCCGCGAAGGGGTGATCCTCGGGTGCCACCACGACCATCTCCTCCTGGCCCAGCACCTCGACATGGGCGGAGGTGCTGGTGGGGCGCGGCCCGATCACGAGATCCGCCTCCCCCGCCATGAGGTGGTCCACCATGCGATCGGCGCTGGTGAACTCCATCAGGTCCAGCCGTACGCCGGGGCGCTCCGAACACCAGTGGCGCAACACCGGGACGAGCAGCCAGACGGTCATCGTCTCGGCGCAGGCGATTCTCAGCCGGCCTGCGAACCCCGCGCCGACCTCGTGGCCCACCCGTACGGCTCGCTCCGCCGCCTGGAGCGCGACACGGGCCTCGGCTGCCGTGGCGTGACCGGCGGCGGTGACCCGGACTCCGCGCGCCAGGCGTTCCACGACCTGCGTCCCCAGTTCTCGTTCCAAGGCCGCGATCTGATGGGAGAGCGCGGGCTGGGACATGTGCAGCGTGGCGGCGGCCTTGGTCACCGATCCGGTGTCCACCAAGGCCACAAGACACTCCAGCGCACGAAGTGTGGCCATTCGCAAAAACTATTCTATTCCCCCAAAAGTTTCATAATCCGACAGAAGCCAGGTCAGGAGGGCAGTGGTTAGGGTTGGAGTCATACGACGGAGGAGGGCCGCACCGTTTCCGTGATCGGCCGCGCGGTGCCATGGCGAGGATCATGATGGCGAAGCTGTTGTCGGTGAACGTCGGGATGCCGAAGGACGTGTCCTGGCAGGGCAGGACCGTGCACACCGGCGTCTGGAAGCACGCGGTCACCGGCCCGCGAATGGCCAGACGGCTCAACATCGACGGCGACGGCCAGGGCGACCTGCAAGGGCACGGTGGCGAGCAGCGGGCCGTGCTCGTCTACCAGATCCAGTCCTACGCCTACTGGCAGGACTACTTCGGCCGGTCCGACTTCCAGTACGGCCAGTTCGGGGAGAACTTCACCGTCGACGGACTGCCCGACGACGACGTGTGCATCGGCGACCGCTACCGCATCGGCGAGGCGGAGTTCGAGGTCACGCAACCCCGGGTCACCTGCTACCGGGTCGGCATGCGGCTCGGCGAACCCGAACTCCCCGCCCTCCTCGTCTCCCACCACCGCCCCGGCTTCTACCTCCGCGTCATCACCGAGGGCGAGGTGCAGGCGGGCGACGCCATCGTCAAGACCAGGACCGGCCCCGGAGCGCTCAGCGTCGCCGACACCGACGCCCTGCTCTACCTCCCGGGTCAGGACCCTGACAAACTCCGCAGAGCGCTCGCCATTCCCGCCCTCAGCCCCGGCTGGCGGCGGTCCTTCCAGGACATGGCCACCGGTCGTACGGCGACGCCGCGCCCCGAAGGGTGGAACGGCTTCCGCCCGATGCGAGTGACCAGGATCGTGCACGAGACCCCGTCGGTGCTGTCGGTCCACCTCGAAGCCTGCGACGGGGGCGTGCTGCCGGTCGCGGAGGCCGGGCAGTACCTCACGCTCCGGGTCGGCGGAGCAGGCGACCCGGCACCCGTGCGCAGCTATTCCCTCTCCTCACCGCCCGGCGCGCCCGCCTACCGGGTGAGCGTGAAACGCGAGGAATTCGGCCTGGTCAGCCGCTACCTCCACGCCAACCTGCGGACCGGCGCCGTGCTGGAAGCAGCAGCGCCGCGAGGCGACTTCGTCCTCGCCCCCGGCGGCGGGCCCGTGCTCCTCGTGTCGGCCGGCATCGGCGCGACACCGGTCATGGCGATGCTGCACCGGTTCGCCGCCGAGCCCACCGCGCGGCCCGTCTGGTGGATCCACACCGCACGCACACCCGCCGAGCACCCGTTCGCCCACGAGGCGCACACCCTGCTGACCTCTCTCCCCCACGCGCACGAGCACGTCTTCTATACAGCGGACTCCCACAACGCCACCGGCCGCACGGAGTCCGGCGACGTCGGCCCGGTGATCCACCACGGCCGGCCCACCTTGGACGGCCTGGCGGCGCTCGGCCTGCCTGCCGACGCCACCGCCTACCTGTGCGGCCCGGCGTCCTTCATGACCGCCATGCGCGACATGCTCGACACGATCGGCCTGGCCGACGACCACATCCACACCGAACTGTTCGGCGCGCTCGCCGCCATCACCCCGGGCATCTCGCCCCGGCCCGCCGTACCGCCGCACCAGCCGCCGGGCGAACCCGGCGCCGGGCCGCTGATCACCTTCGCCCGCAGCGGCCTGTCGGTCCGCTGGTCGCCCCGGCACCGGTCCGTGCTCGACCTCGCCGACGCCTGCGACGTTCCGACCCGCTGGTCCTGCCGTACCGGCGTCTGCCACACCTGCACCACGCCGCTCCTCGCCGGAGACGTGGACTACTCCCCCGACCCGCTGGAACCCCCCACCGCCGGAGACGTCCTGATCTGCTGCGCCAGGCCGCGAGACGACCTGGTGCTGGACCTTTGACGTCTGGGGAGCCGCCATGCGTGCCATCGTGATCGAGAGGTTCGGCGGGCCGGAGTGCCTGGTGTACCGGGAACTGCCGCAACCCGAGCCCATGGTGGGCCACGTCGTCATCGAGGTGAAGGCGTTCGGCCTCAACCATGCCGAACTGCACATGCGCAGGGGCGAATGGGCCGAGGCCGCACCGGTGAGCGGCATCGAGTGCGTCGGCCTCGTCCACGCCTGCCCCGGCGGCGAGTTTCCCGTCGGAGCCAAGGTGGCCGCGCTGATGGGCGGCCTCGGGCGCACGATCAACGGCAGTTACGCCGAGTACACCCGGGCGCCCGCGACGAATGTGGCACTCATCGAATCCGACCTGCCGTGGGCGGATCTGGCCGCGATCCCTGAGACGTACGCCACCGCGTGGACCTGCCTGTTCCGCAACCTCGAGATCACTCGAGACCAGATCCTCCTCATCCGGGGCGCGACCTCCTCCTTCGGACGGGCCGCGATCGACCTCGCCGTGGACGCCGGCGTCCGCGTGATCGCCACCACCCGCGACCCCGGTCGTTTCCCGCTGCTGCGAAAGCTCGGCGCGGAACGCGGCGAAGTGGAGGCGCCTGATCTTTCCCGGCGGATTCCCGAAGCCAAGCGGCTGGACGCCGTGCTCGACCTGGTGGGCAACAGCACCATCCTGGACTCCCTGGCGATGCTCCGCCGAGGCGGGCGAGCCTGCCTGGCCGGGTGGCTGGGCGGCCTCGACCCGATCCCCGACTTCAACCCGCTCGCGCAGATGGCCAGCGGCGTCTGCCTCACCTTCTTCGCCAGCTTCGTCTTCGGCACGCCCGGCTTCCCGCTGTCCGACGTGCCGCTCCAGGCCATCGCCGACAAAGTGGCGGCCGGCCGCCTGCGGGCGAAGCCGTCGCGTGTCTTCGGCTTCGACGAGATCAGACAGGCGCATCGCGTGATGGAAGCCGGGGAGGCCGGCGGCAAGATGGTGATCGTCCACGGCTGATCCGCAGGTTCGGGGCGGCCGCGTGATTCACGAAGGGCGAAAGCCTCGCTCCTGCATCACCCAGGTGTTTCCGTCGGGATCGGCGAAATCCACGAAGCTCGCGTAATCGCTGCGCTGCGGATCGATGCCGTCCTCCCACCCGCCCTGCCAATGGTTCTTCGCGGCCTTGTGCCGCACCGCGCCGACCTCGACACCGCGCTGCGACAGTTCACGCCGGGCCGCCTCGACATCGGTGACCATCAGGTGCAACCCGCGCACCGACCCGGGCGGGGCATCGGTGAGACCTACGCCGATCTGCACCGAGCAGGCCGAACCCGGAGGGGTCAACTGCACGACCCGGAAGTCGTCGTTCGGCCGGTAATCGACGTCGAGCGTGAATGCAAGCTGCTCCGTATAGAACGCCAGAGATCGGTCGACGTCGCTCACGGGCAGAAGGATCACTTCGATTTTAAAGTCCACCGTCTCATCTTCTTGCCGCATTGCGTTTGCCCGCCACCTGGAGGGGCGGCCATCCGCATTCTTTTTTTCGATGGTCACATCAGAAAAATCCGATCCCAATGAGCACTGTGACCGAGGTCACCGGGATGACGTTCTCGACGGCGGAAATTTTCAAGCAACCGCGAGACATTCGGATTTTTTGTCCTCACGGCAGAAAACTCGCATCTCTCGTTGGCCTGTCCGACCGAAATCCGCTTTTAGGCTTCGGTCTCGAAGAAATCGCTTATGCGGGCCGGTGGTCTGCGGGGGCGGGAAGGAGCGCAGTGATGGGGTTGTCATGGCAGCAAGGGCCGCTCGCGACCAGGTCGATCGGGCGGTTCCTCATCGAACAGCCGCTTCCGGAGCGGCTGCTGTTCGCGGAGCCGTTACGCCGGCGTATGCGCGTGCAGCTCGGTGGTGAATGGGTCGCGGACAGCGAGGACGTCGTCCTGCTGCACGAGCCGGGCCGCTACCCCGTGGCCTACTTCCCGGTCGGGGACGTGAAGGCCGATGTGTTGCAAAAGACGGATCGTGTCACGCAGCATCGCGATCTCGGCACCACGGCGTGGTTCACGGTCACGGTCGCGGACCGCAGCGCCGAGCGGGCGGCGTGGCAACACGTCGAGCTGCCCGATCACGCCGGCGAACTGCGGGATCGGGTGGCTTTCGCGTGGCGCGGGATGGACGCCTTCTACGAAGAAGACGAGCGCATCGTCGGCCACGCCGCGGACCCGTACCACCGCAATGACATCCGGTCGACGTCGCGGCATCTCGTGGTCCGCGACGGCGAGCGCGTGATCGCGGACACGCGGAGGCCGGTAGTGCTTTACGAGTCGGGGTTCGCGCCTCGCTGGTACGTGCCGCGGGAGGACGTCGACGAAACGGCGTTGACGCCCGTGGAGGGACAGACCTTCTGCCCGTACAAGGGGCTGGCCAGTTACTACGACATCGGCGGCCACGCGCGTGCCGCCTGGTCCTATCTGGAGGCCTGGCCGGAGGTGGACCGTGTCCGTGGGCTGGTGTCCTTCGAGCCGGACAAGATCGAGGTGCATCTCGACGGACGGCGGCTCGAGCTCGCACCCGGCCAGACGGTCGTCCCGCACGGCATCGACCGCGGCCTGGATCCCTCGGAGATCCTCAAGCGATCGTGAGACATCCCGGTTCTCTGGCCTCACGGCAGGAAAGCCGGCGTCGCTTTCAGGCGCCGATCCCGAAGAAACGTCAAGGAGAAAAGTCATGTCCTCTTCCCTCCAGGGACGCAGGGTCCTCGTCGTGGGCCGCGGAAGCGGCATCGCCCGTGCCGTCACCCTCGCTGTCCGCGCCGCGGGCGCGACGGTGATCGTGGCCGGTAGGGACGCCGGGAAGCTGGCTGGGGCGTACGAGGATCCCGGCATCGAGGCCGAGGCCGTCGACCTGACCGACGAGGCGAGCGTCGAGGCGCTCGCCGACCGGCTCGGCCAGGTCGACCACATCGTGTCCACCGCATCGGCACGGGCCCGAGGGCAGGTCGCGGACCTCAAGCACGACACGGTGTTGCTGTCGTTCAGCACCAAGGTGCTCGGCCCGATCCTGCTCGCGAAGCACTTCGCACCGCGCATGCCACAGGACGGCTCGTTCGTGATCTTCTCCGGGTCGTCGGCGCACAAGCCCGCGATCGGCATGCTCGCCGTCGCCGCCACCAACGGCGCCGTCGACGTCGTCACCCGATCCCTGGCGGTGGAACTCGCGCCGATCCGGGTCAACGCCGTCTCTCCGGGCACGATCGACACCGGTGCCTACGACGCGCTCGGCGAGGAGAAGAAGGCCGCGCTGTTCGAGCAGCGCAGGCAGACGAACCCGGTGCGCCGTGTCGGCACGGCGGACGACATCGCGGAGGCCGTGCTCTTCGCGCTGACCAACACCTTCATGACCGGTGTGTCGCTCGCCGTCGACGGGGGCGAACCGCTCGTCTGAGGACGGCATGTGAACGAATCGAATCTGCCCTGCGGGCTTGACCATGACGCTGCGTCAACCCTCCATGCTGGCTGTCATGAGCATCCCCCCGACAACCAATCAGGCCCAGGGGCCGGCGATCCACGTGCAGGGCCTGGAGAAGTCGTACAAGGACCTGCGGGTGCTGCGCGGCGTGGACTTCGACGTGGCGCGGGGCGGCATCTTCGCCCTGCTCGGCTCGAACGGGGCGGGCAAGACCACGGTGGTGAAGATCCTTTCCACGCTGCTCAAGGCCGACGCGGGTACGGCCGGCGTCAACGGCTTCGACGTCGCTACACAGGCCGCCGACGTGCGAGAGTCCATCAGCCTCACCGGGCAGTTCGCGGCGGTCGACGAGATCCTCAGCGGGCGGGAGAACCTCGTGCTGGTCGCCCGACTGCGACACCTCAAGGATCCGGGCGCGATCGCGGATGATCTGCTCGAGCGTTTCTCGCTGACCGAGGCGGGCGCGCGGAGAGTAGCAACGTATTCGGGGGGCATGCGCCGCCGTCTCGACATCGCGATGAGCCTCATCGGGAATCCGCCGGTCATCTTCCTCGATGAGCCGACGACCGGGCTCGACCCCCAGGCGCGCATCGAGGTGTGGCAGGCCGTCAAGGAACTCGCCGACCGGGGTACGACGGTGCTGCTCACGACGCAGTATCTGGACGAGGCCGAACAACTCGCCGACCGGATCGCGATCCTCCACCAGGGTCGGATCATCGTCAACGGCACCCTCGCCGAGCTCAAGCAACTGCTCCCGCCCGCCAAGGTCGAATACGTCGAGAAGCAGCCGACCCTCGAGGACGTCTTCCTCACGCTCGTCGGTGCCGGCGGCAAGAACGGCGACGCCTACAAGGGCAGCCAAGACCACAAGACCAGGTCGAACAAGAAGTAAGGAACGACAATGGCCACGCATTTCTTGGGCGACACCGCCGTCCTGTTAGGACGATCCCTGCGCCACATCACGCGCAGCGTGGACACCATCATCACGACCACGATCACGCCGATCGCCATGATGCTGTTATTCGTCTACGTGTTCGGCGGCGCGATCGACACCGGGTCGGTCTCGTATGTGAACTACATGCTTCCCGGCATTCTGCTCATCACGATTGCTTCGGGCATCGCCTACACCGCACTCCGGCTCTTCCTGGATATGAAGGGCGGCATCTTCGAGCGGTTCCAGTCCATGCCGATCGCACGGTCGTCCGTGCTGTGGGCGCACGTGCTGACCTCGCTGGTCGCCAATGTGATCTCGCTGGTGGTCGTCGTCGGCGTCGCCTTGCTTATGGGCTTCCGCTCGGGGGCGGGAGTATCGGCGTGGCTCGCGGTCGCCGGCATTCTCATCCTGTTCACCCTGGCGTTGACATGGATCGCCGTCATCCCCGGCCTCACCGCGAAGAGCGTGGACGGCGCAGGCGCGTTCTCCTACCCGCTCATCTTCCTGCCGTTCATCAGCTCGGCATTCGTGCCCACCGACACCATGCCCGGCCCAGTGCGCGCCTTCGCCGACAACCAGCCGGTGACCTCCATCGTCAACACGATCCGCGCCCTGTTCACCCGGCAGCCGATCGGCACCGACATTTGGACCGCGCTCGCCTGGTGCGCCGGCATCCTCATCGTCGCCTACATCTTCGCCAACATCTCCTACCGCCGCAGGATCTCTTGAGCCGGGGTCGACCGGACAGCGCGAGTTGAGGGCAGGATCAGAGCATGCTGACGATCGGTCAACTGGCGGCGTATGCCGGCGTCACGGTGCGGGCAGTGCGGCACTATCACCAGGTCGGACTGCTGCCCGAGCCGGAGCGGGATGCCTCGGGTTACCGGCGGTACGGCGCGAGGGCAGTCGTGTCCCTCATCAAGATCCGCACCCTCGCCAACGCCGGCGTGCCGCTGTCTCAGATCGGTCAGATGCTCGAAGCCGACGCATCGACCTTTGCCGAAGCGGTCCAAAGGATCGACAGCCACCTGCGCGACGAGATCGAACGGCTTGAGACCAGCCGCAAGCAGATCGCGCAGCTCGCTGCCGGGGACAGTCTGGCTCTCCCGCCGGAGGTGATCCCCTATCTCGATCGGCTTCGGGAGATCGGGGCGTCGGAGCGGATGGTGGAGGGTGAGCGGGACGGGTGGATCCTGGTCGCGGCTCGCTGGCCCGATCACATCCGCGAGGTCATGCCCTGGAAACTCGCGCAGCTCGACGACCCGCAAATGGTTCGGCTCTATCGGGTTCTGTCGGAGCTCCTGGAAAGCGACGCGGGCGACGACGACCCGCGTGTGGAGGAAGCCGTCGACATCATGGTGAGGCTGTCCGAGCAGGCGTACACCTCCGGCGAGATGGACCGCGGCAAGGTGGTGCGTGACGATCTGGCGTTCGACCTTCTGGACGCACTTACCGTCGAGTCCGACCCGCGGGCGGAGCGGCTGCTGGACATGGTGCGCGAGCGTGGCTGGACCCGTTGGACCCGGCTGGCGGAGCCGCCCGACTAACCTCCGGACGTCGTTTCACCACCTGGATGTCGACTACTCATGTCGGCAGGAGGCTCAAGTGCCCCCCTTGGACGGCCGTCGCCTGGAGCACTAGTTGAGGATGTCGATGACGGGGACGTCGGAGTAGCGCGCCTGGAGGAATTCGGGACGGGCGGTCAAGATGGGCCAGCCGCGCAGGTCATAGAAGGCGACCGCATGAGCCAGAGACAGGTCGCCGATGGTCGTGCCCTTCAGCAGCCGATAACTGACCAGAAGCGCCTGCTGCGAGGTGAGCGCCGATTCCTCCGCTCGTACGACGAAGTCTGCTCCGAGTATCTGTGTGATCAGCCAGCGTTCCTCATCTGTTCTGGCCTGAGAGAACGCCTCCGCTACGCAGACGGAGGGGATCAACAGGGGGGTCGCCGTCTCCTTGATCTCCCCGAGTCGCATGAAGGCCGCGGGTTCCTGCCGAGCGCATGCCTCCAAGGCGCTGGTATCCATGATCAGTCCAGAGACGGCGTCCACTAGGCGTCGCCCTCCGTGTTGCGATCACGCAGCGCCTTTCCGGCGGCGAGAGCGGCACGGAAGTCGGCGCCGTTGTCGTAGATGCGCTGATGCTCGTCGGGGTCGGCTACCTTGAGCGCCTCGATTTTCGCCTCGAGCAGCGCGGTTACCTGCGCTGTCCTGCTGAGCTTGTATTCCGCCGCTTCGGCCAGGAACGCCGAGACCGACGACGCCTGGCCCGCCTCCAACAGCTCGCGGATCTTCGCCACGAGCTCGCTGGGGAGGCTGACGGAGAGCTTCTCTGTCGTTCCCACGCCGCGATGCTACTCGGGTAGCACCGGATGATCAATCGTCGTCGACACTTCGGATGGAGCCCCGGATGAGTTCGGCCGCTCGTTCAGGCGATGGCGTAGACCGTCGCGTTGGTGTTGGCCGAGGGGATGGAGGGGATCACGGAGGCGTCTGCCACACGGAGGCCCTGGACCCCGTTCTGGCGGGCGTATCGGGAGACGACTTCACCGGAGGAAGTCGAGGACGTCCTTGCCGAACTCGTCGGGGTGCTGGAACAGGACACCGTGACCGGCGTCGGTGTAGAAGATCACTTTCGCGTCGGGGAGACGCTGGGACATGGCAAAGGTGGCGAAGGCGTTGATCATGACGTCGTGTGCGCCGTTGACCGCCAGTACGGGCGTGGTGATCTCCGGCAGCCGGTCGTAGAAGCCGGTGAAGGTTCCGATCGCGGTCATCTGGGCCTTGACGGCCTCAGGCGACACCTCGGCATGGGATTTCAGCAGGCGCTGATCCGTCCGGCACAGTGAAGCCAGGCCGAGTTCGCGGCCCTCATCGGTTTCCGGGAAGAACAAGTACAGGAAGTCCTCGTCGTCGTTGACGGGTTTGCCTGCGACCTGCCAGACCTTGTCCGGCGAGGCAGGCTGACCGGGCACTTTGCCGCCGGGACCACTGCCCACCACCACCAGACGCCGGACCAGATCGGGCCGTGAAAGCGCGACCGCCTGGGCGACGTACCCTCCCATGGACCATCCCAGCAGATCCACCCGGGTCAGTCCCAGGGCTTCGATGAACTCGATCGCTCCCTCGCCGAAGCCTGCGACCGAGTCAGGTGTGGTGCCACCAGAGAACCCGATGCCGCGATTGTCGAACACGATGACGTCGCGTTCACGTGCCAACACATCGAGCACGGCCGGATCCCAGTGGTCGATGGTGCCACGAAACCGCATGAACAAGACGAGCGGCACATCGCCGCGCGGACCGAACCGGCGGAAGGCGAATCGGGTGCCGTTGATTTCCACGTGCTCGGTCTCGGTTGCGTCGGCCAGATAGTCGACCGGCATCTTCTTCCCCTCCACACCGGGGCGTCGGCCGGAGGCCGGACGGACGACTCGACGGCCGGGCCGCCAGCCGATGTCCCCACTGCTCCACCGACACCACAAGAACCATGTTTACCTGCTAAGTCTGTTGAGCAGACTGACAGCTCTGGTGTGTCCTGTCAACCGCGCGTGACTCAGCCACGCCTTCAGGCCGAACCGCAGCGCCTTGCCGAGACCCCGAACTCAACTGGAGGCCACACCATCGATGTGGTGGTAAGTTCGAATTTCGAACCAACCGCCCCGAGAGGACTCCGTCATGAACACGGCTCGCGGCCGCGAATGCTCGCTGGCCAACGCGCTTGCCGTTGTCGGTGAGCGGTGGAGCATGCTCGTGCTCCGCGAGGTCATGCTCGGCCAGCGGCGCTACGACCAGATCCTGGCCAACACCGGTGCCAACCGGGACACTCTGGCCAGCCGGCTCCGCACTCTCGTCGATGCCGGAATCCTGGAGCGTCAGCAGTACGAGCAGCACCCGCCCCGGTACGAATACGTGGCCACCGAGGCCGGCCTCGCGCTTCAACCGATCCTGATGAGCCTCATGGAGTGGGGCAACCAGTACGCCACTTCGGGGCCGCCCCCCACGGTCTTCACCCACAGTTGCGGCGCCGAACTGCATCCGCGCACCGTGTGCGACCACTGCGGGGAAACGCTCGAACCCGGCAACGCCCGGATAGAACGACTGGGCGCCGTGCGCTGAAGGCCGCGTCACACGAGCGGGTTCGACCGCGGCGCCCTACATGACGGGGCTGTCAGGCGCGAGGCATGGCAGGGGCGTTCCAACTGGCGAGAATGCTGAGCTTCTCCTCCGACGGTGAACCGCGGTCGGGGGTGTAGATGGTGACGACCTGGCCGTCGTCGCGGGGAAGTGCCAGGGTTTCGTAGCGCAGAACCACCTCGCCCACGACCTCGTGGAAGAACAGGATTGACGTCCGTACGAGGAAGTCGATCCTGGGTGCGATGCACCCACCTTGTTTTACTCGTACGCGGCCTAATTTGGCTCTATGACGCAAGGCCCGCTCGCGGATTTCCTCCGAGCTCGGCGAATAGCGACAACCGTCGATCAAGTCGGTCTGTCCGCGGGCGGACGACGCCGCACCAGTGGGCTCCGCCGCGAAGAAGTGGCCATGCTGGCCGGCGTCAGCACCGACTACTACGTCCGCCTCGAACAGGGCCGGGAACGGAATCCATCGGATCAAGTGATCGAGGCCCTGGCGCGGGTCTTCTGCCTCGACACGGACGCCACCGTCTACCTCCACGAGCTCGTACATCCCCGAGAGGGCGGGAGAACGTTCACTGACCGGGACGACCATGTCGACCCGAACGTGGTCCGCCTGATGGAGCAATGGACAGCCGCGGTGGCTTTCGTGGTGAACCACCGCTTGGACATCCTGGCCGGTAACCGGCTGGGCACCGCCTTGTGGGATGGGTACGAGCACTCCCCCAACCTGTTGCGGTTCGCCTTCCTCAATCCGGAGTCGCGTGAGTTCTATCTGGAATGGGAGGAGGACGCCGTATCCATGGTGGCCCATCTACGCGCCATGACGGTCGGGGTCCGCAACGACCCGCTTCTGAGCGGTCTGATCGAGGAGCTTTCCAGCAACAGCGCGGACTTCCGCAGGTTGTGGGCGCGCCACGACGTGCTCGTCAAGAAGCAGGAACGCAAGCACCTGCACCATCGGGTCGTCGGTGATCTGCACCTTTGGCACGAGACGTTCGCCATCGGCAACGCCCCCGGTCAGCTCCTTTTCGTCGCGCAGGCTGAGCCTGGCAGCCCGTCGGAGAGCGCCCTCGGTGCGCTGGCCATGAACGTCGGCAACAGCGAAGCGAGACCCGCGCCCCGATGTTGACGGTCTTCAGACCTTCGCTTCAGCCGTGTGGCTCCAGTACGCCTTCCAGCGCCGCCGCGCTCACCCCTCCCGGCGGTAGGTACGCCGCACCCGCCACGCGGTGGCCGGCGACCACCACGAACCGCACCCCGGCGTCCTTGCCGGTCTTGGGGGCGGTCGCCACCGCAGCTGCCGCCTCGTCGCCATCCGCCACGACCGTACGGCAGTGCAAGCCGACCAGGGTGCCGACGTACGCCGCCGGATCCGCCTTCGGTGGAAGGGCGAAACGCTGCACGATCAGCTTCCCGCCCGACCTTTGGGCCATATCCTGCAACGCCGTCCAAGCGGGGCTATGGACGCCCGCGGACGAGCCCAGCAGGCAGGCCCGGTCGGCAGCGGCGACATGGGAAACAGGTTCTGGAGGAGACCCGCCCCCGGCGAACAGCAGCCACCCGCCGACCGCCAGACCCACGACGCCGACACCTCCACCGCCGACGAGTGCGATCTTCCTTCTGCGGCTCACGGCCACGACCCCCAGGCGATGTCGACCGCGCTCTCCTGCATGTTGTGCCCGACCACAATGCCGTGCCGGGCGCGGGCCGCGCCGATCGCCGGGTCCTCCACCGTCACGGCAAGGCGCCAATCGTCCTCGTGGCTCATGGCCTGCACCATCTCGCGCCACGACATCCCAGTGTCGTTCAACGCCGCCGACAGCCGAATGTCGAGGACGACCAACCCGTTCACGTGGTCGACCTCCGGGACCAAACCAGTGCAGTGCAGCACACTCCCGGGCGGCCCCTCGATGTACACCGTCGCCCGAACCGGGCCGCTCGGCTCCACATCCAGCGTCGCCGACACGCGCAGATCGTCACCGTCCAGCCCGAACCCCTCCACCGTCAACCTGGCAACCGGAGGAAGGCCTCCGCCATACCCCGGTCCGGCTATCCAGGTGACCTCGCCCTGCTCAGCCCGCTCTCGCTCCCGCTCCTCCCAGAAATCATCCAAATACGCCCAGGGATCCTGCCCGGCAGCCTGCAAGGCCCCTTCCTCCTGATCGGACAGGAACCGGGAATGCGGATATCCGACGATCCCCGGCAGATTGGTCGGGCGTTCCAGCCGATCTCCCAGCATCCGGACAAGGAACTCCGCCATCCCGTAAGGGAACTCAAACGCGAAGCGAGGCCGGTAGCCGGCCACCACCACCGGCCACTCGTCCGGGTCCCCACCCGTGACCCGCCACATCAGGTCATAGCCGATCGGGGTGACGCCCCACCTGAGCAGTGATCCCGGTGCCGGCCAGGCCGGAAAGACCACTTCCCCATAAAAAGTGTGGAATTCGCTCTCGACGCCAGGGGCCACGCGGCGCACGGTACGCACCCCGGGTTCACCGGCCCGGTTCTCCGGAGGAGCAACGGCGACAAGGTCGTCGATGCTCCCCTGCCCGTAGATATCCATGAAGTCACGGAAATCCCGGGGAAACGCCGTTCCCCACTCGGCCTGGATGTCGTCCCAGGCCAGGACTTCCACCTCCGCCAATGGGGGCGGCAGGATTTGCGTCAGTTGCCGCACTGCTGGATGCATGTCCATTTCCTTCCTACGCCCTGTCACCGGACTCCGGGTGTCGGCAGGGAGTTCGTACAGGACGTGCACGAGGTGAGGCCGATGTTCACCCAGGCATGCTGCGTCTTGCTGTAGATCACATTGGGCACGACATCTGAATTCCAGCATGTTCGCGGTGGTCATTCGTCCTCGTCACGCCAGTTCCTGTACAGAGGACGAGGAGAGGGAAAGTCCGCGGCGGCGAACGGGCTCGAATACCGCCCGGTGACGATCGCCAGCAGGAATTCCGCCATGCCTCCGTCGAATGATGACCAGGACCTGCCCTGATGGTTCTTCACGGCGACGGACCACTGATCGGGATCGTCGCTCCCGAGTACCCAGAAAGCATCGTCGCCGTCCGGGTCGGACGCCCAGCGAATCAGTTTCTCGGTGCCCGGATAGGGAGGGTACGGGTAGGGGTGGTTCTCGTCCTCCTCTGCCGGTGACTCGAGGTCTTCGAGCAGATCTCCGTAAAACGACTCGCCGGTAGGCGGAGTGGAGATCCCCAGGTAGTCGTCGATGGTCCCGCCCCCATAGACGGATACGAAGTCACGGTAATCCTGTGGGAAACGAAGGCCGCACTGCTCGTACACCGCGTCCCAGTCGGCCATGTCTCCGCGCGCTGGCGGGTGCATGACCTCCCGCAGCCGTTCGACAGCCCATTGCATGTTCATGACGTCGGCACATCCTCTCCTGTGCGGCCATCCACCACCGTGCCGAGATTCTTCCGGCCGGAACGGTGCTCATGAGATCGGGCGCGTAACGGCTCCCGGTATCCAGAGGACTTCTGTCGGCATCCCAGGACGTGGCAGTCATGGCGAATGCCTCGGGAACCACCCGATTTCCGGCGTAGACGGGTACCACGCGGTACAGAACGGTGTCGCCTTCTGCCACCTCGACGAGCTTGCCAGGGCACGCGGAAACGCGGTGGCCTGAGCTTCAGCGAAGCTGGTCGGCATCTTGCCTGACCCGGAAGCCACGCGGGCTGCGGCGCGGCTGTGCAGAAGACGGAAGGGTGCGCCCGTGGCGACTGCTAACCGGGCGTTAACTCGCACTCATGCAATCTTCTGCCATCCTCACGGGCGCGAGGCGCGTGACAGCATCACTGGAGCCGCATCATGCGTGTGTCGGACCTGCTGAAACTCGTGGGGAAGCTATTCCTCGTTTTCGTCGCGTTCGGTCTGATCCTTGTAGGCCTCGGCAGCGGAATGGGTGAAGTCGAACTCGGCATATGGGCGGTACTGCTAATCGCCGCGCTCTATCTGACCTGCGTCCAGCACATACGTCGAGTCCGCTCATAGGTATTCAGCGCATTCTTCTCAACGGCTGAATGCCCGACGGCGTGGGCTCTCGCCGCAGAAGGTGACGATCTAGGATCTGGACATGACTGCTCCCTTGGTTTTCGGGGTCTTCCCGCTGGGGATCGCCGGTGGGCCGGATGGGCTCGCCATAGGGCCGCCGGACGACTTCGAAGCGATCGGGCGTGCGCTCGGCGAACTGCAGGGGGATGGCAAGCCGCTGCTGCCGCGGATGTACGTGGTCTGGTCTGGGCCCGAGTCGACCGCGGCGGTGAGCGCGCAAGTGGCTGAGCTCGCCGGAATCGGTGTTCCGCTGGACTTGGTGCTGTGCTACCGGGATCCCAGTGGTGATGTGGCCGCGTGGGCGTCGTTCGTGTCGCAGGTGGTGGCGCGGCATGGGCGGGAACTCGCCGCGCTCCAGGTCACCGGTGAGCCGAACCTGACCTGGGCCGGAGCCGCCGCGGACGGGGCGTTCCCCGGCGCGCGCGATGCTCTGATGCAAGGGGTGCTGGCCGGCGCGGCCGCCAAACGGGAGGTAGGGGCCGCGGTGGCGATCGGCTTCGCGGTGGTCCCCGACATCGATCCGGCGGCGAGTGGTTTCTGGGCTGAGATCCGGGATTCGGGAGGCGCGGAGTTCGCTGCGGCGGTCGACTATGCGGGCATCGACATCTACCCGGACGTCTTCGGCCCGAGGCTGAGCCCGGCCGAACTGCCGGCCACCGTGGAACAACTGCTTCGCGACTTTCGAGAACGAGACCTGGCCACGGCAGGCATCCCGGCCTCTGTGCCGATCCGGATCTGCGAGAACGGCTGGCCGACCGGCCCGGATCGGCCGGAGGAGCAGCAGGCGGTCGTCTTGGAGAGCATCATCCGCACCGTGCATGCTCTGCGCACCGACCTGAATGTCACGCACTGGGAGCTGTTCACCCTCCGCGACGCCGACAGCTCCAAGGACGACCTGTTCCATCGGTTCGGCATCCTGCGCGACGATTACTCCCCCAAACCCGCGTTCCACACCCTGCGCCGACTGATCTCCGAACTCGGCTGACCTCTTCCCGCCGCGCCCGGTCGAAGCCCGCCGGCTTGCCGCCCGAACACAAAAACCCCACACTTCCCATCGGTAAGGTCTTGATTGTGAGGTAGGCCACTCTTACAGTCAGAAGACAATCCCATTTCACTACGGTTTACCGAGTTTGTGAGGTTGCCATTCCGACTGTTCGGCTTGTGGCGCGGCTACACATCGATCTCTGTCGTCTGCCCGGCTCCCTCTGTCCCTGATCGCGCTCCGAGGAGCGCTCGATCCCCGACCCCTACCCCCCTTCCGTATGCCGTTTCAGGCATGCCATCTTTCGGAGCCTTCCTCATCGTGAAGAGATTCCCTTTCTCTCTGCAGTTGCTGCTGGGCTTGGCCGTGGGAGTGGCCCTCGGCTTCGCCGCCCGCATCTGGGACGTCGCCTGGCTGGCCACGACCCTCACCGAAGTCGGAAGCATCTTCGTCCAACTGCTCAAGCTGGCGGTGCCGCCGCTGGTCTTCACGGCCGTAGTGGTCAGCGTCGCCAACCTCCGCAACGTCACCGGCGCGGCCAGGCTGGCGGGAAAGACGTTGTTCTGGTTCCTGGCCACCGCGCTGATCGCCGTCATCGTCGGCATCGGCCTCGGGCTGATCATCAACCCCGGCCAGGGCGTCACCTTGAGCACGGAGGGCGCGAAGGCGCCCGAGAACGTCGGCACCTGGATCGACTTCCTCACCGGCATCATCCCGACGAACATCGTCACCGCGTTCACCGAGCTCAACGTCCTCCAGATCGTCTTCCTGGGGATCGTCCTCGGCGCGGCGGCCATCGCGATCGGCGAGAAGGCCGAGCCGTTCCTCACCTTCAGCCGCTCGATCCTCGAACTGGTCCAGAAGGCGCTGTGGTGGGTCATCCGCCTGGCTCCCATCGGGACCGCCGGCCTGATCGGCAAGTCGGTCGCCACGTACGGATGGGACCTGCTCGCGCCGCTGGCCAAGCTCAGCCTCGGCGTCTACATCGGCTGCTTCATCGTGTTGCTGGCCGTCTATCCGACGCTGCTAGCGCTGGTCGGCAAGGTCAACCCGATCATGTTCTTCCGCAACGCGTGGCCCGCGATCGAGTTGGCCTTCGTCTCCCGCTCCTCGGTCGGAACGCTGCCGGTGACCCAGAAGGTCACGATCGAGCGTCTGGGCGTCGACCGCGACTACGCCTCTTTCGCCGTGCCGTTCGGTGCGACCACCAAGATGGACGGCTGCGCCTCGATCTATCCGGCGCTGGCGGCGATCTTCGTGGCGCAGGTGTTCAACGTCCCGCTGGGAGTCGGCGACTATCTGCTGATCGCATTCGTCTCCGTGGTCGGCTCGGCTGCGACGGCCGGTCTGACCGGCGCGATCGTTATGCTCACCCTGACGCTGAGCACGCTGGGCCTGCCGCTCGAAGGCGTCGGCCTGTTGCTGGCCATCGACCCGATCCTCGACATGATCCGCACCGCGACCAACGTCGCGGGACAGATCGTGGTGCCGGTCCTTGTCGCCCGCAGCGAGGGCCGTCTCGACGAGGCGGTGCTCAACGCTCCTCCGCAGCCGCTGGACAAGGCTCCGGTGAGCCCGCCGCGCACCTCGGGCGAACCGGCGATCGCATGACGTTCTCCGCCGAATGAGTAGGCGAGGCGGCCCGCAGGGGCCGCCTCGCCTACTCACGTTCCAGGAGCTGCCTGACCGAGCGGATCAGGCGGTCATGTCGGTCAGCCGGTCGAGCCATTCCATCAGCAGCACGTGCTCGGCCCGTGTGAAGCCGGGCACGGAGTCGTTGTTCGCCAGCTTCTCGCGGAGCGCGACAGCCAGGCTCGGCATGGTCGATGCCGTCGGCAGGTCTTCGTCGGCCAGGATCGCGGACAGCGCCCGCTCGCGGGCGACCTTCAGAAATTCGGGATCCCGTTGGTCGGGCGGAACGGCCAGCTGCCCGCATACGACGCCGAGGCCGCCTGCGCGCACGAGCGCGGTCGCCCGATCGACGCTCATGCGCAACCTGCCCGCCTCGCCGATCCGTGCGATCATCCGGCGGAGCTGAGCGAAAGCCTCCGCGCTGGCCGTCGACATCCTGCCCGACTGCGAGTTGACGAAGGCGAGGACGTAGAACGCCGGCCTCTGCAGGCCGAAGCTGACGTGCAGGTCCCACGCCTCGCGGAGATCCTCAACGGGGTCGTCGGTGACGGCCAGGCCGCCCTTGTCCTTCAGATAGTCGCGCAGGCCGAAGGACGCGACCGCGTCGAGCAGTCCCTCCTTGTCACCGAAGAGCCGGTAGATCGTCGGCCGTTGCACCCCGGCCACCGTGCTGACCGCACGGGTGGTGACCGCGTCCGGTCCGCCCGAAACGAGCAGGTCAGCGGCCGCCCGGACGAGTTCGTCCCGTGTTGTCGAAGGTGCCACCTGCGTCATGAACCAATGTTAACAGGATCACGTTTCCATTGGTTATTACCGTCGGTAGCATCTGGGATGTAACCACTGGAACACGCATAAGGGCCGCAGCCCGACCACAGGGGAAAGTGACGCGGACGGATGACAGACATCACCGGCATGGCCAACAAGCGTGAAATGCACGCGGCCGCGCCGTACCCCCGGCGCTGGCCGATGCTCCCGGTGTTGCTCGCCGCCCTGTTCATGGCTCAGTTCGACCTGTACGTCGTCAACGTGGCGGCGCCGTCCCTGCAGCACGACATCCACGCAGGCCAGGCCGCTCTCGAACTGATCGTGGCCGGCTACGGCTTCACGTACGCCAGCGGTCTCATCACCGGCGGGCGACTGGGAGACCTGCTGGGCTCCCGCCGCATGTTCCTCGTCGGAATGCTCGCCTTCGTCGTAGCCTCGTTGCTGTGCGGCCTGGCGGGCGGTCCGGGGGAACTGATCGCCGCCCGCCTGCTGCAGGGCCTGGCCGGCGCCGCGATGGTCCCTCAGGTCCTCGCCATCATCGCCGCGGTGTTCCCACCCGCCGAACGATCCCGTGCCGTGGCCTGGTTCGGTGTCACCATCGGCGTCGGCGCGGTCGCCGGCCAGGTCATCGGCGGAGCGCTGCTCCAGGTCGACGTGCTCGGTCTCGGCTGGCGGGTCATCTTCCTGGTCAACGTACCGATCGGCCTGGCAGCGGCGGCTCTGGCGCTGCGGCTGCTCCCGCACCCGCAGGCGGCCGTCCGCCCCGAACTCGACCCCGTCGGCGCGGCAGGCATCTCCGCGGCGCTGGCCTTCGCCCTGCTTCCGCTCGTTCTGGGCCGTACGGAGCACTGGCCGCTGTGGACCTGGATCAGCCTCGCTGCCTCGGTACCGGCGATGGCGCTGGTTCTGTGGTGGGAGGCGGCACTGGCCCGCCGCGGCGGGCAGCCCGTCTTGGACCTCACCCTGCTGCGCAGCCCGGCCCTGGCTCGCGGCCTGGTCATCTGCCTCGCCGCCTTCTGCTCCTTCTTCAGCTTCCTGTTCGTCCTGACCCTCGTCCTGCAGTCCGGGCTGAGCCTCTCGCCGCTGGCGGCGGGACTCACGTTCACGCCTCTGGGCCTGTCCTTCGCGGCCGCCTCGATCGCCGCCCCGCGCATCGCCGTACGGCAGGGCGCGCGACTGGTCACCACGGGGTACGCCGTCGCCGCGGCGGGCCTCATCGGCCTGTACGTCGACCTGCACCTGTCCGGCGCCCACACCGACGTCGCACGGCTGATCGGACCGCTGGTGCTGATCGGGCTCGGCAACGGCCTCGCGGTCCCGGCGCTGACCGGCGTCGTGCTCGCCGGGGCGCGCACCGCCCAGGCAGGCGCCGCGTCCGGCATCCTCACGGCAAGCCAGCAGTTCGCGGCCGCCGGCGGTGTCGCCGGCATCGGCACCGTGTTCTTCGCCGCCCTCGGCGACCGCCACGGTACGGCCGGCTACGCCTCCGCGCTGGCGTGGGTCGCCGCCCTCGACCTCGCCCTTGTCCTTGTGGCCTGCCTCGTCAGCCGCTCCCTTTGGAACCCCGAAACCGCTGAAGGATGAACCTTGGAAAGCGACTACATGCACCCCGAATCCATCGTGGCCTACGGCGCCCTCGTGCCCATGACCGTCTACTTCGACGACCTCGACGCGTTCGGCATGCTGCACAACCGCCACTACGGCCTGCTGGCCGAACGAGCCTGGGCGGCCTACTGGCAACGGCAGGAGGTCTCGCTGGAGGAGGGCGCGACGCTGCGCGACGACGCCTTCATCGTGGTCAAGGAAATCAGCATCACCTTTGAGGCGCCGATCCTGCGCCCCGGTGAGTACGGCGTGCATCTCTGGATCGACCGTCTGGGACGCACCAGCTTGACGCACGGATTCCGCGTGTGCTCGGCAGATGGCGAGCAGACGTACGCCCGGGGTAGCCGTGTGATCGTCCGTATCGACCCCAAGACGCTGCGCCCGACGGAATGGAGCGAGGCCGCCCGCCAACTGGGCCGGCAGCTGATCCGCCCGGAACAGTGAAGCCAGGGCCGAAGCCGACATCCGGATCGGTGGCCGTCGCGGGCCGGCCGTGACGACCACCGATCCCCCAATCGCGCCCGGAGCCGGCCGCTGAGAGATCAGGGAAGCTTTTCTCCCAGAGGTGCGCGGTGCTCAGCCGGGTCCTTATTCGGCGACCGGGGTTCCTTCCTTCGGGGCCGTCCGCCGGTCGGTCACCGGCCAGTCGATCGTCGTCTTCGTTCGTTCTGCTCGGCCCACGCCCCAGTCGTACAGGGCCTGCAGCACCGGGGCGAGGGAGGCGCCCTCGTCGGTGAGGTGGTAGTCGACCCGGGGCGGAACCGTTTTGTGGTCGTGGCGTGCGACGAGGCCTTCGGCCTCCAGTTCGCGGAGCCGTTGGATCAGCATCTTCTCGCTGATCCCGGGCATCCGCCGGCGCAGTTCGCCGTAGCGATGCACGCCCTCTTTGAGGTGAGCCAGGATCACCGGGCGCCACGCGCCACCGATGATGTCGACCGCGAGTTCGACGGGGCAGTGGTACTGCTTCGGCACGGAGCCTCCTCCGGGTACCTACCAAATGGTGCGTACTTGATCAACGATTGGGTGGGATGGTGAGCTTTGGCCCATGGTGATTGAGTACGTACGGTATCGGGTGGCCGATGAACGGCTGGCCGGTTTCGAAGCCGCATACCGAGAGGCCGCAGGGGTGTTGCGGGAGGCTCCGCAGTGCCTGGACTACGAACTGAGCCGCTGTGAAGAGGATCCGTCGCGTTTCATTCTGCGGATCACCTGGACGTCTACGGATGATCATCTGCAGGGTTTCCGGTCCGGCCCGGACTTCGCCCGCTTCTTCGCGGCCATCCGCGGCTACGCCGAGGACATCGAGGAGATGCGGCACTACCAGGCCACGTCGGTCGCCGGCCCGGGCGCTGCGGCGCCTCCCAGCCTGTACGAGTGGGCCGGCGGGAGCGAGCCCTTCATCAAGCTCTGCGACGCCTTCTACCGGCTGGTGGTCGCCGACGGCCTGCTCGCTCCGATGTTCGCCGGCATGGACCCCCGGCACGCAAGGTACGTGGCCATCTGGCTGATCGAGGTCTTCGGCGGCCCGCCGACGTACAGCCAGGAGCACGGCGGGTACCACAACATGGTCACCCGGCACCTGGGGCGGGGCATCACCGAGCCGCAGCGGCGGCGCTGGGTGAACCTGATGATGGACGCGGCCGACGAGGTGGGTCTGCCCGAGGATCCGGAGTTCCGGGCCGCTTTCGCGAGCTACATCGAATGGGGCACCCGCCTGGCCCTGCGCAACTCCCAGCCGGACGCGCACCCGGTGCTGGACGCCCCGGTGCCGAAGTGGGGTTGGGGCGTGGCACCGCCGTACCAGGGATGATGCGTGCGGCTCGGCCGGGCCCCTGGCACGAGTGGCTATCCGCGCGGGGGGCCTGCTCGTCCGATCGCGGCGCCGCACAGCAGCCCGCCGAACAGGAAGGCGGCGGCGACCAGGAACGCCACCTGGTAGCCGGCGACGGCGGTGTGGCGGGAGGCATGGGCCGCCACCGCGGTCATCACGGCGAGGCCGATGGCGCCGCCCATCTGGCGTGAGGTGTTGATGAGGCCGGAGGCGAGGCCGGCCTGGTGCGGCGGCACACCGTGGGTGGCGGCCAGGGTCAGAGGCACCAGGGCGGAGCCGGTGCCGAGGCCGAAGAGGATCAGCGGGCCGAGCAGGTGCGCGCCGTATGCGACGTGCATGTCCAGCGCCGCCGCGAGCCACAGCAGTCCGGCGGTGCCGATCGCGGTGCCGAGCAGGATGGACGGGCGGACGCCGATGCGGCGGACCAGACGGGTGCTGGTCAGCGAGCCGGTGAACGTGGCCAGGCCGATCGGCAGGAACGCGAACCCGGCCTGCAGCGGTGAGTAGCCTCCGGGGCCCTGGAGGTACAGGGTGAGGAAGAAGTACGTGCCGATCAGGACCGCATTGATCGCGATGCCCACGCCATTGGCCGCAGTCAGTGGCCGGCTCCGGAACACGGAGAACGGCACCAGCGGGTGCCTCACGACGCGGACCTCGATCACCACGAAGGCGACGACGAGGACGGCGCCCAGCAGCAGCGCGCCCCACTCGCGGGGGCCGTCGGAGACCAGGCCGTAGACGATCGCCGCCAGGCCCAGGGTGACCGTGGCGGCGCCCCACAGATCGAGGGCCGGGCGGGTGGCCGGCGCGGGCGCCTCCCGTATCCCGGTCAGGGCGAGCAGGACGACGGCGGCGCCGATCGGGACGTTCACGAAGAACACCCACCGCCAGTCCAGCAGGTCGGTGATGATCCCGCCGGACAGCACGCCGATGGCCGCGCCACCGGCCGCGGTCGTCGACCAGGCGCCCAACGCCCGGCGCCGCTCGTGCGGGTCGGTGAAGCGGCTGGTCAGCAAACTCAGCGTCGCGGGCGCCAGGAGCGCCGCACCGAGACCCTGGGCGGCCCGGGCGGCGATGATCCAGGCGCCGCTCCAGGCAAGGCCGCACGCCAGGCTCGCGACGGTGAACAGCGTCATGCCGATGAGGAAGAAGCGGCGGCGGCCGTACAGGTCGGCGACCCGTCCGCCGAGCAGCAGAAAGCCGGCGAAGACGATGGTGTACGCGTTGATGATCCACTGCTGGGACGAGCCCGGCATGGCGAGCGCCTGCCGGATGTGCGGAAGCGCGATGTTCACGATCGAGATGTCCAGGACCACCATGAACTGCGCGAGACAGCAGGCGGTGATGGTCAGCCAGGCGGCCTTCTGCCTGGTTGCGGGTGCTACGAGTACGGTCACGGCGCAGACTGTACTGGACAGTACAATTTAGCGGTACGGTGGCACCTATGACCCTGCTCACACCAAGGAGGCGTCGATGAAGCCGCTACCGGCGACCGAGCGCGGCCGGCGCACCCGGGCGGCGATCGTCGCCGCAGCCGCCGAGCTGATGCACCAGCACGGCCTCGCCGGGGTGTCGATGGACGGCGTGCTGGCCGCCAGCGGCGCGGGCAAGTCGCAGCTGTATCACTACTTCGACAGCCGCCGGGACCTGGCGGTCGCCGTGCTGCACCACCAGTTCGAGAGGGTGATGGCTGCGCAGCCCGCGCTGCGCGACCCGGCGTGCGACGGCCTGGAGGTCTGGCGCGACCAGGTGCTGACCACGCTGCTCGAGCATGGGTACGCGATGTGCCCGCTCGGCGCGTTCGTCGGCCAGGTCGACGACGAGCCGGAGTTGAGCACCACGCTCGCCGAGTTGTTCGACCGCTGGCAGGCCGCATTGGCCGAGATGGTCGACCGCGCCCGCGGTCACGGCCGGGTGCGGCAGGACGTCGACCCCGGCGACGCCGGGCGGATGCTGCTGGCCGCGCTGGAGGGCGGCACGATGCTGGCTCACGTGCACCGGCAGGCGACGCCGCTGCGGCAGTCGCTGGACGCGGCGATCGCGCTACTGACCACCGGCCGCGCCGCCGGTTGACGCGCGGCTTGTCCGGCCCGTTCGCCGTCTAGATCCTTTTGATCGTCGCGAACCAGGCCGGTGCGCCGTCGTCGCCGTGGAATCTCGTCTGAACCCGGTCCGGTTCGATGGCGGCGACACCCCATCCGTTGCCGCGGTTGAACACCGCTGTCAGCTCTTCCCGGCTGACGGGGTGCGGGCCGGTGTCGGGACCGTCGTCACTGAAGCACAACACATACAGGGTTCCGTCGTGCTCGGTCACCGACGCCAGACTCGCCACGTATCCGGGTCGCTCGTCGCCGTCGAAGCTGTGGAACAGTCCGCAGTCCAGCACCGTCTCGAACCTGCGCCCCAATCGCTCCAGATGGAGCGCGTCCGCCGTGGCGAACTCGACCTCGATCCCGCGATCGTCGGCCTTCTCCCGGGCCATGGCCAGTGCCGTCTCGGCCACGTCGACGCCCAGAACCGGCAGGCCCAGCGACGCGACGTGAAGAGCGTTCTCGCCGGTCCCGCAGCCCGCGTCGAGCACCGCTCCGGCGAATCCGCCTTCGGATGCCAAACGCACGATTGCGGGCTGCGGCCGGCTGATATCCCAAGGAGCGGGGCCGCCGTGGTACGACGCATCCCAGGGCAAGCCCGTCATCCGTTCGTGACTGGTCGGGTGGCGACCGTCGAACGGATCGTCAGCGAGCGTTTCTGATCGCTCCGGCAACGTCGTCCCCTTCCCTGCGGCTGATCTGGCCACCTCATCGTGGCACGCCGATCCGCACAGGCAGAGGGCTTCACCTGCCTCGCATCCGTCGGTGATGATGACCTGGTGCCGCGTATCGAGACACCGTGGGGGCCGTGGGAGCCGGCTCCACTGGCCGACGTTGTCGCGCTCTTCCAGGGCCTGGCTGTCCCGTGGTGGGTGGGCGGTGGATACGCGATCGAGCTCGCGGTCGGCCGCTCCTACCGGGAGCACGGAGATGTGGACATCGCGGTGCTGCGCCGTGACCAGTCGGCCGTCCGGGCATTGCTGGCCGATTGGGACGTGCACGCGGCCGACCCGCCGGGAACACTGCGCCCGTGGCCGGTCGACGAGGTACTGCCGGGCCACGTGCATGACATCTGGGCACGTGAGCGTCCCGACGGGCCGTGGCGGTTCCAGGTGATGCTGGACGAGGCCGACGGCGACATGTGGGTGTACCGGCGTGATCCGCGTATCCGCCGACCGCTGTCCACGCTGACGATCACAGACGACGGTGTCGCGCGGATTTCGCCCGAGGTGCAGTTGCTGTACAAGGCCAAGGACCGGCGCCCCAAGGACGAACTCGACTTCGCCGAGGTTCTTCCCGTGCTCGACGGTGGACGGCGTCGCTGGTTGGATGAGGCTCTTGCCGTCGAGCACGGCGATCACCCGTGGCGTCGGAAACTGCGAAGCTGACTGGAGAACGAGTGCACCTGCCCTTCGATGCCGTTCTGTGTGACTTCGACGGTGTGATCCGCTTTTACGATGGTGCTGAGCTGGCCGAGCTGGAAAGCAGCTTCGGTATCGAGCCGGGCACGACGGCACGTGCCGCCTTCGCGCCGCATCTGGACGGTCCCGCGCTGACGGGAGAGGCCACCGTGGAACAGTGGATGGACTCGGTCGTCGCCGAGCTAGCCACGCGGATTCCGCCGGAGCAGGCCAGAAAGCTGGGCGACGCGTTCGCGAGCGCGCCCTTCTCGACCGATCAGAACGTGCTCGACCTGTTGCGCCACGCTCAGACGCAGGTCCCGGTGGTTCTGGTGTCCAACGCGACCCTTCGGTTGGAGGAGGACCTGGACCGGCTCGGGCTGGCCTATTTCTTCGACGAGGTCGTCAGCAGCGCACGGGTCGGGGCGGCCAAACCGGACCCGCGGATCTACCAGATCGCAGCCGAACGGGCAGGTGCGAACCCGCAGCGGTGCCTGTTCGTCGACGACCGCGCGGAGAACGCGGAAGCAGCGGTCGCCCTCGGCATGACGGGCCTGCTCTACCGCGAGGTGGCGGATTTGCAGCGTGCGCTGGCACCTTTGGCGGGCCGGCTCGAGACGGACTGACATGCTCGCCGGATTCGAAGATCCGAAGGCTTATGGAGTGGGCTTCAGCTGGACTGGCGGCAGGTACTCCCTGATCAGAGCGCGATCCCACCATGCGTGTGTCTCGCGTCGTTCCCGTCGGCCGGTGAAGGAGTAGCGGTAGAGGCGCGCGCGTACGAAGGTGGGCGGGCTGTGGGGAAACGGGTTGGAGCGTAATAGTCGTAGCGTCGCCCGGTCGTTTTCCAGCAGCTTCACGACGAGCGGGATGAACCACGGCTCGGCGTACATCGGTGACAGGCCCGCGAACCACATCAGCCAATCGAGCCGGAGGTGATAGGGCGCGACTTGGGGCGGACGGCGACTCGGGTCGCTGGGTTTGCCCTTGAAGCCGTAGTCCTTCCACTCGGTGTCTGGTTTGATCTCCGGGTCGTCAGTGCCTTGGATCACCACCTCATAGCGGGCCCTGCCGATGCTTCCGAAGGCGCCGTAGGTGTTGACCAAGTGGAACGGATTGAAGCTGGCGTTCATCCGCTGACGCCGCGAAAGCATGTTGCGCACCGGCCAGTAACTGAGCGCAATGACCAGGGCCGTGATCGCCACCACCAGCGCGTCGTACCATAGCGGCGGTGCGGAAGGGAAGCGCGGCGGCGCCGGCCCGAACATCGCCGGCCAATCCACCACGGATGTCGCCAGGACGACGGCCAGCCAGTTCAGCCAGGAGAAGTTTCCCGACAAGATCAGCCATAGCTGGGTGACGATGACCACGACCGCGGCCACGCCGGCGTACGGCTGAGGCGCGAACAGCCCGAACGGGACGACGAGCTGGGCGAAGTGGTTGGCGGCGACTTCGACGCGGTGCAGGGGCTTGGGGAGGCGGTGGAAGTACCAGCTCAGCGGGCCGGGCATCGGCTGGGTCTCGTGGTGGTAGTACAGGCAGGTCAGGTTTCGCCAGCATGAGTCGCCGCGCAGCTTGATGAGACCGGCGCCGAATTCCAGCCGGAACAGCAGCCATCGCAGCATCCACAGGACGAGGACGGGCGGTGTGGTCTGCGCGTTGCCGAGGAAGATGGTGAGGAACCCGGCTTCGCACAGCAGCGACTCCCAGCCGAACCCGTACCACACCTGGCCCACGTTGACGATGGACAGGTACGAAACCCACAGGGCACCCCATAACAGCATCGAACTCCACAGCGGGACCAGATCGGCGAGCCCGGCCAGCACGGCGGCCGACAACGCGACTCCACTCCAGGCCACGGCTGCGAAGAACCGGTCGGTGTAGTGGAGATGGAAGACGCTCGGCGCACGGCGAAACGGCACCGCGCGCAGGTACGCCGGAACCGGTGTCAAACCGGTCTCTCCGATGAGGGCCCGGAACTGGTTGGCCGCGGCCAGGAAGGCGATCAGATAGATCGCGGCCAGGCCCCGCTGGAAGACCAACCGGCCGAGCCAGTATTCGGGCGCGACGAACCACTCCACGGGTTACTCCACCTTCAGCCGGAACACGCGGCGCGCCGCGACGCGCGCCGCGTGGTAGCCGCACATCCCGTGCACACCCGGACCCGGCGGAGTGGCCGAGGAGCACAGGTAGATGCTCGGGTTCGGGGTGGCGTAGGGCACCGGGGCCGCCGTCGGGCGGAACAGCAGCCGCAGCCGGTCGCAGCCGCCGCCGGCGATGTCGCCCCCCACGTTGTTGCGGTTGCGGGCCTCGATCTCGGGAGGACCTGCGGCGTTGCGGTCGAGGACGAGATCGCGAAAACCTGGGGCGAACCGCTCGATCTGGCGCTCGACCGCCTCGGTGAGGTCCCCTCGCCAGCCGTTCGGCACGTGGCCGTAGACCCACAACACCTGCCCGCCGCCGGTTGCGCGGGAGGGATCGAACAGGCTGGGCTGGGCGACGATGAGGAACGGTGTGCGTGGCGCGTCGCCGTGGAAGGCGGCGCGCAGGGCCGTGTCGATCTCCGCGAACGACGGACCGAGGTGCACGGTGCCGGCGCGCGTGCAGGGTTCGGCCGCCCAGGGTACGGGTGCGGACAACGCATAGTCGATCTTGAAGACGCCTGGGCCGTGCCGGTAGCGGCGTAGTCGTTCCGCGTACCGGCGCGGCAGCCTGGTCCCCGCCAAGGCGACCAGCCGTCCGGGCATCACGTCGAGCAGGAAGGCTCTCGCCGGGGGCAGGTCGTCCAGGCTGTCGACCTGATGTCCCGTCTCGATCTGGCCGCCGAGACAGCGCAGATGGGCCGCCAGTGCGTCGGACAGCGCCTGCGAACCGCCGCGAGGAAAAGGCCAGCCCACGTCGTGCGCCGCCAGGGCGAACAACAACGCGACCCCGCCCGTGGCCGGCGAGCCGAGCGGCGCGATGGCGTGCGCCGCCAGCCCGGCGAACAGGCCACGGGCGCGTTGCCCGCGAAACGGGCGCACCAGCAGCGCAGCCGGTAGGACGGCCCGCGCGCCGAACCGCGCGAGCAACAACGGGTGGCGCGGCCAGGCGGCAAGCGGCGCGCGCAGCACGTCGTCGGCCAGGCTGTCCCATCGCCCGAGGAACGGCCCCACCATGCGAAGGTAGGTCGCACCGTCCTCGCCTAGTGAGACCGCGGTCTCCTCGGCGGAACGGGCCAGTACGGAGGCCGAGCCGTCCGCGAAGGGGTGGGCCAGCGGGATGGGCGGCTCGACCCATGCCAGGCCGTACCGCTGCAACGGCAGCGCCCGCAGCGCCGGAGAGCCCGCGCCGAGCGGATGCACGGCCGAACAGAGATCGTGCCGGAAGCCGGGCAGCGTCGACTCCTCCGTCCGCGCGCCGCCCCCCACGCTCGCCGCCGCCTCATACACGCGTACGGCCAGGCCCGCCCGAGCGAGTGTGACCGCCGCGGTCAGCCCGTTCGGACCTGCGCCGACCACGACCGCGTCGACCTCGGCCATAACCGGCCCTCTCTCCGATCGTCGCCCCTGCCGGTGGGTTCGCCTGTCACCTGCCGCCGGCGGGAGTGGGTGGTTCGATGACCCTGACGTAGGCGGGCCGCAGGAGCCGGTCGCCGATCCGGTAGCCGGCGGCCAGGATCTCGCTGCACGTCGGGCGATCGACCTCGGTGGAATGCGCGTGGATCAGCGCCTCGTGGAGTGTGGGGTCGAAACCCTCGCCGGGCTCGCCGAAGGACTCCAGGCCGAGAGCCGAGAGCTCGTCTTCGAGCGCCTCGGCGACCAGCTGGAAGCCGCCGCGGACCTCGCCGAGCTCGCGGGCCCGGGCGATGGCGTCGAGGACGGGAAGCAGGCCGCGGAGCACGTTGGCCAGGGCGGCCTCACGGACCGCCAGGCGGTCGCGCTGGACCCGCTTGCGGTAGTTGTCGTACTCGGCTTTGACCCGCTGGACGTCCGCGGTGCGCTCGGCGAGTTCCGCCTCCAGCTCCCGTGTCGATCGTGCGGAGGGCCGGCCCGCGTGGGCGTGCGGCGGAGATGCGAGCGGCTCGCGGGTGGGCGGCGGTGCGCCGGCCAGGACGGCCTTCTCCCCCGTCCCCTGGGGGAGGCGGGGGAGGTCGGTGCGCCGCCGGCCTTTGCGCCGAGAATCGGACATGCGACTCATCCGGTGCCCCCTCGCCTCTTTTCGTCATCGACGATCTCCGCGTCCACGACCTCCTCTTCCTCGGCACCCTGTTCTCCTGCCCCGTGCTGCGCGCCGGCGCCGGCCGTCCCCGCGGTGGCATCCTGCGCCTGCGCGTATATCGCCTGACCTATCTTCTGGGCGGCCAGGGCGGCCTTCTCGGCGGCCTGGCGGATGGCCGTCACGTCGTCGCCCTTCAGCTTCTCCTTGAGGTCGGCGATCGTGGCCTCCACCTCGGACTTCACATCTCCCGGCACCTTGTCCGGGCTGTCGCGCAGCAGTTTCTCCGTGGTGTAGACGAGCGTCTCGGCCTGGTTGCGCGTCTCGGCGGCCTCGCGCCTGCGCCGGTCCTCTTCGGCGTGCTGCTCGGCATCGTGCACCATCCGGTCGATGTCCTCCTTCGGCAGCGCCGAGCCGGCGGTGATGGCTATCGACTGCTCCCTACCCGTGCCGAGGTCCTTGGCGGAGACGTGCATGATGCCGTTGGCGTCGATGTCGAACGCGACCTCGATCTGCGGCATCCCCCGCGGGGCGGGAGGCAGCCCGGTCAACTCGAACATGCCGAGTTTCTTGTTGTACGCCGCGATCTCGCGCTCCCCCTGAAAGACCTGGATGGCCACCGACGGCTGGTTGTCCTCAGCCGTGGTGAACACCTCCGAGCGCCTGGTCGGGATGGTCGTGTTGCGCTCGATGAGCCGGGTCATGATGCCGCCCTTGGTCTCGATGCCCAGCGATAGCGGGGTGACATCCAGCAGCAGGACGTCCTTGACCTCGCCCTTGAGCACCCCGGCCTGAAGCGCGGCGCCCACCGCGACGACTTCGTCGGGGTTGACGCCCTTGTGCGGCTCCTTGCCGCCGGTCAACTCCCGGACCAGGTCGGCCACGGCCGGCATCCGGGTCGATCCGCCGACCAGGATGACGTGGTCGATGTCGGAGACCTTGATCCCGGCATCTCCCACCGCCTGCTCGAAGGGGCCTCTGCAGCGGTTGAGCAGATCATGGGTGAGCTGCTGGAACTGCGCACGGGTCAGCTTCTCGTCCAGGTGCAGCGGGCCTTCGGCGGAGGCCGTGATGTAGGCGAGGTTGATCGTCGTCTCCGTGGCCGCCGAAAGCTCGATCTTGGCCCGCTCGGCCGCCTCCCGCAGCCGCTGCACGGCCATCTTGTCCTTCGACAGGTCCACCCCGTAGCCGTTCTTGAACTGCTTGACCAGGTAGTCGATGACCCGCTGATCCCAATCGTCCCCACCGAGGTGGGTGTCGCCGGCGGTGGCCTTCACCTCGACCACGCCCTCGCCTATCTCCAGAAGCGACACGTCGAACGTTCCGCCGCCCAGGTCGAAGACCAGGATTCTCTGGTCGTTCTCCTTGTCCAGGCCGTACGCCAACGCCGCGGCCGTCGGCTCGTTGATGATCCGCAGCACCTTCAGGCCCGCGATCTCCCCGGCTTCCTTGGTCGCGGTGCGCTGCGCATCGTCGAAGTACGCCGGCACCGTGATGACGGCGTCCGCGACCCCCTCCCCGAGGTAGGCCTCGGCGTCACGCTTCAGCTTCTGCAGCACGCGCGCGGAGATCTCCTGCGCCGTGTACTGCTTGCCGTCCACGCTCCCGCTCTCCGGGAACCGCCAGCTCGCCTCGCCCATGTGGCGCTTCACCGAACGTACGGTTCGCTCCACGTTGGTCACGGCCTGGCGCTTGGCGACCTCGCCGACCAGGACCTCGCCGCTCTTCGCGAACGCCACGACCGACGGGGTCGTCCGCGATCCCTCGGTGTTGGCGATGACGGTCGGCTCACCGCCTTCCAACGCGCAGACCACCGAGTTCGTCGTGCCCAGATCGATACCCACCGCTCGTGTCATCCCGGGCCCCCTTCCTCACTCCCGCCTGACCGCGTCACCTGCGGGATCGCTCATGCCGGGCTTCAGCGAGGCGCGCCTCGCGGCCACCGGCGTCCTGCGCGTGAGCTCGGCGTCATGGAGTGTGGCGTATGCGCCCACCACCGGGGCGAACTGCTTCCGCGCGGCCGACCGGGTGAGGCGGGCCGACCGTCTTCAGCAGATGCGCTGCGACCTGCAGGTATGGACGAAACCCCCTATGCGACTTGTATAAAATTCCTCGGAAAACTTGTCAAGATGTCCGGATTGTGTTATAGGCGCATTTAGTGCAGTTCATGGAAGAACCGGGCACAACATTGGGCCACCCCTCCCTCGGCATGATCTGCGACAGGGCCGGGGTGACCCGAGGAGCCTTCTACCACCACTTCAGTAACAAGGAGCAGATCTTCCGCGAGGTCTACGCGGCCGAGCAGGAGAAACTCGCGGTGATCGTCCGAAGGGCGTTCCAGGCCGTCAAGGCCGGCTGCATCCCGAGCGCCCCCTGGAGCCGGCCACCTCACTGCTGTACGGCGGGATCTGGCATCATGTCGTGGCGTTCGGGACCCCGTCGGCGATGTCCGCGGCTGGAGCATCACCTGCCACGTGGTCGTCGTTCAGCAGCGGCAGCCTAAGAACAAATCGGGCGCCTCGGGGTGAGTCCTCGATTCGCAGCGTTCCGCGATGGGCGCGGGTGATGTCGAGGGAGATGGCGAGACCAAGCCCGCTGCCGCCGGAGTCGCGGCGACGGCCCTCCTCCAGGCGGGTGAAACGCTCGAAGACGCGCTGGCGGTCGGCCGGTGCGATGCCCGCGCCGTCGTCGACCACGGCCACAACGGCCTGGCCGTCCGCGCGTTCGACGGAGACGGTGACACGGGATTCGGCGTGCCGCTGCGCGTTGCTCAGGAGATTGTCGATCACGCGCATCAGCTGGATCCGGGATCCGTGTACCCATACGTGAAATGGCGCACGGACGTCCACCGGCACAGCATGTACTTGAGCGGCCTCCTGTCTCACGAGCGCGCCCAGTTCGACCGGCTCGTGCGGCTCCGGATCGGCGGCGCGCAGACGGGCCGCGAGCAGGAGATCGTTGACGATCGCCTCTAGCCGGTCACAGGCCGACAGCGCGTTGTGGACGCTGCCGCGAACATCGACACTGTCCGGGTAGAGCAGCGCCTCCTCCAGTTGGGCGCGAAGCCCGGTGAGGGGCGTTCTGAGCTCATGCGAGGCGGTTGAAGCGAACTGGCGTTGCTGCTCCACTGCCTCTTCCAGCCGTTCCAGAGTCCGGTTGGCGGTGCTGGCGAGCAGCGCGATCTCGTCCTCGCCTGGGGGCATCGGCACGCGAAGGCTCAGGTCACTCACCGTGATCTCAGCGATCCGCGCCCGGATGGCCGCAACCGGGAGCAGCGTCCGGCCCACCGCCCACCACGTCGTCCAGGCCGCCAAGATCACGATCATGAGAGCCCCCGCAGCGATGAGGTACTCCAGGCGGTGGGTCGCCAAAATGGACGGCTCCGCCATGCCGGCGTAGACCACGGGAGAGTCCGCCGCGGGAGTCACTCTGTTGGCCATGAGGATGAGGCACCGGTCCCGTGAGCACTCGGTCAGCTTGTTCAGCCGGTCGCCGGGCGGCGGACGGTGCGTGCTCACCGGCGGCTGGTTCGCAGCCTGCGGGCTGGAGGCGACGACCCTGCCGTGGATGTCGACCAGTTGGACGAGGTCGGCACTGGTGGAAGTGGGGATCGGGTTCGGGAGGGCACCGTTGCGCACCGCCGCGCTCCACAGGCCCGCGGCTCGCTCGGCCTCGAAGAAACTGTCGTCCTGGACTTTGTACCGGACCGCCAGGTCGAGGCTCAGACCTATCATCACCGCCACGATCAACGAGAGCGCCGTCGCGATCGTCGTGTAGCGCGCTCGTATCGAGTGCAGGTGCGGCACGGGGGTCACCAATCTTCCTTCGGCATCGCCGCCTCTTCCCGACGGAGGCCTCCTTCCTGGGGGCGAAACGGCAGCCCGGTCCGCCAGGATCGGTGAACTCGCATCCTTCGCATTACGGTATGCCGAAATTTGATCCGTATGGTGGCCGTGGCGCTCCCAGGATCCGGCCCTCACCTGGGCGAACGCCCTGTTCGGCGTGGCTCGGGCCATGGGCCGTGATCGTTGCCGCCAGGTCCCGGCGCCCGCCGCAAAACCCTGATCAAAGCGGGCGCCCTTTACGTTGTAGATTCGAAACGTGAAGGCTTACCGTCTTCCATTCGCCGAAGACTCGTTCTCGGTCGGCGCCTCCGTCGCGCGGGGCGCCGAGCCCGCCAGCGGAGTGGTGTCGAGGTATCTGACCTCGTAGACGCGCTCGGCGAACTTCCAGCCGTCCGGGGTGCGCTGGTAGCGGTCGTGGTACACGGCGTAGTTCGAGTGCAATCTGCCGTCGCGAAAGCGCCCGAACTCCGAGACGTATGCGCGGCCGGACGTGGCGTCGCCCTCAAGCTGGATCGTGCCTGGGTGCATGGTTTGCACGAATTAGTCCCAGTTAGCCTGCAGCCGCTCGATCCCGGCGCGGATCTCCTCCCGGCTGACGAACTCGACGCCGGCCTCGGGGATCCGCCACACGCCGGCCTGCGTGAACAGCGACGCGAACCGGTCGAAGTCGCGTGTCATCCCCGCGTCGGTGTACTCACCGCGCAGCGCCTCGATCTCGAAGCGATCGGCGATGTCCTGAAAGCTCATCGGGTTCCTCCTCGTCACCTCGAACAGATCACGGCTGCATGGATCTGCTGTCCTCCGTCCGGGGGTGCAGCCAGACACCCGCGCCGGGTCAGCCCATGAAGGACTGAGGGCCAGAACGGGGGCGCGTTGCGGGTGCCGCGCACCGGGTCGTGCCACTGTGAGCGGCCCCACGCCACGAGGACGGTCAGAGCGAGCAGCTGGATGCCGTTCGTCTCAGTAGTCCGACGACACAGCCGCTGGGAGTGTGAGGCGGGCGGCCGACCTCACAATTGGCTGCGGCGTCTCGTCGAAGTGGTGAGGGCAGATGCGACCAACGGAGCCGGCGAGCGTCGATCCTGTGGCCAGTCGGCAGAGGTGTGGTCAGCGCGTGCCGGTGATGAGTCGTTCGCGGTCAAAAGCCGACGACACGATCCGCCAGCCGATCGCGTCGAGGACCAAGAGAGCCGCCGCGAGGCCGAAGGCACGGCCGAGCGTCAGGTGGATCACGTCGAACGCGATGAGGGATGTCAGTGCGACCGTCGGGATGCCGGCGAGCATGCCGAGTTGCTGGGCGACCCTGATGTCGTTGGATCTCGCGGAGATGCCCATGCCGGCCCAGATCGACCAGGCAGCGATCAGCGGCGTGAGGAGCACCTGGGCGAGGATCTGCGGCCATTGCAGCAGCGCCGAGGCCACGGCCGTATCCGCGAAGAACTCGACGCAGGCGATGAAGAGCGCATAGACCGCGTACGCCACCATCGCCGACGGGACGAGCGCGGCCAGCGCCTTGCCCAGCAGAAACTCCTCGCGACGTACCGGCGTGGTCAGCACCGGCTCGAGGGTGCCCTGCTGGCGCTCGCCCGCCACCGCGTATGCGGCGATCAGCACCGGTACGAGCGCCGGGATGCCCAGCAGGTACAGCAGAACATGCCCGTGCGCCAACTGGCCTGAGGAAGAGGCGGGCAAGCCGAAGACCACGACGAGCGGCTGGATGAGGAAGATCAAAGGGATGATCGCCATGGCTACGACGATGGAGGGCGTGCGGCGGTACTCCAGCAACTCTTTGCGGACGATTGCCCGGATCCGCCTGATGCTCACGCTCATTTTCACCCCGCCTGCTTGCCGGTAGCGGCAGGGTCATCGGTGTTGACCAGCCGAAGGTAGACGTCGTGCAGAGTGTGGCGCGAAGGGCTGATCGATAGCAGATCGGCGCCGGCGGCCACCAGGGCGCGGGCGGCGGCGGGCGCGGCGACCGCGGGGTCGGAGACCGCCAGTATGTAGGTGCGGCGGCCGTCCGGGTGCCAGCCGTTGACGGCCGGGAGGTCGGCGAAGGTGCGGTCGGGGTCCGGTAGAGGTGCAAGCGTGGTGACCGTGAGAGTCTTGGCGAACAGTCGATCGCGCAACTCGTCAGGTCGGCCTATCGTCCGCAGCGTGGTGTTCAAGATCGCGACGCGGTCGCAGAGTCGCTCGGCCTCCTCCAGACGATGCGTAGTGAGGAAGATGGTCACACCGCGCCGGCGGAGCCGGTCGATCAACTCGTGAACGTCTTGGGTGGCGACCGGATCGAGGCCCGCGGTCGGCTCGTCGAGGAAGAGGATTCGCGGGTCGCCGAGCAGCGCCCTGGCGAGTGCGACCCGCTGACGCAGGCCCTTGGACAAGGAGCCGCAGACATCATTCGCCCGATCCATCAGGTCGACCGCCTGTAGTGCGCGCTCGATGCGCTCGCGTGCGTGGGGCGACTGGTAGAGGTCCGCGAAGCACTCAAGGTTTTCGACCACGCTCAGGCGCAGGTACAGGCCCGGCGACTCGGGCATGATCGATATTCGCCGGCGAATCTGCTCTGCGTTCTCCGGCGCGAGCGGGATGCCGGCGACCACCGCCGAACCCGAGGTCGGCGCGATGAGGGTGCCGAGTGTCCGTACCGTCGTCGTCTTCCCCGCGCCGTTGGGTCCGAGGAAACCGAAAACCTCGCCGCCATCGACCTCGAACGAGACGTTTGCGAACGCGACTCGGCTGCCAAAGCGCTTGCTCAGGCCATGGACGGACAGTGCTGGGGTGCCGTTGCCGTGGTCCTTACCGTCCATCTGTGCCGCCCTTCCGCCGGTGGGCCCATGCCGCGAAAAAGTGATATCACTAAGCTATCCCTCTAGTGATCGATTTGTCCACGCAGGCGTGCGGACTCTTCCCACCTACTGGCGGAGGAGGTGAGACCACGTGCGCTCAATGCGACGCGCGCCTGCAACTCCCTGGACACCCGGATCTCCGGCATGTTCGGCGCGGACTGGTCGTCGCTCGCCGGCATGCGGGCGGTGATGGACGACGGCGGAAGGGAAAGAGAGCGGTTTTCGTCACTACCGGGTCTTCATTGAGGCGACGTGGTAGCCAAGCTGGAACCTGTTTTGTGCGCCGAAGTCCTCCTTGAGGCGTGCCACATGGGCCTGTATCGATCGCAGGCTGAGCCCGAGGCGGCGGGCTATCTCTCGATCCGTGCGGCCCTCGCTGAGCAATCTCAGGATTGATTCCCGTATCTCCGGGATGACCTCTGACGCCGCCTGCGACGCGCATGTGGGAACAAAGGGAAACGGTTCGGCTCGATCCCACGCGCCGTCGAAAACTTCAGCCATGAAACGCACCGCGGCGGGTTCGGTGATCCTGACGATCGTGCTCCTCTCCGCATTCGCCGGAATGAATGCCGAAACACGGTCGACGATGAGGAGCTGATCGAATATCTCAGGAAGCGTGCGGACACTGCCGCCATGTGCAGTGATCGTGTGCACACATGATTTTGCGACCTGGTCGAATCTCTTACTGTGCTGGAAGAGCACGTGCATCGCGACTCCGGCGGTGATTTTCTCCAGCATCACATCGAGCGAATCCTCGAGTAGCGCGCCCGACCACCCACCGTCCGATTGGGCCATCAGGATTTCGTGCTCAGCCTGAGCCAGTTCCGTCCGGACCTCCTCATTGAGGTTGCCCGGATCGGATGAACCGTTTCCGTTGATCACATGCAGGTTGTGGACCGCGGCCGAGGAGATGTCGGTGCGATCCGCCTGGTCCGCGGCCCTCCGGGCCAGTTCAGCCAGTTCCGCCGCTATGCCGTAGAGCACTTCGCGGTACTCGTCCGAACGGGGTTCACGACCCCTTGATCCGGTGGACACGCTCCCTGCGGCCGAAACTTTGTGACCCGGGTCAATTTGGTGGAGCACCGCAAATCCCCTCTCAATGCTTTGACGACGGATCCTGAAGATGATTTGGGCCGGCCCGGAAACGAGCTCCCTGACCGGGATCGCCTTCCTGTGGCATCAGGCCGGTCGGGATTGCGCACACATGCGATGCGCCTCACCGAGCGATCAGGTGCCCGCCCGCCGGTACGCGACAGCCACGTGAATCGGACCGGATGAAACGCCTCACACAGGCGACCGAATTGACCGGTGCTCTGTTCATCCCTCGGATATGCGCAATGCACTTACCCGTACCATCGGCGATCTTTCCTGACCGGCATACAAACGGCACACTGACTCGTGACGGTTTCGCGGGCGCAGGGAGCACTATCGATGCCGACGAGAACGACCACAGCGGGGCCTGCCTCCACCGCCTCCCCCGGAAGCGGTCCGGCCCAAAAAACACAGCTCGACAGCCCGGAGAACCGCGAACGCGCGGCGGTGACCACGGGCCCCGGCGGCGTCCCGTCCGTGCCGGAGAGCGTGACCCATGTGCTGGTCGGCTATAGCCCTGTGGTGCTGGGCAAGCTGGATTCCTCGCTCCCTGAGGACTCCGTCCTGGTTCTCGAGGAGCCGGATGTCATCGAGGCCAGGGTGATAGCGGATCTCTCGGATCGGCATCGGTGTGTCGCCGCGCTGCTCCCCGCTCCCAGCCAGGACGAGAAAAACCCGCACCGGCTTGTCGACGCGGTTTCCCGCCCGCCCCGCGTGCAGGTGGTCGTGCCCGTGGTGGAGTACGGCGTCGTGGGGGCCGCCGTCCTGGCGGAGGCGTGGGGGCTACCCGGAGCGGGGCTGAAGGCGGCCGTGCAGTTGCGCGACAAGGCGTTGCTGCGCACGGCCCTGGCGAGTACGGGTGTCGGGCAGCCTGCGTGGTCACTCGCCGACACCGCGCAGGACGTCGCGGACTTCCGTGAGCTGCACGGCGGTGAATGCGTGTTGAAGCCCGCCAACCGGCAGGCCAGCCTCGGTGTCCAGATGCTCGGGCCGGACACCGACGTCCGAGCCGCCTGGGATCACGTCGTCACCTCGGACGAGCCGCAGCTGCGCGCCCGCTACCACACCGACAGCCGTTTCCTGGTCGAAGAGCGGGTGCGCGGCCCGGAGGTGAGCGTCGAGGCGCTGGTACACGAGGGCGTCGTCGGGTTCCTCAACATCACCGCGAAAAGCCTCCAGGATGCCGCCTACCCGGTGGCGATAGGTCACCGCCTGCCCGCCGCCCTGCCGGAGGCGACGGTGGCCGCGCTCCGCGAGGGCACCGAGTCGCTGGTGACCGCGACCGGCTTCCGCTCCGGCTGCCTGCATTCGGAGTGGATCCTGGCCGGCGACCGTCCCTATTTCATCGAGTGCCAGGGCCGTCTCCCCGGCGGGGGCATCAGGGTGCTGATCGACCTCGCCTACGAGACGGACCTGCTCCAGGGCATGCTGACCGTGCTGCAAGGCGAGCCCGTCGAGCCACGCGCCGCCGTCCAGGGGGCGGCCGTACGGCTGCTCGTCGCGGCCCAAGGGACCGTCGAAGCGATCTCGGGCGTGGAGGCGGCCGGTGCCGCCGACGGCGTCCAGCTCGTGCAGCTCCTCATCGCGCCAGGGGCGGTGGTCGATGTCACCACCAGCTCCTGGGATCGCGCGGGCATGGTGATCGCCACCGGCACCGACGCCGCGGCTGCTGCCCGGAACGCCGAACGTGGAGCCGCGCTGGTCGACATCCGCACCACAGAAAGCACCACAGAAGGCCCAACAGAAAGCACCACCGGAGACACCGCGGAAGACAGCGCAGGAGACAGGCCGTGACTCGGATATCCCTGCGGGATTATGTGCCCGCCACCCGCGAAGGCCGCATCTTCGTCCTCATCTCGCTGATCAACTCGGTGGGAACGGGGTTGTACCTTGCGGGCTCGGCGGTGTTCTTCGTCCGCTCCGTCGGGCTCACCACGGCCGAGGTGGGCCTTGGGCTCGCGGTCTCGGGCGTGGTCGGCTTTGTCGCCATCGTGCCGATCGGGGCGGTGGCCGACCATATCGGCGCGAAGCGCACGCTGACCTACCTGCAAGTGTGGCGGGGCGCATGGTTCGTCGCGCTCTCCTTCGCGCACGGCCCCGTGGCCTTCACCCTGGTGTCCTCGTGCCTGGCCGCCGCGGAGGCCGCCACCCAGCCGCTGACCCAGGCCGTGGCCTCGGCCACCACCGAGGAGTCCGACCGGACCCGCACGATGGCGATCCTCCGTAGCGTCCGCAACATCGGCTTCTCCGCGGGCGCGCTGCTCGCGGCGCCGCTGCTCGCCACCGACAGCGTGTGGACGTACCGCGGTCTGGTCCTGGCCACTGCCCTCGCGTACGTGCTGACCGCCGCGATGCTCGCCCGGTTGCGCCTGACGGGTACGACCACGGTGCAACGCAAGGTCGATCCGCTGACCGCCATCAAGGGCTTCCGGGACTGGCGCTACCTCCTGCTGACCGGACTCAACGGCGTCCTCAACCTGCACGTCACCATCCTGTCCGTCGGCATCCCGCTCTGGGTTCTGCAGGCCACACCGGTCGCCGAGGGCTTCGTGCCGCTGCTGATCCTCGTCAACACCGTGATGTCCATCGTGCTGCAGGTGCCCGTCTCCAAGGGGGCGGAACGGCAGGGCGGTGCGCTCCGGGCGCTGCGGCTCGCAGGTTTCGCGCTGGCCGCCAGCTGCCTCGCGCTCGCCGCGGCCGACGGACCGTCGTCGGCCCTGCCCGCGGGCGTCCTGCTGCTGTGCGGCTGCGTCCTGCTCACCTTCGGCGAGATGTGGCAGGCCGTCGGCGGATGGGATCTGAGCTACGCCTACGCCCCCGACGACCGCAAGAGTGTGTACCTGTCCGTTTTCAGCCTGGGCAACACCGGGCAGCGGATCGCGGGCCCGGCCCTGATCACCGGTGTGGTGATCGCCGCGGGCCCGGCCGGCTGGGCCGTTCTCGCGGTGGTGTTCTGCACCGCAGGACTGCTCGCCGCACCGGTCGTGCGGCTGCTGGAGCACGCCGTGCCCGGCTCCCCCGTCCCCGTGGAAGGGCACAGTTCATGAACGATCCGAGGGATCTTCTGGTGGTCGGCGTCGGCACGATGGGCAGGCCCTACCTGGACGCCGCGGCACGGCTCGGCTGCCGGATCCGCGCCGTGGAGTCGGCGGCCGCCTACGACAGCCTGCCGAAGGACATGGACGCCCGCTTCTACCAGGTCGGCGGCGCCATGGAAGAGGTCTGGATGCAGGGCGTGGCACAGGCGGTCGCGGAACGGTCCCCCGACGGGATCATCGCCTTCGCCGAGCCGCACGTCATCGCCGCGGCGCTGGCCCAGGACAGGCTCGGCTGTCCCGGCCCCTCGCTGCACGCGGCGGTCATCTCCCGCAACAAGGCGCTCCAGCGCGCCTGCTTCGCCGCCCGGGGAATCCCGCAGCCCGGGTTCCTCCTCGCCTCGGACACCCGGGAAGCCCGGGAGTGGATGCTGGAGCGGCTGCCTGTGGTGGTGAAGCCGCTCACGCTGAGCGGCAGCCAGGGCGTCGAACTCGTCACGGATGCGGCGTCCGCCCACGAACTCGTCGAACGCCGGGCCGCCGAGGGAAAGGTCCTGGTCGAAGAGGCCGTCGAGGGGCCTGAGTTCAGCTGGGAGGCGCTGGTCCGCGAGGGTGAGGTGCTGTTCGAGAACATCACCCAGAAAGACACCACCCCACCGCCCTATTTCGTGGAGCTCGCACACCGATGCGGGCACCGATTCACCGATCCCGTGCTCGCCGGGCAGGTCACCGCGCTGACCCGCGGGGTGCTCGACGGCATCGGCATGCGCACCGGGCTCGTCCACCTCGAGTTCAAGATCGGGCCCGACGGACCCGTGCTGATGGAGGTCGCCGTCCGCACGCCGGGGGACTTCATCCCCGACGCCATCAGGCTGACCTACGGTTTCGACCTGTACGAAGCCCTGGTCAGGCTCGCGCTCGGCATGCCGCTGGACAGCATGCTCCGGGCCGAACCCGTCTCGTACGCGGCGATCTCCTTTGTCACCTGTGCGCCCGGCACGATCTCCCGGATCGAGGGGGTGGAGGAGGTCGGCGCCCACCCGGACGTGGTCAGAGTGCGGCTGCGCAAGGGGGTGGGCGATCGTGTCCAGCCGCTCACCTCGTCCTCGCAGCGCCTGGGGCACGTCCTGGTCGACGCGGCATGGCCGGCCGCACGAGAAGACGCCCTGAAGTTCGTCCGCGAGCAGCTGAGAATCACCACGGTCCCCGACCAGCAGTAGGCCGCCGCCCGGCTCGATCGGCGCCCGGCATCAAGCTCCCACGTCTCACAAAAGGAAAAACGGCCACGCCTGACAGCGGCGTGGCCGTGAGAGATGGGCGTCAGGAGGCCATGGGAGTCGATTCGGGAGCGGTGAGCGTCCGGTAGTGGCGAAGCATGCGCTCGGCGTCCGGCTGGGTTCCGGTGAAGAGGCGGAACGCCTCGGCCGCCTGGAAGACGAGCATGCCGCCACCGCCGAGCGCGCGGCAGCCGATGCCCCGGGCGTGATGGAGGAGCTCGGTCTCGAACGGCGCGTAGATCAGGTCGGCCACCCAATGTCGTGCCGTGAGCAGCTGCGAGGGGAAGGGCAGCCCCGGATGGGCGAGCATGCCGATCGGCGTCGCGTTGATCACTCCGTCGGCCCGTGCCAACCGGGACTCGAGCTCGTCGGGATGGGCGATGGAGACGCGGGACCCGCCGAAGTGATCGGCCATCCGGCTCACCAGCGCTTCCGCGGGCGTCCGGGCCACGTCCACCACGGTCAGGTGGTGGACGCCACGCCGGAGCAGGGCGTACGCCACGGCTGAACCCGCTCCGCCCGCCCCGACCAGCACGACGTCGCGGACCCGGCCGCCGGGGACGCCGCGGTCCAAGGCGCGGGAGAACCCGATCCAGTCGGTGTTGTGGCCGACCGACCAGGTGCCGTTGAACACCACCGTGTTGACCGCGCCGATGGTCGCGGCCTCAGGTGACAGCTCGTCGAGGTGGTCGAACACGACTTGCTTGCATGGGTGCGTGATGTTGAGCCCCGAGTACCCCATGTGCAGGGCTTCGGTCAGCAGAGTCGCGGTCCGGGACACATCGAGCTTGATGTCGTCGATGTCGATGAGCCGGTAGACGATCCTCAGCCCGTTCTCCTCACCTTCTCGCTCATGCAGAGGAGGGCTCAGAGAGGCTCCGATGCCGGCGCCGATCAGCCCGGCCAGAAACGAGGAGGTGCGCTCAGCCATCGTGGTCTCTCCAAGGTGCGAATGCGGGTTCCGCGTCGAGCTCGATCAGTTGTGGGGGCTCGCCGAGTACGGCCAGCGCCGCGGCCGCGTGGCCGAGATACGACGACGCGGGGCCGTACAGAGTGCGCAGGGTGACGCGCGGAGGCTCGGGCCGGCCGGACCAGCGCAGCAGCCGTGGCTCCTCGGCCGGGCCGGACAACTCCAGTCTGCGCATGGGCACGCGCAGGCCGTGGCCGGTGGCCTTGAGCACGGCTTCTTTCCTGGTCCAGTAGGTGAGCAGCGCCGATCGGCGGTGCTCCGGACGCAACTGCCGGTAGACCTCGGCCTCGCGGGGGGCGAGGATGTCGCCGGCGAGCAGGTCGCCGTTCATCAGCGTGGCGCCGTCCTCCACGTCGACGCCGACGGGTGTGCCACGGGCGACGGCGCAGACGACGTGGCCGTCGGTGTGCGACAGCGAGATCTCCAGCCCCGAGTCGCCGAGGATTCGCGGCTTTCCGTGCGGCCCGCCGCAGGAGACGCAGCGCCGCTCGACGAGCACGTCGCCGGGGGCGGCGCCGAGGTGGTGCCCGGCGGCCACCCGCATCAGCGCGCACCCCAGCGCGAATTGGTCACGGGCCTGGGGGCGGCGCATCGCCTCGAACCGCCGGCGCTCATCATCGTTCATGAAGCCGGCCAGGGCTCCGAGGGAGGCGATGTCCCCCGAGGCCGACGACCACCACACCCACACCTCTCCCTCGGCCGGTCTGCGTGTCCCCCGTCGGCTTGGAGACGGGGCCGTCGCGGTGGAGGGCGCGGATGCGGTCATCGGTTCCTCCGTGGCGTGCGGCGCAAGGCCCAGGACGGGCGGCGTGAAACTCAGCACGGGTGGCGCGAGAGCCAGAACGGGCGGCGCGAAACCCGGCGGCAAGCCGGTCGGCGGGAAAGGGGGCGGCGCCACCCCGTGTCACGTGACGGTGGGGTGGCGCCGTGGAGCGGACTCACGCGGCGAGGGTCTCCTTGACCGTGCCGGTGACCGCGACCACGCTGGAGTCGGACTGCTTCGCGATCTTCTCCAGCGCTACGTACCTCTCCCTGAGCTGCCGCTTGAGGACCTTCCCCGTGACACCCACGGGCAGCGTGTCGACGATCTCGACGACGGAGAGCGCGGGGTGGCCGGCGGCCGCCAGGGCCTCGTTGGCCTCTTTCAGCAGCCTCTGCGCGTCGACTTCGCCGGCTTCGGAGGTGACGACGCCCACGACCACGTTATCCTCGCCCAGCCGGCCGGCGACGACGGCGACGTCGAGGATGTCAGGTACGTCGCTGAGCAGGGTCTCCTCCAGGAGCACCGAGTAGGCGGGACCGCCGGCGGTCTCGATGGTGTCCACGGCACGGTCGACGTGGTAGAAGTTGTCGTCCTTGTCGCGGTAGACCATGTCGCCGGGGCACCAGTAGCCGCCGAGCCTGCTCCGGTAGGTGGTGTCGGAGTCGTTCCAGTAGCCCGCCGTGATCGCCGGGCCGCGGGCGCCGAGGAGGCCGACCTCGCCGACGTCCGCGTGCGAGCCGTCCTTACGCAGCACCGCCACCTCCGACACGCCCACGAGCTTGCCGACACAGCGGTCGTTGCGCTCGGACTCGAGCGTCGTGGGCTTGAGCAGCACCGCCCAGCCCAGCTCCGTCGTGCCGAGCCGGTCCAGCCACGTGGCCGAGGGCAGGTGCGGGCTGCGCTGGGAGAGCACCTTGCGGATGTGCTCGTAGTGGACGGCGTCGGCGGTGGTGACCCAGTGGCCGACCGAGTCCAGCACGCCCGGCGCGAGGTCCAGACCGGCGAGGTCGACGCAGGTGTGGCCGAACGCCATGACCGAGGTCGGCTGGTACTCGGCGATGGCCGCGACCAGTTCCTCGGGCGTGGGGTCGAAGGCGGGGACGATCGGGGTGCCGCCGAAGATGGCGTAGGTCATGTAGTGGACGTTTCCGAGGTGCGACTGCGGCATCGCGGCCAGCATCACGCCGCCGGGCACCAGCGTCGGGTCCTCGATGGTGAGCCGGAAGCGCGGCCCGGCCACGCTGGACTGGTGGGTCTGGGTGACCGGTTTGGGCAGTCCCGTGGTGCCGGAGGAGTGCATGATCGACACCGGGTCCTCGGGCGCGTGCCGCCAGCGGGCCTCCTTGGGCAGCACGGCGGCGGGCGGGGCGGGCAGCTCCTCCTCCAGCTGGATCCAGCGGATGCCGGCGAGCTTGTCGATCTCGTCGCCGAGCCTGGCCAGGTGCTCACGGTCGGTGTAGAGGCCGACCGGGGTGGTCTTGCCGATGAGGGAGGCGGCGATCTCCTGCGGGGCCTTGCTGTTCACGAGCACGGCGATGGCGCCGATCGAGGCCAGCGCGTAGTAGTGGATGGAGTAGGCGAAGAAGTCCTTCATGTAGACGGCGACGCGGTCACGGGGCTTGACGCCCTTGTTGAGGTACCAGACCGCCCAACTCTGCGCGAGCTGGTCCAGCTCCAGGAGGTTGAAGTCGCTCTGCTGGGTGCCGTCGGTGGTGGTCAGCGGGCGGGCCGAGCGGATGAACCTGGCTTCCGGGTCCGGGTTGAACTCGATGGCCGAGGTGAGCAGGTTGCCGCCGCCGACACCGGGCTTCTCGGCGAACTGCCGCCGCTGTTCGGTCGTCAGCAGCGCCTTGTCCGATAGCTTCATGGTTCACCTTCCTGTACTGGAACGAGGGGATTCACCGGCCGCCACCAGCGAGCGGGCACGCTCGCGCAGCGCGGTCCGGTCGAGCTTGCCGACGCCGATCTCCGGTAACGCGTCGAGGACCTCCAGCCGCTCCGGCAGCTTGTAACCGGCCAGGCCGCTGGAGGTCAGGTGCCTGCGCACGTCGACGAGCCCCGGCGGCTCCGCGCCTGTCGCCACCACGAAGAGGCAGACGGTCTCGCCGTACACCGGGTGCGGCATCGGCGCCACGCCCGCGGCCGCCACCTGCGGCATCTGCCTGACGAACTCCTCCAGTTCCTCCGCACAGACCTTCTCCCCGCCGCGGTTGACGAGGTTCTTGATCCGTCCGGCGATCTGGAGGTTGCCGTCGGGGAGCAGCCGGGCCAGGTCTCCTGTGCGGTAGAAGCCTTCACGCGTGAAGGCCCGTGCCGTGGCCGCCTGGTCGCGGTAGTACCCGCCGATCGTGGAGGGACCGCGGGTGAGGAGCTGGCCCACCTCCCCCGGAGGCACGGGCTGCTCGTCGTCGTCCACGATGCGGATCTCGTCGTACGGCGAGGCCGGCCTGCCCTGCGTGGTGAGCACGGCCGGAGCCGGATCGTCGAGCCGGGTGAAGTTGGCCAGGCCCTCGCTCATGCCGTACACCTGCTGGAGCGTGCAGGGCAGCAGTTCGACGACCTGCTCGGCCAGGTCGGGGTCGATCCGGGCGCCGCCGACCTGGAGGACCTTCAGGCCGGACAGGTCGTAGTGCTCGGTGCGCAGCACGCCGAGCCACTGCCTGACCAGCCCCGGCACGGCGGCGGTGTGGGTGACCCGCTCGCGCTGGATCAGCTCCAGCGCCGACCGCGGATCCTCCGCACTGGCGAGGACGACCGTGCCGCCGGCCGAGAGTGTGCCGAGCACGCCGGGGTAGGCGAGCACGAACGTGTGCGTGGCGGGCAGCACGGCCAGATAGACCGTGTCCGCGCTGACGCCCGCGACCTCCGAGGTGGCCCGGACGACGTAGCCGTAGTCCTCATGGGTGCGGGCCATCACCTTGGGCGGGCCGGTGGTGCCGCTGGACAGCAGCATCAGCGCCGGGCCGGACGGCTCGGAACCAGGTGCCGCCATATCGGGGGCCAGGTCGGGGTCACAGAGCCGTACCAGGTCGTATTCGGGGTCGTCGCCGCCGGCGACCAGCACCGTGGTGAGGTCCGGGTGCCGCTCGCGCAATCCGGCCACCATGGCGAGATGGCTGGAACGGCGCTGCCGGCCGGGCACCGCGATCGCGGTCGCCCGGGTGAGCTCGAAGATCCGGTCCAGCTCGTACTCGCGCAGGGTCGGCAGCGTCAGCACCGGCGGCACGCCGAGCCGCATGAGCGCGAGCACGAGCACGACGTATTCGATGCTGTTGGGCAGTTGTACGACGAAGGGATCCGGGCCGGTCACGCCGAGCGCCCGCAGCCGGGCGGCGCAGCCGTCGACGCGGGCGGCCAGCTCGCCGTAGGTGATGCGGCGGTCGCCCTGAACGAGCGCCACCGCGCCGGGGCGGGCGGCCGCCTGCCGGAGGATGACGGCGTCCAGCGTCTCGGGCCTCCAGAGGCCGAGCTCGCGGTAGAGCTCGGCGCCCTGAACCCTCGGAATGTCGAGCACGGGACGTCCCTGGGGCTCCGGGATCAACGCGGCCAGCTCGCCGAGCGCGTAGTCCCTGGCGTCCCACAGGTCGACCCGGATCCCGAACCGGCGCTCCAGCTCCAGCTCCAGCTCGGTCGTCTCGACCGAGCTGAGCGCGAGGTCGGCCCGCAGCCTGGCGTCGGGTGTGACCTCCTCAGGGGTCACACCCAGGTGGAGAAGCACGTCGCTGAGGACGTCGATGCGCATGTCAGTTCGCCCCCGGTCGGTTACAGCCGGACCAGGGACTTCTGGACGGCGTCGACCACCGCGTCGAGCACGTCGGGCGTGTGCGCGGTGCTCAGGAACCACGGCTCCAGCGGGTTGGGGTGGAAGTAGACGCCGGCCTCCTGGCACAGGATCTGGAACCGGCGGTGTGCGGTGAAGTCGATCAACGGCACGGCCGCGTCGTAGTCGGACTCCGTCTTCTGCGGACCGGTCAGCAGCGCGATGGACATCACCGAACCGGCGCGGGTGATCCGCACGTGCCTGCCGGCGTCGGCGAAGGCGGCGGCCAGGCGCTGTTCCAGGTAGGACGAGAGCACATTGAGCGTGTCGTACACCGAGGGGTCGCGGCTCAGCTTGCTCACCATCGCCACCACGGCCGCCATCGCCGCATGATTGCCGGCGAACACACCGGCGTGGAAGGCCTCGTTACGTGCCAGCGGCGCCAGGATCTCCTTGCTGCCGCCGAACGCCGCGACGGGGAAGCCTCCACCCATCACCTTCGACAAGATCGTGAGATCGGGCCGCACACCCAGTAGCTCCTGCGCGCCGCCGAGCGCGACGCGATAGCCGGTGATGACCTCGTCGAAGACCAGCAGCGCGCCGTGACGGGCGGTGAGCTCGGCGATCTGCTTCACGAAGCCGGGGAGCGGCTGCACGACGCCGGCGTTGCCGCAGATCGGCTCCAGGATCACGGCCGCGATCTCGGTGCCGTGCTCGGTGAAGAGCCGCTCCAGCGCGGCGACGTCGTTCCAGGGCAGCTGGAACGTGTGGGACAGGGCCGAGGGGATCATGCCGGGGGCGCCGGGGACGGCGCCCTGCGGGTCCTCACCGTTGCTGGTGATCGCCATCTTGCGCAGCACGGTCTCGCTCCACCCGTGATAGTGCCCCTCGAACGTCACCACCCCGCTGCGGCCGGTCAGGTGGCGGGCCAGGCGCAGGGCCGAGGTGATCGCCTCGGTGCCGGAGTTGGCGAACCTGACCTGTTCGATCGTCGGCACGGTGGCGGCGATCAGCTCGCCCGCCTGATGGTCGAGCCGGTGCGGGATGCCGGTGATGGCGCCCAGCCGGAGCTGCTGCGCCACCACGCCCAGCACGTCGGGGTCGGCGTAGCCGAACAGATGCGGGCCGTAGCCCATGTTGACGTCGATCAGCTCGTTGCCTTCGACGTCCCAGAGGCGGCAGCCCGCGGACCGGTCGAGCACCAGCGGGGTCGTGACGCCCAGGTTGCGCATGTTGCTGCTGCCGCCGCCGGCGATGACCGCCCGGGTGGCGTCCAGCAGCTGTTCGCTCGTGATTCGCGTCTCAAGGGGAGCCTGCGTCATTGGTTCGAACTCCTCAACGGGGTGACGACGTGCACGTACCGGGGATCCGGTGGGATCGTGGTGAGGTCGGCCTCGAAGACGGCCAACTCGCCCCGGCGCTCCACTTCGGAGAACCGGTTGAACTTGTAGGTGATCAGCATCTGGCGGTTCCTGCCGGTGGGGACGAACTCACCGAGCAGCCGCACTCCCCTGTCGCGGGCCAGCCGTTTGATGTGGCTGATCAGGATGGTGCCGACGCCGCGGGACATCACCCTGCACGACATGAGCAGGAGCTTGATGGTCCACGAGGTGTCGGCCTTCTCGACCAGCGCCAGGCCGATGGTGCCGTAGGGGCCGTATCGGTCCTCCAGCGCGGCGGTGAGGAGCAGATGGCGGTCCGAGGCCAGCACGGCCTCCAGCTCGCGGTAGGAGTAGGTGTAGCCGGTGGTGTTGAGCTGGTTGGTGCGCAGCGTGAGCTCCTCCGCCCGCTGCAGGTCCTCCTGCGTCGCCTCCTTGATCGTGAAGCGCATCCGAAGGCTCTCCAGGAACGCCTCCTGCGCCCCCTCGAAATCGGCCTCCACGACCTTCCTGTGCTGGTCGGCCCGGTACATCTGGCGCCGCCGCCTGGAGTCCTCGGTCACGAACCTGGGGGTGAACTCCGGCATGTCGAGCATCGTGGCGACCTCGGTGGCGTCGATGCAGAGCACGTCCGGCAGCGCGAAGGCGACCTCCTCGCGCTCGAAGGGCTGATCGTCCACGAAGGCCAGGGCGTCGACGCCGATGTTGATGTCCGACGCGATGGCCTTCAGCGACATCGACTTGGCCTGCCAGCCGATCTGCGGGTAGAGGAAGTAGTCCTCAAGCCCGAACTCGCGCAGCTTGGCCAGCGCCGCCTCGGGATCGTTGCGGCTGGCGACGGAGTGGAGGATGCCCCGCTCGTCCAGGGCCTTGAGCGTGGCCAGGGCGTGCGGGAACGGCTTGACGTCGTCGCCCTCCAGCAGCACGCCGTCCCACAGGGTGTTGTCCAGGTCCCAGACCAGGCACTTCACGGTCTTGTGCTTCGTCATGTCCGCCTCTCCTCGTACGGCACCAGGCGGGCGATCATGGTCTGCTGGATCTGAGTGCTGCCCTCGATGATCTCCATGACCTTCGCGTCCCGGAACAACCGCTGGGGCGCGCCGGCCGGGTCGCAGCCATATGCCCCGTGGATCTGCACGGTGTCGGAGGCGGCACGGAAGGCGCCGGTGGAGGCGAAGTACTTGGCCATCCACACCGCGGCGATCGCGCCCGGGGCACCGGCCTGCATCATCTCCCCGGCCTGGAGGCCGAGGAGGCGCGCCGCCGAGACGGTCGTCGCCATGTCGGTGATCAGCCGCTGCACCAGCTGGTGGTCGAAGACCGGGACGCCGAACGCCCTGCGCTCCCGTGCGTAGCCGAGGGACGACTCCAGGCAGGCCTGGGCCAGGCCGACCGACCCCCAGGCCACGCTGTACCGGCCGATGTCCAGTGCCGCGCTCGCCACCGGGGCCAGCCCGAACCCGGGCCGGCCGAGCAGCCCGGAGCGCGGCACGCGGCAGCCGTCGAACCGCAACTCCGCAAGCATCGAGGCGCGGGTGCCCAGCATGCCGTCGATCGGCACCACGCTCAGCCCGGGGGTGTCCCGCTCGATCACGAACGCGCTGTAGCGGCCCTGGTAGCCCGCGAACACCAGGAAGACATCGGCTCCCTGGCCGTAGGTGATCCACCGCTTGGCGCCGTCGAGGACATAGCCGTCCCCTTCCGGCGTGGCGGTGGTGGTGATCTGTGCGACGTCGCTGCCGGCCTCGGCCTCGCTCAGCGCGAACGCGCCGATCCACTCGCCGCCCGCCAGACGGGGCAGCCAGGCGTGGCGCTGCTCCACGCTGCCCCAGCGGGTGACGGCCTGGCTGACCATGCTGTGCACGGTCAGCACGCTGCGCACCGAGGAGCAGCCGAAGCCGATCGCCTCGTTGAGCAGGCCGAATTCGATCATGTTGAGCTCGGCGCCGCCGTACTCGGCCGGGATCAGCGCGCCCATGTGTCCCGCCTGGGCCATCGCGGTGACGACCTCGCGGGGCACGCGGCCCGCACGGTCCCACTCGTTGGCGTGAGGCGCGATCTCGGTCTCGCTGAAGCGCCGATGGTTCCGCAGGATCTTGCCCTGCACGTCGGTAAGTGAGTGCACGCCGGCGATCATGGCTGTCCGCTCAGGCGCCGACGGGCGTGGCCGTCTTGGACGTGATGAACGCGGCGACGGCGTCGATCGACTGGAAGTTGGCGAACTCCAGGTCGTCGTCCGCCACGGTGACCCCGAATTCCCGCTCCACCATGTAGATCAGCTGCATCACGAACAACGAGTTCGCGTAGCCCGAGGCGAAGATGTCCTCGTCGTCGGCGAAATCGTGGTCGGCGATGTAGCCGCGGAGAAACTCCCTGACCTTCGCCTTGACCGTTTCCATTGATCTGCTCTCCTACTGGTAGACGTGGAAGCCACGGCCGCTCTTGCGTCCGTGCAGGCCGGCATCGACGAGTTGCTTCAGCAGTGGGCACGGCCGGTACTTGCTGTCGCCGAACGCCTCGTAGAGGCCTTCGATCGACAGCAGGATGGTGTCCAGCCCGATCAGGTCGGCGGTCTCCAGCGGGCCCATCGCGTGGCCGAAGCAGCCCTTGAAGATCCGGTCGACCTGGGTGGCGTCGGCGACGTGCTCGTGCACGAGGTAGGCGGCCTCGTTGACGGTGAGCATCAGCACACGGTTGGAGACGAAGCCCGGCGAGTCGGCGACCACGACGCCCTCCTTGCCGATCTCGGCGAGCAGGTCGAGCATGGTCTGCACGGTCTCGTCAGAGGTGTGGAAGCCTCTGATGACCTCCACCATGGGCTTGAGCGACACGGGGTTCATGAAGTGGGCGCCGACGATCTTGTCCGGGCGCTGAGTCACCCCACCCACCCGGGTGATCGGGATGCACGAGGTGTTCACCGCGAAGACCACGTGCGGCTTGCACACCCGGTCCAGCTCCTCGTACGCAGGGCGCTTGAGGTCCCAGTCCTCGGTGATGTTCTCCACCACGAAGTCGGCGGCGGAGACGTCGGCCAGGTCGGTGGTGAAGCGGATGCGCGACAGCACCTCGCCACGGTCGGCGGTGGGGGGCTCGGCCAGACCGCGCCGCGAGCCCAGCATCCGCTGGAAGCGCAGGTTCCGCTCGACGGTCTTCCGGGCCCGTTCCAGCGCCTCGTCGGTGACGTCCACGAGGACGACCTCGAACCCGGACTGGGCGAAGACCTGCGCCACCTCGCTGCCCATCACGCCGGCACCGATCACACCGATCGTACGGATTGCGATATCAGGCATGCTCTCTCCATTTCGGTCGGTTCAGTCGGTTCGGTCGGTTCGGTCAGAGGTCGGCCACACCGGCGGCGCGCACCGCGGCCGCCAGCCCGGCGACGGTCAGCGCATCGAAGATCGTGCCGATGGCGAGTTCCACGCCGAAGGCCTCGCGCAGCTTCGGCACCAGCTGCAGCCCCAGCAGGGAGTGGCCGCCCAGCTCGAAGAAGTTGTCGTGGACGCCGACCTTCTCCACGCCGAGCAGCTCCTGCCAGACCACGGCCAGGCGCTCCTCGACGCCGTCGCGCGGCGCCTCGTACGGGGTCAGCAGGCCGGGCCGCGGGTGCAGCACGGCAGGTGCGCTCTCCCGGATCCCACCGGCCGCCGCAGGTACGGCACGAGCCTGCGCCACCTGCTCCGTCACCGCGGCCAGGGACCGGGTGCTGACCAGCACCTGCGGGCCCGTGCCCGAAGACAGGATCCTGGCGAACGCCTCGGTGCCCTCGGTCGGAGTCATCCCGTGGCCGAGCGCGGTCTGCAGGAATCCCGCCGACTCCGGCCGGTCCCCGTCGTGCATCGCCGGCAGGTCGTAGAACGTGACCTTGCCCGCCGTGGCGTCGTGCGCCACCCGCAGCCGCTCGTCCAGGTCGTGGACCCGCTTCAGGACGAACCGCTCCGCACGCACCAATACCCGGCCGTCCAGGTCGGTGATCGTGACGTCGGACGTCACGGTCTCCTTGCCGGCCCGGTCGCCGTCGCCGTACTCGAGGTGGCTGTAGACCGACGCGGTGAGCGGCGCGAACACGCGCAGCCTGCCGTACGAGATCGGGATCCGGAACTCCTTGGCGTGGTGCACGCCCACGAACGCGGTTGCGATGTCCATGAGGGCCGGGTGCAGCGGCAGCCCGCTCACCTCGCCCCGAAACTGCTCGGCCAGGTCCAGCCTGGCCAGGAACCGGTCGTCTCCGACGTGCATGCGGGTCAGGCACTTCGACCGGGCGCCGAAGCCCATCGGGCCGCCGCCGTCCGGCCGGCCGATGTCCCGCAGATCCGCCGTCGTGGCCGCGATGTCCAGCGGGGCCGGCCGTTCAGCCGTGAGCTCGCCGATCCGGCCGGTGGAGTGCAGTTGCCAGCGCTCGGCGCCCGAGCCGTCCCGGTGGGCGCTGACGACCGCGAAGGCCGCACCCTCCGCGTCCTTCTCCAGGACGACGCGGACCTGTCTGCGCCCGTCGTCGGGGATCACGATCGGGGTGTGGAACGTCACGTCCGTCAGCTCGACGCCCTGCTCGCCAACCTGGTCGCCACGGCCGTGGTCGTCGCAGAAGGCCGCTCTGACCAGCTCCAGGTGTCCCACGCCGGGCACCACCGGCCGGCCGAGCATGCGGTGCTCGTCGACCAGCCAGGACTGCTCGGCGTCGAAGTGCGTCACGTAGACGGAGAACCTGCCCTCGGCGAGCCGCCGCTCCAGGAAGGGGTGCCGAACGGGCTCCCTGGCAGGCGTGATGGACTTCGCGGCCATGCCGACGTTCTTCCAGGCGTCCCAGTTCACCGAGACCATGCCGGGCTCGTGGTGGGCGAGGGCGTCCAGGAAGGAGTTGGCCGAGGCGTAGTCCACCTGGCCGATGCCGCCGGTGACCGCGATGCCGGAGGAGCATTGCAGCACGAAGTCCAGCTGCATGCCCGCGCAGGCGTGGCGGAGCGCCAGCGCGCCGGCGACCTTGGGTGCGAGCACCGCGGCCGCCGACCCTGCGTCCTTCAGCTGGATGAGCCCCCCGCCCGGCACACCGGCGGCGTGGACGACGCCGTGGAGCGCGCCGAACCGCTCGACCGCCTGCCGTACCACCTCACCGACCTGCCCGGCGTCGGTGACGTCCGCGGCCGCGACCATGACACCGGCGCCGAGTTCCTCCAGCCGCAGCACGGACCTGATCCGCTCGGCGGTCTCGCCGTCGCGGCCGGCCCACTGATCCCACTCCGCTCGGGGCGGCAGCGCGGTACGGCCTGTCAGCACGAGGTTCGCCTGGACGTGCTCGGCCAGGTAGGCGGCGACGGACAAGCCGATGCCGCCCAGCCCGCCGGTGATCAGATAGGTGCCGCCGCGGCGGAACCGCCGGGTGCCTGCGGGTTGCACCAGGTGCACGGGCCGGAAGGTCTGACGCAGGTGCAGCCCTCCTCTGATCGCCATGACGTCGGCGCCGGTGCGCGCCTCGACGCCGCGGCCCAGTTCGTCGAGGAGCCGATCGGCGCTCGCCGGGCTGGGGTCGGCCAGGTCGATGCTGCGGCAGATCACCTGCGGGTTCTCCAGCGGCCAGACCCGGACGGGGCCGAGCGCGAGCGACTTGGCGGGTTGCGACCTGTCGCCCTCGACGATGGCGTGCATCTCGCTGGAGACCACGGCCACCTCCACCGGAACCTCCACCGGCGCGGCCTCCCGGCCATGGGCCTGCGCGAGTGCGAGCAGGCCGGCGAAGCCGTCGCGGGTGGCGTCCGCCACCGTCTGGGCGGCCAGCGCGTCGCCGGGGCGTTCGGACACCAGCCACAGGTGCACGATCCTGGCGGGGAACCTGCCTGCCGCCGTGAGCTCGCGGAGCAGCGCCGCGTAGTCGCCGGCGTCGGCCGGGTTCACCGTGTAGGTGCCGTCGGGCTTGACGGCGAAGCCGTCGCCCCGCCGTACGGTCACCGGGGCGGCGCCGCGCTCGGCCAGCAGGCGGGCGAGCCTGTCGGCGACCCCCGCCTCGTCGGCGAACAGCAGCCAGGTCTCCCCCTCCGTGACCTGGGCGGGTGTTGGCGGCAGCGACTCCCAGTGCGGGATGTGGAACCAGTCCGCCAGGTCACGCTGCCCGCTCTCCTCCCGCGGCCGTTCCGGGGCCGCGACGCCGCCGGAAGGCCGGTAGCGGCGGCGCTGGAACGGGTAGGCGGGCAGGGCGGCCCTGCGCCGTTCGGGCTGCACGCCGTCCCAGTCCAGCTCGACTCCGCACACCCAGAGCTTGGCGGTGGTGGTGGCCATGACCGCCGTGTCGGAGGTGGTGTCCCCCACTCCGGGTAGAGAGCCGAGCACCTGCGCGCCCGCGTCCGCCGTACGGGGTCTGGACTGCAGTGCCAGCGAGCCGAGTGACTGGCCCGCCCCCAGCTCCAGAAGGATCCGGCCCGGCTGCTCCCACAGGCGGCGGACGCCGTCCCAGAACCGGACCGCGTGGCGCAGATGGCGCGCGTAGTAGGCGGGGTCGACGGCCTCCTCGGGGGTGATCCAGTCGCCGGTGACGTTGGAGAGGTAGCGCACGCTCGGCCGCGTGCGCGGCACGGTGGCGACCAGCTCGGTGAACCGGCTGACGATCGGCTCCATCATGCTGGAGTGGAAGGCGTGCGTGGTGCGCAGCCTCCTGGCCGCCACACCGTCGGCGGCCAGCCGCTCCTGCAGCGCCGCGATCGCCGGGTCAGGCCCGGCGACCACGCACAGATCGCGGCCGTTGACCGCGGCGAGGGACACCTCGGAGCCGAGCGCCTTCGCCAGGTCCGCCTCCGGCAGCTGCACGGCCAGCATGGCGCCGCCGGGGAGCCCGTCGATCAGCTTGGCGCGTTCGGCCACCAGGTAGAGCGCGTCCTCCAGGGTGAACACCCCGGCCAGCGTGGCGGCGACGTACTCGCCGAGGCTGTAGCCGATCATCGCCTCCGGCCGCACGCCGCGGGCCAGCCAGAGCTGCGCCAGCGCGTACTCGACGGCGAACATCGCGGGCTGGGCGTAGCGGGTCTGGTCCAGCGTGGAGGAGGCGCCGCCCCGGCCCAGCAGGGCACGCAGGTCGACCGTGCCCGCGCCGGCGTCCTTCGGACGCTGCCCGTGCTGCGGGAAGAGGGCGGAACGCAGGTCGAGCCCGGCGCGCTCCCGCGTGATCTCAAAGCAGCGGTCGAGGTGGTGGCGGAAGACGGGCTCGGAGTCGTACAGTTCCCGGCCCATGTGCTCGTACTGCTCGCCCAGCCCGGGCAGCAGGAACGCCACCTGCCTGGCGGTGTTGGTCACGCTGAAGGTGAGGAGCCGTTGCGGCGTGCTCAGCGCCTCGACGGCGCCCTTGCTGTCCGGGACCGCCACGGCCCTCCGGTGCGTGAAGGCGTGCCTGCCGGTCTGCAACGTCCTGGCCACCTGGCTCAGCGGCAGTTCGGGGTGCTGCGCCAGGTGTTCGGCCAGGCGGTCGGTGGCCGCCTCCAGTGCCTCCGAATCGCCCGCCGACAGAGGAAGCACGTGCCACCGCTCCTGTGCGTCCGGTGTGTCCCCTGTCGCCGGCGGCGCGGCGGGGGGCTCCTCCAGGACGACGTGCACGCCGGTTCCGCCCAGTCCGAAGGAGCTCACCCCGGCTCGCCGCGGCATGCCGTCGGGCTCCCACGGGGTGAGCTCGGTGACCACGCGGAACGGCGACTCGTCGAACCGGATGCGCGGGTTGGGCCGCGTGAAGTGGAGGCTCGGCGGGAACTGCCGGTTCTCCAGGCAGAGGATGGTCTTGATCAGGCCCGCGATGCCGGCGGCGGCGTGGGTGTGGCCGACGTTGGTCTTGACCGAGCCGATCGCGCGGGTGCCGGACGTCCATCCGGTCGCCTGGTAGGCGCGGGTCAGCGCGTCGATCTCGATCCTGTCCCCGAGCGGGGTGCCACTGCCGTGCGTCTCGACGTACCCGATCGTGCCGGGGTGTACGGCGGCGCGGCGCAGGGCCGCCTCGATGATCCGCGCCTGGCCCGCGACGCCGGGCGCGGAGAAGCCGACACGGTCCGCACCGTCGTTGCCCATCGCCGATCCCTTGATGACCGCACGGATCCGGTCGCCGTCGGCGAGCGCGTCGGACAGCCGCTTGAGCACGACGATCCCCGCGCCCTCCCCGATGACCGTGCCCTGCGCCGCCGCGTCGAACGCCCGGCAGTGCCCGTCGGGCGAGTAGATGCCTCCCTCGTGATAGTGGTAGCCGGGCACCTCGCCGGACCGGATCGTGACCCCACCGGCCAGTGCCAGGTCGCACGACCCGTTTTGCAGCGACTCGCACGCGGTGTGCATCGCCACGAGAGCCGTGGAGCAGGCGGTCTGCACCGACACCGCAGGACCGGTCAGGTTGAGCTTGAAGGAGATCCTGGTCGCCAGGTAGTCGTCGTCGGTCGACACCCCTGCCAGGAACTGCTCCGACGGCTCGGTGAGGGGGCCGAGCAACGTGCGATAGGCGTTCTTGTAGGCCCCTGCGAACACGCCGACCCGTCCACGCGGGCTCCTCGGGTCGTGGCCGCTGTCCTCGAGCGCCTCCCACGCGCACTCCAGCATGACCCGGTGCTGGGGGTCCATTAGCGTCGCTTCCCTGGGGTTGACGCCGAACAGCCGGGCGTCGAACCCGTCGGAGTCGGCCACCACGCCTGCGGCCGGGACGTAGTGCGGATCGTCGATCAGATCCTGAGGAGCGCCGGCGGCCGCCAGCTCCTCGTCCGAGAACACCGTGACCGCCTCGGTGCCCGACCGAAGAAGCCGCCAGAACTCGGCGGGGTTCGCGGCTCCGGGAAAGCGGCAGGCGATGCCGATCACCGCGATGTGATGTCCGTCAACGGTTTCTGGCATGGCGAAATCGTCCCTCCGACCTTGGGGTTTGCTGTCGTGTTCAGCGACCAGCGGGATGCACGGCGGCGCGGTGCGTGTTCACTCGCGCGCCCGGGCGATCAGTTCGTTTCCGCCACGGCGGCGACGGGAGCGGGCCGGCCGGGCTCTTCTTTGCGCTTCCCCGCGGCCATGGCCGAACCGCCGAGGATGAGCGCGGTGGCGGCCACCATGAGCCACGTGACGGGCTCGTCGAGCACGACGGCGCCCGCCGCGATCGCGACCACAGGGTTCACATAGGTGAAGACCATGGCTCTGGTGGGCCCGACCTCGCGGATGAGCGCGAAGAACGTCACGAAGGCCACAGCCGTACAGATCACGCCGAGGCCCGCCAACGCGCCCAGCACGCCGGCGGACGGCATCGCCGCCGGCCAGGTCGCAACCGCCGCCGGCGTGTACACCAAGGCGGTCGACGCCAGGCACACGGCCGTCATCGGAATCCCCGGCACGTCGCCCAGCTTCCGCGCCACCAGCAGCGACGCGGCCGCATAACCGCACGTCGTCAGCAGCAACTCGATGACGGCCCACGGATCCCCGCCGCGCAGGTTGGGCCCGACCAGTGCGGCGACGCCGGCCAGCCCGACCAGCAGGCCCGCCCACCTCATGGGCGTGAGCCTTTCGGAGTCACCCATCGCCCGCAGCATGACCACGGCGATGATCGGGGCCGACGCGATGACGAGCGCGGCCAGCGAGCTGTCCACCCGGCGCTCGGCGTCGGACAACAGCCACCACGGTGCGATGATCTCGATGATCGCGAAGACGAGCAGCGGCCGCCAGTGCCGCCGCACCACGGCGAACCCGCCGGCGCGGAACGCCAGCGGCAACAGGACGGCCGCCCCGATGACGGTGCGGGCGAACACCAGCACCGGCACGGAGACGCCGTCGACGGCCACTTTGATCAGAAGGTACGGGATGCCCCAGATGACGCACATCATCAGGAAGAGCGCCCATCCTCGTGCACTCATGCATCTCTCCTTGTCCTCACGCCGGCCACATGGGACTGCGGGACGGCGGGCCTGCGGCGCGGCCCGCGCTCATGTCAGCTTTCGGGACGCACGTGGACGGTGAGGGCGGCGCGGACCCGGTTCTCCAGGGAATCCAGTTCGCCGGGGGTGGGCGCGTCGATGAAGAAGCTGACCACCCGGTCCTCGGAGCTGCGCAACGGCTGGATGTGGTAGCCGCGGTTCTTCAGCACGAACACCGCGCGCAGCGCCGGCGGGTCGGCGGGCGAGCCGGGCGGCACCTCGGGCCACAGGGTGGTGTCGCCGACCCAATGCGGGGTGACGCCCGGCCAGTCGAGGGTCACGTCGGTCAGCACGCCGGGGGCGTGCTCCAGATACACCTCGCGGGCGTGCCGGGTGAGCTGCGGGTACGACGCGGGCTCCCCCAGCGCGATACGAACGACCTCCGGCTCGACCGGACTGCCGGTGGCCAGGTGATAAAGCGTGGTGATCCCGTCGCCGGGGGTGCGGGCGGCGACCTCCATCAGGTACGGCCGGCCGTCGGCGGCGAGCCGCCATTCGGCGTGGGCGATGCCGTCCTGGAAGTCCAGCCTCTCCAGCAGTTGCCGGTTGGCGGCCAGCAGCGTGTCCTGCAGGCTGCCCGGCTGGTCGGTGACCGTGTGCGACAGCTCGACGAACGTGTCGGCGTGCGCGTCGCTGGTGCGCTTCCGCGTCACCGAGGCGAAGATCGTCTTGCCGTCCTGGACCAGGCTCTCCACCGAGTATTCGGGGCCGAGGACCTTCTCCTCCAGCAGCAGCGTCTCGTACGGGGGGTACTCGGCCAGTCTGGCGCGGAGCTCGGCCTCATCGTGGATCGTCCACACCCCCGAGCTGGAGTGCCGGGTGGCGGGCTTCAACACGGCCGGGTAGCCGACGGCGGGCGTCAGACCGTCGCGGCCGCCCGCGGGGACGACCTGCGAGGCCGGGCTGAACTCCGGCAGATAGAGCCGCTGCAGGTACTTGCTGCGGCACGCGCGGGTCGCCCGCAGGCCGGGTGACCGCAGCCCGAGCGCGTCGGCGACCACGCCGGTCGGCTCGACCAGCGTCTCCCCCACCGCGCAGATGCCGGCGATCGTGTACTGGTCCAGCCAGCGCCGCACCCCCGCGATCACGCCGGGCATGTAGGAGTTCTCCACTTTGAGGTCGCCGTCGGTGAAGGCGAAATCCGTGATCGCCGCAGCCGGGCTGCCCGGCACGGCGACGGCGCGCAGCGCCTCGTCCCGCCACTCGGACGGTGTGACCACCAGGATCTTCAGCCCGCGCGCCGCCAGCTCCTCCAGGTAGCGGGGCGCGCGGCTGATGACGTAGAAGGATCCGGTGAGGAGGAAGGCGTTCGGTTTCACGAGGTCTCCTGCCCGATGCTGACCGGCCCGGAAGGCCGGGATGGGGATGGCGAGTCAGGCGGTGCGGCTTCCTGGAGGGACGGGGGCGTCGGGCGCACCGCCTGGGCCGGCAGCCGGGGCTCCAGCCGGAGCATGGTGATCGCGGAGGCCGCGACACCTGCCGTCAGCACCAGCCACATGCCGGTCACCGACAGCGTGAGCAGCCAGGTCAGTACGGCGGGAGCCAGCGCGGTGGGGATGGCCCACGACAGCTGGTAGACGGCCAGGTGGCGGCCGCGGGTCTCCTCCGGTGCCGCGCTGGCGACCAGGGCCGACGCCGTCGCACCGTGCAGCAGCTCGCCGAGCGTGAACACCGCGGTGGCGGCGAACACGCCGGTCAGCAGCACCGACTGCGCGGGGGTGGCCGCGCCGAGCACCGCGAAGGCCACGAACGACAGCGCGAAGAGCGAGATGCCGAGCGCGGTGGCACGGGTGCGCCGGTAGCCGATGACGACCCGGGTCACCGGGATCTGCAGCAGCGCGATGCCCACGGTGTTGACCGCGTAGAGCACCCCCACCAGCGACTCGGGTGCGCCGAGTTCCTGCGTCAGATACACCGGCAGGCTCACCGCCAGCACCATGTAGCCGAACGCCACCGGCACGTTGAGCAGCGTGAGCGTCAGGAATGGACGGTTGCGTGCGACCAGCCGGTAGCCGCGCCGCACAGGAGCGGCGCCCGCGCCGCGCGTCCCCGGCGCCGGGATCGACCGGATGATCACGGCGGCGCACACGTACGCGGCGCCGGCGCTGAGGACGATCGCGTGGTAGGCGGCGTCGCTCCCCCACGTCAGCACGGCACCGGCCAGCAGGCCGCCTGCGCCGAGCCCGGCGTTACGCGTGCTGCGTTGCACGGCGAGCATCTTGTCGCGGGCCGGCCCCTTGACGATCTCGGCGACGAACGACTGGATCGACGGCGGGAACGACACGTCGCCGAACGCGACCAGCGCCACGGCCGCGAACATCGCCGGCGCGCCGTCCACGAGCGGGTACGTCGCGAAGCCGACGGCGCGCAGCAGGTAGCCGCCGACCACGACGGCCCGCGCCCCGAACCTGTCGATCAGCAAGCCGGTCAGCGGGTTGCTCACCAGGCCCAGCACGGCCGCCGCGCTCATGATGGCGCCGACCTGGGTCACCGGCAGCCCGGTCACGTGATGGAAGTACAGCAGGGACAGCGGCAGGTACATACCGCTGCCCGTGGCGTCGACCACCATGCCGAGCATGTACCTGACCTGGATCGACGGTGCCTTCATCACACCTCCACGTTCTCCGTCTCACCCTCGAACCGCGCGCCCAGCGCGCGCAGCCTCCGCTCGCACTCCACCCGGGTGGGCGCCGATCCCACGGCCGCGAGCAGAAAGTCGGAGGAGCCGCCGGCCGCGGGCACGACCTGGCCGGGCCTGCCGTACAGCCAAAACCCCTCCACCCACGGCTCTTCGGGTGCGGCGGGAACCGCGCGGATCATGCCTGGCCGCTTCATCATGAGCACCTGACCCGCCATGCGCAATGGCCGCGGCGGCGCAGCCGCCGGGTCCAGCCCGGGCAGCGGCAGCTCCACCTGGGCCCGGGTGGCGTACTCGCCGAGGTTCATGCCGAAGACGGCGCGGAAGACTTCCTTGATCTTGGCTCCGGCGGGACGGCAGGCGATCTCGCACAACACCAGCCGGTCATCGGGGGTGTGGAAGATCTCGGCGTGGAAGGCGTGGTGGCGCAGCCGGCCTTCCGGATCGCGCAGCGCCGCCAGGACCCGCTCGGTGAGTTCGAGCAGCCGCGGTGTGAGCGGGTCGTCCGTGTCGAGGGTCAGATCGATGCGGGCACCGGAGTCGCTGCCGAAGGTGGCGAGCTGGTACTGGTACTGCGAAGGCCAGACCAGCGCGGTCCTGCCGTCGACGACCAGGCCGTCGACGTGGCACATCGCGCCCTCGACGTAGGCCTCCAGCAGCAGGTCGTCGCGCGGGCCCGCCGCGAAGGCGGTGGCCAGGCACGTCTCCAGCTCGTCCGGGTCGCGCAGGATGCGCAGGCCGATGGCGTTGAACCCGCTTCGTTCCTTGAGCACCACCGGCAGTCCGTGGCGGGTGGCGAACCGGCGCACGTCGGCCGCGGTGCGGGGCACGACGTGCGTGGCCACCTCGACGCCCGCCGCCGCGACGAGCCGCTTCATCAGCGCCTTGTCCCGGAACGGGAGCACATCGGCCGTCCACGGACCGGGCAGTCCGAGCCGCTCACGAAGCCTGGCGGCCGTCACGACGTCGGCCTCGTTGTGCGCGACGACGTACCGCGTGCCGAACTCCTGTGCCAGCTCGCGCGCCCGCTTGAACAGGAGTTGCTCGTCGGAGAAGTCGTCGAGCACCTCCAGGCGGGTGTAACCGAGGTCCCCCTGCGGCACCTCCTCGCCGACGGCCTCCAGCTTGTCCCTGGCCACCAGGACGACCACGTCGCCCGGGTAGTCCGCCAGCCAGCGCTCGTACGGGAACGGCTCCAGCGGGTTGCGCTGGAGAATTAGCACGCTCACGCCGGCACCTCCTGACCGCCGACGGGAGCCGCGTGCGCGAGCCGCTGCCGGCCGTCGTCCCCGAGAATGCCGATCTTGACCACGCCGCCGATGACCTCTGCGCCACGCTCGATCGCCGCGTCGGCGTCCGCGCCGGTGACCGCGACCAGACCGAGCCGGTCCCAGTTGTCGCGCAGCGGGCGCGTCGCGTCTCCGGGCTTGGCGGTGATGCGCACGTCCAGCACGCCGGGCTCGGCCAGGGCCGCCTCGGCCCCGGCGACCGACTCCACCCGCCCGGGCCCCGCCACGATGAACCTCGTGCAGGCCCCCGCGTGCGGCTCGGGCCGGTCGGGCAGCTCGGGGACCAGCCGGAACGGCCAGCCGAACGCGTATGTGCTCAGGTCGATGCCGTACGCGCCCCAGACCAGTTCGGGGATGGCGTCGCCGGCGATGCGGTTGTGACTCTCGATGATCACCGGGCCGTCGGGGCCCACGCGCACCTCGGTGTGGGCGACGCCGTCCCGCAGCCCGATCTGGTCCAGAAACCGGGTGACGCAGACGCGGACCGACTCACGGACCCCCTCGGGCACCCTCGCCGGTACGGCATGCCCGACCTCGGCGAACGAGCCGGTGTCGACGAACTTCTCGGTCAGCGTCACCACGACGTGGCGGCCGGCGAAGCTGAAGGACTCGACGCTGTATTCCGGGCCTTCGACGTACTTCTCCATCATGAAGTCCTGGAGCACGTACATCGACGACACCCGGTCGGTGCGGGTGCCGCGCAGCCGTGAGGTGCTCCCCCACACCCGGTCGCAGTCGACGGGGCCGTCCACCCGGAACACCCCGATGCTCGCGGTGGCGTCGGTGGGCTTGACGATGAACGGGTAGCCGTGGGCGGCGGCGAAGGCGTCCATGTCCTGGCGTCGCAGCAGCGGCTCGGCAGGAACCGCGCCCGCGCCGACGCTCTCCAGGTGCCGCCGCATGGCCAGCTTGTCGCGAAACCTCCTCGTGACCTCGTAACCCGTGGCGCCCAGGCCGTACATGTCGTTGATCCGGCCCGCCGGTTCCAGCCCGGGCTCGGTCAGCGACAGGGCCACAGAGAAGCCGGGGCTGTCCCACAACTCCTTGGCCGCGCGCTCGACCTGGCCCCACTCGGTGTAGTCGACGATCCGGATCTCCTCCGCGAACTGCTCCTGCTCGGCCGTCAGCTTGGTGGGGTGCTGGAGCAACAACACGCGCAGGCCCAGCCGCGCGGCCTTGCGTACGGCGTCGTCGTTTCCGCCGACCAGGAGGATGGTCTTGTCCATGACTGATCCTTCGCTCGTTGTCCGGCTCTAGTTGTCCTGCGCTACTTGTCCTGCGCCAGTTCTCCTGGGGGAAACCACACGCTCAGGTAGCGCTCACCGGTATCGGGCAGGACCGTGACGATGGTCTTGCCCGCGCTCTCCGGGCGGCCGGCCACCTGGATCGCACCGTGCACCGCGGCGCCGGACGAGATGCCGGCCAACACTCCCGCGCTTCGGGCCAGTCGGCGGGCGGTGTCCATGGCCTGCTCGTCGGTCACGGTGAGCACCTCGTCGATGAGCTCGACGTCGGTGGTGGGGGCGACGAAGCCGCCGTTCAGCCCGGGGATGGCGTGAGTGCCGGCCCACCCCTCGGTCAGCAGCGGCGAGTTCGCCGGCTCGACGCCGACCGCCCGCACGCTCGGGTTGAGCTGCTTGAGATAGCCGGCTGCGCCGCAGAGCGTGCCGCCCGTCCCGATGCCGCACACCAGGACGTCGACCCGGCCCGCGGTGTCCGCCCAGATCTCCGGGCCCGTGGTTTCCCGGTGCGCCCTGACGTTGTCGGAGTTCTCGTGCTGCCTGGCGAACCAGGAACCGGGTATGGCCCGATTCAGCTCCTCGGCGCGATCGACCGCACCCTGGTAGCGCAGCTCGCGCGGGGTCGTCTCCACCTCCGCGCCGAGCGCCCGAAGCAGCGCGACCCGCTCGGCGGTGGCGCTGTCGGGCAGCACGATGACGCAGCGGTAGCCCCGCGCGGCAGCCAGAGCCGCCAGCGCGATCCCGGTGTTGCCCGAGGTCGCCTCGATGACGGTTCCACCGGGGCGTAAGCTACCGGCGGCCTCCGCGGCACGCATCATCCACAGCGCGGCCCGGTCCTTGATGCTGGACAGGGGATTGACGGACTCGAGTTTGGCCAGGATCTGCGCGCCCGGCGCCACGCCGTCGACGGGCAGCCGCAGCAGCGGGGTGTTGCCGATCAGATCCTCGATGCTGTCGGCGATCCTGGGCGTGACGACGTCGGTCTGACCCAGCATGGTCTCTCCCTAGGGACGTGAATTGTCACCATGAGCCGGCGGAGGCGTTGTGGCGCAGCAGTTCGTAGGTCTGGCGCCCCTCCTGCCGCAGCTTCAGCGCGGCGGTGGGGGCCAGCGCCCGGGCACCGGCCGGTACGTCGGTGACGATCAACGACTGAGCGCCGATGACGGCGCCGTCGCCGATGGTCACCGGGCCCAGGATGGTGGCGTTGGCGCCGATCACCACCCCCTCGCCCACCATGGGATGGCGCCGCTGGCCGGCAGGGCGCAGGTTGTCGCGCCACCAGCCGACCGCGCCGAGCGTCACCTGGTGATAAAGCGTGACGTTGTCGCCCACCACCGCGGTCTCCCCGATCACGACGCCGGAGCCGTGGTCGATGAAGACCTTGCGGCCCAGCTCCGCGCCGGGGTGGATCTCCACACCGGTCACCGCCCGGGCCAGCACCATGATCAGCCGGGCGGTCATGCGCCTGCCGCGGGTGTGGAGCCGCCGGGCGACCCGATGCGCCCACACCGCGGGCAGCGCCGGATGCAGCAGGGCCTCGGCGGCGCTGCGCACGGACGGGTCGCGCTCGACGACGGTGTGCAGGTCCTCCCTGAGGACCGCCAGCAGTCCAGGCGGGTTCACTGTGCCCTCCTAGTAGGCGGGCTGTTTGCGCAGCAGGTGCCTGCGCTCGATGATCTCGGGCTGGTAGACGCGCTCCTGCCACGCGCCGGGGTCGACCGGCTCCAGCGCGATCGAGATGACGCCCTCGTCGCAGCCGAAGGCCATGCGCACCGCTTCGGTGAGGGCGCCGACCAGCGCGGTCTCCTGCTCCTTGGTGAGGTCAGCCGGAAAGTGCTTGATCGACACGTGCGGCATCACGGGCCTCCTTATGTGTAGTGGGCCTGTCGTGGCTCGCGGTCATGCGCCGAGCCGGTCCCTGATCGCCTGAACCAGCTCGTCCACGCCGGGCTCCCGCAGCGTCCCGTAGTGGTCGGCCACCAGGTCGGCGACGACGGGGGCCCGGCCCTCGACGAAGGACGGCTCGTCTCCGCGCGAGCGGAAGACCGTCACGGGCGCCTCGACCGGTCGGGCGGCCAGCTCGGCCGGGCCGTATCCGAGGTTGTAGGTGAGCTGGACGATTCGCACGATCCGCCGGATGAGGTCCCGGCCGAGGCTGGGGAACGCCTCGGCGGCGAACGCCACGAAACCCTCCGCGTCCCGGACCGTGCGCAGGCACTCGTCCAGGAGCGGACCACTGGTGGAGGCCGCGAAGACCGACCACAGGATCGTCAGGAAGACGGGGTCGCCGTACCCCGTCGTGCTGGGACGGCCGCCCGCGACACGTGGACTACCGGGTGCGATCAGGAACAGGTGGTCCACCTTCTCGCCCGCCTGCTCCAGCCGGTACGCCGCCTCGTAGGCGACCCGCACGCCGAAGGAGTAGCCCCACAGCGTGTAGGGGCCTGCGGGCTGGGCCTCCCTGATCAGCTGGACGTCGGCCGCCGCCATCTTCTCGATGGTGGGGTACGGCACCTCGCCGGAATTGATCCCGTGGGCCTGCACGCCGTACACGGGCCGGTCCAGGCCGACCCGTCCGGCGAGCACACGCAGGTTCATCGGGTAGCCGCCGAGCCCCGGCCAGACGTACACCGGACGTCCCTCGCCCTGCGGGTGCAGCGGGATCAGCCGCGAGTACGGCGCCTGCGGTGAGCCGCTCACCCGCAGCGCGAGCTGCTCGATCGTGGGCGCCTCGAACACCACCTGCAGCGGCAGCGACCTGCCGAAATCACGGTTCACCGCGTTGACGAGCGCGACCGCGACGAGGGAGTCGCCACCGCTGTCGAAGAAGTCGTCCAGGACGGAGAGCTCCCCGGCGTTCATGAGCCTGCGCCAAACGGCCGCGATCCGCCGTTCCGCCGGCGTGCGCGGAGGGACGACGGGCCGGCCGGCGGCGTCGGCGGCCGGATCCATCGCCTCCAGCCCCGTCAGATCGATCTTGCCGTTGGGGGTGAGAGGCAGCCGTTCCAGGATCACCACCCGGCTCGGCACCATGTAGTCGGGCAGCAGCGTGACCAGGTCGTCCCTGATCATCTCCCGCGGCCCCTTCATGTGCACGACGTCTTCCCTCATGTCCGTGCTGCGGACCTGCTCGTCGGCGACCTTTCCGCCGACGCAGAAGTAGGACGGGCCGGTCTGGCGGCCGCAGCCGCGGAGGATGTGGTCCAGCCTGAGCGCCGAGGGCAGGTCGTGACCGGTCCTGGAGCTGTAGCCCGAGGACATGAAGCCCAGGTTCAGGTCGTTCATCTGCAGGCGCTGGAGGGTCCTGCCCAGGTCGACGTAGCTGAGCCAGCTCGGGCGGGCGCTGACCATGGAGACGCCGAGACTGGCGCGCTCGTACACCCGCTGGTTGATGGCGACGACGTGCTTGCGCTGCAGAATGTCCGGCGAGACCGGCTCCAGGTCACCGAGGGTGTAGTGGTACAGCCCGGAGGGCAACCCGGCCACCCGGCCCGGATGGGCCTGCACGTACAGCTCGACCGCGGGGCCGGCATGCTCGTCCGGCTGGTGGGGGCCGACCTCGAACGTGCCGAGGTATTCGTCGCCCTGCGCGCACTCCAGGTGGTCCATGACCCCCGGCGTGTAGCCCAGGGGCCGGATGTCCAGCCCGTGCTCGGGCAGGATCTCCTCAAGGAGGCCGACCATGTGGCCGGCCTCGATCTCCAGCACCTCGCGGACGTTGTCGCGGTAGACCTGCTCGATGGCCCGCTGCTTGCCGACGAAGTGCAGCCGCAGCACCGGGCCGGTTCGCCCGGGCAGGGGCCGGATGAGCACGAGCTGGTGCCTGACCGGGTGGTAGTAGTAGTGGCCGGGCTCCAGCCCCGCGACCCCGTTCATCTCCAGATACATCTGGGTGGCGTAGAGCGCGCCCGGCGAGGCGTAGCCGTACTTGGGGAGCAGCCGCTCGGTGCTGAGGAACTGGCCGAAGTATCTGAGGATTCCGCCCAGCTCCTCCCAGCCGAGCGTGGCCGGCCGTCGCGGGCGGGCGGCGGGCGGCCGTCTGGCCAGCAGCCGCAGCACGTCGTCCTTGGTGACCTCGCCGCCCTCGTAGAAGCGGTAGGTCTTGCGGGCGAAAACCCGCCGCCTCTGCACGGGGGTGGGCTCCCGGCCGGGCAGGTTCAGCACCTGCTTGCCGCCGATCTCCGCGTCGTCCCTGCAGCCGCCGTTGGACAGCTGGACGCGGACCTGCAGCCTGCTGTCCTTGGAGAGGTGATGCGCGGAGTGCCTGTCCTGGTCCATCAGGGCGGCTTCCTTGGGGTTCAGCTCGATGAAGGCGACGAGCTGCTGGACGTCGGTGCGGGGAGAGCGCTTGACCACCACTGCCGCGTTTCGCACCCAGTCATGGGACTCGATCGTCTGCCTGATCTCGTCCAGCTCCACCCGGAAGCCACGCACCTTCACCTGGTTGTCGGCCCTGCCGACGAACTGAACGGTGCCGTCGGTGGTCCAGTAGGCCAGGTCTCCGGTCCGGTACAGCGTGGGGCAGCTGTAGTCCAGCGCGAAGGGGGTGCCGGTGAAGCTCGCGGCGGTCAGGTCCGGCCGGTTCAGGTAGCCGCGAGCCAGCTGGACGCCGCCGATGTAGAGCTCACCGACCTCACCGATCGCCACGGGAGCACGGTGCTCGTCCAGGATGTAGAAGCGGGTGTTGTGCACCGGCCTGCCGATCGGGATCGTCTGCGGGCCGTCGTCGTCCGGCCCGACGACGTGCGCCGAGGCGTTGATCGTGCATTCCGTGGGACCGTACAGGTTGATCAGCTGAGCTCCGGGCAGCAGTTGCAGGCAGCGCCGGGCCAGCGTCCTGGGCAGCGCCTCGCCGCCGCTGAACACCTGCTCCAACGAGGTGCAGGCGGCGAATCGTTCGGTGTCGAGCAGCGCCTTGAGCAGCGTGGGCACGCACTGCAGAGTCGTGACGCCATGGGCGACGATCGTGTCGATCAGCCGCTCGGGGTCCCGATACAGGTCCGGCTCCCCCAGGACGACCGTGCTGCCGCAGCCAGGGGCGAGGATCTCCCACTGGGCGGCGTCGAAGCTGATCGGCGTCTTCTGCAGCACGACCCGCCGCCGGTCCAGCTTGTGCTCGGTGTTCAACCAGCGCATCTGGTTCACGATGGCGCGATGCTCGATCATCACGCCCTTGGGCCTGCCCGTGCTGCCCGAGGTGTAGATGACGTAGGCGAGGCTGTCCGGCCGGGCCGAACCGCGCAGCTCCCACTCGGCGACCGGGCCGCGACCGTCGTTGAAGCGGGCCGCGTCCTCCAGGGTGACTCTGCGGGCCTCGGTCAGCTCGGCCAGCTCGGGTACAAGCCCCTCCTGCGTGACGATGAGAGCGGCCCCGCTGTCCTCGATCATGTACTGCAGCCGCTGGGCGGGATAGCCGGGAGACAGGGGCACGTACGCGCCACCGGACAGCAGGATCCCCCAGACGGCGACCACCATGTCGATCGACGGGTGGGCGAACAGCCCCACCCTGTCGTCGTGGCCGACGCCGAGGTGCCGCAGGTAGGCCGCGACGCCGGCGGCACGTTCCGCCAGCTCCCGGAAGGTGAGGCGCTGATCCGCGCAGCTGACCGCGGTGCCGTCCGGCTGCGTCCAGACCTGCTCCCACAGCAGCTCGGGGAGGCATTCGCCACCTGCCGTCAATACGGCCGGTCCGCCGGTCGCGGCCGTGTGCCGGTCTTCTGTGTACAGGAAACCCGCACGGTCCACGATGACCTCCTTGGTCGTCGAACGAAACCCCGCCCGGCGCGAAACCGCGGCGCCGGAGCGAGGTTTCTCTGTCAGCTGCGCCGGCTTTCGACCGGTCAGCCGATGGCCGCGAGGATGCCGTCCCAGAGCCGCATGCGGGCCTCGAGCGCCCGGTTGACGGTCTCCGCGCACTCCTGCCATTTCGTCTCGTCGTCCTGGCACAGATCGGCGAGCATCTGCATGGCCATGGGAGTGTGCTCCTCACCGTCCACTTCGATGTGCCGGGCGAGGTAGTCGACGAACGTGTCCAGCCGCCCGCCATGGTCGGCGTTCACCTTGACGACCTGCTCGAACATCTCCGGGATGAGGTCCTCCCGGCCGAAGGCGAAGGCGGCGGCCTGACAGTGCACCGGTGCGTCCTGGATCAGCTGCCAGGTCGCCTTGACGAACTCGACCGACGGCGCGGGCACGCCTGCCGCGACCAAGGCCTCAGGCACGCCGGTGCCCCGGCGAAGCTCGTCGATGAAGGGGTCGATGGTGGAGCGGTCCGCACCCGCCTGAGCCATGCCGTTGAGGTAGAGCTCGAAGTGGCTGATGAACCCGCCGTGCAGCTCGTCGCTTTCCTCGACGAGCACGATGTCGTTGATGAGCCGGCGGCTGCCGGTCGGCCCGGAGGGCACCCACGGCACGGTGACGCAGGTCAGCTTGCCCTGCAGCGACTTGAGCAGCGACATGAAGTCCCAGACGGCGTAGACGTGGTGCTCCATGAACGTGTTGATCGCCTTGGGCGTGTCGAGCGCCGAGTAGAGCGCGTGCGCCACCACTCGGTCTCTGGCCGGCTTGATGCGTGCTGTGAGTTCCTCGATTCCGGGATGGGTGTCTCCCCATTGATACCGCGACATCTCGTCCTCCTTGGGTAGTCGCGCTCCGTGTTGCTCCGACCACCCGACGCGGCCGGATTGGGGCAAGGTGAATGTGGGCTCGTTGTACGGACAGCCCTCCGGCGCCTGGCCTGCTCGGCGCGCCGGCGATTCAGAAATGCGGTCAGGCGGACTGGGCGACCGGTGCGTCGCGCACGTCCACGTCCACCACGACGCTCACGTTCCGGCCCAGCCCGAGGGCGAGCATCTCCAGCCGGCCCACGAGCTCGCGGAATCCGGAGGGCCGCAGCGCCTGGGCCCCGTCGCACAGCGCCTTCTCCGGCTGGGTGTGCACGTCGACGAGCAGCGCGTCGGCGCCGGCCGCCACCGCGGCCAGCGCGACCGGCTCCACGAGCTTGGGCAGCCCGGTCGAATGACTGGGGTCCACCATGACCGGCAGGTGGGAGCGCTGCTTGAACAGGGCCACCGCGGAGATGTCCAGCGTGAATCGGGTGGCCTGCTCGAACGTCCGGATTCCCCGCTCGCAGAGGATCACCTGGTCGTTGCCCGTGGCGAGGATGTACTCGGCGGCGCCCAGCACCTCGTCCACGGTGCAGCCGAAGCCGCGTTTGAGCACCACCGGCCGCCCGGCCGCGCCCACCTCACGCAGCAGCTCGAAGTTCTGCATGTTGCGCGCACCGATCTGCAAGGCGTCGGCCACCTCGGCGACCGAGGCGACGTGGCGAGTGTCGACGACCTCGGTGAGGATGGGCAACCCGGTCTTGAGCCTGACCTCCTCCAGCATCTCCAGCCCGGACCACTTCAGCCCCTGGAACGAGTAGGGCGAGGTCCTCGGCTTGAAGGCGCCGCCGCGCAGGCCCACCACCCCGCGTCCTGCCACGGCCCGCGCGACGTCCTCCATCTGCTCGCTGCTCTCGACCGCGCACGGCCCTGCGAAGATCGCGACGCTTCCGTCGCCGATCTTCGCAGGGCCGATGGACACGACGGTCCCCTCCGGACGGAGCTCGCGCCTGCCCAGGCGGACGCCGTCACCGGAGGGCACCGTCACGACGGGCCGCGCCAGTCGCGGCGGGGCGGGAATCGTCGCCGTCTCCGTGGTCACGATCACCGGGGTGGCGCCGAGCCACATCAGCGACGAGTCGGCACCGCGCGAGGACAGGAGCGCGAGCCATTCGTTGAGCTCGGGGACCTCAACGGTGGGCTGGAAGACATGCAGCATCTCGGAACTTGGCATGACGGCGCCTTCCCTGGTGGGCAAGAGTGGTCGAAATGTCAGGTGAAGTCGAACCCACCCGTTCGCGAACGCTTGAGCTCGAAGAACTTGGGATACGAGGCCAGTTCCCTGGCCGCGTCGAACAGGCGGCCGGCCTGCTCGCCCCTGGGGATCGCGGTCAGCACCGGGCCGAAGTATGCGACGCCGTCGATGTGGATCGTCGGCGTGCCGACCTCCTCACCCACCGGCTCCATGCCTTCGAGGTGGCTTTTGCGCAGGGCCTCGTCGTACTCGCCGGAGTCGGCGGCCTCGGCCAGCTCGGCCGGAAGGTTCAGTTCGGCCAGCGACTCGGCGATCACCACGGCGTAGTCCTTGTTGCCCTGGTTGTGGATCCTGGTGCCCATCGCGGTGTACAGGTCGCGCAGGACATCGTCGCCCTGGTGCTGGGCGGCGGCGATGGCCACGCGCACCGGCCCCCAGGCCCGGTCACAGAACTCGCGGTACCACGGCTCGATGTCCTTGTGCTCGTTGAGCACAGAAAGGCTCATCACCCGGAACCGCAGATCGATGTCGCGAACGCGTTCGACCTCCAGGATCCACCGGGACGTGATCCACGCGAACGGGCAGGCCGGGTCGAAGTAGAAGGTGACCTGGGGCCTTTCGCCGTCGCGCTCGAGCTGCTGTGTCGTCGTCATCGTGTTGCCGCCTCGCTAATCTCGTGTGCCGGACAGCCTCTGAGTGGCCAGGAGGAACGTATCGTCGGCCTCGGGAGTTCCGATAGTCACGCGAATCCCGTCGCCGGGGTAGGCGCGGACGTTCACGCCCTCGGCCGCACACGCGGCGGCGAACTCGGCGGTCCGGTCCCCCAGGGGCAACCAGAGGAAGTTGGCCTCGCTCGGCGCGACCGGCCAGCCGGCGTCCAGCAACGCGGCGCGGACGCGCTCGCGCTCCTTGACCGTCTGCTCGACGCGGTCCATCAGCTCGTCGTGCGCGAGCAGCGACGCGCCGGCCGCGACCTGCGCCACATGGTTCACCGAGTACGGCAGGCGGGTCTTGCGGACCTCTGCGGCGACCGCCGGGTGGCCGGCCATGTAGCCCACCCGCAGGCCCGCGAGGCCGAAGGCCTTGCTGAACGTGCGAACCACCACCACGTTGGCTCTCGTCCCGGCCAGGGTCAGGCCGTCGGGCACACCGGGATCCCTGACGTACTCGCGGTAGGCCTCGTCGAGTACGACCAGGCAGTCGTCGGGCACCAGGTCCAGGAATCCCTGGAGTTCCTCGCCGCGGACCGCCGTACCGGTGGGGTTGTTGGGGTTGCAGACGATGACCATGCGCGTGGCGGGCGTGATCGCGGCCGCCATCGCGGCCAGGTCGTGGTGCTCGGCACGCAGCGGCACGGTGACCGGCCGCATGCCGGAAAGCTTGGCGAGCGTCGGATAGGCGTCGAACGAGCGCCAGGCGTAGACCACGTCGGCCCCCGGCTCGCTCACCGCTTCGAACAGCATCTGGAGCACGCCGACCGAGCCGCAGCCGACGACGACCTGCCCGGCCTCGACACCCAGCCACGAGGCGATGTCGGCGGTGAGCGTCGCGCAGGCCGCGTCGGGATAGCGGTTGACGTCGCCGGCGGCCTTCGCGATGGCCTCCGCCACCGAAGGGAGCGGCTCCAGCGGCGACTCGTTGTTGCCGAGCAGTACGGGGATCCCGGAGGGGGCCGCGACCACCGGGCCGGGCCGGTGCCCGGCCAGATCCGCGAGAACAGGGCGCAGCCGGGGCAGCACAATGCTCATCGTCCCTCCTTAAGGGATGGGAAAGTTCCGAGTCTGCGGGGGTGGTCCTGACAATCGCCTCGGGATTGTCAGGAGAAAGACCGGGGTCGCCGTATGGGCCATTTCCCGGGAGTGGGCACAATGGTGCCACGCCGGAAATCGTGACACTTTCCCAGGGTGTCGGTCAATACCCCTGCGCCGATTTCCTGTGAGAGAACCAGCAGCTCAGGACCGTTGTACCTTTTCAGCAAACGCGCCGAACCCGCCCGGCTCTACCGCGCCGAACGGGTTGACAAAAGTTGCCGAATTCAATGAGTGGTTTTTTTCACCACCATGAGAAGGATCTCGTCGAGGTCGTATTCCGCGCGCCCCGGAGAGCCATATCTCCGGATCTTTCCGCGGCTCGCCCATTTGCGGATCGTGGCCTCCTTGACGCCCACGGCCAGCGCCGCCAGCTCAGTGGACACGACGCGTCGTGGCCGGGCCGACCCGGCATGCGTCGTCACACCGCACGCTCCGCGTGGGGCGATGCCTGCCGGATGTGCAGACTGAGGGCCAGCCACTCATGGGGGAGCCAGCTGTGCCCTGCGGTACATCTGACCTGGGCGCCGTCGTCGTACCGCAGGTACACCGTGTGCCCGCAACCTGTCCTGTCGCAGGGGCCCAGGGCGCGCGGGCGCGCGCGGCCGGGCTCGATCACCGCCTGGCCGGTCTCCACCAGCTGCGCGATCTCCGCGACGAACTCCCCGACCGCCGGGTGAGCCGCCAGCCAGTCGAGATGCCGTTCGAGGAAGGCGGCCAGATCGGAGACACCGACGACGCCGGGGCCGGCGACCTGTTTCTGCGCGGCGACCAGGGCGCACCATGAGGACAGCACGTCCGCGATCTTGGCGCGGGCGTTCATCGCGGCCTCGTTGAGCGCGATGCCCTTCGGCCCGGTCCCGCTGACCCGCTGCGTGCTGCTGCAGGGCAGGTAGGCCAGCCTCCGTTCGCATTCACGGAAAAGGCCGGGCAGGGAGCACAGGCCGGTCCGCAACGCCTGCCTGCACTCCTGACAGAGGCGGAAGCCCGGCGAGACCCGGCGGTTGCACAAGGATCCGTGGCAGAGCATTAGTGATCACTCTCCGTACTTGTTTGGCGGCGTGTCTGACCGGCTGTCGTCGATCCGGCGGCCCAGGCCGAGACTTCTGGCGGCCCTGCCGGTGTGGAGTGCGAGCGCTTCGCCGGCCGCTTCCGCACCGCGAATCTCAACGAGGACGACCCCTGACACATGCGGGCGGACACCGTCGTCCGCCCGCAACAGCGCCCTGAGGTCGCAGACAGGAGGCGTCCTGCGGTATGCGCGCGTGGCGCCCGTATAGCCGGGTCCCGTCAGGCGATTCCGCCGGGCAAGGTCGCGGGGGACGTTCCCGTCCGGCGACCGCACGTCCTCAACGTAGATCACGACCACGGCGTCGACCACGGCGCCGGGCAGGTCTCGCCCGCTCGCGTTGACGATGACGGCGCCCGCCGAGATCTGTTCGATCCGCACCTCGGCGTCGAGAGCGTCGATCACGATCAGGTTGGCCCCGAACAGCGCCTCCCCCACGTCGGTCCCGATCGTGAGGTTGACCCCCGTCATGAACAACTCGTCCATGACCCACTGTTCGACCCCCTGCCCTGCCGGACCGTCGGTCACGCACACCGCGACGTGCGCCGCGTCCCTGACGTACTTGGCGATCAACCGCAGGTGCGCGGTGGCGGCGTAGCGCGGGGCCACGACGCACACGGTCGCGATGCTCGGCCCCATCAACCGCCGCGCGGCCGCGGCCGCCAGGCACGCCCGGTACACGGCCCGCATCGCCCGCAGCGGCAGCACGTACTTCTCGCCGGCGTCGCGGACGACGACGGCATGCTCCACACCGTCAGCTCCGGCACACGGCTGGAGCTCCCGGCCGGCGAGCGCCAGGAGTTCCTGGACGACCGGCGTCACTGGGTCGAAAGCGCCCAGTGCACGCTGGACGTCGTCGTCGTCGAGCCAGAGGGCGGAGGTCATCGTCTCCTCACCGGGGGGATCGCGTCCGGTACTGGTCGTGCTCCACCATGGACGCGCCCGCTATCCGTCCGCTTCTCAAACGCTTTCCACCGAGGGAAAGCCGGCGGGAGCCGGGCGGTAAGCCGCCACCGGTCCAATCATGGTGTTCGAGTCAGCGGCTCACTCCTGGAGTTCGAAGTGATGATCACAAACCGTACGACGTTCCCGATGGGCCTGCGGTCCGAGACGAGGGGCGCGTCGGCCGACACCCACTGGAACGGCGGCAGCGTCTCGGTCGCCGCTCAGCGGTAACCGTTCGCCCCGGCGTTCGTCCGTGCCTCCGCCCGAAGAAGATCGGCGCGGAGCACGGACCGTACCCCGTCCGGCTCCGTCAGCAGCCGATGCGCCCCGCCGAACCGTCGGGGTGAGGATGACGACCGCCTCGTTCGGCCCCCTGCGCGCCGGCGAGCTCCCCGTCGGCGACATGGGAATCGGACAGCAGCATCGCGGCCTTGACCGCCCACACCGTCGATCCCAGTTCCACGAAGATCCGCCTGGCCTGCTCGATGTGCCTGTTGCCGAGGGCGGCGTTGCCTCTGGCCAGCGCGATCTCGCCCAGCGTGTAGATGGCCTTGCCCTCGATCAGCCGCTCCCCCATGGACCGCGCCAGCTCGACGGTGTGCACGATCGTGCTCTCCGCGCTGTCCAGCCGGCCCTCATGGTGCCGGACCACGCCGAGGCCGTACAGGGCGTGCGCCTCTCCGAGCCGGTCCTCACCGTCGCGCACGATCCGGAGCACCCGGTGCAGCTCCTGGCGGGCCCGCTCCAGCTCCCCCGTGTGCACGCGCAGCTCGGCGAAGGTGTGCAGGACCTGCGCCTCGACCCGGACGCAGTGTACGGCGCGGCAGATTTCCAGCGCGCGGTCCAGCAGCGCGCGCGCCCGCTCGATCTCGCCGAGCGGAAGCCAGTGCTTGGCCTGGGTCCGCATGACATGGGCCGCGCCGATCTTGTCACCGACCCGCTCCAGGAGCCGCAGCGCCTGCTCGTACTTGGCGATCATCTCCGTGTGGTCGCCGCGCAAGCCGTCGACGTTGGCGCAGTTGCGTAACACGAGCGCGTAGCCGTGGTCGTCGCCCTGCGCCTCGAACAACTCCATGGCGCCGCGGAAGTTCTGCTCGGCCTGCCCCAGGCGGCCCTGGAACATGTGCAGCGTGCCCATGGAATACGTCATGGCCGCGACACCGGTCACGTTGCCCGCCCGGACGACCGCCTCGTGGGCGGCCTCGGCGACCTGACGCCAGTCGTCGAAATAGGCCTTGGCCTCGAACAGCGTGACGCAGGTGAGCGCCAAGTCCCAGCACAGCTCGTCGAAACCGGCCTCCGCCGCCTGCAGCACCGCGGCCACGAGCGACGTGCGCTCGCCGTCCCACCAGTGCATGGGCACGCGGACGATCTCGGCCAGATCCACGTCCGGCGGCCGCCACCGCGGCGCGCCGCCGTGGATGACCGTGAAGTCGCCGCCGTACTCCATGCGGTGTGCCTCCTCGGCCAGCGCGAGCCACATGCCCAGCACCCTCTCCAGCGCGGCCGACCGCGCGTGCTCAGGCTCGACCGCCAGCAGCTGCTCCCGCGCGTAGACGCGGATCAGGTCATGAAACCGGTAACGAAGGTGCCGCGCGTCGGGATAGTCGACGACCTCGAGCACCTGGGCGTCGACCAGCCGCTCCAGCACCTCCTCCGCCTCGGCGAGATCGGTGTCCAGCAGCGAGGCCGCGGTCCACGACGGCAGATCGGGCGCCTGGATGATCGCCAGAAGCCGGAACAGTCGCTTGGCGGGCTCGTCGAGGACCTGGTAGGTCATGTCGATGCTGGAGCGCAGCGCCCAGCCGCGATGCTCCAGCTCGTCCAGGCGCCGCACCTCGTCACGAAGGCGGTCGACCAGCCGGCTGATCGGCCACCGTTTGCGCGCGGCCAGCCGCGCCCCCGTGATGCGCAGTGCCAGCGGCAGCCCGCCGCAGAGCCGGTACAGCTCCGCGACCGCGTCCGCCTCCGCCATGACGCGCTTGGGTCCGAGAATCTTGGTCAGCATCTCCGTGGAGTTCTCGGGAACGAACGGCTCGACGTCGACGTGATGGGCACCCGGCAGGCCTGTCAGCGTGTGCCTGCTCGTCGTGATCACCGCACACGTCGGGCTACCCGGCAGCAGCGGGCGTACCTGCTCCTCGTCATGGACCTCGTCGAGTACCACCAGCACCCGCCTGGCAGCCAGGCAGCTGCGGTACAACTCCACCCGCTCGTCCAGGCTGTCGGGGATCGCGTTGCCCGCCACACCGAGCGCGCGGAGGAATCTCGCCAGCTGCCAGGACGTCCGGTCGCCGGCCGCGTCTCCTCGCAGCTCGGCGTAGAGCGCCCCGTCGGGGAACACGTCGTGCAACTCGTGCGCGACCCGGATGGCCAGGGTGGACTTGCCGATTCCCGCCCTGCCGCATATCGCGACGATCGGCATGGCGTAGCCGGGGAAGGGCGCCACGCCGACGCCCGTGAGCACCGACTTGATCTCGGCCACCTCCTCCGTACGGCCTGTGAAGTCCGCGATGGTGGCGGGCAGTTGCCGCGGCACGGCCCACTGATGCGGCTCGGGAGCCGGCCTTCTGACCTCTTCTTTTCGTGCGAGCGGCGCGCGGACGATCATCGTGGCCCGCTGCGGAGGATTGAGCGCGGGATCGCGCGTGAGCATGGCCTGGTGCAGTTCCTGCAGCTCCCGCCCGGGCTCCACGCTGATCTGGTCGATCAGTGTCGTCCGGGCCCGGCGGTAGGTCTCCAGGGCTTCGGCCTGCCTGCCCGTCCGGTACAGCGCGAGCATCATGTAGTAGTGCAACCGCTCCCGCAGCGGATGCTGGGCCACGAGGACCACCAGTTCGGCGATGAGCTCCTCGTGCAGGCCGAGCTCGAACTGCAGGCGCATCTTCTCCTCGATCGCCCCCATGCGCTGCTCGTCGAGCGCCGCGGCCGCCCGGCGTATCAGCGTGCTGTCCAGGCCGGCGAGCGCGGGGCCACGCCACAACTCCAGCGCGGTACGCAGTGTCCTGACGGCCTCCTTGCCGTCCGTCTGCTTCTTCGCGGTCCGCAGCCTGTCCGCGAACACCATGCTGTCGACGTGCTCCTCGGGCAGGCGCAGGATGTAGCCGGCGCTCTCGGTTTTGATCGCCTCCGGGTGCCCCGCCTTGGCGAAGAGCTTCCGTATCCGGGAAATGCAGACCTGGACCTGCCCGCGTGCGGACGGTGGCGGGGACTCGTCCCAGACGGCCTCGACGAGTTGGTCGATGGTGGTCACGTGTTTGACGTTGAGTCCCAGTACGGCGAGCATGGCCCGCGGCCGGGGACCGCCGAGGTTGAGGGTGTGACCGTCCTCCACGAGTTCAAGCGGCCCGAGAAGACGGAGCTTCATCAGACCCTCCGGAGCATCGAGCCCATTTGTGCCGTGCCGCCTCATTGTTCCCCACCGCCCAGTGGAATTAGAAATCCCACATCACCACATGTGGGTTACACCTGACTAGACACCCAATTAAAGTTATATCGGAATTATCTCGGTTTAATGTGACAGGTCGAGGTTTGTGGCGACGTAGCGGTGTAACGGCATTGGCGTGTCTGCGTTCATATTCAGCCGGGCCGTACGTGCCCAGGTCGAGCGGCGGCGGGGTCGAAGGGCAGGTGGCCACGGCCTTCGACCCCGAGATGCACAAACAGCGCCATGTCGTGAAATGCGGATTCGGCCGTCTCAAAATGGTCACCGCTTCGGCAAGCTCTTCGCGCGCCGCCAAGCCGCGGTCCACACCGACCAATGGCCCGTGTCCGGCATATGAAACGCGGGCAATCTTCTCCGCGACCTTAACGGTGCCGGCGGCCTCCCTTCTCGTAAGTACCGGCCACCGACTTCGGCGATGAATGAATTATCTTCGGCGTGGAAGGCATATGCGTCAATGGCACCTTCTTTGCGCCTCAACACCAATAAAACGGAATCCGCCCCCTTGACAATCGACTCAGGAGGCTTGTGCGCCGCGACTCACCCCGGATCCGGCAGGTCCATCGACGCGAGCCTGGCCGGGTCGACCACGGTCGCGATGGCGACGATCCGGCCGTCGGCGACGGTGAACGCGACGACCGAGAGCGGAGTTCCATCCTCGCGCCAGGAGACGAACCCGGGAAGGCCGTTGACGAGCACCGCCCGATGCCGTGCGGCTGCGCCGGCGCCCAGGCGCGCGCCGGCGGCGACCTTGGTGGCGCCGAGGGTGACGACCACACCGTTGGGAGTGTCGACGGTCAGCCTCACCTCGGGGTCGAGCACGCGCAGCAACCCCTCGAAGTCTCCGCGGCGAGCCGCCGTCAGGAAGGCCTGGACCACCTCGCGCTGCTCGCGTCCGGCGGCCGTCGGCCGCTCGGTCGTCTGCACCTTCCTGCGGGCGCGGCTGGCGAGCATCTTGGTGGCGTCGGTGGACTTGCCGAGGATCTGGCCGATCTCGTCGAACGGCACCGCGAACAGGTCGTGCAGCACGAACGCCAGCCGCTCGCTCGGCCGGAGCGACTCCAGGACGACCAGGAGCGCGAGCCCGACCGAGTCGGCGAGCGCCACGTCGTCCTCTGGCGCAGGGCCGTCGTCGACCGTCACCACGAGTTCGGCCAGCCGGTCGTCGTAGGACGCCTCAGGGTGGGCTTGGCGCGACCGCAGGACGTCGAGGCTGATCCGGCCGACCACCGTGGTCAGCCAGCCTGCCAGGTTGTCGATCGTCGCCGTGTCCTGGCGGGAGAGCCGCAGCCAGGCCTCCTGGACCACGTCCTCGGCGTCGGCGTGCGATCCGAGCATTCGGTAGGCGACCGCGCGGAGCCGGTCGCGCTGGGCCTCGAACGTCTCGCCCACCGGGTCCGTCGGGCTGGTGTCGGACATGTTGTTACCTTCCTCGGATCTGCTCCGTCATGGGTGATGACGGGCCCGGACGGGCGCAGGTAACCGATGAAGGAGCAATACCGATGGAAGCACGCATGAAGAGCCCGGCGAACGCCGACGTGATGACGGCGATCCAGCACCTCTACAAGGCGATTCACGCCGGTGGCGTCGATCCGCTCGTGCTCGAACTGGTCCACCTACGGGCGAGCCAGATCAACGGCTGTAGCCCGTGCGTCTTCGCCGGGGTCGCGGCGGCCAAGAAGCACGGAGAGACCGACGAGCGGCTGCACAACGTGGTCGCCTGGCGCGAGACGCCCTTCTTCACCGAGGCGGAGCGAGCCGCGCTCGCGCTGACCGAGGCCGCCACCCGGATCCAGGACGGCGCGCCAGGTGTGACCGACGAGATCTGGGACGCGGCCGCCGCCCACTTTGAAGAGAAGCAGCTGTCCGCGATCAACCTGGAGATCGCACTGACCAACTTCTTTAACCGGATCAACCGTACGATCCGGGAGCAGGCGGGCAAGACCTGGTGAGCTGGGCAGCCTAGTAGCGGGAACGCTGGGCGATGTAGCCGATAGGAAGTTACATCGCCAACCTGAGGTCACATCCGAACTGCGCGTGAGGACCTCTTCGAGGGGATCGGCTTGCTGGACGCTCACGCAACTATGCCGGAGCCTGAGGCATTCCAAGTCCAGACCCCGGTTCCTACCGTAGGGGTCGTGACACTTATTAGCACTCCGTTCAACGCCAAGACCACGGCCGCCGAGATCCTCGCAGGCGTCGACCTCACCGGGCGACGAATCATCGTCACCGGCGGTGCCTCCGGGATCGGTCTGGAGACCGTCCGGGCTCTGCGGGGCGCGGGGGCCGAGGTCACCGTCGCGACGCGCAACCCGGCCAGCGGCGAGCGGGCCCTGGACTTGAGCGACCTCGGCTCGGTGCGCGCGTTTGTGGCCGGCTGGACCGGGCCGGTGCACGCGATCGTCGCGAACGCCGGGATCATGGCGGTGCCCACCCGCCAGGTCGCCGCCAACGGCTGGGAGCTGCAGTTGGCGACGAACTTCCTCGGTCATTTCGCGCTGGTCACCGGCCTGCACGAGAACCTGCGGCAGGCTGGCGACGCGCGGGTGGTCACGGTGAGTTCCGGCGCTCATCTGGGCGTGCCGTTCGACTTCGACGACCCGCACTTCGAGCGACGCCCGTACGACCCATGGGCCGCGTACGGGCAGTCGAAGACGGCCGAAGTCCTGCTCGTCGTCGGCGTGGCCCGGCGCTGGGCCGCCGACGGCGTCACCGCGAACTCGCTGAACCCCGGCTATATCCACACCAACCTGCAGCGGCATCTCGACGATGCCACCATGCGGGCGTTTGGCGCGATGGACGACGAGGGAAACCTCCTGACCCCGGACTACTACAAGACCCCGGAGCAGGGCGCTGCCACCTCGGTGCTGCTTGCCGCGTCCCCGCTGCTCGACGGAGTGACCGGCCGCTACTTCTTGGACAACCAGGAAGAAGGGGTGGTGCCGGGCGGCCCGGACGCGACCGGCGGCGTAGCGGACTGGGCGGTCGACCCGGCCGTCGCCGACCGCCTCTGGGACCACGCGCTCAAAGCAACACTCAACGGATGATCACCAGCCAGTGAGCCCACGTCGCACCCGGCTCATCGCGGTGTCCAGGCTGGCCATAGTTGCTAGCGCGCCACGCGGTAGCGGAGGTAGACGACTTTCGAGCTGAAGGTGCGGGTCTCGACGAGTTCGAGATCCACCCGGCGCTCGCGCTGGGGAAAGAACGGAATGCCACCGCCGACCAGCACCGGGCAGACCCGGGCCCGGTACTCGTCGATCAGACCCAACGCGGCCGCCTCGGCGGCGAGAGTCGCGCCGCCGATCGCGATGTCGCCCTCCCCCGGCTCGGCTCGCAGCCGCTCGATCTCCTCCGCCAGGCCGCCGGAGGCCAGGCGGGCATTGCCCTGCACCGCCGGCAGCGTGGTGGCGAACACCACCTTTGGGAGCGACTTCCAGATCGCGGCCCACACGAGCCTTGAGTCGTCGAGCGATGGATCCTGGTCGGCGGCTTAGACGAGTCCGAAACCGAGCTGGGTCGCGCCTCCGTCGGACGCCAGCTCGACACCCGTGATGTAGCTGCTGGCCGGAGAGGCGAGGAAGAGCACGGCCGCGGCCTGCTCCTCGGGCCGTGAAAGGCGGCCGAGCGGGATCGGCGCCGTGTGATCCACCCGCCACTTCTCGCGCCCGGCCGCGTCCAGGCCGGACGCCTCCAGCGCGGCGTCGACCGCGGGCGTCTCCGTGGAGCCGGGGGCCAGCGCGTTGACGCGGATGTTGCGCCCGCTCAGCTCGTTGGCCCAGGAACGGGCGAACGACCGGACCGCGGCCTTGGACGCGGAATAGACGCTCAGCCCCTTCTGGCCGCTGGTGGAGGCCATCGACGTGACCAGCACGACCGACGCGCCGTCGTTGAGCAGCGGCAGGGCCTTCTGCACCGTGTACACGGTGCCCTTCACGTTGATGCCGAGGACCTTGTCCAGGTGCTCGTCGGTGACGTCCGCCAGCCCGACGAACTCGCCGTACCCGACGTTGGCCACGACGGCGTCGATCCGGTGGCCGTCCTCGGACACCTTGGCGTACAACCGGTCCACGTCCGCGGGCATGGCGACGTCGCCTCGTACGCCTACCGCGCCGTGGCCGATCTCCGCGACCGCGGCGTCCAGTTCCTCCTGCCTGCGGCCGGTGATGTAGACGAGCGCGCCCTCCTCGGCGAACCGTTGTGCCGTGGCGAGGCCGATCCCCGCGCTGCCGCCGGTGACGACCGCGACCTTGCCGGCGAGCTGTCCCATGGTGAACTCCTGCTGTTTGACTCGTTTCGAACGCTTCGAGTTCACCACCAGGATCATGGATTACCAATGACGACTCGGGTATCCGGCGATGCGCCCCGGGTATCGATGACCTGCGCGTCTCCCATCGGCGCCCCAGGCCGGCGTGCGGGGCGCGTCAAGGTCAGACGCCGGTCGGGATCCCCGGCTCGAGCCAGCGGACGACGGCGCGAGAACCGGGGTGGGCCGCCAGCGTGCTGCGCAGGTGTTGCGGTGGTTCGGCGAAGTGTGACCAGCCGTCGTAGTGGACGGGGACGGCCACCCGCGGGCGTGACAGGGCGAGCAGGTCGACGGCGTCCCGGCCGTCCATGGAGTAGCGCAGGGGGCCGGTCTGCGGGAAGCGGACGCTGCCGAGGTGGAGGAGCACGACGTCGACGTCCAGGGTGCGTGCCACCCGGCGGAGCGGCCGGTGCAGAACGGTGTCGCCCGTCATCCACACCGCGACGCCTGGCCGGTCGCCGACGGCGAGGGCGAACCCGACCACGGCTCCGGCGACGGGACGGCTCAGGGGTGGCCCGTGCCGGCAGGGGGTGGCGGTGACGGTCAACGACGGCTTGCCCGGTGCGGTGAGGCGCGTCGTCTCCCCTGCCGCGAGGCCGCGGGCGTTGGGCAGGGCCAGGCGTCGCGCCCCGGGCCTCGTCGTCACGACCGTGGTCGCGCCGGGAAGCAGGGCCCGCCCGAGGTCGTCCAGGTTGTCGGCGTGGTGATCGTGGCTGAGCAGTATGACGTCGACGGGGCCGACGTCCCCGGCCGCCAGGGCCGGGCCGCTCTGCTTGACGGACGAGGTGCCCCATCCGAATCCGTACCGCCGTCCTGCCGGGTCGAAGGTGGGGTCGGTGAGGATGCGCCAGCCGTCGAGCTCCATCAGGACGGTGGGCCCGCCCACGTGAGTGAGGGTCGTCATGGGCGGGCCACCTTTGTCCACGTGGATCACGATCCCGCGTGGGTGCCGCGGGAGGACGTCGCGTGCTCCAAGGCCCAGGCCAGGGCGTAGTCGGCCACGGCCTCCCATCCGGGCGCGGCACAGGTCCAGTGGTCACGGCCCTCGAATTCGTGGTATTCCGTGACCGCCGGGGACTTCTCGTAGTGCTTGGCGTTCGACTTGTTCACCGACGGCGGCATGATGTGGTCCTTCTCGCCGCCGATGAACAACAGCGGAGCGCGGTCGGCGGAGTAGTCGACCCACGTGTCCTGATGCCCGGGCTTGAAGTTCGCGAACAGCCCGTATTCCCACACCCAGTATCCGGGGGCCGCGATGGCGTAGCGGTCCCACGCCTTGCGCGACTCGTCCTCGGTGAGGGTGTTGGTGAAGGCGTAGTGAAACTCTTCGGGAGTGAAGCCGACGGCCTTGTGCCGGTTGGCCGGGTTCTTCAGCGCCGGGAACAGCGACTTCGCCTGCGACAGCGGGTTGACCCTGACTCCCTCGGTGGGCGCGGAGTCGATGACCACCCCCGCGGATCCCAGCCCGCGGGCCAGGAGCAGCTGGGTGAGCGTGCCGCCGAAGGAGTGACCCATGATGATCGGCGGGGTCGGGACGGCCTCGATGACGGCGGCGAGGTGGTCGAGGGTCTCGTTGACGGTCAGCTTGGCGATGACGTCCGGGTTCTCACGGAGTGCCTCGACTTCGATCTCGAAGCCCGGGTAGGCGGGGGTGAGCACGGTGAGGCCCTTGGCCTCGAAGTGCGTGACCCAGTTCTCCCAGCTGCGGGGCGTCACCCACAGGCCGTGAACGAGCACCACGGTGTCGGGACGGTTGTTGTGATCCATGATGGCTCCTTCGGCAGGTCAGGCGTCGATGAACGCGAGCAGGTCGGCGTGCAGGCGGTCGCGGTCGGTGTCGGGCAGGGCGTGTCCGCTGCCCTCGTAGACCTTCAGGACGGCGCCGTCGATCATTTCGGCCGACCGCTTGCCCCCGACCTCGAACGGCACGATCTGGTCGTCGTCGCCGTGCACGACCAGGGTGGGGACGTCGATCTTCGCCAGGTCCGGCCGGAAGTCGGTGGCGGAGAAGGCGGCGATGCACTCGTACGCGGCCCGGTGCCCGCATGCCATGCTCTGCAGCCAGAACGCGTCGCGGAAGCCCTGGTCGACGTCGTGCCTGCGGTTGTGCCCGAAGAACGGGCCGTCGGCCAGGTTCCGGTAGAGCTGGGACCGGTTCGCGGCCTCGCCGGCGCGGATCTCGTCGAAGGTCTCGATCGGCAGCCCTTCGGGGTTGTCGTCGGTGCGCAGCATCAGCGGCGGTACGGCGGACACGAGGACCACCTTCGAGACACGGGCGCTGCCGTGGCGGCCGATGTAGTGGACGACCTCCCCGCCGCCGGTCGAGTGCCCGACCAAGGTGAGGTCCCGCAGGTCGAGGTGTTCGATCAGGCAGGCCAGGTCGTCGGCGTAGGTGTCCATCTCGTTGCCGTGCCAGGTCTGCGACGAGCGGCCGTGGCCACGCCGGTCGTGGGCGATGGCGCGGTGCCCGTGCTCCGCGAGGAAGAGGGCGGCCGCCTCCCACGCGTCGGAGTTGAGCGGCCAGCCGTGGCTGAGCAGAACCGGGGACCCGTCGGTCCCCCAATCCTTGTAGAAGATCTTGGCTCCGTCGTCGGCGGTGACGTAGGGCACTGCGGCCTCCTTGGGCTCGATGGGTGGATCGAGCGTGCCGCCGGCGCCCGTCGTCACGGACCACGTGATTCACGTAGTCGCTCAGCGGTCGGCGGCCTCCAGCTTGTCTGCGAGCTGGCGCCGTGAGGAGATGCCGAGCTTCTGGAACACCTTGCGCAAGTGGTAGTCGACCGTGTTCACACTGATGAAGAGGTTGGCCGCTATCTCTGGATTCGTGTGTCCGACCGCCGCCAGCCGGGCGATGGTCAGCTCCTGAGTGGTGAGATCGGGCGTCCCGGGACCGCTGTGGGCCACCGGCTTCGCCCCGACGGCCTCGAGCTCGGCGCGGGCCCTCGGGACGAATATCTGGGCCCCGCTGTGCTCGAAGTGCTGGACCGCCAGCTGCAGCTGTTCGCCTGCTTCACGACGGCGTCGCATCCGCCTCAACCACTCGCCGTAGAGCAGGTGGGCACGGGCGAGGTCGATCTCCGCATCTGTTCGCTCAAGCGCCTGGACGGCGGCGACGAAGTGTGGTTCCGCCGCTGAGTCCTCGCTGGTCAGCGCCTGGCAACGTTCGGCGACTCCACGGCACCACAGCGAGCCGTTCACCCCGGCCCTGCTGACAAGTTGGTCGACGTACGGCTGTGCCTCGTGTGCGTGCCCACTCCGGACCGCCGCTTCGACGAAGTCGTTGTAGTAGGTGGGCGTCACTTGGAGAAACAGGTCCTGAAGCAGCGGCTTGAGACGGTCGTAGGCGTCACGGTAATTGCCCTCGGCGATGTCGCGAAGGGCGACGGCCGCGATCGCGGAGGCGCCGACACCGCCGAAGCCGACGGAGTTCGCACCGTCCGCGATGGCCAGCACGACATGGCGCGGTGAACCAGTCCACGCCATCAGGGCGGCGTTGATCACGTTCTCCGCGTCGTAGCCCATCGCCAGCCGTACTTCGCGGACCTGTTCGATGGCCTCCTCGGCGCGTCGCACGGTCCCACCGGTCAGCTCGCACAGCGAAGTGGTCCACGTCAACGAATCGAGGGCCGCAAGGGCGCCGGCGCCGCGCGCCGCCGCGGCGGCGCGCGCAAGCGCGGCCCTGCGACCGGTGTCGTCCCACAGGAAGGTCCCCAGCGAGGCGATCGCCGAGGCCATGTGCATCATCTCGTGGTCCGGCAGTTCCACGATCGCGTCGAACGCCGCCCTGGCACGTGGAACCGCTTCCGCGTACGGCTCCAGCATGAGTGACCCGAGGCCGGCCAGGATGGTCGCGTCCGGTCCGCCACCCAGCTTCGACGCGGCCTCGATGCGCCGGCCCAAGTCGTGCCGCGAGATGCCCTGCATGAGCCGATCGGCGTTCACACAGAACTCGAAGGCCTTGAGAAGTGTTCGTTGTTCACGCTCGGTGTCGCGCCCGTGGAACTCATCCGCGGCGCGGACGAGTTCGGCCGCCGCAGGCAACAACACGGCCGGGGCCCCCTGGAACATGCCGAGTTCACAGCGGACGACGATCATCCGCCCACGATCGACGCGATCGGCGGACTCCGCGTCGACCATCTCAAGCAGTTCGTGGGCGATCTGGGCGGCTCCCGCGACGAGCGCGGCCTCTGCCGCGCCGACCAGGCGCGAGTCCTTGACGCGGCCGGGCGGGGTCAGCTCCGCGGCACGGGTCAGGATGGTCGCCCGAGACGCGAAACCACCACGACGCGCGGCCAGGTCGGCGGTGTGTTCCAGCCGGTCGGCCACGTGTACGTCCGTGCCCAGGGTGGCCTTCGCGGAATGCCATGCCTCGAGCTCGACCATCCCGTGCCGGTCCGCGGCTCCGGCCAAGGCCCGGTGCGCCCTCCTGCGGTCCGCACCCGAGGCCGCGTTGTAGACGGCAGATCGCACCAAAGGGTGCCGGAACCGAACCGTTCCCCGCAGCTCCACCAGCCCGGCGGTCTCGACCTGATCGACGACGTCCTCACCGAGACCCATCGTGCGTGCCGCGGAGCCGATGAAGTCGACATTGCCGGTGGTGTCCGCGGCGGCCAGCAGCACCCACTGCTGGACCGGGGTGTCGGTCTGCCGCACCCGCCGCACATAGTGCGCCTCGAGCCGAGGGCCCACCGGGATCGGATCGGTGCCGAGTCCGAGACCGCCGAGTTCCTGTGCGGACAGGCCCTCGGCGAGATCGATGAGCGCTAGCGGGTTGCCTCCCGTGGCCCGCGCGATCGCGGCCGCCGAGGCCGGGTCGACCGGAGCGGCGAGCGACCTGCTGAGAAGCGCGGTGGCCGACTCCTGATCGAGCCCGCCGAGCGCCAACTCGGGAACGCCGCCCATGCGTGTGGAGACGCCTTCTTCGTGCCTGGCGGCGAACAACATCGCGACCGGCTCGACTGCGAGACGCCGGGCCACGAACGCCATGACGTCCAGACTCTCCTGATCCAGCAGGTGCGCATCGTCCACGGCACACACGACGGGCGTCTCGGCGGCGGCCGCGGCAAGCAGTCCGAGCACTCCCAGTCCCACCAGGAAACGATCCGGCGGCGGGCCCTCGGCGACGCCCGATGCGACCTCGATCGCCTGCCGCTGGCGCTCAGGAAGTGCGGGTAAATGCTCGCTCAGCGGGATGGTCAGCCGCTGGATGCCCGCAAAGGGAAGCGTCATCTCCGACTCGAAACCGTCGAGCCGGAGCATCGACAAACCGGCCGCGGCGGCAGTGGCCGCCTCGAGCAGAGCCGTCTTACCGATTCCCGGTTCTCCGGTGATCAGGAGTGATCCACCGCGACCGTTGCGCGCGTTGCCGAGCAGCAGGCCCAACTGCCTCCGCTCGTCATCGCGACCCAAAAGCCCACCGATTCTGATCACGCGACGACGTTAGGCCACGCGTGCAGAAGGCACCAGCGCCGGAGGACTACGAAGATCACGTGGTCCGGGGCTCGTGTCCACCGGCCGACGATGTGCGGGTTCCATCGAACCGAGGAGTCCTCATGCCATCACACAGCTCCCACGCCGGCCCGCCTTTACGCTCCCGTCCGCGACGCCGGATGCTCGGGACGATCGCCGGCGCGGTGGCCACCGCCCTCGTGGGCGGGCTCGCCCTCACCGGGCCCACCGCCTCCGCGAACGCGTCACCGCTCGCCGCCGCCGCACAGACGCACCGGACGCCGTCGGCGAAGCCGACGATCGTCCTGGTCCACGGTGCCTTCGCCGACGCCAGCGGCTGGAACGCGGTCGCCGGCCGGCTGCTCGCGGCCGGCTACAAGGTGATCGCGTTCCCCAACCCGCTGCGCGGACCGCAGGCGGACGGCGAGTACCTCCGCCAGTTCCTGACCACCGTCGACGGCCCGGTCGTGCTCGTCGGCCATTCCTACGGCGGGGCGGTGATCAGCAACGGTGCCACGGGCAACCCGAACGTCAAGGCCCTGGTCTACGTGGCGGCCTACGCCCCCGCCGAGGGCGAGAGCGTCGCCGCCGCCAACACGCTGGGCGGCGGCCACACCGACGTGACCGACCACCTCGTCGTGCGGCCCTACCCGGGCGCCGCCCCCGGAGACGGGGACGCCTACATCGACCCCGCCTCCTTCCCCGGCCTGTTCGCGCAGGACCTTCCGCGGAGCACGACCAGCGTCATGGCCGCGACCCAGCGGCCCGGCGCGCTGGCGGCGCTCGTCACGCCGTCCGGTCCGCCGGCGTGGAAGTCGGTGCCGAGCTGGTATCTCGTCGCCCGGCAGGACCGGATCATCCCGCCCCAGGCCGAGCGCGTGATGGCGAAGCGAGCCGGCGCCACGACCGTCGAGATCGACAGCTCACACGTGGCGATGATGAGCCACCCCGACGTGGTGACGAAGTTGATCCTGCGGGCCGCCCGCTAGCCGGCCTGTCCGGCACCGGGCGTGCTCGGTGCCGGACAGCTCAGCGCTGTTTCGCTTGCCGCTCCGGGAACGCCCGGATGATCTGTGCTTCGCCGACGGCAGGAACACGCGTCACAAGGACACCTGATCGGAACGCACCGCCGACACCACGGGTAGGGACAGGACCATGGTGAGTCCTCCCCCTGGAGTCTCGTCAGGCACGAGAGTTCCGCCCATCGCCTCAGACAGGCCACGGGACAGGGCAAGGCCAAGTCCGACACCCGTCTGGTTGTCGCGGTCGCCGAGGCGCTGGAACGGCATGAACACACGGTCATAGGCCTCGCGCGGAATCCCGGGTCCGCGATCGATGACCCGGATTTCGACGTGGTCGCCGTGCCGGCTGGCGGTGACCAGTAATTTCTGCCCCGGAGGGGTGTACCGGACCGCATTGGACGTCAGGTTGGCCAGTACCCGTTCGAGCAGGGCCGGATCGGCGATCACTTCGGGCAGGTCGGTGCGGATGTCGGTCTCGATCGCGCCGCTGGGAACCCCGAGATCGTCGATCACCATGGGGACGATCTCGTCCAGCGCCACGGGCTGCAGTGCCAGGCCGAGCACCCCGGCCTGCAGGCGGCTCATATCGAGCAGGTTGGCAACCAGGCGAGCCAGCCTGGCCAAAGACTCGTCAGCAGTGGCCAGCAGCTCCTCGCGATCCTCAGGGGACCACTCGACGTCGGTGGTGCGCAGGCTCTCCACGGCGGCCTTCGCCGAGGCGAGCGGCGTGCGCAGGTCATGACTGACGGCGGCGAGCAGGGCCGTACGCATCCGGTCGGCCGCAGCAAGCGGTGCGACCTGCTCGACCTCCTCCCTCAGCCGTTCCTGCCGCAGCGCCACGGCTGTCTCGGCTGCGAACGCCTCGAGCATCCGGCGGTCGTAGGCGTCGAGGAGCCGCCCGCGCGCGGCGAGGACCAGGTTGTCGTCGACGGCGACGTCGGTGTCGGCGAGCCCGGGGTACGCGCAGGGAGTCCCGCCGGACGTGGCGACGGTGCGCCAGGCGTCCGGATCGGAGCGATCATCAGGCTTGTTTCCCGCCTCCGGCCGGCGCTCCAGCAATGCGACCGAGGCCAGGCCGAAAGTCTCACGCATCCGTGCGAGGAGGGAGGACACCGCCGCCTCGCCCCGCAGAACATGCCCGGCCAGGGTGGACAGGATCTCGGCCTCCGCTCCCGCTCGCGCGGCCTCCCGGGTACGGCGCGCCGCGACGTCGACGATCGCGCTCACCGCGGCGGCGACCAGAACGAAGACGACAAGGGCGAAGAAGTTCTCCGGATCGGAGATCGTCAAGGTGTCGATGGGAGGCGTGAAGAAGTAGTTGAGCAGGAGCGAGCCGCCGACCGCTGCCACCATGGCCGGCCACATGCCCCCGATGAGTGCGACGCCGACGACCATGAGCAGGAAGAAAAGGATCTCGCTCGGCAGCGACAACGAGTCCCGGAACGGGACGAGCACGGCCGTGAGCCCCGGCACGCCGGCAACCGCGACGGCCCAGCCGATCAGCCTCCTGGTCCGGGTCAGTGCGGCGGGAGAATCTGCCCGACGGCGCCTCCCCTTCCTGACCTCGTCGTGCGTCACCATGTGGACGTCGATGGATCCGGACTGCGCGGTGGTCTCCACACCCACGCCACGGGAGAAGATCTGGGCGAGCCTGCCCCGTCGGGACGCACCGAGCACGAGCTGTGTGGCGTTGACGCCGCGGGCGAAATCGAGCAGCGCGCGCGGGACGTCCTCGCCCACGACCTGGTGGTACGTGCCTCCCAGGCTTTCCACCAGGGTTCGCTGACGGGCCAGATTTGCCGCGTCGCCTCCCGTCAGGCCGTCGGCCCTGGTGACGTGGACGGCAAGGAGGTCGGCGCCCTTGGTTCGTGCGGCGATGCGGGCGGCCCGCCGCACCAGGGTGTCGCCTTCAAGCCCGCCCGTCAGCGCGACGACGACTCGTTCGCGCGCCTCCCAGGTCGTGGCGATGCCGTGCTCGGCCCGGTAGCGGTCGAGCTGGTCGTCCACCTTGTCCGCGACCCAGAGCAGCGCAAGCTCGCGCAGGGCGGTCAGGTTGCCCACCCGAAAGTAGTTCGACAGTGCCGCATCGACCTTCTCCGGCGCGTACACGTTGCCGTGCGCCATGCGGCGGCGGAGCGCCTCCGGCGACATGTCGACCAGCTCGACCTCGTCGGCCCGGCGGACGACCTCGTCGGGTACGGTCTCCCGCTGCTGAACGCCGGTGATCTGCTCGACGACGTCGTTCACCGACTCCAGGTGCTGGATGTTGACGGTTGACACGACGTCGATGCCGGCGGCCAGGATTTCCTCGATGTCCTCCCAGCGCTTGGCGTTGCGCGAGCCGGGCACATTGGTGTGCGCCAGCTCGTCGATCAGCACGATCGCGGGCGCGCGATCGATGACGGCGTCGACGTCGAGTTCAGTGAAGGTGGTATCCCGGTAGACCATCGTCTTGCGGGCGACGATTTCCAGGCCGTCAAGAACTTCGGCTGTGCGAGGACGGTCATGGGTCTCCACGAGACCCACGACCACGTCCCTGCCACGCGCCATGGCCCGGCGCCCCCCGCTGAGCATCGCGTACGTCTTCCCGACACCGGGAGCCGCCCCGAGGTAGACCCGTAACCGCCCACGTGGCACGTGCGATCACCACTCCTGAAAAACGGGCTGTCAGCCGCCCGAGCAGGCGAATCCCGGGTTTAAAGCAAAGTTCAAGATTGGGGAGATATTTCGGATTTTGACGGCCTACGTACGAGCCTGGCGCGAATCTTGACGCGATCCATACGCCTTTCGAGCAAGGGCGGGGTGTCAGCCGAACAGGGAGTGCCCGTCTCCGCGCCTGACGCGGCGCCGAATGACCACAACGAGGTCGACGACGGCGATGAGGGCGAGCACGGCCAGGCAGATCGCCAGCACGGTCAGCCCCGCCGCGAACGCCGCCGCCGCGAATACGCCGCAGACGACCAGTCCGAAGGCTGCCAGGACGATTCGCAGATTCAATGCGCTGCGTGGTGGTTCTGCGGTCGGAGAGAAAATCGCCCAGAAGTTGTCACGGGCGCCCGTACGGCTCTCGCGCCGCTCCACCGGTCCGCTGTCGCCGGTCCCGGACCGGCTGTTGTGGGGCGGATCCTTCATTTCGCTCACCATCCCTCCTCGCACCGCTCCCCTACCCACGCAGCGGGCGCCCTCCCTGGCACACGCGTGTTGGCGATACCGGGGATGACTCCACGGCCTCCGGTGGCTCCCGAGGTCATGGATTTCGACGACCCGCCCGTCAACCCAGCCGGTCAGTGCTCAAGGAGCCGATGCCGATGTGCGGCGGTGGCGGCCTGGACGCGGCTGGTCACGCCGAGTTTGGCGAGGATGCTGGAGACGTGCGCTCCGGCCGTTTTGACAGAAATAAACAGTTGCTCGGCGATCTCGCGGTTGGTGCGGCCCTCGGCGAGCAGGTGAAGCACTTCACGCTCACGCGAGGTCAGGCCGAAGTCCTGCCGCCGGTCCCCGGCCTGCGACTCGCCGTCCGACGCGAGGCCGTCCAAGGGGACACGCGCCAGTCTCGCCAACTGATCGATCCGGGTACGCAGAGGACCGGCGGACAGGAGATCGGCGTGCGCGGCGGCACGGCGGAGGCGTGCGGTGGCCGCGGCGCGGTCTCCGGCTTCGATGGCGGTCTCCGCCGCACGTACGAGCGCCAAAGCCTGCGGGTACGGCTGCCGCAGACCGGCCCATGCGGTGGCGACGTGATCCCAGAGGTCCGGCTGCCCCGTCTCCGCGGCGAAGGCGAGTTGGTGGGCACGCTGGACGGGACCGATGACGGGCAGCCTGGACGCCACCTCATCCAGGCCGGTCGCGGCTGCTCGCCCTCCGGCCTCGATCACGGGCCAGAGATAGCGCGGACTCGATTCGATTTCGTCGGTCTCCAGCGCCTGTTCGACAACCCGTACGGCATCCGGCCGCCGCCCTTGGGCGAGCCGCAGATCCACCTCGAGGCGTATCAGCAGAAGGTGGTCCTGGGCGTAGGAGGTCCCTCTGGTGAAGACCTCGCGAGCGTAGTCCGTGGAGGCCTGGGCAACGTCGAGGTCGCCTCGGGCCAGCGCGATCGTTCCGCGGAGCACCAGGAGGTAGGCGTGAAGACTGGGGGTCGGGGTGAGGGCGAGAGCGTGCTCGATGATCTCGACCGCCTCGTCCCAGCGGCCCAGTGCGATCAGTGCCTCGGCGAGGTTGCCGGCGTGGGTGGGACCAGACGTGCGGGCCAGCCCGGCTTCGGCCGCCGTGGCGAGACCATGCCGGGCCGCCTCGACCGCTTCCTGGTATCGGCCGGCGCCCTGCAGCACATCCGCCTCGCACCGGTAGGCGTGCATGACGGCGCCGTGGTCGCGGATTCGGCCGGCCACGGCTCGCGCGGCCGCGAGGCGGGGCAGTTGCCCGTCGACGTCGCCGGCCCGCGCTTCCGCGTACGCGATGTTGATCGCGGCCATGGTCTCCGAGCTCACGTCACCGGTGGCCTGTGCCGCAGCGATCGCCTCCCGGGCGACGGCGCAGCCTTCTTCTTCGCGCGGGATCGTCAGCAGACGATTGGCGAGCATGTTGAGGACGGGCGCGCGGGCCTGGTGGACGGGTGGTATCAGCTCCGCCGCCTCCCGGAGGTCCGCCAGGTCTCCCGGCAGTCCGAGGGCATGGCGCAGCTCGCCGCGATACCCGAGCAACCGGCCGACACGGACCGGATCGGACTTATCCGAAAGGGCAAGGGCTATCAGCTCCATCGCCCGCGTGCCCTCGCCGGCCGACACCGCGGCCCGCACCGCCTCTTCAAGCACGTCGGCGTGGGATGTCGCGACATGACCGGCGGGATCCGGGACGTGTTCCCAGAGCTCGATGACCTGAGCGAGCATGTGCAACCGCTCGGCGTAGGCCAGCGACGCCTGTGCCTCGGCGGCGGCGCGCCATGCGGCCGTCAACGCCATGGCAGGGTGGCGCTTCGAGGCGTGCCAATGGTGGGCGGACTCGACCGCCGCACGGCCGGGCGGGGCAAGGGAGGGGTCCTTCTCCAGCGTTTCCGCATAGCGCAGGTGCAGCAGTTCCCGCTCCCCGGGCAGCATGTCCTCGTACAGGACCTCCCGGATCAGCGCGTGCCGGAACACATAGGCGTCCTCCTCGACCAGCATGAGGTTCGACCTCACCGCGGGACGCAGCGCGTTCGCCAACGCGGCGTCGGCGACCTCGGTGACTGCCGACAGCCATGCATGGCCGATCCGGCCGCCGCCCGCCGCCGCGGCTCTGACGACCCGCCGGGTCCGGGGAGGAAGCCGTTCGAGCGGCGTGACCAGCAGATCGCGGATCGACTCGGGCACGGGCGCGTCGGTCCGGGCCGACAGGGCCTCCACGAACAGCGGGTTGCCCTCGCTGCGCCGGAAGATCACGGTGCTGAGCCCGGCATCCGGCTCGTGGCCGAGGAGACCGCGAAGCTGCCTCGCGACGTCGATCTTGGTCAACCGGCCGAGGTCGAGCCGCACCGCCCACGCCATCCGGTCCAGCTCGGCCAGCAGCACGCGCAGCGGATGAGCCCGGTGCAGTTGATCACTTCGGTGCGTGACGATCGTCAGCAGGCCAGGAGCGGCGTGCTGGTTGCGGACGAGGAAGTCGAGCAGTTCCCGGCTGGATCGATCCGCCCAGTGCACGTCCTCGATGACCAGGATGACGCGCCGCTGGTCGGCCAGCGCCGCGAGCAGCGTGAGGAACTCTTCGAAGAGGCGTGCCCTGGCCAGTCCGACGGCGGCGTCACCGCGGGACGGCCCCAGAACGGGGAGCAGCCGGCCCAGCTCTCCGGCCTCGCCGCGAGGTAACAGTCCGAGAACACCGTTCACGCCGATCTCTCGGACCAGTCCGCGCAGCACGGTGGTGAACGGTGCGAACGCCAAGCCGTGCCGGCCCAGTTCCACGCAGTTCCCCACGAGCACCGGCGCGGTTCCGGACAGCGGCGCGGTGAACTCCTCGACCAGCCGGGACTTCCCCACTCCGGCCTCACCGCCGATGAGCACGGTGGCGGGCGAGCCCTCCTGGACGCGCGCGAACGCCGCGTGCAGCGTGGCGAGTTCCCTGTCTCTGCCGACGAAGACCGGGCTCCCCGAAGTGCTCATGCCTCCAGCGTCCCAGATAGGGATCACTCATCAGATATTTAGGGAATCGGAATAGGGCATCCGCCCGATCCGCGGAACGTCCGCCCCGCGAAATGCTCGCCAGGTGACCGATCTCTACATCCCGTCGGCGAAGCCACGGCCGCTCCTGAGCCGTCCGATGGTCCTGCTCCTGGTGGCGTCGTGCGGCTCGCCCACGACCTTCTACCTGCTGGTTTCCGTCGTCCCGCTGTACGCGGCGTCGGGCGGGGCGGGCGACATGGGCGCCGGACTGTCCACCAGCGCCATGATGCTGGCCACCGTGTTGGTGGAGCTCGCCATGCCGGGCCTGCTGAGCCGATGGGGATACCGCGCGAGCATGGCGCTGGGAGCGCTGCTGCTCGGTGCGTCCTCGGCCGCGCTGGCCGCGTCGTCCGCACTTCCTCTCGTGCTGGCCGCCTGCCTGGCCTGTGGGGCGGGGCTCGGAATCATGGTGGTGGCCGGCCCCGCACTGGTCGCCGAACTGGTGCCGGCCGAGCGCCGCGGCGAGGCACTGGGGGTGTACGGCGTCGCCGTCGCGATCCCCGCCATCGTGGGCCTGCCGCTGGGCGTGTGGATGAGCGCGCTCGTCGGCTACGGACCCGTGTTCGCCGTCGGCGCGGCGGTGTCGCTGGTCACGTTGGCCGCGGTGACCGGCCTGCCGTCCCGGCGACGACAGACGGAGCGCCGGACCCGAGTGCTCGGCCGGCTCGGCGACCGCAGGCTGATCCGGCCGGCGGGGGTCTTCACCGCCTTCACACTGCCGGCGGGAGCCCTGATGACCTTTCTGCCGCTCGCCGTCCCTGCCGGCTCGCGCGACACGGCCGCGCTGGCACTGCTGGTCCAGGCGTCCACCATGCCGATCGCACGCTGGCTCGCGGGTAGGTACGGCGACAGCCATGGACCTTCTCGGCTGCTCGTGCCCGCGGTGCTGACGGCCGCCATCGGCATGGCCGGGCTCGTCTGGCTGGACAACTCCTTCGTCGTGGTCGTAGGTGCGGCGCTTTTCGGGATCGGGTTCGGAGCCGCCCAAAACGTCACCCTGGCGCTGATGTTCGAACGAGCACCGAAATCAGAGTTCGGCCGGGTGAGCGCGCTGTGGAATCTCGCCTACGACGGCGGCATAGGCGTCGGCGGCATCGGCTTCGGCCTGGCGGCCGGGGTTGTGGGTTATCCGGCCGGATTCGCGCTGACCGCCGCCGTGCTGGTCGCCGCCCTCGTCCCGGCATGGATCGAGGTGGACAACAGAGGAAAAGAATGAGCGATGACCTGCGGCAGGCCGTACGGCGGGTGCTTCCCGGCGTGCGGGCCGACCTCGAAGCCCTGATCCGCATTCCTTCCGTCAGCGCCGACAGCCGCGCCGCCGCGGAGGTACGCCGCTGCGCGGAACTGACCGCTGAGCTCTTCCGCACCGCCGGCGCGCCCGAGGTCGAGATCGTGGACGACATCGAGGGCGGCAGACCTGCCGTGCTCGCCCGCTGCCCGGCGCCCCCGGGCATGCCGACAGTGCTGCTCTACGCCCACTACGACGTTCAGCCCGCCGGAGACCGGTGGTCGAGCCCGCCGTTCGAACCACACGAGACCGGCGGGCGCCTCTACGGTCGTGGATCGGCCGACGACAAGGCAGGGATCGCCGCGCATCTCGCGGCGATCCGGGCATACGGCGGCCGGCCGCCGGTCGGGGTCACCGTCCTCGTCGAGGGTGAGGAGGAGATCGGCTCCCCGACGCTCGGCAGGTTCCTCGACCGTCACCGCGACAAGCTCGCGGCCGACGTGGTGGTGCTCGCCGACTCTGAGAACGTCGCGATCGGCGTCCCGTCGTTCACCGAGGCGCTGCGCGGTCTCGCGGCCTGCGTGGTCGAGGTGCGGACCCTCGAGCACGGCGTGCACTCCGGCACGTACGGCGGGGCGGCCCCCGACGCTCTGACCGCCCTGTGCCGGCTGCTCGCCACCCTGCACGACGACCACGGCGACGTCGCGGTGGCCGGGCTCGTCGCCGGCAGTCGCCCGGCGATCGACTACCCGGAGGAGCGGTTCCGATCCGAGGCCACCGTGCTCGACGGTGTGCCGCTCGTCGGCACCGGTACCGTCGCCGAGCGGATCTGGGCCAAGCCCGCCGTGACGGTGCTGGCCATCGACGCCCCCGCGGTGACCGACGCGTCCAACACGCTCGTCCCCGTGGCTCGGGCCAAGGTCAGCCTGCGGGTCGCGCCAGGTGACGACGCCCCACGCGCCCAGGCCATGCTGGTCCGGCACCTGCGCGAACATGCGCCCTGGGGCGTACGGCTGGAGATCGGCAAGGCCGAGCTCGCGCAGCCGCATGCCGTCGACACACGCGGATCCGCCTACGACGCCGCACGCCGGGCGTACAAGACGGCCTACGGCGACGACGTCGTCGGCATCGGTGGTGGAGGCGCGATCCCGTTCGTCGCGGAGTTCGCCAGTGCGTTCCCCGACGCGGCGATCCTCATCACCAGCGCCGGGGGCGATCCCGCCTGCCGGGCGCACAGCGCCGACGAAAACCTCCACCTCGCCGACTTCGAACACGCCTGCCTAGCCGAGACGCTCCTGCTCGACGAGCTCGCCCGCGAAGCCGGACGGTGATCCGGTTCCGTCAGTCCATCACGGTACGGACGCCAAGGCCGAGCAGGATCGCCCCGGTCAGCCGATCGAGCAGGCGGCGGACCTTGGCCGTACGCAGCAGCCGGGCCGCGGCGCCGGAGACGGCGGTCCAGCCGGCGAGCCAGCAGGTGTGCAGGGCGGCGTGTGCCGTGGCGAGCAGCAGCATCGGCATCAGCACCGGGCGGCCCGGTTCGAGGAATTGCGGAGCGAGGGTGAGATAGACGGCAGCGGCCTTGGGATTCAGCACGTTGCCGAGCAGCCCCTGCAGGTAGGGGTGGTGCCCGCGCCACGGCAGCCGCCGTATCCGGGAGGGGCCTGAGCCGCTCGTCGCCGCAGCGGCCGATACGGCAGGCAGCGGGGGACGGCGAACCCCGGACCAGAGAAGCCAGAGTCCGAACCCGGCCAGGTAGCCCGCGCCGATCAGCTTCACGATCCAGAACGCCTGGGACGAGCGGAGCACCAGCGCGGCGAGGCCGGCCGCGGCCAGCGTGGCGTGTGTGTAGAGCCCGGTGACCGTCCCCAGGATCACCCACCAGCCCTGCCGCCGCCCGCCGGCGGCGACCCGGGACACGACCAACGTCAGGCTCGTTCCCGGCGTGGTGGTGACGGGCGCGACGGCCGCGAGGAAGCCGAGTACGGCGACCTCGCGCACGCTCACACCACCACCCGGTAGTGGGTGGTCAGCAGTCCCGTGTCGTCGTACACGTGGAACGCCACCCCGGGCGGCTGCTCCTGGGTCGCCAACCGGCCCTCGCCCTCCCACGGCATCCGGAGGGTGGAGACGACGCCGGGCGCGATCCGCAGCGGGCGGCCCGCGAACGTGCTGGCGGCGGCGGTGTGGAAGTGGCCGGTCAGCACCGCGACGGCCTGCGGATGGGCGGCGACCAGCTCGGCCAGCGGCTCGGCGGGCAGCAGCCGGATCGGGTCGACGACGGGGTGGTGCAGCGCGATCGGCGGGTGGTGGAAGGCGATGAAGGCCGGCGTGCCCGGCGCGAGCGAGTCCAGCTCACCGCCGAGCCAGTTCAGGGTCTCCGCGTCGAGACGGCCGTCGTCCTGGCCGGGAATCGAGGAGTCGGCGAGGAGGAAGACCGCCCCGGCGACGTCGTACCGGGCGTTGATCGGTCCGGTGCCGCCCGAGTCGTCGCCGAGCAGCCCTTTGCGGTACGCGGCGCGCACGTCGTGGTTTCCCGGACAGACCATGACCGGCGACGGGGAGTCGAAGAGCTTCGCGGCGGTCTCGTATTCGGTCACCTCGCCGTGGTCGGCGATGTCCCCGGTGATCAGGATCGCGTCGACCGGCCGCGGCAGGGCGTTGAGGTAGTCCATGACCCGGGCGGTCCGTTCCGCCGACCGGGGGTGATCGTCGATGTGCGTGTCGCTGAGATGGGCGATGACGAGCATGGACACCCTCACTAATGGTTGGATTAGCTTTAGACGTTAGGGACGCTACAGTCGGCCCGACTGGGCACGCAAGCCGGTACTTGAGGAGAACGGATGTCACAGCAGCTCGCCCTCGCCTTATCCGGCACGATCCGGCATGACGGCAACGGCGGCGTCGCCGACGACCTGGCCGATGTCGCCGGATTGGCCGGCTGGCTTCGCGAGCAGGCGGCATCGCTGCGGGAGTACGCGGTCGGCGTCGAGCAATTCGCCGATGCGGCCGACGAGCAGATGCGGCTCGACGTCGTGGCGCTGCGCCGTGCCGTACGCACCCTGTTCGCGGAGGCCGTCCGGCCGGGACCACCCAGCCGGGCCGACTCCTCGTCACTGCTCTCCCCGCCGGAAGCGGTCGAGCGGCTCAACCAGGCCGCCGCCACGCTGCCCCTCAGCCCGATGCTGAGCTGGCCGGAGGGTGCGGAACCAGCCGCCGCCTGGCGGGGCAGCGGGCCCGCCGACGACCGGCGGCGGCTCGCAGCGGCACTGGCCTGGGCCGCGATCGAGTTTCTTGCCGGCCCGGCCCGCGAGCGGTTGCGCGCCTGCCCGGCGCCGCGATGCGTTCGCTACTTCATCAAGGAGCACCCGCGCCAGGAGTGGTGCAAGCCCTCCTGCGGCAACCGGGCCCGGGTCGCCCGCCACTACCAGCGCCACACCACCGGCGACCAGGCATAGGGCTCCGGCTCGTTCAACCGCTGGACGATTCCTTCAACACGTCCAGAAATGCCCGGCTTAGAGGCGGCCGGGCAAAGCGGGGGCCGTTGTCGCGCCCCGAATTTCCTCATCGAGTTGGCGATCTCCGTCACTCTCTGTCATCATGACGACAGCGAAAATCACAACCGTTTTCATAATCAGATTGGATGACCTCTCGTGCGAGTGGCGTTCGTCGGCAAGGGCGGAAGCGGCAAGACCACGCTGTCATCGCTTTTCGCCAGATATGCGGCACAACGAGGCCAGGTCGTCGCGGTGGACGCCGACATCAACCAGCATCTCGGCCTCGTTTTGGGCGCCACCGCGTCCCCGCGCCCCCTCGGCTCCATGACCACCGAGATCAAGGACTACCTCCGCGGCGACAACCCTCTGATCAAGGACGCCGCGTCGATGGTCAAGACCACGCCGCCCGGTCGCGGATCCCGGCTGGTCCGCCTGGACGACCCCTTCTTCCCCTCGACCCAGGCCGAAGGCCTGTCACTCATGGTGACCGGGCCCTTCTCCGAAGACGATCTCGGCGTGGCCTGCTACCACTCCAAGGTCGGCGCGGTCGAGCTCTACCTCAACCACCTCGTCGACGGCCCCGGCGAATACGTGGTGGTCGACATGACCGCGGGCGCCGACTCCTTCGCCTCCGGCCTGTTCACGCGGTTCGATCTGACCTTCCTCGTCGCCGAACCCACCCGGCAGGGGGTGAGCGTGTATCGGCAGTACCAGGAGTACGCCGCCGACTTCGACGTCCCGATCGCGGTCGTCGGCAACAAGATCCAGTCACCGGACGACGTCCGCTTCCTCCGCGATCACGTCGGCGACGACCTGCTCACCTGGTTCGAGCACTCCCCCGCCGTCCGCGGCATGGAACAGGGCCGGCCGTTCACCCTCGCCGACCTCGAACCGGCCAACCGCCAAGCCCTCGGCACCCTGCTCGACCGGCTCGACGCCCAGCCCAAGGACTGGGAGAGGTTCGGCAGGCAGGCGGCCGAATTCCACCTGCGCAACGCGCACGCCTGGGCGAACAGAGCGACCGGCCAGGACCTCGCCGCCCAGATCGACCCCGGGTTCGTGTACGGCCCGGCCGTCGTCACTCCATGAACTTGTCGCTCCGGGGCCAGATGGAGGCGCCGCCGCCCCGATCTAGCGTCTCGTTTGTCCCATCCGCGAAGTTCCCTCGAGAGAAGAAGGTCTCATGTCTCTGACCGTTCCCAACGAGCTGCTCGACCAGGCCCGCACCGGCGAGGTGGACGACGCGGCGTTCCTGGCCTGCGTCCGCGACTCGCTCCCCTACGCCTGGGCGACGATCAGTGAACTGGCCGAGCGGCGCGACCGCGCGGGCGCCGAGTTCGCCGACAACCAGGTTCCCCCGCCGGACGAGGCCGCACGCGGCCAGCTGCTCCGATGCCTGGCGAGCGACGCCATGCGCGGCGCGATCGAACGGCACTTCGGCGTCCGGCTCGCGTTCCAGAACTGCCACCGGGTGGCGGTCTTCCACCCTGCCGCGACCGAGGCGTACGAGGACTTCGTGACGCCCCGCGCCCAGATCCTCAACCAGAAGCCCGAACTGGTCGACTGCTGATCCCGACAGGGGCCCGGGGCCGGTCGTTCACGGCCGCCCCGGGCCTGGTCTCGCTGTGACGCCCGTGAAGGAAGTCAGAGCGCGCGTAGCGCGGGGAGCACCTGCGCCCCCAGGCGGGCGATGTTCTCCAACGTCCCGGCGTGGGTCCCGCAGCCCTCGACCATGAGGATCAGGTGGCGTAACCCGGTCCGTGCGACCGTCCCCCGGATCGTTTCCACACAATGCTCAGGCGAACCCACCGGGTGAATCCGGCACAGCATGTCCACATATTTCGCGATATCGCGCTGAGGGGGCGGCCTGCCGTCCACCGGCCGGTAGCCGGCGAGCCCCGGGCCGAGCCACCGGGGCAGCGAGTCCTTCAACTCGTCGACCGCCTGGGCGGTCGAGTCGGCCACGTGGCCGACCACCGCCGCCACGTGGCCCTGCGCGTCCGGCTCCACGGACGCGTTTCCGCCGCGGGCCGACGCCCTGGCCCGGTAGTCGCCGAGCATGGCGGCCTTCTCCTCGTCGTCGATGTGCATGCCGAGGAGCATCGGCAGGCCGCGATCGGCCGCGAGGCGTACGCTGCCGGCCGACGTGCAGGCCACGGCGGGCGACATCCGTACGGCGGGAACGAAGGGCACCTCCCGGAAGCGGAAGAAGTCTCCGTCCGCGGACACCGAGTCGCCGCCGAGCGCCGCGCACAGCAGGTCGAGCGACTCGGCGAAACCCGACTCGAACCGGTCCAGGCCCGTGCCGAAGACCTCCAGGTCGACCCACGGCCCGCCCCTCCCGACGCCCAGGTGGAACCTGCCGCCCGAGACGTGGTGGAGGATCGCCGCCTGCTCGGCGAGCGCGACGGGGTGCCCGGTCGACAGGACGCTGACCGCCGTCCCCAGGCCGATCCGGGTCGTACGGCCGAGCGCCACGGCCGCCAGCGTGGTCGCCGACGGGCACACGCCGTACGACATGAAGTGATGCTCGGCGATCCACGCGTCGTCGAATCCGGCGCGCTCGGCGGCGACGACCGCCTCGACCGTGTTACTCAGCACCTCACCGGGAGCCATGCCGGGGAAGCCCGCGGCGATCAGGAAGACGCCAACACGCATGCCTCAATGCTGCCCGATCAACCGTGCGGACCCTCTGATTCGATCACCGGCAGCTTGGGTTCGATGGGCGAGGGCGTCACACGTCCACGTCGCCCGCCCATCCGTTCGCGCTACGGCGCGACCCTCACCAGCTTGCGGTTGAGGAATTCGCCGATGCCCAGTTCCGACAGTTCACGCCCGTATCCGGAGTTCTTGACCCCTCCGAAGGGCAGGCTCGGCGAGTCGGCGAAGCAGGAATTGATGTACACCATGCCGGACTCGATGCGGGTCGCCACCTGCTGGGCATGCTCGACGTCGGCATCGAAGACGTAGCCGCCCAGGCCGAACCTCGTGGCGTTGGCCAGCTGAATCGCTTCTTCCTCGTTGTCCACGACGTAGAAGGACAGCACTGGTCCGAAGGCCTCTTCCTGGTAGAGCGGGTTGTTCTCGCCGATGTCCGTGATGATCGTCGGTTCGAGATAGAACCCGGGGCGGTCGACGCGGTTGCCACCGTGAACGATTCGCGCTCCCGCAGCCTTTGCGTCCTCGATCAGCCGAAGCAGTCCCTCCAGGGCGCGTTCACTGGACAGGGGGCCGACAGAAGTGGCCTCGTCCTTCGGGTCACCCACCTTGATCGCGGCAAAGCGCTCCTTCAGGGCGGCCAGCATCTCCTCGCCCCGTTCCCTGCCGACCACGATCACGCGCTTGATGTTGACGCAGCCCTGCCCCGAGTTGTAGGTGCGTCCCATCACCACTTGCTCGACCGCATGCTCCAAAGGGGCGCCTTCCAGGATCAGAGCAGGGTCGCTGCCGCCCAGTTCCAGGACCACCTTCTTGAGGTTGCGGCCGGCGCGTTCCGCAACCGAGGTCCCCGCCCTCTCGCTGCCGGTCAAGGTGACGCCGCGCACGCGGAAGTCGTCGACCAGCTTGGCGATCTGCTCGATGCCGCAGAAGAGATTCGTGTAAGCCCCTTCCGGCGCTCCCGCCTCCTCGAACAGCCGAGCGAAGGCCAGAGCGCACTGCGGCACGCTCTCTGCGTGCTTCATCAGGACCACGTTGCCCGCCACCAACTGGGACGCGGCCACACGGGCCAGCTGATAGTAAGGGAAATTCCACGGCTCGATCGCCAGGATGACGCCGATGGGTTCGGCGATCAGCTTTGCGCCGGGCTCGCCCGGCAGCGACTGCTCCGCGAGGAATTTCTCCCCGTGCTCGGCGTAATAGTCCAGAATATCGGCTACAAGATCGACTTCGAAGTAGCCGAAGCGGGTGACCTTCCCCATCTCCAGGGTCAGGTATTCCACGTACTCATCCCGATTCTCACGCAGGATATGAGCGGCACGACTGACGATTCGAGCCCGTTCCGCAACCGGCCTGAACTTCCAGTCTTCGCGGTAGAGCCTGTCCGCGGTTTCCAGTGCCGCAAATACTTCTTCATCCGACTGCAGCGGGAACTCTTTCACGAATTCGCCGGTGGCCGGGTTGATCGTACGAAAGCCCATGGTCTGCTCCTCATTCTGGCGTTTCGAATTGATGCCGGGTGAGATCGAGCCTCTCAGCGCCGCGATCTCCTCGACGCGCGCGTCACTTCGCGTCGCCGTCGAACCTCGCTCGGTTCGGGTTCGGTTCGACCCAGTCCTGGGCTCGACGCCACCACACCTCGGCGGCCGGCTTCAGCCCCGAGGGGTCATCAAGGGTTCCGGCCTTGACAATCATGAGATCGGGCCGTTCGTGAAGAATCGTGAAGATCGGAGTACCGCAATCGGTGCAGAAAAGCCTGTCCCGCAGGTTGCCGTTTTCGACTCCGACTGTTTGGTAGGACTTGGGCGTTCCCTTGATTTCCAGAGAATCACGCGCCACCAGAACGTTTACTGAGAACGCCCCACCGCTGTTTCGCTGGCAATGAGCGCAGTGGCAAAGGACGACGGTCTCGGGCTCTGCGTCGAATCGGTAGCTGATCGAGCCGCACAGGCAGTGTCCGGTTCGCACCCTGGAGCCAGGCGCCAAATCGATATTGCTCATTTCAGGATCTCCCTTATTCGGTCCGCTGGGTTGTCCGTGCGGCTGCGGCGATCAGGAAGATCACTGGTGCCCATGCGATCGAGGCGGCTGCTCAGGCCGGCAGAAGACCGCCGATGAAACCGCCGAACGCAATGGAGGCCAGGCCAGGGGCTTGCAAGCCGTCGCTCAGGACACATCGAGCGTGCTTCGGGCGCGCGGTGTTAGCCAGACACCCGCTTCGCCTACGTCTCGTGTGGCTACCACTGGCAGGGGCAGGCGCCCAGCCCAAGCGGCATCAGGTGAGGCCCGCGGTGCTCGAGCTGCTGACGGCGATGGAAGGCGTGCCGGCACATGTATGGGGCCGCCGCACCGATGTGCTTGCGTGGAACCAGACTGCCTCCGCCGTCTTCGGAGACTGGGCCGCCCGTGCCCCGCAGGAGCGGAACTGGGCCGGCGGCGCGGTCACGGGTCGCTGATCATCTCGGGTACGGCGCGCACCACCAGGAGAACTCTCGCGACGCTGGCCGCCAGCGCAGGCACGAGCAATACGGAAGGTCCTGCCGGCAGCATGACGACCGTCGCCAGCAGAGTGGTGTCGAGGACGGCAACGCCGGTCGCGCCGGCCAGTGCGGCCAGCCGTACGGTGCGGTAGTGGTGCCGTTCCCGGACGGCGACGATCAGCATGAGTACGGCGAGACCGAGCACGAGGCCGACCGCCAGGCGCAATGGTGGCGATATCGGCCAGGTCCACCAGTGGCCGGCGATGAGGGCGGCCGCCCAGCTCAGACCGACGACCGGCCCGGCGAGCAGCAGTCGTACGGCGATCCCCCTGCCGGGAGAGGCCCGGACAAAGGCGGCCGTCACCGTGTCCGCATCGCCGAAGTCCGCGATCGCGGCGTGGGCGGCCGCCTCCGCGTCGCCGAGCCGCTCCAGCTGATCTTCGTAGGACTCGATGAGGCCGTCGCGGAGTTCTTCGACGACGGAGGCGGGGAGCGACCTGGCGAGTGCCTGGAGGTGGCCCTCTATCAGCTCGTGGCAGGCCATGGCGCACCCCGCAGGGCGGTGGAGACGACCGCGGCGAACTCCTGCCAGTTGTCGCGCGCGCCCTTGAGGGAGCGCCGTCCGTCCTCCGTCAGCTCGTACGTTCGTCGCCTGCGGCCGGCCACCACCACCCAGCTTCCACTGATCAAGCCGGCCTGTTCCAGCCGGTGCAGCGCCGGGTAGACGGTTCCCGTCGGCAGGTCGAGCTTGCCGTCAGTGGCATCACGCAGGGCTTCCTTCACCGCGTAACCGTGCCGCGGTCCGTCTTCCAGAGCGGCGAGCAGCAGTCCGTCGAGGTGCCCTTTGAGCGCTTCGGCTCTCATAGGTAGCAACGCTATACCTACTCTTCCCACGGCCCAAGAGCCGGAGTAGCGTCGCTATAGGTAGCAACGCTACGTATAGGAGGGCCCATGGGCGACATTGAGATCTTGGGCATTCCGATCCCCGACGCGGGACCGGTGTTCCTGACGGCGCTGACGATCCATGTCGCGGCCGGGCTCACCTGCGTGACGTGCGGCGCGGTGGCCGCCCTGACGCGGAAGGGAGGCCGCCCGCATCGGCGGTTCGGCCGCGCCTACTTCTGGAGCCTGCTTGTCGTCTTCGTCACACTGACCGTCATGTCGGCGATCCGCTGGCGCGAGAACGTCCACCTGTTCGCGATCGGCATTCTCGCCTTCACCGCGGCCCTGGCCGGCTACCTCAACCGCCGGCGACGGCCCCGCTTCCACGCCGGCGGGATGGGGCTCTCCTTCGTGGCGATGGTGACCGGCTTCTACGTGGACAACGGCCCACACCTGCCGCTGTGGAACCGGCTTCCCGAGGTGGCGTACTGGGTATTGCCCGGTCTCGTCGGCCTTCCCCTTATCGCACGCGCAATGAGGCGGAGCCCCGCGCGAGCAGAAGGCGATCAACAAGAAGCGACCCAAGGCGCTTAGGTATTTCCGGCCGATCTCCGCTCCGCGGCGTCCTCGGTTTCAGAGCGCCGGCTTCGCACGGTCCCAGCCAGTTGTACAGTTTACCTGCACAGGTAAACTGTACAATCTGATTCCAGGGATGACCATGAGTGGAGATCGTGGGCCGTCGCCTTCAGCCGTCCGCGCCTCGCAGGAGATCCGGGCCGTCATCGGGCGCTTGCGGCGCCGCATCCGCGCCGCCACAGGCACAGAGGGCATCAGCCTCACCCAGGCATCGGTACTGGCCCGCCTCATGGACAACGAGGGGCTCACGACCAGCGACCTCGCCGCCGTCGAGGGCATGCGGCACCAGTCGATGGCGGCCACGGTCACCGCTCTGGCCGACCTGGGTCTAGTCGAACGGCGCCGCGACCCCGGCGACGGTCGCCGCCTGCTGATCGCGCTCACCGCCGAGGGGCGCCGACGGGCCGAGGAGGGCAGGCAGGCCCGCGGCGAATGGCTCGCCGCCGAACTGCAGAAGAAGTGCACCGAAGAAGAACGGCAGACCGTGATCGCGGCCATGGCCGTACTGGAGCGACTCGTCCATGACTGACCAGATATGACTGACCAGACAACCGCCGCACGCGGCGACACCAGGAAGGCAGGCTTCGACCGCCGCCTCATCCCCCCGATGATGCTGGGCTCGGTCCTGAACCCGATCAACTCCACCATCATCGCCGTCGCGCTCATCCCCATCGGCGCCGCGTTCGGGGCCCCGCCGTCGCAGACCGCCTGGCTGGTCTCGGCCCTCTACCTGGCCACCGCCCTCGGACAGCCGATCGTCGGCCGGCTGATCGACATCTTCGGCCCCCGCCGCCTCTTCCTCCTCAGCACCAGCCTCGTCGGCGTCGCCGGCATCGTCGGCACCCTTGCCCCCGACCTCGGGGTCCTGATCGCAGCACGAGTCCTGCTCGGCTTCGGAACATGCGCCGGCTACCCCGCCGCCATGGCACTGCTGCGCAGCGAGGCCGAGCGGACCGGCCAGGACAGCCCCGCGGGCGTGCTGACCACTCTGGCGGTCGCCAACCAGACCATCGCCGTGGTCGGCCCCCTACTGGGCGGCCTGCTGATCGGGCTGGGCGGATGGCGCTCCACCTTCGCCCTCAACATCCCCCTGGCCGCGGTCGCGGTCACCCTCGGCGCGCTGCGATTGCCCAAACAGCCGAGCACCGGCAGGGCGGCCCGGGGCAGGCCGGCTGCACAGATCGACCTGCCAGGCATGGGCCTGTTCGCTGCCATGCTGGTCTCGCTGCTGCTGTTCCTGATGAACCTGCACGTCAGTACCTGGTACCTGCCGGTGATCACGGTCGCCGCCGGAGCCGGCTTCACCGTGTGGGAGCTGCGCACGAAGACGCCGTTCATCGACCTCAGGGTGCTCGGCGGCAACGTGCCGCTGCTGGCCACCTACGCACGGGCACTGGTGGCCTACGTCGTCTCCTACGCCTTCCTCTACGGGTTCACCCAGTGGACGGAGGAGGGTTACGGGCTCTCGCCCTTCCACGCCGGACTGGTGCAGATCCCGATGTTCCTCGTGGGGATAGCCGTCTCGGTCACCGTCGGCCGGCACAGCGGGGTCTTCGGAAAGCTCCTGCTCGGCGCCGTCGGCCAGATCGCCGCCTGCGCACTGATGCTGACGCTCACCGCGGGCAGCCCCCTGTGGGCGCTGGTCGTCCTCGCCGTGGTCTTCGGCGTACCGCAGGGCTCCAACAGCCTGGCCCTGCAGAACTCGGTGTACTTCCAGGCCGACCCCCAGCGCACCGGATCCTCCGCCGGCCTGCTGCGGACCTTCGCCTACCTGGGCTCGATGATCGCCTCTTCTGCCACCGCCGCGTCCTTCGGGCAGCGCGCCGACACCGCCGGAATGCACCACCTCGCCTGGATCATGCTCGGCGCCGGAGTCCTGTACCTCCTCATCACCGTCTTCGACCGGAGCCTGCGACGCCTCTCGGCGACCACGGCGTGAACCGGCGGATGCCGCGCCGGCCGGCCGGCGACCACAGCGATCCGCACGAATATGGGATCACTCTTGCCATATCAGGACACAATCCCGCATCATGCCTGGTGGGTTTCCGGCCGTACCGAGATGGCCGGACCCGAGGGGACCGGGGCTCCAGTGCCGAGAGGAAGGGAGCGGACCGCTACCCGGCAGCACGTCTCGAGGAGACCGCGATGTCGCATCGCTCCGCGTCCCGAGAAGCCGGCATCGGTTCGGAGTCTCCGAACCTCGCCTTCGCGGGCACGACGCCGTACGAGGACTACGTCCAAGCCGACGTCCTCACCCACCTCCAGCACCCCCTCTCCGACGACCCCGGTGAGATGGTGTTCCTGGTCACCACCCAGGTCATGGAGTTGTGGTTCACCGTGATCGTCCACGAGTGGGAGACCGCCTGCCGCGCGCTGCGCGAGGACCGGCTGCCCGTCGCGATGGACGCACTCAAACGAAGCGTGCGCGAACTGGAGGCGCTGAACGCCTCCTGGCGGCCCCTGTCACAGCTCACCCCCGCCGAGTTCAACGCGTACCGGTCCGCGCTCGGCGAGGGCTCCGGCTTCCAGTCCGCGATGTACCGGCGGATGGAGTTCCTGCTCGGCGAGAAGTCGTCGTCCATGCTGGTGCCGCACCGAGGCGCGCCGCGCATCCACGCGGAACTGGAGAAGGCGCTGCGCGAGCCGGGCCTGTACGACGAGGTGCTGCATCTCCTCGCACGGCGCGGTCACGCCGTACCACGAGCCGTGCTGGAAAGGGATCTGTCGCAGCGGTACGAGCCTTCGGCCGAGGTCGAGGCGGCATGGACGGAGATCTACTCCGGTGACCGGGACTCCGACCTGGTACGGCTCGGCGAGGCGCTGACGGACGTCGGCGAACTGGTATGGCGCTGGCGCAACGACCATCTCGTGGCGACCCGGCGCGCCATGGGCGCAAAGGCCGGGACCGGCGGCTCGGCGGGTGTGGCCTGGCTGGAGAGACGGGCCGCGAAGAACGTGTTCCCCGAGTTGTGGACGGCGCGCAGCCATGTCTGATCACGTACATCTCATGAACCTCCCGGAGAAGGCCCGCAAACTCGACGAAGCGGATGAGCTGCGCGGCAAGCGCGCCGCGTTCGTCCTCGACGACGACACCGTCTACCTGGACGGCAACTCGCTGGGCGCGCTGCCCACCACCGTGCCCGGCCGGATGGCCGACGTCGTGGCCAGGGAGTGGGGGCGGCTGCGCATCAGGTCCTGGACGGAGTCCGGCTGGTGGACGGCGCCCGAACGGATCGGTGACCGTATCGCCCCGCTGGTCGGCGCGGCCCCCGGCCAGATCGTGGTCGGCGACTCCACCAGCGTGAACGTCTTCAAGGCGCTGGTGGGCGCGGTGCGGATGGCCGGCGCGGAACGCGACGAGATCGTCGTCGACGCGACCACGTTCCCCACGGACGGCTACATCGCGGAGTCCGCCGCGCGCATGACGGGCCGCCGTCTGGTCGCCGTCGAACCGCGCGAACTCCGGAGCGCCCTCGGGCCTCGTACCGCCGTCGCCCTCGTCAACCACGTCGACTACCGCAGCGGGCGGCTGCACGACCTGCCCGGTGTGACGGCCTCGGCGCACGCCGCGGGCGCCCTGGTGGTGTGGGACCTGTGCCACAGCGCGGGCGCGCTGCCGGTGGGGCTCGACGCGCACGGCGTCGACCTCGCGGTCGGTTGCACCTACAAGTACCTCAACGGAGGTCCCGGCTCCCCCGCCTTCCTGTACGTGCGCCGAGACCTGCAGGCCGGCTTCGATTCGCCACTTCCCGGATGGAACTCGCACCGGGACCCCTTCGGCATGTCGCCGCGGTACGAGGCCGCGGACGGTGCGCCGCGCGGCCGGGTGGGCACCCCCGACATCCTCTCGATGCTCGCGCTGGAAGCGGCGCTCGAGGTGTGGGACGAGGTGCCGATCGAGGCCGTACGGGACAAGAGCCTGGCCCTGACCGACTTCTTCCTGGAGTGCGTCGCGGCGTACGTGCCCGCGGGACGAGTGGAGTCGATCACCCCCGCCCGGCATGAGGAGCGGGGTAGCCAGGTCGCGCTCCGCCGCGCCGACGCGGGTGAGGTGATGGGCTCGCTGATCGCCCGCGGGGTCGTCGGCGATTTCCGGCAGCCCGATGTGCTGCGCTTCGGCTTCACGCCGCTGTACGTGTCGTTCGCGGACGTGGAGCGGGCGGCGCGGGTGCTGGCAGAGGTGATCTCAACCCGTTGACCGGCGTGCGGTTCGCACCCCCTGGCGAAGGAGGAATCGCGTACATGACCGGAGCACCTGCGGTATCCACGGACGCTGAGGCACGAGACGGCGCAGAGCAGGAGTCGGCCTTCTCCCATCCCTTCGTGGAACCGGACGCCACCGCCTCCTACGGCGGCCACGCCGATCAGGTCGTCGATTTCTACGCGCCCCGCATGGCTCCCGGTGAGGCGAAGGCGCCCCTAGTCGTCGTCCTGCATGGAGGCGCCTGGCGTGCCGCCTACGACAGGCGGCACGTCGCGCCCTTCGCGGCCTTCCTCGCACGCCGTGCTTTCGCGGTCGCCTCGGTCGAATACCGGCGGGGCGGCGCCGAGCCGGGTGCGGCGGGACGCTGGCCGCAGACCTTCGACGACGTGGCCGCCGCCATGGACGCACTGCCCCGCCTCGTGGCGGACGTTCTCCCTCAGGCGGACTCGCGCCGCGCGGTCGTGGTGGGGCATTCGGCCGGCGGGCACCTCGCGCTGTGGGCGGCGGCCCGCCACAGGCTGCCGGAGGGGTCGCCCTGGTGGCGCCCCCGGCCGTCCGTCGCGGGAGTCGTCGCGCTCGCGCCGATCGCCGACTTCATCAAGGCCGGCGAACTGTCCGTCTGCTCCGACGCCGCGCTCCAGTTACTCGGCGGGCCCGAACGGTTCGAGGAGCGGCGCCCGTCGGCGGATCCGGTGGCGCTGCTGCCCACCGGCGTCCCCACCACTGTCGTCCAGGGCGACGCCGACATCGTCGTCCCGGCCGAGGTCGCCGAATCCTTCGTACGCGCGGCCGCCGAGGTGGGCGAGACGGTTCGCCTCATCCAGGTGGCCGATGCCGGGCACTTCCCGCTGATCGATCCAGCGGCGGACGCCTGCGCCCTGGTCGCGGAGGAGATCACGCGCCTGGTGACGGTCGTCGGCTGACCACCGCTGGGCGGGGCGGGGCGGTGAAGCAGCCTCACCGTGTTCGGCTCAGTCCACGTTCCCCCACTTCATTTCCGGCCCCGGAGGCCACCGCTGTCCAAAATCAAATAACGTGGGAGATTCCAGATCTCGCACAGCTTCACGCCAGGCCGGGCGCCCCAGCAACCACAAAACCTGCGAACTCCCTACTTGACAGCAGGTAGAGCAGTCAACGACCTAGCACAGCTCAATGCCGACGGGGTGGCCCAGGACTTCAATTGTTGCGGGACGTCTCTGCCGGGCGACAAGGTTTCGCGTTGTGCCTGGCCGTCGGTGCACTGCGCACCGGCCTGAGCGTCGAGCAGGCCGCCGATCAGATCTACGCACTGACCTCGATCGAGTTGTTCGAGCGGCTGACCGAGGTCTGCGGCTGGACCATGCGCGACTGGCAGGACTGGCTGCCCCGGATCCTCAGCGAGACCCTTCTCGAACCGACCCGCCACGCAGGCCGCTGAACTCAAGGAACGGCCCGGCTCACGAATTCAGATTTACGCCTGTTTCAGCGGCTGTTCATGGAAAACAATCAGATCGTCCTGCGGTGGCTACAATGCAGCCATGAAGGCTGCGTTCCGCACCAGGTACGGCCCGCCGGAAGTGGTCACGGTCGCAGAAGTGGAGAAGCCTTCGCCCAAGGACGGCGAACTTCTCGTCAAAGTCCACGCGACGACGGTTAATCGCACCGATTGCGCGCTGAGGGCGGCCAAGCCGTTCATCTGGCGATTCTTCACCGGCCTGATCAGGCCGAAAGTGACGATTCTCGGAACCGAGTTCGCCGGAGAGGTCGAGGCGGTGGGCGCCGGTGTCACGTCCTTCACCGTCGGCGACAGGGTGTTCGGCTACAACGACGCCGGATTCGGGGCCCACGCCCAATACATGACGGTCGCGGATGACGGAACCCTCGCGACGATGCCGGAAGGACTGACCTTCGAGGAGGCCGCCCCGAGCACGGAGGGGTCGCACTACGCCCTCTCGGTGATCAGGGCGGCGAAGATCGAGCGCGGCCACGACGTCCTGGTCTACGGCGCGACCGGGGCCATCGGCTCGGCGGCGGTCCAGATCCTGAAGAGCGTCGGCGCCGGCGTCACCGCGGTCTGCGGCACGAAGGACGTGGAACTCGTCAGGAGCCTGGGCGCCGACAAGGTCGTCGACTACATGACCGAAGACTTCACGAGGGACGAGAGGAAATACGACTTCGTCATCGACGCCGTCGGCAAGAGCACGTTCTGGCGATGCAGGCGGCTGCTGAAACCGCGTGGAGTCTTTATCGTGGGTGACCTGGGCCCGTGGTCCCAGAATCCGATCCTGGCGCTCGCCACTCCGCTGCTCGGCGGAAAGAAGGTCAAGTTCCCTCTGCCGAAACACGATTCGGCGACGGCACGGTATTTCAAGGAACTGATCGAGTCCGGGCGGTTCAAGCCGGTCATCGACAGGCGGTACGCATTGGACGAGATCCTCGAAGCCCACCGGTACGTCGAGACGGGCCAGAAAACGGGAAACGTCGTGATCAGCATCGAGCATTCGAGCTGACCCCTTCCAAGGAGGACCGTCCCTCCAGGGTGCGGCCGGAAAGGGCCGGGGTCATGACGGCGTCCAGCACTCTGCGCGTCAGGGGCATCTCGGGACGGATCCGTCAAGCGTGTGGCTGGACTGACACGCTTGCCGAGCAGGGGTTCGTCGGCCGCCGTCTCGGCTGATCCTTTAGCGACGCCCGGCAAGGCGATTTCGGCCTTTGTGGGCATTTCTACGAAATCCCGAAGCCGTGACACCGTGCGCTACTCTCGTGTGCCTGATCAACGCTGAATCCTTTGCCGGCTTGACTGCGCAGAATCAGCCTGCAGTGAGACGCCTCATACAGCCAAGGGCGAAACGGGCGATTATAGCGCAGAGGCAAGACCTGTTGATGACTCATCACTGTCAGTCCTTACACCCTCAGTTCCAAACGCCCTCAGTTCCAACCGAACAGATTCTTCTCTCTCAATCCCTTCCACACTGATGTGGGCACGAGGAATTCCGCTTCGGCCGCTTGGGCAGGGCCGGTCGTTTTCACATGCCGCTCCCCCAGCGCCTCGTTGTGCTGATCACTACTCGCTCATTGACAAGACAGCGCCCTGGTGATGCCGGTGGCGAGGACCAAGGCCGCCATGACAGCCGACCGGGCCGACTCCCACGGAGCTCGGTGAACATCAAGGTCTGCCGTTCGCCAGCTGCCCTTGCTGACCTCCGCCTTCGGCGCACCAGCGGCGGTGCTGGGCGCGGACCTTTACACTCAAGTCCACACAAGGCACCGCTAGGCTTTCGACGGGCTACAGCGGGTGGGGAGGCTGGCCTTGGATCGCACGGGAACGAACCTGCCCGCCGTCGGTGAGTACAACCAGACGGTCATTCTTGATGCCATCCGCCGACGCCCCGAGGGGATCACCCGGTCCGAGCTCGCCGCCCTGACCGCCCTCAGCGGGATGACGGTGACGAAGGTCTGCCGTCGCCTTCTCGATGCCGGTCTCGTCGACGAGCACGGCACGCGCGCGAGCGGCCCCGGCAAGCCGGCGGCGGTCGTCAAACTGAACCCGGACGGCGGTTTCGCGATCGGGGTCCACATCGATCCCGCAGCGGTGACCTACGTGCTCGTCGACCTGTCCGGCACCGTTCGCGATCACTCGCGCACCGGCACACCGACCGCGGGAGACCCGAGCGCGGTCATCGACGAGATGGCGAACGCGATCAAGGCGCTCATCGCGAATTCCGGCGTCGACAGCTCCCGCATCCTCGGCATCGGCATCGCGTCGCCCGGCCCGGTGAACGTCGACGACGGCGTGCTCTTGAACCTGCCGACGATGCCCAACTGGCATCGGGTGGCCTTACGGCGCGCGCTCGCCGAGGCGACCGGCCTGCCCGTGCTGCTGGAGAAGGATGCGACGGCCGCGGTCGTCGCCGAGCTGTGGTTCGCGGGTCCCGGCAGCAGCCGCGACTTCGCGTTCATGTACTACGGCACCGGTCTCGGCACCGGCCTGTCGTTGTCGGGCGAGGTCGTTCGCGGGATCAGCTCCAATGCGGGCGACGCGGGCCACATCACCGTCGATCCCGACGGCCCGGTGTGCACCTGCGGCCGGCGCGGCTGCGTCGGGTACATCACCGTTCCGCGAGCGCTCGTCGAACGCGCGGTGCTCGACGGAGTACTCTCGGTGGCCGAGGCCGGCAACCTCGACGACATGGTCGACGTGGATGCGGCGTTCAGCAGGCTGGCGGCCCTCGCCGCGACCGGGAACCCCGAGGCGAGCGCGATTCTCACCGATGCCGCTCGATCTCTGGCGCGCGCGATCGTCGTGATCGTGAACCTTCTCGACATCGACGAGGTCATCTTCGGCGGGCCGTTCTGGGCGCGCATCTCCCCGGCGATCCTCGACGCGCTGCCGGATGCGGTGCGCAGCGATCCCGCCCTGATTCCGCCGCATCCCATCCGGTTCGCCCAGTCCGCGATCCCCGTCGACGTGGCCGCCGTCGGCGCCGCGACGCTGGTCCTGGACAACATCTTCTCGCCCCGGCCGTCCGCCCTGCTTCTCGCCGCGGACTGACCACACCGTACTTTGTCCTCACAAAGCCCTTGCGGGCAATTTGAAAACATGATTTGCTAACCCGCCATGGCGCTCGGCGCGTGAACCGACACCGTTGCGTCCTGTCCTCCAACCAGAAGGCATCCCCCCTGCCTGAGGTGTCAACGTCGACCCGTCTAGCGCCCGGCGCCAGACGATCTGGAAGGAAATATGAGCAACACAGTCACGCGCATCCGCGTCGCGGGTGCCGTCGTCGCCGCGGCAGCCGGCATTGTCGGGCTCGCCGCGTGTTCGTCGCCCGCTCCGTCGGGCAACGCGTCCGCGGCCTCCCCCTGTGAGCCCGCGAAGGGCAAGGTCACCCTCCAGTACTGGAACACCGTTCCGGGCATGGACCAGGTCGTCGCCCTGTGGAACAAGAACAACCCGAACATCCAGGTCGAGATCAAGAACATCTCCAACGACCAGTACGGCACCATCGGCAACGCCCTCAAGGCGGGCAAGGCGCCGGAGCTCGCTCAGGTCGGTTACGACGAGCTCCCCAACCTTCGCTCCCAGGACGCCTTCGTCGACGCCTCGGCCTGCGCGGACGCCACCGCGGCCCAATCGAAGTTCGTGCCGTGGACCTGGTCGCAGACCAGCTTCGGCGGCACCGGCGTGTTCGCCTTCCCGCAGGACACCGGCCCGATGGCCCTCTACGTGCGCAGCGACCTCTTCAAGAAGTACAACCTCGAGATCCCCAAGACCTGGGACGAGTACGCGACGGACGCGCAGAAGCTGCACGACGCGGACCCCAACCTCAGCATCACGTTCTTCGACCCGAACAACGCCGAGTGGTTCAACGGGCTCCTCTGGCAGAACAACGCCGAGATGTACAGCTACGCCGGCGACAAGTGGCACGTCACCGTCGAATCCGACCAGAGCAAGCAGGTCGCCGAGTTCTGGCAGAAGCTGATCGACGCCAAGCTCGTCCGCACCGACCTCGCCCACGGTTCGACCCCGATGTACGCCGCGTACCAGAAGAACCAGATCGCCACCTACGTCGGCGCCGCCTGGGGCTACAGCATGTTCCGTGACAACCTGCCCGACCAGTCCGGCAAGTGGACGATCGTCCCGATGCCGACGTGGGGCTCGAACCCCGCATCCGGCGACTGGGGCGGATCCACCGTCGCGTTCATGAAGGGCAACACGCACCTGTACGAGTCGGTCAAGTTCAACAGCTGGCTGAACACCGACCCGGAAGCCCTCGCGCTGGAGAACAAGCTGGGCGGCCTCTACCCGGCGGCCACCGCCGGTGCGTCGCTCCCCGCGCTCGCGGAGGGCGTCCCGTACTACAACAACGAGAAGATCTTCGACGTCTTCGCCGAGTCGTCCAAGAACATCGACACCAGCTTCGCGTGGGGTCCCACTCAGAAGACGGTGAACCTGGCGCTTCAGGATGCGATGGCCAAGGCGGCAGCCGGTAACGGCAAGGTCGCCGACGCGCTCGCGGCCGCCCAGGCGTCCGCGCTGAAGTCGATGCAGGATCAGGCGATCCCTGCTGTGGCGGGCAACTGACCGCAGCATGACTGACATCGCAACCCGCGCGACCCGCGTGGTCCCGGCGACCGGAGGCCGCCGCCGTCAGAACGGCGGCGGCCCTCGGGCGGGCGTCATCGTCGCGTTCGTGATCCCGTTCTTTCTCCCGTTCGTGCTGTTCTACCTGGTGCCGATCGCCTACGCGGTCTGGCAGAGCTTCCTGGTAGTACGCCGCACCGGCGGCCAGTACGGCACGTCGTACACGACCTTCGGCGGTTTCGAGCAGTACGTGCAGGTGTTTCAGAACACCGAGTTCTGGGCCAGCATCGGGCGCATCGGACTGTTCGGCATCGTGCAGGTGCCAGTCATGCTGTTCGTCGCGCTGATCATGGCGCTGCTGCTCGACACTCCCCTGCTGAAGCTCAAGTCGTTCTTCCGGATCGCGGCGTTCATGCCGTACGCCGTGCCCGGCGTCATCGCCGCGATCATGTGGTCGTTCCTCTACTCGCCGCAGCTCAGCCCCGTCGTCGATCTGTTGAAGGCCATCGGCCTCCAGCCCGACTTCCTCGGCCCGGGCGCCGTGTTGTGGTCGGCGGCGAACGTGTCCACCTGGCTCTGGACCGGCTACAACATGCTGATCATGTTCTCGGCCCTGCAGGCGATTCCGCAGGAGCTCTACGAAGCCGCCAAGCTCGACGGTGCGAGCAACTGGGCGATCGCATGGAAGATCAAGGTCCCGATCATCGCCCCGTCGATCATCCTCACCACGGTGTTCTCGATCATCGGCACGCTGCAGCTCTACGCCGAGCCGGCCGTACTGCGCCAGATCTCCTCGAACATCTCGAGCACGTTCACACCGAACATGCTCGCGTACGCGGTGGCCTCGGGAAACAACTACCAGCAGGCAGCGGCGATCTCCGTGGTCATCGCCATCATCACCTTCGTCTTGAGCTTCGGGTTCATGCGACTGACCTCGAAGAGGGCCGGACTGTGAACAACCAGACCCCGCTCCGCGAAAACCGTGTCAGCCGTACGGCCGCCATGGCTCTGATGTTCCTCCTGGCGATCTACTTCCTGCTGCCGATCTACTTCCTGCTCGTCGCGGCGACGAAACCGCAGGGCGACCTCGCCTCCACCTTCGGGCTGGCGTTCTCGCACTTCGACCTGTTCAAGAATTTGAGCACCCTGTTCGGCCGCAGCGACGGCATCTTCGCGCGGTGGGCTCTGAACAGCGTGATCTACGCAGTGCTGGGCGCGGCCGTCGGAACCCTGATCTCCGCGCTGTGCGGCTACGCGCTCGCCAAGTTCAAGTTCCGGGGCCGCGAGTTCCTGTTCTCCGTCATCCTCGGCGGCGTCCTCGTTCCCACCACCGCGCTCGCGCTCCCGCTGTTCCTTCTGTTCTCGGCGACCGGGATCGTCAACACCTACCTCGCGGTGTTCCTGCCCAGCATCGTCAGCCCGTTCGGCGTCTACCTCGCCCGCATCTTCACCGCCGCCGCCGTCCCCGAGGAGATCCTCGAGTCGGCGCGCCTGGACGGCGCCGGCGAGTTCCGCACGTTCTTCACGGTGGCGCTCCGGCTGATGACGCCGTCGCTGGTGACCATCTTCCTGTTCCAGTTCGTCGGAATCTGGAACAACTTCTTCCTGCCGATGGTGATGCTGCAGAAGGAGTCGCTCTTCCCGATCACACTCGGCCTCTACGAGTGGAACGGTCAGACCGCCCGTGTCTCGCTCCTCCAGGAATCCGTGATCACCGGCGCGCTGGTCTCGATCGTGCCCGTGATCATCGTGTTCATCCTGCTCCAGCGTTTCTGGCGCACCGGGCTCGCCGCCGGCTCGATCAAGTAATCCGCACCCCCCGTGCTCCTGTCACTCCACCACTAGAAGGTTCCACTCCTTATGCAGAACCCCGCCGTCTTCGTGCCCCATTTCCATTGGGACCGGGAATGGTATGAGCCTTTCCAGGTGTTCCGGCACCGGCTTGTCGCCGCACTCGACACCGTGCTGGAGACGGCCGAGGCGAACGCGGACTTCCGGTTCACCGTCGACGGGCAGATGGCCGCGATCGAGGACTACCTGGAGATGCGGCCGGAGAACCGCGATCGAGTCGCGGCCCTGGTCGCCGGCGGCCGGCTCGCCATCGGGCCGTGGCTCATCCTGCTCGACGAGTTCCTCTGCTCCGGCGAGACCATCGTGCGCAACCTGCAGATGGGATGGGCGGCCGCGGCGGACCTCGGCGGATCGATGTCCATCGGCTACCTGCCGGACATGTTCGGCCACGTCGCGCAGATGCCGCAGATCCTGGCACGCGCCGGAATCGAGCATGCGGCGCTGTGGCGCGGTGTTCCCGGCTCCGTCGACGGTCATGCCTTCCGCTGGCGCGCTCCCGACGGCTCCGAAGTGCGCACCGAGTTCCTCTTCGACGGCTACGACAACGGCCTCGACGTCCTGCTGGTGCCCGACCAGATCGGGCGCGCGCTCGGCGAGTACGCGGAGATGACGGCCGAGCGGTGGGGGAACGACCCGGTGCTGGCGATGGCCGGCACCGACCACAACGCGCCCGACCCGCAACTCGCGACCTGGCTGCGGCGCGCGTCCAGCGACGAGCGCGCCATCACCATCGCGACGCTCGACGAGTACATCCGGGGGCACGTGCGCGACGAGGTCTCCGCGGTCGTCACCGGTGAGCTGCGCAGCCATGTGCGCGGCAACATCCTCCCGGGCGTGCTCTCCGTACGGCTCCGGCTCAAGCAGCGCATGGCGGTCGCCGAGCGCACCGTCGACCACGCCGAGCGGGTGAACGCCCTGTGGTCCGGGCGCGACGACTCGCCGTTCCTCTCGCTGGCGTGGCACAAGATCATCGAGTCTTCCGCGCACGACTCGGTCGTCGGCTCCGGCACCGACGAGACCGCCGAACAGGTCGAAGCGCGTCTCGCCGAAGCCGCGCACGCCGCGCGGGCGGTCCGGGACGCGGCCCTCGCCGAGCCCGCCGCCCTGGTGCCGAGCGACGGCTACCTGGTCGCCAACCCGCTGCCGTTCCCGCGCACGGCATTGGTCGAGGTGGACGTCGTGGCCCCGCCCGAGGGAACCGTTCTGCTCGCGACCGTCGCCGACGGCTCGACGCGTCCCGTGCAGCTGACCTCGAAGGCCCCGACCGTGCTCAGCGACGAGCGCATGGACGCCTCGCAGCTCGAACGAGTTCTGCGCCGCATCCACCGCCGCGAGCTCTTCGGCCGTCTGATCGACCACTACGAACTCACCCCGGGATCGCTGGTCTTCCACCTCGCCGAGGTGCCGACCAGCGGGCCGTTCGACCTGCTGATCCTGCGCCGGGAGGTCGCCGCCGCGGCCGCCGCGCACCCGGGTGAGTGGCGGGTGCTGACGCTGGAGGAGGCTCGCGCGACCGCACTCGTGCCCGTGGACGTCCCCGCCTCCGGGCTGGCGAGTTTCCGGGTCGAACCGCGTGACCAGGCCGCCGCGCCGTCGACGACGTTCGCACCCACGACGGCGACGAGCAGCCTGCTTTCGAACGGAATGGTCGAGGTCGCGATCGCCGAGGACGGGACTCTGGACGTGACCGGGGCCGACGGCACCGTGCTGCACGGAGTCGGCCGCCTCGTCGACGGCGGCGACCGCGGCGACAGTTACAACTATGCTCCGCCGGCACAGGATGTGCTCGTGTCGGAGCCGGCGCAGGTCGCCGTCGAACTCCTCGAGGACGGCCCGCTACGTTCGAGGATGCGGGTCACCCGCGTGTACGAATGGCCTGCCGCGCTGTCCTCCGACCGCGACCTGCGCAGCGGCCAGACGATGCCGACCCCGGTGGAGACCCTCGTGGAGGTGCGCGCGGGCGAGCCGTTCGTGCGCGTCTCCACGTCGTTCCTGAACCAGTCCGCCGACCACCGGCTGCGTTTCCACGTGCCGCTGCCCGAGCCGGCGGCCGTGTCCGCATCCGCCGGGCAGTTCTCCGTCACCGAGCGTGGGCTCACCGCCGAGGGCGGCTGGGGCGAATACCCGATCCCGACCTTTCCTGCGAGCTCGTTCGTGTCGGCCGGAGCCGCCAACGTGCTGCTCGACCACGCCACCGAGTACGAACTCGTCGGTGAAGGCTCCGAACTCGCCATCACGCTGCTGCGCGCGATCGGCTCGATCAGCGTCAACATCCACCCTTTGCGTGACGAGCCCGCGGCGTCCGAGATCCCGGCGCCGGGCGCGCAGGATCTCGGCGTGCGCATCGAGAACCGTTTCGCCGTCGTGCCCTCGGCGACCGGCTGGCAGGGCGCGGACGCGGTCGCTCTCGCCGAAGACTTCCGCAACGACGTGCTGGTCGCTCGCGGGACCGCGCCCGCCGGAGGTCACCTGCCGCCCGACGCGACCGGCGTGCAGGTCGACGGTGCGGACGTCTTCGTCTCCAGCATCCGCCGCGTCGCCGACGAGGATCGCGGTGCCGGCATCGAGGTGCGACTGGTCGCGATGAGCGGCACGGGATCGACCGCCCGCGTCACCGGCGCGTTCACGGAGGCCACCACGGTCGACCTGCTCGGCAGGCCGCTCTCCGCGATGCCGGTCGAGGACGGACTCGAACTCGCGCTCGGCCCGTGGGAGATCCGAACGGTCGTGCTCCGGTAGACGACGGCTTCTGTCATCAAGAAAGAGTTGTGACCTCGTGGCATCCCAGCTTTCCGCGTATGTTACCGACACCGCACCAGGGCGTGGCTCGCTGCGCCCGGCGCGCTCGTGGCTGCACTCCGATGCCCCCTCCCTTTCGCTGAACGGGCTGTGGCGGTTCCGTCTGTCACCGGCGGTGCCGGCGACAGAGGACCTCGCGGCCGAGGGCTTCGACGACGGCGGCTGGGATGACATCCCGGTGCCCTCTCACTGGGTGCTCCAGGGTGACGGCGCCTATGGCCGGCCGATCTACACGAACGTGCAGTTCCCGTTCCCGATCGACCCACCCCATGTCCCGGATGAGAACCCCACCGGCGACTATCGCCGCCACTTCGACCTGCCCGCCGGCTGGTCGGAGGCCGAGCGCGTCCTGCTGCGGTTCGACGGCGTCGAGTCGCTCTTCAAGGTGTGGGTGAACGGCGAGGAGATCGGCAGCGCGAGCGGCAGCCGGCTCGCCCACGAGTTCGACGTGACGTCGTCCGTACGGCCGGGCGGCAACGTCGTCGCGGTGCGCGTGCACCAGTGGTCGGCGGCCAGCTATGTCGAAGACCAGGACCAGTGGTGGCTGCCGGGCATCTTCCGCGATGTCACCCTGATCGCACGGCCGGCCGGGGGCATTGAGGACGTCTGGCTGCGAACCGGGTTCGAGAACGGGCGCGGCCGGGTCGAGACGGAGATCACCGCCGACGCGGCGGCGTTCCCGGTCACCTTTCGCCTCCCCGAGCTCGGCATCGAGCAGGTCTGGGCGACGGCGGCCGACGTGGCGCCGCTCGAGGTCGACGGCGTGGAGCCCTGGTCGGCCGAGCAGCCTCGTCTGTACGACGTCACCGTGTCGACGGCCGCGGAGAGCATCGCCCTGCGGGCGGGTTTCCGCACGGTCGAGATCCGCGGCGACCGGTTCCTGGTCAACGGCCGCCGCGTCGTGTTTCACGGGGTGAATCGCCACGAGACCCACCCCGAGCGCGGCCGCGTCTTCGACGAGGAGCACGCCCGCGAGGACCTGGCCCGCATGAAGCGGTTCAACGTGAACGCGATCCGCACCAGCCACTACCCACCGCATCCACGGCTGCTCGACCTTGCCGACGAGCTCGGATTCTGGGTCGTCCTCGAATGCGATCTCGAGACTCACGGCTTCGACAAGGTGGGTTGGGCCGGCAATCCCAGCGACGACCCGGCGTGGCGTGAGGCGTACCTCGACCGCATCCGGCGCACCGTCGAGCGAGACAAGAACCATCCGAGCATCGTGATGTGGTCGCTCGGCAACGAGGCGGGAACCGGCGGCAACCTCGCCGCGATGTCGGCGTGGGTCCACGCCCGCGACGCCGGACGACCCGTGCACTACGAAGGTGATCACGCCGGCGAATACACCGACGTCTACTCGCGCATGTACGCGTCGGTGCTCGAGACCGAGCAGATCGGAACCGACGGCTCACGTCGGCCGCTGATGAACTGCACTCCCGCACAGGGCGCCCGGCAGCGCACGAAGCCGTTCCTGCTCTGCGAGTACGCCCACGCGATGGGCAACGGGCCGGGGGCGCTCGACCAGTACGAGGCGCTCGTGCACGAGTATCCGCGGCTGCACGGCGGCTTCGTCTGGGAATGGCGCGATCACGGCATCCTGACGACGGCCCCGGACGGCACGCCGTACTACGCGTACGGTGGCGACTTCGGGGAGGTCGTGCACGACGGCAACTTCGTGATGGACGGCATGCTGCTGAGCAACGACGTCCCGACTCCCAGCCTCCACGAGTTCAAGGCGGTCGTGCAGCCGGTCCGCTTCACCTTCGACGGCGACGACGTCGTGATCAGCAACCTGCGGCACTCGGCTGACACCTCTGACCTGCGCTTCCGCTGGCGCGTCGAGCACGACGGGACGCTGGTGGAGTCCGGGGACATGGAGGTCCCCGTCGTCGCGGCAGGCGGGTCGGCGCGTATGCCGCTTCCACGGATCCCGGTGGCGCAGGACGCGGAGACGTGGCTCACCGTCGATGCGGTATCGGCCGTATCGACCGCGTGGGCGCCCGACGGGCATGTGATCGCGACCGCCCAGCTGGACCGTTCGGCGCGGCGTCCCGTGCCTGGTGTCCGGCCCGAAACCGATTGGCGGCGGAGCGACGGGACGCTGACGCTGGGAATCGCCGAGTTCGTCGACGGGGCCCTCGTGCGCCTCGCCGGCCGTACGGTGGCGGGCCCGCGGCTGGAACTGTTCCGAGCCCCGACCGACAACGATGAGGGCGCGTCCGAGGAAGTCGAGGAGAGCGACGCCGGCATCGCCGGGGTGTCCAACGCCGACCTGTGGCGTCGCGACGGTCTCGACCGGCTGACCACACGGCGGCTGTCCGTCGAGCGCACCGCCGAAGCCCTGCGGACGATCGACAAGGTCTCCGCGGCGAACTCCGCCCTGTCGGTGACGGTGGAGACGGTCTGGTCGCTTGTGGGCGGCGAACTCGAGTTGCGTGTGGAGATCGAGCCGTCGAGGGGTTGGCTGACGGTGTGGCCGCGGATCGGGATTCGTTTCGATCTGCCCGACGGCGCGGCTCCGGTCGACGGCGCCGAGTGGTTCGGCCTCGGCCCGCTCGAGTCCTACCCGGACAGTCTCCGTGCAGCACGCACCGGCCGTTTCTCCTCCACGATCGGCGACCTCTCCGTCGACTACGCCCGCCCGCAGGAGACCGGGCACCGCTCACAGCTGCGAGAGCTGACGCTGACGAGCGGCGGCGCCGACGTGCTGCGCATCGTGGCGTTCCCTGACACGCGCGGACGTCGTCCCGGCTTCACGCTCAGCCGCCACACTCCACAGCAGATCCCACGGGCCGGCCACGCATATGAGCTCCCGGGTTCGGCGACGAGTCACCTGATCATCGATGCGGCCCAGCACGGGCTCGGCTCACGGGCGTGCGGACCGGATGTGTGGCCGGAATTCGCGCTCCGCCCCGAAGCTCGCACGATCAGGCTGCGGATCGCAGCGGGCTAGGCACGCAGTGTCCGGACCGGCCGTCGTGTCACCGCTTGTCGACCATGACGTCGATGCTGTAATCCTGCGCCCGGTAGCAGTGGTCGCCGTACTCGACCCCGTTGCCCATGGCGTCGAAGGCGACGCGCGTCATCGTGAGAACGGGCTGGGAGGGCTTCAGCCCGAGGTGGCGCCGCTCGGCCGCGGTCGGCGGCCGTGCTCCGATCGTCTGGTGCGCGACGACCGGGCGCACGCCGCGGTCGCGCATCACGGCGTACAGCCCCGCCTGCTCGAGGTCCTCACGGGCGATGTCGTTGCACGCCGGCGGCAGCCAGTTGTGGAGGATGGCGAGTGGGCGGTCGTCGGACAGGCGCAAGCGGACGATCGCGAGCAGCTCGGCGTCGGCGGGCAGGTCGAGCGCGGTGGCCACACGCTCGTCCTGCACGAGCTCATGCTTGAGGACGGTGGTCGCGGGACGGCCGCCGTCACGCTTGAGGTCGTCGAAGAGGCTGGTGAGCTCGGCGCGCCGGTGCACCTTGCGGTTGGCGATCGTGGTCCCGAGCCCGCGCCGCCGCAGCAGGAGACCCTGGTTCACCAGCTCCTGTATGGCCCGCCGCACCGTCGGCCGCGACAGGCTGAGTCGCTCCGCGAGGGCGATCTCGTTCTCGAACGGGTCGCCGGGTTGCAGCCTGCCACTGGCGATCGCGTCGCTGAGCTGCTCCGCGAGCTGGTGGTAGAGGGGAACGGGGGAAGAGCGGTCGATCGAGACGTCCACTTGGATTGCCACGGGCCGAGTTTACTCCGGTATGCAAGAACGACGTTACGACAATATGTCAGTACAAAGTCTTGACGTAGCCTTTGGTCAACGGGCACGCTACGGCTGCTGAAACAGGGCCTCCTGCCACGGCGGGCACGGCCCAGTCACGTATCGGAACGGGGATCGCGAATGCGCATCGGGCTAGCGGGTGTCGGACGGATAGGCGCCTTCCATGCCAAGACCTTGGCGGCTCTCGACTTCGTCGACGAGCTCGTCGTGACGGACGCCGACCTCGGGGCGGCCAAGACCGTCGCCGACGAACTCGGGGCCGAGATCGCTCCGGACACCGAGGCGCTACTCGCGTCGGGCGTCGACGGCTTCGTGATCGCCGCGGCCACCCCCGCCCACGCACCACTGCTGCGCCAGGGCATCGCCGCGGGTGTGCCCACCTTCTGCGAGAAGCCGGTGGCCTCCACCCTTGAGGAGACCATCGAACTCGCCGGCCTCGTCGCGTCCAGCGGCGTGCCGGTGCACGTCGGTTTCCAGCGGCGGTTCGACGCCGGTTACCGGCGGGCCCGGGCGGCGGTGGAGTCCGGGGAGCTCGGGTTCGTCCACACCATCAGGGCGGGCACCCACGACCAGGCCCCGCCGCACGCGTCCTACATCCCGGTCTCCGGCGGCATCTTCCGCGACTGCAACGTGCACGACTTCGACATCCTCCGGTTCGTCTCGGGGCGGGAAGTGGCCTCCGTCTACGCGACGGGCGCCAACAAGGGCGCCGACTTCTTCTCCGCGGCCGGCGACGTCGACACCGCCGGAGCCCTGCTGACCCTGGACGACGGCACGATCGTGCTGATCTCCTCCACCCGCTACAACGGCGCCGGCCACGACGTCCGCATGGAGGTCCACGGCGAGAAGGGCACGATCGCCGTCGGCCTCGATCACTCACTGGCGATGCGCTCCGCCGAGGAGGGCGTCGACTTCCCCAGGGGCCCCCAGAAGTGGTCGTTCATGGAGCGCTTCCTCCCGGCGTACCAGGCCGAGCTCACCGCGTTCGCGGAGGTCGCCCGGGGCGAGCGGACCTCCCCGTGCACCGTCCGCGACGCGCTCGAGGCCTTCCGCATCGCCGAGGCGTGCGAACGCTCCCGCGCGGAGCGCCGCCCCGTCGCCCTTTCCGAGATCGAGGGAATCTGAGGACATGACCGCTGTGAACACCGCCGACACCCCCTCGTACCGCCGTCCCGTGGCCGGCCGAATCGCGGGTGCGCCCATCTCCTGGGGCGTCAGCGAGGTCCCCGGATGGGGCTACCAGCTCGAGCCGGACACCGTGCTCCGCCAGATGCGCGAGCTCGGCCTGACCGCCACCGAGTTCGGGCCCGACGGCTTCCTCCCCGACGACCCTCAGGCCAAGGCGGCCACGCTGGCCGGGTACGGGCTGAAGGCCGTGGGGCAGTTCGTCCCCGTGGTCCTGCACGATCCGGGTCACGACCCCCTGTCCGACGTCGAGCGCGCCATCGAGGGCCTGGTAGCCGCCCAGGCCTCCACCGTCGTCATCGCGGCCGCCACCGGCCAGGACGGCTACGACGAGCGCCCGGTCCTCGACGACTCGGGATGGTCGGCCCTGCTGGGCAACCTCGACCGGATCACCGACGCCGCGGCGGCCCACGGCCTGGTGGCCACGCTGCACCCGCACGTCGGCACGATGGTCGAGAGCGGCGAGGAGGCGGAGCGGGTGCTCGCCGGCAGCCGCATCGGCATGTGCCTCGACACCGGACATCTCCTCATCGGCGGGGGCGACCCGGTCGCCATGGCCGTACGGAATCCTGAGCGGATCGTGCACACCCACCTCAAGGACGTGCGGCTCGACTGGGCCAAGCGTGTGCAGTCCGGCGACGTGACCTACACCGAGGCGGTGGCCGGCGGCATGTACGTCCCGCTCGGCGAGGGCGACGTCGACATCCGGGCCATCGTGGCCGCGCTCGAAGGCAGTGGGTATGCAGGGTGGTACGTCCTCGAGCAGGACGCCATCCTCGCCGGCGCGCCGGCCGTCGAGGGACCGGGCCCGGTGGCGGACGTGCGGGCGAGCATCGCGCACCTGCTCGCCGTGGCCGGCGGCCCGAACGCTCCGGAGGCATAACGGATGACAGCGGCATACGACCTGGTGGCCATGGGCCGCGTCGGGGTGGACATCTACCCCCTCGACTCCGGCGTGGGCCTCGAGGACGTGGAGACCTTCGGGAAGTTCCTCGGAGGGAGTGCGACCAACGTCACCGTGGCCGCGGCGCGCTACGGGCGCAGAGCGGCGATCATCACGCGGACCGGCCGGGACCCGTTCGGCCGGTACGTCCACCGGGCGCTGCGTGACTTCGGCGTCGACGACGCGTTCGTCGCCGAGGTCGACGGCCCGCCCACACCGGTGACCTTCTGCGAGATCTTCCCGCCGGACCACTTCCCGCTGTACTTCTACCGCTACCCGACGGCCCCCGACCTGATGATCGAGGCGGCGGAGCTCCCCCTGGGCGCGATCCGCGAGGCCTCGGTCTTCTGGGCCACCGTCACCGGACTGTCGCAGCAGCCGTCGCGCGCCGCGCACTTCGCCGCCTGGGAGGCGCGCGGGCGGCGGCCGCACACCGTCCTCGACCTCGACTACCGGCCCATGTTCTGGCAGAACGCCGAGGAGGCCGCCGTACAGGTGGGCGAGGCCCTCGACCACGTCACCGTGGCCGTGGGCAACCGTGAGGAGTGCGAGGTCGCCGTGGGCGAGAGCGAGCCGCAGCGCGCGGCCGACGCCCTGCTCGAACGCGGAGTGGAGCTCGCGATCATCAAGCAGGGACCCAAGGGAGTGCTCGCCGCGACCGCCGACGAACGCGTCGAGGTGCCGCCGTTCCCCGTGGAGGTGGTCAACGGCCTCGGCGCCGGCGACGCCTTCGGGGGCGCGCTGGTCCACGGGCTGCTCGGCGGGTGGGACCTGCGCCGGGTGGTGTGGTTCGCCAACGTGGCCGGCGCGATCGTCGCCTCGAGACTCGAGTGCTCCAGTGCAATGCCTACCGAGGCCGAGGTCGAGGCCGCCCTCGCCGGCCGAGTTCAGGAGGGGGGACGATGACCACGACCTCGAGCCGTGCGGGCATCGCCGAGCTGACCGAGATCCGGGTGCGCGAGCCCGGGCGGATCATCGAAGGGTGGGCCGCCAGAGCACGCCGCGAGCTCGTCGGCGAGGACGGCCGGCTGCTCATCGTGGCCGCGGACCATCCCGCCCGTGGCGCGCTCGGCGTCCGCGACGACCGGGGGGCCATGGCCTCGCGCAGCAACCTGCTGGAGCGCCTCGCGACGGCGCTGTCCCGCCCGGGCGTCGACGGCGTGCTCGGCACGCCGGACGTGCTCGACGACCTGCTGCTCATGGGTGCGCTGGAGGGCAAGGTCGCCATCGGTTCGATGAACCGGGGCGGTCTGCAGGGCTCGGTCTTCGAGCTCGACGACCGGTTCACGGCCTACACGGCGCAGGAGATCGCCGCGAGAGGCCTGGACGGCGGCAAGATGCTGACCCGGATCTGCTACGACGACCCCGGCACCGTGGCCACGCTCGAGGCGAGCGCCCGCGCGGTGACCGAGCTGGCCGAGCACGGGATGATGGCGATGGTCGAGCCCTTCCTGTCGGTCCGCCAGGACGGCCGCGTGCGGAACCTGCTCGACCCCGACTCGACCATCACGTCGATCCACATCGCGGCGGGGCTCGGCGCGACGAGCCGGCACACCTGGCTGAAACTGCCGGTCGTCGACGAGCTGGAACGGGTCATGGACGCGACCACGCTGCCGACCCTCCTGCTCGGCGGAGATCCGAGCGGGCACCCCGACGAGACCTATGCCGCGTGGGGCCGGGCTCTGGACCTGCCCGCCGTACGCGGACTGGTCGTGGGGCGGGCGCTGCTGTTCCCCCCGGACGGCGACGTGGCCGCGGCGGTCGACATCGCCGCGGGTCTGGTGCACGGGCCCAGGCGATGAGCGACAACGAACGCTGGGTCCACCCCTTCGGGACGGCCGCCTCGGGCGAGTTCGAGGTGTCGATCGACGACGCCCTCGACGGCTGGACGCACACGAGCCTGCGGGTCGCCACGCTCGACCCGGGCGGGGCGCTGACCGTGGACACCGGCGACGACGAGGTCCTCGTCGTGCCACTGCAGGGAGGCCTCGAGGTCACGGCCGTCGACCACGCGGGTGAGCACCACGAGGCCCGGCTCTGCGGGCGGGAGAGCGTCTTCGCCGGTCCGACCGACGTCGCCTACGTACCGCGCGGCGCGCGCCTCACCCTGCGCAACCCCGGCGCCGACCAGGTGAGGGTCGCCCTTTGCGGCGCGAAGGCGACCAAGCGGGAGACGCCGCCGCCGTTCCGGCACGTGGCCGTCGCCGACGTCCCCGTCGAGCTGCGGGGAGCCGGTACGGCTTCGCGCGAGGTGCGCAACTTCGGCGTCCCGCAGGTGCTCGACGCCGACTCGATCATCGTGTGCGAGGTCGTCACCCCGGCCGGCAACTGGAGCTCCTATCCCCCGCACAAGCACGACGAGGAGCGCGAGGGCCTGGAGACCGAACTCGAGGAGATCTACTACTTCGAGGTCGGGACCGAGTCCGGCGGACCGGCCCAGGGCGCCGACCCCGTCGGCTACCAGCGGGTCTACGGCACGGACGCGCGCCCCATCGACGTGCTCGCCGAGGTCCGCACCGGCGACGTCGTGCTCGTGCCGCACGGGTGGCACGGCCCGGCGATGGCGCCTCCGGGATACGACCTCTACTACCTCAACGTGATGGCCGGCCCCGGCGCGACACGGGCCTGGCTGATCTGCGACGACCCCGCGCACGGATGGGTACGGGAGTCGTGGGCCCAGCAGGACGTCGATCCCAGGCTTCCGATCGGAGGAGTTCGATGACCGCGACCGCAGAGACGGTGCGCCTCACCGTGGGCCAGGCCGTCGTCCGGTTCCTGGCCAACCAGTGGAGCGAGCGCGACGGGCGGCGCCAGAGGTTGTTCGCCGGGTGCCTCGGGATCTTCGGTCACGGCAACGTCGCCGGGGTCGGCCAGGCGCTGCTGCAGAACGAGCTCGCCGGCGGCGAGGAGCGCCTGCCGTACGTGCTGGCCCGCAACGAGCAGGCGATGGTCCACACCGCGGTGGCCTACGCACGGCAGAAGGACCGCCTGCAGACGTGGGCCTGCACCGCGTCCGTCGGCCCCGGTTCGACCAACATGCTCACCGGTGCCGCGCTCGCCACCGTCAACCGGCTCCCTGTGCTGCTCCTGCCCTCGGGCACGTTCGCGACGCGGGTGGCCGGACCCGTGCTGCAGGAGCTCGAAGCGCCGTACGCCGCGGACGTCACCGTCAACGACGCCTTCCGTCCGCTGTCACGCTTCTTCGACCGGGTCAACCGGCCGGAGCAACTGCCCACGGCGCTGCTCGGCGCCATGCGGGTGCTCACCGACCCGGTGGAGACCGGCGCGGTGACCATCGCGCTGCCGCAGGACGTGCAGGCCGAGGCGTTCGACTGGCCCGTGGAGCTGTTCGCCGAGCGGGTCTGGCGGGTCGCCAGGCCCCTCCCCGAGGCCGTCGACATCGAGGAGGCGGCCGCGCTCATCCGGGCAGCGCGCAGGCCGATCGTCGTGGCGGGCGGCGGGGTCCACTACTCCGGCGCGGAGGACGCGCTGCAGGCGTTCTGCGAGGCGACCGGCATCCCGGTCGGCGAGACCCAGGCGGGCAAGGGCGCGCTGCCGCACGCCCACCCGCAGGCGATGGGCGCGGTCGGCTCGACGGGCACGACCGCCGCCAACGCCCTCGCCGGGGAGGCCGACCTCGTCATCGGCGTCGGCACCCGCTACAGCGACTTCACCACCGCCTCGCACACCGCCTTCCAGAACCCGGACGTCCGCTTCGTCAACATCAACGTCGCCCGATTCGACGCCGGCAAGCTCGCCGGGCTCTCGGTCGTCGCCGACGCGCGGGAGGCGCTCACCGCGCTGGCCGCCGCCCTCGACGGGCACGCGGTGGACCAGGCCCACCGGGGCCGCCAGGCCGAGCTCTGGCGCGACTGGGACGCGCGGGTGGAGGCGGCCCACAACCCGCCGGCCGAGGTCACCGACGCGCTCGCCGACGGCGTGCTCACCCAGAGCACCGTGCTCGGCTGCGTCAACGAGCTGTCCGACCCCCGGGACGTGGTGGTGTGCGCGGCCGGCTCCATGCCGGGCGACCTGCACAAGCTCTGGCGGGTCCGGGACCGCAAGGCCTACCACGTCGAGTACGGATTCTCCTGCATGGGCTACGAGATCCCCGGCGGCATCGGCGTACGGCTGGCCGACCCGGACAGGGACGTGTTCGTCATGGTGGGCGACGGCTCCTACCTGATGATGCCGACCGAGCTGGTCACCGCGGTCCAGGAACGGGTCAAGATCATCGTTGTGCTGGTGCAGAACCACGGCTTCCACTCCATCGGCTCGCTGTCGGAGTCGCTCGGTTCGCAGCGGTTCGGCACCCGGTACCGCTACCGCAACGAGGCCACCGGCCGCCTGGACGGGGAGAGGCTGCCGATAGATCTCGCCGCCAACGCCCGCAGCCTCGGCGCGACCGTCTTCGAGGTGCACAGCCGGGCCGAACTCGAGCAGGCGATCAAGAACGCCAAGGCCGCGCCCGCGGACGGCGGTCCCGTCGTCATCCACGTCGAGACCGACCCCACCATCCACGCGCCGGACAGCGAGTCCTGGTGGGACGTCCCGGTCAGCCAGGTCAGCGACCTCGACACCACGCAGCGGGCCCACGACGCGTACACGGCGCACAAGGCCACCCAACGCCCCTACCTGGCGCCGACGGAGAGGACCGACCGATAAGCCGCTTCGAGCGCCCCCGCCCCCGCCGACTTCTGCTCAGCTTTGCCGGGCCGTCATGCGCTCCGCTTCCTCACAGATCTTCTGCAATTGGTCGGCCGTGAGGCGGCGGGCATCCCAAATCAGTCCCGCGACCTCCAATCCCTTTGCCACTGACCGCTCAGTCAAATCTGTATCCGCGATAGCGGCAAGATCACCAACTGAAATATCAAGCAGGATCACAAGGTCAGCAAGCAATGGTTCCTCGCTGTCAGGCTTGGCGGGCGTAGGACGCGAGGCGTTGGGTGAGCGCGATGACGAGGTCGCGCAGTTCATCGGGGCGCTCGATGACGAACGGCCGGTCGAGTGAGGCGAGTAGCGGAGGCAACCAGTCGAGCCGCTCCGCCCGTAGCTCGACGCGCAGCCAGCGCTCGGCCGCCCGGTCCTTGTCTGCCGTGGGCGCGTGTTCCTCCAGGCTCGCGACGCTGGCGGGAAGGTGGGCGCGGATCTGCTCAACTGTCCCGTGGATCCGCAAGGTCACCTCGTGCCGGTACTCAGCCGTGGCGAACCCTGACAACACGCGCTGTGCCGGATCGAAACCCACGGGCGCCTCGAATGAGCCGGGCAGGGTCCTCGCGTCTGCGATGCGCTCGAGCCGGAAGGTTCGGTCCTCGCCGATCTCGGGGTCCTTGCCCGTGACGTACCACCGGCCCGAATGGGCGACGATCCCGTACGCGTGCAGCGTGCGTTCGCTGCGCCGGCCGTCGCGGTCGGTGTATCTGATCGAGACCGGTCGGCGGTGGCGTACCGCATCGGCGATGGCGAGCAGGACCCCGGCCTCAGGGGTGGCGAACTCGCCGGGCTGATCCGTGAAGGCGAGAGATTCCAGGAGCGTGTCGAGCCGGCGGGCGATGTGCTTGGGCAGCACCCGCCGGATCTTGGCCGAGGCCGTCTCGCTCGCGGTGTGACCTGCCGTCATCACCCCTGCTCGGCGGCCGACGACCAGGCCGAGCATCACGGCCAGCGCCTCGTCGTCGCTGAGCATGAGCGGAGGCAAACGGTACCCGGGGGCGAGCCGGTACCCGCCGTAGCGGCCGCGCACCGACTCCACGGGCACGTCAAGGTCGATCAGTTGGTCCACATACCGCCGCACGGTGCGCCCATCAACGCCGAGCCGGTCGGCGAGTTCGGCCACCGTCCGAGTGCCGCCCGACTGCAGCAACTCCAGGAGTGTCAGCACGCGGCCGGTGGGTCGAGGCATGTGCACAGCCTAAGGTGAATACAGGACCGATTCTGTCCACTATTTCTCCTAGTCTGCGACGTGCAGCGATTCCATCTGCCAAGGAGATCACCATGGACTTCGTCTCGATCCGCATCATCACCAGCGACGTCGCACGCCTCGTCGAGTTCTACGAGCGAGCCACAGGGGTGCAGGCGATGTGGGCCACCGAGGACTTCGCCGAACTCAAGACCCCCAACGCCACCCTCGCCATCGCCGGCACCCGCACCGTCCCGCTGTTCGCCCCGGGCTCTGCCCGTCCAGCGGACAACCAGAGCGTGATCACCGAGTTCCTCGTCGACGACGTGGACCGCATTCACCAGAACCTGACCGGCTTCGTCACCGACTTCGTCACCGAGCCCACCACGATGCCCTGGGGCAACCGGTCGCTGCTGTTCCGCGACCCCGACGGCAACCTCGTCAACTTCTTCACCCCCGTCACCCCTGCAGCCATCGAAAAGTTCGCACGCTGACGCCACGCACAGCCGCTCACGCGGGAGCCCTGAGATCCCAGGGCTCCCGATGAACGCGTCCCCGAGTCCAGGAGCGCCACCAGCCCGGCCCGCACCGCCGAGGCCGAGTACGGAGAGCGGCTGCTCCCGCGCCTGATCGCGGCCGGGCTCAGTGGCGCAGGGCGGCGCCGATCTCCGCGGCGGTCTCGGCCACCAGGCGACCCCACCGGATGTGGAGTTGCTCGTCGTGGCGCAGAGTGGGGACCGAGACCGCGACCGCTGCGACCGGTCGCCGCCTGGTGTCCAGTACGGCTGCGGCGATGGCCCAGATATGCCGCCGGTTCTCCTCAATCACCACCGCGTACCCGTCCGCGCGTACTTCGGCGACCTTCTCACGCAGCCGGTCCGGATCGGCGAGTGCCCGATCGGTCATCGGGACCAGGCCGCGGGCAATGACCTCCTCCAGCACCGCGTCGGGAAGCGCCGCGAGCACGCTACGACCGGATGCGGTGGCGTGGATCGGCGAACTCTGCCCCACGGGCACATAGGTCTGAACCGCCTGCTCACTTTCGACCCGGTCGATGATGACCATGCGCTCCGTACGGTCGGGGACCGAGAGGTGGACGGTTTCCTGCGTGGCATCGCGCAGTTGACGCATCGGAACTGCGGCGGCGTCGGTCAAGCTGCGTCCGTGGACCGACTTTCGGCCCACGGCCAAGGCTCGGCTGGTCAGCATCCACCGGGTCTGGACATCCTCGGTCGGCGCGATCCACCCGGCCTCCCGCAGTGTCACCAAGATGCGCTGCACCGAGGAGGTCGGCAATCGCAGCGACCGGGCGAGTTCGGCGACGCCGACCGGCTGCTGCTCAGCCACAGCCTCCAGCACCCGAAAGCTGCGCAGGACGCTCTGCATTGGGACCTCCGATCCCGTATGGGCGGCTCCGGACCGCGCCTTAGCTTGCCATGCCGCAATGCGGCATGTTCCTCGGGCGCGATCGGTAGCGCCCTGGCAGGTGCCGAGGTGGGAAGCCACCCAGCCACTCGTCGTGCATGCCATACAGTGGCATAGTATGCCGGACCACGGGATGAAGACGGACATATCCGACTTATGGAAGCCGTCGGCAGAAAACGCGATCAGACCTGGGGAGACCGATGACGAAGCGCTATGGGCAGTGGATCGGAGGGGCGGAGGTCGAGCCGGCGTCCGGTGAGTACCTGATCTGTCGCGAGCCAGGACGCCCGGACGTAGTTTGCGAGACCCCGGCCGGTTCGCGCGATGACGTCGACACAGCGGTGGCCGCCGCCAAGGCGGCGTGGGACGGCTGGCGTGCTCGCAAGCCGATTGAGCGCGGGCGGGTCCTCGCCGCGATCGCCGCCCGCCTACGCGCCGAAAGCGCATACCTCGCCGCCCTTGAGGCCGCGCAGGCCGGCAAGCCGCCCGGGCTGGCACCTTTGGAGATCGAGGCCGCCGCCACCTATTTCGAGTTCTACGCCGGCCTGGTCAATCATCCCGACGGCGAGGTGATCGACCTCGGCCCCGGCATGCACGCCTACACCGTGCGGGAGCCGTTCGGTGTCGTCGCGATCATCACGCCGTGGAACGCACCGCTGAACCAGGCCTGCCGTGGCATCGCCCCTGCGCTTGCGGTGGGCAACACCGTCGTCGCCAAGCCGTCGGAGTTCACCTCCGCCACCACGCTCGAACTGGCCCGGATCGCCACGCAAGCAGGCCTTCCCGACGGCGTGCTCAACGTCCTCACCGGCGACGCGGAATCGGTCGGCGCCCCTCTGGTCGAGCACCCCGATGTCCGCAAGGTGGCCTTCACCGGATCCGTCACGGCTGGTCGCGCCATCGGACGAGTCGCCGCGGAACGCATCATCCCGGTCACCCTGGAACTCGGCGGTAAGGGCCCTAACATCATCTTCGCCGACGCCGACCTGGCCGCCGCCGTCCGCGGCTCGATTCCCGCGTTCCTTGCCAACGCGGGCCAGATCTGCAGCGCGGGTACCCGCCTCCTGGTCCATGAGGACGTGCACGACCAGGTCGTCAATGCGCTGGTCGCCGGTCTCGCGACGGTTGAACCCGGAGTGGCCTACGGATCGATCACCACCGAGGCGCAGTTCGCGAAGGTTCAGTCCTACTTGCGGATCGCCGAGGAGGAGGGTGCGAAGTTGACGACCGGCGGAACCGTGCTCGACCGGCCTGGGTGGTACATCGCTCCGACGGTCTTCACCGAGGTGACCAATGACATGCGCATCGCACGGGAGGAGATCTTCGGTCCCGTGCTGTCGGTCATCCGCTTCGCCGACGAAGACGAGGCGGTGGCCATCGCCAACGACACACCGTACGGCCTGTCCGCGGGACTGTGGACCAGGGATCTGTCACGGGCGCACCGCGTCGCGGCGCGGCTCGAGGCGGGCCAGGTCTACGTCAACGAGTGGCAACACGGACTCGTCGAGGGCCCGTTCGGGGGCTACAAGCAGAGCGGCGTCGGCCGCGAGAAGGGCGCCGAGGCGCTCCACCACTACACCCAGACCAAGTTCGTCTCGATCCGCCTTTGACGGCGAAAAAATCCTGGTTTCTGATCGGCGACTTGGACACATCAACTCACGGGTCTCTATGAGGCCTTCAACAGGCGCGACATGTCAGCGCTGCTCGCAGCGCTCGCGGTCGATGTCGTGTGGCCGAACGGCTGGTAGGGCGGCACCGTCCGGGAACACGATGAAGTACGCGAATACTGGACACGCCAGTGGGCCCACATTGAACCGACCGTCGTACCCACCGGCTTCAGGAGCGAGAGCGACGGCCGCGTCGCCGTCACGGTGCACCAAGTCGTCCGCGACAAGGACGGCACAGTCATCATGGACGGCCAGGTCACACACATATACCGCTTCCTTGACGGCCTCGTGACGGACATGGAGATCCGCCAATAAGGCAGAGCGTGAACCTGGGCGCCAAGTGTCCGGTTGTCGTCCGCAGGATCGTGGATCCTTCGGTGTCTTGGAGCGTGCGTTGCTTACCGGGGCTGGGGGCGGAGCCCATCGAGGATGAGCCGGTGGATGTGCGCAGAGCGCGTACGGCTGGTTTCTGCGCCGGCGTGGCGAATCGCGGCGAAGGCGCCGGCGACCAGTGCCATTACCTCGTCGACGGCGAGGTCGGAGCGCACGGCGCCGGCTGCGTGCGCGCGATCCAGCAGGTCTGCGACATGGCGCGTGAGACCTGCCGCGACATCCGGGGCGGCGGTGCGCAAGTCGAACTCGGCTGCCGCTAGCGCGCTCTTCACCGCTACGTTCTCGGCGCCGCTGGCCATCATCGCCGACAGCAGCGTGAAGAGGGCTGCGGGATCGCTGGTCGCGGCAAGTGCTTCTGCTTCCGCCACCAGTTGCCAAAGCTGGTCGGTCGCGACGGCGAGATACAGCGCTTCCTTTGCCGGGAAGTGCCGGTGGACGGTGCCGGGGCCAACGCCCGCGCGGCGAGCGATCTCATCAAGCGAGACGCCAAGACCCTCCGTTGCGAACACCTGCTGTGCGGTCCGCAGGATCCGCTCGCGATTGCGGCGTGCGTCGGCCCGCAACTCCCTGTCGCTCCCGTGAGCTGGCGGCGGATTCGCTGGGGCCGGCTGAGGTGGCTGGCTGGACATGTCGGTATCAGCATAAGCGGTGCGCCGCACCGTATACTTTGACCATAACCGGGGCGACGCCCCGGTTAGAGGCCGCGCTGCTCATCATGATCCGATTCGTCAGCCACGAGGAGACCACGCCGATGACCACACGCGAGGACGCGAGCGCCCTGGTGCAGCGGATGCAGGAGTGCTTCAACAGCCGGCAATTCGACCAGGCCGCAGACCTGCACACCCCCGGCTTCTTCAGCCATCCGCTCGGCACCACAGGGTTCGAGGCGGGCAAGGACGCCTGGCGCACGCTCGTTGCCCGGTTTCCCGGCATGCGTGTCATCGCCCAGGACATCCTGGTTGACGGCGACAAGGCCGCCGTCCGCTCGACCGTCGAGGGGATCGCGGCTCCGGACGGCGACGCGCAGCCCATGCTGTTCGAGATCTTCCGCATCGACGACGGCCGGTTCGCGGAGATGTGGGGAGCCAGCACGGGATTCCCGTCCTCAGCCAGCCCCGAGGATTTAACCGCCGGGTGAGCTGACCGGTTCGGCAATCACAACGTGCCCCCGACCTGGTTCGCCGTCATCGCCGAATAAGTTGCACAAAGGCTGTCACAAGCCGGGAGGCTGTCCTGTCTTAGCTGGCGACCGGTTGGCAACGGGTGCGCCGGCGACAGGAAGGTTTGTCATGAAGATCGCAGTTATCGGCGGTACCGGCCTGATCGGCTCGCAGGTCGTGAAGAACCTCACGGCGGCCGGGCACGAGGCTGTGCCACATGCGCTCTCCACAGGCGTGAACGTCATCACTGGCGAGGGCGTCGACGACGCGGTCGCGGGCGCGGACGTCGTCGTCAACCTGACCAACTCCCCGACGTTCGACGATGCCTCCCCCGCCTTCTTCCAGACCTCGATGGACAACCTCCTCGCCGCGAGCGCGAAGGCCGGCGTCGGGCACTTCGTCATCCTGTCCATCGTCGGCGTCGACCAGGTGCCCGACCTCGTCTACTACCGGGCGAAGGCGCTTCAGGAGGACCTGCTGCGGGCGGGAAAGGTCCCGTTCTCGATCGTCCGCGCCACCCAGTTCATGGAGTTCGTCGAACCGACCATGTCCTGGACCTCCGACGAGAAGACCGTCCGCCTGCCCCACACCCCGATCCAGCCGATCGCGGCCGCCGACGTCGCCGCCGCGGTCTCGGAGGTCGCCGCCGGCGCACCGCTGAATGGCATCCGCAACATCGCCGGGCCCGAGGTCTTCGCCCTCGACGAGCTCGGCAGGATCACTCTGAAGGCCAAGGGCGACACCCGCACCATCGTCATCGACGACACCGCGGGCCTGTTCGCCGCGGTCAAGGGCGACGTCCTCACCGCCCCGGCCGACGCCGTCATCGCCCCCACCCGGTACGCCGACTGGCTCGCAACCCGCTGAACCAGCCACGCAGCACCGCCTAGAAGGTCTGCATAGGGCCGGCCGGTGGCATCCTGCCTGGTCCCCGCCACTCGCCCGCGCCGTCCACGAACGGTTGATCGTCTACAGCGAGGCTGATCGTGGCGGGGATGCCCTGGCGGGTCATCTTCGCGTAAGGGCACAGAGCGCTCGCCTGTGCGAGCAACGGGGTGGCCGACTCGCGCCCGACTCCGGGCCAGATCACGACGAGGTCAGCCCGCAGCCGGTAGTCACCGTCGTCGGGGCCACGGCCGAAAGCGACGGTCACCTCCACGAGGATGGGCTCAGGGTCGAGGAGATGCTGGCGGGCCACCCGGCTGAGGACGCTGTGAAAGCAGGCGGCGTATCCGGCGGCGAAGAGCTGTTCGGGGTTCGGGCCAAGGGTGTCGCCGCCCAGTTCCTTGGGCATCCGCAGTTCCACGTTGAGGGCTCCATCGGCGGAGCGCGCTCTGCCGATGGCCCGACCGTGGGCGGAGCTTCCGCCGCTGACGGCGACGTGTGTGATGTAGATCGGCTTGAACGCGGCGCCGCTGTCGTCATGGTCCGGATACAGGATCGGGTCGTTCACCGGTTGGGCCCTTCCATGCCGGGGCGACAAGGAGACTGCGGTAGGGGCGGGTTGGTCATCAGCGATGCCAGCGATGCAACTTGTCGGGATTCAGCACGATCCATACAGCGGTGACCTCGGTCCCGGCGACGCTCACGCTGACCACTGCCACAGCCTGGCCCGCCTGGCGCAGCACCAGACCCGTACGACCGTTGACGGACTCGACGGTCACATGAGTGCCGGGAGGACCGATCAGCAGAGCCGCGATGAACTGGGCAACCGCGTCCGCGCCGTAGGTCGGGCGCACTGAGGCGCGCAGCTTGCCGCCGCCATCGCTCACCACCAGCGCGTCGGCGGCCAGAACCGCCTTCAGTGCCGCCACGTCTCTCGTGTCGCACGCTGCCGCGAACTGCCGTGCGACACGATCATGCCGATCGAGCATCGCCTTCCGGGAACCGAGCTGACCGGAGAAGTGCGGCGCCGCGCCGCCGTGACGAACCGCAACGTCGGCAATGGGCACCGGGGCCGAGTCCGGCTCCGGTACGGCGCCGGCAGGCCGGAAGGTGGCAGGAGTGGCAAGCAATTCCAGGCAGATTCCCCCAGCGATCCTTGTCAGCCAGGCCCGCGGCACCGCGATGCCGGCACGTTCCTCATCGCCGAGGGCGTACCAGCGGCGATAGGTCTCTTGAACGATCCGGTCAGCCGTAGCGGCCGAACCGAACATCCACAAAGCGATCTCGAGCAGGTGCTGCCGTTCGTCGAGCATCTCCGCCAGCGACCTGGCGCCCGCCTCGGTCATGGCCTGCCGCCCTCGCCGGCCGAGCGGTCAGGAAAATCCCGGTGGGAGCGGGAATGCCTTTCCTCTTTCCTTGCCGTGGACAGGCCGGCGTCGCCGCCGGCTGAGGAGGTCGTCCGCACGATGTCCTCCGTTCTCGCAAATGTTGCAGGCTAAGACCGGGCAGCGGGTCCTGTTGTGACATCCCGAGGGGACGTCACCGGGATCATCATGAGGCGACGGCTCAGGGATCACGAAGCCCCGAGGTGCGGATCGGCACCGGTATCGAGCGGTTGGCGAAGCCGAGCGGCATGACCGCTGTCAACATGGTGTCGCCCCCGCGAGCGTGACCGTTCGAACGCGTCGAGTTTGGCCGGGTTGACGATCCACATCAGGTGATGGATGCCTTGCGGCGAGGCCTCGATGGTGAGAAGCGTGACACCGGTGCGGCCGCGGGGAACGAGCACGCCCGCGCGCCCGTTCGCTTCGACCCAGGTGAAGTCGGCCTCACTCCAGAACCGGGGTGCGAACGCGGCGACGAATTTCGCCACGCGTGCGCCCAGCAAGGGAAACCGCGCAGCCCCTCTGACTCCGCCTCCGTCGGAGGTGCTGACGACGTCGGCGGCGAAGAGAGATTCGAGGGCGGCGATGTTCCCTGTCTGGGCGGCGGCGAGGAAGGTCGCCAGCAGGCGTCGATGTTCGGTCTTGTCGACGGGCTCGTGTCGTGCGGCGTTCAGATGTCTGCGGGCGCGGCTCACGAGCTGGCGGACATTGACCGGGCTGACCTGCAGGATTTCGGCGATCTGCGGATAGGGGTAGTCGAAGGCTTCGCGGAGGACGTACGCGGCCCGCTCAGTGGGCTTGAGCCTCTCGAGTAACAGCAGGAAGGCCAGTTCGAGGGCTTCGCCTCGTTCCGCTCCTACTGTGGGATCGAGGCTGGTGTCGATGGGTTCGGGCAGCCAGGGCCCTATGTAGGCTTCGCGGCGCACCCGGGCGGACTGAGCGACGTTGATGGCCAGCCGGGTGGTGATCAATGCCAGGAAGGCCGGGGGGTTTTCGATGGTCGCGCGGTCGGTGTTCTGCCAGCGCAACCAGACTTCCTGAATGATGTCCTCGGCCTCTGCCGCGCTGCCGAGCATCCGGTAGGCGATGCCGAACAAGCGCGGGCGCAGCTCGACAAAGGCGGAGGCAGCCTGCTCGAGTGCGTTGTCCTGCTCCAGGAATTCTGCATGCATGGTTACCCGACTCCGCTGCATTGGTGTCAACTTCCCCATCGATTCGCAGCCGGCGATCCGTCCCCCGGTCGCGTGGAGCCGCACTCAGACCGCCCCGCGACGCCGCCGGATGGCGAGAGCGGCAGGACGAGCTCCGTTCAGCCCTGCACGTGGGCGACGGCGTCGAAAATGACAGCGGCC
>NZ_BOOR01000018.1 GCF_016863335.1 Planotetraspora thailandica
GAGTTCGGAGCCGACGGCCGGTTCTCAGCGATCGCCCTACCGGATGAGTTGTTCACCATGGACTGGCAAGACTGGCGAGATGGTGGGGTGACAAGTACCTCCGGCACTTGGACGCTCAGCGCCGACAGGGGCTACGTGCGGCTAACGCCCGATCACCCGACGGTCGGCATGGCGGATGACGCCGGTCTGGGAGTTGTCGAAACTGGCCACGCCACTCGTCTGTGCGTGCTCTCAGGCGACCCGGGCGTGCTCTGTGACTCACTTCTGCAGCGGGTCGAGTCCAGCTGAAGGCGCGGTCGGCTGAGCGGAACCCCCACATGCCGCTCCGGATGGAGCGGTCGGCGTAGCGGTTTTGGGGTGCTACCCAATGGCGGTGAAGCTTTACGAGTGGTGAGAGGGGAGAGGGGTTTAGTCGAGGATGGTCAGACTTCCCAATCTAGGAGGCTCACTTGTATGCGTCCCCAATCACTTTTTCCCAGCGATCTACTATACCCTGCGCGTCTTCCAGGACGGAAGACTCGAGACGTCCGGCCCTAATTGCTTCGAGTAGGAGTAGCGAGGCTTCGCTTGCACGTTTCATTCCACTAACGAAAACCAGCGCTGCTCCAGTAATGATTGATGTCCCTACCGAGGGATCAACTTGCATGTAACAGGCGATTCCGGTGGCTAGCAGCGGGAGTGCTGATCCCGTTCGAAATTCCGCCTCCGCGTTTAGGCGATCGTAAGCGCCATAGAGCTCTTGGTCTCGCCCCAGTAGACGTGCGGGCATGAGATGCATGTCTTCTTGAAGTTCATGCAAGAAATAGAGAATAGCCCGAGTGCGCGGAGAACTCGAAGATGACAAAAACGCTTTTGCGGTGTAGAAGACGCGCGTGGGGAGGGTGCCGATAAGACCTAAGTCAATCGCATCTTTTGGTTTAAGAATATCTTTTCTACTTATGGCCTGCCGGAGAGCTGTGCGGGTTTTCATCTGAAAGAGCGGCGATTGGAAAACGTTGCGTATCCGCTTCGAGATGGATATGGATAGGATGCCGATCATGTATGCTGCAAAGCTAATTGCTATGCCGACGGCTGTCGGCCCAGCGGCGGACGCCAATTTATAGCTATCTGCGAGCAAACCCGAAGATTGACTGGGCTCTGGGAGATGGCGGGCCCAAACTAGCCATCCGAAGGCTATCCAGATATAGCCCGCCGCAAGTGGCGCCCTAATCTCACGAATACCTGGCAGGAGATTGGCTAGCATGCCAGCTTATCGCAGTTATCTGTGCCATTCGTTACGGCCCGAGTGTCTCGGACACCGCCGAGGAGGTCAGAGGCGATGACGCCATTGGCCTGGGCCGGGGGAAGACGGAACACGCAGGAGCGCGTGACATGAGCCGCGGGCACGTGCCCTGGGGGTTGGGGAAGGCGTAGGCCGGGCCAGTAAGGAAGGCCGACTGAGCGTAGGCAGCGTGCCCGTCGCGTGCCCGTCAGAGCGGTGACTCACGGCTAGTCACGGAGGCCGTGAGCGAGGCGATTAGGCGCGCGACCAGCATCGCAGCAGGCTACGGGATCATGTACGTGCTCCCATGTACTTCGGCCTGGTTGATCGCGTGTGTGAGGATCAGATTGTGGAGTGCGACGTGTGTGGACGTGCGATGCGGCAGTGGCCGATTCAACCGAACCAATTCCAAGAGCAAATCTGGTCCTGCACCTGGTGCTATGCGGCTACGCACGTGGGTGGCGAGTGGTTCGAAGTCTCGCGACCGCCATATATGCCCGTGGACATGCGATGGGAGAGGGCCGTCTCGGATTACCTGCCGCCCGACATTGCCCATGCCTTTGGCTTCTTCGATCGCACACTGTGCGGCATCGAGTCGGCAGGCATGTCTCCGTCTGATTACCTGTGGTTCCCGGAACGACCCAACGCCTGTCACGCCTGCCGAGAGGCAGCAGACCTTATCGATCAGCGCTGGCCGCAAAGTATGCGAGACATTGACGCAAGAGTCAGCGTGAGAAGGCGGCCTGCTGTCGGGTGAGCCCGACGCTTGCGTGCCACGAGCGTGCCAGACAGGGCGGTCATGGAGGGGGACTCGCGGGGACTTACGGGATAGCTCTCAGACCTCCGGAGCTGCACAGCAGCAGGTCACGCGAGGATGGACCGAAGTCTTCCAAACTGGTGCTCCCGTGAGGGATGCCAGCGACGACAGTGAGTGATTCCTGGCAGCGACCAGTCGGTTCACTCGATCCACTCCGGTTCGACGTCGTCGGGTATCCAGGGGAACGGGAGCCACGGGTGCCGTGCGGGACGGTGAGTGCGCGGGTCGAAGGCGAGTACAGCGTCGATGAAGACCTTGGGCGGCAAGTAGCCGTGATCAGCCACGTAGTGTCCGATGAGAGTCGGGGCGGCGAAGGCGTTTCCGGGGGTGCCGGGGACGCGGATCTCGCCCGTGCCCGAGCTAGCGCAGCGGTTACCGGGCCGCGGCGTGTACCACGGGTGCTTGTCGTCGAAGGGGTTCGCGCAGAAGTCGCAATCATGCAAGCCCAGCATCTGATTGACTGCCTGCGCCTCGATGACGGCGAGCAGCTTGTCGACGAAGCCCGCGGGGGCCGGTCCCGATGTCCAGGGTTCGGAGCCGCTCAACCAGCCGATGTTGAGGCGCTCGTATGGCGGCTGAAAGCAGACAAAGCGCAGGCTGTTGGGCTCGGAAAACGTGTCGCCGTCGTCGGTGTAGCCGTAGCGGCTGAGATCCTCGTAGAACACGGGTGCATCACACCACCGTAAGAGCCGCTGTGGCCAGGGAGGTCTCCACTGGCACCGGGGGCGTGCGGCAGCCCCAAGCCCCGGAGGAACGAGCTCAACGATCCGGAGGGCACAGCGAGGGCACATGAGACTGTGAGCAGCCGCGAAATAGTGAGAACCACCAAGACGACCAACGCCAGGTCATCCCGGTGGCTCGAGAGTTGTTCCAGGGGCTAATCAGAACTACGACATGTGATCGGTTACCGCGCAGGATGATCGCGGGGCGGTGAACGTCGGCACGCATATCCCGACAGCGGTGCTGAAGTCTTCTTTCCGCCATGATTGCGCCAGTCCACGAAAGGCATGCAATGCTGCATCGCTTAGGCCGACGCATCAAGGATTTCATGGTGGAGTTCATCGCGGAGCTCGTCTTCTGGGGGGTCTTGGCGATCATCGGAGCGGGTGTTGTCCTCGCGGTATCTGCACTAGTGCACCGCCCATGGCTAACCAGAGCGCTTGTGACGGGCGAGAACTCCAGTATCGACATTCTGGCGATCATCGGTCTGGTTGCCGTGGCTGGAGCAGTGGTCGCTATCACATGGCTAGTACGGAGGATCAGAAAGAAGGCTCCACCGTCAGACGCCCGGCATGCGGGTCAAGGTAAGGAAGTTACGACTGCCCGGCATCGCAAGGAACCCCGCTGACACCCTGTTCCGTCTCTGTTCCGCCGGAGCGCGAGCGATACCCAAAACTGTTGGCAACTGCTGGAACATGAAATCCCAGCTCAGGGCTGGTTTCGGAGATCTGCCGCAGTCAGAGACACGCTGCGAGCAGAACCCGGCCTACAGGCCGACTCGTCCGCTATCACTCCTCTGACCTGCCGCTATGCGGCTACATGGTGCTGCTGTTCCGCCAGCGTGGCGGCGATCATGGCTTCGACCGCGCCCCGACCGAGATCTTCGTCATCGGGGAACAGGTGCCCGTAAGTGTCCATCGTCGCGGCGATCGTGGCGTGCCCAAGGCGCGTCTGAATCACCTTCGGGTTCAGATTCGCCCGGATGAGGCTAGACGCGTAGAAGTGCCTCAGGTCGTGGAATCGGGTGCCTCTTGGCAGACCGGCTCCGGCAATTGCCGCGCGCCAGCATCTGCCAAATGGTGATCGCTGCACTGGTCGACCAGACCGGTTGGTGATCAGCACTTCGTCGGCACCTGTGCCGTACCGCTGCCGTCGCCTGGGTGGGCAGGGGTCAAACAGGGACGCTGAGAGGTCCTAGGAGGCCGCCCGACGCTATACAGACCGCTTGGACACCAGAATGCTCCACCTGGCGCCCTGCGGAGCGCTGACCTTAATGCGGTATGACCGTTCAGTCTCCGGAATGGGCTTGTGGAGGTAACCATCCGGCCCGTTCGAACGCAGCAGCCCGATTGGACACGCGAAGCTGACACCGGACGTCTGGCCCACGCGCTCACTGACCTCGATGGTTAAGTTGTCGGGGGATCCGACGCAGGCGACGACAACTTGGAAGGCTCCCCCGACTTTGAATTCCCCGCTCCAGGATTGCGCCGTTTCGCTGGCGTGCTGCAGAAGGATCGCGCCCTCGACATTCTTGGTGAGATCAGTAAGCGACGGTGTCTCGTCGGGAACGCCTGCTGTGGCGGGGATGTCTGGCGCGTTCATCGGCGCTGTGGAAGCCGGCGGCCTCGGGTTGTCGTTGAGATGTGACGAACATCCGGTAACGAACGCAGCGAACAGCGCGATTGTGCGCATGCCACCCCCCACGACGAGAAGCAACCAAGGCCCGAGGACGATTTACGACGAAGAATGGCATATTTCGGCGGACCGACAGCCTAACGTCGCGTGCGGCACTTGCGGATCGCTACTCCTGCGGCGACGCACTCAGAGCCCGCCAGCCTGAGGGCACTTAACTGGCGTCCGGGCGTGCAGGCCTGTTCCGTTTCTGTTCCGGCGCAGAGCGAGAGATTCCCGAAACTGTTGGCAACTGCTGGAACATGAAATCCCAGCTCAAGACCGTTTTCAGAGGCTGGCCGCAGGTCAGAGTAACGCTGGGACCAGAACCCGGCCTACAGGCCGACTCGTCCGCTCTTCCCCCGGCCTGAGCTGGGGCGGTTTCCCGCCTCATTCATGCTCGGGGTATATCGAACGCGAAACGGGACGCGTTGTTTAATGCCGTGTGCGCCCGCTCGGAGGCTTCCGGGACCAGGTGTCCGTAGAGATCAACCGTGGTGGTGATCGACTCGTGGCCGAGATCATTCAGGACGCATGGCCAAACGTTGTGCCTGCCGGTTCGCGTCTCCGCGGACATCATCATGAGTCGCCGGGCGGCTTGAGTCTCCGTCCGCGCCTGGGATCGCCACGAGAGCTCGGGGCCCGACCCGGATCGGGGGCACTTTCAGGGCGCATGGCGCCGGAAAGCATCTTGGTGCCCGCGGCTGCCCGGCTGATCGATCGTGCTGGCGGCCTGGACCCGCGCCGTCGTCCTTTCAGCCGAGTTGAGGACGTTGGCATGGGGTGCGCTATTTCGATTGACACCGGGGAGGGGTGGTCTGGAGGGTGGAGCGGTGTTCGACGATCTGCCGGCGGGTGTGCGCGCGGCCTTCGGGGTTTCGTCCGGGCCGACGCGGCGGATACCCGGAGGAGGTGGCGACTGCTGGCAGGCGGGTGGTCTGATCCTCAAGCCCGTCCAGCAGCCGGCGGTGGCGTCGTGGCTGGCGGAGGTGTTCGCCGACCTGCACGGTCCGGGTTTCCGGGTACCGCGGCCGGTGCGCGCGGCTGACTGCTCATGGGTCGTCGGCGGGTGGGCGGCATGGACCGCGGTCGAGGGAGCACAGGCTCCGGTGGCGCGGTGGCCGGAACTCGTCGCGGCCAGCCGGGCTTTCCACGCGGCCCTGGCCGGTGTCCCAGCGCCCGACTGGCTGGGACGCGGCCGAACCCGCTGGGAGGTCGCCGAGCGGGTGGCGTGGGATCAGGCCGAGGTCGAGCTGGCACCGGAGCTGTCGGATCTGGTGGACGGGTTGCGGGCCGCCATCCGGCCGGTGCGGTTGCCCAACCAGCTCGTGCACGGTGATATCGCGGGCAATGTGTTGTTCGCGGCTGGGCAGCCGCCGTCGGTCATTGACTTCTCACCGAGCTGGCGGCCCGCGGGGTACGCGTTGGCGGTCGCTGCTGTGGACCTGCTGGCCTGGTCCGGCGCACCGCCCAGCATCCTCGACGAACTCGCCTGCGAGGACGACATCGATCAACTGCTGCTGCGCGCCTTGATATGGCGCCTGGTCACCGAGTCGCTCGGGCGGCCCGACCCGGACAGCAGGCAGGCGGTCCGTCACGCCAACCTATCGGTGGTCGAACTGCTGCTGTCGCGCGTGTCCGGTCGGCCCGCGACCACCGTGCCGTCGACCGACGCTGAGATCTCCGAGTTGGCCGGCCACGTACTCGGCTGCAAGATCATCGGGTTGCGGCCGGTCACGGGCGGACACAGCAGGTCCGTGGCGCGGATCGCCGACCGTGCTGAGGGCGGTTCGGTGTTCGTCAAGGCCGCCGAGATCGCCGATGGCGCCGAATTCGGCACGGAGTTGGCGGTGTACGAGGCGCTGGGTGACCGGCCGTTCCTGCCGCGGCTGCTGGCGAGCACACGCGAACCGCTGCCGATGGTCGTACTGGAAATGCTGGAGCCGGAGTACTGGCTCTGCGAGTGGACCCCCAGCCTCGTCGCAGCCACCCGCAAGCTCCTCCACGACGTGCACATGCTGCCCGTGCCGCCCGGCGTGCCCGTGTTGCGGGCGAGGCCCAACCCCTGGGAGGCCATCGCCGCCGACCCGGCACGCCTGCTGCGTATGCACGTATGCTCCCAGCGATGGCTGGCCGGCCACCTGGACACGCTGCACGACGCGGCCGCCGAGGCACCCACTGAAGGGGACAGCCTGATCCACCGCGATGTACGCGCCGCGAACCTGTGGTGCCACGACAGCCGCCTGGTGCTGGCCGACTGGGCGTCGGCGGCGATCGGCGATCCCTGGCTCGACCACCACCTGTGGCTCGTTGCCCTGCACGCCGAAGGCGGCCCCGCGCCGGACACCGACCAGGGACCGCACGCCACCGGCCATGCCGCCCTGATCGCCGGACAACAACCCCTGCTCACCCCGGCGCGCGACACAGTCCCGTCCCTGTTCGACCAACGCCGGCGCCGCCTCACCGTCGCCCTGTCTTGGGCCAGCCGCCTCCTGGACATTCCGCCCCCGCAGCCAACCACCTGACACGCTTGCACACGCTTCGCTAGCGCGCCGCTTCAAGCGACTGATCAACTATGGTGACCGGCCATGAGATTCCTCATCGTCGGTGGCAGTGGTTTTCTCGGCGGCGAACTCGCTCGGCAGTGTCTGGCGGCCAAGCATGAGGTGGCTGCCACCTACCTGACACGATCAGGAGGAGCGGCGGATGTTGAGTGGTTGCCGCTCGACGTGCGCCGACGGGAGGACGTCGACGCGCTGATCGGCGCGGTTCGGCCAGAGGTGGTCATCAACGCTGCGTACCGGCAGGCGGATTGGGCGACCACGGCGATCGGAACCGTGAACGTGGCTCTCGCTGCCTCTGCGGCAGGTGGACGCCTGGTCCATGTGTCCAGCGACGCGGTCTTCTCTGGTGCCGCGATTCGCTACGACGAGACGTGCCTCCCTGACCCGATCAGTCCGTACGGGGCGGCCAAGGCCGCTGCAGAGACAGCAGTGAACGCGATCGCGCCGACCGCGGTCATAGCCCGGACATCCCTGATCATCGGTGACGGTGGTTCTCCGCACGAGGCGCTGGTGCATTCACTGGCCACCGGGAGGCGGAGAGCGATGCTGTTCACCGACGATGTGCGATGCCCCGTGTATGTCGTCGATCTCGCTGCGGCGCTTATCGAGCTTGCCGTATCCGAGTATCGCGGCATCCACCATGTCGCTGGAAGCGATGCGGTAAGCCGGTACGAGTTGGGGCTGCTCATCGCCCGACGTGATGGCCTCGACGCGGACCAATTGCCTTCAGGCCGGAGAGCAGACACCAACCTGCCCGGCCCGTTAGATGTGCGCTTGGAGTGCGGCATGACTCAGCGGCGGCTTCGGACCAGGCTGCGTGGCGCGCGGCAGTTTCTGGGGTGAGGTTCACGGCCTTTTCCTAAATGAAATTGACCCGTACGCAGATTGCCTTCGCCGTTCTGATTGGGCTGATCCGCCCCGCGCGAGTCATGGGGACTGAGTGCACATGGAGAGGGCATTGGGGGTGGGCCCACCTCCGAAGGGCGCGCCCCATGCGGCATTGAGCGCGCGCGGTATGGGAGGCGTGCATGACGTCGCGTCATAGTCGCCCTGGTACACCCAGGGCCCGTTGCCTTGCTGCTTCCAGAAATACAGCCGATCGATAGACGCAAGAACGTAGTAGACGTCGGTGTCCGGGGTTTTTCCGTAGATCTCGCCGAAATAAATTACTCCGCCCGTGGCCACCTCCACGGCCCTCTTCGCAGGACCTGAGGGATCGACGACCGCGCGTGCTGCGGCACTGAGTTGGTCACGGGTCTCTTGATCGACCGTCAACGGGAGCGCGGTGCCCGGAGGGAAACGCACTTCCTCCACCTGCTCGAAGGTGGCCGGCTGAGAATCCGACGGCGATGGCGCCGCCGCGGTGCTGAGATCAGCCTGGTCGCGGCTGGGCATCAGCAATTGCAGCGTCAACAAGAGGAGAACGGCGAGGGCGATGACGCAGCCCATGGTCGCCAGGAGGACTGCCGGGGAACGGCGCATAGAAGATACGTATCACGATCTTCGTTTCCGGTGCCTCCAGCCGAAAGGGGTTCAGGCCGCGGACGGCTGACGTCATCCGTGTGCGACAACCTGTGCCGCTAGCTACGGAACACCGTGTCGGAAAGCAGGGCCGGTGGGCATTCGTCCGTGTTTGGATATGGATGAGGAACTTGGTCCCGTCAAAGGGCCGAGAAAAGTCGGCTGGAGACGGTGGTCATGGATTCGCCTGTCGAAGACCGGAGAGACCGGGCGATGGCTCGAGCCCGTACCGAACTCGCGGCGTCGTACGGACACATGGTAGACAGCGTGTTCTCGTATGGCGCCGTCACCATCGACCCTGTTCACCTTGTCGTCTGGGTGCTGCTGAAAGGAGATCCGGAAAGCATTCCAGAGTGGTTCTTTCCTGCTCATGAACCGCACGCGGACGAGGCAGGAAGCATCATGGCCGCGATTCACGAGATGCGGAACGTCGTCGTGGGATGCTTCGCCGAGGAAGCGTGGCCGAACGCCAAAAATCTCGACGTCGGATTCGATTCCGCGACGAGGGTCGCCGAGGGCGGCGGTTGGTACTACTTCAAGTGAGCGCGTCACCGGCCGACGTGCATCGCTCCCACCCCAGTCCGCCCTGGGCCGTACGACAGGCGCCGGTCGGGATTCCGGTTGCCCCACTTCCGGCGCCGATGAAAGGCTTTTCGCCATGCCTTATTTCTCCGCACATGACGGGACCGTCCTCGCATATCACGTGTTCGGTGACGGGGCCCCGGTGGTCTGCCTTCCCGGTGGCCCGATGCAGGACGCCGGATACCTCGGCGAGCTCGGCGGCCTGTCGGCGCAGCGGCAGTTGATCATGTTGGATCCGCGGGGCACCGGCCGGTCCGCGATACCGGATGACGCGGCCTCCTACCGCTGTGACCGGCTTGTCGACGACGTCGAGGCTCTACGCGAGCACCTTGGCCTCGACCGGCTCGACGTGCTCGCGCACTGCGCCGGTGCGAACATCGCGACCCTGTACGCGGCCCGTCATCCCGAACGCGTCGGCAAGCTCGCGCTGATCACTCCGAGCACCAGGGCCGTCGGCATCGAGGCCACGGGGGAGGTGCGGCTGGAGACCGCGCGGCTCCGCAAGGACGAGCCCTGGTTCGGACCTGCCTTCGCGGCTCTCGAATCGATCGTGGCCGGCAACGCCACCGGCGACAGCTGGAAGGCCATCGACCCGTTCTTCTACGGTCGATGGGATGAGGCGGCGCAAGCCCACCATGCGGCACAGGACGGTCGTCGAAACGACGAGGCCGCAGCCGCCTTCGGCGCCGAGGGCGCATTCGACCCCGACGCGACGCGTGCGGCACTCGCCGAATTCGATGCCCCGGTGCTGGTACTCGCCGGAGGGGTCGACCTGAACTCGCCTCCGGGCGCCGTGGCCGGATTCGCCGAGCTGTTCCCGAACGCCGAGTTCGTCGTTCAACGAGAAGCCGGCCACTTTCCGTGGGTTCACGATGCGGACCGGTTCGTCGCGACGACCGCGGCGTACCTCAAGTGAAGGTCCCAGCATCTCGGCAGTGAAGAAGCCGCCGTCAAGAGGAGACAGACCTGTACGGCCGGTAGCCGTACAGGTCGGCAGTCGTCACCGAGCGGCGTCCAGGCGGGCGCGGTGTTCGTCGTCGAGCTTGAGGTCCAAAGCACCCAGAGCTTCGTCCAGTTGAGCGATTGAGCTCACCCCGACGATGGGGATCGTCGGGATGTCACCGCCGATCAGCCACGCGAGCACCACCTGGTTGACGGTCGCGCCCAGCTCGCCCGCGATCTCCCGCAGTACGGCCACGCCGCGCACGGTGCCGGGGTGGTCGTAGGAGTCCGGGATCGGCCGGTCCTCGCGGGTGTAGGCGCCGAACATGAGCGTGTTGTAAGCCCAAAGGGTCAGGCCGGGTTCGGTGCGCAGGTAGTCGAGCATGTCGTCCTGCGCCAGGACATGGCCGGACTCGGGCAGCCGCACGCCGGGCCGGGGCCGCAGATAGGTGTGGCGGAGTTGCACGTGGGTGTACAACGGCAGGCCGCCCGCCCGTGAGGTGGCGCGGGCGCGCTCAAGGCGCCAGGCCGGGATGTTGCTCGCGCCGATCTCACGGACCTTGCCCGCCTGCGCCAGTTCGCCGAAGGCGCCGAGGGTCTCCTCCAGCGGTACGGACCGGTCCTCGATGTGGGCCCAGTACACGTCGATGTGGTCGGTGCCGAACCGCCTCAGGCTGCCCTCGGCCGCCGTGGCGATCGCCGCGGCGGACAGGCCCTCAGCGGAGCCCATGGTCCGGTCGCCGGCGACGGTCGGCCGGGCACCGCATTTGGTGCTCAACACGATCTGGTCGCGGTTGCCGCGGGCGGCCAGCCAGCGGCCGATGGCCAGTTCGCTTTCATCGCCGGTGGCGCCCTCACTCCAGAACGGGTAGTTGTTCGCGGTGTCCAGCAGGGCGCCGCCGGCTTCGGTGAATCGGTCGAGGATCGCGAACACGTCCCTGTCGTCGACGACGGTGCCGAACGGGATGGTGCCCAGGGCGAGAGGGATATGCGTCATGGAGCTGATCCTGATATCTGGAGTGCACTCCAGGTCAAGGTAATGCCCGGAACATCCCCCGATGCTCGATTATCCGTCCATATGCTGTCCACCATGTTGAGGCTGGAGCGGCTCCGGGCTGACCACGCATCCGCCCTGCTGGTCTTCGAGCGAGACAACCGCGAGTACTTCGCGCGGTCCGTGCCGGATCGTGGCGACGCGTACTTCGCCGAGTTCGCCCACCGTCACCGTGCCCTGCTCGCGGAACAAGACGACGGCCTGGTTCACCTGCACGTCGTCATCGACGACCAGGAAGACCTGGTCGGCCGGGTCAATCTCGTGGACGTCAAGGACGGTACCGCCGAACTCGGCTACCGGTTCGCCGAACGCACCGCGGGCCGGGGCCTGGCGACGGCCGCGGTCGGGGAGATGTGCCTCCTCGCCGCCGCCGAATATGGGCTCCGCGAACTCACCGCGATCGCCACTCTGGACAACGCGGCCTCCATGACCGTGCTCAGGCGCAACGGGTTCAGCGCGGTCGACGACATCTTCATCGGGGCCCGCCGCGGCAGGCGCTACCGGCGTCGGCTTGTCGCCCCACGTTGATCAGCGGTACGGCACGCAACCCCGTACGGTATGCGTCCGACCTTGACTAGACGGATGCGGCGGCGACGCCGTCCACGCGAATGAGCAGTGCGGTGATGTTGTCGTGACCGCCTGCGTCCAGGGCGTGCTCGACCAGTGCCCGCGAATCCCTGAGAACCTCCTCCGAGACTCCGTCCGGACGCCGGGGGAGTGCGGCCCGTAGCTCGTCGGCATGGGGCAGATACCGCCACAACCCGTCGGTGCACAGCAGCAGGCGGCCCGGCCCGCGTGGACGGTAGCTGCGGACCCGCGGGCTGGGTTCGTCCGCGTCCGCTCCGAGCCAGGCGGCGAGCGCACCGTGCTTATTGGTGTCGTCCTCGGTCAGCGCCATGCCGGGTCCGTCGTCCGGCAGCCAGTAAGCCCGGCTGTCGCCGATCCAACAGGCCCAGATGCCGTCCGGGCCCGCGACGCCCGCGACGTACGTGCAGGCAGGGGCCGAGCGCACCGACCCGGCCAGGGCGGCGACCGCCCGGCCGGCATGGGCGGCAGCGTCGCTGAGCGCGGTCTCCGGGATGACGTTCGAACGAAGAGCCGCGGCCGTCGTCGCCGCCCCGACTTCGGCGGCGACCCAGGCCGCTCGTTCCGCCCGGGGCGACATGGACACGCCGTCGCAGACGACGCCGAGCGTCCATTCGCCGCTCACGGCCAGCGCCATCGCGTCGGCGTTGACGCCTCGCCGCAGGCCGCGATCGCTGACTCCGGCGGCGCCGCCGCCTGCGGTGATCTCCAGATGTGAACGGAAGGCCGGCTGTGCCTCACCGCAATGCCAGCAGTGGCCGTCCGGGGCGACGGTTCCGTCGCAGCAGACGCAGCCAGTCATGTCGGTCATCGGCCTTGAATCATTGCAGACACCACGGATCGACGCATGAGCCGACTTCTGCACGCGCCGAGCAATTATTCACTCGTGTTAGCAGTTTTCCGCCGATACCTTCGGCGTATGACGTCCCCAGGAACCCAGGGCTATCGCTATGTGGGTCCTGCGGACCTGGCCGCCTTGATACGGCCGGGTGGTGAGGGCCGGATCATCCGCTCGGCGGCCGACCTGGACCGGTGGATGTCGGAGCAGTCGCCGGAGGAGGCGGCCGAGCCGTACACCTTCGTCATCGGCGCCGACGGCGTGCTGCGACTGGCGCCGCGCCGTAGCGAGCACGTCGCGTGCGACGGCGATCTCCCAGGGTCGTGGAACGTGGATCGCGGCTCTCATGGGGATCCAGAGCGTTCTGAGGCCCCATCGGCGCCGGTTCAACCAGGCAAATCACGCACCCCACGGGAATGAGGAGGAAAGTGCAGCGGTTGGCGCTTCATGGGGTTGGTGCGCCCGCGCCGGCCCCGACGCGATTCGTGCACGATCCACAAGGAGAAGTCCCCCAACGTGGCAACAACGATCTCTAAGGGCGTCGGTCTCAGGTCGGAACGTGGTCCGGTGCTCGCCGCGATCATGCTATCCACCGGCCTGGTCGCCCTCGACAGCACGATCATCGCGACGGCGGTGCCGTCCATCGTTCGCGACCTGGGCGGCTTCTCGCAGTTCCCGTGGCTGTTTTCGATCTATCTCCTCACGCAGGCGGTGACCGTACCGCTATACGGCAAGTTCGCCGACATCGTGGGCCGCAAGCCGGTGATCCTTCTGGGCATCTTCTTGTTCCTGCTCGGATCGGTGTTGTGCGGCTTCGCCTGGAGCATGCCCGCGCTCATCGCCTTCCGCGCGATCCAGGGCATCGGCGCCGGAGCCGTCCAGCCGATCAGCATGACGATGGTCGGCGACCTCTACACGGTGGAGGAGCGAGCCCGGGTGCAGGGGTACGTCGCGAGCGTCTGGGGCATCGCATCGGTGATCGGCCCCACCCTCGGCGGCGTCTTCTCCGAATATGTGTCCTGGCGCTGGATCTTCTTCATCAACCTGCCACTCGGCGCCGTGGCCGTCTGGATGATTGCCCGGCGTTTCAAGGAGCGCGTGACGACCGGCACCCACCGGATCGACTACGCGGGCGCCGCCCTGCTGACCGGCGGGTCATCCCTGATCATTCTGGGCCTGCTCGAAGGCGGTGTGGCATGGGACTGGAACTCGGCTCCCAGCCTGATCATCTTCGTGGTCGGCGTGCTCATGCTGGCGGGCTTCGTCCTGGTCGAACGGCGGGCGGCCGAGCCGGTTCTGCCGCTGTGGGTCTTCCGCCACCGCACGCTCCTGGGCGGCAACCTCGTCGCCGTCGCCGTCGGCGCTCTCATGATCGGGCTCAGCTCCTACGTCCCCACGTACGCCGAAGGAGTTCTCGGCACGGGAGCCCTGATGGCGGGCTTCACCCTGGCCGCGCTCACCATCGGCTGGCCCATCGCCGCGACCCTGTCGGGCCGGGTCTACATGCGCATCGGCTTTCGTGACACGGCTCTGATCGGCGCCGTGCTGGTGGTCGCCGGCGCGGTGTTGTGCGCCCTGCTCGCCGAGAACGCCGCCTTGTGGCAGGTCGCCGTCGCGTGTTTCGTCGTCGGCGCCGGGCTCGGCCTCTCGTCGAGCCCCACGGTGGTGGCCGTCCAGTCGGTCGTCGGCTGGGAACGCCGGGGCGTGGTCACGGCGACCAACATGTTCTGCCGTTCCATCGGCAGTGCGGTCGGCGCGGCCGTGCTCGGGGCCATCTCCAACGCGACGCTGGCGAACCGCTTCTCCCACCCGACGCCCGCGGTGGCCGGGCGTCTGCCCGACAGCGTCGACGCGACGAGCCTGGTGCTCGGGGGGCACGCCTCGGACGTCTCACCCGTCGCCGCCTTCGTCCGCGGGGCGCTCTACGACGCGGCGCACCACATCTTCATCGCGCTCGTCATCGTGGCCGTGCTCGGCGTGGCGGCGTTGCTGCTCATGCCCAGGCGGGCCGACGCGGCCGCCGTGCCCGCCGACTGAGCGGAGCCCGGCTCCACGTCAGTGCTCGGGGTGCAGCGCGCCGCCGATGAACATGGCGGCGAGCATCGTGAACAGGAACGCCTGCAGGAACTGGATGAAGATCTCCAGCCCGGTGAGCGCGACGGCCATCGCCACGCTCAGGACACCCACCACCGAGCCGGGCACGGTCGGGTGCACGATCAGGAACCAGAACCCGGCGGCACTGAAGAACGCCAGCAGGAGATGCCCGGCGAACATGTTCGCGAACAGCCGTACGGCATGCGTGAAAGGCGCCGTGACGAACGTGTAGAGCAGTTCGAGTGGCGCGAACAACGCGATGGCCAGGGGCTTCGGCAGGCCGGGTGGGAACATCATGTTCTTGAAATAGCCGCCGAGCCCCTGGTGCCGGATGCCCAGATAGATCTTCAGCACATACACGACAAGCGCGAAGATCACCGGAAACGCGATGTGCGAGTTGATCGGGAACTGGACGAGGGGTACGACGCCCAGGAGGTTCCACAGCAGGATCAGCACGAACATGCTCAGCAGCAGCGGCATCCACCGCTCCGCGTCCCTGCCGAGGAACGGCCGCGCGATCTGGTCGCGGACGAACTCGTAGGCGTACTCCCCGGCGTTCTGAAGGCCCCGGGGCACCAGTTTGGGGCGGGCGAAGGCGGCCCAGGCGAGCCCGCACACCAGCATCACCCCCACGACGGCGAAGAGCACCGGCTTGGTCAGCCAGTACGGCGCGCCGTCCCAGAGCGGGGGGAAGTCGAACAGGCCGACACCGGGGGCCTGGAACTCGTCTGCGACCGGCACGTTGACGTTCACCACGGGCGTCCCTCCGCGAATTGAAACCACGTACGACGTACCCAGTTTCTAATGCGGCTTACGCTGTACGCAATATGGCAGTGGTTCGCCTCGGGTCGCCGGCGTGTGGTAGCAGTTCAGACCAGGCCGGACGAACGATGGGACGAGAATGACGGGTCGCGAGAACCTCTGGATGCGGCCGGACCGGCCGGCCCGGGGGCCGCGTCCCGCCTTCAGCCGTGCCCGCCTGACCGAGGTGGCCATCCGGATCGCCGATGCGGAAGGCCTCGACGCGATCTCCATGCGCAGGCTCGCGACCGAGATCGGGGCGGGGACGATGTCCCTCTACCGGTACGTCTCCAGCAAGGACGACGTCATCGAGCTCATGATCGACGCCGTGGTCGCCGACTACCTGCCGCCGGACGCCGTCATGACCGGCGACTGGAGGGCCGACCTTCGCGGCTTCGCCGTAGGGGTCAGGCAGACGATGCTCCGCCATCCGTGGGTCGCGCCGCTGGTCGGCACCCGGCAGCAGCCGAGCCCCAACCGGGTGCGGATGCTCGACGCGGCGCTGCGCATGGTCGACGACCTCGGCATGAGCTTCAACGAGATGCTGACCGTCATCGGCACGGTCTTCGCCTACGTCAACGGGTTCGTGGAGGCCGAACTGGCCGAGGCCGAGGCGCTGCGGCGCACCGGCCTCGACCTGATGGAATGGATGACCCTGCAGGTTCCCTATCTGCAGTCGGTCGTCGCGAGCGGGAGCTATCCCATGGTGGCCCGCATGCTGACCGAAGGCGGCCAGGACTACGTCGACGTGGGGGACCGGTTCGACTTCGGGCTCGACCGGCTTCTCGACGGCATCGCGGCCCGCCTCCCGCACGCGAGCGGCTGACCCGGCGGGCATCCGGCCCTCGCCGTCACCCGCCGAGCCGTCCGTCCCGGTGAACCGCGGGACAGGCCGCGCGCCGTCACAACCCCCTCTGGATCAGGTACGGGCGTCCCAGGCGGCCAGAATGGCGGCCTCCTTCCCGGGGTCGATGCCATGCCGCAACATCTGGTTGCCGAAGCTGCGCTCCGCTTCCGGAACGCCTTGCAGCCAGGCCCACGTGTCCCTGACGGACTGCGTGATCGGACGGCACGTCAGCCCCTCCGCGAGGGCCTTGGCCGACGAGTGCGTCCAGACGCCCGCCGCGTCGGGCCTGTCGGGCATCCACAGGGGAAGCTCGGTCCACGGAGACACCTCGTGGTCGAGGAGGAACCGGTCGTCGGCCCACACCAGTTCCGCGTCGGAGCCGGTGACCTCGACGCAGTCGGCAAGCCAGCTCCCGAACGTGGCGTTCCCGGGAACGCCGCCGGTGAGATAGCGCCCCGTCGTGCCCTTGACCGCCTGGGTGACCGTGAATGCCGCGATGTCGCGGGCGTCGATGAGCTGAATCGACCGCTGCGGGTCGCCGGGCGCGAGCACCCTGCCGCCCTTGGAGATCCGCGTGAGCCACCACGGCAGGCGGCCCACATTCTCGTGCGGGCCGATGATCAGGCCAGGATCGATGATCAGGCTCGGCCCGTCGAAGAACCGCTCCACCGCCCGCTCGCACCCCGCCTTCCTGATGCCGTAATCGCCGAAATCGGCTCCGGCGTCCGGCTCACACGGGTGCCGGGGGAAGGTCTCGTCGACATGAAACCTGGACGGGAAGTCGGGATAGGCCGAGATGCTGGAGATGAAGGTGTAGTGCCGGGCGTGCCCGGAAAGCCGCCGCACCGTGTCGAGGACGTTGGCGGGCGTGTACCCGCAGACGTCGATGGCGACGTCCCACTCACGCCCGTCCACGAGCCGGTCGAGGTCCGCGGGGACCTGCCTGTCGCCGTGTACGGCCTGCACGCCCGGCGCGGGCGTGCCGCTCATGCCGCGGTTGAACGTCGTGACGTCGTGCCCCTGAGACAGCGCCTCCGCAACGATCGCGCGGCCCAGGAAAACGGAACCGCCGATGACAAGAACTCTCATGACGCCATCCTTGGCGCCGCACCCGGGCCTGTCGCCGGTGTTTCTCGATCAGCGGACGCGCTGCGCTCACAGCGCAGGCTCACGACGGAGGCTCACAGCGGAGGCGGCGCGCACCGGCCCGGCACGGCCGCCGTCCTCAGCTGGGCCGCAGCTCGGGCACCGGGCTGTAATGCTGCGGGTCGAGGACGTGCACGCGGGCCGCGGCGATGTCGAAGTACAACCCGGTGAGCTCCAGCTTCCCGGCCCGCACGAGTTCGGCGACCGCCGGGTGAGTGCCCAGGTTGTCCAGCTGCTGGATCACGTTCGCGCGGCACAGCCGGTCGAGCGGCCCCTCGTCCTCCTCGGTGCCGGGGAACGCCACATACCTGGCCAGGCTCTGCCGGCCGTGCCTCAGCCAGTTCCGCAGCGCCGGCAGTTCGGGCGTCTCGCCCAGCAGGGCGGCCATCGCGCCGCAGCCCGAGTGCCCGCACACGGTGATGGTTCGCACCTCCAGCACCTTCAGCGCGTATTCGATCGCCGCGCTCACCGAGTCGTCGGGAGGTGCGCTCGACGCGCGCGGCACGAGGTTGCCGATGTTGCGCACCGTGAACAGGTCGCCCGGGCCACTGGCGGTGATGATGTTGGGCACGACCCGCGAGTCGGCGCACGTGATGAACAGGTGAGACGGCGTCTGCTTGCGTGCCATCCGGTGGAGCAGCGGCCGGACGAAGGGTGCTGTCCGCCGGTGGAACTCCCGCGTGCCTTCCAGCAGGTCCGGCATGGCCTTGCCGGCCTGCTCCGCGTGCTCCTCGCCGTTCGTGGCGGCCGCAGGAGCCTCCGGGCCATCCGCGGCCTCGTCGTAGGCGCACAGGCCGTTCGCCGCCTGTGCGGGGCCGCCGACGGGGTGGCGGTAGGCCCAGGGCAGCCACCAGCGCTCGTGCTTGGGAGGAGTCCTGGCGGCGCGCAGGCGGGCACCGCTGACAGCGGGGGCGTACCACTCGCCGTGCAGTTCGTCGACGTCGACAGTGCCGCCCGTGCGCTCGTGGTCGAGGCGCCAGGTGTGGAGCGCCTCGAAAGCGGCGTTGTCCATGAAGTCGAGGTTCAGGTCGAGATCGACGCTCGCGCCGGGCGGGATGGCCGCCAGCGAGTCGGTCAGGCGGGGCACGCCGATGAACGTGAGCGAACCGGTGACGACGACCCGCCAGCGCTCGCCCGCCTGCCGTACGGAGACCGACACCCAGGCGAGACGGCGCAGTGCGAGCAGGGCGGCGAGCCCGAGGCCCAGCGCCACGCCCTCGGCCAGCCCGACGACGACCACACCCACCATCGTCACGAAGTAGATGGGCATCTCGCGGTGGTTCCGCAGGTTGCGCGCGTGGGCGAGATTGACCATCTGGACGCCGATGAACAGCAGCAGGGCGGCCAGCGCCTCCAGCGGGATCAGCGCGATCATCCACGCGAAGAACGCCGTGAACACCAGCACCCACACGCCGTGGAGCACCGTCGACCAGCGGCTGCGCGCCCCGGCCCGCACGTTGGCGGTGGTGCGCACGACCACTCCGGACACCGGGAGGCCGCCGAGCGCTCCCGACACCACGTTGGCCACTCCCTGGGCCGCCAGCTCCCTGTCGAGGTCGGCGCGCGGCCCGTTGTGCAGCCGGTTGGAGGCGACGCACGTGAGCAGGGACTCGACTCCGGCAAGGAGGGCGACGAGCAGAACCGCTCCGGCGATCGCGTGCCAGTCGCCCTGCGGCAGCAGGGGCCCTTCCAGAGAGGAGAACCCGGCGGACAGGTCGACCTCGGTCAGGTCCCAGCCCAGCACGGCGGCCGTCGCCGCGGCGATGATGAGCGCCGCCAGAGGCGCGGGTACGGCACGCACCCGGGGCAGCCGCGTCCACACGACCAGGACGGCGATCGTGAGCACGCCCACCAGGACGGCGTGGCTGTGATTGTTGATGATCTGCGACGGCAGTTCGAGGATGTTCTCCAGCGCCGACTGCTGGGGTTTGCCGCCGAGGACGATGTGAAGCTGCGAGAGGGCGATCACCACGCCAACGCCGGCCAGCATGCCGTGCACGACGGCGGGGGAGACGGCCAGCGCCGCCTTCGCCACCCGGAACGCGCCCAGGAGCAGCTGGAGCAGCCCGGCGAGCAGGGTGATCATGCAGGTGGCCCGCCACCCGTAGGTCTGCACGAGCTGGACGACGACGAGTGACAGGCCCGCGGCCGGTCCGCTGACCTGGACGACCGAACCGCCGAGAGCGCCGGCGAGCACGCCGCCCACGACGGCCGCCACCAATCCCGCGGCGATCGGTGCTCCGGACGCCACGGCGATGCCGAGCGACAGCGGCACCGCCACGAGGAACACGACGAGAGAGGCTGGTACGTCGTGTTGGAGCACCGACTTGAAATAGCCCTTTGGAATTGCTCGACTACTCTGCGTCATGTGGCGACCCTATGACAAGGGTCGCCTGACCCTCAGGCAAGCCGGCGGAAAATCACCGGTAATAGTCGGGATAGTCGGTCTCGGCGTCCGGCTGGCGGTGGCTGCCCCGGCGCGCGCCCGTCGACTCGGAGGGGGTGCTGCCGTAGAGCTCGTTGTAGGACGGCCAGCTTCCCCCAGCGTTCTGCTGCGGGCCGGCGTCCTGCTGTGCCTGCGGCTGGTCGTGGCCGTAGGAGCTCTGTCCGGACGGGATGTCGTAACCGGCAGACTCGTACGGTGAGACCGGGCGCGACGGGCCTGTGGGGACGCCGATCGCGGAGCCCGCGTCGTCGATCGTCGCCCAGCCCGTGCTCACCTCGTAGGACGAGGAGGACGGCGCCGGGGTGGACGGGTAGGCGGGATCGGGCGTGTACGACGAACCCGTGTCGGTCGTGTAAGACGGGTAGCCCTCGTAGGACGACTGCTGGGGCGGCGGAGGCCGATAGCCGTCCGTGTTCGACCAGTTCGTCACGGTCCGTGGTGGCTCGGGGTCGTCAAGCACGTCATGGGTACCGGACCACGCGGCGGGGGCCGGCGGCTCCGCGGGTGCGGACCACGAAGGCTCGGACGGCGACGTCGGGATCGGGACGACCTTCCCCAGAGGCGGCGGGACGGTGTACGACGGACCCGTGTTGGCCGTGTTGACCAGTCCTGCAGTGCCGTCGGGCAGGCCGTAACTCCTGCCGCGGTCGTAGGAGTCGCTCTGCGGAGCCGGCGGGGTCTGCGCGGCCTGGCCGGAGTCATGGGCCTGCGGACCCTGCGCCGCCTCGTAGGCCGCCCACGTCTCGAACGATCCGGTGACGGGAGCCTGCGCGACGGGCGGCAGTGGCTCGGCGACGGGAGCGGGAGGCGCCTCGAACAGGTCGCCGGCGTAGGACCCGGGCGCGGGCGACGGCGCCGCGTCGAACCCTCCGCTGTAGGAGTCGGCGCTCGCGGCGGGAGCCTCGTACGGCGTGTTCGCCCGGCCGCCCCTGCGGGGCGTCTCGAAGGAACCGCTCGTACGGCCGGCCCCGTTGTCGGCCGACGCGGCCGCGGAACGGCGCGCCGACCTGCCGGCCCTGCCCGCGCGGCCGGATCGCCCGGAGCCCTGGCCGGAAGGCCTTGCCGGGGGTGTGAAGGAGTCGGAGATCGGGGGGACTTCGAACATCCCGGTGGCCGGGGCGTTGTCGAGCGGATCGGCGGACGCCGCCGCCCCGGCGGCGCTCAGGGCCTCCGGCGTCGGAGCGGAGAACGCCACGGTCTTCTGCTCGGCCGCGGCCGAGGCGGGGGTGGCACGCGGCGGCTTGGCCGCATCGGATTGGCGTGCGCCCATGGACCGCTGCGGCAGGGGGGCCTGAACGGTCGCGGCGTCGGGGTTCACCGAGCGCGGAGAGGGGCCGGCCGGCTCCGCGAGGGGGAAGTCGTCGGCGGCGGCGTCCGACGGCCTGCCCGCGGGGCGCGGGGCGGCCGGACGGGCTCCCGGGCCGCCGGTGAAACCGCCGTCGTCGCTGCGTACGCGGCTCCAGTAGTCGTCGTCGTAGTCGTCGGACTCGCCCCACTCGTCGACCCCGCGGCGGCCGCGTGCCTGGGCGGCCTGCTTGCCACCCTTGGCACCGGCGTCGGGGTCGTTGCCGGCGCCGCCACGCTGCGCGGGCCGGCTCGCCTGGCGGCTTCCGGGGCGGGAGGACGGGCGTCCGGCGCCCGGCCGCTGCTTGGGCGCGCGCTCGGAGGGGTCTTCGAACGCGTCGAAGCCCTTGGGGAAGCTCTCGAAGAACGTTTCCTCGGCCGGCCGGCGCGGCTTGGGGCCCTTGTTCTCGGCCATCGCCTTTAACCGCTCGGAAGACAGGGCACTTTCCCTGCGATTCATCGACCGCATGCCCAGAGCCACGACCATCAGCACGAGGAGCACGACGGCGACGAGGCCCATAATGACCGCAGTCATAGCACCACCCTCAAGGCCATGGCCTTCCAGCGGCGCCGGTGAGATCGCGCGGCCATCGACGCGACCTGCCCCCTCTGACCACCTGCGCTCAGCAATTGGATCCGATTCTGCTCGACCACGATGACCGTTGTCACACCCTAGGCGAAGATTGGTGTAGCACGACTACCTCCGGCGTTCAGCACGTCACTCGATGTTGTCCGCCGTGAGGCGTCCGCGCGCGATGGTGTGGTCGGCGATGTCCTCCAGGGTCTCCGCCAAGGGCGCACCCTGCTTGAGGTCGAGTTCCGTGTTGAGGGCGTAGACAGTGAAACGGTAACTGCCGTCGGCCTGGCATGGAGCCGTATAGCCGACTTTCCCGTTCGACCCCTCGCCCTGCTTCGCGCCTCGGGGGACGCCGTTCTCGCCCAGCTCGGTGGTGTTCGGGTCGATGTTGAACACCACCCAGTGCACCGCGCTGCTCCTCGCGTTGTTGTCGTCGACCACGATGGCCACCGACTTGGCGCCCGTCGTGCCCGACCAGCGGAGGGGAGGATTGCCCAGGCCGCCCTTGCAGGAGTAGACGTGCGGCAGGGGTGTCCCGTCACGGAAGCGCGGACTCGAAACGCTGATCACGTCGAGATTTCCGGACGGACCCCCGCCCAGAATCCCACAGCCGGAAGCGGCGAGTGTGACCGCCGTCATGACGACGGCACCTCGTACGCCCAGCGACTTCGTCGGCGACCCCATGCCCGATGATGCTACGCGGATTGGATGGGTGCGCCGACCGAATCGCACTGATCCGTGCCTGTCTTCGACCAGGAGCACGCCTCTCACCTGCTGCGTCCTGTCTCTTGATTTGTCCTGTTTCTTAACCGCCCAGTAGGGCCGGGCAGTCGGACGCGCGTCGGGGGCCCGTTTCCGCCACAATCAAGACATGCAGGGGGTGCCGCCGGACGCGGACGTGAGCTTCGCCGTCCTCGGCCCCCTGGAGGTCCGCCAGGACGGCCGGCGGGTCGAAATCGGCGGCCGCCGACTCCGTGCGCTGCTCACACTCCTGCTCCTCGACGCGGGCCGCACCGTGCCCACCGGCGCCCTCGTCGCCGGGGTGTGGGACGACAGCCCGCCGGGCGGCGTGGGCAACGCGCTGCAGGCCCTGCGCAACACGATCGACCGCGGCCTCGTGGCGGCTGACCCGTCCGGCTACCGCCTGCTCGTCGCGCCCGAGCAGGTGGACGTGCACCGATTCCTCCGCATGTCGCGCGAGGGCGCCCGCGCGCTCGAAGCCCGCGACCCCGGCCTGGCCGCGCGCACCCTGGGGGAGGCGCTCGCGTTGTGGCGCGGAGCCCCGCTCGCCGACCTGCCCGGGGGAGCGCTCGAGGTGGTGCGGCTGGAAGGGGCGAGGGTCTCGGCCACCGAGGACAGGATCGAGGCCGAACTGGCTCTGGCGCAGGACGTCGTCTCCGAGCTCACCCGGCTCGTGGCCGCCCATCCGCTGCGCGAGCGGCTGCGCGGCCTGCTCATGCGCGCCCTGTACGGCTCCGGCCGCCAGGTCGAGGCGCTGGCCGCCTACGAGGACGCCCGCGCCGTCTTCGCCGAGCGGTTAGGCGCCGACCCCTCCCCGTCGCTGGCCGAGCTGCATCTCGCCCTGCTGCGCGGCGACCTTCCGCGCACCGGCCTGCCGTACGGCGCCGCCACGGCGGCACCAGACGCGGCAGCGCACGACGGCGCGCCCGCCACGCGCAAGGGAAACCTGCGGGCCCGGCTGACCAGCTTCGTCGGCAGGGACGACGAAGTGCTGCAGGCACGGTCGCTGCTCGGGGAGAACCGGCTCGTCACCCTGCTCGGCCCGGGAGGCGCGGGCAAGACCAGGCTCGCGGTGGAGTCGGCCGAGGAGTTCGCCGTCGAGGTCCGCGACGGCGTCTGGCTGGTGGAGCTCGCCCCGGTGCTCGATCCGGAGGAGGTGTCGCGCGCCGTGCTCGCCGCGCTCGGGATGCGCGACACGGGGCTGGTGCGGGTGCGCCCCGCGGGGCAGGGCGTGGAGGCCGATGCGACGGCCCGGCTGATGGCGGCGCTGTCGGGACGCTCCACGCTGATCGTCCTGGACAACTGCGAGCACCTCGTCGGTGCGGCTGCCGCGCTGGCCGACCGGCTGCTCGCCGAATGCCCGGGGGTGCGGATCCTGGTAACCAGCCGCCGCTCTGCAGGCCCCGCACGACCCCCCCAAAGCTCCGTGCGGCTGCGCGGGTCCAGCCCGGTCGTCGGCTCGTCCAGGAAGAGCACCTGGGGGCGCCCGACGAGGCTCGCAGCCAGGTCGAGGCGGCGGCGCATGCCCCCGGAGTAGGTCTTCGCCGCCCGCCCGCCGGCGTCGGTCAGGTCGAAGCGCTCGAGCAGCTCGGCCGCGCGCCGCCAGGCGTGCGACCTGGTCATGTCGAGCAGCCTGCCGATCATCACGAGGTTCTCCACGCCGGTCAGGGTCTCGTCGACCGCCGCGTACTGCCCCGTCAGCCCGATCAGCGACCGGACCTGGTGGGCCTGCCGTACGACGTCGAAACCGCCCACCTGCGCCCGACCCCCGTCCGGGCGCAGCAGGGTGGCGAGCACGCGCACCGCCGTGGTCTTGCCCGCCCCGTTGGGTCCCAGCACGCCGAGCAGGCGCCCCTGCGGCACTTCGAGATCGACCCCGTCGAGCGCCTTGGTCTCGCCGTAACGCTTGGCCGGGCCCTGCGCCTGGATCTCATATGTCATGAGCGCGCCTCCTTTTGGTCGCCCTCACCATGCGGCACGCCACTGACAGAACACTGAGCGTCGCCGTCAGCCGCTGACAGATCACTGACGGCGCTTAGGGTGGGACTGTGAGAGCACCCCTACGGGACCCGGCCCACCGGGTCTCCCGGCGCGCGATCGCGCTGTGGTTCGTGGAGGCGATCATCGGGTTCGCCTTCCTGATGGGCGCCGCCCTCCTGATCGCCTACCTGCTCGACCGGAGCGGCTGGTCGGCCCTTCCCGGATGGATGGGCGACCGCCTCTGGCTGCTGCCGGTCGCCGTCGGCGTGGTGATGCTTCCCCTCGTGGTCCTGGAGCCGTTGCTGCGCTATGCCGTGCACCGGTGGGAGCTGTCGGGCGACGTCGTCTACGCCAGGTCCGGGTGGCTGAGCAGGCAGTGGGTGTTCGTGCCCGTCAGCCGCATCCAGACGGTGGACAAGGCGCAGGGCTGGTTCGAGCGTGCCCTCAGCCTGGCCACCGTCGAGATCCGTACGGCCTCGCACGCGGGGTCGTCCACGATCCAGGGGCTCGACTACGAGGTGGCCGCCGCCTTCGCGGAGGAACTCGCCCGGCGGGCACAGGAGCTCAGGGACGACGCGACATGACCGATTCGCCGTTCCGCGCGGAAATGGCCGACGTCCCTCGGCGGGTGAGCCCGCGCGTGCTGCTGATCCATCCGCTTCGGATGTTGCCGTCGCTGTTGCTGCCGTTCGGCGGGTTGCTGCTGGCCAGCGGCTTTTCGCCCACGTCGGTCGCGGTGGCCGCGCTCGGCGTGGCCCTGTCGGTGGCCGTCGCCGTCGTCCGGTGGGCGACGTTCACCTACCGTGTCTCCGGTGACCGGCTGGAGCTCACCCGCGCGCTGGTCAGCCGTTCGGTGCGGACCATCCCGCTCGAACGGGTCCGCGGCGTGGACATCACCGCCCGGCCGCTCCATCGCCTGCTGGGCCTGGCCGTACTGAAGATCGACACGGGCGCGGGAGGGGACAGCCAGGAGGGCGAGCTCGACGCGCTGCCCCTGCGGGAGGCCGAGGAACTCCGCGGCGTGCTGCTCGCGCGCCGCGCGATGGCGGTCTCGGCCACGCAGCCGGTGGAGGCCCCCGCGGAGGGGCAGCCGCCCCACGGCGCCGTCCCGGCCGGCACGAGCGCGGGCGGCACGAGCGCGGGCGGCGGCGTCGCACAGGGCGCTCCCCGGGGCGTCGCCCCTGACGGCGGGCGGGTCATCGCGCGCGTGCCCCGCTCCTGGCTCAGGTACGGCCCGCTGTCCGGCGCCTACCTGCTGACCCCGTTCGCGCTGATCGCCGGTGCCGTGGGCGTGGTCTACCAGTGGGTGGGCGAGGTCAGGGTCACCGCCGAGACGGCGGCGAGCACGCTGGAATGGGCGCGGGACCACATGATCCTGCTGGTCGCCGCCGGGGTGCTGCTGGTGCTGGCCATGCCGGTGGCGGGCGGCATCACCTACGCCGTGTTCAACTGGGACTTCACCGTCCGCTCGCGGGACGGCTACCTCGTCGCGGAACGCGGCCTCCTCACCCGCCGTGTGGTGTCGCTCGAGCGACGCAGGATCCGCGGTTACGAGCTGGTCGACGGGCTGCTGGAACGAGCCGCAGGAGTCGTGCGGGCGTGGGCGGTGGTCACCGGACTCGGGGACTCCGAGACGCGCGGGCAGCTGCTGCCGGTGACGCCCCGGGAGTGGGCCGTCGGGGTGGTCTCCGAGGCCATCGAACCCTTCGATGCCCCGTTGCGCCCGCACCCGCCGCAGGCGCGCCGCCGCAGGCTCTTCCGGGCGGTCGCGCCCTGGCTGGTGGTCGCCGCGGCGGCGCTCGCGCTCGGCTGGGCCGTGGTCGCCGTCGCCGCCCTGGCCCTCGCCGTGGCCGGCATCGCCCTCGGCCTGGACCGCTATCGCTCGCTGGGTCACGCCTACGACGGCATGCGGGTGTCGGTGCGCCAGGGATCGCTGCGCCGTAGGCAGGCGGTGGTCGAGCGCCGCGCGATCGTCGGCTGGAGGTTGCGCCAGACGGTCTTCCAGCGCATGTCGGGTGTGCTCACCGTGATCGCCGGCGTCGGTGCGGGCAGCGGCGGCTACCACGCGATCGACACCGGCGAGTCGCAGGGCGTCGAGTTCGCCGCCGAGGTCACCCCCGACTGGCTCCGTCTGTTCCTCGCCTCGCCCCGCCCCTGACCGGTACGGCGGGGCGGGGGTCAGTCCTGCTTGCGCGCCCCGAACATGATCTCGTCCCAGGTCGGGACGGACGCGCGGCGGCCTCGCGACTTGCGGGGCCGAGCCGGAGTGGGCTTGGGCACGGGCGGCGCCGGCGTCTCCGGCTTGGCGTCCTTCGGCGTTTCCTTGACGGCGGCCTTCACGGGCTCCTTGGCGGGCTCCTTGACCGGCTCCTTCTGCGGGGCCTTGGCCGCCTGGGCGACCGCCGCGGCGGCCGTGCGCGGGTCGGGACGCTTGCCGTTGGTGCCTGCGGCGTCCTGGTCGCCGGTACGGCCGGCCTCCCTGGCGGCGGGCCGGGCGGGCTCCTCGCGTCGTGCGGGCGGCGCGGGAGTCACTTCTGGGGCCGGCGGGACCGGCTGCGTGACTGTTTCCGCGGCGGGCGCCTTCGGCGGGGCCGGGCTGGTGTTCGCCAGAGCCTCGGCCGCCGGAGCCTCGCTCGCGGGGATCTCGGTCGCCGGAGTCGCGGTCGTCTCCTCGGCCACCGGATCGGCGGGCGAGGAGGCCGGAGCCGCATCCGGCACAGCCGGCTTCTCCTCGGCCGTCACCGGCTCGGTCGTGGCGCGCTCCGCCCCAGAAGAGTCAGCCCCAGAAGAGTCAGACGCAGACGAGCCCGCCGCGGGCGCGCTCTCCTGCACGGAATCGGTTTCGGGACGGCTCGCCTCGCCGGGCGACGCGGATTCGGGAGCCGGCGTCTCGGACGCGGTCTGCCCGGAAGTGGTCTGCTCGGGACCGGTCTGCTCGGAAACGGTCTGCTGAGCGGCGGCAGGGCCGTCGGTGCCGCGCTCCGCCGTCGCCTGGTCTGCGGCGGCCTGGTCTGTGGCGGCCTGGTCTGCGGCGAGGTGGGCGGGTGCCCGGTCGGCGGGGACCGCCGATGCGTCGGTGCGCTGCGGCGTCGGGTCGTGCGCGGTCTGCGGTGAGGCGTCCTGCCGAGACGGAGCCGGCTCGGCGGGCTCGTGAACGGGCGGGGCGGCCGGGATGGCCTCCTGGACCGGTGCCACCCGGTCCTCCACGCCGGACATGCCGGTGATCACGTCGGGTTCCGGAGACCGGGTCTCCGCGACCGGACGCAGCGGCGTCGGAGCCGCAGGGCTGTGGGACGGCGGGTTCTGTCCGAGCAACGTCGACGGAGGCAGCTTGAACGCGGGAAGCTCCTCCGGCGCGTCCGCCTCGATCACCGGTTCCGGCAGCCGGAACGGCTTTGGTGCGGGCTCAGGCCGGGCCGGGGGCTCCTCATGACGAGGCTCAGGCCAGGGAGCGGGCTCTCGCCGCACGGTGTCGTGCCGGGCGGCGGGCTCGTTCCACGCGGGCGGCTCCTGGCGCAGCGGCGGGTCCAGCCGGGCGGGCGGCTCGTGCCGTACGGCAGGGCGGTCGTAGTCGGACTCGACGCGCCCGTGGGCGGCGCCGGGAAGCGGGGCCACGGGGGCGAGCTTGGACGCCAGTCGCGGCACGAACGGGCGCACGGTCGTGTCGTCCCGCTCGGGCTCGACGTATTCGGCCGCCGACAGGCGCATGGCCTCGTCGTCGTTGGGGGTGATGTTGCGGCGGCGCGGGTCGAAGAGCCACTCGGCGTGCCGGGTGTGCCCGTTCCAGACGAAGCCCAGCTTCACCCGCCACAGGTTGTCGTCGCGCTTGGCGGCGTCCCAGTCGATCTCATCGGCGGGCACGCCGCGCCGGGTGAGACGCTCGGCCACGAGGTCGCCCAGCGTCGGCCCCGGAGCGCTCTCTCCGGGCATGCGCACCGAGACGCGCTGCGCCTGCTGGGCCATGTACTCGCGCTCCTGGAGAACGGGTCCCTCGAACCAGCGGACTCGTTCCACCGGGATGCCGGCGGTGGCCGCGATCTCCTCAGCCGACTCACCGGCGCGGATTCGAGCCTGGATCTCCTTGGGGCGCAACGGACTCTCCACTTCGATCTCGTACTGGCCGAGACGGGAGAAGTTGCCGCGGACCGCGGCACGGAGCCGATCGTCGACGGGAAGCGTGAACCGCGTGCCCCGCCCGGCCGTGGCCAGGACGAGATAAGTGCCGTCCTCACTTACCGCGACGAGACGGAGCTCCTGCATGCGAGTCCCTTCGTCATCGTGCTGCGTCTTCCCCCGGACCCTTGAGTTTCTCGCTTGAGCCGGTTGCCTTCCAGCACCGTACCCGGCATGTCCGAACATCGCCTCGCCCAGGGGTGTGGCAGATGTTGTGACCCCGGTCACATTTGTCGGGTTCACCCTGCTACAGCCTGCCTGTGTACGGCAAGCGGCAGCGTGTCCTCGACGGATTGTCCCGTACGGCGTCGCCTTGTGTGGCGAAGTCGGCTCATGACGCGAGAGAACGGAGGGTCGTTCTTCCTGAGATGGCGCGTGCCTTCCGGCCGTCCTTGCGCCGCCGGTGTGGCGGACGCGCCGGTGGACGGCGTCGTGGCCGCCGCGACGGTCGCGACGGCCCGGGAGGGGTTGATGTGCACTGGGTGTCCCCCGGGTTCTGGTGGCACGCCGGGCTCAGGCTGCCCGTGTCTCGCAATCTCCTCCCTAGCCGGGCGGGTGAGGCAACCCGACACGCCGGGGACGTGTCACAAGGGGCCGGCTCTTTACATCGCTGTGGGTCCGGGGCTCTTTCCGGAGGCGCCCGCGTGTGCGTCGCGCCCGAGGACCTGGTCGAGATAGTCGTTGGCGAACAGGCCCCGGGGGTCGAGCGTGTCGCGCAGCGCGACGAAGTCGGCGAACCGCGGATATACCGTGCTCAGGTAGGCGGCGTCTCGGGTGTGCAGCTTGCCCCAGTGCGGGCGCCCCCCGAGCCTGGTCATGATCTCCTCTACGCCTTCGAAGTAGGCCGGGTTCGGCGTGGGCCTGTAGATGTGGCAGGCGATGTAGGCCGAGGGCCTGCCGTACGCGGTGGACAGCCAGGCGTCCGACGGCGGCGTCACCCTGACCTCCACAGGGAAGGTGATCTTCCAGCCGGACCGTTCCACGAGGTCGCGCGTCTCGCGCAGGGCGTGGGCGAGGTGGTGGCGGGGGATGGCGTACTCCATCTCCAGGAAGCGGACCTCGCGCACCGACGTGAAGATCTTGTAGGAGGTGTCCACGCATTCGGACGCGCCGAGCACGGCCGCGGAGACCCGGTTGATTCGGGGGATCAGGCCGGGGAAGCAGGCCCCGGCCGCGCACATGACGCCGAAGAGGGTGTTCTCGAGGAAGACGTTGTCGAGCCAGCGCTTGAAGTCGCTCGGCGGCTGGGCGGGCCCGGGGGAGCGGTTGTTCCGTTTGACGAGGCACGTGTCGGTGTGCGGCAGCCAGAAGAAGTCGAGGTGCTCGTCGCGGCCGATGAGCTCGTCGATGGTGTCCAGGATCCGGCTGAACGGCACAGGCTCGCGGCAGGCGTGGAGGAGGAACGACGGCTCCACCCGCAGCGTCACGGCGGTCAGGATGCCGAGCGCGCCGAGGCCGACCCTGGCCGCGTCGAAGAGGTCGCCCTCCCGCACCGTGGTGATGGAGCCGTCGGCCAGCACGATCTCCAGCTCGGTGACCTGGTCGGCCAGGCCGCCGATCTCGCGTCCCGTGCCGTGGGTGCCGGTCTGGATCGCGCCCGCGACCGTCTGCGCCGTGATGTCGCCCATGTTGGCCAGGGCCAGGCCGTGCGCCCGCAACTCCTCGTTGAGGGCGCGCAGCGGCGTGCCGGCCGCGACCGTCACCTCGCCGTCGCCGAGCTTGAGAATCCCCGTCAGGCCGTCCGGCCTCAGCAGGATGCCGTCGCTCAGCGCGACCCCGGTGAAGGAGTGGCCGGTGCCCAGCATGCGGACCCGGCGGCCGCCGGCGGCGGCGTCCCGTACGGCGCGGGCCACGTCGGCGGCCGAGGTCGGAGTCCGGAACTCCACGGGGGTGACCGACTGATTGCGTGCCCAGTTGACGAAGGCGTCCATGTTCCTCCTCGCGCAGCGAACCGCACGCCCCCGTCGTGGAACATGAACACTACTCATAAATTGGGCGGCTGCCTATGGTCCGCCCGGTGTTCAGAAGGTGTTGTGCTCCACCCGGACGAGTGTGCTGCCGGCCATTCCGACGATCATGGCCGCCAGCGCGCAGGCGAAGGTGAATCCGAAGGCGTTGGACGCCCCGAACGTGTCGATCAGGTGGCCTCCCGCCCAGGCGCCGATCGCCACGCCGAACCCGATCGCCGTGGACGTCCACGACATGCCCTCGGTGAGCTGCGAGACGGGGACGAGCCGCTCGATGAGGGAGAAGCCTGTGATCAGGGTGGGGGAGATGGCGAGGCCCGCGAAGAACAGCGCCACGGCCATGGCGCGGATGTCGTTCAACAGCAGCACTGGCGTGAGCCCGGCGGCGAACACCGCCAGCGCCCTGACGAACCTGCTGCGCAGGCTGATCTTCCAGTGGCGGGAGCCGTACCAGAAGCCGGAGACCAGGCTCCCGCCCGACAGGGACGCGAGCAGGAGGCCCGCCGCCACCTTGCTGCCGTGCTCGTCGGCGAAGGCGACGGTGATGACGTCGACCGAGCCGAACACCGCGCCCATGGCGAGGAAGACGGCCGACAGCAGGGCCACTCCGGGGATGGCGATGGGCGAGTGGGCGTGGTCCGTGCGCCGTACGGCCGGCGGTTGCGTGGCGCGGAGCGCGGAGAACGCGACGGTGCCGCCGACCGTGAGCACGAGGGCGACCACGAGGCCCGCGTAGACGCTGACCGTCGTGGCGAGCGCGGTCACGAACGCGGGGCCGCCGACGAAGATGACCTCGTCGGCCACCGACTCGAACGAGAACGCGATGTGCAGCTTGTCAGGGTCTTTCAGCACGTGGGTCCAGCGGGCCCGGACCATCGCTCCCAGGGAGGTGGCGCTGGCCCCGGCCGCGACTCCGGTGGCGAAAAGGGTCCAGGTCGGCTGGCCGGTGTGCGCGCACAACATGAGCCCGGAGAGGGAGACCCCGTGGAGGAGGGCGAACGGGACGAGCACCGTGGCCTGCCCGAACCTGTCGACGAGCCGGCCGGACAGCGGCGCGGAGACGGCGTAGGCCAGGGACACCACCGCCGACACTGCGCCCGCTGTGGCGTAGGACCCGGTCAGCGCGGAGATGAGCAGCACGACCCCGATGCCGAGCATCGACATCGGGATCCGCCCGATGAAGCCCGTGATGACGAAGCCCTTGACGCCAGGCGTGCCGAACAGGCCTCGGTATGGCCCAACCATGTCGCGGATCCCTTCGGCACAGTGACGTCACGTGATCACAGGGGGCGCTGAGATCACGGTGTGCGTCCGGGCACGCCGGTCGGGCGGCGGCGGCCCCGGGGCGTCTTATCCCGTGGCACGCGGACGGCGGTTTACGCTGCTCGACCCTAAACGCACAACCGTGCCGAATGGCAAGTGATTTTTACGTCTATGGGGCAAAGGGTTTAACCTGGGCCAGGTGCGGCTTCTTCCCCGGTTCTCGCATCTTCGTGCCTCCGTGGCCGGGCTGGCCGTGGTGATCACCCTTGTCATCGTCGGAGGGTTCGTGGCCCTCGGCTCGATGGACGGCTCATCCGACGCCTCATCCAGCGCCTCATCCAGCGCCTCATCGCCGCCGCCGGGCGGCGGGTCGGCGATCGCGGCCGAGCGGCCGGACACGCTGGACACCCCGGTCGCAGTCCCCGGCCCCGCGCTCCCGGAGGGCTCGCCCGCCACGAGCGGCCCCGGCGTCACGGCCACCCCGCCGACCCTGCTGGCCATCTCGCGGTCGCCCGTCTCGGCGGACACGCTCCGCGAGATCGGCGCGCTCAAACACGTGCAGAAGGTCGCCGGAGCCGACGGCGGCACGGTGCAGGTTTCCGGCAAGACCCTGCAGTTGCTGGGCGTCGACCCGGCGGGGTTCCGCTCGTGGACGCCGCAACCCGTGGCCGACCACCCCGAGGTGTGGAGCGCGCTGGCGAGGAACGAGGTCGTGGCCGACGGCGCGACCGTCGCCAAGTCGGGCATGGTCCTCGGGGACGACTACCAGGTCGAGGACGGCCCGTCGCTGCGGCTCGCCGCCTCCGCCACCCTCGGCCTGCCCGGGATCGACGGCCTGGTCAGCCGCGACCTCGGGCGGCGGCTGGGATTCGCCGCCGACGTCGTCGTCCTCATCCACGCAAAGGGCGGCACTCCCGACCGCGACGCGCTCACGCGCCTGCTCGGCCGCGACGCGCAGTTCGTGCCCGTCGGGACGACCCAGGAGAAGCCGGCCAAGCCCACGTCGGGCTCAGGGCCCGGGCTGGTCGGCCGGCCCGCCAGCTATCTGGACCTCTACCGGCGCTCCGCCGGCGTCTGCCCCGGCCTGTCCTGGACCGTGCTGGCCGCCATCGGGCAGGTCGAAAGCAGCCACGGCCGCAACAACGGGCCCTCGTCGGCGGGCGCGCTCGGGCCCATGCAGTTCATGCCGGCCACGTGGAAGGTCTACGGAGTGGACGGCGACGGCGACGGCGAGGCCGACATCTGGAGCCCCTACGACGCCGTCCCGTCGGCCGCCAAATACCTGTGCGCCAACGGCGCGGGACAGGGTGGCGACAAACTCAGGAAGGCCGTGTGGTTCTACAACCACTCGTGGGACTACGTTGACAAGGTCCTCGGGCTCGCCTCCGCCTACGCCCGCGCGTACGGCTGAGACGCCGCGGCGTCTATCTAGGAGGCGTCGGGGGTGGGCCTGCGCCGGGGAGCCGGGCAGCACAACGCCGCGCACCGCGCCGGGACGGGTTCGGCGAGCAGTTCACTCACCATCGAGACGAACCGGGGATGCGTGCCCGCGGTGGACGCCCGGGTGAAGGCCATCCCGAGCTTCTCGGCCATGGCCGCCGCCTCCACGTCGAGGTCGTAGATGACCTCCATGTGGTCGGACACGAACCCGATCGGCACCGTGACGACCGCCCGCACGCCGTCGTCGTGCAGCCGCTCCAGGTGGTCGCAGATGTCCGGCTCCAGCCACGGGACGCTCGGCGGGCCGCTGCGGCTCTGCCAGGCGAGGTCCCACGAGCGGGCGGGGTCCACCTGCTCGGTGACCAGCGCGGCGGCCTTCCTCAGCTGCGCCTCGTACGCGCCGCCCTGCGGGCCCGCGGTCTGCGCCATCGACACCGGGATGCTGTGCGCGGTGAAGACCAGGCGAGCCGCGCCCCGTTCGGAGGCGGGGAGCGCGTCGAGGGCGGCCCGCGTGTGGTCGGCCATCGCCGCGATGAACCCCGGGTGGTCGTAGTAGTGCCGCAGCTTGACGATCTCCGGCGCACCCGGGACGGCCGCGCGGGCCCGGTCGATGTCGTCGAGGTACTGCCGGCAGCTGGAATAGGAGCTGTAGGCGGCCGTGACGAACGCCGCGGCCCGGGTCACCCCGTCGGCGGCCATCTGGCGGACGGTGTCCTCCAGGAAGGGTTGCCAATTACGGTTGCCCCAATACACGGGCAGATCGACGTCGAGGGCGTCGATCAGGTCGCGGCACTGCTGGTTGATGGGACTGACGCCGCCGAAGCCCTGGTAGTGCGCCTCCACCGCGAGCAGCCGCTCCCGGGGCACCCCGCGCCCGCGGACCACGTTCTCCAGAAACGGCATGACGTCTTCGGGCTTTTCCGGTCCCCCGAACGAGACGATCAGCAAAGCGTCATAAGCCGATGTGCTCCCCATGACCATTCAGCCTACGCAGGTCTGGGGACAGTCGCTTCCGTAGGTGCGCATCCTCTCGATCGCGCGGTGTGTTCGGCGGGCGAAAGCCCTTGGGCTCACGCCAAGATCCCGGGTAGGTTCGAGCGGTGAGCCAATTTCCGGACATCCATGAATACGTAGCCGTGCCGCGCGTGGTGTCGTTGCGGCTCTCGCCCGACGGGACCCGGCTGGTCGCCGTGGTCCAGTCCCTGAACCCCGACCGCTCGTCGTACGGCACGGCCCTCTGGGAGATCCCTGTCGAGGCCGGCGACGCCGAGCCGTACCGGCTGACCCGGTCGGCGAAGGGGGAGGCGGGTGCCGAGTTCACCCCGGACGGCGAGGTGCTGTTTGTCTCCCGGCGCCCCGACGAGACCGTCAAGGACAACGACGAGAACGTGCCCGCCCTGTGGCTGCTGCCGGAGCGGGGCGAGCCGCGCAGGCTGGCGACCCGGCCCGGTGGGATCAGCGGGGTCCGGGCCGCCGGAGGGACGGTCGTCTACGCCGCCGGCGTGCTGCCCGGTCACGCCGCCACCGAGGAGGAGCGCCGCAAGGCCCGCAAGGATGCCGGAATCAGCGCGATCCTGCACGAGAGCTACCCCGTGCGTTTCTGGGACCACGATCTCGGCCCCGCGCAGACGCGCCTGCTGGCCGGTGCCGTACGGGGAGACGTGCTCGCGGGCCCGGCCGGTGCGGACGACGTGGCCGACCTGACGCCGGAGCCTGGGCGGGCGCTGGACAACGCCTCGTTCGCCGTCACACCGGACGGCGCCACGGTGATCACCACCTGGATGGTTCCCGCCGGCGACGGAGAGGTGCGCTTCGAGCTGGTCGCGTTCGACGTCGCGGCTGGGGCGGCGTCACGGCGCACGCTGGCCGCCTCCGACGGCCACGACTTCGGCGGCCCGGTGACGGTGTCGCCCGACGGTCGGTACGTCGCGTGCTCCCGGGAACGGCTCGGCGACCAGGAGTTGTCGACCGCCCTGGAGTTGTGGGTCGTCGACCTGGAGACGGGCGAGGGCAGGGCCCTCGGCGGGGAGCTGTTCCCGTCGGCGATCGCGTGGGCGCAGTCGTCGGACGCCCTGTACATCGCGGCCGACCACCAGGGCCGCAGGCCCGTGTTCCGCGTCTCCCTTGACGGCGACGTGGCCCGGCTGACCACGGACGACGGCGCCTACCAGGAGCTGTGCCCGGCTCCCGACGGCTCGCTCTACGCGCTGCGCAGCGCCGTCGACGCGGCGGCGCGGCCCGTGCGGATCGCCCCGGACGGCTCACTCACCCACCTGCCCTCGCCGGCGCCGACGCTGGACCTGCCGGGCACGCTGACCGAGGTCACCGCCCTCGCCGACGACGGAACGGAGATCAGGGGCTGGCTCGTGCTGCCCGCGGAGGCGTCGGCGGAGAACCCCGCGCCGTTCCTGCTGTGGATCCACGGCGGGCCGGTGGCCAGCTGGAACGACTGGTCCTGGCGATGGAACCCGTGGATCATGGCCAAGAACGGCTACGCCGTGCTGCTGCCGGACCCCTGCCTGTCCACAGGGTACGGCCAGGCCATGATCGACCGGGGCTGGGGCGACTGGGGGCCGGTCACGCACGCCGACCTCATGGCGATCACCGACGAGTGTCTCAAGCGGCCGGAGGTCGACGAGCAGCGGATCGCCGCCATGGGCGGATCGTTCGGCGGCTACATGGCCAACTGGGTCGCCGGTCACACCGACAGGTTCAAGGCCATCGTCACCCACGCGTCCCTCTGGAACCTCGACCAGTTCGCCGGGACCACGGATGCCTCGATGTACTGGCAGCGGGAGTTCGGGGTGCCTGGCTCGGCGCGGTACACGCGCCTGTCACCGCACCACTCGCTCGACAAGATCACCACGCCGATGCTGGTGATCCACGGGGACAAGGACTACCGGGTGCCGATCGGGGAGGGGCTGCGGCTCTGGTGGGACCTCCAGCGTTCGGGGGTCGAGTCCAAGTTCCTCTACTTCCCGGACGAGAACCACTGGGTCCTCAAGCCCGGCAACGCCGTCGTGTGGTACGAGACCGTGCTGGCCTTCCTGTCCCAGCACGTCCTCGGCACCCCCTGGACCCGCCCGTCATCCCTCGCCTGACCCCGCCAGGGGGATTTCTGGGGTGAGGGCTTGGTGGTGAGGGATGTGGTGGTGATCCTTGGAGGAACCCTGGGAGGAACCCTGGGCGTGATCATGCAGAAGTTCGCGGCCGTGCCGTACGACCTGCGCCTTTCGTAGTGGTGATCATGCAGAAGTTCGGAGGAGGCATGCGCGACCTGCGGATTCGCAGTTCGTGATCATGCACCTCTTCGGGCCCGCCTACGCCCGTCTGGGAAGATGGCGTTCGTGACCATGCAGTCCGGAAATTTCCGGACTGCATGATCGCGTTATGGATTTTCGCAGGCAGAAGGCCATGATCTCGAAGTTCTGCATGATCACCGGGGATGGGAAAGCAGGTCACAGTGGGTGCGAGCGAAGTTCTGCATGATCACGCCCAAGGTGGGGGGGATCTCCAGGGGGTGGTGGGGGAGTTGCTCGAGCTGGCCCTCGACATCGCCCGCGAGACGGGGGAGATGCTGCTCGCCGAACGGCCCGCGAGGCCCGAGGTCCTGGCCACCAAATCCAGCCCCACCGACATCGTGACCTCCCTCGACCGCGCCGCCGAGCAACTGATCCGCGCCCGCATCGGCGAGGCCCGTCCGGGCGACGCCATCCTGGGCGAGGAGGGCGGCGACACGCCCGGCGAGGGGCGGGTGCGCTGGGTGGTCGACCCGATCGACGGCACGGTCAACTTCCTGTACGGCCTGCCGGCCTGGGCGGTCAGCATCGCCGCCGAACTCGACGGGGAGATCGTCGCCGGGGTCGTGTACAACGTGCCCCTCGGTGAGCTGTTCAGCGCCTCGAAGGGCGGCGGAGCCTGGCTGGCGGGCGAGCGTCTGCACTGCACCACCGGCGTCCCCGTCGAGGCGGCACTGGTCGCCACCGGGTTCGCCTACGGCGCGGAACGCCGGCGCGTCCAGGCCGAGGTGCTCACCACGCTGCTGCCGACGGTCCGCGACATCCGGCGGTCCGGATCGTGCGCGATCGACCTGTGCTCGGTCGCCGCCGGGCGCGTCGACGCCTACTACGAGCGGGGCGTCAACTACTGGGACTACGCCGCCGGCGGCCTGGTCGCGACCGAGGCGGGCGCGCGGTTCGGCAGCCTGAACGGCAGGCCGAGCGACGCCGACGTGACCATCTGCGCAGATCCGGGCCTGTACGGCGAACTGCATGAGCTTCTGACGTCGATCGGCCTCGACCGAGCCTGATCAGGCCCAAAAAGGCGGGGGCCCGCCGTACAGGCGAGCCCCCAGGGGTTCGGTGCCGTCTTACTTATCGCTGGATCGAAATGCCGTGATCGTCGGCCAGGCGGCGGAGGTCTTCGATCTCGGCGGTGAGGGCGTCGGCGAGGAATGCGTCTCCGCTCGACCTGGCCTCCTCGAGACCCTTGTAGGCCTGGTCGAGCCGGGATTCGATCGTTGTCGTGAACTCGCCCATCTCACCTTCTTTCTCGGGGGCGAAAAGTTGTCATGCGCGGACCCCGCAGCGGATCCTGGGGAGGAAGCCCTTCCCCGGCACACGACAATTGGGGTGTAGCCCCCCATTACCCACTGGCGGGCTTGCCTCAAACCACCCAAATCCTGTGCTCTGCATCACGTGATCGCGGGAGACCGCTTACCACAGGCTTACGGCGGGTGTTGCGAGAATGTGAGCGTCATTCCAGCTGAGGAGGACCTTGATGCGCGTGCTTGTGGTGGAGGACGAGCGAGTGCTCGCGGACGCCATCGCGACCGGGCTCCGCCGCGAGGCGATGGCCGTGGACGTGGCCTACGACGGCGCGGCCGCGCTGGAGAAGACCGCCTACATCGACTACGACGTGATCGTGCTCGACCGTGACCTGCCCAAGGTGCACGGCGACCAGGTGGCGCGTCACCTCGTCACCCAGCGGTCGGCGTCGCGGATCATCATGCTGACGGCGTCCGGCGAGGTCGACGACAAGGTGGAGGGCCTGGAGCTCGGCGCCGACGACTATCTCGCCAAGCCGTTCGCGTTCATGGAGCTCGTCGCGCGGGTGCGGGCGCTGGGCCGCAGGTCGGCCCCGCCGTTGCCGCCCGTGCTCGAGCGCGCCGGAATCCGGCTCGACCCGGGCAAACGGCTGGTCACCCGGGACGACAAGGAGATCCCGCTGACCAAGAAGGAGTTCGCCGTCCTGGAGGAGCTGATGCGCGCAGAAGGCGCCGTCGTCAGCCAGGAGGATCTCCTCGACAAGGCGTGGGACGAGCACATCGACCCGTTCACCAACGTTGTCCGGGTGACCATGATGACCCTGCGCAAGAAGCTCGGTGAGCCGCAGGCCATCGAGACCGTGCCCGGTGTCGGATACCGCCTGTGACCGAGCCGGCCCAGGGGGGCGTCCAGGAGCGAGGTGACGTCGTGAGCGGACCGGATGCGCCGGAGAACCACGGCGGCGACTCGGCGCGCGCCCCGCAGATGCTTCCCGCTCCGGCCGCCGGAGCGGCGCAGGTGCACGGCCAGCATGGCCAGCACGGCCAGCACGGCCAGCACGGCCAGCACGGCCAGGTGCCGCCGCCTCCGAGCGGGCCGCCTGCCTGGGACGGCCCGCCGCCGGTGACCGCCAATCCCGCACGGCGGCGCCTGCTCGACGAGATCAAGGCGATGTCCAACCGCGTGAGCATCCGCTGGCGGCTGACATTGACCTATGCGGCGCTGGTGTTCGTCGCCGGCGTGTTCCTGCTCATGCTCATGTACGTCCTGGCGGGGCAGGCCATCGACGCGGCCTGGCCCGGCAACATCCTGGTGCCCAACATCAACCTGCCGCAGAGCACCGAGGACACGATCAAGGAGTACTACCTCCAGACCTTGGCCGACGCCATCGCCACCGCGCGGGGCGAGCTGCTGAGGAGGTCGCTGCCCGCCCTGCTGGGCGTGGCCATCCTCGCGCTCATGATCGGCTATCTCGTGGCCGACCGCGCGCTGCGGCCGATCAAGAAGATGACGGCGACGGCCCGCAAGCTGTCGGAGACCTCGCTCGCCCACGAGCGCATCGACCTGACCGGGCCCGACGACGAGCTGAAGGAGCTCGCCGACACTTTCGACGCGATGCTCACCCGCCTAAACGCGGCGTTCGACGCCCAGCGCAGGTTCGTCGACAACGCCTCGCACGAGCTGCGCACCCCGCTCGCGATCAACAGGACCGTCCTGGAGGTGGCCCTCGCCGATCCCGAGGCGTCCGAGGATCTCAAGGTGCTCGGCCGTACGCTGCTGGGCACGACCGCCCGCAACGAGCGCCTGATCGAGGGGCTGCTGCTTCTGGCCCGCAGCGACAGAGAGCTTTCCGTCCGCAAACCCGTGGACATTCAGGAGGTCGCCAAGACGGCGATCGAGCAGCTGACCGCGTTCGCGGCGGAGGAAGAGATCGCGGTCGAATATGACCTCCATCCGGCCCCGGTGACGGGAGATCCGGTTCTTCTCGAGCGGTGCGTTTCCAACCTGATCGAGAACGGCATCAAGCACAACATGGGCCCCACCGGAAAAGTCTGGGTCCGAACGGGAATTGTCGGCGGGGGTGCCGTTGTTCAGATCGCGAACACGGGGCCACATGTGCCCGCGTACGAGGTGGACAGCCTGTTCGAGCCTTTCAGGCGACTGAACGCCGATCGGGTGCAATCCGCCAAAGGCGCGGGTCTCGGCCTGTCCATCGTGCGTGCGATCGTCCGGGCGCATGACGGATCGGTGAGCGCCGTCCCTCGTGACGGCGGCGGCCTCGTGATGACGGTCCGTCTTTCGGTGACCGGGGGAACCACCGGCGCCACGCAGTCGGCGCGCTGAGGGAGCGAGCGCGCCGTACATGTGGTTGGATGTGCCGTCGAAACGCGGTGGGTCATACCGTCGATACTGTGGTTTTCGCCATATTTGGCTAACCACAGCCTAGTGCGGGATGCCCCTCTCGTGTCGGGAGGTTCAGTGTTCGTCCATCCGGGTACCGATTGCAAAATCTCCCGGCCGCGACGGGCACAATTTCCGCCTCCCGTGCGTTGAAGACGCGCGACGTAGGCGCAGACAGATAGATGAGGGGGATGGAGTACGCAAATGGCTACCGACTACGACAGCCCGCGCAAGACTGATGACGACCTGAATGAGGACAGCCTTCAGGAACTTCAGGCGCGGCGCAGCGACAAGTCGTCGGGCAGCATCGACATCGACGAGACCGACCTTGCCGAGTCGTTGGAGCTGCCGGGGGCTGATCTTTCCAACGAGGAGCTGTCTCTTCGGGTGATCCCACGCCAGGCTGACGAGTTCACCTGCTCGCGTTGCTTCCTGGTGCACCACCGCAGCCAGTTGGCCTCCGAGCGGAACGGTCAGCAGGTCTGCCGCGAGTGCGCAGCTTAGGAGACTCATGAGGAGGGTCCGTTGACTCCCGAAACGGATCGATCGCACGACGGCAACGACAAGCACGAAGAGCACGACGAGGTAGCCGATCTTGTCGGCAGGCTCGTGGCCCCTCAAGAGGCGGACGGGGCCGAGCGGCGAAGGCTGCTCGGCCGCCTCAGCAAGGCGCTCGCGGTGTCGGCCAAGGAGGCCCGGAGGTCGGGCACGGCCCGCGGCCGATGGCTGGCCGACGTTTTCGTCAACATCGCCCAGCGTCTGCCGGTCAGGGACTACGCGACGCTTCAGGAGCACCATTACGGCCTCACGGGAGAGGCCTTGGCCGACGACCTGGTCCGTACGGCGGCGAAGGCGACCATGGCCATCGGCGCGGTGGGAGGAGCCCTGGCCGCTGCAGAGTTCGCGGCCCCACCCCTGCTCCTTTCCGCCCCGGCGCAGCTGGTTGCGGAGACGCTGGTCGTCGCGGCGGTCGAGGTCAAACTCGTCGCCGAGCTGCACGAGGTGTACGGCGTGCATATCCCCGGCAACGGCTCCCAGCGCGCGGCCGCCTATGCCCTGGCCTGGTCGAAACAGCGCGGCGTGAACCCCCTCGCACCCGGCTCGGCCACCCTCGCCCTCGGGGCGGCGGCGAAGACGGCCCTGCGCAACCGGCTGATGCGCACTCTGGGCCGGCACCTCACGACCCTCGGACCCTTCCTCACCGGCGCGGTCGCCGGCGGGGCGCTCAACCGGGTGGCGACCAGGAGGCTGGCCGAGGCCGTGCGCGCCGATCTGCGCCGTCAGCAGACGCTGCCTCCCGGCCAGAGCGGCTGAATTACGGACCGTATCCAGGCCGGTCTCCGCCCGGCCCGTTGATCTCGGTAGCGAAACTGTGACCGATTGGTCTAAACCTCTTCCGTACGCCCAGTGAGCTGCGTGAGATCATCCTCACGTTCTCCTTCGCGAATTGTGCAAGTCGATACGGGTATGGGCGACTGGAGATGCCTCTCTTATGGTGGGCACAGACGACCCTGGAGGGGCTTCATGCGTAGTACCAGCTCGTTTCTGATCGTCGCGAACCGGCTTCCGGTGGACCGCGTGGGCGAGAAGGAATGGCGGCGCAGCCCCGGAGGACTCGTCACCGCGCTCGCCCCGGTCATGCAGCAGCGCGACGGCGCCTGGCTCGGATGGACGGGCGCCGCCGAGGAGGAGCTCAAACCCTTCGACGACGACGGCATGCACCTGATCCCCGTACCGCTGTCGGCCCTCGAGGTCGAGCTCTACTACGAGGGGTTCTCCAACGCGACCTTGTGGCCGCTCTACCACGACGTCGTCGCCACGCCCGTCTACTCACGTGTTCTGTGGGACGCCTACCGGGCCGTCAACGACCGGTTCGCCCGGGCCGCGGCCGACGCGGCGGCGCCCGGCGCGGTCGTGTGGGTGCAGGACTACCAGCTCCAGCTGGTGCCCGCCATGCTGCGCAAGCTCCGCCCCGACCTCAAGATCGGCTTCTTCCTGCACATCCCGTTCCCGCCCGCCGAGCTGTTCTGGCAGCTGCCCTGGCGCAACGAGATCGTGGAAGGCCTTCTCGGCGCCGACCTCGTCGGCTTCCAGCGGCCCGGCGGCGCCTCGAACTTCATCCGCCTCTGCCGGCGCCTGCTCGGCCTGCCCAACCACCGCAACGAGGTCCAGGTGGACGGCCGCACCGTCAGGGCCGAGGCGTTCCCGATCTCCGTCGACTTCGGCGAGCTCGACCAGATGGTCCGCGATCCCCGGATCCAGGTGAGGGCCAGGGAGATCCGCGCGGAGCTGGGCGACCCGGAGCACGTGCTGCTCGGCGTGGACCGCCTCGACTACACCAAGGGCATCGGCCAGCGGCTCAAGGCGTTCGGCGAGCTGCTCGACGACGGCACGCTCAAGCCCGGGGAGGCGGCGTTCGTCCAGGTCGCCACGCCCACGCGGGAACGGGTCGAGGAGTACATCCGGCTGCGCAACGACATCGAGCTGATGGTGGGCCGGATCAACGGCGAGCACGGCATGCTGGGCCGCCAGCCGATCAACTACCTCCACCAGTCGTACAGCAAGGCGGAGCTGGCGGCGCTCTACTGCGCGGCCGACGTCATGGTCGTCACCCCGTTGCGCGACGGCATGAACCTGGTCGCCAAGGAGTACGTCTCCTGCCGGCACGACCTGCGGGGCGCTCTGGTGCTCAGCGAGTTCGCCGGGGCCGCCGACGAACTCAGGCAGGCGTTCCTGGTCAATCCGTACGACATAGACGGAATGAAGCGGGCGATGCTGGCGGCGATGCGGGCGACGCCGCACGAGCTGGGCCGCAGGATGCGGTCGCTGCGCCGCCGGGTCGCCACGCACAACGTCGACAAGTGGGCCAGCGACTTCCTCACGGCGCTCGAGACCGGGTGACCGCACCCCCGCCGGCGCAGTTCGGAGGCGCTGGTCAGACGTCCTTGGCGGCGGCCTTCCACGACCGGTACCTCTTGGCGGCCGCGCGGGTGGCGATGATCCTCGCCACCTCCATGCCGAGCCCCATGACGACGGCGTAGGCGAGGGCCTCGCGCAGGCTGATCTCCGGTGAGTCGACGTTGGCCGGGGGCTTCTTGCCGGTGGACTTCTCCCAGGCGTACGAGAGCACCTTCCGGGAGGCGAACCCCACGGCGAGCCCCACGAGACCGCCAACGATCCGCCACTGGATGTCGGGTTTGTCTTCGTCGGCCCGTGAAATGTCTGGCATGGTTCCTCCTCGGTGACGACCTTAGTGTCTACCCGTGGCCGCCCCTGCCACGCCATGCCCTGCGCGCGATCACGCCGATCTCCGCTCGCAGCTGAAGTGTCCGTGCAGATGTGATGAGTACGGCAAAAGCGGGACGCGCGCAAAAGTCGTGCGCGTTTGCGTGGGGAACATGCCAGGCTGGACGGGTGATCTCGCATAACGAGCATGAAGAGCCCGCGGTCCCGCGCGTTCTCGTGACGCTTGCCGCATGGAGTTGGCGGGTCCTGTTGCTCGGCGCGATGATTTACGTCGTCGCGTTGGCCATCGGGCGGCTGAGTTTCGTCGTGCTGCCGGTGGCCATCGCCTTCCTGCTCGCCGCACTCCTTTACCCGCTCACCCGGCGGCTCCGCAACGCCGGCCTGCGGCCGATCTACGCCACGTGGATCACCATCCTGTTCGGCCTGGCGATCATCGTCGGCGTCGGTTTCATGATCGGATTCCGGGCGAACGAGGAGTTCCCCAAGCTGGTGGCACAGATCCAGCTCACTGCGCGCAATGTGCAGGACTGGCTGCTGCACGGACCGCTCCAGCTCAAGGAGTCGCAGCTGGCCGACATGGTCGACCAGCTCACCAGGCAGGTCAACGAACAGCGCAGCCAGATCACCGAGACCCTGCTGACCGGGGCCACCGCGGTCGTCGAGGTGCTCACGTCGATCGTGCTGATGCTGTTCGTGACCTTCTTCCTGCTCAAGGACGGCGACCGCATCTGGGCGTGGTTCCTGCGCGCCTTCGGCCGCAATGCGCCGCGTGTCGACCGCGCCGGGCGCGCCGCCTGGGTCACGATCTCCCACTACGTGCACGGCACCGTCGCCGTCGCCGCCATCCACGGCGTAGTGATCGGAGTGGTGCTCGCGGGCATGCAGGTGCCCCTGTGGGCGCCGCTGGCGGTGCTGGTGTTCCTGGCGAGCTTCATCCCGATCGTCGGCATCTTCATCGCGGGCACCATCGCCACGCTGGTGACGTTCGGCGCACAGGGCTGGGTCTACGCGCTGATCTTCGTCGGGGTGCTCGTCGTCGAGCAGCAGCTGGAGAACCACGTGCTCCAGCCGCTGATCGTCGGCCGCGCCCTCGCGTTCCACCCCCTCGCGATCATCCTGGTGCTCGCGGTGGGCGGCGTACTCGGGGGAATCGCAGGCGCCGCCGTCGCCGTACCGGTGACCGCGGTGATCTACCGGGCGCTGCCCGAATTGCGGCGCGACGGGCCCCGGCCGGACCCCGAAGCCGTCGAGGTGCCGCCGCAGGCGTCCGAGCCTCCGGCCCACGTCGAAACCCCGGTCCCCGAGCAGGACGGCGGGAAGCCCGCGTCCGGTGCGGGAGAGGCGGTGTCTCCGCAGCACAACGGGTAGGGTCTTGCCTCATGAGCGTTGAGGTGCTGATCCACCGGCTCGACACGGGGCTTCCGCTGCCGTCGTACGCCCATCCGGGAGACGCGGGCGCCGACCTGTACGCCGTGGAGGACGTCGAGTTGCTGCCCGGAGAGCGGGCCGTGGTCGGGACCGGGGTGGCCATCGCGCTCCCGGACGGCTACGCGGCATTCATCCATCCCCGGTCGGGGCTGGCGGCCAAGTTCGGCGTGACGCTGGTCAACGCGCCCGGCACCGTCGACGCCGGATATCGGGGCGAGATCAAGGTAACGTTGATCAACACCGACTCCAAGAACGCGGTACGGCTCAAGCGCGGCGACAGGGTCGCGCAGATGGTCGTCCAGCGTGTGGAGAAGGCGGCGTTCCATGAGGTGGACCGCCTGCCCGGCTCGGTGCGCGGCGCCGACGGATTCGGTTCCACCGGCAGTTGACGGCGATTTGCGAAGCCGCCCCCTGTGGTGCCTAGCCTTGAACTCTCGGACAGTGGAAAGAGGAGCGTGAAAGAAGTGTTCCGACGCAGGCGAAGCGCGGAGGTGGAGGCGGTGCCGGCCGTCTCGGAGGACCAGTCCGCCACTCCCGCGCGGACATCCGGTCCCTGGGACGCCGAGGACGGTTACCCGGAGGCCGAGCGGGTCGATCTCGGCGGGCTCCGCCTGCCCATCGGCCCGGGATTCGAGGTGCAGCTCAGCCTCGCGGGTGATCACATCGACGGGGCACTCGTCTTCGTGAACGAGAGCGCCCTGCAGGTGCACGCGTTCGCCGCGCCCAAGCGGAGCGGCGTCTGGGACGAGATCCGCGCCGAGTTGTCCCGCGAGGTGGAGGCGGTCGGCGGCACCGTCGAGGAGCGCGAGGGCCCGTTCGGCGTCGAGCTGGCGGCGAAGGTCCCCACGCAGGATCAGGGGCCGCAGCCCGCCCGCTACATCGGGATCGACGGCCCCCGGTGGTTCCTCCGCGCGGTCATCAGCGGCCGGGCGGCGATCGACGACGAGGCGGCCGAGACCCTCGAGAACGTCGTCCGCGACATCGTGGTGGTCAGGGGAGACGAACCCATGGCGCCCAAGGACGCGATCCACCTGCGGCTGCCGGCCGAGGCCAGGCAGGCGATGGAGGAGCAGGACCAGAAGCCGAAGCTCAACCCGTTCGCGCCGCGCGGCCCGGAGATCACCGAAACTCGCTGACCTGGATTCGCTGACCTGGGGCGCGGCATCGCGATGCGCTCGCGGTGGGACGACGCCGCGCCTCGGGGCATGAATGGAGTACGGACCGCCATTTTCTGGTCTTCAGGCGAAGGATGTCCTCAAGTAGTGTGCGATGAGAGCGTCCCCTACGCTTGAGAGTCACGAGGACCGGTCTGAACTGCGAGCGTGGAAACTGGTGAGCGACCGATGAGCACGCCGGAGCCTGCCAAACGAGGCGGACTGCGGGGCTTCTTCCAGCGGCTGGCCAGCAGTCAGGCCGACCTGGAGGCCGCTGAGCTGCAAGAGGACCTGGACAGGCAGGGCGCCACGCCCATCGCCGCGTGTGGTGAACGGCGCAGGTTCTGCGTGGCGGGTACGCTGCGTACCGTGACATTGCGTCCTCGAGGGGGCGCGCCCGCTCTCGAGGCCGAGCTGTACGACGGTTCGGACGTGATCGATCTTGTATGGCTAGGCCGCCGGAAGATCGTCGGCATTGAGCCGGGCCGGGCCGTACGGGCGGAGGGCCTGGTTAGCCTCCAGGACGGTCGCAAGGTCATGTTCAATCCCCGCTACGAGCTGCGTCCGGCTGGTGGCCCTTGATCTCCAGGAGACCGTATGAGCACAGCGGACACGACGGCCGCGCCGGAGGCGCACGCAACCGTTGAGTCGGCCGTTCGTGCCCAGCTGGCCAAGGCGCTGGGCGGGAAGCGGGGCATCGTCGAGGCGGCGGTCCCCACGATCGCCTTCACGGGGATGTGGCTGGCGACCAAGGACCTGAAGACGTCGCTGATCGTCAGCATCGCCTCGGCCGTGGTCCTCCTGATCATCCGGCTCGTCCAGCGGAGCACACCGCAGTTCGTGCTCAACAGCCTGGTCGGCATCGGCATCGGCGCGATCTTCGCCGCGCGCACCGGTGAGGCCAAAGACGTCTTCCTGCCGGGCATCTACTACAACGCCGCGTACGCCGCCGGGATGCTCCTGTCGGTCGTCGTGCGCTGGCCGATCGTCGGCTTCCTTGTCGGATCGGTGACGGGCGACCCGACGGCCTGGCACAAGGACCCCGGCCTGGTGCGCCTGTGCACGCGGCTGACCTGGTTCCTGTTGCTGCCCTGCCTGATCCGTGTGGTGGTGCAACTGCCGCTCTACTGGGCCGACCAGGTGGCCACCCTCGGCATCATGAAGATCGCTCTGGGCTGGCCGCTCCAGGTCGCGGGCCTGGGCGCCATGTTGTGGCTGCTCGCCCGGGGCCGCACGCCCATCCAGCCCGGTACGGCTCAGCCCGCCGGATGAGCACGGCCGCCGCCCGAAGGCGGCGGCCGCACAGAAAGAACCGTCAGTGTGACGACAGCAGGTGGGCGAGCTCGTGCTCGACCTCCTGGTTGGCGACGAAGAGCAACTCGTCGCCCGCCTCCAGCGGGTCGTCGGCCGACGGCACCAGCACCCGGCCCTCGCGCAGGATGGCCACCAGGGCGGCGTCCTCCGGCCACGGCACGGAACCGGCCCGCTGCCCGACGACGGGGGCGTCCTCGGCCAGGGTGAGCTCGACGAGGTTGGCCTGGCCCTGCCGGAAGGTCATCAGCCTGACCAGGTCGCCGACGCTGACGGCCTCCTCGACCAGGGCCGACAGCAGCCGCGGCGTCGAGACCGCGACGTCCACGCCCCACGACTCGTTGAACAGCCACTCGTTCTTCGGGTGGTTGATCCGCGCGACCACGCGGGGCACGCCGTACTCGGTCTTGGCGAGCAGCGAGACCACCAGGTTGACCTTGTCGTCGCCCGACGCCGCGATCACGACCTGGCAGCCGTTGAGCCCGGCCTCGTCGAGCGAGGAGATCTCGCAGGCGTCGGCCAGGAGCCATTCGGCCCGGGGCACGCTGTCGATCTTGATGGCTCTGGGGTCGATGTCGATGAGCAGGACCTCGTGGCCGTTCTCCAGGAGTTCGACCGCGATGGACCGGCCGACGGCGCCGGCGCCCGCGATGGTGACGCGCATCAGTGCTCCTCGTCGGACGGCGGGGCTGACAGCACCTTGTTGATCCGATCCATGTCGTTCTCCGCCGCCATCAGGTGGAGGATGTCCCCCTCCTGGATCACGGTGTCGTCCTTGGGTACCAGCGCCTCGCCCATGCGGTTGATGAACGCCAGGCGCACCCCGGCCGCGGTCTCGAGGCCCGTGCTCCGCACGCCGATCCAGCCGGGGTGGAAGGGCACCTCCGCCAGGATCACCGTGCCCGTGGGGTCACGCCAGAGTGGTTCCGCGCCCTCGGGGAGGACCCGGCGCAGGATCTGGTCGGCCGTCCAGCGGACGGTCGCGACGGTGGGGATGCCGAGCCGCTGGTAGACCTCGGCTCGGCGGGGATCGTAGATGCGGGCGACGACGTTGTCCACCCCGAACATCTCCCGCGCCACACGCGCGGAGATGATGTTGGAGTTGTCGCCGCTGCTGACGGCGACGAAGGCGGCGGCCGACTCGATGCCGGCCTCACCCAGCACATCTTGGTCGAAACCCATCCCGGTTATCCGGCGCCCGCGAAAGCCCGCGCGAAGCCTGCGGAAGGCCTGCGGGTCGCGGTCGATGATGGCGACCGAATGGCCGTTGTCCTCCAGAATATGAGCTAGGGTCGAGCCGACCCGCCCACATCCCATGATCACGATATGCATACTCTCCCGCCGTGGGTTTGTGGCGGACTCCTATTGAAATCAGTATGTCGCGCTTGGTCTGAACCATGTGCGCCGGGCGCGCCGCCGAGGACTAGGCTCAGCAGACGTGTCAAAGGTGACGGATCTTGTCAAACGGCTTGTCGTGGGGCGCGCTCTTCGAAGCACGCAGCTCCACGATCAGCTGCTGCCCAAGCGCGTAGCCCTCCCGGTCTTCGCGAGTGACGCCCTGTCGTCGGTGGCCTACGCGCCGCAGGAGATCCTGGTCATCCTGTCACTGGCCGGAGCCACCTTCTACAGCTACAGCCCCTGGGTGGCGGCCGCCGTCGTCCTCGTCATGCTGGTCGTCGTCGCGTCCTACCGGCAGAACGTGCACGCCTATCCCAGCGGCGGCGGCGACTACGAGGTCGCGACCACGAACCTCGGGCCCAACGCCGGGCTGACGGTCGCGAGCGCGCTGCTCGTCGACTACGTGCTCACCGTCGCCGTCTCCGTGGCCAACGGCGCCGACTACGTGGGGGCCACCATCCCGTTCGTGGCCCAGCACCGGCCGCTCATCGCGATCGGGATCGTCGTCCTGCTGACCGTGATCAACCTGAGGGGCATCCGCGAGTCGGGTGTGGCGTTCGCCATCCCCACCTACGCGTTCATGGCGGCGGTCATCGGCATGGTCCTGTGGGGCATGTTCCGCTTACTCGTGCTCCACGACGATCTGCGCGCCCCCACCGCCGACTACAAGATCGTCTCGGAGCAAGCCGACCTCGGCGGCTTCGCGCTGGCCTTCCTGGTGCTGCGCGCCTTCTCCTCCGGATGTGCGGCGCTGACCGGGGTCGAGGCGATCAGCAACGGCGTCCCCGCCTTTCGCAAGCCCAAGAGCCGCAACGCCGCGACCACGCTGCTGCTGATGGGCGGCATCGCCGTCACGATGTTCAGCGGCATCATCTTCCTCGGCCTGCGGGCGGGCGTGAAGGTGACCGACCCGACCAACGCGGCCAGGGACATCCTGATCAACGGCCATCCGGCAGGCCCCGGCTACTACCAGCAGCCGATCATCGCCCAGGTCGCCTCCGCCGTCTTCGGCGACGGCTCGGCGTTGTTCATCGTCATATCGGCGGTGACCGCACTCATCCTGTTCCTGGCCGCCAACACCGCGTTCAACGGCTTCCCCGTGCTCGGCTCGATCCTCGCCCAGGACCGGTACCTGCCGCGCCAGCTCCACACCCGCGGCGACCGGCTCGCGTTCAGCAACGGCATCATCCTCCTCGCCGGTGGGGCGGGCCTGCTGATCTGGGCCTTCAACGCCGACGTGAGCAAGCTGCTCAACCTCTACATCCTCGGCGTGTTCGTCTCCTTCACCCTCAGCCAGCTCGGCATGGTGCGCCACTGGACCCGTCATCTGAAGACCGAGCCCGATCCCCGGACCCGGTTCCGCATGATGCGCGCCCGGATCATCAACGGCTTCGGCGGCATCATGACCGGCGTCGTCCTGATCGTCGTGCTGCTCACCAAATTCACCCACGGCGCCTACATCGTCTGCATCGCGATGCCTGTGCTGTTCCTGATGATGAAGGGTATCCGCCACCACTACGACCGCGTCGCCGAGGAGCTGGCCGCCCCCGAGGAGGGCGAGACCGACGTGTCGATCCTTCCCGCGCGCAACCACGCGATCGTGCTCATATCCAAGATCCACAAGCCGACGTTGCGCGCCCTCGCGTACGCCAAGGCGACCCGGCCCTCCACCCTGGAGGCGGTCACGGTGAGCGTCGACGCCGACGAGGCGGCGAAGCTGCAGGGGGAATGGGACCGCCGCGGCATACCGGTGCCGCTGAAGATCCTCGACTCGCCCTACCGAGAGATCACCGGCCCCGTGCTCGAATACGTGAAGTCGCTGCGCCGTCGCTCGCCGCGCGACGTCGTCAGCGTCTACATCCCGGAGTACGTCGTCGGCCACTGGTGGGAGCACCTGCTCCACAACCAGAGCGCGCTGCGCCTCAAGGGGCGCCTGCTGTTCAAGCCCGGCGTGATGGTGATCAGCGTGCCGTGGCAGCTGGCCTCCTCCGACCGGCTCAAGGGACGCAGGGACGGCGTCGCGCCCGGCGCGGCCCGTCGCTCCTACCAGCCGCCCGTGCAGAAGGACGATCAGGTCAAGGCATGATTGACCTCATGACATACATCCCCGCGCCGTCCGCACGGACGGGAGACCACCGTGCCCGTTGAGCTGACCGTCACAGGCGTCGCCAACGGCGGCTGGTGCGTGGCCAGGCACGACGGCCGGGTCGTGTTCGTACGGCACGCCCTGCCGGGGGAGCGGGTGCTCGCCGAGATCACCGAGGAGACCTCGCGGTTCCTGCGGGCCGACGCCGTCGAAATCCTCGAGCCGTCCCCCGACCGGGTGACGCCCCCGTGCCCGTTCAGCGGCCCCGGCCGCTGCGGCGGCTGCGACTGGCAGCACGCCTCCCTCGACGCGCAGCGGCGGATGAAGGCCGACGTCGTCGCCGAGCAGCTCAGGCGGCTGGCGGGGATCGACTGGAAGGTCGTGGTCGAGGAGGTGCCGGGGGCGCCCGACGGCCTCGGATGGCGCACGCGCGTGCAGTTCGCCGTCGACCGGGACGGCTCGGCCGGGCTGCGCCGGCACCGGTCCCACGACGTCGAGCACATCGACCGCTGCCTGATCGCCCACCCCGCCGTCGAGGAGATCGGGGCCGAGACCCGCGACTGGCGTGGCGCCGCGGCCGTGGAGGTGGTGGCCGCGTCCGGCGGCGACCGCGCGGTCATCGTCGAACCGCTGCCCCACCGGCGCGCGGCCGTACCCGACGTGGACGCGTCGGTCCTGCTCGACGAGGGCAGGCGCGGGACGCGGGCGCTCAGCGGGCAGGCGTCGCTGGTGGAGCGGGTCGGCGGGCGTGACTTCCGGGTGACCGCGAGCGGGTTCTGGCAGGTCCACCCCGGCGCCGCGGAGACGCTGCTCGACGCCGTGCTCGGCTTCGGCGAGCCGAAGGAAGGGGAGTGGGCGCTCGACCTCTACTGCGGGGCCGGGCTGTTCGCCGCCGGCCTCGCCTCCGCCGTCGGCTCCAGCGGGGCCGTGCTCGGCATCGAGTCGGAGCCGCAGGCCGTGCAGGACGCCCGGCTGAACCTGCGTGACCTGCCGCAGGCCCAGGTCGAGCGGGGCAGGGTCGAAGAGGCGCTCGACCGGCTCGACATCCAGACCGCCGACCTCGTCGTGGCAGACCCGCCCCGGGCCGGGCTGGGCCGTCCCGTCGTCGACCGGGTCGCCGGCCTCGACGCGTCAAGGATCGTCTACGTCTCCTGCGACCCCGCGACGCTGGCACGGGACATCTCCTGGTTCGCCGGGCACGGCTACCGGATGACGGCGCTGCGCGCCTTCGACCAGTACCCCATGACCCACCACGTGGAGTGCGTGGCCCTGCTGGTCAAGGAGTAGCCCGGGGAGTCAGGACCCGTCTGAGGTGTTGAGCACGTGGATGACGGCGTCGGCGGGGGAGGCGCCGCGGGCCGACAGCCACGCCAGGTCGGTCTTCGCGCGGAAGGCCGCGAGCCGTTGCGCCTCGGACAGGCCGAGGTCGTCGGCGCTCGCCAGGATCGGGGTCAGGCCGATCCGATGCCACAGGGGCCGCCCGCCGACGCCGAGCGCCTCGGCGAGCTGCGTGTGCGCCGACCTGGCCCCGATCGACAACCTGCGCAGATTGTCAGGCGAGCCTGGAACGAACCGCATGAGCAGGTTGACCGTGTCGATCTCGGCTCCGGCGTCGTGGGCGGCGCGGAGCATGGTCACGTCGTCGGGATCGAGGCCGTCTTCCGCCACGGGAAGGGTGAAGGTGACGCCGAGCGGGCGCCCGGCGGTTCCGGCCTCATCCTGCAGCAGGGCGATCGCCGCGGCACGGCGCTCCACGGCCGCGGTGTCGCTCGAGTCGTTCACCTCGAAGTCGATCGAGGCGGGCTGAAAGGCGTCAAGCACCTCGCGGTAGGCCGCCAGGAGCCGCGCCGGGTCCTCACACGTGGCCGACAGCTCGGGACCGGAGGGTCCGCCGAACGACAACGCGGCGTCGCCGCCCTGCGCCCTGAGCTCGCCGAGGCGTTCGGCGACCATGTCGCCGCGCCGGGCCGTGCCGTCCCAGGTGGGCGAGCATCCGTCGGGCCCAGCCGTGAGATGGCCGATCGTGTACCACAACACGCCGGTGTTCCTGGCCCCGGCCGACAGGTCGAACCGGGGGTTGCGCGCCACGTCGGCGAATCCCATGTAACCGGAAGGGCGGGCGACTCGGACCCGCGCGGGGCTCACCGGGGGCGGCGGGCGCCGGGTCGCGACCGGGTCGGGAGCGGGCTGCGACGGCTTGGCCGTACCGGGTTCGGGGGTGGGGTGGGCGGCGGCCAGCGACCTGGTGGGCGGGGACGACGGCGAACCCCAGTCGGCCCGGGTCTGCGCCGGAAGCAGCCACAACGCGAAACCTGTGGCGATCACCAGGACGGTCCCCGCCAGCAGCACCACCGATCGAGGCGGGGTGCCCGCCTCGCGGTTGTGCCGTGCCGAGTCCACCGGTCGCCACCCTCAGTCGTCTTATGACTACGTTGCGCACAGGAGGCTTGAACTTTAGCAATCCCCACCGACAGTGGAGGGGATAATGAATAGATGAAATTGAGGATCTTCACTGAACCCCAGCAGGGCGCGACATACGATGACCTGCTCGCGGTGGCCCAGGCGGCTGAGCGGCTGGGATTCGACGCGTTCTTCCGGTCCGACCATTACCAGCGGATGGGGGCGGGCGACCCCGGGGCGGGGCCGACGGACGCGTGGGTGACTCTGGCGGGTCTTGCCAGGGAGACCTCGCGCATCCGGCTCGGCACGCTGGTGTCGGCCGCGACCTTCCGGCTGCCCGGCCCGCTGGCGATCACTGTCGCCGGTGTCGACCAGATGAGCGGCGGCAGGATCGAGCTCGGCCTCGGAACCGGGTGGTTCGACGACGAGCACCGCTCGTACGGCATCCCGTTCCCGCCGCTCGGGGAGCGGTTCGAGCGCCTGGAAGAGCAGCTGGAGATCATCACCGGCCTGTGGGAGGCGGTCAAGCCCTTCTCGTACGAGGGGCGTCACTACAGCGTGGTGGACTCGCCGGCGTTGCCGAAGCCGGTGCAGCGGCCCCGTCCGCCGATCATCCTCGGCGGAGGCGGCGCGAAGAGGACGCCGCGGCTCGCCGCCAGATTCGCCGACGAGTTCAACGTGCCGTTCCACATGCCCGCCGACACCGGTGCGGCCTACGACCGCGTGAGGGAGGCGTGTGAGAAAGCCGGACGTGCGCCCATGCTCCTGTCGGCCGCCCAGGTCGTCTGCGTCGGGTCCGACGAGGCCGAGATCGCGCGCCGCGCCCAGGCCATCGGCCGGGATGTCGACGAACTGCGGGAACACGGCCTGACCGGCACGCCGCAGGAGGTCGTGGACAAGATCGGTGTGTTCCGCGATTTGGGCGCCGAGCGGCTCTACCTTCAGGTCCTCGACCTCGCCGACCTCGACCACCTGGAGCTGATCGCGGCCGAGGTCCTCCCACACGTTTGATCGGGCTTCTTAATCGGGTCGCGGGAGAAATGGGGCATCCGGCACACTTTGCCGGGTGCTCCTCACTATTTCCACCACGCTTCACCCGGCCACGGATCTCGGGTTCCTGCTGCACAAACACCCGGATCGGGTCCAGGAGTTCGAGCAGTCCTTCGGCACGGCGCGCGTCCTCTACCCGGAGGCGAGTGAAGAGCGCTGCACGGCCGCGCTGCTCCTGGAGGTCGACCCCATCAGGCTCGTGCGCTCAAGCGGGAAGTCGTCGCCCGACTTCTCACTGGGCCAGTACGTCAACGACCGGCCCTACGCCGCCTCGTCTCTGCTGGCCGTCGCCATCGCGGACGTCTTCCGTACGGCCAGGGCGGGACGGTGCAAGGCGCGGCAGGATCTCGCCGACCGGCCTATCCCGCTCGAGCTCATGCTGCCCGCGCTGCCGTGCCGGGGCGGAGCCGAGCTCGCGCACCGGCTGTTCGAGCCGCTCGGCTGGCAGGTGGACGCCCAGGCCGTACAACTGGACGAGGGCTTTCCCGACTGGGGCGACTCGCGCTATGTGCGCCTGACGCTGCGGGGGGAGGTGCGCCTGTCCGACGCGCTCAACCACCTCTATGTGCTGCTCCCGGTGCTGGACGACGCCAAGCACTACTGGATCGCGGGAGACGAGGTCGACAAGCTGATCGGGGCCGGGAGCGGATGGCTGGCCGGTCACCCGGACCGGGCGCTGATCACCCGGCGTTATCTCGGCCGCCGCGGAGCGCTAACGCGTACGGCTTTCGCCCGCCTCGCCGAACTCGGGGACGACGTGGAGGAGTCGCTTGAGCCGCCGGCCGAGGAAGAGGTGACGGAGGCGGCAGGCCGTCCGGACTCGGCGTCGGACACGTCGGATGCCGGCGTGTCCGACGAGGGCCTGCGGAGGACGCCGCTGAACACCCTGCGCAGGGACGCGGTCGTGGCGGCGCTGGAGGAGGTGGGCGCAAGATCGGTGATCGACCTCGGATGCGGGTCCGGGCAGCTGCTGACCGCCCTTCTCGGCCGGCCGGCGTTCGCCAAGGTCGCGGGGACGGACGTGTCGGCGCGCACGCTCTCCATCGCCGCACGCAAGCTGCGGCTCGACCGCATGCCGGATGCCAAGCGGGCGCGGCTGGAGCTGTTTCAGGGTTCCCTGACGTACACCGATGCGCGTTTTGCCGGCTATGACGCCGCGGTGCTGATGGAGGTGGTCGAGCATGTCGACCCGCCGCGGCTTCCCGCGCTCGAACGGGTCGTCTTCGGCGTGGCCCGGCCTCGGCACGTGATCGTGACCACGCCCAACGTCGAGTACAACGTCAGATACGAGGGCCTGGCTGGGGAAGGGGGGCCTGTTCGGCGCCGGCATCCGGACCATCGGTTCGAGTGGACCCGGGCCGAGTTCGCCGCCTGGGCGGGCGGAGTGTGCCAGGCCTACGGCTACGAGGTGGCCGTCAGGCCCGTGGGTGAAGACGACCCCGAGGTCGGTCCCCCCACCCAGATGGCCGTCTTCACCCTCCCCGCCGCCCCACCCCCTTTGGCGTGATCATGCAGAAGTTCGTGCACATGCGTGCTGAGCTGGCTCTATGCATTTCGTGATCATGCAGAAGTTCGGAGAAAGCGCGTTCTAGCTGCGGCGATGGAGCTCGTGATCATGCAATAGAAGTTCGATTGCATGATCACGAGCGGGGTTTGCCCAGGTGGGACCGTACGGCAGCGAACTTCTGCATGATCACGAAAGGTATCGCCCCAGGTCAGGGCCAGGGGCTCCGAACTTCTGCATGATCACGTCCGGGGTTTGGGCAGGTGGGCACGGGTGTTGCCGAAGTTCTGCATGATCACCACCAAGGTGGGCGGTGTGATCACCGCCAAGGCGGCGCGATGGGTCAGGGGTTTTGGGTGACTTTGTTAGGGGTTGTCTGTGGTTGAAGTAAGAGTTCCCCGGATGGGGCTGGTCGTGCTGGTCGGGATCTCGGGCAGCGGCAAATCGACGTTCGCCGCCAAGCATTTCGCGCCGACCCAGGTCATCTCCTCCGACTACTGCCGCGGCCTGGTCGCCGACGACGAGAACGACCAGTCGGCCACGCCCGACGCGTTCGACGTGCTTCATTACATCGTCGGCACCCGGCTGCGGCGTGGCCTGTTCACGGTGGTCGACGCCACCAATGTTCAGTGGGATGCGCGCAAGCAGCTGATCGAGCTGGCCAAGAGCCATGACGTGATGGCGGACGCGATCGTGCTCGACGTCCCCGAAGAGGTGGCGCTCGCCCGTAACGCCGCCAGGCCCGACCGGACGTTCGGCCCCCACGTGATCACCCGCCAGCGCAAGGACCTGCGCCGCTCGCTCGGCAAGATCGCCAGGGACGGCTTCCGGCGCATCCACGTCCTGCGCGGCGACGACATCGACGAGGCCGTCATCACCTATGAGAAGTCGTGGTCGGACCGCACCGAGCTCACGGGGCCCTTCGACATCATCGGCGACGTCCACGGCTGCCGGTTGGAGCTGGAGACCCTGCTGCGGACCCTCGGCTGGACGGTCACGCCGACCGGCGCCACCCATCCCGAGGGCAGGACGGCGGTGTTCGTGGGTGACCTGGTCGACCGGGGCCCCGACACTCCGGGCGTGCTGCGCCTGGTCATGGGCATGGTCGCGGCCGGCACGGCGCTGTGCGTGTCCGGCAACCACGAGCAGAAGCTCGTCCGCGCGCTCAACGGGCGCAAGGTCAGGGTCGCCCACGGGCTGGAGGAGTCGCTGACGCAGCTCGCCGCGGAGCCGGAGGAGTTCCGCGAGGCCGCGCGCACCTTCATGGACGGGCTGATCAGCCACTACCGGCTCGACGGCGGAGCTCTCGTCGTCGCCCACGCGGGGCTCAAGGAGGCCTACCACGGCAGGGCGTCCGGCCGCGTCCGGGCCTTCGCCCTTTACGGTGACACCACGGGCGAGACCGACGAGTACGGCCTGCCGGTCCGTTACCCGTGGGCCAACGAGTACCGCGGGCGGGCGATGGTGGTCTACGGGCACACGCCGACCACCGAACCCGAATGGGTGAACAACACGATCTGCCTCGACACGGGGGCGGTGTTCGGCGGCAGCCTGACCGCGCTGCGCTACCCCGAGCGGCAGCTCGTCTCAGTGCCGGCCGAGAAGGTCTGGTACGAGCCGGTCCGGCCGCTGACGTCGCAGTTCGCCCGCGACCCCGGCGTGCTCGACATCGGCGACGTGACCGGCACCCGCCACGTGGAGACCCGGCACGGCGGCCGCGTCAAGATCGTCCAGGAGAACTCGGCGGCGGCGCTGGAGATCATGAGCCGGTTCTCGGTGGACCCGCGCTGGCTGGTCTACCTTCCGCCGACGATGTCCCCGCCGGAGACCTCGGCGCTCGACGGCTTCCTGGAGCACCCGGACCAGGCGTTCGCGGAATACGCCAAGGCCGGCGTGTCCCGGGTGGTCTGCGAGGAGAAGCACATGGGCTCGCGGGCGATAGCCGTACTGGCCAGGACCCCCGAGGCGGCGGCCAGGCGGTTCGGCGTCACGGACGGCACCACCGGCAGCGTCTACACCCGCACCGGGCGGCCCTTCTTCGCCGACCTCACCGGTGAGCTCGTCGACCGGCTGCGTGACGCGGTGAGTCCGCTCTGGGACGAGCTGCGCACCGACTGGGTCGTGCTCGACGGCGAGCTGCTGCCCTGGTCGGCCAAGGCCGGGGGGCTGATCCGCGACCAGTACGCCTCGGTCGGCGCCGCGGCGCGGGCCGCCCTGCCGGAAGCGGTGGGGGTCCTGGAAGCGGCGGCCGGGCGCGGCCTGGATGTAGGCGGCCTGCTGGACCGCACCCAGCGCCGTGCCGGCAACGCTGCCCTGTTCCGGGACGCCTATGCGCGCTACTGCTGGCCGGTTTCGGGCCTCGACGGGGTACGGCTCGCGCCGTTCCAGGTGCTCGCGTGCGAGGGCCGGGCGACCGCGGTGACGGAGCCGCACTCGTGGCATCTTGAGGTGCTCGGACGGCTGAGCTCCCCGATCCTCACCCCCACCAGGCACGTGTACGTCTCGCTCGACTCGGAGGAGGAGCGTGCCGCAGCCGTCGAGTGGTGGTCGGAGCTGACCGCCGCCGGGGGAGAGGGCATGGTGGTCAAGCCAGTCGACCACGCGCCCGGCCGCGTGCAGCCAGGCATCAAGGTGCGCGGGCGGGAATACCTCCGGATCATCTACGGGCCCGACTACACCGAGTCGCTCGACCTGCTGCGCCGGCGGTTCCTCGGCAAGAAGCGCTCGCTGGCGTCGCGCGAGCACGCCCTCGGCGTGGAGGCGCTGAGCCGCCTGGCCGACGGCGACCCCCTCTGGCGGGTCCACGAGGCGGTGTTCGCCGTGCTCGCGCTCGAGTCGGAGCCGGTCGACCCGCGCCTGTGACGGCGCCAGGGCCCAGGCGCCCGGGAGCAGGGCCCACGTCACAGGCGCGGGCCTCGCCGGGAAGACGGCGAGGCCTACGATCTGGACATGCCTCCAACCAGAGCCGAGATCGAGGCCGCCAGGAACGCGACGATCCCCGACGTGCTCGGGCCGGGCCTGGACGTGTTGTTCTGCGGCATCAACCCGGGCCTGTACTCCGCGGCGACCGGGCACCACTTCGCCCGGCCCGGCAACAGGTTCTGGCCGGCGCTGCACCTGTCGGGGCTCGTGCCGCGCCGGCTGGAGCCGTACGAGCAGTCGCTGCTGCCCTCGTACGGCCTCGGCATCACCAACATCGTGGCCCGGGCGACCGCGCGTGCCGACGAGCTGACGCCGGAGGAGATCCGCCAGGGCGGCCTTCTGCTCGCCGACCTGGTGCGCGACACGGCACCCCGCGTGCTCGCCGTCGCCGGGGTCTCCGCCTACCGGGTCGCCTTCGGCCGCCCGCGGGCGCGGATCGGCCCGCAGGACGACGTGATCGGCGGCGCGGCCGTGTATGTGCTGCCCAACCCCAGCGGGCTCAACGCCCACTGGCGGCTGGAGGACATCGCCGCGGAGATGGCCCGGCTGCGCCCCGGCACGCCCACCGAGCGGGACGGGGAGCAGCAGGCCGACGCGCGCGCCGGTCAGGAGGAGACGGGGCTGATCTTCGGCGGAGGGAGCGGGACGACCTCGCGCTCGTAGTAGTCGAGCAGATCCTCGGCCTTGCCGTACAGGTCGGCCATGGTCCGCACGCACGCCTCGACGACATGCGCGTCGGTGATGCGCCGGCCTCCCACGTGGGCGCCCGCCTCGTCGTACAGCACCTCGTACATGAGGCCGCCGTGCAGGGCGACCAGTTCGGGCAGCGGGGCCGTGCGCTCCAGGTGCCGCACCGCCGACGCGGGCAGCACGCGGGCCCGCTCACCCGCGCGGGTGCGCGCGGCGAGCAGCACGAGCTCCCACTGCATGTACGGCGTGAGCGGCGTCTCGACCACCCGCAGCCGTCGCAGCTCGACCCGGGGCGGCAGGTCGTGGGCGAAATTCATCTCGTCGATGAGCGCGAGCGCGCGGTCCCAGTCGCCGTCCATGAGCGCGACCCAGCTGGGCACGTCCGGCTCGTGGAAATGCTGGGCGCGTTCCAGCTTCCACACGACCCCGTGGATGTCCTGAAAACGTTCGTAGAACTCGGCTCGGTAGTCGGTGACGGACAGGACCTGTCCCGCCGTCCGTCGCACGTGTTCGATGGTCTCTCCGGGCATGGGGCCTCCTCCGGCGTATGCCGAGATCGAGTTGTGGGACCCGCGCCGAGGCCCCAGCCCGGACCGTGGAACCTCGCCGCGGTTCGTCGTGACGAACGTGGTGGTGTTCAGTTCCCCGTGGAGTTGCTGCACACGGTCGTCTCCGTCGTGTCCAGCCTTCTGATCAGGATCGTCCCCGCGGCCGGCCGCTCGTGCCGGTCCTCAGGCTCGGGCTCTGCCTCGGTCGGGTCCATCTCGCCCCCCTCCGTCGTCGGCGCCGTTGTCCGGCTCCGTTGATTGGGCCGCCGCACCCACTCCCCCCGAAAGCGACAGGTTGATGGTTCGCCGCGGGCCACCTCCGGTCAAGACCCAATTCCGCCGGGCCCGCACACCGGGCATCCGGGGCGCGGGGAGTGACGGACCAGCACGTGATGGTCGGGGGCGATGAGGTTTATTCCCACGAAGGATCCGCTGGCCGGCCGGGGAACGCCGGTGATCAGGGAGGTGACGGCGTGCGCCACCAGGAGGCCGGAGACGCCCGCCGACACGGCCACCACGCCGGGCCCTCCGAGGTCGACGGGAAGGTCGCGTCCGCGCCTGCGCGTCTCCCCGTCGATGAGGCACTCGTAGCAGGCTCCGCGCCCGCGTTCGAACGTTCCCACGGTGACCAGCGGCCCGTCGTAGCCGCCGCCCACCCAGGGCACGCCCGATCCGGCGCAGACCCGGTTGGCCCAGATCCTGATGCCGTCGCCCACACCGTGGCCGCGCGGCTCGTCCGCGCACAGCGCGAGCACGTCACATCCGTCGAGGAGGGAACGCAGCGCGGCCACGCCGTCCACCCTGCGCCGCTCGCCGGTGACCTCGATGTCGGAATTGACCCGTCTGAGCCTGGCCACGGCGACGTCGACCTTCGCGCGGCCGACGTCGCCCTCGTCGTAGAGGACCTGCCGGTTGAGGTTGGACGTCTCCACCACGTCGGCGTCGACGCAGTGGATGCGGCCGACGCCGGTGGCCGCGAGCGCCCACGCCGCGTGGCTGCCGGTGCCGCCCAGGCCGAGGACGACCACGCGGGCCCGTTTCAGGCGCACCTGCGCCTCCCAGGAATGCGGGCGCGGCGTCAGGTCGACGAAGTGGAAGAACGCCTGACCCCTGCCGTACCGCTCCCTTTCCCGCTCGCTCAGCTCATCGGGCATGCCGGCCGCGGCGTCCTCGACGTGACCCGACGCGATCAGCGCGCCGATGAGCTCCTGCGCAGCGGCCGCCGAGACGCCCGGGACGGTTCCGCACACGGTCGCGGCGATCTGCTCGGGGGTCCGCGTGCCGTCCATGAGCGTGAGCGCGGCCCAGGCGCCGCCGAGCGGGTCGGCGATCTCGCCGGCCAGGCCGTAGATCTCGCCACCGATTCGCACCGTGCCGTCGTCGAGCCTGAACGGCTCGTGCATGCGTTTGACCCGTGGCAGCAGCACCTGACCGGTTCCCCTCGCGAAACGGAGGGCGGGACGCCGCCCGCCCTCCGTGTGCTCGTGTGGTCGCCGGGTCAGGACCGTGTCGTGACTGTCATGATTCGCCGGCGGCTGACCGTGACCGGTCCTGATCGACAAATCATCATCTGCCGCCGTGTTGTTCAAGTCCCAATTTCAGTGGTGGTGGCGACGGCCGTACGCGCGGCGGTGGTGGAACAGGCCGGCGACGGCGGCGATCAGCCACACGATCAGCACGATCTTGATGGCGGCGAAGAGCGGCCAGGCCACGCCCGTGACGAGGGCGAGGACGATCAGCGCGCCTACGGCGAGGATCGGCACCGGGGGGCCGCCCCGCCTCCTCCAGGGCCCGCCCGGGCGCCTCGCGGCCGCCCGCGAACCCCAGGGGGCGAGGTGCCCGGGGCCCCAGAATGGCCCGTGAACCCTGAAAGCCTCGTGACCCCTGAAAGCCCCGGGTCCGCGCAAGGGCCCGTGAGCGAGAGGTCCGCGGCCCGGCCACGGCATGCCGTACGGCAGGTCGTGTTCGAGCGGATCCTGTGTCTCGTCCGGCAGGTCGGCGGTGATCCGCCGCAGGTCGCCCGCCGTGCGGGCGGACAAGGTGGCGTCGAGGCGCTCGTCGAGCTCGTCGCGGGTGATCCGGCCCTGCGCGAACGCGTCGTGCAGGGCCTGGGTCACCTCGTCACGCTCTTTGTCGCCGATCCGGATCTCGTCCCTGGAGGCCATGTGCCGTCACTCCTCGGCGGGGTCGCCGTCTGCGAGGATCTGGTACAGCTTGCGCCGGGTCTCCGTCATCACCTGCTTGGCCTCCCTGATCTGGCCGTCGGTGCCGCTGTGCGCGAGCTGGAACAGGGCGGAGGCCGCCTGGCGGGACAGGTCGAACAGCTCGTGGACGTTCTCCCCGATGTCGGGCGTCATGTCCTCCCACGGCGCCCGGACCTCGTCCTGGTGGGCGTCGATGTAGCCGAGACCGGCCTCGGTGAGGCGGAAGGTCTTGCGGCCGTCGCTCTCCTCGGCGCGGACCAGGCCCTCGTCGGTGAGCTGCTGGAGCGCCGGGTAGACGGCGCCGGGGCTGGGCTTCCAGCCGCCCTCGCTGCGCTCGGCGATCTCCTGGATGATCTGGTAGCCGTTGCGGGGCTCCTCGGCCAGCAGCGCGAGGATGGCGGCGCGGACGTCGCCGCGCTTGGCCTTGCGCGCCCGGCCGAAGCCGCGGCCGCCGAACGGGAAACCGGGTCCGAACGGACCGCCGGGCCCGCCCGGTCCGAAGCCGCCCCACGGCCCGCGCCCCCGGTGGCCGGCCCTGTGGCGGTGCTCGTGCGAGTCGGCGTTGTGGTGTTCGTCATGCCACATGGCTGCTCCCTTCATGGCGGCGGCACGGAGCACGTGCCGCATGTGACGGCGGAACTCCTCTCGACGGGCCCATGGCCCGTCCATGGCGAATGCGGATGTCATGAATCCCCCTAGGAACTGTCTCGACTATCTCTTGATGCTTCGACGATATATCGAGACAGTTCTTAGAACAACCCCCTTTGTCCCGTGGGGCGGCGATCAGGGTTCCCGCGCCGCCTTGCGACGGTCGGCGTACGCCCGCGACTTGGCCCGGTTGCCGCAGACGCGCATCGTGCACCACCGCCGGGTGCGGCTCCTGGTGGAGTCCCAGAACACCCACTCACACGAATGGTCCGGGCACTGCTTGAGCCGCAGCCACTCCCCGCCGGCCACCACCAGGGCCCATGCCGTGCCGATGGCGGCGAGCGGGCCCGATCCGTCCAGCGGTTCCCCCGGCTCGCCTCCCGCCCGGAGCACCACCCGCAGGGGCAGTGCGTCCAGTACGGCCTGGGCCTCCTCGATCGCGCGCACGTCGGGGCCGCCCCCGTTGGTGGCCAGCAGCCGGGCCCGCAGGCCGGTCCGCAGGGTGATCGCCCGCCGATGCGTGGCCGCGTCGACCCCGTCGTGGGGCAGCCCCTGCTCGCGTAGCCAGTCCGTCAGCTCGGAGGGTGACGTGATGATGTCCGTGCCCTCCTCGGCGTCCACCGTGTTGGCGAAGTCGCGTATCAGCGCCGCGTGGCGGGACGGCTCACTCATGGTCACTCCTCTGCCTGGCTCTCTTCCATCAAATCACTTAGCCGGTTACGGTCGAGCCGACTAACTCGATAGACGGTTGGAGTGCCGTGAGCGAGACGAACGAGGCCCTGCAGGCGTCGCCGGACGCCCTCGAGCGGATCGCGCGCCGCAACGAGGTCGTGCTGGTCGCCTTCACCGCGACGACCAACCTGGCCGACGGAGTCCTGAAGATCGCGCTGCCGCTGCTCGCCGTCGGACTCGGCGGCTCACCGGGGCAGGTCGCCGTGGTCGGGCTCACGCTCACGCTGCCCTGGCTGCTCGTGTCGCTCCCGGTGGGCGTGCTGGCCGACCGGGCCGACCGCCGCAGGCTCGTCATCCTGGCCGACCTCGTACGGCTCGCCGCGGCCGGGGCGCTGCTCGTCGCCGGTGCAGGGGACGGGATCTCCCTGGCCGCCCTCTACGCGGCCGGAGTGGTCATCGGCACCGCCGAGGTCGTGGCCAACACGGCCACCGGCGCCATGGTGCCCGCCGCCGTGCCCCGAAGCCGCAGGGCCAGGGCGAACGCGTGGATCGCGGGCGCGGAGACCCTGGCCAACGAGTTCTGCGGGCCCGCGGTCGGCGGGTTGCTCGTCGGCGTCGGCGCCTCACTCGCCCTGGGGTTCTCGGCGGGCGCCTTCGCCGCGGGAGCCGTACTGATCGTGCTTCTCGCCGGCTCGTTCCGGCCCGCGCGCGCAGACCGGCCGGCGCATCACGGCCCCGCCGATTCCGCCTCTGGAGACCGGGGGAGCGCGGCGGCCCTGTTCGGCGAGATCGTGGAGGGACTGCGCTTCCTGTGGCGCGACCGGTTGCTGCGCACCCTGACCCTGACCATCACCGTCCTGGCGGGGGCGTGGAGCGCGTGGCTGGCGCTCATGCCGTCCTACGCGACCGCCGTGCTGGAGGCCGATCCGAAGGCGTACGGATTGCTGATCAGCGCCATCGGCCTGGGCGGGCTCGCAGGAGCGGCGCTCACCTCCGTGGTCAACCGGCTGCTCGGGGTGCGCTGGGCGTTGTTCGCCGACCTGATCGGCACGTTCCTCATGATGGCCGTACCCGCGTCGTTCCCGTCCGCGTGGGCCGTCGGCGCGGCGGCGTTCGCCGGGGGCATGGGCGGCACGCTCTGGACGGTGAACTCCCGCACGATCGCTCAGGCGCTCGTGCCCGACCGCCTGCTCGGCAGGTACGGCTCGGCCGCGCGCCTGCTCGGATGGGGCACCCTTCCCCTCGGCGCGGGCCTGGCCGGTGGGCTGGCCGAAGCATTCGGACTGCGAGCGGGGTTCGCCGTGTTCGCGGCGGCGGTGGCGGTGCTGGTCGTGCCGTTCCTGTGGGCGGTCACCCCGTCTGAGCTGCGACGGGCCGCCGATTCCGAGTCCGCGACAGCAGAGTGATACAGATCACGAATTTATCTCGGGAATCGGGAACAGGATCCGGGACGGGTGCGTTGGACCCAGCAGACGGGATTGTTCTGCTCTGAGAGGGCTGGGGGGTGCTCTCGGAGAGGAACAATCCCGTCTGCCGTTTCCGCGGTCTGACGCTCCCTGCACGACACGCGGCAAATGCCGGGTTCGCTGATTTTGTCGGCTGCTTGCCGTACAGTCTCGGCCGTGATCTTGTCATGATGGGGCATTCGCATGCCCTCAGTGGGGCTGTCGCCTGGCTGGCGGTCTCGCCGGCACTTGTAGCACTTCCCGGTGTCATCTCGCCGGAACTCGCCACGGTCACGGGCACCGTGATGAACCCGCCGGAGCTGATCGCGGGCGCGGTCATCTGTGCGGGCGCCGCCATGCTGCCCGACCTCGACCACCCGAGCGCCACCATCGCCCAGACCTTCGGGCCGGCGACATGGCTGCTCAGCAAGGGGGTCAACTTCGCCAGCGGCGGCCACAGGCATGCCACCCACTCGTTGTTGTTCGCGGCAGTGACCGGGGTGGGCGCCCACTTCCTGGGGCACTACACGACGGTCGGGCGGGACATCCTGGTCGTACTGATGATCGGCCTGGCGTTACGCGCCCTCGGCATCGGCATCCCGAACAAGACGATCACTTCGGCGGTGCTCAACATCGCGCTGACGGCGGGTCTGTTCACCGCGTTCTACTTCATGGACGTCACGTATTCCTGGCTGGGGTTCGCGATCGGGGTCGGCTGCCTCGCCCACGTGGTCGGCGACTGCCTGACCGAGCGCGGCTGCCCGGTGCTGTGGCCGATCAAGGCCCGCTGGCTGCTGCCGTGGGACATCGGCTTCAAGACGGGCAAGAAGTTCGAGAACCAGATCGTCGGCCCCGTCCTGTCGATCGCCGTGGTCGCGCTTCTCTGCCTGCGTCTCATGCCCGCCTGAGCCCTTCCTCCGGGCCCTGAGTTGCGGGCCTTCGACGTCGTACGGCACGGCCATGGAGCCGTGCCGTACCCGTATGCTTGCCGACCGGCTAGTAACTTGATGTCGAGATATCTTCCGAGATATCTTGATGTCGAGACATCCGCCGCGCGGCACCTCGTTGCCTGACGCGTCCCGCTGGTGCGGCAGGATGCATTACGAACCGTGAGACATAGCCAGGAACCCTTGGGGAGGCGACTTTCGTGTCCGCGAACAGCTTCGGCAGCCGTGACACGCTGCGCGTCGGTGACGCGTCGTACGAGATCTACCGGCTGGACGCCGTCGAGGGGTCGGCGCGCCTCCCGTACAGCCTGAAGATCCTGCTGGAGAACCTTCTCCGCACCGAGGACGGCGCCAACATCACCGGCGACCACATCCGCGCCATCGCGGGCTGGGACCCCACCGCCACGCCGAGCGTGGAGATCCAGTTCACCCCCGCGCGTGTGATCATGCAGGACTTCACCGGAGTCCCGTGTGTCGTGGACCTCGCGACGATGCGGGAAGCCGTGCGCGACCTGGGCGGCGACCCGGCGCGGATCAACCCGCTCGCCCCGGCCGAGATGGTCATCGACCACTCCGTCATCGTCGACTTCTTCGGCCACCCCGACTCCTTCGCCCGCAACGTCGAGCGGGAGTACGAGCGCAACCGCGAGCGCTACCAGTTCCTGCGCTGGGGGCAGACCGCCTTCGACGAGTTCAAGGTCGTGCCGCCGGGCACCGGCATCGTCCACCAGGTCAACATCGAGCACCTGGCCCGCGTCGTCATGACCCGGGACGGCAAGGCCTACCCCGACACCTGTGTCGGCACCGACTCCCACACGACCATGGAGAACGGCATCGGCGTGCTCGGCTGGGGCGTCGGCGGCATCGAGGCCGAGGCCGCGATGCTCGGCCAGCCGATCTCGATGCTGATCCCGCGCGTGGTCGGCTTCAAGCTGACCGGCAAGCTCCCGGCCGGCGCCACCGCGACCGACCTGGTGCTGACCATCACCGAGATGCTGCGCAAGCACGGCGTCGTCGGCAAGTTCGTCGAGTTCTACGGCGAGGGCGTCTCCAGCGTGCCGCTGGCCAACCGGGCCACGATCGGCAACATGAGCCCCGAGTTCGGCTCCACCTGCGCGATCTTCCCGATCGACGAGCAGACGACCGACTACCTCAGGCTCACCGGCCGCTCGGCCGAGCAGGTCGCGCTCGTCGAGGCGTACGCCAAGGAGCAGGGCCTCTGGCTCGACCCGTCGGCGCCCGAGCCCGTCTTCTCGGAGTACATCGAGCTCGACCTGGCGACCGTGGTCCCGTCGATCGCCGGTCCCAAGCGGCCGCAGGACCGCATCGCCCTGTCGGAGTCGAAGTCGGCCTGGCGCGCGGCCGTGCGCGACTTCGCCCCCGGCGACAGCGTCCAGGGCCCGGCGGACGAGGCTTCGGCGGAGTCGTTCCCCGCCTCGGACTCCCCGGCGATCTCCCACTCCGGCAACGGGGACGCGCCGCACGCGGCCCACCTCAACGGCGACCGGCCGTACCGGCCGACCCCGGTCACGCTGGCGGACGGTACGACGTTCGAGATCGACCACGGCGTCGTCACCATCGCGGCGATCACCTCGTGCACCAACACGTCCAACCCCTACGTCATGCTCGGCGCGGCCCTGCTCGCCAAGAACGCCGTGGACAAGGGCCTGGCCCGCAAGCCGTGGGTCAAGACGTCGCTGGCCCCCGGCTCCCAGGTCGTCACCGGCTACTTCGAGCGGTCCGGGCTCACCCCGTACCTCGACAAGCTGGGCTTCAACCTCGTCGGCTACGGCTGCACCACGTGCATCGGCAACTCCGGTCCGCTGGAGCCGGAGATCTCCGCGGCCATCCAGGAGTCCGACCTCGCGGTGACCGCGGTCCTGTCCGGCAACCGCAACTTCGAGGGCCGGATCAACCCGGACGTCAAGATGAACTACCTGGCCTCGCCGCCGCTGGTCGTCGCCTACGCCCTGGCCGGCACGATGGACATCGACCTCAACAACGAGCCGCTCGGCACGGGCGCCGACGGCAAGCCGGTGTTCCTCGCCGACATCTGGCCCTCGCCGGATGAGGTCGCCGCGGTCGTGTCGGAGTCGATCGGCCAGGACATGTTCCTGCGCGACTACGCCGACGTCTTCAAGGGCGACGAGAACTGGCAGTCGCTGCCCGTCCCGACCGGGAACACCTTCGACTGGGACCCGTCCTCGACGTACGTGCGCAAGGCGCCGTACTTCGACGGGATGCCGGCCTCGCCGGAACCGGTGACGGACATCGCCGGCGCGCGGGTGCTGGCGCGGCTCGGCGACTCGGTCACGACCGACCACATCTCGCCGGCGGGCTCGATCAAGCCGGACTCTCCGGCCGGACGCTACCTGCGTGAGCACGGCGTCGAGGTCAAGGACTTCAACTCCTACGGTTCCCGCCGCGGCAACCACGAGGTGATGATCCGGGGCACCTTCGCCAACATCCGGCTGAAGAACCTGCTGCTCGACGGTGTGGAGGGCGGCTTCACCCGCGACTTCACCAAGGGCGGCGAGCAGGCGTTCATCTACGACGCCTCCAGCAACTACCAGGCCGCCGGCATCCCGCTGGTCGTCCTGGCGGGCAAGGAGTACGGCTCGGGCTCCTCACGTGACTGGGCGGCCAAGGGGACCGCGCTGCTCGGCGTCCGCGCCGTCATCGCGGAGTCCTACGAGCGCATCCACCGGTCGAACCTGATCGGCATGGGTGTGCTGCCTCTCCAGTTCCCCGAGGGTGAGAGCGCGGCGTCGCTGGGGCTGACCGGTGAGGAGACCTTCGACATCGTCGGGGTCGAGGAGCTCAACTCCGGGACGACCCCGGCGACCGTCACGGTGAAGGCGGGCGACGTCGAGTTCCAGGCGGTCGTGCGCATCGACACGCCCGGAGAGGCGGACTACTACCGCCACGGCGGCATCATGCAGTACGTGCTGCGGTCGCTGCTCGCCAAGAGCTGAGCTAGACGGCAGTGAGCCGCCCGGGATGGATTTCTCCGCCCCGGGCGGCCTGTATTAGAACATCCGCTCGAGCAGATCGAGCACCTCATGGACGACCGTCCGTGGAGCTCGCCCTAACCGGCATTCCATCCGGAGGGGGGATATGGCACGCGCCTGCTGTGGCATCACCCAACTCGTCTTGTGCAGACCGGTGCTCTGGGGCGGAACCTCGACATGGTGGCTCCATCCCCGATCTCGGGTCGTCAACGGAGCGACGATGACGAGTTTGAAGCCCGCCGCGTTGTAGCGGCCGTTGCTGAGGACCAGAGCAGGGCGCGGAAAGCCCTGTTCTGCGCCGACCGGCTCACCGAAGTCGGCGAACCAGATGTCACCTTGAGAAAGCCTCATCCGCGTTTCTCGGGGAAGTCGATGAGGCCCTCCCATTCAGGGGCGATGCGGCGAGTGCGGGAGGGGGGCCCTTGAAGCTCATCGCTCTCCGCGAGGTACTCGGCCCAGCCTTCCGGGTCCTCTCGTTGCGTTCGCTCGATCTGCTCGCGCACGGTCTGCCAGAACCGTTTCGTCTCGTAGTCGTCGACGGCGTCGTCGATCACTGCGGTCATGGGTCTGCCTTCCTGTTCGGCGATTCGCGCGATCTTGTCGCGAGTAACGGTGCCGACCCGGATCGTGGTGTGCTTCTGCTCGCCGCCCATGTGAAGAGGCTACGGCGATGTCACGGATCGGTCTTTGACGACGTCGTCGAGATACAACCATACAAGCGAGCTGATTACTCTCGCAATGACTTTCGATTACTGACGGTGATTGGCTGATATTCGGTTGCCGACGGCGCGAGCGGGCGGCAGGGTGGCCCGGCATGTGGTTCGAGTGGTTTCCGCTGATAGCGGGGGGTTTGGCGGTCTTCGTCGGCGCGATCGTCCAGGGCGGCGTGGGTTTCGGGATGGGACTGATCGCCTCGCCCCTGATCACGTTGATCGATCCGGGTGTGATGCCGGGCGCCGTCCAGGTCGTCAACGCCGTGCTGCCGTTGTTCACGCTCGCGCTGGAGTGGCGACGAATCGACTGGCCGGGCCTGGGCTTCGCGCTGCTCGGCAGGCTCCCCGGCAGTGCTCTGGGGGCCCTCGTCGTGGTCTACGTGAGCACCCGCACCCTCGGGGTTCTGGTCGGGCTGATGGTGGTGGCCGCGGCGGTGGCGACGGCGCGCGCGGTGGCGGTTCGGCGCAACGGGTTCACGTTGACGGCGGCGGGATTCCTGTCCGGGATCACCGGCACTGCCACGGGCATCGGCGGTCCGCCGATGGGGCTGGTCTACCAGAGCGCCCGAGGTCCGCAGATCAGGGCCACGCTGGCGATGTTCTTCTTCCTGAGCGCGACGCAGTCCCTCGCCTTGCTCGCACTCGTCGGCAGGCTGCCGGCCCACGCCCTGAGCACGGGGCTGGCGCTCGTTCCGTTCGTGGTCGTCGGGTTCGTCGTGTCGGCGCCCCTGAGGCGTTATCTGGACGGCGGAAGGGTCCGTACCGCACTGCTCGGACTCGCGATCATTTCCGCGTGTGCGCTTATTGGCGAGAGTCTTGCGGGCTGACGAGAGCCGGGTGAACCTTCTGTTTCTCCATTGTTACCGCGGACAACAAAAGTTACCTTCCTGTGTCTTACGCCCGTTTGTGTTCTGGCTTACGTTGTCCCAAACAACATTCCCTGGATCGGTGAGTGTCGTGACCCGGCCCCGCCGTACCGGGCGGTCGGTTTGCGCAATCTCAGTGCCGGCTTCTGAGATCGCCGCATGCCGGCCGCATTTCTCATAGACCCCCAGCCAGAGAAAGGACCCACGCCCATGCGCAAGGGGATCCTCACGCTTGGCGCCGCAGCGGCGGCGCTGTCCCTCGGTCTCACCGCCTGTGGGGGCGACAACGGTGGCTCCAGTGCCTCGGGCAGCGGCGCTCCGTCGGCGTCCGGCGCCTCGATCGGCAAGATCGGTGTCATCCTCCCCGACAGCAAGTCCTCGGCCCGGTGGGAGACCGCCGACCGGAAGTTCCTCAAGGCGGCCTTCGACGCGGCCGGTGTCCAGTCGGACATCCAGAACGCGCAGGGCGACAAGACGGCGTTCCAGACCATCGCCGACCAGATGATCACGAACGGCGCCAAGGTTCTCGTGATCGTGAACCTGGACAGCGGCACCGGCAAGGCCGTGCTCGACAAGGCGGCTTCGCAGGGCGTCGCGACGATCGACTACGACCGCCTCACCCTCGGCGGCAGCGCCTCCTACTACGTGTCGTTCGACAACGAGAAGGTCGGTCAGCTGCAGGGCGAGGGCCTGGTCAAGTGCCTGACCGACAACAAGGCGCAGAAGCCGATCGTGGCCGAGCTGAACGGCTCGCCGACCGACAACAACGCCACGCTGTTCAAGAACGGCTACGACTCCGTGCTCAAGCCGAAGTACGACTCCGGTGAGTACGTGAAGGGCCCGGACGACTCGGTTCCGGACTGGGACAACGCGCAGGCCGGGACGATCTTCGAGCAGCAGCTGACCCAGCAGCCCAAGATCGCCGGTGTCCTCGCGGCGAACGACGGCCTCGGCAACGCGGCCATCGCGGTGCTGAAGAAGGAGAAGCTGAACGGCAAGGTCCCGGTCACCGGCCAGGACGCGACCGTGCAGGGCCTGCAGAACATCCTCGTCGGCGACCAGTGCATGACGGTCTACAAGGCGATCAAGAAGGAGGCCGACGCGGCCTCGCAGCTGGCCATCGCCCTCGCCAAGGGCGAGAAGCCCTCCGCCCCGGCGACCGTCAAGGACCCGGAATCCGGCCGTGACGTTCCCTCGGTTCTTCTCGACCCCCAGGCGATTTACTTCGACAACGTCAAGGACGTCGTCAACGACGGTTACGTCACGAAGGAAGAGCTGTGCACCGGCGAGTTCGCCGCCAAGTGCACCGAGGCCGGAATCAGCTGACAAACGAAATCGGGCCGGTACGGCATTCGCCGTACCGGCCCCTTGAAGTACGGAGTCCTCCATCGTGTCCCAGGGACCGGTCCTGGAACTGCGCGGCATCAACAAAAGCTTCGGTGCCGTTCAGGTCCTTCACGACGTCGCCTTCTCAGCCTATTCAGGAGAGGTGACCGCACTTGTCGGCGACAACGGCGCCGGTAAGTCCACGCTGGTGAAATGCATCGGTGGGATCCACCCGATCGACACCGGCGAATACTTCTTTGACGGCGAGAAGGTCCACGTGAGCGGGCCCAGGGACGCGGCCGCACTGGGCGTCGAAATCGTTTATCAGGACCTCGCCCTGTGCGACAACCTGGACATCGTCCAGAACATGTTCCTCGGCAGGGAGAAGACGAGCGGACTGGTCCTCGACGAGGCGACGATGGAGGAGATGGCCGCCAAGACCCTCGACGGTCTCTCGGTCCGCACCGTCAAGTCCATCCGCCAGCTCGTCTCCAGCCTGTCCGGTGGACAGCGGCAGACCGTGGCGATCGCCAAGGCCGTGTTGTGGAACAGCAAGGTCGTCGTCCTCGACGAGCCGACCGCCGCGCTCGGCGTCGCGCAGACCGCCCAGGTGCTGGAGCTGGTCCGCCGCCTCGCGGACAACGGGCTCGCCGTCGTGCTGATCTCCCACAACATGAACGACGTCTTCGCCGTGTCCGACCGGGTCGCGGCGCTCTATCTGGGGCGGATGGCCGCCCAGGTCAAGACCTCCGAGGTGACGCACTCGCAGGTCGTGGAACTCATCACGGCCGGACGCAGCGGCGAGCTCGGCATCAAGAACGGCAACGGAGCGGCATCATGACGACGGAAACGCTCCCCGAGCAGCAGCACAAAAACGACTCGTCGCTCGCGAGCTACGCGAAGGGCTACGTCGACCGTGTCCGCGGCGGCGAGCTCGGCGCCCTGCCCGCGGTCTTCGGTCTCATCGTGCTCTGCGTGGTGTTCTCAAGTCTGAGGCCCGCCTTCCTGTCGCCGGTGAACTTCGCGAACCTCTTCACGCAGGGTGCCGCGGTCACCGTCATCGCGATGGGCCTGATCTTCGTCCTGCTCCTCGGTGAGATCGACCTGTCGGCGGGCTTCGCCAGCGGCGTGTGCGCGGCCGTGCTCGCCGTGCTCCTCACCAACCACGGCTTCCCCTGGTACGTGGCGGTCGCCGGCGCGATGGTGACCGGCGTCGTCATCGGCCTCGTGCTGGGCGTTCTGGTCGCCAAGCTCGGCGTGCCCTCCTTCGTCGTCACGCTGGCCGCGTTCCTGGGCTTCCAGGGTGTGCTGCTCCTGCTGGTCCAGGGCGGCACCAACATCTCGATCCGCGACAACGTGATCCTGGCGATCGCCAACAAGAACGTTCCGCCCGCGGTGAGCTGGATCGTGCTGGTCGTCGGGGTGCTCGCCTACGCGGCCATCCAGCTCTTCCGGGCCCGCCGCCGCATCGGCCGCGGACTGGCGGCCGACCCGCTCACGCTCATCGCGTTCCGCGTGCTGGCGCTCGCCGTCATCTCCGGCGTCGCCGTCTACGTCCTGAACCTGGAGCGCAGCCGCAACGCCCTGATCGTGTCGCTCAAGGGCGTGCCGATCGTGGTGCCGGTCATCGTCGTGCTGCTGATCGTGTGGACGTTCGTCCTGCGCCGCACCGCCTACGGACGGCACATCTACGCGGTGGGCGGCAACGCCGAGGCCTCGCGCCGGGCGGGCATCAACGTCGACCGGATCCGCATCTCGGCGTTCGTCATCTGCTCGTTCATGGCGTCCATCGGCGGCATCATCGCCGCGTCCCGCGCCAACTCGGTCGACCCCAACACGGGCGGCAGCGACGTGCTCCTGTTCGCGGTGGGCGCGGCCGTCATCGGCGGGACCAGCCTGTTCGGCGGCAAGGGCCGCGCGCTCGACGCCGTGCTCGGCGGCGCGGTCGTGGCCGTCATCCAGAACGGCATGGGCCTGATGGGCTACAGCGCGGGTGTGAAGTACGTCGTCACCGGCTCGGTGCTGCTGCTCGCCGCCGGCGTGGACGCCCTGTCCAGGAAGCGGGCCGCCTCGTCCGGACGACGATGACCACTGCGATCATGTCGAGGTGATGGCCGTCCAGCGATGATCATCGTTTCCCGCCCCCGAGGAGAACCGAGGCTGTCCCGATGATGCGCGCAGGTCCCTCACAGGAGGAGATCCGCAAGCACAATCTCGGCACACTGCTCCGCCACGTCCACCTGGGAGGGCCCACCTCCCGGGCGGAGCTGACCAGCTTGATGGGGCTCAACCGCAGCACCATCATGGCGCTGACCGCCGACCTGACGGCGGCCGGGCTGGTCAGGGAGGAGCTTCCGAAGGACACCGGCAGGGCGGGCCGGCCGTCGCTGGTGGTCCGCCCGGAGTCGTCGCGGGTCTACGTCCTCGCCTTCGACGTGGGCGTGGACCGGCTTGCCGCCGCCCGCGTCGGTCTCGGCGGCGTGATCCTGGACCGGCGGGTGGCCCTGCGGCAACGCGGATCGTTCGACCTCGCCCAGGTCATCGCCATCCTCGCCGGGTTCGCCCGGCAGATGCTCCGCAAGACTCGCCCCGACACGGTCTGCGTCGGGGCGGCGGCGGCGTTCTGCGGTGCCGTACGGAAGTCGGACGGAGTCGTCAGGACAGGGCCGAACATCGGCCTGGAGGAGACGCCCTTCGGCGAGCAGTTGTCGGGCAAGCTGGCGCTCGGGCTGCCCGTGGTCGTCGGCAACGACGCCAACCTCGGCGCGCTTGCCGAGCATACGAGGGGGGTCGGCCTCGGCTGCCGCGATCTGATCTACCTGCACGGTGACGTGGGGATCGGCGGCGGCATCATCGCGGGCGGCCAGTTGCTGGGCGGCTTCGCCGGCTACGGAGGCGAGGTCGGCCACATCGTCGTCAACCCCGGCGGGCGGCCGTGCGGCTGCGGCTCCCGCGGCTGCCTGGAGGCCGAGGTGGGGGAGCGGGCGCTGATGGAGCACGCCGGACGGGGCGCCGGCGAGATCGTCGGCCGTGACGGCGTGCGCGCCGTGGTCGACGCGGCCGACCGGGGCGACGTGGTCGCCCAGGAGGCGTTGCACGGGGTCGGGAGCTGGCTCGGCCTGGGAGTGGCCAACCTCGTCAACGTGTTCAACCCCGAGATGGTGATCTTCGGGGGCACGCTCAGGGAGATGTACCTTGGCTCGGCGGCCCAGGTGCGCAGCCAGATCAACGTCGCGACGCTGGCCGCGACCAGGGAAGGCCTGCGGCTTCGCACCTCCGGGCTGGGCGACGACGCGCCCCTCATGGGAGCCGCCGAACTGGCCTTCGGGCAGGTGCTCGCCGACCCCCTCGACGCGCTCGCCCGTCGTACGTCGTGACACCCGCGGCAGGGGGCGGCGGGGTCTGAGGGCGTTCCCAGGGGGAATCCCAAGGCGTAGGACCCTTATCGGGCCCCCTCGGCGCCAAGTCGAAAGGCCGGTAAAGCAGAATCAAAGGGAATTCGCACACGAGACGCGAAGGTTCAGTACGGTTCCACAAGGTGGACTGGCTTGCGGGAACTACACTCGGCCTGTTCGAAGATGAGCGGAAAGGGATGACTCGGTGGGGATTCTGGAGACGATCAAGGACCCGCTCGATCTGAAGAATGTGGCCGCCGGCGATCTGCCGGGGCTTGCCGCAGAGATCCGGGACCTGCTGGTCTCCACCGTGGCGCGCACGGGCGGCCACCTCGGCCCCAACCTCGGCGTCGTCGAGTTGACCATCGCCATGCACCGGGTCTTCGACTCTCCGCGCGACCGGTTGCTGTTCGACACCGGCCACCAGGCGTACGTGCACAAGCTGCTGACCGGCCGCGCGGGCGACTTCGCCACGCTGCGCCAGGAGGGCGGCCTGTCCGGCTATCCCAGCAGAGCCGAGTCCGAGCACGACGTCATCGAGAACTCCCACGCCTCCACCGCCCTCTCCTACGCCGACGGCCTGGCCAAGGCGTTCGCCCTCCGCGGCGAGACCGACAGGACGGCGGTGGCCGTCATCGGCGACGGCGCGCTGACGGGCGGCATGGCCTGGGAGGCGCTGAACAACATCGCGGGCCGCAAGGACCTGCCGCTGATCATCATCGTCAACGACAACGGCCGCTCCTATTCGCCGACCATCGGCGGCCTGGCCTCCCACCTGTCCACGCTGCGGATGACCCAGCGCTATGAGCAGGCGCTGGAGCTCGTCAAGGACAACCTCGGCCGGGTGCCGGTCATCGGACCGCCCCTCTACGAGACCCTGCACGGCGTCAAGAAGGGCCTGAAGGACATCTTCGCCCCGCAGGTCATGTTCGAGGACCTGGGCCTCAAATACGTCGGCCCGATCGACGGCCACGACGAGCCCGCGGTCGAGGCGGCGCTGCGCCGGGCCAAGGCCTACAGGGGCCCGGTGATCGTGCACGTCATCACGCACAAGGGCCACGGGTACGCCCACGCGGAGAACCACGACGAGGACTGTTTCCACAGCCCCCAGCCGTTCGACATCGTGACGGGTGAGGAGCGGGCGCGGCCGCACAGCTGGACCAACGTGTTCAGCGAGGAGATGGTCAAGATCGGTGCGCAGCGGGAGGACGTCGTCGCGATCACCGCCGCGATGCTCCACCCCACCGGGCTCGCCGCCTTCGCCGAGGCCTACCCGAGCCGGATCTACGACGTGGGCATCGCCGAGCAGCACGCCCTGACCAGCGCCGCCGGGCTGGCCCTCGGCGGGCTCCACCCGGTGGTCGCCGTGTACGCGACCTTCCTCAACCGCGCCTTCGACCAGCTCCTGATGGACGTGGCCCTGCATCGGCTGCCCGTGACGGTCGTGCTCGACCGGGCGGGCGTGACCGGTGACGACGGGCCCAGCCACAACGGCATGTGGGACCTGTCGATCCTCCAGCTGATCCCCGGCCTGTCGCTGGCAGTGCCCCGCGACGCCGTACGGCTGCGCGAGCTGCTGGCCGAGTCGGTCGCCATCGAGGACGGCCCGTCGGTCGTGCGCTTCCCCAAGGGCGCGCTGCCCCGCGAGATCGAGGCCGTCGGGCGGCTCGGGGAGATGGACCTGCTCCGGGCGGGCGACCCCGACGTCCTGCTGGTGGCGGTCGGCCCCATGGCGGAGATCTGCATGGACGCGGCCGCTCTCCTCGACGCGCAGGGCATCTCGGCGACGGTGGTCGACCCCCGCTGGGTCAAGCCGCTCGACGAGGCCCTCGTGCTGGCCGCCTCCGCGCACAAGCTGGTCGCGGTCGTGGAGGACGGCGGCCGGGTGGGCGGAGTCGGCGACGCCGTGGCCCGCATGCTGCGCGACGCCGACGTGGACGTCCCGGTGCGGACCTTCGGCATTCCGCAGCGGTTCCTCGACCACGCCAAGCGTCAGAAGATCCTCACCGACATCGGCCTCACCGGCCAGGACCTCGCGCGGCAGATCACCGAGGCGGTCGCCCGGCGTTCCCCCGTGCTGGAGCGGCATCCCGCCCGCCAGACGCAGTGAGCACGTGCGGGCCGGTCCGCGCCGGCCGGACCGGCTACCGGGCGTAACGACCACGATTCCGGGAAGTCTGCAGATCACCGGCCCGATGAGGGAGTCTGCGGATGAGTGTTTTCCGGACGAAGACGGTTGAGCAGTCGATAAGAGACGCCGAGGGCGGCGAACACCGCCTGAAGCGAAGCCTGGGCGCTCTCGACCTCACCGTGTTCGGCATCGGCGTCATCGTGGGCACCGGGATCTTCGTGCTGACCGGGGTGGCGGCCCGCAACACCGCGGGCCCCGCGGTCGCGTTGTCGTTCGTCGTCGCGGGCATCGCCTGCGGGCTGGCGGCGCTCTGCTACGCCGAGTTCGCCGCCACGGTGCCGGTGGCCGGGTCCGCCTACACCTTCGCCTACGCCACGATCGGGGAGTTCCCCGCCTGGATCATCGGCTGGGACCTCATGCTGGAGCTGGCCCTCGGCGCGGCAGTGGTCGCCTCCGGCTGGTCGGGTTATCTGACCTCGTTGCTGAAGAACTTCGGGATCTACGTGCCCGGCTCGCTGGCCGGCGAGGACCCCGTCTTCAACCTGCCCGCCGCGGCGATCGTCCTGGCGCTGACGGCCGTGCTGGTGGCGGGCATCAAACTGTCGGCCCGCTTCAACGCGACCATGGTCGCGATCAAGCTGGCGGTGGTGCTGCTCGTCATCGTCGCCGGGCTGTTCTTCATCAAGGGCTCCAACTACCAGCCGTTCATCCCTCCGTCGCACATCGTGGAGAGCAAGGGCGGCCTCACCGCGCCGCTCATCCAGGTGCTCTTCGGCGTGCAGCCCGTGGTCTTCGGCGTGTTCGGGATCTTCACCGGCGCGGCGCTGGTGTTCTTCGCCTACATCGGGTTCGACGTGGTCGCCACCGCCGCCGAGGAGACCCGCAGGCCCCAGCGCGACCTGCCGATCGGGATCATCGCCTCGCTGGCCGTCTGCACGATCCTCTACGTCGCGGTCTCGCTCGTCGTCGTCGGCATGCAGCACTACTCCGAGCTCAGCGTGTCGGCTCCGCTCGCCGACGCCTTCCGCGAGGCGGGCCAGACGTGGCTGGCCACGCTCATCAGCCTGGGCGGCATCGCCGGGCTCACCACGGTCGTGATGATCCTCATGCTCGGGCAGAGCCGGGTGTTGTTCGCGATGTGCCGCGACAACCTGCTGCCCCGCCGGCTCGCCCGCGTCCACCCCAGATATCGCACGCCGTACCTGATCACGATCGTCATCGGGGGCGTCACCGCGCTGCTCGCCGGGTTCATCCCGTTGGCCGCGATCGCGGAGCTGGTCAACATCGGCACGCTCTTCGCGTTCGTGGTGGTCTCGATCGCCGTCGTCGTCCTGCGCCGGACACGGCCCGACCTGCCGCGCGCCTTCCGCACGCCGTGGGTGCCGGTGGTGCCGGTGCTGTCGGTGCTGGCCTGCGCCTACCTGATGCTCAACCTGCCGGTCGAGACGTGGCTGCGCTTCGCGATCTGGATGCTGATCGGAGCCGGGGTCTATTTCGGGTACGGCAGGCGCAGGAGCCGGGTCACAGTCCCTGAGGAGAGAGTCCTCGAAAACTGAGGACGGCTCCCGCGACGGCCAGCAGGAGCCCTGCGGTTCCCAGAATGAGCCGGTAGCCCCGCGGGGTCAGTTTGTGCCTTCCTGCCCCCACGGCCCCCGCCAGGGCCACCTTGGAGCCGCACAGGACCAGATAGAAGCCGACGGCGAAGGCCACCGCCGCTCCCGGCGCGTGGTGCCAGGCGGTGACGAACGCCGGGGCGCCGACGGCGATCCAGAAAAGCCAGGGATGGGGGTTGAGCAGGTTGACCGCCACCGCGCGCAGGATCTCCCCGGCCGACGACGGGGCGGCGGCCCCGGGCTGGGGCGGCTGTGCCGTACGGGCCTCGCGGACGGTCATGACGCCCAGGTAGATGACGTAGAGGCCGCCGGCGGCAGACAAGACGCGCAGGACGAGCGCGGGCATCGCCTCGGCGACGGTGAGGCTCAGCACGACGGCGGGCAGGTCCGACATGAGTGGCACGCAGGCCAGCCGGGCTCCCGCCCGGAATCCGCCGCGCAGGCTGGCGGTGATCACCAGGCTCAGCAGCGCGCCGGGAGTGACTCCGGCCCCCAACCCGAGGCTGAGCCCGAGAAGCAAGTCCTGCACGGGCGGTTCCTCCCGATCTGTCCCGCGTGAGGGTACCGGGTAAGCCGCTGTAGGGGAATCGGCGTGATCAGTTCTCCGCTAGCGGGATCCTCATCACGAACCGGGCACCGCCGATGTCCGAGCTCCCGGCCGTCAACGTGCCCTGGTGGGCATGGGCGATGTCGCGGGCGATCGCGAGGCCGAGACCGCTGCCTCCCTGGTCGCGGCTGCGCGCGGCGTCCAGCCGGACGAACCGCTCGAAAATCCGTTCCCTGTCGGCGTCGGCGATCCCCGTCCCGTCGTCGGAGACCGCGAGCACGGCGACGGAGCCCTCGCGGCGCACCTCCACCTGCACGACATGGGCCGCGTGCCGCTGGGCGTTGTCCAGCAGATTGGTCAACACGCGGCCCATCTGAATTCGGCAGGCCTTGACGGTTGCCCCGGTCTCGAGCTGAAGCCGCACCGGAAGGCGGTCCGAGCGCCGCAAGGTTTCCTCTTTGACCAAATCGGACAGGTCTATCGGTCTCCGGGGCGACGTTCCCCCCTCCACATGCGCGAGCAGCAGCAGATCACTGATGATCGTCTGCAGCCTGTCGACGTCGCTCAACGCGTCGCGAAGCAGCTGGGGAAGTTGTGTCGTCCGAGGATGCAGCTGTGCCTCCTCCAAGAGAGTGCGCAGCCCAGTGAGGGGGGTGCGCAGTTCGTGAGAGGTGTCACTGGTGAATCTGCGCTGCTGGGTGAGCGCCTGCTCGGAACACTCCCTCGCCTCCTCCAGACGATCCAGGGTGCCGTTGATCGTCCTGGCGAGCTGAACGATCTCATCGTTCCCGGGTGGCTCGGGTACGCGGCCGCCGAGGTTGGTGCTGTCGATGGTGGACAAGGTGGTGCGGATGGCCTCGATCGGGCGCAGAGCGTTGCCGGTGACTTTCCATGCGGTCCAGGCGGCCAGCATGATCAAGGCGGCCGCCTCGGCGGCGAGCAGCCACCCCATCCCTGCCCCGTCCGGCTCATGTTCGGCCGCGTAGACGACGGCGGAGTCGGGAGTGGGGCCGACCCTGAGAGCGGAGACGTAAACGCAGCCCAGGGGCTGCGGCGCGCAGGTGCGGAGGTTCTGCAGCGGAGCACGGGCCGACGGCCACACGTCCGTCGTCGGCGCGAGCCCATGGGCCGCGATCGTCGACGCGAGGATGCGCCTGTCAGATCCGACGATCTGAACGAAGTCGACTCCGCCGACGTCGGTTCCGAGTGGATCCTTCAGGCGTCCGGTACGGACGGCGGCCGCGGTGAGTCCGGCCTGCCGTTGGACATGCAGCCAGGCGGTGTCGTACTGCTCCTGACGCGACAACGCCTCTCCTTGGGCATAGGCGGGCACGGCGAAAAGCGCCACCAATACCGTGATCAAGAGTGTCGTGCGTGGCCGTATCGGGTGCGGGAACAGCCGGGCGTAACGGCCGGACAGCGTCATGGCGCGCAAGGAGACCTCCTCCCGAGATGATCGGTGCTCTGCAGTGGGCCCGCGCGCCCGTTGGACGCCGAGGTGATGGGCCCCGCCGCCTTCGCCCGACACGAGCGACGGCATGAGCATCGTGACCGGCAGCAGGGCCCCGCACATCACACGTCCAGACGATGTCGCATACGGGCAGGTCAGGGGAGGTTGGCACGAGCTCCGGATGCGCCCGAGTCATAAACTCGATGTGTGCTGGGCGGATGGTCGCATGAATGGGCGGCCGCGGGCGGGCTCGACTCCGGATGGTCGTCCTGGCGGAACTGGCGCGGCCGTACGCGTGAGTGGAACCAGGTGGTCGACGCGCTGCGGGCGGCTCGCAGCGGTCGGGGTTCCGTCCTGCTGGTCGAGGGCCGGGCGGGGATGGGAAAGAGTCGCCTGCTCGCGGAGGCGGTCGGCGCGGCGGCATGGGCCGGGTTCACGGTCGGTCAGGGTGCCGCGGACGAGCTCGATTTCACTCCTCTCGTCCCGCTGAGATCCGCGCTGTGGGAGATCGCCGGCGTTTCCTCGATCGGCTGCACGCCGGACCCCGCCCCCGCTGATATGCGGCTCATCCTGGTGAAGCAGGTGTCGGAACCGCTGGAGAGGCAGGTGGCGCGCGGGCCGGTGCTGGTGGCACTCGACGACCTGCACTGGGCCGATCCGCTGACGCTGTTGGCCCTCCGGTGCGTGTCCCGGGATCTGGCCTCCTATCCGCTCGTGTGGGTGTTGTCGCGCACCCCGGACAGCGGTCCGTCGTCCCCTCTGGACCATCTGTACGACAGTCTGGAGCGCGACGGCGCCGCCCGGATCGCGTTGGAGTCGCTGGACGAGCATGCGGTGGCCGAGATCGCCTCGGACGCCCTGGACGCCGAGCCGTGCCCGGACGTGCTCGCGCTGTCGGCCCTGGCGGAGGGGAACCCCTTCCAGCTCCTCGAGACGCTCGACAAGCTGAACGCGGAGGGCGTGATCGAGGTGATCGACGGCCATGCGCGGCTGGCGTCAGAACAACTGCCGCGCGTCCAGACGATCACGCGCAAGCGCATAGACGATCTCTCTCCGCGAGCCCGCGACCTGGTCCAGGTGGCCGGGATCCTGGGCCATACCTTCACCGTGCACGATCTGGCCGCGATGCTCGGCAAACCGACCGGCGACCTCATGCGGATGCTCGATGAGGCGATGACGGCGGGCATCCTGGTGGCCGTTTCGGACCAGCTGGCCTTCCGGCACGAGCTGCTGCGGCGCGCCGTGATCGAGACGCTGGCCCCGCCGATCCGGTTGGCGCTGCACCGGGAGGCGGCGCAGATGTTACTCGACAGCCGTGGCTCCGCCGTACCGGCCGCCTCGCACCTCATCAAGAGCGCGCTGCCCGGCGATGCCTCCGCCATCCGCGGCCTGGACCGCGCGGCGCTGGAGGTGCTCGCGTTCTCCCCGCAGACCGCTCTCGATCTGTCCATGCGGGCACTTGAGATCAGTGATCCCACCGACCCTGATCGGTTCGACCGTGTCGCGACGGCGGTTCACGCTCTGACGGCCACCGGACAGTTGTCGGAGGCAGCCCGGCTCGCCCGTGAAGCGCTCGGCACGGCTCCGCCCGGCACGGCCCTGCGTGTGCGGTGCGCGCTGGCGTACACGCTGCTGCTGAGCGGCCGGCCTGCCGAGGCGGTGACCGAGGCCGAAGGCGTCCTCGCCCAGCGAGAACTCTCCGACGAGCTTCGCGGCGCCGCCGAGTCGGCCCTTTTCTCGGGACTTCTGTCGCACAGCGACTTTCGGAAGGGACGTCGACGCGCGGAAGCCGTTCTGACCGACCGAGAGCAGCGCGACGACACCGCCCTGGTCGGGGCCCACATGCTGCTCGCGCAGTCCGCCCTGGTGGACGGGAAGGTCGCCGATTCGTTCGGCCACCTTCAGGAGGCGGTGCGGATCGCGAGCACGGGCTCGGTGGAGGCCATCGAGCGGCCGTACCCTCGCATGCTGCTGACCATGAACCACAAGTTCCTGCGACAGTTCGAGGCGGCCGAAAGCACCATTCGGGCCCTCGCAGAGGAAATCGAGGGGCTCGGGCAGACCGTGCAGGCCGCACAACCCGCGTTCTTCCGCAGCTGTCTGAGCCTGACCGCCGGTCGGCTCGATGACGCCGCGGCTGAGGCCCAGGAAGGGCTGATGATCGCGGAGGAGTTGGGCAGTCACGGATTCGACCTCACGGGGCTCTGCGTGCTCGCGATCGTCTCCGTGAGGCGTGGGGACCTCGAATCCGCGGCCAGGCACATCGAGCGCTACAGCTCCAAGCACGGCTGCGACGAGCGAGGGATGATGTACGGCGCGGCATGGGGGAGATGGGTGAGGGCGATGGTCGAGGAGGCCCAGGGAGAGCCCGATCGGGCCATGGACGTGCTAAGCGTCGCCTACACCGACGTGCGTGAAAGGCGCTGGACGCTCGTCGTCCAGCCCAACGCCGCCGGCTGGATGACCAGGTTGGCGCTGGCCACCGCGAACCGGTCCTGTGCCGAAGGGGTCGTCGACACGGCGGAATCACTGGCACGTGACAACCCCGATTTCCCCGTGCTCGGCGCGGCGGCCGCTCATGCTCGCGGCGTGCTTCATCGCGACACGACGGCCCTGGCCCGTGCCGCCGCCGATCACCTGGACCCCTGGGGCCGGGCCTCGGCCGCCGAGGACCTCGGTGTTGTCCTGCTCGACGATTCCGGCCAGACGTCTTGTGCCGTCGACAGCCTCGAGCGGGCACTCGACGGGTACGAGACCATGGGTGCCCTGCGCGACGTGGCCCGTGTCCGGGCCCGGCTCCGGGAGCTGGGCGTCCGCCACCGGCACTGGACGCGTGCCGAGCGGCCGGCTTCAGGGTGGGACAGCCTGACCGACACCGAACGCGCCGTCGTGGCACTGATCGCCAAGGGACTGACGAACCGGCAGGCGGCGGCGCAGATGTTCCTCTCGCCCCACACGGTGTCCGCCCATCTGCGCCATATCTTCAGCAAGCTCGGCATCGCGTCCCGCGTCGAGCTCGCCCGGCTCGCCGCAGAAAGGCACCTGGTCGAATCGCCGGACGACGGCGACGCGTAGTGCCGCGACCAGGCGGCCGCGGCACTACGCATGATCAGACGGCGGGAACGGACGCGACCCCGGGGGCCAGGAAACGCCGGCCGGTGACCTCCTCCGAGATGCCGGTCCTGTCCAGGTACGGCGTGACGCCGCCGGTGTGGAACGGCCAGCCGGCTCCGAGGATCATGCAGAGGTCGATGTCCTCGGCCGCCGACACGACGCCCTCGGCCAGCATGAGGTCGATCTCCTGCGCGAGGGCGCGAAGGGCGCGCAGACGCACCTCGTCGCCCGTGGACGGCGTGGAGCCGCCCTCGAACAGCGCCCGGGCCTGCGGGTCGATCTGGAAGTCGGCCCCGTAGAGGCCCGGCTTGCCCGCCGCGACCAGCTTGGCCAGGTTCTCCGACACGCCGTAGCGGTCGGGGAAGGCGGCGTGCATGGTCTCCGCCACGTGCAGGGCGACGGCGGGGCCGACGAGCTGCAGCAGGGCGAACGGCGTCATCGGCAGGCCGAGGCCGTCGAGCGCGTGGTCGGCCGTCTCCACCGGGGTGCCCTCGTCGACGGCGGCGATCACCTCGCCCATGAAACGGGTGAGCAGCCGGTTGACGACGAACGCCGGAGCATCCTTGACCAGCACCGACGACTTCTTGAGCGACTTGGCGACCGCGAAGGCGGTGGCCAGCGTCGCGTCGTCGGTGGCCGCGCCGCGCACGATCTCCAGCAGCGGCAGCACGGCGACCGGGTTGAAGAAGTGGAAGCCGACCACACGCTCCGGGTGGCGGAGCCCGGCGGCCATCTCGGTGATCGACAGCGAGGAGGTGTTGGTGGCCAGCACGCACGTCTCGGAGACGACCGCCTCGACCTCGGCGAACACCTGCTGCTTGACCTTGAGGTCCTCGAAGACGGCCTCGATGACGAAGTCGGCGTCGGCGAACGCGTCCTTGGTGAGCGAGCCGGTGACCAGGGCCTTCAGCCGGTTGGCCCGGTCACTGGAGATCCTGCCCTTGGCCTGCAGCTTGCCGATCTCGGCGTGCACGTAGCCGACGCCCTTGTCGAGGCGTTCCTGGTCGAGATCGGTCAGCACGACCGGCACCTCGAGCCGGCGCGCGAACAGCAGCGCGAGCTGCGAGGCCATCAGCCCGGCCCCCACGACGCCGACCTTGGTGACCTTGTGCGCGAGCGCCTTGTCGGGCGCCCCGGCCGGCCGCTTGGCCCGGCGCTGCACCAGATCGAACGAGTAGAGCCCGGCCCGCAGTTCGTCGCCCATGAGGAGGTCGGCCAGGGCCTCGTCCTCGGCGGCGAAGCCCTCGTCGCGCGTGGCCGTACGGGCCTGGGCGACCAGGTCGAGCGCGCGGTAGGGGGCGGGGGAGGCGCCGCGCAGCTTGAGGTCGACGAGAGTGCGCGCCTGGTCGATGACGGGCGTCCAGTCGGCGTCGGTGTGCGAGACCCGCTCCACGGTCACCTCGGCGCGCAGCACCTGGGCGGCCCAGCGCAGCGACTCCTCCAGGAAGTCCGCCGGCTCGAACATCGCGTCGGCGATGCCCAGCTCGAACGCGTCCCGCCCCTTGATCATGCGGTTCTGCGAGAGCGGGTTCTCGATGATCAGCTTGAGAGCCTTCTCGGGGCCGATCAGGCGGGGGAGCAGCTGGGTGCCGCCCCACCCGGGCACCAGGCCGAGGAAGCACTCGGGGAGCGCGACGGCGGGAACCCCGGAGGAGATCGTCCGGTAGACGCAGTGCAGCGCGATCTCCAGGCCGCCGCCCATGGCCGCGCCGTTCACGAAGGCGAACGAGGGCACGCCCAGCTCGCCGAGACGGCGGAAGACGTGGTGGCCGAGCGCGCCGATCGCGAGGGCCTCCTCGCGCGAGGTCACCGCGGCGGCCCCCTTGAGGTCGGCTCCGACGGCGAAGATGAACGGCTTGCCCACCAGACCCACGGCGACGATGTCCGTGCGCGCCGCGATGCCGTCCAGGGCCTCGTCGAGCGCGAGCAGGCCCTGCGGGCCGAAGGTGTTGGGCTTGGTGTGGTCGAAGCCGTTGTCCAGCGTGATCAGCGCCATGGTGCCCGCGCCGTACGGCAGGTCGACGTCGCGCACGAGAGCCTTGGTGACGACCTCGTCGGCGTTCTTCCCCTCAAGGAGGGACTTCCAGTTCTCGACGTTGCTCATGCCAGGTTCTCCCAGATGACCGTGCCGCCCATGCCCATGCCGACGCACATCGTCGTGATGCCGTACCTGACGTCGGGGCGCTCGGCGAACTCCCGCGCCAGCTGCGTCATCAGCCGCACGCCCGACGAGGCGAGCGGGTGGCCGAACGCGATGGCCCCGCCGTACGGGTTGACCCGGGGGTCGTCGTCGGCGATGCCGAAGTGCTCCAGGAACGCGAGGACCTGTACGGCGAACGCCTCGTTGATCTCGAACAGGCCGATGTCGCCGATGGACAGGCCGGCCAGACGCAGCGCCCGCTCGGTCGACGGGATCGGGCCGACGCCCATGACCTCGGGGTCGACCCCGGCGAAGGCGTAGGAGACCAGCCGCATCTTCGGGGTGAGGCCGAGCTCGGCCGCCACCTCCTCGGCGGCGACGACGCAGCCCGTCGCGCCGTCGTTGATGCCGGAGGCGTTGCCCGCGGTAACCCTGCCGTGGGCGCGGAACGGGGTCTTCAGGGCTCGCAGCCCCTCCATGCTGGTGCCGGGCCGGGGCGCCTCGTCCACGGTGGCCAGGCCCCAGCCCTCGGCGGCCTTGCGGGTCGCCATCGGGACGAGGTCGGGCTGGATCCTGCCGTCGGCGTAAGCCTTGGCGACCTTCTCCTGCGAGGCCACGGCGAAGGCGTCGGCGCGGTCCTTGGTGATGGTGGGGTAGCGGTCGTGCAGGTTCTCCGCGGTCATGCCCATGATCAGGGCGGACCCGTCGACGAGCTGCTCGGACAGGAACCGCGGGTTGGGGTCGACGCCCTCGCCCATCGGGTGGCGGCCCATGTGCTCGACGCCTCCGGCGATCGCCACGTCGTAGGCGCCGAAGGAGATGCCGCCCGCCACCGTGGTGACGGCGGTCATCGCGCCCGCGCACATGCGGTCGATGGCGTAGCCGGGGACCGACTTGGGCAGGCCGGCCAGCACGGCGGCCGAGCGGCCGATGGTCAGGCCCTGGTCGCCGATCTGGGTGGTGGCCGCGATGGCGACCTCGTCCACCCGGTCGGGCGGGAGGTTCGGATTGCGGCGCATCAGCTCGCGGATGACACGGACGACCAGGTCGTCGGCGCGCGTCTCGGCGTACAGGCCCTTGGGGCCCGACTTGCCGAAAGGCGTGCGAACGCCGTCGACGAAGACGACTTCACGGGATGCGGGCACGGGGTTTCGCTCCTACTCTCCGGCGGCTTCCGACCCTAATGCTACTGGCGAGTAACAGATGCCCCGATCGGCGGGGTCGGTGGTTTGGGATACTGGAAATCGCTTTCCGATCACGGCTGGAGGTGGCGTGGTCACTCTCGAGGAGGTCGCACGGCACGCGGGGGTGTCGCTCGCGACGGCGTCCCGCGTGCTCAACGGAAGCTCTCGCCAGGTCGGGCGCACGATGCGGGAGCGTGTCGAGAAGGCGGCGGCCGAGCTCGGCTACCGGACCAACGTGGCCGCCCAGACCCTGGCCCGCGGGGCGAGCGACGTCATCGGGCTGGTCGTCCACGACCTCGTTGACCCCTATTTCGCGGCCCTGGCCGACGGCGCCATGCGGGCGGCGAGCGCCCGGGGCCACATGGTCATGGTCGGCACCACTTACCGCGACCCCGAACGTGAGATCGCCTACGTCTCGACTCTGCACGCGCAGCGGGTGCGCGCCGTGCTGATAGCGGGCTCGCGCGTCACCGACGCCGGCCTGACCGAGCGGCTGCGCGCCGAACTCGACCGCTACCGCGAATCCGGCGGCAGGGCCGCCTGCGTCGGGCAGGACCTCCTCGGGGTCGGCACCATCGCCCCGGCCAACCGCCAAGGCGCCGCGGACCTGGCCAGGGCGCTCGCCACCCTCGGGCACACGCGCTTCGCCGTGCTGGCCGGGCCGCCCCACCTGATCACGGCGGCCGACCGGGCCGCCGGGTTCGCCGGCGCGCTCGCGGAGCTGGGACTGCCCGAACCCCAGATCGTCCACGGGGCGTTCGACCGTGCGGGCGGATACGCCTCCGTCCAGGAGGTCGCGGGGGCGACCTGCGTGTTCGCCGTCAACGACGTGATGGCCGTCGGAGCGCTTGCCGCGCTGCGCGAACGCGGCGTGCGCGTGCCGGACGACGTCTCGCTCGCCGGGTTCGACGACATCGCCACCCTGCGCGACGTCACGCCGTCCCTGTCGACCGTACGGCTGCCGCTGGCCGACATGGGGGCACGCGCGGTCGAGTTGGCCCTGTCCGAGGCTCCTGCGGCGGTGGTTCACGTCGAGGGCCAGGTCGTGCTGCGCGAGAGCGTCACGAGCGTGTGACGACGAGACGCGCGAAGCGGTCCTTCATCGTGGCGACGACCTCGTCGGGATCGGCGGCCCATATGTCGGCGTTGAAGATCTCCACCTCGACGTCTCCCGCGTAACCGGCCGCGGCGACGGCCTCGGTCAGCGGCCCGAAGTCGATCACGCCGTCGCCCATCATGCCGCGGCCGAGCAGCGCGTCGGCCGGCAGCGGGCTGAGGAAGTCGCACACCTGGTAGGACGCGATGCGCCCCTCCCGTCCTGCCCGCTCGATCTGCTCGAAGACCTGCGGGTCCCACCAGACGTGGAAGGTGTCCACCACCACCCCCACCGTCTCCGGCGGATACGGCGCCGCCAGGTCGAGGGCCTGGCCGAGGGTCGACAGGACCGCCCTGTCGGCGCAGTACATGGGGTGGAGCGGTTCCAGGGCCAGCCGTACGCCGCGCTGGGCGGCATAGGGGGCGAGCAGTGCGAGGGCGTCCGCCACCTGGTTTCTGGCGCTTCTCAGGTCGCGCGAGATCTCACCGAGGGGCTCGCCCGGCACCACCCCCGGCAGCCCGCCGACCACCATGACGAGGCAGGCCGCGTTGAGCGCGGCGGCCTCGTCGACGGCCCGCCGGTTGTCCTCCTCGAATCCGGGCGAGGTGAGAAACCCGCCGCGGCAGAGGGACGACACCCGGAGTCCCGCGTGCTTCACCAATGGGACGGTCTCGTCCAGCCCCTGTTCGGCGACGTTCTGCCGCCACAGGCCGATGGCCGGCAGGCCGTGCCGTACGCATCCGGCGACGGCCTCCTTCACCGACCACCGCTTTGTGGTCCATTGGTTCAACGCCAACCGATCCACCTTTTCAAGCCCCCTCTCCTCTTAGGCGTGATCACGTCCCCTTGGCCCGTGATCATGTTCCCTTGGCCCGTGATCACGACCCCTTGGGTGTGATCATGCAGAAGTTCGTCAAGATGTGCTCTCACCAGCCCCTTCCCCTGGGCGTGATCATGCAGAAGTTCGGGATCAAGCCGTCCGACCTGGGCCGACGCGTATCGTGATCATGCAGAAGTTCGCGAACATGACGTGTGACCTGGGTGGATGTCGAGCGTGATCATGCAGTGCGGCTGAGCGCTTCGCCAAGGAATGTCCGTCGACGGCTGCCTTCTGCATGATCACGCTCTGAGAATCCGCAGGTCGGGCCCATTGATCTCGAACTTCTGCATGATCACGGTCGGTGAATTCGCACGTCGGACGCATTGATCGCGAAGTTCTGCATGATCACGCCAAAGAGGGGGTGGCTCAGTTGTGGGCATGGCCGTACGTGGTCAGGAAGGCCTTCATCCGATGGACGGCCAGATCGGGATCGGGCAACAGCCCGGCCTTGTCCGCGAGCCGGAACACCTCGGCCAGGTGCGGAACGGACCGGGCGGACTGGGCGCCGTTCACCATGACGAAGCCATCCTGATGTCCCGCCAGCCACGCCAGAAAGACGATTCCCGTCTTGTAGTGATATGTCGGGGCCTCGAAGATCTTCCTGGACAACGCCATCGTCGGCCCCAATATCTCGTCATAAAGCGCGATATTCCGCCGGCGCGTCTCCTCGTCCTCGGCCTGCTCCGCCCGGTCCAGGGCAGCCAACGCGGTCGCGGCCGCCGGAGCGATGGCGTCGAAGACGCCCAGCAACGCGTGCGATCCCGACTTGATCAGCGACGGATAGTTGAAGTCGTCACCGGTGTACAGCCGGACGCCCGAAGGAAGGGCGGCCCTCAGGCGCACCTCGTGGTCCTCGTCGAGCAGCGAGACCTTGACGCCCTCCACCTTGGACGTGTGGTCGCGGATGAGGGCCAGGAACGACGCGGTCGCCTCCTCCACGTCGCGGGAGCCCCAATAGCCGGCGAGGTGCGGGTCGAACATCTCGCCCAGCCAGTGCAGGATGACCGGACGGTCGGCCTGTTCCAGCAGCGTGCCGTACACCTTGTGGTAGTCCTCCGAGCCCCGCGCGGTCCGGGCAAGCTGGCGGCTGGCCATGAGGATCACCCCAGCGCCCGCATCCCGCACGGTCTCCACCTGCTCGGCGTACGCCGCGATGATCGCGCCGAGCGTGCCGGCGTCCGGCGCGTGGTCGGTGCCCGCGCCGCAGGCCACCAGGTCGGCGGGATCGCCGATGGTCCGCGCCTCGGCGGCGCTGCGCCTGATCAGCTCGCTCGTCGCCGGCCAGTCGAGACCCATGTTGCGCTGCGCCGTGTCCATGGCGTCGGCGACGCGGAAGCCGTACGACCACAGATGCCGCCGGAAACGCAGCGTCGCCTCCCAGTCGACCACGGCGGGGCGGCCCGGGCCGTTGTCCCCGCGCGGATCGGCTACCACGTGCGCGGCCGCGTAGGCGACGCGCGTGGCCGGCGGTCCGTCCGGGCGCGCCCACGCGCCCGGTTCACCCAGTTCGTACGGCTCTCGCCTCCCGGGCAGCGAGATGACGGGACCGGTCACAACGCCTCCACTGGCAGACGACGGCCTTCGGCGTGCGAGCGCAGCCCGAGCTCGGCGATCTGCACTCCACGAGCGCCGGCGGCGAACGAGTAGGGGAAGGGCGCGTCCTCCAGCACGTGCCGTACGAACATCTCCCACTGGACCTTGAAACCGTTGTCGAAGTCCGTGTTGTCCGGCACCCGCTGCCACTGGTCGCGGAACGACTCGGTGACGGGCAGGTCGGGGTTCCACACCGGCCGCGGCGTGCCCGCCCGGTGCTGGATGCGGCATTCGCGGAGTCCGGCGACCGCACTGCCATGGGTTCCGTCCACCTGAAACTCCACCAGTTCGTCCCGGTTCACCCGTACCGCCCAGGACGAGTTGATCTGAGCGACCACGCCGCCCTCGATCTCGAAGACGCCGTAGGCCGCGTCGTCGGCCGTGGCCTTGTACGCCTGGCCGTGCTCGTCCCAGCGCTCGTTGATGTGGGTGCTGACGTGCGCGTACACCGACTCGACCCGGCCGAACAGGTTCTCCAGCACGTAGGTCCAATGGGGGAACATATCGAGCACGATGCCCCCGCCGTCCTCGGCACGGTAGTTCCACGAGGGCCGCTGCCCCGGCTGCCAGTCGCCCTCGAACACCCAGTAGCCGAACTCGCCGCGAACCGACAGGATCCGGCCGAAAAACCCGCCGTCTATGAGCCGCCTGAGCTTGAGCAGCCCAGGCAGGAACAGCTTGTCCTGGACGACGCCGTTCTTCACCCCGGCCTCCCGGGCGGCCTCGGCCAGCCGTACGGCGTCGGCCACGGTCTCCGCGGTCGGCTTCTCGGTGTAGACGTGCTTGCCGAGGCCGATGGCCTTGAGGGTGGAGGCCACCCGCGCCTGCGTCACCTGGGCGTCGAAATAGATCGTGTTCGCCGGGTCGGCCAGCGCGGCGTCGAGGTCGGTGGTGTAGTCGGGGATCGCGTGCCTGCCGGCGATGTCGGCCAGCTTGCCGAGGCTGCGGCCGACGAGCACGGGCCGCAGGCGCACGCGGTCGCCGTTGGAAAGGCTCACGCCGCCCTGCTCGTTGATCGCCAGGACGGACCGGACCAGGTGCTGGCGGTAACCCATCCGGCCGGTGACGCCGCTCATCACGACGCCGAGGACTCGGTCGCGCATCCCAGACCCTCCTCAGATGGAAAGCGCTTTCCCGGCCGAGAATAACACCCGATGTCCCGGTTCGGGGTCGATCCCGGGTGCCAGGCCGGGCCGGGGTGCAGGCTTCAGGCAGGCCGTACGGCTGCGCGCCGAGATTGCATGATCACGTTCGGGGTTCCCGCAGGTCGTACGGCATGGGCCGAACCCGTGCATGATCACGGTCGGTGTTTTCCCAGGTCAGACGGCAGGGCGCCGAACTTCTGCATGATCACGACGCGGGCCGGCGCACGTCGGCAGGCCCGCCGGCGAACTTCTGCATGATCACGCCCAAGGGTCGGGCCAGGTCACGCGGCATGCGCCCGAACTTCTGCATGATCACGGGGAGGGGGTCAGGCTTCGCCTTTCATTTCGAGGCGTTCGAGGGCCTTGGCCATCGGGTGGGCGGTCAGGGAGATCTGCCACTCCCGGGCGCCCAGCTCGCGCAGCCGCGCGCCGACAGCGTCTTCCGACAGGTCCGCCGGGGGTTCCCACGCCAGCCTGCGCACCGAGTCGGGCTGGAGCAGGTTCTCGATGGGCATGCGGTGCTCGTCGGCGAGCGCGGCGACGGCCGTGCGCACGGCGGCGAGGCGGCGGGCGGCCGCGGGGTCGCGGTCGGCCCACCGGTTGGCCGGGGGAGGCCCGTCGCCCGGCCCGACGGGCTGGGGAAGGTCCGACTCGGCCATGCCGCGGGCCTGCGTCACCGCGGCGAGCCAGTCCCTCAGGTAGCGGCGGGCGCTGCGGCCGGTGAAGGGCGCGATCTCGGTCAGGGCCTTGGTCGTGCGCGGCTGGTCGAGCGCGGCCTGGACGATCGCGGAGTCGGGCAGCACGCGGCCGGGCGCGAGGTCGGACTCACGGGCGATCTCGTCCCGCAACGTCCACAACTCCCGCACGACGGCGAGGCCGCGCAGCGTCCGGACGCGGTGGATGCCGGAGGTCCGCCGCCACGGGTCGCTGCGCGGCGGGTGGCCGGGCGCGGCCGCGATCGAGGCGAACTCCTCCAGGGCCCAGTCCAGCTTTCCGGTGGAGTTGAGCTCGTCGTGGAGGGCGTCGCGCAGCTCGACCAGCACTTCGACGTCGAGCGCGGCGTACCGCAGCCAGGCCTCGGGCAGCGGGCGGGTCGACCAGTCGGCCGCCGAGTGGCCCTTCTCCAGCCGCAATCCCAGCACGACCTCCACCATGGTTCCGAGCCCGACCCGCTCGTATCCGAGCAGCCGGCCCGCCAGTTCGGTGTCGAAGAGCCGTTTCGGGCGGAAGCCCAGCTCGGCCAGGCACGGCAGGTCCTGGGTGGCCGCGTGCAGGACGATCTCGGCGCCGTCGAGGGCGGAGTCGAGCTCGCTCAGATCGGGGCAGGCGATCGGGTCGATGAGCGCGCTGCCCGCGCCCGCACGGCGAAGCTGCACGAGATAGGCCCGGCCGCTGTAGCGGTAGCCGGACGCCCGCTCGGCGTCGACGGCCACGGGCCCCGTTCCCTCGGCGAAGGCGTGCACGGCAGCCGCCAGCGCTTCCGGGTCTTCGATGACGGGCGGAATTCCCTCTTTCGGCTCCAACAGGGGCTGGACTTCGGGTTCTGTCACAGGTTAAGGAACTTTCGGATCTTCTCGGCGGGCCGGGCGCGGGTGAAGCGCCGCGACGTCGGGGGGCAGCGGTGGTATTCCGGCGGCCAGGCACATCAGGTCGCACCAGGCGGCGACGTGTGCGGACAGGTCTTCGTCCAGCGGTGACCAGGACGCCCGCAGCTCCAGCTCGGTGGTGACGGGATCTTCGGCCTTGTTGCCGAAGCCCTCCGACACCGCCCGGGTCACCGTGCCGCCCGCGGCGGCGTACATCGCACCGTGGGAGTCGAGAGCCTCTGTGAGCCAGCTCCATGCGACGGGGCCGAGCAGCGGATCAGAGGTGATCTCGGGCTCCATGTCGGCCCGGACGTAGGCCACCAGGCGGAACGGTCCTTCCCAGCCTCGCTGGCCGTCCGGGTCGAACAACATGATGAGGCGTCCCACGGCGAGCTCGTCGTCGTCGCGGTACACCGAGGCTCCGACCGCACCGGAATAGGGGGCGAGGCGCTGGGGCGCCGGGATGTCCTCCAGCTCGATCTCGGGCCTCACCTGGGCGGGGCGCAGCGTCTCCAGAGCACGCCGGAAGGCGGCTGGAGGCGCTGGCGGCTCACCGAGGCTCATGACCGAAGAGTAGGTCGGATTCGGAAGAGCGCGAAGCGAGGGGGTGGCGATGGGGGGCATGGATGGTCGTCAAGCCGTGGCCATCGCAAGCAACAGGGCACCCCTGCGCGAGGGCTGCTCGAACTGGCTTTCGCAGCCGGCACAGTGCTCAGTGCGGCGTTCGGGGGAACTCCACATCGAAGTCATCGCTCCGGGCCTCTCGTCGGATCCGCCGGTCGTGTCGGTCGCTCAGGACTGATCCGACGTTGGCACGTCCCGCCGACATTTCCCCGCAACGCGCTCGGCGTGTCTCGAAAGTGGCATTGGAATCGATGCCGGATGGTCGATTGACGAACACTTTGCCGAGCCCTGGAAAGATCCTTAAGCCCGGGAGATCAAGAATACCGATCATTGGCGCCGGGTGTGCCGCGCCGTGCCGGGCGTTACGAAGATCGTTATTGGCCTCCGTCCAGGTGAGAGGTTGGCGCACCGGGTGGTGCCCCGGCGTGGGACGCTGGAGGGGTGAATCCCCAGCTCGACGACTCCGCTTTCCTTCGCGCCTGCCGGCGCGAGTCCGTGCCGCACACCCCTGTCTGGTTCATGCGCCAGGCCGGCCGGTCGCTGCCCGAATACCATCGTGTCCGCGAGGGCGTCCCGATACTCACCGCGTGCGCGACCCCCGATCTCGTGGTCGAGATCACGATGCAGCCGGTCCGCAGGTACGGCACGGACGCGGCGATCTTCTTCAGCGACATCGTGGTGCCGCTCAAGGCCATCGGGGTCGACCTGGACATCAAGCCGGGCGTGGGCCCCGTCGTCGAGTCGCCGATCAGGGACCACGACGGTCTCGCGGCGTTGCGCCCGCTGGAGCCCGGCGACGTGCCCTACGTCACCGAGGCCGTCCAGTCGCTCGTCAAGGAGCTCGGCGGCACGCCGCTGATCGGCTTCGCCGGCGGCCCCTTCACCCTCGCGTCCTATCTGATCGAGGGCGGCCCCTCCAAGAACCACGACCGCACCAAGGCCATGATGTACGGCGAGCCGGAGCTGTGGCACGAGCTGATGGACCGGCTCACCACGATCACCCTCGGCTTCCTCCGTGTCCAGGCCGACGCGGGGGCCTCGGCCCTCCAGCTGTTCGACTCGTGGGTCGGGACGGTCGCGCCTCAGGACTACCGGACGTTCGTGCTGCCGCACACCAGCAGGATCTTCGGCGAGCTGGCCGGGCTCGGCGTGCCGCGCATCCACTTCGGGGTCGGCACGGGCGAGCTGCTGGGCCTCATGGGCGAGGCGGGAGCCGACGTGGTCGGGGTCGACTGGCGGGTCCCGCTCGACGAGGCCGCGCTGCGCGTCGGCGCGGGCAAGGCCCTGCAGGGCAACCTCGACCCGGCGGTCCTGCTCGCGCCGTGGAAGGTGGTCGAGGAGCGGGCCCGTGACGTGCTGGAGCGCGGCCGGGTGGCGGAGGGGCACGTGTTCAACCTCGGACACGGCGTGCTGCCCTCCACCGACCCCGGCCAGCTGGCTCGGCTCGCCAGCCTGGTTCAGGAGCTTTCTGCGTCCTGAGCCTCGCGGGGAACCGGCGCAGGCTCCTGTGACACGGCGGGCGTCTCCGGCCGGGGCGCGGCCGCCGCAGGTCCAGGCAGGAACCGCCGGCGTACGGCGACGACGGCCACCCAGATCACGGCGCCCACGACCAGCCAGGGAAGCAGCGCGCCGAGCACGGCCAGGGCCACCGTGGTCGAGGAGGCCAGGGCGTCCCATCCGGTTTTGAGCCCGGACAGGAAGCTCGGGTCCGGCTCGGCGGGCATGGCGGTCTTCGGGACGCGAGGCGGCGTGGTCACGGTGAGTGTGATCGTCGCCATCGCGGTCTGGCCCGCCAGACTCCGCTGCCGGGCCTGCAGCGACTCCAGGTCGGCCTCCCTGCTGGAGATCTCCTGCTCGACCGCCATGATCTCGCTGATTTTTGTGGCCTTTGACAGGAGCAGGCGGAACTGGGCGAGGCTGGCCTCGGCCGACTTCACCCGGCTGTCGACGTCGGCTACCTCCTCGGTGACGTCCTCCTCCGACTGGTGCTGCGCCGCCCGCTTGCCGAGGTCGCGGCCGAGTTGGGCGAGCACGTCGGTGTAGCGCTCCGGCGGCACCTTGAAGGTGACGACCGCGATGTCTCCGCCCGGCTCCGAGGTGGTCTTCTCCTCCGACACGTGGCCTCCGACGCCCGCCACGATCTGCCTGGCCTTGTCGGCCGCGCCCGCGACATCCTTGGCGTGGACGGTCAGCTGGGCTGTCCGGATGACGGTCCGCGGCTCGGCCGAGACACCCTGACCTGAGCCGCCCTGGCCCGCCGCCGGAGCCGAGGCACCGGTGCCCCCGGTGCCCGCGTCGCCGACGGCCGGGACGGGCGCCGCCTTCTCCGGAAGATCGGCCGGCGCGGTCGCGTAGACGCCGGCGGAGGTCGAAACGCCGTCCCCGCTGCCGCACCCCGAGATGAGAAATGCCGTCGCGGCGATGCACGCGACGCCGTACCGGATTCGTCTCATGCCCTTGAAGACGGACCGCGGCGTCGGCTGGTTTGGCGGCGGGAGTCACGATGGGGTTGCGGTGTGATCTCGCCGCGTGACCATGTCGTTGACCGGTACGGCGGTGCCGGGGCCGCCAGGGCGAGACGATAACTTTTCCAGACATGGACGGGACTTCTGGTCGTCATGTGGTCGTCGTGGGGGCGGGCATCGCGGGCCTGGCCGCCGCGTGGCACCTGAGCCGCGCCGATCCCGGCGTGGAGATCACTGTGCTGGACGGCGCGTCGCGCATCGGCGGCAAGCTGTACGCCTCGGAGGTGGGCGGCGTCCAGGTGGACGCCGGAGCCGAGGCCATGCTGGCCCGCCGGCCCGAGGGCAAGGAGCTGGCGCGGCAGGCGGGGCTGGGGGAGGCGCTCGTGCACCCCGGCACCACCCAGGCGGGCATCCTGTCCCGGGGATCGGTGCGCCCTCTGCCCAAGGGGCACGTCATGGGCGTGCCGTCCGACGTCATGGCTCTCGCCCGGACGGGCATCCTGTCGCCCGGCGGCCTCGCGCGGGTGTCGCTCGACGAGGTGCTGCCCCCGACCACGGTGCCCACCGACGTGTCGGTGGGCGCCTACGTCGGGGCGCGGGTCGGGGGAGAGGTGGTCGACCGGCTGATCGAGCCGCTGCTGGGCGGGGTCTACGCGGGCCGGGCCGACATGTTGTCCCTCGACGCGACGATGCCGGCCGTCGCGGCCGCCGCCCGCACGGAACGGTCGCTGCTGCGGGCCGCCAGAGACCTCGCGGCCAAGACGCCCAAGGACGCCGGCCCCGTCTTCACCACCCTCAGGCAAGGCCTGGGCGGCCTTCCCGAGGCCGTCGCCCGCGCCTCGGGAGCGCGGATCCGCACCGGCGTGATGGTCCGCGGGCTGACGCGCACCCCGGACGGATGGCGGCTGGTCACCGGCCCCACCAGGGACGAGGAGGTCGTCGACGCCGACGCCGTCATCGTGGCGGTGCCCGCGACGCCCGCGGCCCGGCTGCTGGAGCGCGAGGTGCCGAAGGCGGCGGCCGAGCTGGCGAGGATCGAATACGCGAGCATGGCCATCGTCACCCTCGCCTACCCGAGATCGGCCTTCCCCGAGCCGCCGGCGGGCAGCGGATATCTCGTGCCCTCCGTCGAGGGCAGGCCCGTCAAGGCGGTGACGTTCGCCACGACGAAGTGGCCCCACCTCGCCGAGGCCGACCCCAACCTCGTCATCGTCCGCTGCTCGATCGGCCGCCTGGGCGAGGAGGCGGTGCTGCAGCGCGACGACGCCGAACTGGTGGCCTTCGCGATGAACGAGATGACCGAGATCATGGGGGTTCGCGGGCTGCCGATCGACTCCCGCGTCACCCGGTGGGGTGGCGGACTCCCGCAATACGACGTGGGCCACCTCGACCGGATCGCCCGCGTGCGTGCCGCCGTGGCCGCGCAGCCGGGGCTCGCCGTCTGCGGGGCCGCCTACGACGGGGTGGGCATCCCCGCCTGCGCCGCCTCGGGCCGCACCGCCGCGACGCGCGTCCTGGAGTACCTGAACGCGCGGGCCGCGGCCGGGGCCCGTCAGGAGCCGGGCGACTGAGACGGCAGAATGGGCGATATGACGGACGGCACCGCGCGGCCCAAGGCGCGTGATCTCAACCAGGTAATCCGCTACACGATGTGGTCGGTCTTCCGGCTGCGCGACCAGCTTCCGGCCGAGCGCGAGGCGATCTCCGGTGAGCTGAGCGAGCTGCTGGAGCAGGCGGCCGGCAAAGACGTCGTGACTCGCGGGTGCTACGACGTCTCCGGGTTCCGCGCCGACGCCGACTTCATGTTCTGGTGGCACGCGCCGGCGGCCGAGGACCTCCAGGAGATCTACACGCGCTTCCGCCGCACCGCGCTCGGCCGGGCCAGCGAGCCCGTCTGGTCCGCGATGGCGCTGCACCGCCCTGCCGAGTTCAACAAGTCGCACATCCCGGCGTTCCTGGCCGAGGAGGAGCCGAGGGGCTTCGTCTGCGTCTACCCGTTCGTCAGATCCCTGGAGTGGTACCTGCTCGACGACGCCGACCGCAGGCGCATGCTCGCCGAGCACGGCAAGATGGCGCGTGACTACCCGGATGTGCGGGCCAACACCGTGGCCTGCTTCGCGCTGAACGACTTCGAGTGGATGCTCGCCTTCGAGGCCGACGAGCTGCACCGCATCGTCGACCTGATGCGGCACCTGCGGGGAGCCGAGGCGAGGCGGCACACGAGGGTCGAGATCCCCTTCTACACAGGCACCCGCAAGCCGGTGAGCGAGCTCGTCGCCGCGCTGCCCTGAGCTGACTCAAGGGCCACCGCCAAGGGCCCGGACGGTTCGTACGGCGTGGCGCACGATGCGGCACGCCGTACGCGTGGGTCACTCCTGCGGCTGCAGGGTCAGCGACACCGAGTTGATGCAGTAACGGTCGTCGGTGGGGGTCGGGTAACCCTCACCGTGGAAGACGTGACCGAGGTGGGAGTCGCAGCGGGCGCACCGCACCTCCACCCTCCTCATGCCGAGCGAGTCGTCCTCCAGGAGGACCACGGACTCCGACTTGGACGGCTCGTAGAACGACGGCCATCCGCAGTGGGAGTCGAACTTGGTCTCCGACCTGAACAGCTCCACGCCGCACGCGCGGCAGGAGTAGACGCCGACGGTCTTGGTGTCGACGTACTCGCCTGTCCAGGGACGTTCCGTCCCGGCCTGCCGGAGCACGTGGAACTCCTCGGGCGACAACTGCACGCGCCACTCGGCGTCGCTCTTGACCACCTTGTCCATGTTCACCAGCCTAAGCACGACGCCCCTGTCGGGGATTACGTACTCAGAACCACATGGACCCGGGAGATCTTCCCGCACGAGTTCTTTCTGGCGAAGCATCCTTTCACCGCACTTCTTGCGTCTTCACTGATGAGGGGACCGACCGTCCTCCCTCACGGGGGGAGGTCTGCCCGTCCTGCCGTCAAGGCGGCGAAGCGCCCTACCCGTGCTGGGCGTCGCCGGACGGCGAGAGAGGACGCCGCCCGCAGGGCGGCCCGTCGAGTCCGTCCCGTCGCGGGCGCAGCGATCGTTGTGCCGAGCGCTGTGGGCCTCGCGACCACGAGCTCCCTGCCGGGGAGGCAGGGTGGCTTGTGGGAGCTCCCGGTCCGGCCGCCGTTGGCAGCCCGGGACGGACCCTCTCATCCCGGGTAGTGTCCGAGCCATGGCTTCGCCGTACATAGAACTCGACGTCGAGGGTCGGACCGTCAAGGTCACCAACCCGGACAAGATCTACTTCCCCGGCATCGGGGCCACCAAGCGCGAGCTGGTGGAGTACTACGTGAGCGTCGGCGACGGCGTGCTGCGCGCGCTCAGAGACCGGCCGACCTATCTCAAGCGCCACCCGGACGGCGTCGAATCGGATGCGATCTATCAGAAGCGCATGCCCAAGCATCCCGACTGGATCGAGACCGTCACCGTGCGGTTCCCGAGCGGGCGCACCGCCGACGCGTTCTGCCCGACCGAGGTGGCGGCGATCGCCTGGTGCGCCAACCTCGGCACGATCGACTTCCACCCATGGGCCGCCCGCCGGCCCGACCTCGACCACCCCGACGAGCTGCGCATCGACGTCGACCCGCAGCCGGGAACGGGATTCGAGGAGGCCAGGAAGGTCGCCTTCGCCGCCAGGGAGGTGCTCGGCGAGCTGGGCATGGAGGGCTTCCCGAAGACCTCGGGCAACCGCGGCATCCACGTCAACGTGCCCATCGAGGCCCGCTGGTCGTATGTCGACGTACGGCACGCCGGCATCGCCCTGGCTCGCGAGGTGGAGCGCAGGCGGCCCGACCTGGCCACGACGGCCTGGTGGAAGGAGGAGCGGGGGGAGAAGGTCTTCATCGACTTCAACCAGAACGCCCTCGACCGCACCGTGGTGGGCGCCTACTCGGTGAGGGCCCGGCCGGACGGCAGGGTCTCGGCCCCGGTGACCTGGGACGAGCTGGCCGACTGCGATCCCGGCGACTTCGACCTGCGGACCATGCCGGAGCGGTTCGCCAAGCTGGGCGACGTGCAGCGGGAGATCGGCGACCGGGCGTTCCCGATCGACACGCTGCTCGAGTGGTACGCCGACGATCCACGCGGCGACATGCCGTACCCCCCGAACTACCCGAAGATGCCCGGTGAGCCCAAGCGCGTCCAGCCCTCCAAGGCCCGCGACTAAGCCGCTATCAGCGGATCGTGGTGGCGATCAGCATGATCAGGACGAACGTCGACAGCCCGGTCGTCGCGTGGAGGAGGATGGCGGTCAACGGGCGGCCGCGTGACGCGCCTCGCGCGTGACGGCCGCCGCCCAGCCAGCGGGTCAGCATCGCGAAGCCGAGCAGCGCCGCGGTCGTGATGACGGCCAGCGCACCCCAGGCGTACCGGTCCTCCTGGGTGAGGATGAAGCCGATCCACAGGCCCAGCCCGGCGACGGCGAGTGCGGGGTGGCCGACGATCAGCATGCCGGGAAACCGGGTGACCTTGGCGACCCGACGGCGCGCGCCTCCGTCGGCCAGCCACCTGACCATCAGGGGGACCCCGGCCAGGGCCGATACCGTCCACGCTGCGAGCACGGCGAGATGCACACGCCCTCCGACTGGTTCATCGACTCTTCTTTGCCGTTCTTTGTCGATTCCGTGGAGATTCACACGTGGCGACATCGAACCGTTATCGGCACGTCCCGGACCGCTCGTCTGTCGCAGGCGTGTGCCACTGTAGAGACCGTGCGTCGCATTCATCCCGATGTCGAGGAAGATCCCGATCTTGTCGCCGCGTACACCTATCCGCGTGACCGGTGGCTGAGACTCAACATGGTGACCAGCGCCGACGGCGCGGCATGGATGAAGGGCCTGTCGGCCGGCCTGTCCGGCCAGGGAGATCGCCGGATCTTCGGTGTGCTGCGCGGACTGGCCGACGTCGTGCTGGCCGGCGCGTCCACCGTGCGCACCGAGGGGTACGGCCCGGCCCGCCCCCGCGAGTCGTGGACGGCCCTGCGCGAGGGCAGGCCGCCCGCTCCGCCGATCGCGGTCGTCACCCGGCGGCTCGACCTCGACCTCGGCGGACCGCTGTTCACCGAGGCCGAGCCCTACGCGCGGCCCATCATCATCACGACGGAGTCGGCCCCGCAGGACCGCCTCGACGAGGCCGCCAAGAACGCCGACGTGATCATCGCGGGTGAGGAGCGGGTCGACATGCTCGCCGCCGTGCGCGACCTGCGCGGCCGCGGGCTGGGGCGGATCCTCTGCGAAGGAGGCCCCCGGCTCAACGCGCAGCTCGCCGCCGCCGGGCTGGTCGACGAGGTGTCGCTCACGATCAGCCCGCTGCTCCTCGGCGGTGACGCCGCGCGCATCCTCAACGGCGTGGCTTCGCAGACATCGCTCGTGCTCGCCCAGGTCCTGGAAGAGGATGGGTTCCTCTTCTGCAGATACGTCAGGGAGGCCCAGGATGGCCCTGCCGGTTGAACCACCCGTCGCGCCGATGCTCGCCAAGGCGGTCAAGGGCATGCCGCCCCAGGACGGCTCGCTCTTCTACGAGCCCAAATGGGACGGCTTCCGCTGCATCGTCTTCCGCGACGGCGACGAGATCTACCTCGGCAGCAGGAACGAGCGGCCGTTCACCCGCTACTTCCCCGAACTGGTGGAGGCGGTCAAGAAGGAACTGCCGGAGCGCTGCGTCGTGGACGGCGAGATCGTCATCGTCCAGGGCGACGCCCTCGACTTCGACAGCCTCCAGCAGCGCATCCATCCAGCCGCCTCGCGGGTGAAACTGCTGTCGGAGCAGATCCCCGCGTCCTTCGTGGCCTTCGACCTGCTCGCCCTCGGCTCGGACAACCTCATGGACCAGCCGTTCGCGGCACGCAGGGCCCGGCTTGAGGAGGTTCTCGGCGACGCGTCCGGGTCGGTGCGGCTCACGCCCGTCACCCGCGACGACAAGGTCGCCGGCGAGTGGTTCGACATGTTCGAGGGCGCCGGGCTCGACGGCATCGTGGTCAAGCCGGGCGACCTTCCGTACGCGCCGGACAAGCGGGTGATGTTCAAGGTCAAGCACGAGCGCACGGCCGACTGCGTCGTCGCCGGCTACCGCGAGCACAAGAGCGGCCCGGTGGTCGGCTCCTTGCTGCTCGGGCTCTACTCCGCCGACGGACGACTGCACCATGTGGGCGTGGCCGCCTCGTTCCCCATGAAGCGCAGGGCCGAGCTCGTCGAGGAGCTCGCGCCGTACCGGATGGACGACCTGAGCGAGCACCCGTGGGGCGCGTGGGCGGAGTTCGCGGCGGGCGGGTCGGACGGCCAGCGGCTGCCGGGCGCGGTCTCCCGGTGGAACGCCAAGAAGGACCTGTCGTTCATCCCGCTGCGGCCCGAGCTGGTGATCGAGGTGGCCTACGACCACATGGAGGGCGACCGGTTCCGGCACACCGCCCAGTTCCGCCGGTGGCGGGAGGACCGCACGCCGTCGTCGTGCACGTACGAGCAGCTGGAACGGCCGGTCCGCTACGACCTCGGCGAGATCCTTGCCCCCGGCCGGTGAGGCCCCGGACCGGTGAGGCCCCGGACCGGTGAGGCGGCGCGCCCAGACGATCGGGTCGGCGCGCGCCGCGGAGCGTTTCCGGTGCCGCGGGTCACCCGGTGAGGGCGCGGACGGCCGCGGTGACGACGACGGCCGCCGCGACGACTACGAGGAACGGCGCCCTCAGGAGCAGTGCGACCGCCGCCGCGGCCAGGCCCGCCGCCCGCGCGTCCACCACGAGCGTGCGGCCCTCCGCGAAAGTCTGAAGGGCGATGAGGGCGCTCAGCGTCGCGATAGGGACGAGAGCCGCCAGCTTGCGCACCAGCGGTCGTTCCAGGGCGGCCGCGGGCACGGACAGGCCGAGCAGCTTGACGGCGTAGCAGCCGGCGGCGAGAAGCAGGACGGCGGCCCAGATCATGCGGAGCCTCCCCGCGCGCCCGCGCCGATCCTGCCGGCGGCGAGGACCGCCGGCGCCGCCAGCGCAGCCACCAGGATGGGCACCCCGGCTGGTACGTACGGCAGGCAGCCCAGCGCGAGGACGACGGCCGCCGCGGCCACCAGAGGCTCCTGACGTTCCCGGATGTGCCCCCAGGAGATACGGGGGCGCGAGCCGCGAAGCCGGGCGCGTGCCGCCCTCTTCGGCCGGTCGTGCCGCTCGTGAGACCTGTCCGGCCGGGGCCTCCCCGGGCGCAGCATGGGCACCAGAAGGGCCAGGAACACCGCCGGACCGGCCGCGTCCAGCCCCCAGCCCGAGGGATCCCCGAGCGTCGCCGCGCCCACCGCTCCCAGGAGGGTCGTCAGGTTCCATCCCAGGTAGAGGCTCAGGCCGGTGACCGTGAAGCCCAGGCGGGCGCCGGCGCGGTCCGGCTGGGCGAGGGCCACCGCCGACGTCTCGTCGATGACCCACTGCGCGGCCAGAGGCCGCACGGCCGCGGGAAGGCCGAGCAACTGCGACAGGCGCAGTCCGTAGAAGGCGTTGCGCACGCCGAGGAACAGCGCCCCCGTCACGGCCGCCAGCGGGTTGCCGCCCGCGCCCAGCGCGCCGACCAGGGCGAACTGGGAGGCGCCGGTGAAGACGAGCAGGGACAACACGCATGTCTGGGCGACGCTCAGGCCCGACCCGGCCGAGGTCACCCCGAACGCGAATCCGGACAGGCCCACCGTCACGCCGACGCCGAGCGCGTCGCGGACGACCGCGGCCCGTGCGCGCGGCGGTTGGCTGAGCGGTTGGCTGCTCTGCGCGGGTGTGGTGGTCACCCGGATGAGAGTAAGGCGAGCCCTTTCGGGCGTCTTGGACGTTATTGCGCTCTATTGCGCTCTTGTCGGTAGGCGCCGGGCGGCACACCGACGATTCGGGTGAAATGCCGGTTCAGATGCGGCTGGTCGGTGAAGCCCACGGCGACGGCGGCCTGTGCCGGGGCCACTCCCGCATCCAGCAGCCGCCGGGCGTGCCTCACCCTGGCGTCGGTGAGCCAGGTGTGGGGAGGCATGCCGTACGCCTGCCGGAAGGCGCGGAGCAGCGCGAACGGGCTCGTGCCCAGCTCCGCGGCGAGCTCGCGCAGAGAAGGCGGCTCGGTCAACCGGCTCTCCAGGATCTCCCGGGCCCGCGCGGCCTCCCGCGTCGCCGGACCCCGGGGAACACGCGCGGGCATGGCCGTACCGCTGGAGCGCAGCAGCCGGGCCACCGCGAGGCGCAGCATCGTGTCCGCCGCGAGCGCGTTGTGCTGGTCGGCGGCCCGCAGCACCTGGGCGATCAGGTGTACGGCCTGCGGATCGTGGGCCACGGCGACGGCGAAGCCCGGGGTGCCGCGGATCGAGGTCGTCTCGGCGGCGATCTCGGCGACCACGGCTTGGGAGGGGTAGACGACGCTGTAGGTCCATCCTTCCGGCACGCCGGCCTGGCCCGTGTGCACGGTGTCGGGATTGACCAGCGCGACGTGGCCGGGCCCCGCGCGCTCGATCGCGTCGCGGTGGTGGAACTCCTCGACGCCCGAGGTGATCGCCGCCATCACGAACGACTCGTGCGTGTGCCGCGCGAAAGTCTTGCTGACGTAGCGGGCGTGCAGGAGATCGACGTCCGGCAGGCCGGGATGACGCCAGTGGCGGGCCTTCTCGGGGCTCATCGCGGTGACCGGCGGGGCTCGGTCATCCGGCGGCGGAGGCCTGGCGGAGGATCTGCAGCGACCGGGCCGTGACGGCCACGTCGGCGCCCGCCTGCCGGGGTTCCTCGGCGGACGGGTCCTCCTTGGGCCGCTCGTCGGCTGTGTCGAGCACGACGTGCCAGCCCGGGCCGAACTCGCCGCCGGGCAGGGTGAACGTCATCTCGTCGTGGTGGGCGTTGATCAGCAGCAGGAAAGAGTCGTCGGTGATCTTCTCGCCGCGTGTGCCGGGCTCGCTGATCGCCTCGCCGTTCAGGAACACCGCGAGCGCCTTGGCGTAGCCCGCGTGCCAGTCGGAATCGGCCATCTCCTTGCCCGAAGGCGTCAGCCACACGATGTCGCGCGTGCCGTCCTGCACCCGGCCGCGGAAGAACCTGCGGCGGCGGAACACCGGATGGTCGCGGCGCAGGGCCGCCAGCGCCCGGACGAACTCGAGCAGGTCGGCTTCCGGCTTGACCAGCGACCAGTCGGTCCAGGAGGTCTCGTTGTCCTGGCAGTAGGCGTTGTTGTTGCCGCCCTGCGTGCGCCCGAACTCGTCGCCCGCCAGCACCATCGGGACGCCCTGGGAGACGAACAGGGTGGCCAGGAAGTTGCGCCGCTGGCGCCTGCGCAGCCGTACGATCGCGGGATCCTCGACCGGGCCCTCCGCCCCGCAGTTCCAGGACCGGTTGTCGTCCGTGCCGTCGCGGTTGCCCTCGCCGTTGGCCTCGTTGTGCTTGCGGTTGTAGGACACCAGGTCGGTGAGCGTGAACCCGTCATGGCAGGTCACGAAGTTGATCGACGCCACCGGCCGGCGGCCGCTCGTGGCGTAGAGGTCGCTCGACCCGGTCAGCCGGGAGGCGAACTCGGGCATCGTGCGGGAGCCACCCCGCCAGAAGTCGCGCACCGAGTCACGATATTTCCCGTTCCATTCGGTCCATAAGGGCGGGAAGTTGCCGACCTGGTAGCCGCCGGGACCCACGTCCCACGGCTCGGCGATCAGCTTGACCTGGGAGATCACCGGGTCCTGCTGGATGAGGTCGAAGAACGCGCTCAATCGGTCCACGTCGTGCAGTTCCCGGGCGAGCGCGGCGGCCAGGTCGAAGCGGAATCCGTCCACGTGCATGTCGAGCACCCAGTAGCGCAGCGAGTCCATGATCAGCTGCAGCGCGTGGGGTGAACGGACGTTGAGCGAGTTGCCGCAGCCCGTGTAGTCGAGGTAGTAGCGGCGGTCCTCGTCGCGCAGCCGGTAGTAGGCGACGTTGTCCAGGCCGCGGAACCCGAGCGTCGGACCCATGTGGTCGCCCTCGGCGGTGTGGTTGTAGACCACGTCGAGGATGACCTCGATGCCCGCCTCGTGCAGGGCGCGGACCATCGCCTTGAACTCCTGCACCTGCTCGCCGCGCTGCCCGGCGCTGGAGTAGGCGTTGTGCGGGGCGAGATAGGCGATCGTGTTGTAGCCCCAGTAGTTGGTCAGGCCGCGGGCCACCATCGCGTGCTCCGGAATGAACTGGTGCACCGGCATCAGCTCGACCGCCGTGACCCCGATCGACTGGAGGTGCTCGATCACCGCCGGGTGGGCCAGCCCCGCATACGTGCCGCGCTGCTCCTCCGGCACCTTCGGATGCCGGATCGTCAGGCCGCGCACATGCGCCTCGTAGATCACCGTCTCGTGGTACGGCGTGCGGGGAGGCCGGTCGTTGCCCCACTCGAAGAACGGATTGACCACCACGTTCTTCGGCATGTACGGCGCCGAGTCGCCGGTGTTCAGCTGCCCCGGGTCGGCGAAGTGGTAGGAGAAGAGGGCCTCGTTCCACTTGACCGAGCCCTCGATGGCCTTGCCGTACGGGTCGAGGAGCAGTTTGGCCGGGTTGTTGCGGTGGCCGTACGACGGCTGGTAGGCCCCGTGCACGCGAAAGCCGTACCGCTGGCCGGGCATGATCCCCGGCAGGTAACCGTGCCACACGAACCCGTCGACCTCGGGCAGGTCGACGCGGGTCTCCCCGCCGTCGTCGTCGAACAGGCACAGCTCCACCCGCTGGGCCACCTCGGAGAACACCGAGAAACTGGTGCCCACACCGTCCCAGGTGGCGCCGAGCGGGTACGGCTCTCCAGGCCAAACCTCGCGCATGTGACCTCATTCTCCACTGCCGCGGTCGATCGTGCACCTGGGTGATTGTCAGGACTATGGGGCGGTGCGGATCTCGAGCGTATGCGTGGTCGCACACAAAAGCCCCCGCCGAATGACGGCGGGGGCTCCGTTGTGGTGTTACTAGTCGACCAGCTCGGCGTTCAGCGTGATCGTCGTGCCGGTCAGGGCCTTGCTGACCGGGCAGTTGGCCTTGGCCGTCTCGGCCGCCTGCTGGAAGTCCTCGGCGGACAGGCCGGGAACCTGGGCGCGGACCGACAGGACGATGCCGGTGATGCCCTCACCCGGCTGGAAGGTGACGTCGGCCTTGGTCTCCAGCGACTGCGGCGGCGTGCCCGCGCCGGCAAGCCCGTGGGACAGGGCCATCGAGAAGCAGGCGGAGTGGGCTGCCGCGATGAGCTCCTCCGGGCTGGTCTTGCCGTTGGCCTCCTGGGACCGAGAGGCCCAGGTGACGTCGAAGGTGCCGACGCCGGACGTGTCCAGCGATACGACGCCCGAGCCGTCGAGAAGCGCGCCCTTCCACTGCGTGGTCGCGGTACGGGTTGTCGCCATGGCGGATGATCCCTTCATTCGTGAGTCATATCCATGAGCGAGCTTAAAGGCGAGCGCTGCCTGATCCCTCGCTCCCCCCACCTTCACCCATAGCGGCGCCACCCCACCCACCCCCTTGACCGTGATCACCCCACTCCCTTGGGCGTGATCACCGCACTCTTGGGGTGATCATGCAGAAGTTCGGGCGAACGTGGTCCGACCTGCGCCCCCCTGGGGCGTGATCATGCAGAAGTTCGGTAGGGCGGGGCCTGACCTGCGCATACGCGGTTCGTGATCATGCAGAAGTTCGACACCGCCCCGATTGACCTGCTGCTTTGCCGTACGTGATCATGCAGTTTCGTATGCTCGGCGCGGCTCGCGGAGGCTGCCGGACGCTGCTGTCGATGTCGTCGAGCGCGCGGCGGTGCATGATCACGACTAGGTAAGTGCCAGGCCGGACGTGATGGCGGCGAACTTCTGCATGATCACGTACTGCAAAGCAGCAGGTCGAGCCGCCTATACACGAACTTCTGCATGATCACGGCGCGGGTTCGCGCAGGTCAGAGTGCCTGCGAACGAGCTTCTGCATGATCACGCCCAGGTGGGTGACGTCTATCCACTCGACGCGGACGTCTGTCCGCCCAGCGCATTCCGGGCCGAGGGGCGGCTGGCGTCCAGCTAGCGTGGCGCGGGCAACGCCAACCCTTCTGACCTGCGTCGATCCCCACGTGGAGACTGCCTTGACGAATGATGCCGAGCCGTACTTCGACGGCCGCGAAATGTACATGGTGCACAACATGCTCCGGCGCGAATTCGGGCTCACGCCGGAAGCGGTCCGCGGCGTCGCCGCCGGCGACCTGGACCGGGCCCGAGTGGTCGGCGCTCACATCACGGGCTTGACGACCGTCCTTCACCACCACCATCACGGAGAGGACGAATTCGTCTGGCCCGCTTTGCTTGAGCGCGCCGCCGGCGAGGTGAAGGCGATCGTCCAGGTGATGGAGAGCCAACACCAGGGGATCGAGAAGGCCGTCTCCGAGGTCGACGCGGCGGTCGAGTCCTGGAGAGGCGGAGCCGCCGCCGAGTCCCGCGAAGCGCTGGCCGTCGCCGTCGCCCGGCTGCTGCCCCTGCTCAAGGAGCATCTGGCGGTGGAGGAGGAGCATGTCGTCCCCCTCATGGAGAAGCACATCACCGCGGCCGAGTGGAACCGCATCATCCAGACCGCCGCGGCCGGCGTCGACCCGGAAAGCCTTCCGTTGTCGTTCGGCATGATGATGTACGAGGGCGACCCCGAGATCATCGACCTCGTCATCTCCAACATGCCGCCGGAAGCCCGCCCGGTCATCAGGGATCTGGCCGGGCAGGCCTTCGCGGCCCACTCCGAGCTGATCCACGGAACCGCGACGCCGCGGCGCAGCACCGAGCTGTGATCACAGCCCCTCGGTCCGGCATTGCCTGGGCGGGATGACAAGGAACGGAGGCCGCCCTGGTCAGGGCGGCCTCCGCATCGTCGTCGCATCAGCCAGATGGGGAGCGCCGACGTCGTACGGATCACCAGCAAAGGTGAAATATCGCACATTGTGATTATTTGACTGTTTAATCCTAGTTATCTGTTTATGTTTACGTGTGGCACGCTGCATGTACTGAAGATCAGGTAGCTGGCGCATGAAACAGATCCCATCGTCGTCCCGGCCGAGCTACGTCACCGTTCCCTCATACGAGCCGGGAGACGATTGCCGTACGGCGTTGCAGCAGTTGCGGGTCACCGTGCTCGACAAGTCGATCAGGAGCACCCCCGTCGAGCGGTACGGGGGGATCGGGCCGATCACGTTCGGCGACGCCGTGCACGGGGTCGACCTCCGGGTGGAGGGCAGCGAACTGCGCAGGTCGTACCACATCAGTGTGCCGATGACCAGCCATATGGAGGTACGGCATCGCGGGATCAGTACCGTCGGCACGCGCTCACGCGCCGTGATCTTCGTGCCCGAGGGTGAGGTCACCCTGAACAGATGGGCCGGGGACTGCCGCCTCGTCTGTGTGGGGTTCGAACGACGCGCCCTCGAGCGGGCGCTCGAAGCCCTGCTGGGTGATTCCGTGACGTCGCAGGTCGCCTTCGCGCCGACGATGGACACCACATCAGGCCGCGCGCTGAGCCTGATCCAGATGCTTCTGATGCTCAACGGGCAACTCGGTCGTCCCGACAGCATCGCGCGGCAGTCGCTCGTCGCGCCCCCGTTGGTGGACGGACTGATCCGCGGTTTCCTGCTGGCGACGGATCATCCGTACCGCGAGAGACTCGAGGCGCCCGCCGAGGCGGGCCGTCCCGTCGCGATCCGCACCGCGATCGACATCATGGAGGCGGATCCGCGGGCGCCGCTCACGACGTCCGTGCTCGCCGCGCAATGCCACGTCAGCGTCCGGACGCTGCAGGAGGGCTTCCGGCGCCATGTCGGGATGTCGCCCATGGCCTACCTCCGCACGGTACGGCTACGCCGCGCACACGCCGATCTGCGCGCCGCCGACCCGTCGGTTCAGACCGTGGCGTCGATCGCCCGTCATTGGGGGTTCACCCACCTCGGCCGGTTCGCCGCCGCGCACGAAGCCGAATTCGGCACGTCGCCGGTTCAGGTCCTGCGCACCCCGCGTTGATCGCCTCAGCGCAGACCGGCCGACCCACTGCCGAGGCGTCTACGCGGCCCCCGGGGCTGCTCTGTCGATGATCGGCGTGAGGTCGAGCCCGGAGGGAAGGGCGCCGAAGGCGTAGCCGCGGTCATCGCCGAGCCGGGAGGCGCAGAAGGCGTCGGCGACAGCGGCATCGCCATGCCTGACCAGCAGAGACGCCTGGAGGACGATGGCGAGGTGCTCGACCACACGGCGGGCGCCGAGCTCGGCCGAGGAGGCGCCGGCAAGGAAGTCCTTGGCGCGGTAGATACCGGAGTCGAGACGCCCGTCAGAGCCCTTGGCCAGCTCGACCTCCTCGAAGAAGGCGTCGAGGGTCTCGGGCTCCTTGACGATGGCCCGGAACACGTCGAGTGCGGCGATGTTGCCCGACCCCTCCCAGATGCCGTTCAAGGGCGAATCCCGGAAGAGCCGGGGCATCTGCGACTCCTCCACGTATCCGTTGCCTCCGAGGCATTCCAGTGACTCGGCGGCGTGAACGGGCGCCCGCTTGCAGATCCAGTACTTCGCGGCGGCCAGTGCTGTACGGCGGAACATGCCTTCGGCGGCGTCGCCGCGAACCGCGCGATCGGTCGCACCGGCGAGTCGCATCATCAGCGTGGTGGCGGCTTCGGACTCCAGCGCCAGGTCGGCCAGAACGTTGCGCATGAGCGGCTGCTCGACGAGGGGCTTCCCGAAAGCCCTGCGGTGGCGGGCGTGGTGGATCGCCTGGGCCACGCCGTACCGCATGCCGGCCGCCGAGCCGATCACGCAGTCGAGCCTGGTCATGTTGACCATCTCGATGATCGTGCGGACGCCGCGTCCCTCTTCGCCGACGAGGAAGGCGATCGCCCCCTCGTACTCCACCTCCGCCGAGGCGTTGGACTTGTTCCCCAGCTTGTCCTTGAGGCGCATGAGCCGCATCGCGTTGCGGGAGCCGTCCGGCAGCACGCGCGGCAGAAGGAAGCAGGAAAGGCCGCCGGGCGCCTGCGCGAGCACCAGGAACACGTCGCACATCGGGGCGGAGTTGAACCATTTGTGGCCCGTGATGGCGAACGTGCCGTCGCCCAGCCGTTCCGCCTGGGTGGTGTTCGCACGGACGTCGGAGCCGCCCTGCTTCTCCGTCATCGCCATCCCGGCGAGCACGCCCCGCTTTTCCCGCGCCGGGCGCAGGCCGAAGTCGTACGTCCGGGAGGCGAGCAGGGGCTCCCATTCGGCCCTGAGCTCGGGGGAGTGCCTGAGGGCCGCGACGGCGGCGTACGTCATGGAGATCGGGCACCCGTGGCCGGCCTCGACCTGCGACCACGTGAAGAACTTGGCGGCCCGCGCCACGTGGGCACCCGGCCGCGCGGACGTCCACGGCGAGGCGTGCAGGCCGCCCGCGACCGCGACCGCCATGAGCTCGTGCCAGGCCGGGTGGAACTCCACCTCGTCGATACGGTGGCCGTACCGGTCGTGCGTCCGGAGGACGGGCGGATTCTCGTTGGCCAGCCGACCCCACTCCTGGGCCTTCGCGCCGCCGGCCAGGAGGCCGAGCTGGCGGAGCTCCCCGGTCGCCCAGTCGGCGCCTTCGCGGGTCAGCCCGTCGAGCAGCGCGCGGTCGCTCGAGACGTCGTACCCGGTCAGTGGCGGCGGCTGGTTGGTCACGTCGTGGGTCATGCGGCCTCCTGTCGGCTTTCCATCACCATCTCAACATTTCAATTCGAATGGTGAAATGCGCAGGTCGCGGGAGCGAACTTCACGATCACGGAACCTGTCCTTCTCGAGGAGAGGTGATTCGTTCCCAAGGAGGATGGGGAGATCGCGCTCCTCCGCGTAGCCTGGAAAACGTGAGCGATCCAGGTGAAATGCGGGCTTCCGACGCCGAGCGGGAATCAGTGGTGGAGCGGCTTCGTGAGGCGTCGGTCGAGGGCCGTCTGACGCTCGCCGAGCTCACCGAACGCACCGAGGCGGCCTACCTGGCGCGAACCCACGCCGAGCTCGCGCAGCTCACCGTCGACCTCCCCGGAGGAGCGCCGGCCGCCCGCCGGCAGCAGCCACCGGCCGCGCCGCAGACGCCGGGCAGGGTCAGGAAGTGGATCGTCGCCGTCATGGGCGACACCAAGCGCAACGGCACGTGGAAGATCGATCAGGAGATCGGCGCGGTCTGCGTGATGGGCGACGTGACGCTCGACCTTCGCCAGGCCGAGGTGCGCACGCCCGAGGTGGACATCGTCGCCACCTGTGTCATGGGAGACATCAAGATCATCGTTCCGGACGGGGTGGACGTCGAACTGTCGGGCGTGACCATCATGGGCGACAAGAAGGTCCAGGTGGTGGAGGCACCGAGCGGGCAGAGCGCTCCCGTCGTGCGGGTCAAGGCCTACGTCCTCATGGGCGATGTGAAGATCATCGGCGACTCGCGGGCCGAGCCGATCAAGCGCGGCTGGTTCGCCTGGAGCGAGTGGTGGTGGGACCGCCGCAAGGAGATGCGCCAGCACCTGCTCACGGGGCTGCACGACTCCATCGAGGACGGCAGGCACGCTTACGAGCAGATGAGACGGGACGAGCGCGACGCCGAAAGGGAGTATCGCCGGGAGGAGGGCGACGCCCGTCGTGAGCTCCATCGCCGGAACCGGGAGACGCTCCGGGACGATCTCCAGGCCCACCGGGACATGATTCGCGAGGAAAGGCAGGCGCGCCGGGATTATCGCCGGGAGTCCCGTGACTCGTGGCACCAGCCCCGCCACGACGACTGACCACTGAGTATCCCAGGCCCCCTCCGCCGCCCCTCGCCGTGATCATGCAGAAGTTCGGTGATGTGTGCCCTGAACTGGGGTTTCATCATTCGTGATCATGCAGAAGTTCGGGTGAACCCTCGCCCACCAGGCGAGACGTCATTCGTGATCATGCAGAAGTTCGCGCGATCCCGCGCCGACCAGGCGAGACGTCATCCGTGACCATGCACAAGCGGCCTCACGTCCGGAAGCGCGCAGGCCGATCTCAGGCCGTCGCGACCGCCGTCGAGCGCCGTACGGCCTGGCCGTACCTCTCCTGGACGATGGCCACCAGCTCGGGAGCGGGCCCGAGCACGCCGGCCACGACACTCGCCCCCGCCTCCAGCGTGTCGCGCTCCACCTTGTCGGAGAAATGCCCCGGAGCCAGCAGATAGGGGGCGACCACCACCTTGGGCGCTCCTGTGCGGATGAGCCGTACCACTTCCTGGGCGGGAGTGGGGGAGGCGGCCGAGGCGAAGGCGGCGGTGACCGACCACCAGGGACGCGCCCGCGCCCATTCGCGGGCCATGCGGGTGATGACGGCGTTCGCGCGGGCGTCGCTTGATCCGGCGGACACGAGCACCACGGCGGTCTCCGGGTCGCCCGGGGTCACACCGGCCTCGGTCAGGCGCCGTTCGAGCGCGGCGATGAGGAGCGGATGGGGGCCGAGGGTGTCGCCGTACGCGATGTGGAGCCGCGGCCGCCTGGCGGACGTCTCGCGGAGTGCGGCGGGGATGTCCACGCGGCTGTGATACGCCGCGGTCAGCAGCAGAGGAAGGACGACGGCCTGGTCGAGCCCGGAAAGGGCCTGGGGCAGGCTCGGCGGGGCGTGGTCCAGGTACGCCGTCCGCACGTCGAGCCCGGGCTCCGCCAGCCGTACGGCATGCAGCAGAGCCTCCACCGCCGCGGCGGCACGCGGGTCGCGGGACCCGTGCGCCACCGCGATCAGCGGCGGTCGGTCGGTGGTACGGCTCTGCATGATCACGGTTGGTGTTTCGCCTGCTCGTCGGGTGTTTGCTCGAACTTCTGCATGATCACGAATGGAGAACTCGCAGATCAGGGCACACATCTCCGAAGTTCTGCATGATCACGCCCCTGTGGGGAGCGTGGTCACGCCTCGATCAGAGGTGGATGCCGCACTCGGTCTTGCCGAGGCCCTGCCAGCGTCCGCTCCTGGGGTCTTCGCCGGGGGCGACCTGCCGGGTGCAGGGGGCGCAGCCGATCGACGGGTAGTTGTCGTAGTGCAGGGGGTTGATCAACACGCCGTTGTCGGCGATGTAGTTGTCGACGTCCTCCTGCGTCCACCGCGCGATCGGGTTGACCTTGACCATCTGCCGCTTGGCGTCCCACTCCACGACCTTGGTGCCGATACGGGTCGTCGACTCGTCGCGGCGGATTCCGGAGATCCAGGCGAGGTACGGCTCGAGCGCCCGGTTGAGGGGCTCCACCTTCCGCAGGTAGCAGCACAGGTCGGGGTTGCGGCCGAACAGGCGGGGGCCGAGGTCGCGGTCCTGTTCGGCCACCGTGCGCGACGGCTCGATGTTGATCAGGTTGACGTCGTAGACCTGCTGGACGGCGTCGCGCGTGCCGATGGTCTCGGCGAAGTGGTAGCCGGTGTCGATGAACAGCACGTCCACGCCGGGCTTGACCCTGCTGACCAGGTCGATCAGCAGGGCGTCGCTCATCGAGGACGTCAGGCAGAGCCGGTCGCCGAACGTGGCGGCAGCCCAGCGGATGATCTCCCGGGCGGGGGCGTCCTCCAGGAACTGCGCGGCCGACTCGACGATGCCCTGCAGGTCGAGTGTCGCCCGCTGTCTTTCCAGTCCGACCTCGATGTCCACCAGACTCATCTCTTACTCCTCACACGTCGTTCAAAAAGATCGTTCACGAGCGCACGCCGAGCCCGAGGAACTTCACCCGGAAGGCCCGAGCACAGGAGCGGCAGTACCACCCGTAGCTCTCTTCCTCGGTGACGTAGGGCTCGAGGTCTTCCTCGCCGCAGTACGGGCAGTAGAACGGCGCCGCTCTCTCGCTCATGCGCTCGCTCCGCTCGCTGGTCTCGGGCGCCTTTGAGGCGTTGCCTTCCCTTGTCGCGCTTGGTCGCTGCGCTTCCGCGCGCTCCGCGGTCCAGGCAACGCCGCGCCCTCGATGCTCATTTGAGGTCGGCCTCGTCCGCGCGCTGGACCCACTCGCTGAAGGTCTCGCCTTCGTTCTTCTGCTTCTCGAAGTTCCGCACGACCCGCTCCACGTAGTCGGGCAGTTCCTCGGCGGTCGCCTTGAGCCCGCGGACCTTGCGGCCGAAGTTGGGGTTGAGGCCGATGGACCCGCCCAGGTGCACCTGGAAGCCCTCGACCTGCTCACCCTGGTCGTTGACGACCAGCTGGCCCTTGAGGCCGATGTCGGCGACCTGGATGCGGGCGCAGGAGTTGGGGCATCCGTTGACGTTGATGGTCAGCGGCTCGGTGAAGTCGGGAAGCCGCCTCTCCAGCTCGTCGATCAGGTCGGAGGCGGTGGCCTTGGTCTCGACGATGGCCAGCTTGCAGAACTCGATTCCGGTGCACGCCATGGTCTGGCGGCGGAAGGTGGACGGGTTGACCTGGAGGTCGGCCGCCTCCAGTTCCTTGACGATCGAGTCGACCTGGTCGGGGGCGACGTCGAGGATGACCATCTTCTGCTCGACCGTCGTGCGCACCCGGGTGGCGCCGTGCCGTTCGGCGATGTCGGCGATCCGGTGCAGCTTGTCGCCGTCGACCCGGCCGACCTTGGGGGCGAACCCCACGTAGAAGTTCCCGTCCTTCTGCGGGTGGACGCCGACGTGGTCGCGGCGGCCGCCACGGGGCAGCGCGGGGGCCGGCCCGTCGGCCAGGGCGTAGCCCAGGTAGTCGGACTCGAGGACCTGGCGGAACTTCTCCGCGCCCCAGTCGTTGACCAGGAACTTGATGCGGGCCCGGTGCCGCAGGCGGCGGTAGCCGTAGTCGCGGAAGATGCCGCAGATCCCCGCCCAGACCTCGTGGACCTGCTCGGGCCGTACGAACGCGCCGAGCCTCTTGGCGAACATCGGGTTGGTCGACAGGCCGCCGCCGACCCAGACGTCGAAGCCCTGCTCGCCCTGCTCGTTCACGACACCGACGAACGCGATGTCGTTGATCTCGTGGACGGTGCAGTGCGCCGTGCAGCCGCTGATCGCCGACTTGAACTTCCTGGGCAGGTTGGAGAACTCCTTCTGCCCGATGTACCGCTCGTTGATGTCGTGGATCTGCTGGGTGCCGTCGATCGTCTCGTCGGCGTCGATGCCAGCCAGCGGGCAGCCCAGGATGACGCGGGGAGTGTCACCGCAGGCCTCCATGGTGGACAGGCCGACGGCCTCGAGCCGCTCCCAGATGTCGGGCACGGACTCGACCTCGATCCAGTGGAGCTGGATGTTCTGCCGGTCGGTGATGTCGGCGGTGCCCCTGGCGTACTCGTTGGAGATGTCGGCGATCACCCGGAGCTGTTCGAGGTCGAGCTGACCGCCGTCGATGCGCACCCGGAGCATGAAGTAGCGGTCGTCAAGCTCTTCGGGCTCGAGGATGGCCGTCTTGCCGCCGTCGATCCCGGGCTTGCGCTGCGTGTACAAGCCGTACCAGCGGAACCGGCCCCGCAGGTCGGCGGGGTCGATCGAGTCGAAACCGCGCTTCGAGTAGACGTCGATGATCCGCTGACGGACGTTGAGCCCGTCGTCGTTCTTCTTGTTCTCCTCGTTCTTGTTCAGCGGCTCACGGTAACCGAGAGCCCACTGACCTTCGCCGCGCGGGCGCTTGTGGTGGCGGTTCGCCGGGCGGGCCGGGGTGCTCATGGGCACGTCCTTTTCCGTGTGATCGGTCTGAGGATCGGTCTACGGTTCGGACGCGCTTGGGGCAGGCGGCCTCGCGCTCCTCATCGAGCGGATGGCATGAAAAAAAGACGCCTGGTGCGCGCCCGATTCAACAGCGGGAGCGGTCAGCCGGCGTCGATACAGATGGCGGAGCGGACACGCAGAAGGTCGACGTGACGTCGCACGACGAGCAATGGGTCCGCTGGCATGTCCTAAACGATACCCCGGAGATCCTGGATGTCCAAGTTCGTGTCCAGGATTCGGGATCGTAACCGGTCCTTCATTCTGAGGTACGGATCATCCCTGGCTGACCCAGTTCTCCGGCGGCTCGGTGTGCCGGTCGTCCAGCGACTCCTGGTGCTGGCAGTCGCACCACGATCCGCCGCGGCAGTCCTCGTGTCGCCGGTCCTTGCACGAGTCGCAGATCATGTGTTCATTGTTCACGCCCGGTTACACCCGGGTGAACCGCGGGTCGCGGCCGGGCGCATGATCGGCGTGGGTGACGCCTCGCCCTCGCGGGCGGGCCGATTCCCCCCTATTGTGGGCCACGGCGTCGGCGTTAATGACCTGGTTTGCCCCAGGTTGGCGGTATTCGCGCCGGGCGCGGGTAGGGCTCATATCCGGCAGCGGGTGTCTGCGTTCATGATCACAATGAGCCGCGGGCACCTTCACTCTGCGTATACGGTTGGGTGCCATGACGTCCACGGACGCTTCGACACGCAGGCCGAGGCATGTCTCACGCCTGGCGATGATGCGTGCCCGCGCACGCCTGAGCTGGGTTCGCGACACCAACGCGTGGTCGCTGGCGAAGGCGACCACCATGGCGGGCGTCAACTACCGGGTCACGGGCCTCGCCGGCGAGGCGGCCTTCTTCGCACTCCTGTCGCTGCCACCCTTCGTGCTCGGACTGCTCGGCGTCATGGGCCATCTGAGCGGCCTCCTCGGCCAGGACAGCGTCCAGGAGGTCAAGGAGTGGGTCGTCAACCAGTCGGAGCTGCTGTTCACGAGTAACACCGTCGACCGCGTCGTGATGCCCCTGCTCAACGACGTGCTCAACGGCGGCCAGGTGTCGCTGATCTCCGTCGGCTTCCTGCTGTCGCTGTGGTCGGGCTCCCGCGCGCTGTTCGTGTACGTCGACCTGATCTCCATCGCGTACGGCCTGGGGGAGACCCGGGGGATCATCCGTACCCGGGTGCTGTCGTTCGGCCTCTACGTCGCCGCGCTGCTGATCGGCCTGGTCATCATGCCGATCCTGGTCATCGGGCCGACGCTGCTGTCCAACACCCTGAGCCGATACAGCGTGCTCGTATCGATCTTCTACTGGCCCGTCGTGGTCGCCGGGTCCGTCCTGATGCTCACGCTCCTCTACCACGTGAGCGTCCCCAGGCGCACCCGCTGGTGGCGGGAGACGCCGGGGGCCGTGCTCGCCCTGATCATCTGGATCCTCTGCGCCGCCGTGCTCCGTGAGGTGCTGGCCGCCTGGTTCAAGCCGTTGTCCATCTACGGCTCGCTGGCCGCCCCGATCGCCGTCCTGCTCTGGCTCTACATCACGGCTCTGGCCGTACTGATCGGTGCGACGCTCAACGCCGAGGTCGATCGCCTGTGGCCCCGGAACGGCACCGCCCGCCACGAACTCTGCGCCTGATATCAAGACGGTTGCGACCAAGGCCGGATTTATCGCGCGATATGCGGTGATCCGTAATGATGTCTGCGATGAACGGGCAGCCATCCTCTGAAGAGACCACGTCGGTGCATCGGCGGATGATCGGTCCGTACGTGCCGGTTCGCCGTCTTGGCGAAGGCGGCATGGGCATCGTGTACCTCGCGCACGACCGGGCGGGACGCCAGGTGGCCGTCAAGGTGATGCGCCCGGAGCTGGCCGCCCAGGAGGAGTTCCGCGGCAGGTTCCGTAAGGAGGCGGAGGCCGCCAAGCGGGTGGCCCGCTTCTGCACCGCGCCCCTGCTCGACGCCGGACTGGACGGCGAGCAGGCCTACCTGGTCACCGAATACGTCGAGGGCCCCGACCTGTCCTCTGTGGTCGAAGCACAGGGGCCGATGGGCGGGTCGAACCTCGACGCCCTCGCGGTGGGCGTCGCCACGGCGCTGTCGGCGATCCACCGGGCCGGCGTGGTGCACCGCGACCTGAAACCCTCCAACATCCTGCTCGCCCCCGTCGGGCCTCGTGTGATCGACTTCGGCATCGCCCAACTCGCCGACACCCTGGCCGAGCGGACCGGCGCGGTGATCGGCACGCCGAGCTACATGGCCCCGGAGCGGGCGAGAGGCGAGACCGTCACCGCGGCCGCCGACGTGTTCGCCTGGGGGTGCGTGGTCGCCTACGCCGGGACCGGCCGGCCGCCCTTCGGCCGAGGGGCCGCTGCGGAGGTCCTCTACCGGGTCACCAATCACGTGCCCGACCTGAAGGGGCTCGACGAGCGCCTGCGCCCTCTGGTCGAGCGTGCCCTCGACAAGGACCCCGGCCGCAGGCCGAGCTCCCAGGAACTCCTCGACCGGCTGCTCGGCCGCGAGGAAGTGGCCGTCGAGGCGGCCACGCGGATCGTGAGCGAGGCCTGGACCAGCCCGAATCCGTCTTCGGTCGCCACCAGGGCTGAACCGGTCTCACGCGCACTACGGGCGGCGAAGCCGTCGCGCAGGCTCTGGAGCGGCGTGATCGCGGTATCGGTAGTGCTTGCGGCCGCCGCGGTCGTCGCCGCGCTGCAATTTGGCGGAGACGGGGGAGCGACGACCCCGGAGGGCCCGGTGGCGACCGCAGCCAAGCAGTTCAAGGGCACTCCGTTGCAGGTCACCGTCGACTCGGCGACCCGGCACGGGACCTCGGTGAACCTCAGGCTGTCGGTCAAGGTCACCGGCACGGAACAACGATGGTGGCCCCGGGACCTCTTCGGGGAGGACGCCTCGGAGATCAACCTCGTCGCCCCGGACGGCACGGCGAAGTATCCCCCGGCAGGCAAGGACGACGTGTGCGTATGCGGCCCCGTGCCCGCACAGTGGTTCGAATCCGGCGACACGGTTTCCCTGTGGGCGAGCTACACGGGCGTACCGGACGGCATGGATACGGCCGGGGTGGACGTCCCCGGGTTCGGGCTCATCACGGATGTGCCCATCTCGGAGGGGTGAGCCGTATGGGACGGCTCCCGATAAAGTAGGGAAGTCGCGACTGGCGCTGGCGTGCGCCCCATGGGGCCGCGTCGCAAGGTGGGTCACCACCGGGGAGCATTCTCGCGGAGGCCGTGCGCCTGGGCCGCCGCACCTGTCAATGTGGACAAGGAAGGCGCCATGGCTGGGAACTCGCTGAACTCCGTCGATCCCGAGATCGCCGGGCTCATCAGGGCCGAAGAGCGGCGGCAGGCCGACACCGTCAAGCTCATCGCGTCGGAGAACTACGTCTCCAAGGCCGTTCTGGAGGCCACGGGAACGGTTCTCACGAACAAGTACTCCGAGGGGTACGCGGGCAAGCGCTATTACGAGGGCCAGCAGGTCATCGACCAGATCGAGACCGTCGCCGTGGAACGGGCCAAGTCGCTGTTCGGGGTGAACCACGCCAACGTCCAGCCGTACTCCGGCTCGCCGGCGAACCTCGCGATCTACCTGGCCTTCCTCAACCCCGGCGACACCGTGCTCGGCATGGGCCTGCCGTTCGGCGGCCACCTCACCCACGGCTGGTCGGTCTCGGCCACCGGCAAGTGGTTCAACGCCGTACGGTACGGCGTGCGCAAGGACACCGGCCGCATCGACATGGACGAGGTCCGTTCGATCGCGCTGGAGCACCGGCCCAAGCTGATCTTCTGCGGCGGCACCGCGATCCCGCGCACCATCGACTTCCCGGCCTTCGCGGAGATCGCCCGTGAGGTCGGCGCCGTCCTCGCCGCCGACATCGCGCACATCGCCGGGCTCGTCGCGGGCGGCGCCCACCCGTCGCCGGTCGGGCACGCCGACGTGATCTCCACGACCACGCACAAGACGCTTCGCGGCCCACGCGGCGCCATGCTGATGGCCACCGCCGACGAGCACGCGACCGCCCTCAACAAGGCCGTCTTCCCCGGCCTCCAGGGCGGCCCGCACAACCACACCACGGCCGCCATCGCCGTCGCCCTGCACGAGGCCGCCCAGCCGGAGTTCAAGGCGTACGCCGCGCAGGTCGTGAAGAACGCCAAGGCGCTCGCCGAGGAGCTGTCGAGCAGGGGCTTCGACCTCGTCTCCGGCGGCACCGACAACCATTTGATCCTCATGGACCTCACGCCCAAGGGCGTCGGCGGCAAGCCCGCCGCCCAGGCGCTCGACCGGGCCGGGCTGGAGACCAACTACAACACGGTGCCCTTCGACCCGCGTAAGCCGTTCGACCCGTCGGGCATCCGGATCGGCACCCCGTCGGTGACGTCCCGGGGCATGGGCGAGGCGGAGATGCGGCAGATCGGCGCGTGGATCGACGAGGTCGTCACCGCCGTGGCCAAGGGCGACGCTGACGATGTGATCGCGCGGGTCCACAAGGAGGTCAGTGACCTGACCGCCCAGTTCCCCGCCCCCGGCCTCTCCTGATCCGCCGCCTTCTTGGCGTATCAGCCACTCCAGCAGAGCCCCCTTCACCCGCCCCTTGGGCGTGATCATGCAGATCTTCGGTGAAGGGGGCTCTTCGCTGCCCCACCCCCTTGGCGTGATCATGCAGAAGTTCGCTGAGAGTGGGTCTGACCTCGCAGGACGCCGATCGTGATCATGCAGAACTTCGCCGGAAGTGTCGGTGACCTGCGGCTTCGCCGTACGTGATCATGTAGTGAACGTCGGGCCTGAGTATCAGTGCCCCGCATCCCTGGGGTGCCCACTGCATGATCACGGTTCTCGTTTCCGCAGGTCGGTACGGCTTTCGCCGAACTTCTGCATGATCACGATTGGGAAAACCGCTGGCAGGCGGGCATGTTCTCGAACTTCTGCATGATCACGCCCACGTAAGCATGATCACGCCCACGTAAGCATGATCACGCCCAGACTCCTGGGGGATAAATGGGTTGGCGGGGGGTGGGGGTGTCCGTTAGGTTCGGGGCAACCCGTTCGGGCAACGCCCTTCGGGGTGACCACAGGCGAACGCCGCTGATCGGAGCGGCCACGGAGAAATCGGAGGTGATGATCATGCGGGTCTTTCTGACGAGCATGCCGTCCATCTACCTCCGGGTGCCCGCCTGATCCTGCGCTGAGGCACCCGCTTCCGAAGGGTTCCTCAGAAATGTTCTCCGATCTTTCTCTGCTCGGCTGGCGCGACGATCTCTACCCGCAGCTTCCCGCGGGCGCGGTCCCCGGCCGGGTGGCCCGCGTCGACCGCGGCGCCGCCGAGGTCATCACGGCCTTCGGCACACATCAGGCCATGTACGGCTCACGCGTCCGCAGGGCCTCCGCGGCCGATCCCGTCGCGTTGCCGTGCGTGGGCGACTGGGTGGCGCTGAGCCGGCTCCCTGAAGGCCGCTACGAGCTCACCGAGGTTCTTCCGCGCGCGACGGCCTTCGTGCGCGGCGGCGTCAGCCGTCACTCGCGAGGGGGGCTGTCCGGCGACGGGCAGGGCCAGGTGCTGGCGGCCAACGTCGACGTGGTCTTCGTCGCCGAGCCCTCGATGCATTCCACCGATTTCGCCGATCTCGGCAGGATCGAGCGGCTCGTCGCGCTGGCCTGGGAGAGCGGCGGCCTGCCGGTCGTCCTCATCACCAAGACCGACCTCTTCGAGGACGGGCTCGACGACCTGCTGGCCGACGTGGCCGCGACGGCGCCGGGGGTGGACGTGCACCCGGTCAGCTCGCTGACCGGCGACGGCGTCGACCTCGTCCGCGCCCACCTTGCGGGCTCCAGGACGGCGGTGGTGCTCGGGGCCTCCGGCGCCGGCAAGTCCACGCTGGTCAACGCGCTCGCCGGTGGCGAGGTCATGGAGACCCAGCAGGTCAGGGCGGCCGACGGGCGGGGCCGCCACACCACCGTGCACCGGGAGCTCATTCCGCTGCCGGGCGGCGGGCTCGTCATCGACACCCCCGGCATCCGCAGGGTCGGCCTGTACGACATGAGCGACGGCGTAGATCTCGTCTTCTCCGACATCGACGAGCTGGCCGGCTCGTGCCGTTTCTCCGACTGCGCCCACGTGGAGGAGCCCGGCTGTGCCGTGCTGGCGGCGGTCGAGTCGGGGGAACTGCCCGAGCGGCGGCTGGAGAGCTGGTACAAGCTCCAGCGCGAGGCCGCCTGGATGGCCCGCCGTACGGACGCGCGTCTGCGCAGCGAGGAGACGCGGAAGTGGAAGGTCATCCACAAGGAGATGCGTCGTTCGGGCAGATCGCGACCATAAGCGTGATCTGCGGCTTATGCCGGGTATGACGACACGCATGAACCGGAAACGGGTGCGGCTGCCGTTCGCCGACAGGGCGCAGGCGGGCTCCCACCTGGCCTCCGCCCTGTACCGCATGCGCCGGGGTGACCCGGTGGTGCTCGCGCTGCCGCGCGGCGGGGTGGCGGTGGCCGCACCTGTGGCGGACATGCTGAACGCGCCGCTCGACGTGCTGGTGACGCGGAAGATCGGGTGTCCGGGCCAGCCGGAGCTTGGGGTGGGCGCCATCGCTGAGGGCGGGGAGCCGGTGTTCCACCACGACCTGCTGGAGAAGCTGGGCCTCGAGCCCGCCGACGTCGTCCCGGTCGTGGACAGGGAGCGGCTGGAGCTGGCCAGGCGGGTGGAGGTCTACCGAGGTGAGCGCAGGCCCGTGGAGGTCGCGGGCAAGGACGTGATCGTCGTCGATGACGGCCTGGCGACGGGGGGCACTGCGACGGCGGCGCTGCGAGCCGTCCGGGCTCGGCAACAGGGGAGAGGGACGGTCACGCTGGCGGTGCCGGTGGCTTCCGGAGACACCGTACGACGGATGCGGCAAGAGGCCGACAATGTCGTGGTTTTAGCGGTTCCGTGGGGTTTTCGGGCGGTCGGCCAGTGGTACGAAACCTTCGACCAGCTCACCGATTCCGATGTTCTTGATCTGCTGAGGGGCCGGACCCCGGACGGTCCGTGACCTGAGGGTGTCCCGCTTTCCTTGCGGTCGGCGGGAACACCCGGAGGCCTGCTGACGCGTGTCGGGGAAGGGGGAAGACTCAGGCGACAGCGCTGATGCCGGCGCTCGCCGCGCGGCGCATGCGGCGACGACGCTCGGAGGCGCGCTCGTCCTCGTTCAGCCCGCCCCAGGTCCCGTACTTCTCCGGGCGGGAAAGGGCGTAGTCGAGGCACTCGGCGCGCACTGGACACTGAGCGCAGATGGCCTTGGCCTTGCGCTCACGGATGTCGCGCTCCGGCTGACGCTCACCGTCAGGGCCGAAGAACAGCACAAGGTCCTCTCCCCGGCACGCGGCATCATCCTGCCAACCCCAACTGGGGCGCGGGCGGGCGAGCTGCCGACGTACCTGAGACATGAGAAACCACCTTTTGATGTGAGGTATTTCAGGGTTCGTGCCGCTTTGGACGCTTGTGGCGTCCCTCGATCCAACGCCAGGACTGGCCGTGATGTTCCCGATACCGGGCGGAAGGACCGTCAGGCCACGGCCGGAGTGAGCTGCCTCAATTCGGCCAACCTGTAGGTCGAGATCTCGTCGGCGCAGGTCATTCCGCACGGTGGGGTGAACACCGCGGGTTCGACCACTACCCGAAATCGCGACGATCCACGTGGTGACGTGCAACGCACGACGCACACCGTGGTGCCGCTTTCCGACCGGGAGGATTCCACGGCCACTCCGCCGACCGAGAATTCACCGGTGTGAGACCGGACGAAATGCTCAGCGGCCTGAAGTGGCTCAGGGATGCCCGCGCGTCCCCGGAAACGATCGAGGACGACCTCGCCGTGCCGGTACGCGTTTGCCGCCGCGATCGCAGCAGCCTGAGACATGCTGCCGTAGTAAAGCCCGTGTGGCAAGCATACGAGGTTAGCGGCGTATCGATCGCCGCCAACATGACTGGTCTCCCAGACGCCTCCGGGCAGGTTTTCGTCAAGAAACCGGGCCAGCGGGAGGCCGAGACGGGCGCAGCAGGCGTTGCGTTTGCCGTGCGTGCAGACCAGGAACATCGGCTCGTTCACCAGTATGCAGGACTCCGGAACCACTCCGTGCACGAGCGAGCCCAGGTCAAGATCGTTGAGGTCCTCGAAACGGCCTTCGGCCAGCCAGGGTTCGGGGCCTGCGGACGACGCCACGAAAATGTGCGTCGTGGTCGTCTCGGCGGCGCGTCGCCCCGACCGGCGGATTAGTTGCGGCCGGATTCCGAGCGAAGTGGCCCGGTCGATCAGGGCGTGCACCTTGTCGGGTAGTTTGCACTCGTCGAGATAGGCCGCCCAGGGACCTGAGTGCTCAATGAGCAGCCAGAACTTCGCGCCGACGGTCGCGCTCGCGAGAACGGGAGCGGCGCCCGTGTGAAGAGCGGGGAAGTGCTCACAGCCGTTGGCCATCGACGCCTGCCCTCCCTCACACAATTAGGTAAGTCTTACCTTAGCTAACCGAGTCAAGCGCTGTGACCGGTGGGCCCCCTGAAAACTTCACGCACGCCTGAGGGCCGCCTCCGCCGCGGGAATCGCCGCCTCGCGGTCCGCGGGCACCAGCCCGATCCGGGTGCGCCGGTCGAGCAGGTCGCCCACGTCCAGGGCCCCCTCATGACGGATCGCCCACACCAGCTCCGCCGTGGTCGTCTCGAGTGACGACCCGGGCGCCGCCGGCTCGGCCAGCTCCGGGTTCTGACGCATCAGCGCCTGTACGGCACGGGCCTCGGCGCCGTACCGCTCCACCAGCCTCCGGTCGGCGCCGGCAGCCTCGCCCGCCCCCACCAGCGGCAGCCGTGCCGTACGGCTGGGGGGAGCCTGGGGGCAGGCGGCGTCGACGGCGTCCTCGGCCATGCGGCGGTAGGTGGTGAGCTTGCCGCCGACGACGGTCACCACCCCTCCGCGTGATCGCAGCACGGCATGCCTGCGGGAGACGTCGGCCGTCCTGCCGTGGCCCCCGTCGACGAGGGGGCGCAGCCCGGCGAAGGCGCCCGCCACCCGGTCGCGGCCGACCGGCTCGGTCAGGACCGAGCTCAGGACGTCGAGGAGGAAGGCCACGTCGTGCTCGGGGGCCTCGGGTACGTCGGGCACCGGGCCGTCGACGGGCTCGTCGGTGAGCCCCACGTAGGTGCGCCCGTCGGGCTGAGGCAACACGAGCACGAAGCGGTTGCGCTCACCGGGGATGGGCACGTGCATGCCGGCCCGCATCCCGCCGAGCGTGCCGGGGGCCAGCACGAGATGCGTGCCTCGGGAGGGGCGCAGCCGTACCGACGGGTCGAGCTCGCCGGCCCACACACCGGTGGCGTTGATCACCGCACGGGCCCTGAGACCGAACTCGGCCCCGGTCAGCTCGTCGCGCACCTGGGCGCCGTCCCCGCTCACCGCGAGCGCACGGCACCGGGTGAGGATCCGCGCCCCATGGGCGGCGGCCGTGCGGGCCAGCGCCACGACGAGCCGTGCGTCGTCGACCACGCGGCCGTCCCATGACAGCAGGCCTCCGCGCAGGCCGTCGGGGCGCAGCGCCGGGGCGAGCGCGAGCGCCCGAGCGGTCGGCACCCGTGACGGGCCGGGCAGGGAGCGGCGCGGCGTTCCCGTCGCGGCGCGCAGCGCGTCGCCGAGCCGGTAGCCGGTCATCAGCGCCGCCGCCTGCCCGCGCGTCACCGCCGGGGTGAGCGGCAGCAGGTACGGCTGGGCGGTGACGAGGTGGGGGGCGGTGCGGCGGAGCAGGACGCCGCGCTCGGCGGCGCTCTCGTAGGCCACGCCCACCTGCCCCTTGGCGAGATAGCGCAGACCGCCGTGGATGAGCTTGGAGCTCCACCGGGACGTGCCGAAGGCGATGTCGTGGGCGTCGATCGCGGCCACCGACAGGCCGCGCGATGCGGCATCGAGAGCGGCGCCCGCCCCCGTGGCGCCGAGGCCGACCACGAGCACGTCCACGACCGTGTCCCGAACCTCGGCGAGCTCACGGGCCCGCCGCGCGGCGTTCAGCGATGACCGGCCGATGTCGGGCGAAGCGTCCATACGTCTCCTTGGGTCGCGCATTACCCTTGGGTAACCTACCCGGAGCCGTCCACGTCGTGGAGACCTCATGATTCCTGCGGATGAGACCCGGCCGATGCTCTGGTCCGGCTGGGGCGACCCGGCCAAGGCGGCGGAGCTGCCGGAGCCGGTCCGCCGGCTGCTCGCGGACTTCCTCGGCGTCAGGGCGCCCGCGACGTCCGCGGCGGCTTTGCAGGACGTCCGCCTGCCCGCCTCGTCGTTGCCCGCGGCGGCGTCCGCCGCGATCGAGGCGGTCGTGGGCGCCGGTCACGTGCGGGCCGACGACGAGGCGCGCATCCGCCACACGCGCGGCAAGTCCACGCCCGACCTGCTGCGGATGCGCGCCGGAGACGCCTCGGACGCGCCGGACGCGGTCGTGTCGCCGGTCTCGCACGACGAGGTGGCCGCCGTGCTGCGGGTCTGCTCGGAGCACCGGGTAGCCGTGGTGCCGTTCGGCGGGGGCACGTCGGTGGTCGGCGGCCTCACCGCCGCGCAGCCGGGTTTCGCGGGCGTCGTGGCGCTCGACCTCGGCCGGCTGAACAGGCTCGTGTCCGTGGACGAGGAGTCGATGATCGCCGAGTTGGAGCCCGGCCTGCGCACTCCCCAGGCCGAGGCGTTGCTGGAGCGGCACGGCCTGACGCTCGGCCACTTCCCCCAGTCCTACGAGTACGCCACCCTCGGCGGCTTCGCCGCGGCCCGGTCCAGCGGCCAGGCGTCGGCCGGGTACGGCAGGTTCGACGACATGGTCGTCGGCATGACCGTCGCGACGCCGCGCGGCACGATCGAGGCCGGGCGTGCTCCCAAGTCGGCGGCGGGACCCGACCTGCGGCAGGTGTTCCTCGGCTCCGAGGGCGCCTTCGGCGTGATCACCTCGCTGCGCCTGCGCGTCCGCCGGGCTCCCGAGGCATGGGCCTACGAGGGATGGCGGTTCGAGTCGTTCGCGGCCGGGGTCGCCGCGGTGCGGCGGCTCGCCCAGGACGCCGCGCCGCCCACCGTGCTGCGCCTGTCGGACGAGACCGAAACGATGATCGGCCTCGCCCGGCCCGACGAGATCGGCACCTCATCCGGCGGCTCGGGATGCCTGCTCGTCGTGGGCTATGAAGGCACCGTGGCGGACGTCGTCCACCGTGATGAGGCGGCCGGGCTCGTCCTGGCCGACGCGGGCGGCGTCCCGCTCGGCCCCGAGCCCGGGGAGCGGTGGCGGCACGGCCGGTTCGCCGCGCCGTACCTGCGCGACTCGCTGCTGGCCGCCGGCGCGACCGTCGAGACGCTGGAGACCGCCTGCTTCTGGTCCGGGCTTCCCCGCCTCTACGACGCCGTACGGCGGGCGCTCACGGCCTCCCTGGGCTCACCGCTGGTCATGTGCCACGTCTCGCACGTGTACGCCACGGGGGCGTCGCTGTACTTCACCGTGGTGACCGCGCAGTCGGACGACCCGATCGGCCAGTGGGCGGCGGCCAAACGTGCGGCGAGTGAGGCGATCGTCGAGGCCGGAGGCACGATCACCCACCATCACGGGGTGGGCCGCGACCACCGGGAGGCGTACGCGCGGGAGATCGGGGACCTGGGCGGCGAGATCCTGCGTGCCGTCAAGGAGAGGCTCGACCCGGCGGGCATCCTCAATCCGGGTGTGCTCATTCCGTAGATCCGTTTGCCGGGAAACCGTCAAGATTGTCCCATGGTCGATGTCGGTGCCGCCGCGGCGCGTGGAAAGCAGGTCTCGTCGAGGGTCTCCGAGGACGGGGCCGGATGGAACTGTCAGACGATCGGGACCTTCCAGGCGCTACGGCCGAACACGAAGACCTTCACCTGGCTCAACCCCCTCACGTTGTGGCGTTCGCGCAACGAGGTGCTGGCCGGGCTCTTCGGCGATCCGTCGCCCGAGGTCAGGCGCCGCTGGGTGGCGGCCCAGCGGGAGCGGGGCGTCGACCCCGACTTCCGGATCAAGCAGGACGTGGGCGAGGAGTACTCCTTCCTCGTCCTCGGGGACACCGGTGAGGGCGACGCGTCGCAGTACGCCGTGATCCCCGGCATGCTGAAGCTCGGCGAGGGCACGTCGTTCTCGGTGGTGGCCAGCGACGTGATCTACCCGACGGGCTCGGGCAACGAATACCGCGACAAGTTCTTCCGCCCCTACAAGGACTATGCCGCCCCGATCTACGCCGTCCCCGGCAACCACGACTGGTACGACGGGCTCGGCGGGTTCATGCGGGTCTTCTGCGATGCCAAGCCGCTGCACGTGCAACGCCAGGGATTCCGGCTGTCGCCTTCCGGCCTGCGCGGCCTGCTCTGGAAGAAGCCCGACGCCATTGACGAACCCGCCCTGGACGAGGCCCAGAAGATGCGCCCGCTTCCGGAGCAGCAGGCGACGCTGCCCGCGCCGTACTGGGTGCTCGACCTCGGCAGGCTGCTGCTCGTCGGCATCGACACCGGCATCAGGGGCGACCTCGACCGAGAGCAGGGGGAGTGGCTGCGCCGGGTCTCCGCCGACCCCCGGCCCAAGATCCTGATCACCGGAAAGCCGATCTACGTCCGCAACGAGTACCACCCCTGCGCCATCGAGGGCGGGGGCACGGTCGACGACATCGTGCGCGATCCAGCCTGCAACTATGTGGCGGCCATCGGCGGCGACGTGCACAACTACGAGCGCTTTCCCGTCCGCGTGGGCGACAGGACCATCCAGTACATCGTCTCCGGCGGCGGCGGCGCGTTCATGCACGCGACGCACACAATCCCCCGCGTCGACGTCGGGGGCGTGCACGAGGACGAGTTCAGGTGCTACCCCCTGCGCGGCGACTCGTTGTCGTTCTACAGCCTGCTGTACAGCAAGCGGCTCCACATGCGCTGGCTGTACCTCACGCCGGAGCAGGGGCTGGCCCTCACGGCGAAGCAGGTGGGCAACACGCCGCCGCGCCATTCGGCGGACGTGCCGATCACGGCCCGGATGCGCTGGGCGGCCCGGCTGCTCGGCGCCTGGCCGATGCCCTTCCACCTGCCGGTCGGCCGGATCTTCCACCGGTACATCTCCGAGTTGTCGGACTGGGACACTCCGCCGTTCTTCAAGAGCTTCCTGCACGTGTCGGTGACGGCAGGCCACCTGAAGATCCGCTGTTTCGCCGCGACGGGCTGCCTCCAGCAGGAGGTCGAGCCGCCCCTCGAGGACGAGGTCGAGATCCCGCTCTGAGCCGTTGTCGGTGCCGCCTGGCACCCTGGAGGCGTGCACGTAGTCGTCGCGGCCGACCCGGAGGGCGGCGGAACGATCCGCCGCCCCGGCCGGGACACCCAGAGGGTCGCCGACCTGCCGGCCGCCGTCGGCGAACTGGAGCGTGCGGCCGAGGACGACGGCGGGCGGCCCCGCTGGGTCTGGGCCGACGCCCGGCGCGTCTATCCCGCCCTGCTGACCCGTGGCGTACGGCTGTCGCGCTGCCACGACGTCGCCCTGACCGAGGGGCTGCTGCTGGCGGCGGAGGGGCGTTACGGCGAGCCCAGGCAGGCCGCGGCGGCCTACGCGCGCCTGCACGGCCTGCCGGTGCCCGACGACTCCCACGAGCCCGCGACGGGGGCGCAGGTCGCTCTCTTCGAGCCCGCCAAGGACGGTCCGGAGGTCGCCGAGGCCGTCCTGGTCGCCGAGGTCCTCGACGACCAGCTGCGCAGGATCGCCGCGACACCCGATCCCGGGCGCTTCCGGCTGCTGGTCGCGGCCGAGTCCGCGGGCGCGCTGGTCGCCGCCGAGATGGCGCACGACGGCATGCCGTGGCGCGAGGACGTGCACGACGCCCTGCTGACCGAGCTGCTCGGCCCGCGGCCCGCCCACGGCATGCGCCCCATCAAGCTGCAGGCCCTGGCCGACGAGATCTCCGCCGCGTTCGGCCAGCAGGTCAACCCCGACTCCCCGCAGCAGATCGTCAAGGCGTACAAGGGCGCGGGCATCACGATCCCGTCCACCAGATCACACGTGATCAAGGAGGTCGAGCATCCGGCGACGCGGCCCTTGCTGGCCTACAAGGAGCTGGCCCGCCTCTACAGTGCCCACGGCTGGGCCTGGGCCGGCCAGTGGGTCAGGGGCGGCAGGCTCCGCCCCGAATACGTCGTCGGGGGCGTCGTCAGCGGCCGGTGGGCCACCAGCGGAGGAGGCGCGCTGCAGATCCCCAAGGTCATGCGCAAGGTCGTGGTCGCCGACGACGGGTGGACGCTGGTCGTGGCCGACGCCGCACAACTGGAGCCGCGCGTTCTCGCGGCCATGGCGGGCGACCGGGGGCTCGCGCGGGCGGCCGGGGAGATCGACCTGTACGCCGCCCTGGCACAGGCGTTCGGCGGCGCCCGCGACTCCGCGAAGATCGCCATGCTGTCCGCGATGTACGGCGGGACCAGCGGCGACGCCCCCAAGCTGCTGGCCGTCATGCGGCAGCGCTTTCCCCAGGCGTACGCGTTCGTCGAGGACGCCGCCCGCGCAGGGGAGGAGGGGCGGATCGTCCGGTCGTGGCTGGGCCGTACGAGCCCGCCGCCGTCGGCGCGGTGGCGCGAACTGGTCGCGGGGCCTGAAGGCGCCAGGGCGGCCCGCGACCGGGGCCGGTTCACCCGCAACTTCGTCGTCCAGGCCACGGCCGCCGAGTGGGCGCTGACCCTCATGGCCGTGCTGCGCGGCCTGCTGCCCGAGCCCGCACGTCTGGTGTTCTTCCAGCACGACGAGGTCATGGTGCACTGCCCGGCCGAACTGGCGGACGAGGCCCGGGCGGCGGTCGGGCGGGCCGCCGAGGAGGCGACCCGTCTGCTCTTCGGGCAGACGCCGGTCCGCTTCCCCATGGAGGCGGTCGCGGTCGCCTGCTACGCCGACGCCAAATGACCCGCGTGGGGCCTCCGGGTGGTCAGGAGTGCGGTCAGGAGGGCGTGAAGGTGCTGAAGAGCGTCTGCCGCACGGAGGCGGCCGACTCGCTCCAGTCGTAGTCGGGGGAGGAGAAGGCCACCGAGTAGCCCTGGCCGTCGACCGCCACGTAGCGGATGACCGCGTGCACGGTCACCTGGCTGGAGTTGGTGTAGGTGTACTCCCAGTCGGCGGCCGGCCAGCGGTAGTTCACCTTGCCGAGCTGGATCTGGGTGTAGTTCGGATAGTCCTTGATGTTGAGGTTCTGCTCGGCCGCCTGCAACGCCGCCAGGCTGCCGTCGTCGATTCTTTCGATCTTGATGCGCTGGCCGCTGTCGCGGGGGCCCGAATACGTCACCGACGAGATCTGCGTGGTCACCGACCAGCCCTTCGGGACGGCGACGGTCACGCCGCCCTCCGAATGCTTCTCATAGCCCTTCGGCACCGAGATCGCGGCGAGAGGCTTCCCGGTCGGCGCCTGCTGCTGGCCGGCCGTGAGCGGCTGGCCGCCGGCGACGTCCTGCGCGTCGTCCCCGCCGCTCGGCAGCAGCACGAGCAGCAGCGTCACGGCCAGGCCGATGACGGCGACGGCGGTCACGGAGATCAGGAGGACGGAGCGGGGCTCGCGCTCACGGGTCCCGGCCCGGCGCCCGCCGCCCGTGGACGGCGGCTCCGCAGAAGCCTCGTCCACCCGGTTGGGGCCGGTGGTGGAACGCAGCGCGTAGGGCCCGCTCGTCGTCAGCGGGTCGTCGCGGCCGGCGTCCTGCGCGAGGTCGCCGGGTGTGGGCGCCGGCCAGGGCTCGCGTGAGCGCTCGGGTGCGCGGTTCGAGCCCGACGGCGACGACAGGGCATCGAACGGGGCGTCGAACGGGGCCATCGGGTGCGCACCGGTCGACCGCCCGGCGGACTGCGGCCCAGTGAGCGGCCCGCCGGTCGTGTGAGGGCCGGTGAGCGGCCCGCTCGCCGACGGGGGCATGTCCTCGGGCGCGTACGGCACCCGCACCGGTCCCGACGGCGTCTCGATGATGCGCGAGGGCAGCGGCCCCGACGGGATGTCCAGCGGGGGCAGCAGCCCGGACGGCGTGGAGTTCTGCGGCGTCGGCACGGAGGACGGGCTCATGCCGCGGACCGGCAGACCGGCCCCGTTGCTGTGCAGGACACGCTCCAGCATCTCGGCCACCTGCGCGGCGGCGAGGCGGTCGGCCGGGTTCTTGCGCAGCAGTCCGTCGATGACGGGCAGGAGGGCGCCGGCCCGCTGCGGCCGGTTGGGCTCCTGGGTGAGCACCGCCCCGAGCACCGCGACGGCGTCCGCCCCCTCGTACGGCGGGCGGCCCTCGACGGCGGCGTACAACGTGGCGCCGAACGACCACAGGTCGGCGGCGTGGGTGATCGGGCGGCCCTGCAGGCGCTCCGGCGGGATGTAGGCCGGGGAGCCCATCAGCAGGCCGGTCTGGGTGATGCTGACGTCGCCCTCGATGGCGGCGATGCCGAAGTCGGTGAGGACGACCCGGTCGGCGGTGAGCAGCACGTTTCCCGGCTTGACGTCGCGGTGGAGGATGCCGGCCGCGTGCGCGTGCCTGATCGCGTCGAGGACGCGGATGCCGATCTCGGCCGCCTGGACCACGGGCAGCGGCCCGCTCTGCCGTACGGCCTGCTCGAGGGACCAGGCCCGGACCAGTTCCATCACGATCCAGGGGCGGCCGTCCTCCTCGACCACGTCGTGCACGGTGACGATGCCGGGGTGGCTGAGCCGTGCGGCCGAGCGCGCCTCCCTGAGCATGCGCCGGTTGGCGACCTGGGTGGCCGACTGGTCGAGGCCGTAGGGGAGGATCAGTTCCTTGACGGCGACGTCGCGGTCGAGCAGGACGTCGTGGGCGTGCCAGACCATGCCCATGCCGCCGCGGCCCACGGGGGACAGGAGGCGGTATCGCCTGCCGACGAGACGGCCCTGCCCCTCCGGGGCGGCCTCGGGGGGGACGCCTCGCATGGAACCCTGACCTTCTGGCATAGAGGGGACCATACCGAGCAGGCCATCCGTCGTCATACGAAGGTCCCCAATTCATCGCTCGATCCGCAAGATCCCCCGAATGGATCGAGCGAATTTCACCGTATATGTGAGGTTGGGCACCGATATTAGGGTCAATCGCCCTTCAAAGGGAATTCATGATTGGCTCAAGGCGCGCAGCGCGGCGGTGAACGCCTCGACCGGCGGGCTCACCAGACCCGCTCCGACCTGGCCTGTTCCGGCGACGCGTCCGGCGATGCCGGTGTTCACGACGGGAAGGATGCCGGTGCGCGCCACGAGGGTGACGTCGATGCCCACGGGCGTGCCGCGGAAGCCCAGCCCGGGGATCTGGTAGGCGGGGTGCTCGGCCATCGTGATCTCGTACATCGAGGTCGTGGCCGTGACCGCGTCCGACACCTCGCCGCCGACGAACCGCACGATCGCCGGGGCGGCGGCCATGGCGAAGCCTCCCAGGCCGGTGGTCTCGGTGATGGTCGAGTCGCCGATGTCCGGGTTGGCGTCGTCGGGGCCGTAGGCGCCCAGATAGAGGCCGTCGGGAACGCCCGCGGGGCCGGTGAACCACCGGTCGCCGAGCCCGGACACCTGGATACCGAATTCCGTCCCATTACGGGCCATGGCGACGACGAGACTCGAACCGGGAACGTTCCTCGCGGCGTCGGCGCCGACTTTCGCCGCAGCCATTCCCACGTTCAAGAAGAAATGATCATTTCCATTGACGAAACGCAGCACCTCGGCCGCGCGCCCGGGGGAGGCGTCCACGATCGCCGGCGCCATCTCACGGACCATCAGCGAGGTGGCCGCCCGGTTGCGGTTGTGGAGTTCGTCGCCCATCTGCAGCGCCTGGGCGACGAGCGCGCGCAGATCGAGCGGCCCGGTGCGCTCCAGGGCCGCCTGGAGCACGGGACCCAGCACGTCGCCCATCCAGCGCAGGCGCTCGATCACCTCGGGGCCGTAGGCGCCGTAGCGCAGCACCTTCCCCAGGCCCTCGTTGAGTGAGCAGTAGGCCGTGCCGCCGTGTTCGGCGTCGGAGACCTCCAGCATCCACATCGACGGGCTGACGACCCCGGCCATCGGGCCGACCGTCCGGTGGTGGTGGCAGGAGTCCAGGGTGATGCCCTCGCCGGAGGCGAGCCTGCGCTCGGCCTCCTCGGGAGTGGGCGCCAGGCCCTCGAAGAGCATCGCCCCCACCAGGGCGCCCCGCATGGGCCCGGAGGCGCGCTCCCACGTGATGGGCGGCCCCGCGTGGAAGAACGTGCCGGGCTCCAGGCCGAGCGCGTCACGGGCGGGCCGTACGCCGACGAGCATGGGACGGGCCGACAGGAGCCGCCCGACCGCCGTCTCGTTGGCGGCTTCGCGGCGGGGGTCGGCGAGCACGAGGGCGAGCGCATCCGACGTGCCGGGCAGCGGCGGACGCCAGGCGACCTCGCGACGCGGCACCGCCTGCTGGTCCAGCGCCTCGGCCAGGATCGACGCCCCGGCGGAGATCACACGCGGCTCGCCGTACAACATCGAGAGGGTCATGAGGCTCCGATCAGGTCGCTTGCGTGGCGAGCCGCGGCCGCGTTGGACGTGAAGACGTCGGCTCCCGCCTCGTTGAGCAGGGCCGCCTGGGCGCGCAGGCCCTGCGGGTCGCCCACCGTGCCGACGAGGGCGACGACGACGGCCACGCCGCGGTCGCCCGCCTCCCGGATCGCCGGGGCGAGGGCCGCCGCGGGGTCGGGGTCGGCGCCGTGGCCGAGCACGACGTCGAGCAGGACGACGCCCGACTCCACGGCGGCGAGCGCCTCCAGTCGCAGCGCCGGGTCGATCATCGGATGGGCGCGCCCGCGGGTGTACTCGTCGCCGCCGAAGTCGGTGAATTCGCCGGTTCCCGCGATCAGCGCGGCCTCCGTGCACAGCGTGCCCCCCGAGTAGAGCCCGCGCAACGGGCCCCCCTCGGCACGGCCCTGCCGTACGGCAGGCCACGACGGCCACTCGGGCACCGGGGCGCCGAGCGCGCGCAGGACCTTCTCGGCGGCGGCGGTCAGGTCGTCCTGGCCCGGGCCCAGCAGGGCGTGCACGACCGGTTTGCACAGCCCCAGACCGGTGACGGCGGCGGCGACCTCGGGAGCGGGGGGCTTGGAGACCAGCACGATCAGCTCGGTGGCGGGGTCGGCGTCGAGCGCGCGCAGCGCCTGGATCGCCGAGCGCCCGCCCACCTGCGCCGACAGGTCCCTGCCGCCGACGCCGAGCAGATGGCTGACGCCGATCCCGGCGAGATCGAGCAGGCTGGTCACCTGCTGGGCCCCGCTGCCGGAGGCGGCCACCACCCCCACGGGCCCCGGCCGCAGCACGTTGGCGAACCCCAGTCCCGCGCCGCCGATCACGGCGGTGCCGCAGTCGGGCCCCATCACCAGCACGCCCTTGTCCCTGGCGCGGTCCTTCAGCAGGATCTCCTGCTCCACCGGGACGTTGTCGCTGAAGATCATGACGGACAGGCCGGCCTCGACGGCGTCGGCCGCCTCCACGAAGGCGTGTTCGCCGGGCACGCTCACCAGGGCGACCGTGGCGTCCCATGACCTGCTCGCCGATCGCATGGTGCGCGGCGGCGTCTCGCCGGCGCCGGCCTGCCCGGCCGGCGCCCTGGCCGCCAGCTGCCGCTCCAGTTCGGCCGCCGCGTCATCGAGCTCCTCTCCCGAGGACGCTCTGATCGCGACCAGCAGATCTCCCCCCGTGGCCGCCGGTACGGCGAAGCCGAGGTCGCGAGCCAGATCCACGTTGAGCTCGGTGGCCATCGCCACCACGGCCACCTCGACGCCCGCGCGGGCGGTCAGTGCCTGGCTCACCCGCATGAGGCTCACCGAGTCGTGGTAGACCCCGGTGCGCACTTCGACCAGATCGCTCAAGAATTCTCCCCGTTGGACGTGGCGGCATGGGACAGCACGGCGGACAGGCCGATGTGTACGCCCCAGGCGATGTCGGCGCCCGACGTGTGGCCCAGGCGGAGCAGGCGGCCCGCCGCCGGTTCGAGCGGCTGCAGGCCCGCCAGGCCCCGCAGCAGGCCCATCACCTCGGGGCTCCCCTCGCCCCGGGCGGCGCAGTGAAGCAGGGTGGCGGAGATCGGCGTCGTGCGGGTGCGGGCGTCGTAGGTGACGGCGGCCGCCAGCCAGTCGGCCAGCCACACGGCCCGGGGCGTTCCCGTGGCCACGCCGAAGTGCCGCAGCGCGATCAGCAGGCCGCAGAGCATGTCGTCGCCGCTCGGCGTCAGTCCGGGCCCCAGCCCGATCAGGCGCTCGGCCGCCGTGATGCCGTCGGTCAGCGACCCGGCGCGGCATCCGGAGGCCAGGAGGGCGGGCGCGCCCGCCAGGTCGAGGCCGGGCCGCCGCCGGGAGCGCTCGCGGATGCCGCTCAGCAGGTCGTGCGACCGCCACAGCCGTACGGGATCGGCGGGGCCGAGCGGCGGCGCCGGATCCCACCAGCGGCGCACCCGGACGCCGATGCCGCCCACCTCGACGATGCCGTCGCCGACCCAGCCGTCGGCGCCGGGGGCGATGCCGTCGAGGGGCTCGCCGAGCACGACCGCGTTGGGCAGCCTGATCCCCTCGCCGGTCACCAGCGCGATCACGTGAGGCTCCGACTCGCTCCTCACCTCGAGATAGACGGCGAGGGGGAAGGTCGCGAGCACGCGGGCCGGGCGCCGAGGGGATTCCAGGGCGGGGCGGAGGGCGGTGCTCGCCGCCCCGTTCACGTGGGTGCGGGCTCCTGCCACCCGGAGTGCGGGTGCTGCTCGCCGGGCCCTCGGGTGCGCGCCTACGGTCACCGAACCTCCCGCCATGCCAGTTCCTGCCGACGCTAGAACGCGGTTGGCACGGTCCGTACGGAGAAAGCTGCCAACAGTCGGCCGAATGCTTGGCTCTTCCTGACAGTCACCTCGATCATGCACAATCAGCGGGAGACGTACACATTCCGGAGCACACCATGACAACGGATCCTGCCCCGCCCGCCATGCGACTGGCCAGCACGGGAACCATCCTCCACGGCGTTTCCGTGGGCGAGGTGCTCGGCGTCTCGACCCTGGCCGACGCCAGGCTCATCGCGGGCAAGAGCGGGCTCGACCGCATCGTGCAGCGGCTCAACGTCATGGAGGTTCCCGACATCCTCGCGTGGGTCAAGCCGCACGAGCTGCTGCTCACCACCGGCTACCCGCTGCGCAACACGCCCCAGTCGCTCGACCGCCTCGTCGCCGACCTCGACGAACGCGGCCTGGCCGCCCTGGCCATCAAGCTCGGGCGCTATCTCGACGAGCTGCCCGGCGAGATGGTCGAGCAGGCGGACAGGCTCGGCTTCCCGCTGATCCTGCTCCCGAACGACGTCGGCTTCGACGACATCCTCAACCAGGTGCTCACCGACATCCTCAACCGGCAGGCGGCGATCCTCGCCCGCACCGAGGAGGCCCACCGGGCGCTCGTGCAGATCGTGCTCGCCGGCGGAGGCATGCGCGAGGTCACCGCCGAGGTCGCCGGGCTGCTGCACGTGGCCGTCGCCGTCGTGGACGCCTCCGGCCTCCTCACGGCCACGGCCGGGGACGCCGAGCAGGTGGCGATGCTCAAGGACGCCCACACCATGGGCGCCGCGGCGTCCACCCCGATGGTCGAACCGGTGACCAGGGCCGACGGGCACTACGTCGCCGTCCCCGTCGTGGCGGGAGGTCACCACCACGGCAGGATCGTCGTCTTCAGCGCGGCGGGCACGCTCACCCCGAGTGACATCGGCATCCTCGAACGCGCGGCCACCGTGGCGGCCCTCGTCATCACCCGGCAGGAGGCGGTCACCGCCGTCGAGAGCAAATACCGCGCCGACTTCCTCAGGGACGTGCTCACCGGCCGGGGCGGCACGCGGGTGGCCGAACGCGCACTGGCGTTCGGGTGGAACCTGGAACGGCCCGTCAGCGTGCTGGTGGCCGAGATCGACCCGGACGCCGACGAACGCCCGGCGCAGGACCGCATGCTCGCCGCCTGGCAGGCGGCGGTGCGCAAATACGACTCGCGCGGCGCGGTCGCCGGCTTCTCCCACGAGGTCGTCGCCATCGTCGGCGCGGAGGTGGACGCCGCCAGGATCGCCAGGGACGCGCTGGGCGCCATCGCCGACGGCACGTTCTCGACCGGGCTCAGCCGGGTCTCCGGAGGGGCGGACGCCCTGCCGGCCGCCTACGGCCAGGCGCTCAAGGCGGCGCGGGTGGGCCGTCAGCTCCACGGGGCGGGGGCCGTCGCGCATTTCGACGAGCTCGGCGTCTACCGGCTGCTCTCCCTGGTCAACGACACCGACGAACTGCACTCCTTCGTCAGGGAGACCCTCGGGGCGCTGGCGGGGGACGAGGACGCGGAGAACGCCGACCTGCGCAGGACCCTGCAGGTGCTGCTGGACACCAACCTCAACGTCGCCGAGACGGCACGCCGGCTGCACTTCCACTACAACACCCTGCGGTACCGGATCGGCAAGCTGGAACGGCTGCTCGGCAACTTCACCGAAGACGCCCACCTGCGGCTGAACCTGACTCTCGCGCTCCATGTGCTCCGCATGCGCGGCATCTGACCCTATATTGACGCCGTGAAAGAGACCTTCGAGCTCCAGGGCGAGTACATCCCGCTGTGCGATCTGCTGAAATTCTGCTTCGTCACGGAAAGCGGCGGCGCGGCCAAGCACCTCATCGCCGGAGGGAACGTGCTGGTGGACGGCCAGGTCGAGCTGCGCAAGGCGTGCAAGATCCGCTCGGGCCAGGTGGTGACCGGAGATGGCTTCGAGATCCGCGTGGTCGCCGCCCCCTGATCGGCGACCGGCCTTCCTGGACCTGCTCGGCTGCGCACGACATCGGCGGAACTCGGCGCCGGGGCTTGCCTGACAAACGCCGTCCGGGCTTTATTTGTCAGACACGACCTGGCGCACGGAGGCCGATCCCGAACAGTGCGCAAGGCCTCTGCTACCCACGGCTCCGGGTTTGGCAGATCATGCCCATGTCTAACCGTTCCGGCAGTCCTAAAGTCCCGGCAAACGGTCGAGACCGACCGGCGTGTGACGCCGCGGCGGGGAGCCCGCGGGGTGGCCACCGGCCCACGGCCTCATAGCTGAAGGGGCTCCTATGGTCTTTCGATGGAACGTCCACGGTGATGGAAGAGGCCTCGCGCCGGGCGAGGTCGTCAAGCCCGGTGAGCGGCTGAGCTGGCCGCGGATGGTCGGTTTCGGCGCCCAGCACGTGATCGCGATGTTCGGCGCCACGTTCGTCTTCCCGGTCATCATGGGCCTGGACCCCAACCTCGCCATCATGATGTCCGGCGTCGCCACGATCATCTTCCTGCTGATCGTCCAGGGGAAGATCCCGAGCTACCTCGGGACGTCGGCCTCGTTCGTCGGCGCCGTCGCGGCCATCCGCGCGGCGGGCGGCGACGACGGCAGGGTGACCGGCGCCATCCTCGTCGCGGGCGTGGTGCTGGCCGCCGTCGGCGTCGCCGTCCACTACCTCGGTGTCCAGATCATCCACAAGGTGTTTCCCCCGGTCGTGACCGGCGCGGTGGTCATGCTCATCGGCTTCGGCCTTGCCTACGTCGTCGCCGACGTCTACTGGCCGCAGGACCCCTGGATCGCGCTCGTCACGATGCTCGCCACCGGCGTGTTCATCGTCGTGTTCAAGGGCTTTCTCGGCCGGATCGGCATCCTGCTCGGCCTGATCTTCGGATACGTGGTGTCGTGGCTCGCCGACAAGATCTGGGGCGACATCACCGCGTTCAACGCGAACATCGGAAAAATCGACACGCATCCACGCGTCAACTTCGGGCCCCTCTCCCAGGCGGACCTCTTCGGCTTCCCGCACTTCCACGCGCCGAGCTTCCAGGCGTCGGCAATCGTCCTGGTGCTTCCCGCGGTCATCGCCCTCATCGCCGAGAACGTCGGCCACGTCAAGGCCGTCGGCGAGATGACCGGCACGGACATCGACCCCCTCATCGGCCGCGCCATCGCCGCCGACGGAGTCGGCACCGCCCTGGCCAGCGCGGTCGGCGGCTCACCGACGACCACCTACGCGGAGAACATCGGCGTCATGGCCGCCACCCGGGTCTACTCGACCGCCGCCTACTACATCGCCGCCGTCGTGGCGATCCTGTTCGGCTTCTCGCCGAAGTTCGGCGCGCTCGTGGCCGCCACGCCCGGCGGCGTGCTGGGCGGAATCACCGTCATCCTGTACGGCATGATCGGCCTGCTCGGCGCGAAGATCTGGATCGAGAACCGGGTGGACTTCTCCGACCCGGTCAACATGGTTCCCATCGGGGCGGGGATCATCCTCGCGATCGGGCCCGTAGAGCATCAGATCACCGGCGACTTCAAGCTCGCAGGCATCACGCTCGGCACGATAGTGGTACTTGGTGGATATCACCTTCTCCGCGCGATCGCGCGCCGGCCCGACAAGGAGGTCTCCGGTGGGGAGATCGGATTCGAGCGAGACGCGGCCGCGGGCTGACCGGCGGGCCCTGAACTCGTGAAACCACCTCCGTTCGACTATCACCGCCCGGCGAGCCTCGGCGAGGCGCTCGACGCCCTCGCCGAGGCCGGCGGGCACGGCAAGGTGCTGGCCGGGGGCCAGAGCCTCATCCCGCTGCTCAACATGCGGCTGGCCGCCCCCGGGCACCTCGTCGACATCAACCGCCTGACCGAACTCGACACGATCGCCGCCGACGCGTCCGGGGTGCGGGTCGGCGCCCTGGCCAGGCACGCCGCAGTGGAACGATCTGCCTCGGCGAAGGCGGCGCAGCCGCTGCTGGCCCAGGCGCTCAGGCTGGTCGCCCACCCGGTCATCCGCAACCGCGGCACCGTCGTCGGCAGCCTCGTGCACGCCGACCCCTCGGCCGAGATGCCCGCCGTCCTGGCCCTCCTCGGAGGGTCCGTACGGTTGGCCAGGCGTGGAGCAGAGCGCGAGGTGGCGGCCACCGACTTCTTCGTCGGCCCGCTGGAGTCGGCCCTGCTGCCCGGGGAACTCGCCGTCTCGGCGTTCTTCCCCGCCCTGCCCGGACGGTCGGGCACCGCCTTCTGCGAGGTGGCGCGGCGGCACGGCGACTACGCCATGGCGGGGGTGGCCGCCGCCGTCACCCTGGACGAGGACTTCAGGATCGCCGCCGCCAAGGTGGCCTGCGTCAGCGTGGGCCCGGTGCCCGTCGTCGTGGACGTATCGCAGGTGTGCGGCACCCGCCCGGTCGCCTCGGTCGACTGGGACGCGGTCGCGGGAGCCGTACAGGACACGATCGAGCCCGAGGACGACATCCACGCGACGGCCGAATATCGGCGGCACCTGACCGGCGTGCTCGTCACGCGGGCACTGCGGGAGGCCGCCCACGACGCAGCCCAAGACGCCGCACGCGCGGCGGGGGAGGGGCAGGCATGAACCATGCGATCACGCTGACCGTCAACGGGGTGGTGCGCGAGGCCAGCGTGCCGGCCCGGCGGCTCCTGTCGGACTGCCTGCGCCACGACCTCGGTCTCACCGGCACGCACGTCGGATGCGAGCACGGGGTGTGCGGCGCGTGCACGGTGCTGCTGGACGGCGAGCCCGTGCGCTCGTGCCTGACGTTCGCCGTCACCGCCGACGGCCACGAGATCACCACCGTGGAGGGCCTCGCGGGCGACGACGGTCTGTCGCCGGTGCAGCGGGCCTTCACCGAATGCCACGGCCTCCAGTGCGGTTTCTGCACTCCCGGCTTCCTGTGCACCGTCACGGCCTTCCTGCGTGAGACCCCGGCGCCGACCGAGGAGGAGGTGCTGGAGGCCGTCTCCGGCAACCTCTGCCGGTGCACGGGCTACCAGAACATCATCAAGGCGGTTCATCGGGCCGCCGAGATCCAGGCGGAGGAGGCCCGGTGAGCGAGCGAGCGATCAAGCGCAGCACCACAAGCGGGCAGGCTCCGACGAGCCGCTAGGCGAGGAGCAAGCGTGACCACGAAGTTGTTCGGGGAGCCGGTCCAGCGGCGGGAGGACGAGCGGCTCATCACCGGCCGGGGGCGCTACCTCGACGACCTCGGCGCGAACGCGCTGGCCGCCGCGTTCGTGCGCTCGCCCCACGCGCACGCGCGGATCCGGGAGATCGACGTGTCGGGGGCCCTCGACGTCGAGGGCCTGGTCGCCATCTACACGTGGGAGGACCTGCCCGGCCTGCTCGCCGAACCACTGCCGCTGCTGATCCCGCACCCCGCGCTCACGCACGGCAGGACCGGCCACGCCCTCGCGCGTGACGTCGTGCGGCACGTCGGTGAGCCCGTCGTCATGGTCGTCGCCGCCGACCGCTACCTGGCCGAGGACGCCTGCGCGCTCATCGAGGTCGACTACGAGATCCTCAAGCCGGTCGTCGGCGTGGAGGAGGCCGCACAGGCGGTCAACCTCGTCCACGAGGACGTTCCCGGCAACATCGGGGCGCACCTCGTGCAGGAGGTGCCCTCGGCGTCCGGGCAGTCGGCACGCGAGGCCATCGAGGCGGCGCCGCACACCCTCGCCTTCCGCCTCGACATCGAGCGCAGCGCGTCCATGCCGCTGGAGGGCAAGGGCGTGTACGCCCGATGGGACTCCGACGACCAGTCCCTTCGCGTCTACTCCTCCACGCAGACCTCCACCAGCGTGCGGATGGCCATCGCGGCCAAACTCGGCCTGCCGCTGCCCAAGGTCGAGGTCATCGCCCCCGACGTCGGCGGCGGATTCGGCGTGAAGATCGTGCACCCGTGGCCCGAGGAGGTCCTTGTGCCGTGGGCGGCCCGGCAGCTCGGCCGCGAGATCAAATGGACCGAGGACCGCCGGGAGCACTTCATCTCCTCCTCGCACGAGCGCGCCCAGGTGCACTACGTGCGGGTCGGCTTCGACGACGCCGGGCGCGTCCTCGGCCTCGACGTCAACATCCTGCACGACCACGGCGCCTACACGCCGTACGGCATCATCGTGCCGATCATCACCTCCACCCAGCTGGTCGGGCCGTACAAGCTCGGCGCCTACCGGGTGGAGTTCTCCTCGATCTACACCAACACCGTGCAGGTCACGCCGTACCGGGGGGCGGGCAGGCCGCAGGCCGTCTTCTGCATGGAGCGCACGATGGACCGCATCGCCGCCCATCTTGGGCTCGACCGGACCGAGGTGCGCGCGGCCAACTTCATCCAGCCCGACGAGTTCCCCTTCGACCAGGGCATGACGTTCCAGGACGGCCGGCCGCTGATCTACGACAGCGGGGACTACCCCGAGTCGCTGCGGATGCTCAAGGAGATCATCGGCTGGGACTCCTTCCCGGCGATGAAGGCCGAGGCCGCCGCCGAGGGGCGGATCATCGGCATCGGGATCGGCTGCTACGTCGAGGGCACCGGGGTCGGGCCGTACGAGGGCGGCCACGTGCAGATCACCTCCGACGGCCGGGTGCACGTCTCCACCGGCCTCACCTCGCAGGGCCAGGGGCACGAGACCGTCTTCGCCCAGATCGCGGCGACCGAGCTGGGCGTGCCCATCGAGAAGGTGTCCGTCGTCACCGGCGACACCCGGCGCTTCGGCTACGCGGTCGGCACGTTCGCCTCGCGGGCGGCCGTGATGAGCGGCAACGCCATCGCGCTGGCCTGCAGGAAGGTGCGGGAAAAGGCGCTCAGGGTCGCGGCCGACGCGCTGGAGGCCGACCCCCGCGACCTGGAGATCACCGACGGCGTCGTGCACGTGGCCGGTGCGCCGTCGGCGTCGATCCCCCTCGCGACCGTGGCGGTGCTGTCCAACCCGCTGCGGTACTCCTTCGACCAGGAGACCCAGCGGGCCACGCAGTTCGCCTCGCCGGCCCCCGCCGACCGCCCGCCGGTCGCCGAGGGCGAGGAGCCCGGGATGGAGGGCAAGGACTACTACTCGCCGGTCCGCTCGACCTTCGCGTCCGGCATGCACGCCGCCATCGTGGAGACCGACCCGCTCACGGCCGAGATCAGGATCCTGCGCTACGCGGTGGTCCACGACTGCGGCAAGCTGATCAACCCGATGATCGTCGAAGGGCAGATCCACGGCGGGGTCGGCCAGGGCGTCGGCGGAGCGCTCTACGAGAAGATGGTCTACGACGAGCACGGGCAGCTGCTCAACGCCTCGTTCATGGACTTCCTGATGCCGTACGCCACCGAGGTGCCGCGCATCGAGACGGCCCACCTGGAGACGCCGTCGCCGCTGAACCCGCTGGGGGTCAAGGGCGCGGGGGAGGCCGGGGTGATCCCCGTCTCGGCGGTCATCGCCGCCGCCATCGAGGACGCGGAGGGCATCACGATCGACAAGATGCCCATCTCGCCGCCGGAGTTGTGGGAACTGCGCCGTTCCCGGTGACACGCCCAGGCGGTTCCCGTGAGGGAACGTGGGCACAAAATTGTGCCTTCTTGCAGGTCAACGGCCATTTTCCAGATCATTTGAGTACGGAATCCGCGCGATTCCGGCCGCCCGTTCAGTGAAGGACGGGCGCATCAGGCCGGCTCGCGCGCCACTCAAAGCCATCGAGGAAGAGAACGGAAAATGGCCAACCGGCTGGACTCAAAGGTGATCGTGGTCACCGGCGGAACGATGGGAATGGGCAGGGCCTTTGCGCTGAGGGCCGCCGCCGAGGGCGCGAAGGTGGTCGTCGGCGCGCGCGACAAGGAGCGCGGTGACGTCGTCGTCGACGAGATCAGGAGCGTCGGCGGCACGGCGGTGTTCGTGCCCACCGACGTCACCGTCGAAGACCAGGTCGCCGCCCTCGTCGAAACGGCGGTGACGGAGTTCGGCCGTCTCGACGGCGCGTTCAACAACGCCGGAGGCGGCAACGCGATGGGCAGGATCCGCGAGATCGACGAGGAGTTCTGGCGGCTCACGATCGACCGGAACCTCAGCAGCGTGTTCTTCAGTCTCAAGCACGAGATCCCCGCGATCGTGGCGTCGGGGGGCGGCGCCATCGTCAACAACGCGTCCACGGTCGGCGTCGTCGGCGACCCGAACGTCGCGGCCTACTCCGCCGCCAAACACGGGGTCATCGGCCTCACCCGGTCGGCCGCGCTGGATGCCGCGCGGGAGGGGGTGCGCGTCAACGCTCTGGTGACCGGGCTGGTGGACACCCCGCTCTGGCGCGAAGTCTCCCGCGACCCCGCGGTCGAGCAGTATTTCCTGGACCTGCAGCCGGGCGGGGACATCGGCAAGGAGGAGGACGTCGCCGCGTTCACCGCCTTCCTGCTCAGCGACGAGTCGAGGTACATCACCGGGGCCGCTCTCGCCATCGACGGCGGTGTGACTGCCAAGTAGCGCGGTCAGCCCTGGACGCGGTCGTAGCCGGCCCGTGCCGTACGGATGTGGTCGAGGTTGGCCTCGGTCCAGTCGGCCAGGTCCCGCACGATCGTGAGCAGGGTGCGCCCGACGCCGGTGAGGGCGTATTCCACCTGGGGCGGCACGGTGGGATGCACGGTGCGGCTGACCAGCCCGTCACGCTCCAGCCCGCGCAGGGTGACGGTCAGCATCCGCTGGGTGATCGGGCTGGCCAGGCGCCGCAGCTCGTTGAACCGCCGGGGGCCGTTGCCGAGCTCGCAGACGATGACGACCGTCCATTTGTCGCCGACCCGGTCCAGCACGCTGCGGACCAGCTCATAGGTGCAGGCCGGTGAATCGGCTTCGGCGACGTCCGTCATCGGGGCCTTCCCACGGGCGGGCAGATGGTCGTGGTCGGTGGTGCGCACCTGGGTGTAACGGGCCTCCGCCCGGGGCTGTTCCCTCTGCCCTGCTCAGGGCTTCGAGGGGGCGACGTGCGGAGGCTCCGCGTGTTCCCGCGTCAGCCGCTTGCGGAAGACCCAGTACGTCCACGCCTGGTAGGCGAGCACACCGGGCAGGGCGAAGGCGGCGAGCCACGTCAGGACGGTCAGCGTGTAGGGCGCCGACGCGGCCTCCTCGACCGTGAGGCCGGGCAGCGGGGAGGGCCACAGGGCGCCGAACAGGGCCGCGGTCGTCAGCGCGACCGCGCTCGCGGTGGCCGCGAACGCCCAGCCTTCCCTGCGCCGCCAGATCAGCGCGACCCCTGCCGCCAGCGCCGCCATGGCGCCCACCGCCGCCACCCACGACCAGGGGGAGGCGCTCAGGTCCGGTACGGCCAGGGCCGTGGAGCCGGGGATGGACGGCAGGGCCACCACGGCGAGGGGGATCGCCGCCGCCGACACGAGCATCGCGGCCCGCCTGGCCCTGGCGCGGACCGGCCCGGTCGTCTTGAGCGCGACGAACACCGCCCCGTGGAGGGTGGAGACCGACAACGACAACGCGCCGCCCACCACGGTCGCCATGGCGGTGCCGTACAGCATGTGACCGAAGATCGCGCCCCACAGGAAGGCGGGGAGGAGGCTGCCGATCACGATGCCGGCGTCGCACAGCGCCAACTCCCGCCCGGGGGACACCTTGCCGCGCCATTCGAGGCCGACGCCGCGCACGATGAGACCGGCGACCACCAGGAAGACGGGGAGGTAGAAGCCGCTGAGCATGTGGGCGTACCACACGGGGAAGGCGGCGAACATCGCGCCCACGGCGGTGATCAGCCAGACCTCGTTGCCGTCCCAGACAGGCCCGATCGTGGAGATGACCTGTTTGCGGTCGGCCTCGGAGCGCGACAGGAGGGGCATGAGCGCCCCCACGCCGAAGTCGAAGCCCTCCAGGACGAAATAGCCCGTCCAGAGGAACGCGATCGCTATGAACCAGAACGTCGTCAGCGTCATCTGAGCTCCTCAGTACATGAGGGTCGGCGTGAGCCGTACCTCGTCGGAGGGGGCCGGCTCCGCCTGGAGGGGTTCGGGGCCGGCTTTGACGTGGCGCACCAGGAGCACGGCCTCGGCCACGGCGAGCACGCCGTACAGCGCGGTGAAGCCGGCGAGGGTGATCGCCACCTGGGTCAGGCTCACCCCCGGCGACACGCTTGCTGCGGTCATGAGCTCGCCCTGCACGGTCCACGGCTGGCGGCCGATCTCGCTGAGCAGCCAGCCGGCGACGATCGCCAGGGTGGGCAGGGGGAGCGCGAGCACGCCGAGGCGGGCGAACCATCGCGGCGTCGGAGCGTCGCGGTTGCGCCGGCGGGTGAGCCACAATCCGAGCACCGACAACGCGACCGTCGCCATGCCGAAAACGATCATCACCCGGAATGACCAGAAGACCACCGGCAGGTTCGGCGTGTAGTCGGCGGGACCGAAGGCGGTCGTGTAGCGCCGTTGGATGTCGTCGACGCCCTGGATCCGCGCGTCCGGGTCGTGTGCGGCCAGGAGGCTGAGCAGGCGGGGCACCTCGACGCCGGGCACGACACTGAAGGAGGCGCCCGAGGTGTCGTGCCGCAGGCCCTCCGCGGCGGCCAGCTTCATCGGCTGCTGCTCGGCCAGGAGGCGGGCCGACTGGTCGCCGGTGCCGGCCACGACGACGCCGGCGAGCGCGGTCATGGCCAGAGCGCCGCGCAGGCTGGTCCGCCACATGCCCGCCGTGCCGTGGGAGCCCTCGCGCAGGATCCGGTAGCCGCTGACCGCGATGACGAAGCCTCCGGCCACGATGAAGGCGCCGGCGACCACGTGGGGCACCTGTGCGAGCGCCGTCGAGTTGGTGAGCACGGCCCACAGGTCGGTCATCCGGGCCCGGCCGTCGATCACCTGGTAGCCGACGGGGTGCTTCATCCATGCGTTGGCGGCGAGGATGAAGTACGCCGACAGGTTGGAGCCGATGACGGCGGCCCACAGGCAGGCCAGGTGCAGCCGCCGCGGCAGGCGGTCCCAGCCGAAGATCCACAGTCCGAGGAAGGTGGATTCGAGGAAGAACGCGAGCAGGGCCTCCATCGCCAGCGGAGCCCCGAAAACGTCGCCCACGAAGATCGAGTACTGGCTCCAGTTCATGCCGAACTGGAACTCCTGGACGATCCCGGTGACCACGCCCATCGCGAAGTTGATCAGGAAGAGCTTCCCGAAGAACTTGGTCAGCCGCAGGAGGTGGTCGGCCTCCCGCCCCTTGCGCGTACGGCGCAGCCAGGCCGTCTGCAGCCCGGCGACGAAGACGCCGAGCCCGATCGTCAGGGGTACGAACAGAAAGTGGTACACGGTGGTGACCCCGAACTGCCACCGTGCCAGGTCCAGTGCGTCCATGTTCCCCTCGCGGGTGCCCGAGCTCTACAAGCCGTAGTTCTACTTCAAGTAGTACTACAAGCCGTAGAGCAATTGGTCGGCGCGGGCCGGGGAGGATGTGCGATCTATGTCACAACGTCGCCAGGCCCGTGATATCAGGTGGTTTCACGAGCGAGGCGCGTCCCCCGGCACGCACATGACCATGGTGGGCGAGCCCGGCGGCACGGGGCATCCACCGCATGGTTGATCCCCCCGTACGCCCCGCGGGCGACGTGTGAACATCTGCGTAATCCCGGGAAGGGCAGGAGGCAGATGTTGCCGTTCTCCCCGCTCGTGGCGATTGTCTAGTGTGCTCGGCATCGGAGGTGGCCAGTGAAAGTCATCGGAAGCGCAGTGCTCGGAGCGGAACGCAAACGCGTCTGGGACGCCCTTCAGGACCCCGGCGTCCTGGTCCGGACCATCCCGGGCTGCGAACGTCTGGAGGAGACCGGCGAGGACGCCTACAAGATGACCGTCTCGGCGGGCGTCGCCTCCATCAAGGGCGTCTACCAGGGCGAGGTCACCCTCGCCGAGCAGCACGAGCCGGACAGCTTCGTGCTCAGGGCGCGCGGTCAGGGCGCCCCCGGCACGGTCGAGGCCACCGTCCTCGTACGGCTCAGCGAGGCCGAGGGCGGCACCCGCGTCGACTACGACGCCGAGGCCGTCGTCGGCGGCATGATCGGCGGTGTCGGTCAGCGCATGCTCGGCTCGGTCGCCAAGAGGACGGCCGGGGAGTTCTTCTCCGCCGTCGAGCGGCATCTGCTGTCCGGGCCTGCCCCCGCGGCTCCCGAGGCGGCTGCCGTACCCGAGGCGGCGGCCGTGCCCGTACTCCGTGCGGAGGAGGCCGGGCATGCTCCCCAGGTCTTCACCCGCCCCGCCCCCGAGCCGCAGCAGACGGGCACGCCCGCGTGGCCGCTGCTCGCGGCCTTCGGCATGGGCGCGGGCATCGCCCTGGGCAGCGCGGTGATCGGCTGGCTGCTCGGGCGTTCCCGGCGAGGTGGCAGGGTCTGACGACGTGAGGCACATTATTCGGCAGAGTGCGCCGGTTCGGTGCGCCGGATTCGATCGGTAAACACGGGAACATGGGAAGCGTCCGTATCGGGATCGACACCGGGGGCACGTTCACGGACGTCGTCCTGGTCGACGAGCAGACCGGTGAGATCGTCACGACCAAGACCCCTTCGACCCCTGCCAACCCCGCAGACGGGTTCATGGCAGGGGTGCACAAGGTGCTGGACAGGCACCAGGGCATCGACGACCTCGCCGAGGTGGCCGCGATCGTGCACGGCACGACCGTGGCCACCAACCAGCTTCTGGAGGACAGGCCCGACGGCACGTCCCACCTGGGGTTCGTCACCACCGAGGGCTTCGAGTTCATCTTGGAGATAGCCCGGCAGAGCGTGCCGGACAGCTACGGCAACTCCTACTTCTGGGTCAAGCCGTCCCGGATCGTCCCCGTCCAGCGGGTGAAGACCGTCGGCGGCCGGCTGGACCACCTCGGGCGGGAGGTCAGGCCGTTCGACGAGGAACAGGCGGCCGAGGTCGCGCGGTGGTTCCGCGACCGCGGGGTCACCGCGATCGGCGTCTGCTTCCTGCACTCCTACGCCAACCCCGGCCACGAGCGGCGCATGCGCGAGGTCATCGCGCGTGAGCACCCCGAGGCCGTGGTGTCGCTGTCGAGCGACGTCCTGCGCGAATACCGCGAGTACGAGCGGTCGGTCACCACGCTCGTCGACGCCGCCGTCAAGCCGATCATGCGCCGCTACATCGGCAGCCTGTCCGACCGGCTCGGCCGGTCGTTCTCGGTCATGAAGAGCAACGGAGGGGTGTTGTCGGCGGCGGAGGTCGTCCACCAGCCGATCACCACTGTGCTGTCCGGGCCCGCCGCGGGGGCGCTCGGCGCGGCCCTGATCGCCGGTACGGCAGGCCACCCGAGCGTCATCACCCTCGACGGCGGGGGCACCTCGACCGACGTGGCCGTCGTGGTCGACGGCGAGCCGTCCCAGACGACCGAGGGCAACATCGGCCGCTACCCCTGCAAGATCCCCATGATCGACATCGTGACGGTCGGCGCGGGAGGCGGCTCGATCGCGTGGATCTCCCCGGAGGGCACGCTGAAGGTCGGCCCCAAGTCCGCCGGCGCCGACCCCGGGCCGATCTGCTACGGCAAGGGCGGCACCGAGGTCACCGTGACCGACGCCCACGTGTTCCTCGGCCGGGTCCCCCCGCACCTGCTCGGCGGCGAGATCCCCCTCGACGCGTCAGCCGCGAAGGCGGGCATCGAGACCCTCGCGGGCAAGCTCGGCCTCACGCCCGAGAGGTGCGCGACCGGAATCCTCGAGATCAGCGCCTTCAACCAGTCCAACGCCATCCGTCAGATCACCGTGAAGCGCGGCCTCGACGTGCGCGACTTCCCGATGATCGCCTTCGGCGGCTCGGGACCGCTGCTGGCCTGCCGGCTGATCGACGTGCTCGGCCTGCGCGCGGCGATCATCCCGCCCAACCCCGGCAACGTGTCGGCCTTCGGGCTGCTCACCGTGGACGTGAAGAACGACTACGTGCGCACCCACGTCTCCCGGAACCCCTCGGCCGAGGTGCTGGAGCAGATCTTCGCCGAACTGGAGGACGAGGCCGCCGCCGCGCTCGACCGCGAAGGGTTCAGCGGCCACGTGTACGCCCGCAGCGCCGACCTGCGCTACTACGGCCAGGCCTATGAGGTGCGGGTGCCCGCCCCCGACGGCCGGATCGACGACGCCTGGCGGGCCGCCGTCGCCGACCGGTTCCACGAGGCCCACCACAAGCTCTACGGGTACGGCTACCGCGGCGACCCCCGCCACGCCGTCGAATGGGTCAACCTCCGCGTCTCCGGCATCGGGCCGATCATCCGCCCCGCCATCGCGCGCCTGCCGCACCAGGCCGACGAGCCCAGCCCGGTCGCGACCCGGGACGTGTTCTTCGAACGATGGAGCCGCACGGTGGTCTACCGCCGGGGCGATCTCGGTGCCGGTGCCGTCGTGACCGGCCCCGCGGTCATCGAGGAGTACGGCTCGACCATCCCGGTGCATCCGGGCTTCACGGCGACCGTGGACGAATACGGCAACCTCGTGGTGGTGAGCGACCGATGAGCCGGCCCGTGAACCGGAGCGAGCCTGACGCAGCGAACGAGGGAGTAGGACCCGTGACCACCGTGGACCCGATTCTCGTCGAGATCGTCGAAGGGACGCTCGCGTCGGTGGAGATGGAGGTCGAGACCTCCATCGCGCGCACGGCCCGCTCCCCGATGATCCGCGACGCGCACGACTTCCGCGCCGGCATCCATGACGTACGGCTGCGCAAGTTGACCGGAAGGTCCTATTCGGCGCTGGTGCAGCCGGTCGTCAGGGACTTCCCGATCGAGACCATGCGGCCGGGCGACGTGTTCTTCCACAACGACGTCTACCTGTCCGAGGGCGGCATCGGCCACCTGCCCGACCTGTGCGTCACCGTCCCGGTGTTCCACCAGGGGGAGGTCGTGGCGTTCGTCCAGGCGTTCGGCCACCACGACGACATCGGCGGCGCCGTACCGGGCTCGATGCCCTCGCACGCTCGCAGCGCCTTCGAGGAGGGCCTGATGGTCCCTCCGATCAAGTTGTGGGACCAGGGCGTGCCGAACAGGGCGGCCCTCACGATCATGACGCGCAACTCCCGCATGCCGGACTCGCTCGCCGGCGACCTCGACGCGGAGTGCTCGGCCTGCCTGATGGGCGCCCGCCGGCTGGGGGAGATCTTCGACCGGTACGGGCGGGAGGCCGTCGAGGCGTGCTTCGACGCGATCATCTCCAAGACGACCGAGACCTTCCGCCGCGAGCTCCTCGCCAAGATCCCCGAGGGGGTGCACGTCTGGGAGGACTACGCCGAGCACGACGGCGTCGACGAGCCCCGGCTGCACGCGCAGCGGATCACGCTGACCGTCGACCACTCGGCGGACGCGCCGCTGACGATCGACTTCACCGGCACGTCGCCCCAGGCCAAGGGCCCGATCAACCATGCGGGCGACTACGCGGACGGTGTCTTCCTCAAGAAGTGGCTGGCCCCGGTGCTGCGCAACCTGGCGGACACGCCCGAGCGCATGGCGGAGCTGGACGTCAACGAGGGCGTCGTCCCGCTGATCAAGATGGTGTTCCCCGAGAAGGGCACACTGCTGACGCCGATCTTCCCGGCGCCCACCAACGCCCGCACGTTCGTGATCCTTCGGTTGCTGGGGGTGCTGGCGGGCGTGCTCGCCAAGGCCACCGGCGGACGCATGCCGGCCGACCAGGAGACCATCCGCTATACCGGCGTCTACGGTGATTCCGACGAGGGTCCGTACCTGATGCGGGAGGTCCTCGGCGGCGGATCCGGCGGACGCTGGTACGCCGACGGCGAGGACACCATCCACGTCGTTCCCGACTCGCGCAACATCCCCGTCGAATTCGCCGAGGCCCGCTGGCCGTTCCGGGTCGAGCGGCTCGGCCTGGCCGTCGACAGCGGCGGCGCGGGGGAGTTCCGCGGCGGCCTCGGCTACGACAAGCACATCCGCATGCTGCGCGACGCGTCGTTCATGTCCATCGCCGACCGGTCGATCCTCGCCTGCTGGGGCGTGAACGGCGGCCAGGCCGGCCGCCCCTTCGTCGTCACCGTCGACGGGCAGGAGATGGACGGCCTCGTCGACGACTTCCCAGTGCAGGAAGGGCAGATCATCCGCGTCAGGACCACGGGAGGCGGCGGCTGGGGCTCGCCGTACGATCGGGAGCCCGCTCTGGTGGCCGTCGACGTCCGTGACGGCAAGGTCTCCCTGGAGGCCGCGCGTGACGAGTATGGCGTCGTGCTGTACGGCTCCCGCGACGACCTTCGTGTCGACGAGGAGGAGACCAGGCGGCTGCGGCAGGCCATGCGAGCACGGCCGCGGACGTTCTTCGACCGCGGGCCCGGTTACCCTCGCCTGTCCGGAGGCCGCCCCCACGCCGACGTCGACATCATGTGATTGGAGCCCGTGTCTTCGGCGGACGTCTTCAGGACCAGCCGCCCATGGCCGCTGCGGCCGATTTGGCGACCGTGCGCGGTGTGGCACGCAACTCCGCCTCCAGTTCGGCGAGCACACGGTGGGCGGTCGTCCTGATCCGGGCCCGGCGCTCGTGCAGTTCCTCGCCGAACGCCCGGGCGGTCGGCCCCACCCATACGGGATTGCCCGCGAACGTCGCGCAGGCCTGATCGAGCGCCGTCTCCAGGACGTGCAGGTGCTCGCGTACGGCCGTCAGCGCCGTCTGCAGGTCCTGATACCTCGGATTGGGCACCAGGTCGTCGTCGATGGGCAACGCGGGGCTCCTGCCGGGAGGGTGATTTCAGTGTCCGTACGGATACTCCGGTGGCGCGGCGGTTCTCGTTGAGATTATGTGGGCTGGTACCGATCACTGCCACGTGTGGAGGCGAAGACGATGCGGGAATCGCTGGGCCGAGGACGATCGTGTGGCGCATTCATGGCCGTGGTGGTCCTGGTGTCGCTGGTCCTCGCCGGTTGTGATTCCGATGACGGCCCCACCGCCGCCCAAGCCGGCCAGACCCTGAAGAGTGACATTCTGCAACTGCTGAAGGAACGCGACGCACGAGACGTGACTGTCACTGACCCCGGCGGCAAGGACATCCCCTGCGGAGACGGAAAGGCCAAGCAGACTTTTGCCGCCACAGGAACCGACGGTTCCCGCATGACTGAGCCGTACATTCTGCGTACAGCGATGTTGGGCGCATTGAGCCGTGTCGGCCATTATCAGACGGTCGGAACTTCGACGCCCGACTCGCCGATTCGTGTCGTGAACGAATCGACCGCGACGATTTTGACTCTTGATTCATCGGCCGCTGGGATCTACGCAGTTAGCGGCGAAACGCAGTGTCTCCGCTCGTCATGATTCCTCCGTCATTGAGATAGCGCTCTCCAGTTGCCGCCCGCGATCCTGCTGCCGCCGAAAGTATCCGAGAGCATTCTGACGGATTCGCCTAAACTAAATTGATCTTTCCCCATTCCGTTAGCTATGAGCCATTCGTCTACGGTGAACAGGTTGCCTGCGGTGGACTTCGAAATCTCTGGGAACGGAATCAGCCTGCCGTCCGCGTCGGCGATGGCTGTCGCCGATGGATTCAAGGCCTGATAGTCCCGAGGGGAGACTTTCGGGGTGGCACCCGCGTCCATCAGCAACTGGGCGATGACACGTCGGCGTCCGAAATCCTCCTGGAGGGTTATCTTGCTGAGCTTATCAGTATTAGTCTCCGGGTTCGGCTTGAATGTGTCGTAGGTGTCGTACCCTGTGGTCAATGCTGTCCACAGGGCTGCCCCCGTCATTCCTCCCGGTATGACGAAGCCGGCTAGTCCGAAGGCCACGCCCAAAGCCCAGTCTTGGCCGTCTTTTTCTCGCTCGGCAATTTCGTCCATGGCTTCGGCGTGTTCCGCGGCTGCGCCCAATTCCATTCCGCGTATGTTGCCCAGCGCGGAGAACGTGGCATCCAGCCGTTTAGGGTCCTCGCTTTCGAGCATGGTGGGTACGCCGACGTCGAGCACGCGCCGGGTGAGGTTTCCCATTCCAGTGTCGAACGGCAGCCGATGATCGGAGGTGTCGGCAAAAGTCCTGATGAACTTGTAGGTGTGCTCCGGGCTCAGCCGGAACATCGGCCTCAGTCCCGGAAGGCGAGACGCGACGGGTTCAAAGGCGCTTGGGAGGAACTGGTTGTCGTCGCCGAGGTTGGCTCCCTCGGTCATTTCGGTCGCGTAGGATCCAGCGATCTCGGCCAGATGCACTCGTGCCGGAGGCGCGAACTCGATGGCACCTGCGGCGATTATGAGGTTGAAGGTGAAACGCGCGGCCGCGTCGGAGTGGCGGCCGTCTGACTCGTCGTAGGCACCGGACGCCGACGCCAGCAATCGTCCGAACGCGTCGGACGCAGTGGGGTCCAATGCTGCTCGTCCGTCGAGGTTTCCGAGGATCGTGACGAGATCTGGCCGGCCGTCCGCCAGTGCGGGATTGGGCAACAGCATTTCGCTGAGCCTGTTCCTTGCTCGAGGACTGCCATGAGTGACCGCGCTGATTGCGAGACGCGCAGCGGACGGATCCCGGGCCAGAGCGTTGAGATAGGGGGCAAGAGACAGCCCCATGGTGGCATCGGCGGTTTCGAAGCGTCTGGGGGAAGTCCCTACAGCCAGGTCCTCACTTCCGAGCACTTGGGCGGCGACGACGTCGGCGAGCCATTCGGTGGGGAAACTTCCCGCCGACAACAGGTCTCCCAGTCCTTGCCTCTCAGAAGTTGCCAGCCGGTGTCTCATCGCATTGCGGATCGCCGCGAAATCCCCAGTCGTGTCTCCGGCGCTGACTGCTGTGCCGAATGCCTGGCTGATCACGTCGATGGCGGCCTTGTGGCGCTCTACCAGGGCCCGAAGGAGTACTTGTGGGAGTTCCAGCGTCTGTCGCAGGCCAAGCCCGGCGAAGAAGGCCGCTGCGAATTCGGAGTCGTGAACGTGGGCGGTGAGTGCGTCCACGATCTCCTGGTAGCTCTTATCGCCTGCCGGGACAATTCGAGACGCGTTTGAATATTTGAGCGCGAGTTCGGCGCCGAGGCGACGGGCTTCCGCGACGGGAAGAATCGACTTCTCCTCGTACGGCACGAGCCTGCCCGGGGCAGTGGGGTCCCAGGCGGGAAGCGACGAGATGCTCGTCGTCAGCCGGTGTCGCGTGCGCAACTCGGGAAGCTTGTCGTCGATCCATCTCTCGGCTTCGCCGATGGGGTCGAGAGACGCCGCTGAAACGCCGTTGGCGGCGAAGACGCGGCGGACGGCCTCTGTGCGCTCGCCGACGACCCCCCGGGCGTGCTCCATCTCGGTGATGAAGCGGCTCATCAGGGTGGGATCGATTCCCACGAAATCCGGCGAAAGCGGTCCGGTGCCCGACGGTTCTCCGCCCATATTGATCACCCCTTCGCGGCCAACGTAACGCGGTGCACAGGGGTGCGGACGGGCATCTTCCGCAAACCGTATGGCTTGTGCCAGGTGCCGTCTGGTGATTGGAGGTGACATCCCTGGGTAGCCGACTAGTGACAAAGCGAGGCAAGGGTGGTGAACCAGAAGATGGCGAACATCGTCGAGCGGATCAAGCAGTACCTCCGCGGCCCCGAAGGCAAGCGAATGACCGAGAAGGCCAAGTCGATGGCCCGCGACCCGCGCAACAAGGAGCGCATGCAGCGGTTCATGGATCGGTTGCGCGGGCACAAAACCCCGCGCTGACCCGGGCGTGTGACGACGGCGCCCGCGAACATGAGGTCACCTGGCGGCGGGAGGCGCCTCCCGGTGGATTACGGACCGGACCACCTGGCAGGCTTGCGGTGAAACCGGATCTATCTCATGGAGCTGACCGTGGACCAGCCTCTCCGCGACCAGGGACCTCTCAGCGGGGTCGTCGTCCTCGACCTGTCGCGCGCTCTGGCAGGCCCGCACGGCGCGCAGATGCTCGGTGATCTCGGCGCCCGTGTGATCAAGGTCGAGCAACCGTCCGGCGATGAATCGCGCGGATGGGGCCCGCCCTTCGTCGGCCCAGAACACGATATTTCGACATATTTCCTGGCGGCCAACCGCAACAAGCAGTCGATCACCGTCGACATGAAGTCGGCCGAGGGCCGCGAACTGATCGAAAGGCTCGTACGGCAGAGCGACGTGCTGATCGAGAACTTCCGCACGGGCGTGCTCGACAGGCTCGGGTTCTCGGTCGAGCGGCTGCACGAGCTCAACCCCCGCCTGATCATTCTGTCCATCACGGGGTTCGGCCATGACGGGCCGGAGGGCGGCAGGCCGGGCTATGACCAGATCGCCCAGGGCGAGGCCGGTCTCATGTCCCTCACCGGCCCCTCGACTGCCGAGCCGTACCGGGTCGGGGCCTCCATCGCCGACCTGCTCGCCGGAATCCACGGCGCATACGGCGTGGTCGCTGCCTTGTACGAACGGGAGCGCACAGGGCGGGGCAGAGTGGTGCGCACGTCACTGCTGGCCTCCGTCGTCGGCGTGCACTCCTATCACGGGACGGCCTGGACGGTCGGGGGATCGGTGCCCCGCCCGGGCGGTAACCACCACGCGTCGATCGCGCCCTACGGGGCCTTCCACTGCGCCGACGGGATGATCCAGCTGGCGGTCGCCAACGATGGCCTGTGGCGCAAGACGGCCAAGGTGCTATATATCGACCCCGATACCCCGAAATATGCGACAAATAGGGATAGGTTTGCGCATCGGGAGGAGCTGATCGCCGACATGGAGCACGCCCTGGCCGCGCACACCCGGGAGCACTGGCTGGCCGAGTTCGGCGCGCTCGGCGTGCCCGCCGGAGCGATCCGCTCGATCGACGAGGTCTACTCCTGGGACCAGGTGCGTTCTCAGGGCCTGGTCGTGACCGTCGACCACCCCGTGCTCGGGCCGATCGAGCTTCCCGGCTCGCCCCTGCGCTTCGACGGGGACGGCATGCCGGGCCACACGGCCCCTCCGGCCCTGGGCCAGGACCAGGACGCGGTCCTCACCTGGCTCGACGAGCGCGAGCGAGAGCACGGCCGATGACTCCCCGCCCGGACGCGCGGGCCCTCATCGTCCGGGTGCTCGACGCCTATTCGTGGAAGTCCTGGGACGAACCACCGGTCGACCGGGCAGAGCCCGGCTCGCAGTACGCGGAGGAACTCGCCGCCGCCCGTGCGGGGTCCGGATACGACGAGGCGGTGATCACGGGGGAGGGCACGCTCGAAGGCCGCCGCGTCGCGGTCGTGGCCGGTGAGTTCTCCTTCCTGGCCGGGTCCATCGGCGTGGCCGCCGCGGAGCGGCTGGTCACGGCGATCGAACGGGCCACCGCCGAGCGACTGCCGTTGCTCGCCGCCCCGTCGAGCGGCGGCACCCGCATGCAGGAGGGGGCGCTGGCCTTCGTCCAGATGGTGAAGATCACCGCGGCGGTGGTGCGGCACCGCGAGGCCGGCCTGCCGTACGTCGTCTACCTGCGGCACCCCACCACGGGTGGGGTGTTCGCCTCATGGGGCTCGCTCGGCCACGTGACCGCGGCGGAGCCGGGCGCGCTCATCGGATTCCTCGGCCCACGCGTCTTCGAGTCGTTGTACGGCTATCCCTTCCCCGAAGACGTGCAGGTCGCCGAGAACCTGTACGCCCACGGCCTGGTCGACGCCGTGGTCTCCGCGGAGGACGCGAGGGAGATCGCGATCAGAGCCCTGACGGTCCTGTGCGCGCCGAAAACGGGCCTTTCCCGCGGGCCCGAGCCGGAAGAGGCCGACGGCGCCGTCGAGGCGTGGGATGCGATCATGCGCTCGCGCCGCGACGACCGGCCGGGCGTGCGCAGCCTCCTCAAGCTGGGCGCCCGCGACGTCACGCCGCTCAACGGCACAGGCGCCGGGGAGTACGAGCCCGGCCTGACTCTCGCCCTCGCCCGGTTCGGCACGGCTCCCGCGGTCGTGCTCGGCCAGGACCGCACGCGGCAGCGGGCCGGGGCTGCGTTCGGGCCTGCCGGTTTGCGGGTGGCGCGCCGAGGCATGCGCCTGGCCGCCGAGCTGGGGCTACCCCTCGTCACGGTGATCGACACCGCGGGCGCCGCGTTGTCGAAGGCGGCGGAAGAGGGCGGCCTCGCGGGCGAGATCGCCCGTTCCCTCGCCGATCTCGTCATGCTGGACGCCCCGACCGTGTGCCTGCTGCTCGGCGAGGGTGCGGGAGGCGCGGCGCTGGCGCTGCTGCCCGCCGACCGGGTGGTGTCCGCCCAGCACGCCTGGTTGTCGCCGCTGCCGCCCGAGGGAGCCTCCGCGATCCTCTACCGTACGGTCGACTTCGCCCCCGAGATCGCCCGCGCGCAGGGCGTCGGCGCCACCGACCTGAAGAGGGACGGCCTGGTCGACCGCATCGTCCCCGAACGCCCGGACGCGGCCTACGAGCCCGCCGCCTTCTGCCGGCGGGTCGCCAGGACGCTCGAATACGAGATCATCGGCCTGCTCGGCCGGCCTGCCGAAGACCGGCTTGCCGCGCGGCTGTCGCGCTATCGGTCGCTGGGCTGCTGATCGGCGGTCGTGGGCACGGGCACCCGCTCGACCCTGATCGAGTGCACCTCGTCACGTGGGACCACGACCTCGTAGGCGCCGTGGTCGACCAGCCAGTAGCCGAGCGTCTCCGCCTTCTGACCGCTGTGGCCCGTGTAGGCGATGTGCAGACCGCCTTCGTCGGAGCCGTCGCCGCCGTCGTCCTCGTCCAGGACCAGGCACGGCTCCCCGCCGAACGCGCCGACCGTACGAAGCAGCGTGAGCTCCTCCAGGTCGGAGCGGCGCACGCTCAGCCGCCAATAGCCGCCCGCCTTCGCGAACCCCTCCTCGGGAGCCTCGCTGAACAGCACGACGTCGTCGCTGTCCGGCCCGATCGCCGCGGCGTAGGTCTGGCCGCGATGGCGGGCGACGAACCCCAGACCGACCGGTTCGATGCCCGTCATGACGCGGGCCGCCAAGTCAGTCCGTCGTACCCGGCGAAGGACCGTTCCCCGGCCTTGGTCAGATGGACGATCTCGGCTCCTGCGGGGATCGGCATCGGCATGGTCTGGAACTGCGGCACCACGTGCTCGCGGGACGTGGTGAACCCGTTGCCCGTGAACGGCGGTGAATCGCTCCAATCGCCGCCCATGTGCGGGCCGTACGGCACGACGTAGGTGTCGATGTCGCGCGCGTACCACCGCATGACGTACAGCTCGGGCACGTCCCGGGTGAGCTCCGATCCGTCGAAGCCCAGGTCGAGGGCTTCGACGAGCGACTGGGGAGTGGTGAGCCGGCCGCAGTCCTGCACCCGGTACACGTATCCCGAGATGATCGTCCGCTTGCCCGCGAGGTAGGGGACGAGCAGCCTGGGCGGGATCACTTTCTGCATCTGTGTCCTGTGTCCCGGCTCGCTCATGGGGCCAAGTTTACGATCTGGTGACTCCAAGCCGTCGATGTTCCAGTGATGGAAGGGTCCTGCGCACACTTTCCGTCAGGGCGGGGTCGATCTCCCCGACCTGTACGGCAGGCCCCGGCCCGAGGTCGTGCCGTACGACGCCCATGGGGTCGACCAGCATGCTGCGCCCGACGCCGAACCCGTCCCCCGCGGCGGGGTTGGGCGCCTGGCCGACCGCGATCGTCCACGTCGTGTTCTCGACCGCCCTCGCCTTGACGAGCGTGACCCAATGCTCCTCCTTCATCGGCCCCGAGCCCCAGGCCGCGATGACGGCGAAGGCATCGGCCCCCCGGTCGACCAGCTCGCGGGTCAGCTCGGGAAACCGGATGTCGTAGCAGGTGACGAGGCCGAGCCGCAGGCCGGCGACCTCGACGACGACCGGATCGTCTCCCGGCGCGACCAGCTCCGACTCCCGGGCGCCGAACGAGTCGAACAGGTGGATCTTCCGATACGACCCGGCGATCCTGCCCGTGGCGTCGACGGCGACGGCCGTATTGGCGACTCTGCCGTCTCCGGCGGGCTCGAAGACGCCCGCGACCACTGCGACGCCGTGCTCGCGGGCCGCCTCGGCGAGCCCCGTCACGAAGGGCCCGTCCAACGGCTCGGCCGCGTCGGCCACGCCGCGTCCGAACCTGGTCAGCGTCGCCTCGGGGAACACCGCCAGATCCGCTTCCTCCGCACGGGCGAGCGCCTCACGGACGGTCTCGAGGTTCACCTTCGGATCGTGGTCGACGGGGATCTGGCACAGGGCTACTCGAATCACGCGTCCCAGTCTGCCTGTTGGGCACCGGTTCCCACCAGGTGAGGCACCGCCAGACCCATTCGAGCGGGCCGTACCGGTAGCGGGCGAGCCACCACCGGCTGAAGGCCGCCTGCACCGCGAGCGTGGCGGCGCTGACGCCCACGACGGCCACGCCCGTGCCGTCGGCCGTCAGCAGCGGCGCCGCCGCCAGGATGACGGCGGTGCTGCTCACATAGTTGGTGAGGGCCATCCGGCCGAGCGCCTCGAAGACCGTCGTGCGCCGCACAGCGGTCTTCGAGGCCGTGCTCCGCACGAGGAGCAGGAAGCCGGTGCCGTAGGCGACCGCCCCGCACAGCGCCCCGGCCTGATACACGCCGCCGCCGGGAGGCGAGTGGTTCCACCACCAGGTCAGCGCCGCGTCGAGCACCGCCGCCACCACGAAGGCCGCCGGCATGGCCCGCCGTACGGCCGCGCCGTAGGCGACCCCGCCCATGCCGAGCAGGAACAGCGCGGCGATCAGCACGTACGGCTCGCCGGTGAGGATGGCGGGGACGGTCGCGCCCACGCCGATCAGCAGGATGAGCGGCGCAGGCAGGAAGCTCACCGGCAGCAGGATCGTGGCCCCCAGCAGCGCGTACGGCAGCAGCACCTCCCCGGGATTGGCCCAGGAGTGCACGAGGCCGATCAGCGCGAGCACGGCGAGCCGTCGCAGCAACGCCACCCGGGGCCATGCCGTACGGGACCGGGCAGAGCGGAGGAACAGCGCGAATCCCACGCCGAACAGGAACGAGAAGATCGGATAGAAGCGGCTCTGGAAGAGGTTGCCCATCACCCAGTCGATGTCGGTCGACCGGCGATAGCTGAGGGCGTGCTGCCAGGTGTTGACGAGCATGATCCCGCAGATCGCCAGACCACGCAGGGCGTCGAGGGCGTGGATGCGCCCGGGCGCCGGGGAGCCGTCCATGGTGGCCAGTCCACCACGCCGCGCACCGGTGATCAAAGCCAGGCCGCCGGCCGCGTGGCGGACGGACGTCAGCTGATGCGCACGATCTGGAAGCCGGCGCTCGACAGGATGCCCGGCAGGCTCCGTACGGTGTCGCGGTCCTTCTCCTTGGCCTCGGGCGAGATCCTGTCCCAGCTGTCGAGATCGGGGTGGTGCATGGCGATGGGGTCCTTGAGCGGACCCCACGTCCAGCCGTTTTTGATCAGGTCCTTGAGCCATCGCTCGTGCTCCATCTGCGACAGGCTCTCGATCTCGTGGTCCTTGAAGGCGAAGGCGAGGTCGGGCTCGACGCGCGGAGCGAGCGCGCACCCGATGCTGGCCAGCTTCCTGCCGATGTCCTCCGCCTGCGCCCGGTTCGCGGCCTTGAGACGCGGCGGCAGCAGCTCCCAGGGGACCATCGAGGTGTTCACCGACTCTGTGGTGTTCCGGGTCGCGTTGACGATCAGATAGTTGTCGTGGATGGCCCGCGCCAGCGTCTCCACGATGTCCTCGGTGATCAGCCTCGGATCGCCCGCCTCCTCGTTGATCGCGAAGATGCGCAGCGCTCCCGACAGGCTCTCGAGCAGTCGCACGTCGTCGAATGCGCTGCTGAACGTGGCCGCCTGGTCGACCCGGACGACCAGCGAGCCGGGGCCGCAGCCCCACAGCCGCAGCGAGGTGAGGGCGACCTTGAGCGCCACGTCCTGGTCGGCGTAGCAGACGAACACCCGCTGGGGCGTCTCCCCGGGCAGGAGGTCGGTGAGGGGCAGGTCGTCGGGGGCGACGTCGTGCGTGGTCACCGCGCACGCCTCGGTGATGAACTCGAACCTGCGGCACAGGGAGGCGACGGCCTGCCGCGCGTCGGTGTCGATCACCGTGACCGGCAGGCGGCGGGGCCGGGCCGGCTGCAGCCGCCGCCGTCTGGCGATCTCCGTGAGGAGGCTGCGGCCGAACGCGTCGAGCCCCAGCACCACGATGGGCCGGTCGTTGACGATCGGATGCCGCTCCAGAAGAACTCGGGCGGCGAGCTCGTCGAGGTTGAAGAAGTCCAGGCGCAGGGGCGGCCGGCCGGCGAGGCTCAGCCTGCGGGCCCGCAGCGCCGCGCACAGGTCCGGATCGGATATGTGGGCGTAGGCCGACAGCGGGTGCCGCGGTCCCGACCGGGGCAGGCTGTGCGCGGCCAGCGCGATGGCCGTGTTCGCGGAGCTGTCGGCCTCGCAGGCGTACAGGACTGAGGCGCGCGGCACCCCGGCGGCCCGCAGCGTGGACGGGCTCCGCGCGTCGCCGCTGACGTGCAGCACCCTGTTGTCGCCGAGCGGCGTGGTCGGCGTCTGGCTGATCATCACGATGCGCTCGTTCGACCGGCGGAGCTTCTCGACCAGGGCGATCGCCACCGCCCCTGACCCGCAGACGACCACGTGGTCCCTGGACTCGCGGGCCCGTATGCGGAGCAACTCCGAGGCCAGTAGGAGGCGGGCGCCCTCGACGAGGGTGTAGACGGTGACCCCGGGCGCGGCGAACCTGGCGAACTCCAGCATGGCGGGCAGCTTCTCCGGGTCGCCGAGGGCGCCGGAGTCGATGACGAACAGCTGCAAATCCCAATAAAAAAGATCAAGAGGGGTGATGGGCGAGCGGTTGCCCCAATAGTCGCTCAGCCCGAAATAACCGGTCACCAGGGCCAGCAGCCCGAGAGTTATGAACGTGGCCCGTACCACTGAGGTCGCGGAAAACGGCATCCACTCTCTTCTCTCTCGGGGACACGAACGGGGCCCGCTTCTAGGAAAGTAACGCGTTCCAACGGCATGATCTAGACCCGTTCGCGCCTAAGGCGGCAAATAGCACTGGGAGTCCAGCTTTGTTGGAAAGATCCCTCGGTGGCTCTTTTCGGAAGTCCCGGTTGAGAGGATGCTTAAGTAGAGATCCTCGGAACATCGCCGCGGGAAGGCAGAGGCGTTTGACGGAGGGCGTACGCTCGGCGGATCGTAAGCGCTGGCTCGCGATCGCGCAACGGGGAAAGATCGATGGTGGAAAGCCGGTATTTCTGCTGCACGGAACGCCGGGCAGCAGAGTGGGCCCGCTGCCGAGGCAGCCGTTGCTCTACCGGCTCGGAGTTCGTCTCATCACGTATGACCGGCCGGGATACGGCGATTCCGATCGCCATCCCGGCCGGAAGGTGAGCGATGTCGCGTCCGATGTGGCGGCGATCGCCGACCACCTCGGCTTGGAACGGTTCGCCGTGGTGGGCCGCTCCGGCGGCGGCCCGCACGCCCTGGCGTGCGCGGCGCTGATGCCGGATCGGGTGACCAAGGCCGCTGTCCTGGTGGGGCTGGCCCCGCAGGAGGCGGAGGGCCTCGACTGGTTCGACGGCATGACCCAGGGCAACATCGCGGAGTACATGACCGCGATGCAAGGGCGGGCCCGGCTCGCCGCGCGCCTGGAGCCCGCCGCGCTGGAGATCAGGAACGATCCGGTGCGGCTGATGGACGATCTCTACGACGAGCTCACCGAGGCCGACAGGCGCGTGGTCGCCGACACCGGCATCCGGACCATGCTGCTGAAGAACTACGCGGAGGCGCTCCGCACCTCGCCGGACGGCTGGATCGACGACGCCATGGCCTTCTGCTCGCCATGGGGGTTCGATCCCGCCGACATCACCGTCCCCACGGTGCTGTGGCATGGCGAGGACGACGTCTTCTCGCCGGTGAGCCACTCGCGCTGGCTGGCGGCCCGCATCCCGACGGCCAAGATGACCATCCAACGCGGCGCCGCCCACTTCCATGCCCTGCACGTGCTGCCCGACCTGCTGCCCTGGCTGATCTCCGGCGACCGGTCGTCGCCGGTCACCAGGGGAGCGGCTCAAGGTCAAGGTTGACGCGCTTCCAGTCCAGCACCGACTTCACGAAGGGATGAGCCTCACCCAGCGTGCGGCGCAGATGGACCAGGACGGGCTCGCGCAACTCGCGAGCCTCGTCGGTCCGTCTGGCGTCGCGCAGGGTGACGGCGAGGTTCGCCTCGCAGAGCAGGGTGTAGGGGTGGTACCTACCCTGGGCCTTCCTCATCTTCTCGAGCGTCTCCAGAGCCAGCGCCTCGGCCTCCTCGTACTCCTCGGCGTCGCTCAGGATGTTGCTGACGTTCATCGCGCACACCAGGGTGAACGGATGATCGGCGCCCAGCTCCCTCCGGAACAGGCTGAGCGTGTCGAGTGCGAGCTCCTTGCTCTTGGCCAGGTCGCCGTCTTCCCGGTAGTAGATGGTGAGGTTGTTGGTGGCGATCAGGGTGTAGGGGTTGTCCAGGCCCAACTGCCCTTCGTAGGCGGCCACGACCTCCGACGCGATCCGGATGGCCTCCTTGGTCTCGCCGTCGACCGCCAGATCGGAGGCCAGATTGACCTTGCAGGCGACCGTGTCGGGTGAGTCGGGCCCGAACCGCTGGATGTACCGCTCGTAGGTCTTCGTCGTCAGGAGCCTGGCCTCGGCCAGGTGCCCCGCCCGCCGCAACGAGACCGCGAGGCTCCGCGCGGTCCGCAGCGTGTCGGGAAGGTCCGGGCCGAGGATGCGCTCGTAGCTCTCCAGCGTGCTGCGCAGGAGCTCCGCCGACGCGGAGTAGTCTCCCGCCTCCCGCATGTCGAGACCGAGATTGTTCTCGGAGAACAACGTGTAGGGGTGTTCGGGCCCCAGCACGGCCCTGCGCCGGTCCAGCGTCTCCTGGTCCAGCCGGCGCGCGCCGCCGAAGTCGCCCACGTGCCGCATCGCGACCGCCAGGTTGTTGGCCGCGGCGAGCGTGCGCGGGTGGTCGTCGAGGAAGAGCTCCTTGGTCTGGTTGTAGGTCTCCCACTCCATGCGCAGGGAATCCTGCAGGTCTCCGAGCGCTCTGAGGTCGGCGGCCAGACCGGCCGCCGTCATCAGCGTGTGCGGGTGCGGATTCGGAAGCTCCCTGCGCTGGTCCTCGAGGACGGCGCGGTCGAGGTCGCGAGCCTCCTGGTAGTTGCCCTGCTGGCGCATGATGTTGGCCATGTGGAAGCGGAGGTACAGCGTCTGCCGGTCGAGGTTGCCCAGCTTGTCGATCCACAGCCGTTCGAGCCGGTGCCCGAGGTCGAGGGCGCGGTTGAACTCGCCGCGCTTCCAGAGGTAGCGGACGCGCTCGATCAGAAGCTGTCGGGTCTCCTCCTCGTCGCAGGTCTCGGCCTGCGAGGGAGCCAGATGCGGCCAGATCTCGTCGTACCGCGGCCAGTTCTCGGGGTCGTCGGTGTCGCCTTCGCGCGGTCGTGCGCCGAGCAGGATGCGGTGCACGTCGTGGACGGTGTCCTCGCGTTCGTCGGCGTTCATCTGGTCGCGCAGCACCGCCTGGACCAGCCGGTGCACCTGAACGGTATTGTCGCGCTGGTCGACCTTGGCGAGGGCGAACCGGTTCAGCTCCCGGACCAGCCGGCCGATCATGATCTTCTCGCGCAGCGAGTCGTCGTACGGCACGAGGCAGCGCACGGTCTCGTCGCCGTACAGCATGGACAACGACACCGGCTCGGCCGCGAAGAACGCCAGGAGCTGCAGGAGGCGCACCGCGGCTGGAGAGCGCTCACTGAGCCGCTGGAAGGACACGTTCCACGTGGCGGCGACCGGAGTCGGGTAGGTGGGGGTGTCGCCGAGCGCCAGGGTCTGCGCGGGCTGGTGGGAGAGCTTCTCCACGTACTCGTCCACCCGCATGCCCGTTTCCTGCAGCCACGCTCCGGCCTGCTCGATGGCCAGCGGGAGGTCTCCGAGGGCTTCCGCCACGTGGTTGGCGTCGGCGGGGCTCAGCTCGGTGACCCTGCGCCGCAGATGCTCCAGGCTCTCCTCACGGGTGAACACGTCGATCTCGAGCGGCGCCGCCACCTGCGACCAGGTCTGGTTGCGTGACGTGATCAGAACGTGGCCCGTCCCGCCGGGAAGGTAGTCCCTCAGATCGTTCGGGTCGTTGGCGTTGTCGAAGATCAGCAGCCAGCGTCCGTACGGCTCGCCCCTCCTCAGCGCCTCCCGTGCCGCCTGAGCCGCGTCCGCAACGTTGTCGCCGACCCGGATGCCGAGCCGTTCGGCCAGCTCGGCCATCGCGTTGTTGAGGAGGTCGGCCTGCTCGGCGGAGATCCACCAGACGACGTCATAGTCCGTCATGAACCGGTGCGCGTACTCGATGGCGAGCTGGGTCTTGCCCACACCGCCCAGGCCGTACAACGCCTGGGGGGCCGTCGCCTGCGTCACGATGGCCTGGCTGCCTCCGACGAGCTGTGCGCGTAGCCGCTCCAGCACTTCGGCGCGGCCGGTGAAGGTCGTGTTCCTGGTCGGCAGGTTGAGGACGGCCGGCTGGATGCCGGGAAAGCGCGGGGTCGGGGTGCCCGGCACGGGATCGGTCATGGTGACCGGGCGGTCGAGCGCCCGGAGCAGGGCGGCGGTCGCCTGGCTCTCGTCGAGCCGCACCAGATCGATCGGCGCCGGGTCGGAGTACGGCATGGGGATGCGCACGTCGGCGACCCGGATGGGGATCAGCTGGCTGCGCGAGCTGGACAGCTCACCGACCGACGACATCGTCTGCCACGTCTCGCGAATCCGGGAGGAGCGCAGGTAGGCGGGGGACAGCAGGGCGAGGGTCCGTGCCGCCGATTCGGCGCCCCTCACGGGGGCGGTCTCATCCTGCTCGCCGGTCGAGCTGTGAGGGTGCACCCGGAAACCGGCCCCCGTCAGGACGGAGGTGATCCAGTCCACCCACAGGCGGTCGTCGGGAACGTAGCTCAGGTAGATGTCGGTGGAGACGGTCGGCCTGCGGCGGATGAACAGCTCCCGGTAGCTCATCCGCAGGTCGTCGTCCATCGCGGGCAGGGAGTTCACCCGCCCCTTCGTGATGAAGTTCGCGAGCCGCTCGTACGCCGACAGCAGCGAGGCGGGGGAGCCGGGCGCGTCCCCGAACGCCGCGAGAGTCTCCTCGTAGGCGTAGAAGGGCTTGTACGGAATCTCCACCGCACCCCAGTACGCGTGGATCGCGTCGCGGGTCATGTCCTCGGGGAAGCGCTCGAACTGGGTGCGCGCGACGGCACGTCCGGCGTCGAGCTTCTCCTTCTCCGCGTCGTCGACCCGCATGGGGATCGGCAGGATCCTGATGCGGCGCTCGCCGTACCGTTCGGCGATGTCCGTCGCGACCTTCGCGGCCCCCTCGATGCTCTGATCGCTCAAGGTGAAGCAGGTCACGAGGATGTCGGGGAAGTGCACGGTGCAGATGTCCGCGATGTCGCTCAGGCCGGTGCGGCTGTCGATGAGCACGTAGTCGTAGTTGGCCCGCATGTCCTCGCGCAGCGCGTCGAAGAACGGGCCGCCGCCGAGACGCTCGTAGAAGTTGTCCCAGTTCAAGGCGGAGACGAGCGATGAATAGTCGCGGTTCTGCCGTCCGGCGGAGAGGAAGTCGAGCGCTCCGCCCTCGGGGAAGTGGTTCCACTCGACCGACACGACGTGCTGCTGCACCTTGGCGTATTCGAGGTGCCAGTTCGCCGGTCGCGCCTTCTTCTCGACGGCGGCCCACGCGAACTCGGAGATCAGCTCGATCACCCCGGGAGTACCGGTGATCATCGCCTGGTCGAGGAACGGGCGGAAGAACTTGTGCAGGCCGGGCGACTCCAGGTCCCAGTCCACCACCAGCACACGATGCCCGTTCGAGGCGAGGATCCACGCGGTGTTGGCCAGGGCCATCGTGCGCCCGGTTCCACCCTTGAAGCTGTAGAAGGTGATGATCTGCCCGTTTCGATCCTCTGTCATGTCATCCCCCTCTGACCCTGCTGATCATCCTGTATGGACGGCTTCGACGGATGCTCCGTGCCGGACATCTCCGGTGGGAAGGTCTGCACATGCCTGAGATAGGCGCTGCCCAGTTCCTGCACCACAGGCCTGAGCGAGGTCTCGAACTCGCCCAGCGTATGGATGCCGTGCACCGCCTTCCTCGAGGCGAGGCGGCCCTGCGCGATCTTCCGTGGCAGGGTGGTGCGCAATTCGTCGCGCAGGTCCGTCGCCGCGTCCGCCAGTTGTACGTCGGTCTCGTTCCACGGGATCACGAGGCCGACCCACGGCTTGTTCGCCTGATCGAGCTCGCGCAGCAGCTGCCGATGATGCTGGTCGGTGGCGACCCACGGGTCGACGAGCACCAGTCCGGGGCAGGAGGGCGAGGCCACGTTGATGAGTTCGTCGCGGTGATCGGCGAAGGTCCCCACGTCGGGTTCGAACCCGAGTTCGCGCACGATCTCGGATGCGGTCTCCGCGATGGACCTGTCACTCGACGGCAGGTAGGGGTTCCAGTCCAGGGGGGATCCGCCGTAGTACCTGTCGTGCCGGTACACGGGGCGGGACTCCGCGGTGTGGGCGACGATGGTGATCTGGAACTTGCGCTGCTCGTCCCGGTTGAACGCGCTCTTGATCGCGGCGTAGTCGCAGGGTTCGCTGGCCGGGAGCCGTACGCCCTCGGCGACCTCGATGATCCTGTGGGCCAGGGCGTCCACGGCGGACTTGTAGTGATCGCGGAATCTCTTGATCTTCATCATGCCGTAGAAACCGCGTTCGACGTAGTGCGTGCCCAGGTCGGGATGGGTGAACTGGATGGACTTCACCATGTCGGGCAGTTCGTAATCCGGAACCGGGATCCAGAACGCCGGGACGATGACCTCGGGGAGTCCCTGCCGTCCCTCCACGTTGTTGCGGCGGCGCAGGTCGAAGGCGGCCCACTCCTTGCCGCACTGCTCGCTGCGGAAATAGCGCCGGGAGTAGAGAGGGACGAAGACCCTGCACGTGGCGAGTTCCTCGGCGAGGCGCCGGTCCCACTCGGCGCCGGGAGGTATCTCGATGTCCATGAACCCGGGCCGCGCACCCGACGGTAACGATGTGTGCTGGAGAACTTCCCGGCAGAGCTCGTGATAGAGCTTCTCTACCCACATGTCGGGATTTTTGTCCTCGGGCTTGTGACGGGGCGTGTGGGCATAGCTGAGAAAGAAATATGGGAGATGTTCTTCACTACCCGAGGCACTCGGCACTCGCACCTCCCACGAACCCCGCCTGATCACCCAACTATAGGATAATTACTGTGAGGAATCCCGTCGTATGACGGTTTTTCACGTTCGCGGGTGACGCCGGTGGTTCCTCATCCATCCTTCCGCGTGCTGGACCGCTTCGACCAGCGAGAAGAGCCGACTTTCTGCATTTCCGACCTGACCGTATTCCATGAATACGGCCTGTTCCATATCCCGGCCGCATTTGTGGAAATCGCTGTCGTCCAGGACCACGTCGTTATACCGGCGCCAGGTGCGTCGGCCGTCGATCCTCATCGCGCATCCGTACTCGGCCGCCGGCGGCCTCGGGTCGTACCGATATTCGGCCAGGTGGAAGCCGGTGCACTTGTCGAAGCCGACGCCGAGCAGGAGCACCTTGGCCTTGGCGTCGAAGAGTTTCGCCAGCGGCGATTCTTCGCCGAGATGGCTCTCGAGCATATGATCGGCCATGAGCCGCCGCGCCTGGGGGCCCACCGCCGCGAACGAGGTCTGCGGGTGGTCGCTCCTGACCGCCCCGGGAAGCAGGCGCACATGTTCCGACAGCCGGCCGCACTCGATCGAGGAACTCGTGGCCGCCTCATAGGCCGGTATCGTCCAGCGGTACAGACGCCCGCGGATCCTGCCCATGCCGCTGACGCGGGCGCGGTAAATGCGCGACGTGTCGGAGTTCCATGAGGTGAACGTGGGCACGACGATCGTCCCCTCCTCCCCGACGGCCTCCCGCAGCGCCGCCACGAGGGTGGCCACTCCGTCGGCCATCGCGCCGACGCGCCGCAGCGAGGCGTGGACGAGCACGACCTCCCCGGGGCCGAGTCCCAACTCCCTGAGGGAATGCGTGAGGGTCTCCTGGGAGAAGGCCTCCAGCGGAGGAGCCGCGCCGGCCGCCCTCGATTTGCCGCCGAGCCTCCGCTGCCAGAGTCGCGGCCACCCGAGTCTCGGCGCCGCCGACCAGGCGAGCGGGAAGACCAGCATCACGACCAGCGGACGCAGGAGGCGGACCGGGAGCCCGAACAAGTCACCGCTCGCATTCGGCTGTCGCGGCGGCGGTCATCTCGTCCAGGAAATGCCGTCCGAGCTGGGGGAGCGGATGGCCGGCGAGGTCGCGCAGCGTGGCGCGGGCCCGGTCGAGCAGGGGCCCGGCCTCGTACGGGCCGAGCAGGTGTGCGGTCGCCAGAGCGCCGTACGCGTCGCAGAGCCGGTTCTCCAGCCCGGCGTCGCCTCCCAGGAGGTCGTACATGTCCAGCACGGCCCCGAGTTGGGCCTTTCTCGACTCCCGGACGAGCACCGCCGCGAGCGTGACGGGATCGGCCGACGCCGAGACGCCGGCGGCGCCGTACGCCTGGCGCGTCGAGGACCCGTGGCCGCCCTCCCCTGCGAGCGGTGTCATGACGCGCAGGCCCGCCTGTACGGCAAGCGCGTCCTTTGGATGTTCCTCACGGAGGAACTCCCAGGCCAGGGACACGACCTTCTCCCAGCCGCCGGCCTCGCTCGCGCTCAGCCGATCGAGCGCCGGCCTGTCGTAGCAGTCCCGGTAGGGATCGACGTCGTCGAAGGCCAGCCGTACCCCGCCGAGGTCGAAGGAGCGGACCGCGTCCCAGTGCTCGCCGTCCCGCTCGTACCACTGTCCGGCCGCGTGGATCCGGAACGTCTCGCCGGTGATCTCCACGCGGGCCGAGCCGGCCTGACCCACGTGCATCCGGCCGAGGGTGGGGAGGTCGACCATCCCCTCCGTGACGGGAACGGTCACCGTCGACGGCCGGCCCGCCCGGATCGCGGCGGCCGCCGCGATCGACGCCAGATGAGACCGCTCGGAGCCGCGCCCCGCCCCCAGGCGGCCCGTCGCCCAGGCCCGGACGTACGGGTGGCCGAGCACGTCGCGGACCGCGCCGGGATGGTCGTGTTCGAGCCGGGAGAGCAGAGCCCATGAGGATTCGTCGCCGATCGCCCGCCGGGCCGTGGCCAGCAGCCGGACGGTCCTGCTCCGCTGAGGTGCGGCGAGCGCGGCGATCTCGGACGGCCCGGCCGAGGCTCGCGCCACCGAGTCGAGAGCGGAGGTGGGCAGAGCGTGGGTCGCGGGCCCGGACGCCCGCTGGACGTGCGGGATGAGCGTGAACAGATCCCGGCAGTAGACCGAGGGGTTCACGAAGCCGGAGCCGGTCTTGTACCGGTGCGCGTAGAGCCCCCCGCCGCAGCTCACGACGAGCGGGCAGGTACGGCATTGCGGCGCGAGCGGCTCGGTGCCGCCGTGACGGGCCGCGATACCCGGGTGGAGCGCCGCCTCGTCGAGTGAGTTGCGGAAGACGTCGAGCCCGGTGGCGGGCGCCCCGTCGAAGGCGGTCTTGAGGGAGTCGGCCTGCTCGTACGATCCGTCGGTCTCGATCACCACGAGATCGGTGGGGGACAGCCCGAGCGACTCCGTCTGGCTGGGCCTGCCCCGGCCGGTCAGCACGATCGAGTCGAACATCCTGATCGCGACCGGCCTTCCGTCGGCGACCCAGCGGTCGTGCACGGCGATCAGCCAGTCGGCGTACGGCGCGTCTCTTCCCGTGTCGCCTCCTGTGGGCCGCAGCGGCGGCTGATCCCACGTCGCGTGGGGCAGGAGGAAGTCGATGCGGGGAGGATCGAGCGCCGTCAGACCCTCGTAGACCGCTATCGGGTCGTTGCGAATGTCGATCGTGCAGAGCAGACCGGCGTAGAGGTCCGGGTGGTGGTCGCGAAGCAGCGTGACGGCCCGTATCACCTGGTCGTAGCTGCTGCGCCCGTTGGAGTAGAGCCGGTGCCTGTCGTTGGAGACGCGGTCTCCGTCGAGCGATATGCCGACCTTGATGTGCTCGGCCTCGAATATCTCGCAGAACCGCTCACTGAGGAGCACGCCGTTGGTGTGGATGCGCAGGTCCAGTTCGGCGACGCCGTCGAGTGCGCCGCGCAACTCCCGCGCGATGTGCCGGAGGCGTGACGGCCCGGCGAGGAGAGGCTCGCCGCCGTGCATGATGACATGAACCATGCCAAGGTCGTGCGCCCTGGCGTGATCCGCGATCCGGACGGCGATTTGCGCGACCGTTTCTTCCGACATGTTCGTCGGCTGGTTGCGCCAACTTTGGTCAGCGTGCTCGTAGACGTAGCAATGATCGCAAGCGAGATCGCATCTACTGGCCACCTTGAGCACGAACTGGCTAAAGGGCACGATGGATGCACGCATGTTGCCGCTGTGGTGCTATTAAATGGAAGAATTGAAGGAGAGCCCCGTTTCGGCGGAGGCTTCTTTTGTGTCGTCGAGTTCGGCAAGCGAGACGTCGCTCAAGTCCTCGATGAGCGAGGGCAGCAGGTCGATGGCCATGGCTGAAACCGTTTCAGGAGTAGGGAAAAACATTGAATCCCGGCTACGCTGCGATGTCAGGATAGTTCGAAGCGTCACCGAGACTTGTCACGTTAGCGCCCAAAGTGGGCTACTACCACTCAACCTGGCGGATCGCGCCCGCGATGAGCCTGCTCAGCCTAACCGATTTCGGCCCTGGTCGTGGCGGTCGGCGTGCTCTCAATACGGAAATTGGGCATCACGATTGGGCGGCAATCGACCCCCGTTGGCGGTTCCATGGAAGCGGGGGAGCCGTGTAATCATTGTGTACGATTATGCTAGTTGACTAATTTAAGCCATTCTGAGCTTTTTTGGCGAAAAGTACGGTTGATTGAAGTCTTGCCCGGATGATCCCCCGGCGTCCGGGCTCCGGGAGGCCGGCGCGAGGCGGGGCATAAGGTGGCCGCGTGGAAGAACCGCTGGTTGGACGGATGCGTGAGTTCGGCACGACCGTCTTCGCGACGATGACGAAACTGGCTGTGGACACAGGGTCGATCAACCTCGGCCAGGGTTTCCCCGACACCGACGGACCGGCCCGCATGCTGGAGCACGCCGTCGAGGCGATCAGGAGCGGACGCAACCAGTACCCGCCCGGCCCGGGCGTGCCCGAACTGCGGCAGGCGGTTTCCGGCCACCGCAAGGACTGGTACGGCCTGGCCTACGACGCGGACGAGGTGCTCGTCACCGTGGGGGCGACGGAGGCGATCGCATCTGCGGTGCTCGCCGTCTGCGAGCCGGGCGACGAGGTGATCGTTTTCGAGCCCTACTACGACTCCTACGGCGCGGCGATCGCGCTCGCCGGTGCGGTGCGCAGGCCGGTGACCCTGCGCGTGGACGCCGGCCGCTTCACCTTCGACCCGGCCGAGCTGGCGGCCGCGGTGGGCCCACGCACGAGGGCGATCCTCGTCAACTCCCCACACAACCCGACGGGGACGGTGTTCACGCGGCAGGAGCTGGAGACGGTCGCCGACCTCTGCCAGGAGCGCGATCTGATCGCGATCACCGACGAGGTGTACGAGCACCTGACGTACGACGGCGTGGAACATGTGCCCCTCGCCACGCTTCCCGGCATGCGCGAGCGCACGATCATGATCTCGTCCGCGGGCAAGAGCTTCAGCGTGACCGGCTGGAAGACGGGGTGGATCTGCGCGCCGCCCGCGCTGGTGCGGGCCGTCCAGACCGTCAAGCAGTTCCTGACGTTCACCTCCGGCGCTCCCTGGCAGCTCGCCGTCGCCTACGCCCTGCGGGAGGAGATGGACTGGGTGGCGGCGCAGCGGGCGGCGCTGGAGGCAAAGCGCGACCGGCTGATGACCGGCCTCCAGGCGGCGGGCTTCGAGGTGCTGCGCCCCGCCGGCACCTATTTCGTGCAGACCGACATCCGTCCCCTCGGGTTCGACGACGGGCTGGAGTTCGCCATGCGGCTGCCCGAACTCGCCGGAGTGGTCGCCATCCCCACCCAGGTCTTCTACGACCGGCCCGAGCGCGGGCGCCACTTCGTCCGGTTCGCCTTCTGCAAGAAGGACGAGGTGATCGACGAGGCCGTCACCCGGCTCCAGCGGCTCGGCTGACCTGCGGCCGAGAGCGGCCGACTCCCTGAAACGCGGCTGTGAGACGCCTGTGAGGTGCTTGCATAGTGCTGCCAGGGCTTTAATCGGACGTTAAGGTTTCAGGGTCATGAATTGGAAGCGCAAGGTCAATTCGAAGATCGTCGGCCTGACCGGCTACACGATCAAGCGGCCGACGTCGATTCCCGAGATGTTCAGGCGGATGCCGGACGACGAGGTGCGGCCTCCCGCCGACCCTGCGGCCGACCGGCTGCTGCCGGATCCCGTGTTCCTGATGTCGTCGGTTCGCTCGGGGTCGACGTTGCTGCGGGTCATGCTCGACCGCCACCCGCAGATCCACGCCCCGCACGAGCTTCACGTGCGCCGGCTGTCGGTGAACCTGCCGACGGATCCGCTCCGGCAGGCGATGACGACCCTGGGGCATACGCACAGCGACATCGAGCACATCCTGTGGGACCGCATCCTGCACCGCGAGCTCGTCCGGAGCGGCAAGAGCATCCTCGTGGAGAAGACGCCGAGCAACGTCTTCGCCTGGCGGCGCATCTCGACGTGCTGGCCGGACGCGCGCTTCGTCTTCCTGATCAGGCATCCGATGTCGATCGCCCAGTCGTGGGCCGAGGCCGACCCGGAACGGCGCTCGCTGGAGGAGGCCGTCCCGCACACCCTCAACTACATGACGTACCTGCAGAACGCCCGGCGCCGCCTGCCCGGGCTGACGGTGCGCTACGAGAGCCTCACCGAGAACCCGAAGGAGGAGCTGGGCCGGATCTGCGACTTCCTCGGCGTACGGCTGGAGCCGTCCATGCTGACGTACGGCGAGGGACGGAGCGAGGAGTTCGTCAAAGGCATCGGCGACTGGCGGGAGAAGATCCGGACGGGCTCGGTGCAGCGGGGCCGGGAGCTGCCCGATCCGAAGGACGTCCCGGAGGAGCTCCACGACATCAGCCGCATGTGGGGCTACATGTGAGGCCGGGTCAGTCCCGGTGCTGGTGGATGGCCCGGGTCAGGACGTAGGCCAGGTTGACGATGGCGATGACGCCCAAGACGAGCATGAGGCCGAACGTGCCCGGCACGTTGGAGGACACGATCGCCACCAGGGGGATGGACAACGCCAGCGAGCCCAGGCCGAGCGTCATCTGGGCCCAGTCGAGCGGCGGGCGCTTGGACCTCTTCTCGGCCAGCCGCGAGTCGATCACCGCGTTGACCCGGTCCACGAGGGACTCGGCGAGCTCGAGCTCATATTGCGGGCCCAGATCGCGGCGGGCGGCGAAGGCCGCGCCCACTTCGTTGGCTTCCAGCTTCTCTGGTCTTACGGATTCTGGGGGCATGCGCTGATTCTGCCGCCATCCCGATCCGAGCGGAAGATCCCCGCCGTCGGCGGGCGTGTCGGACGACGCCGATGTTGGAACGTGCCGAAAGGGAAGGCTTGCCGAAGGATGGGCGGCGGGTGGGCGACATTCGCCAATGAAGGGCCGTCACCGGCTGGATAGTTTCGCGATGTGGGCGGACGCATACTGATCGCACTGGGCGGCAACGCGATGACGGCACCGGACGGCAGCGCCTCGCCCGGTGACCAGCACCGGGCGATCGGCCAGGCCATGATCCACGTCGCCGGTCTCATCAGGGCCGGGCACCAGGTGATGATCACCCATGGCAACGGCCCCCAGGTCGGCAACATCCTGCTGAAGAACCAGCTCACCGCACACGTGCTGCCGCCCGTGCCGCTGGACTGGTGCGTCGCCCAGACGCAGGGCACGATCGGCACCCTCATCATGAACGCGCTCGAGCGCGCTCTGGCGCCCGATCCCGCCCGGGTCGCCACGGTGGTGACCCGCACGCTGGTCGACCGGGACGATCCCGCCTTCCTCGACCCTGTCAAGCCCATCGGCCAGTACTTCGAGGAGGCGGAGGCGCGCCGCCTGGAGACCCAGGGGCAGACGTGGCGCCGGTTCGAGCGCGGCTGGCGCCGGGTGGTGGCCTCGCCGGAACCGCTCGAGATCCTCGACGGCTCCGCCGCGATCGCGCTCATGGAGGCGGGATACACCGTTGTGGCCGCGGGAGGCGGGGGAGTGCCCGTCGTCCGGGGCGCCGACGGCGCCCTTAACGGCGTCGAGGCCGTCGTCGACAAGGACCTGGCCGCCGCCGTGCTGGCCGCGGCCGTGTACGCGACCGACCTGATCATCGCGACCGACGTGCCCAACGCCGTCGTCGGGTATGGCACGGCCTCGGCGCGGCCCATCGAGGAGATCACCACCGCCAGCCTGAGGGAACTCTACAGAGAGGGCCACTTCGCCGGCGGCAGCATGGGGCCGAAGGTCGAGGCGGCGTTGCGTTTCGCCGAGAACGGCGGACGCCAGGCGGTGATCACGTCGCTGGAGCACATCGGCGACGCGTTGTCAGGAAATATCGGTACAAGGGTTATCAGAGGGGTGGAGAGGTAGATGCCGGATCCGATCGAGGTGCGGAAAGTCGCCATCGAGAGCGTCACGGACGCCTCCGGGCTGGCCAAACTGATCGACGACGGGGTGATCGAGGCCGACCGGGTACTCGCGGTCGTCGGCAAGACCGAGGGCAACGGCGGGGTCAACGACTACACCCGCATTCTCGCCGACCGAGCCTTCCGCGAGGTGCTGGTCGCCAAGGGCACCCGGACCGAGGAGGAGGTCAAGCAGGTGCCCCTCGTCTGGTCCGGCGGCACCGACGGCGTGCTCAGCCCCCATGCCACGATCTTCGCCACCCTCGACCCGGCCACGGCCGTGCAGACCGACGAGCCGCGGGTGAGCGTGGGCGTGGCGATGAGCGAGGTCATCCTCCCCGAGGACATCGGCAGGCCGGCGATGGTGGAGAAGGTCGCCGCCGGCGTCCGGGAGGCCATGAAGATCGCCGGAATCGACGACCCGGCCGACGTGCACTACGTGCAGACCAAGACCCCGCTGCTCACCCTGTCCACGATCACCGACGCCAAGGAGCGCGGCCAGACGGTCGTCACCGAGGACACCCTCAAGTCGATGGACATCTCCAACTCTACGACCGCCCTCGGCATCGCCGTGGCCCTCGGCGAGATCGAGATGCCGTCGGCCGAGCAGATCCACAAGGACCTGTCGCTCTATTCGTCGGTCGCCTCGTGTTCGAGCGGCGTCGAGCTCGACCGGGCCCAGATCGTCGTGGTCGGCAACGTGAGGGGCATCGGCGGGCGCTACCGCGCCGGTCACTCCGTCATGAAGGACGCCCTGGACGCCGACGGCATCTGGGAGGCCATCCGCGACTCCGGCATCGAGCTGCCCGAGCGGCCGCACCCGAGCGACCTCGGCGACCGCCTGGTCAACGTCTTCATGAAGTGCGAGGCCGACCCCTCAGGCCGGGTGCGCGGGCGCCGCAACATCATGCTCGACGACTCCGACGTGCACTGGCACCGGCAGATCAAGGCCACCGTCGGCGGCGTCGCGGCCAGTGTGACCGGCGACCCTGCGGTGTTCGTCTCCGTCGCCGCCGTGCACCAGGGGCCTTCCGGCGGCGGTCCGGTGATCGCGATTTCCGACCTGTCCTGACCGGCCCTCACGCCCCCGGGTAGGCTGCGGATCGTGCCCGCGATTCCGCAGCCTTTGCGCCCTGACGACGACGGCGGCACGGACGCTGCGGTCGCCTCCGCCCTGGCGGGCCTCCAGGCCGGTACGGCCACGGCCGCCGACGTGCTCGCCGCGATCAGCGAGGCCCGGCTGCTGGTGCCGGTCGTCGCCCTGCTCACCGAGTCGGAGGTCGGGGAACACGGGCTGAAGCAGGAGAAGGAGAGCGAGATGGCTCTCCCCAAGCTCGTCGGCAAGGACGGCAGGGAGGCCGTCCTCGCCTTCACCGGCGCGGAGCCGATGCGCAGGTGGCGGGCCGACGCCCGGCCCGTGCAGGCGACGGCGCCGCAGGTGGCCCAGGCCGCCCGGCACGAGAACGCCGCCGCGGTGGTCGTCGACGTCGCCGGGCCGGTGCCCTTCGTGATCGAGGGCGGGATGCTCGCCGCGCTGGCCACCGTTGAGGAGGCCAAACGCGATGCCTCGGCCCTCGACCGGCTGGCGCAGGACGTGCCCGGCGTCACCGTGGCCCGGCTGCGCGAGCGCCCCGGCCGATGGTGGTCGCGGCGGCGTCGCGGCTAGGCGGCCGCGATGGCCCTCCTGGTCGCCGCCGCCGTGGTCTTCGGGCTGGTCGCGGGTTCGTACGGCCGCGCCCTCGCTGACGGGTTCGCCCCGTATCGCGACCGCACGGACGATGGCGACGCCGACCGGGACGAGCACGGCGACCGGGACGCGGGTGAGGATGCCGGCGAAGAGGCGCTGAAAAAGGCCTGGGAAGAGGCGAGGAAGGCCGCCAGGGAAGAGGCGCGGGCGGCCTTCGCCCAGGCGGTGAGGACGGTGCCTGTTCCCCGCCGGCCGTACCTGGTGGAGGCCGCGACGGCGCTCGCCGCCGGTCTGGTGACCTGGCGGCTCCTGGACGTCTCGGCGAGCGGCTGGCTCATCGCCGCGTGGCTCTACGCGGCGGCCGCCGGGGTCGCCCTGGCCGTCGTCGACTGGAGGACCCAGCGGCTGCCCGACCTGATCACGCTGCCGTCCTATCCGATCGTCGCGGTGCTGATCGCGCCCTCCGGGCACCTGGGCCAGGCGGCGCTGTGGGGGCTCGTCTTCGGCGGTTTCTACGCCGTGATGTGGTTCATCCGCCCGTCCGGGATCGGGCTGGGCGACGTCAAGCTCGCCGGGATCATCGGCATGCTGACGGGAGCGTTCGGCTACACGACCGCGGCCACCGCGGCCGTCGGCGGTCTGGTCCTCGGCGGGATCTACGGGATCGGGCTGCTGGTGACGAGGAGGGGTGCCCGGACCAGCGAATTCCCCTTCGGCCCGTTCATGCTCGCCGCCGCACTCGTGGCGGTGCTGGCCCGCGTATGACACATGGAAGACTTGTCTCCATGTTGCGCTGGTTGACGGCAGGGGAGTCACACGGCCCCGAGCTGATCGCGATCCTTGAAGGCCTTCCCGCGGGCGTGGCGGTGACCACGGCCGACCTCGACGAGGCGCTGCGCCGCCGCCGTCTCGGCTATGGCCGCGGAGCGCGTATGGGCTTCGAGCAGGACGTCGTGACCATCTCCGGCGGCGTACGGCACGGCCGTACGCTGGGCTCGCCCGTCGCGATCAGGGTCGGCAACACCGAGTGGCCCAAATGGGAGACGGTGATGGCGGCCGACCCGGTCGACCCTGCGCTGCTGGAGGGGCAGGCGCGCAACGCGCCCCGCTCGCGCCCCCGGCCAGGCCACGCCGACCTCGCCGGAATGCAGAAGTACGGCTTCGACGACGCGCGCCCGGTGCTCGACCGGGCCAGCGCCCGCGAGACCGCCGCCCGCGTGGCGCTCGGGCAGGTCGCCCGCAGCTTCCTCAAGCAGGCGCTCGGCGTCGACATCGTCAGCCACGTGGTGGCCATCGGCGAGGCGAGCGCGCCCCGAGACGTCGTGCCCGGCCCCGGCGACATGGCGGCGGTCGACGCCGACCCGGTGCGCTGCGTGGATCCGGACGCGAGCGCGGCCATGGTGGCCGAGATCGACAGGGCGCACAAGGACGGCGACACCCTTGGCGGCGTCGTCGAGGTCCTCGCCTACGGCCTGCCTCCGGGCCTGGGCAGCTACACCCACTGGGACCGGCGCCTGGACGGCCGTCTCGCCGCCGCGCTGATGGGCATCCAGGCGATCAAGGGTGTCGCGGTCGGCGACGGCTTCGAGACCGCGCGCCGGCGTGGATCGCAGGCGCACGACGAGATCGAGAACACCGCCGGCGGCGTCCGGCGGATGACCAACAGGGCGGGCGGCGTCGAAGGCGGCATGAGCAACGGCGAGCCGCTGCGGGTCAGCGCCGCCATGAAGCCGATCTCGACCGTTCCCCGGGCCCTCGCCACCATCGACGTGTTGACGGGGGAGGCGGCCAAGGCCCACCACGAGCGTTCTGACGTGTGTGCGGTGCCGGCCGCCGCGATCGTCGCCGAGGCGATGGTCGCGCTGGTCCTGGCGGACGCCGCCGTCGAGAAGTTCGGCGGCGACTCCGTCGAAGAGGTCGCCCGCAACCTGGCGGGCTACCTCTCTTCCATGGTGATCAAGTAATAGGGTTTGTGATCATGAGTTCGGCCTCTCATCAGCCCGTGGTGGTCCTCGTCGGGCCGCCCGGATCCGGCAAGTCGACGATCGGGCAGCTCCTCGCGGAGCGTCTCGGGGTGTCCTTCCGCGACACCGACACCGACGTCGAGACGGTCGCGGGCAAGCCCGTGAGCGACATCTTCGTCGAGGACGGCGAGGCGAAATTCCGCGAGCTGGAGGCGGAAGCCGTACAGGCCGCGCTGACCGGCCACGACGGCGTGCTGTCGCTGGGCGGCGGATCGGTCCTGCACGAGCCGACGCAGGAGCTGCTCGCCGGTCAGCGGGTCGTCTATTTGCAGGTGGGTCTCGACCAGGCGGTCAAGCGGGTGGGGCTCGGCTCCGCCAGGCCCCTGCTCGTGCTCAACCCGCGCAGCCAGCTCAGGAAGCTGATGGAGGAGCGCCGCCCGGTCTACGAGCGCCTCGCTGTGATCACGGTGAAGACCGACGATCGTGAGCCAGGTGACGTGGCGGACGAGATCGCGGGGACGTTGTGACCGCGACGCGCATCACGGTGAGGGGCGACAGCCCCTACGACGTCGTGGTGGGCACCGGCGTGCTGGGCGAGCTGCCCGGCCTGCTGAGCGCCGGCGTGCGGACGGTCGCGGTGATCCACCCGGCGAGCCTGCCCGAGATCGCCCGCCCGGCCTGCGGCGTTCTGGAGGCCGCCGGCTACGAGGTGGTCGCGCTGCCCGTGCCCGACGGCGAGGAGGCCAAGACCATCGAGGTCGCGGCCGGGTTGTGGTCGGCGCTCGGGCGCTACGGCGTCACCAGGTCCGACGCGGTCGTGGGCGTCGGCGGAGGCACCGCCACCGACCTCGCCGGGTTCGTCGCCTCGACCTGGCTGCGCGGGGTGGAGGTCGTCCAGGTCCCGACGACGCTGCTGGCCATGGTCGACGCGGCCGTCGGCGGCAAGACGGGCATCAACACCCCCGAGGGCAAGAACCTGGTCGGCACCTTCCACACGCCCCGCGGCGTGCTGTGCGATCTGGCCACGCTGGTGAGCCTGCCGCGCGAAGACTACGTCGCCGGGCTCGCCGAGGTGATCAAGGGCGGCTTCATCGCCGACCCCACGATCCTCATGCTGATCGAGGACGACCCGGCAGGGGCGTGCACCCCCGAGGGCGCCCACACCCGCCAGCTGATCGAGCGGAAGATCCAGGTCAAGGCCGACGTCGTCGGCGCCGATCTGCGCGAGAGCGGCCTGCGGGAGATCCTCAATTACGGCCACACGCTGGCCCACGCGATCGAGCGGGTCGAGCACTACCGCATCCGGCACGGGGAGGCCGTGGCCATCGGCCTGGTCTACGCGGCCGAGCTGTCCCGGCTCGACGGCAGGATCGGCACGGACGTCGTCGACCGCACACGCTCGATCCTCACGTCGGTCGGGTTGCCCACGGCCTACCGCAGGGAGGCGTGGCCCGAGCTGCGCGACCACATGCGGGTGGACAAGAAGAGCCGTGGGGCCAAGCTGCGCTTCGTGGTGCTCGACGACATCGCCAAGGTCTCCCGCCTGGAGGATCCCTCCGAAGAGCTGTTGGAGGCCGCCTACCAGGAGGTCGGCCGATGAGGCCCGTGCTCGTGCTCAACGGTCCCAACCTCGGACGGCTCGGCAGCCGGGAGCCCGACGTGTACGGCGCGCAGACGTTCGACGACCTGTCGGCCCTGTGCCGCGAGACGGGCCGCGAGCTGGGCCTTTCGGTCGAGGTGCGGCAGACCGACGACGAGGCCGAACTGGTCGGCTGGATCCACGAGGCGGCCGACTCCCGCACGCCGGTCGTGCTCAACCCCGCCGCGTTCACCCACTACTCCTACGCGTTGCGCGACGCGATCGCCCAGCGCACCGCGCCGCTGGTCGAGGTGCACCTGTCCAACCCGAGCGCCAGGGAGGAGTTCCGCCACACGTCGGTCGTGGCGGCCGTGGCGACGGGCACCATCGCAGGTTTCGGCATGCGGTCATATGAGTTGGCACTCCGCGCGATCGCTGATACTGGTGAGTAACGACTGATTCGCGGAGCAAGGCGGGGTTGATGGGTTACACCTCATATGTCGCAGTGGGAGATAGTTTCACCGAGGGCCTGAACGACCCGCTCGAGGGCGGATACGACGGCCCTGACGGGGTGACGCGGTTCCGGGGATGGGCCGACCGGGTCGCGGAGCGCCTGGCCGAGTCGGAGCCCGGTTTCCGCTACGCCAACCTCGCGATACGCGGCAAGCTGATCGACCAGATCGTCGAGGAGCAGGTGCCGGTCGCCGCCGCGATGAAGCCGGACCTGATCAGTTTCTGCGCCGGCGGCAACGACCTGCTCCGGCCCGGAGCCGACCCCGACCGCATGGCCAAGAAGTTAGCCTCGGCCGTGCGTGACCTGCGTGCCAGCGGTGCCGACGTCCTGTTGTTCACGGGCATGGACCCCCGCGACACCCCGATCATGCGACGGGCGCGCGGCAAGTTCGCGATCTTCTTCATGCACCTGCGTGCGATCTCCGACCTGTACGGCTGCCACCTCGTGGACATCTGGTCCATGCAGCCGCTGCGGGACTGGCGGGCGTGGAGCGACGACCGGCTGCACCTGAACGCCGAAGGCCACCGCATCGTGGCGGCGAAGGTGCTCGACGTGCTGGGCGTGCCGACCGACGAGTGGCGGGTGACCTGGCCGCCTCGCCCCTCGGTGGACCCGAGGGCCAAGCGGCGCGAGGACGTGCAGTGGGTGCGCGAGCACCTGGGCCCGTGGGTCGGCCGCCGGGTGCGCGGGCGTTCGTCCGGTGACGGGCTCGAGCCCAAGCGCCCGGATTTGACCACGTTGGCGTAGCCGTAACCGCCCGGCCCCTCGCCGGGAAAACGCTCTCACACCGTAGGCTGCCGGCATGCGCCTGACGGACATTCGCGTGTATCCGATCAAGTCTGCGGCCGGATTCCAGCGTGAGAGCGCTCTCGTGTACCCGTGGGGGCTGGACGGCGACCGCCGGTGGGCCGTGATCGGGGAGGACGGCGAGAACCTGTGGCTCGGCGAGTTCCCCCGGATGGTCTCGGTGACGGCCCGCGGCCTCGACGACGGCGGCCTGGGGTTGGCGGCCCCGGGCCTGCCCGGCCTGAGGGTCTCTCCGGCGACGGGACGGGCGGTGCCGGTCGGGTTCTCCGGACTCGACCGGGCCGTGCTCGCCGACGACGCCGCCCACGCCTGGTTCACCGAACTCCTCGGCTGCCCGGCCCGGCTCGTCTGGCTGGACGATCCGCGCCGCCGGTCCATCTCGGCCAGGCACGGCGGCCTGCCCGGAGAGGTCGTCAGCTTCGCGTGGGACGCCCCACTGCTGCTCACCTCGGAGGCGTCACTGCGCCGTCTCGACGACTGGATCGCCGAGACGGCCATGGAGCGCCAGGAGGAGACTCCCCGGCCGCTGTCGGTCGCCCGCTTCCGGCCCAACGTCGTGATCGGAGGAGCCGAGCCGTACGAGGAGGACGGCTGGACGGAGGTCCGGATCGGCGAGGTGGACTTCCGCGTTTCGGAGCGCTGCGACCGCTGCGCGGTGACCACGATCGACCCGGAAACGCAGGTCAAGGGCAAGGAGCCGCTGCGCACGCTGGCCCGGCACCGCCGGTGGGACGGCAAGACCTGGTTCGGCGTGCGCCTCGTTCCCAAAAGCGCCGTCCCCAACGACGCCGTCGCTCCTGAGGACGGGAACCCGGGGGCAGGCGCGATGATCCGTGTCGGAGACCCCGTCACGCCCCTGCGGTGATGCGGCACGGCGTGGACCCTCGCGCGCGGCGCTTGGCGGCCTTGTTAGATCGCGGTTCAGGACAGGTTCGCCCGGTGTACAAGGGCCATGGGGAGCCCTGGTCTCCTGCTCGTCCCTAACGTTGGGCCCGCTCGTGCAGGCCGGTGATCGGAATGCCGGGACGCGTGTCAGGAGAGGGCCATGACATTGAGAAGACGACGGATGGCGGCATTCGCCGTGGCGCTGTTCACGGCCGCGATGCTCCCCCTGGGGTCGGCGGCGGCGGCGTCGGCGTCCGCGACGACGGACGGGCGAAGTGCCACAGGGCACGAACGACTGCGGGTGATGACGCTCAACATCTTCTACGGGGGTGACGACCTCGATCTGAAGACGGGCGATTTCTGCGCCGTGGCGAACGGCTGCCCGCAGTCGCTCGTGCAGATCGAACGTGCCATCAAGCAGGCGCGTGCCGACATCGTCGGGATCCAGGAGCCGGAGCGGAACGTCGAGAAGATCGCGTCGGCGCTCGGCTGGTACGGCAGCAACCGGGCCCACGTGATGTCCCGGTTCCCCATCATCGACCCGCCCGGCGGCGACGGCGTCTACGTATTCGTCGAGGTCGCTCCCGGCCGTGTCGTGGCCGTCGCCAACACCCACCTGCCGTCCGACCCCTACGGCCCGTACCTGGTCCGGGACGGCGGCACCGTGAAGCAGGTGCTCGATCTGGAGCGCAAGACCCGCCTGCCCGCCGTGCAGAACCTGGTCAAGGTGCTCCCCGCGCTCGCCCGCGAGGGCATCCCCGTCATGCTGACCGGAGACTTCAACAGCCCCTCGCACCTGGACTGGACGCCCGCCGTCGCGGCCAAGCGCCCCGAGGTCCGGTATCCGGTGAAGTGGCCTGCCAGCAGCGCCCTCGCGGCCGCGGGACTGCGGGACACCTATCGCGAGGCGCACCCGGATCCTGTCGCCGTCCCCGGTTTCACGTGGACTCCGGGCAGCCCCGAGGCCGACCCGCACGAGGTGTTCGACCGCATCGACTGGGTGCTGACCGCCGGTCCGTCCCGCACGGTCGACAGCACCGTGGTCGGCGAGAAGGGCGGGCCCGACGTCGGCGTGGGCCTGTCGCCCTGGCCGACCGACCACCGGGGAGTCGTGTCCACGCTGGACGTCGTGCCGTCGGTGCCGCCGGCTCTGGTGTCACCGGCCACCCGCCGGGTCACGATCGGCGGAGACCTCCCCGTCGCCTACCACGCTCCCGGCCGGCAGGGCGAGCGCGTGGCGCTGCTGGACGGCAAGGGCCACGTCGTGACCTCACGACCGACGGGTCCGAAGTTCGACGGCACGGTCATCCTGCCGACCAGGGGGCTGCACCGCGGTGCCTACGCCGTCGCCCTCTTCTCCGGCGGCAAGGTGATCTCCAAGGCCCAGGTCTGGCTCTATCTCCCAGGCGAGCCGACCAAGGTGCAGGTCGGCAAGAGCCGCTACAAGCAGGGCGAACCGATCGAGGTCAGCTGGTCGAACGCACCGGGCATGGGACTGGACTGGGTCTCGGTCTACGCCTGCCCGGCAGGCACGTGCACGGACACCTCCGAATACCTCGTCTACGCGTACACCGACTCGGAGATCGAGGGCCACACGGTGATCGGGCCGACGTCGATCGGAGCCGACTCCTCGTGGCCGGTGCCCCCGGGGCAGTACGTGGTGCGACTGCTCCCCGACGACGGACTGGTCTCGGTGGCTCAGTCGGCCGTCTTCAGCGTGACCGGCAAGTAGCGACCGGCTGCGGCCGGCGCGGGGACGCCCGGCCGGCCGCACACCTCGTCACGCCTCGCCTTGTCACGCCTCCGCGGTGAGGCGACGCAGCGCGTCGCGCACCTTCTCCGGATCGGTGGTGCGCCAGAACGGCGGCAGCGAGCTCGCCAGGAACGAGCCGTAACGCGCCGTCACCAGGCGCGGGTCGAGCACCGCGACGACGCCCTTGTCGCTCATGGAGCGCAACAGCCGTCCCGCGCCCTGAGCGAGCAGCAGCGCGGCGTGTGTGGCCGCGACCGCCATGAATCCGTTGCCGCCGGTCGCGGCGACATGCCGCTGCCGGGCGGAGGCCAGCGGGTCGTCGGGGCGGGGGAACGGGATGCGGTCGATGACCACCAGGCTGAGCGAGGGGCCGGGCACGTCCACGCCCTGCCAGAGCGACAGGGTGCCGAACAGGCACGTCGCGGGTTCCGCGGCGAACTGCTTGACCAGCTGGGAGGTCGAGTCGTCGCCCTGGCACAGCAGCGGCACGTCCAGCCTCTCGCGCAGGGCCTCGGTCGCGGCCTTGGCGGCCCGCATGGAGGAGAACAGGCCGAGCGTGCGCCCGCCCGCGGCCTCGATCAGCTCGGTGATCTCGGTGAGGTACTCCTCGGGGAGCCCGTCGCGGCCGGGCTGGGGCAGGTGCTTGGCCACGTAGAGGATGCCGCTGCGCGGATGGTCGAACGGCGAGCCGACGTCCAGGCCGTTCCAGTCGCCTCCGGCCAGGCCCCACTGGCGGGCCATGCCGTCGAACGACCCACCCAGCGCGAGCGTGGCGCTGGTGAGCACGACGGTGCGGTCGCCGAACAGCTTGTCGCGCAACATCCCGCCCACCGACAGCGGCGCCACACGCAGTGTCGGAGGGACGCGGCCGCGCCCCTCGTCCAGCCAGACGACCTCGGCCCGGTCGGCCTCGGATTCGCCGCCGAACGCGTCGAGCATTCGCTGGGCGGTGTCGTGGACCTCGTCGAGCGCGGTGAACGCGGCCTTGCGCAGACCCGCGTTCTCCGGGTCGTCCTTGTCCTTGTTACGCGGCCCCATGGCCGTGATGCAGGCGAAGGCCGCGTCGCGTACCAGGGCGAGGGTGAGGCCCAGCGACTGCGGCAGGTCGTCGACCCGGCCGGGCGGGGCCGCGGTGAGCAGGGACGCCAGATCCTCTCCCGCCTCGTGCAGCCGGTCGGCGAGGCCCTGCTCGATCAGCCTCCCCGCCCGCCGTACGGCGAAGCCCACCGTGGCCTCCGACAGCTCGTCGGTGACGACGGAGGTGACCCGGTCGACGAGCTCGTGGGCCTCGTCGACCACGACCACGTCGTGTTCGGGCAGGACGGCGAAGTCCTCCATGGCGTCGATCGCCAGCAGGGCGTGGTTGGTCACCACCACGTCGGCCTGGCCGGCTCGCTCCCTGGCCAGCTCGGCGAAGCACTCCGCCCCGCTCGGGCAGCGCTGGGCGCCGAGGCACTCCTTGGCATGCACGGAGAACTGCCGCCACGCCTGGTCGCTGACGCCAGGCACGAGCTCGTCGCGGTCGCCCGTCTCGGTCTCCGAGGCCCACTCCTGGATGCGCTGGACCATGCGCCCGGTCGCGCTCACTTCGCGGGGGTCGAAGAGCTGGTCGTCGTCGTCCTCGGGCATGCCCGCGGCCATCTTGTACCGGCACAGGTAGTTGCGGCGGCCCTTGAGGATGGCGAACTCCGGCCGGTGCGGGAGCACGGGCTCCAGGGCGTCGGCGAGGCGGGGCAGGTCGCGGTCGACGAGCTGGCGCTGCAGCGCGATCGTCGCGGTCGACACCACGACGGCGGAGTCGGCCTGCGCGGCGTGCCTGATCGCGGGCACCAGATAGGCGAGCGACTTGCCCGTGCCCGTGCCCGCCTGGACCGCCAGATGCTCGCTCTCGTCGAGCGCGTCACGTACGGCCTGGGCCATCTTGACCTGGCCGGGGCGCTCGGCGCCGCCCAGCCCCGTCACCGCGGTGCTGAGCAGCTCTTCGACAGGAGGAAGATCGTGACGGTCCTTGGGCACGGGAGAACGCTACCCGCTGCCGCCGACATCCGAGCCACGAGCGGCGGGGGACATCCTGGCGTTCCAGGAGCCGGAAATCGTCTCGCATGGCACACTAGGGCTCACGCTCTCAAGGTCAACGACGATCTACCGAGTGGGGGACAAGAGGCCAGGAAAGTCGTTCGGTACCGTTTCCCGAGGTCGAGTAGACGGATAAGGGCAGGTAAAGGCACTATGTCTGTCATGTCGGAAGTTGTCCCATTGCCATCGTTCGGCGAGGTGTTCTTCGATGCCCGCGGCCAAGACCGGGTTCTCCGGGTCACTTGGCACGAGGGGACGCTGGTGCTGAGCCTGTGGCGCGGTGAGATGTGCACCGGGAGTTTCCGGATGCCCATGGACGCCGTGGAGCGCCTGATCGACACCCTCGACGAGGGGTTCGCCGAGGCCGGCGGCCAGTACACCGACGACAACGGCCAGGACCCGGGCACCGGGCCGATGCAGCGCCAGGACGGCGGTTACCCGCAGCAATCCGACTATCCGGCTCACCCCGGCGAGTATCCGGGGACGGGTCAGTACTCGCGGCCGGCCCCCGCCCAGCCTTACCCCGAGCAGCAGCAGTACCCGGATCAGCAGTACGCCGACCAGCAGTACGCCGACCAGCAGTACCCGGATCAGCAGTACGCGGATCAGCAGTACGCCGACCAGCACTACGGCGACCAGCACTATCCCGACCCCCAGTACGCCGATCCGCAGTACGCGGACCAGCAGCACTATCAGGACCAGTACCCGGGTCAGGCGGCGCCGCCGCAGCACCCGGCGGGCGCCAACGACGTGCTGGTCGCGCGCGGCGCGCCCCCGAGGGAGGTGCCCAGGGAGCGGCCGTTCACCGGCGGCCCGGTCCGGCAGGGCCCTCCCGGCTACCCCGCGCAGCAGCAGCCTGGAACGGTCGACCCGAGTGACCCTCTCGGCCTCGGACAGGGCGGCCGGCCGTACCCGCAGCAGGACTACCAGCAGGACTATCCGCCGGACCCCATGTACACCACCGACGAGCGGATGCGTCCGGACCAGCGGCCGGAGCCGGGCGACGATCAGCGCGTCTGGTAACGCTCCACCCCGGTAACGGCGTGCGCCGGCGATAAGTACTCTCATCGCTTGATGGACACTTCCTCCGCGCTGCAACTGCTTCTGCTCCCGGCCGGCGCCCTGGCGATCGCCGGCATCTCACGGCGCCGGGGCTGGCCCGCGCCCCTCCTGCTGGTGATGGCCGGGCTCCTCGTCTCGTTCGTGCCGGGAATGCCCAGCTACGAACTCGACCCGCACATCGTCCTGTCCGTCTTCCTGCCGCCGATGCTGTATTCGACGGCACTCGAGAGCTCTTATCTGCGGCTGCGCGACGTCAAGCAGCCGATCGGGCTGCTCGCCGTGGGACTGGTCCTGTTCACCACGGTCGTCGTCGCACTCGTCGCCCACGCGGTGATCCCGGGGCTTCCACTCGCGGCCGCGTTCGCGCTCGGCGCGATCGTGGCGCCGACGGACGCGGTGTCGGCGATCGCCGTCGGCCGCAAGCTGGGGCTGCCCCGAAGAGTGATCACGATCCTCGTCGGTGAGGGCCTGTTCAACGACGCGACGGCGCTGACCGCCTACCGAGTGGCCGTCGCCGCGGTCGTCGCCGGGGCCACCGCCGACCTGTTCAGCGCCGGCGCCGAGTTCGTCTACTCGGCCGGTGTCGGCGTCGCCTTCGGCCTGGTGATCGCGTCTGCCGTCGGCATGCTGCTGCGCCGGCTCACCGACTCGTTGATCGCCAACGGGGTCTCGCTGCTCGTGCCGTTCGGCGCCTACGTGGCGGCGGAGGCCGTGCACGCCTCCGGCGTGATCTCGGTGGTGGTCGCCGGCCTCTACCTCGGGCACGAGATGAGCCGGACGACGTACGGCACGCGCATCCTGTCCGGAGCGGTGTGGAAGGTGGCCGACCTCGTGCTGGAGTCGGTCGTGTTCGCGCTGATCGGTTTGCAGGTGCGCCCGATCATCATGCGGCTGGCCGACCAGGACCCCGCCCGGGTGGCGTTCTACGCGGTCGTGCTGTTCCTGCTGGTCGTGGTCCTGCGGGCCGTGTGGGTTCCGCTCACCGTGTTCCTGCCACGGCTGTTGCGCAGGGGCCGGGACGACGGCCACGGCGGGTCATGGAAGAAGATCGTGATCACGAGCTGGGCCGGCATGCGCGGCGTGGTCTCCCTCGCGGCCGCGTTCGGTCTCCCGGAGAACTTCCCCCAGCGAAACCTTGTGCTCTTCCTCACGTTCGCCGTGGTCATCGGCACGCTCATCGTCCAGGGCCTGTCGTTCCCCTGGCTGATCAGGAGGATCGGCGTCTCCAACGACTCCGAGCGCTACTCCGACGACCTCGCCGAGGCCGGCGCCCAGCAGGCCGCGGCCGCCGCGGCCCTGGCGCGTCTCGACGAGCTCATCGCCGACGGGGTGCTCGACGTGCACGCCGACGTCGTCGATCAGCTGCGCCTGCGCGCCGAGCGTACGGCGTTGCGGGCGTGGGAGAGGCTGGGCGGCGGCACCGGGGCGAACGGCGAGGAGACGCCCGCCACGGTCTACCGCCGATTGCGCACGGAGATGCTCGCGGCCGAGCGCGAGGTGTTCATCCGGCTGCGAGACGAGCGCAGGATCGACGACGAAGTGCTTCACCGGGTCATGCAGGAGCTCGACTTCGAGGAGGCCACGCTCGAACGAAGCTGAGCGCTCAGGCCAGCGCGTTGTCCACGAAGCACCAGCGCCATTCCTCGCCGGGCTCGAAGGACTGCATCACCGGGTGGCCGACCTGCCTGAAATGCGCGGTGGCGTGCTTTTCCGGGGAGGAGTCGCAGCAGCCCACGTGACCGCAGGACAGGCACTTGCGCAGGTGGACCCAGCGCGTGCCCTGGGCGAGGCACTCCTCGCATCCCTGCGGAGTGCGCGGCTCAGGGTCGACGTCGACGGTGGCGAGATGTTCACAGATCCCCATGAAACAGATGCTAGTCCTGACCGAAACCCCGTTGGGTAGGGTCGGGACATGAGATCCCTCCCGCTCGCCGCCCTCACCGCTGCCTTCGTCATGACGATCTCCGGATGCGCGGCCGCGGACAAGGCGCAGACATGCGTTGAGGCCCCCAAGGTGCTCAGCGACACCATCAGCAAGATCGGAGCCGTCGCCGACGACCCGGAGGCGATGCGCAAAGAGATCTCCGACGGCGCGGCCAGGCTGGACGACCTCGCCGCCAAGGCGGGCGACACCACGCTCAAGGAAGCGCTCGACGGGATGGCGAACACGCTCAAGAACCTCAACGTCGACGACGCCAACGCGGCCGTCGACGCGGCGCAGAAGGTCGCGACCGACGGGGCGAACTACGTGAAGGACGTCGCGCAGGCCTGCCTGTAACCCGGCAAATCCCTAGGGAAAGGGCCGAAATTACGCTGGTCCCATGGATGAGCCGGACCCCAGGTTCACGCTGGCCAACGAACGTACCTTCCTCACCTGGCTGAGCACGTCTCTGACGCTCAGCGCCGCGGGCATCGCGATGGCGGTGGTGCCCCAGGACGTGTTCGTGCCCTGGGTCCGGACACTGCTCGCCGTCGTGCTGGTGTCCCTGTCGCTGGTGGCCGCCGCCAGCGCCTACCCGCGCTGGCGGCGGATCCAGCGGGCGCTGCGCCGCAGCGAACCGCTGCCACCGCCCGCCCTGGCTCCCGTCTTCGGGTACGGCGTGGCCGCCGTGGCGGTGGTCGCGCTCCTGCTGGTCCTGTTCGCCCGATGAGCACGCCGAGCCGGGAGGGCCCCGCCGACGGGCTTCCGGGCGAGCACGGCGCGGAACCGCACGGCCGCGGCCTGCACGGCCCTGAGCGGAGCACCGCCCCTCAGGGTGCCGGCCTGCACAGTGCCGGCCTGCACAGTGCCGGCCTGCACAGTGAGCGCACGCGGCTGGCCTGGGTCAGGACGGCCGCGACTCTCGCTGGGGCCGGCCTCGTCATGGGGGGCACAGGACTGCGCGGCGCGGAGAACCCGGCGCTGCTCGTGCCGTTCGCCCTCGCGGCGCTCAGCGGCGCGGCCCTGCTCCTGCGCACCGGCGCCCGTTACCGGCGGGTCGAGCAGGCGCTCAAGGAGGGCGTGCCGCTCGACGAGACGACCGACGGGCGGCTGGTGTGGGCGGGCGTGTTGTGCGTGGCCGCCGGAGCGCTCGTGCTGGTTCTCACCCGCTGACCGCGCCGGCCCGCCCGGGAACTCGGGCGGGGGAGCGTATTCCGCTCAGGCGCGGGGTTCGGAGCCGGATTCGCCGGCCGCCCGGATGGTTTCGGTGACCTCCGCGTGCCGCTCGGCCTCCTCCTGCGCGAACCGCTCCGCGTCGAGCCTTTCGGCGATCTCCTCGTCCTGGCCCATCAGCGCGTCGAGGCTCTGCCCGGCCATGTCGAGCACCCCCATGTCGGCGTACGCCTCCTGCAGGCGGGGGCTCCACAGGCCGATGTCCTTGACGCAGGGGACGATGCGGCTGAACAGCAGCGAGCGGAAGAGCTGGAGATACTGCGACCGGTCGACGCACTCCATCGCCTCGGCGACCTCCTGCTTGGACAGGCCGAGGTTCTCCCAGGTCTCCTTGCCGCGCAGGCGGTCGCGCATGAGGTAGCAGCCTTCGATGACGAAGTCCTCACGTTCGCGTAGTTCCGTCTCCGACAGGTTCCGGTAGTAGTCGCGCAGCGCCATCCGGCCGAAGGCGACGTGCCGTGCCTCGTCCTGCATCACGTACGCCAGGATCTGCTTGGGCAGCGGCTTGGTCGTGATGTCGCGCATCACCCCGAACGCGGCCAGCGCCAGGCCTTCGATCAGCACCTGCATCCCGAGGTACGGCATGTCCCATCGGGAGTCGCTCAGCGTGCTGTCGAGCAGCGCCTTGAGGTGTGTGTTGATGGGGTAGGCGAGCCCGATCTTCTCCTGGAGGAACCTGGCGTAGGTCTCGGCGTGCCTGGCCTCGTCCATCGTCTGCGTCGCGGCGTAGAACTTGGAGTCGAGGTCGGGCACCGACTCGACGATGCGGGCCGAGCAGATCATCGCGCCCTGCTCGCCGTGGAGGAACTGGGAGAACTGCCAGGCCGCGTTGTGCAGGCGCACGTCCTTGCGCTGCCGGTCGCTCATCCGCTCCCACAGGGGCGTGCCGTAGATCGCGATCGTCTGGTCCGGGATGCCGAGCACGTCGTAGGGGTCGACCTCGATGTCCCAGTCGATCCGCTTGACCGAGTCCCACTGCTTGTCCTTTCCCTTCTGGTAGAGGGCGAGCATGCGGTCCCTGCCGTCGTCGTACTCCCAGGTGAAGCGGGCGGCGCCGGCCATCTCCACGTTCCACGTGGAGAGCTCGGCAGGGATGGTGTAGAGCTCGTGGGTCGACACGGAGCCTCCTCCGACGTACACCGTACGTATCGTTTCGAGCGTGACACGTACGCTGTACGTGCGTCAACGGGTGGGGGAGAATCGCCTCATGCTCAGCCGTACGAGGATCGTCGACGCCGCCATCGCCCTGATCGAGCGTGCGGGCGCCGACGCCGTGTCCATGCGCGGGATCGCCGCCGAGCTGGGTGTCGGTGTCATGTCGCTGTACAACCACGTGCCCAACAAGGCCGCGCTGCTGGACGCGATCTCCGAGAGCGTCCTGTCGCAGATCGAGTTCACCGACGACCCGTCGGCGCACTGGACCGACCGGGTGCGCATGCAGGCGCGGGCGTTCCGGCAGATCGCCCATCACTATCCCCGTTCGACGATGGTCGTCTTCAGCCGGCAGCTCCACTCGACCGCAGGGCTGCTCCCCGTCGAGCGGGCCCTGGCCACCCTGCGCGACGCCGGGTTCGAGGGTGAGGCGGCGGTGCGGATGCTGCGCATGTTCGTCGCCTACATCGTCGGCTCGCTGCTGCGGGAGGTCGGCGTGACGCCCACGTTCGCCCCCGTGCGCGACGAGGCGCTGGTCGAGGTCGACCCCGCGTTGTTCCCCGAGGTGAGCTCGTTGTCGCCGTACCTGACGTCGTGCGACCACGACGAGGAGTTCGAGTTCGGACTGGAACTGCTCGTGCAGGCGATGGCCGTACGGGCGGAAAAGCGTGGCGCCCGGGGGTGACCCCCGGGCGCCACGCGGGAACGTTCCCTTCCCCTGGACGTTCCCGACCTGCTCAGTACCAGTTGTGGGACCGGAAATGGCCCCACGCGCCGCACGGTGAGCCGTACCGGCCCTTGATGTAACGCAGGCCCCATCGGATTTGGGTCTGCGGGTTGAACCGCCAGTCCTCGGCGACGTAGCCCATCTTGCTCCCCGGCAACGCCTGGGGGATTCCGTAGGCACCCGAGCCGGCGTTGTAGGCCCGGTGGTTCCAGTTGCTCTCCCTGGTCCACAGACTGTCGAGGCACTGGAACTGGGTGCTGGGCCAGGCGCGCCTGCTGACGAGACGGAAGGCGTAGGCCTTGCTGGTCGTCTTCGTCGGCACAGGCGCCCTGCGGATCTTCCGGGTGTTCACCGCGACGCGCATCTTCCACGTCGACACGTGAACGCCCTGGCTCGCCGTGGACTGCTCGGCCATCGCCGGTGTGGCGCTCGCGCCACCGATCACGCTTGACGCGATCACGGCCACTGCTGTGCTGCGCAGAACACTGTAACTGTCCAAATCGGTCCTTGTCGTCGGGTCGCGTGCGGAAGGCTGGGCGCGCGTGCGCGCCCGCCGGCCGTACCGCGCCCATGGCGTGGGCGCGGCCGTCCGCTCGGCCTCACCGGATCCAAGACAACTCCCGGCAGGCACCGCGACGGGTCCTTTACGCGGATTGAAGTACGCCGACCCGCCACCTCGGCGGCACCTGGGACACGCGGCGGACGGATCTTTACCGATTCCGTTCCGGGCGGCGGGCGTCTCGCGGGGACGCGATGAAGGCGGCCCGCTTCCGTTGACCGGCGGTTTGGTGATCGTCCAACCCGACGGCAAGGTTGCGGAACGACGTTCTGTATAGTCCCGCCATGAGCCTTCTCGACATTGAAGTGAGCACGCTGGAGGGGACCCCCACCACCCTCCGTGAGCTTCTCGGAGGACGTGCCGCACTCGTCGTCAATGTGGCGTCGCGATGCGGAATGACTCCGCAGTACGCCGGTCTCGTCCGGCTTCAGGACACCTACCGCGACCGCGGCTTCACGGTCGTCGGCGTGCCCTGCAACCAGTTCATGGGCCAGGAGCCCGGCACGCCCGAGGAGATCGCGGAGTTCTGCTCCACGACCTACGGGGTCGACTTCCCGCTGCTGGAGAAGACCGAGGTCAACGGAGACGACAGGCACCCGTTGTACGCCGGGCTCACCGCCGTCGCCGACGCGGACGGCGACGCGGGCGACGTGCAGTGGAACTTCGAGAAGTTCGTCATCGACGCCGGCGGCGAGGTCGTCGCCCGGTTCCGCCCGCGCGTCGAGCCGGAGTCGCCCGAGGTCGTCGGAGCGATCGACAAGGTCATCTCCTAGGACCGCAGCTCGCCCGCACGATGAGTTCGGTGGGCAGCGTGACCGTGCGCGGCCGGCGGCCCTGGCGCAGGACGAGCTCGGCCGCGCGATACCCCACGTCCTGCGCCGGCTGCGCGATCACCGTCAGCGGGGGAGAGCACAACTCGGCCCACGGGACGTCGTCGAACATGATGAGCGAGACGTCCCGTGGGATGCGCACGCCCAGCTCGCGCGCCGCGAGCACCATCGCCTCGCCCAGGATGTTCCCCCCGGTCAGCACCGCCGTCAGGTCGGGACGGCTCTGCAGCAGCCCGGCGGCGGTCGCGTACGCCGAGTCGCGGCTCGCGCGGGCGTGCACGACGAGTTCGGGATCCACGGGCACGCCCAGCGAGGTGAGCGTGTCGGTGAAGGCGGCCACACGCTGGGACTGGCCGTACCGCGCCAGAAATGCGATCTTCCTGTGACCCAGCCCGGCGAGGTACTCCACGGCGATTCCTACTCCCGCGCGGTCGTCGGCGACCACCCCCGGCACGTCCGCGCGCACCTTCCGGTCGGCGAACACGACGTTGAGCCCGGCGCGCAGCGCCGGCGCCCACATCTCCCCGTCTCCCGACGGGACCGCGATGACCCGGTCCATGCTCTGCTCGATGAGCGTGCCGATCAGCTCTGCCTCCCGCTCGGGGTCGTCGCCCGTCACGCCGATCGTCACCGGCTCGCCGTACGAGCGGGCGCACGACAGCACGCCGTCGGTGAGCCTCGCGTAGAAGCTGTCGGTGATGTCGGGGACGAGCAGGCCGATCCCGCCCGTGCGCTGCTGGCGGAGGTTGCGTCCCAGCGCGCTCGGCCGGTAGTCGAGCCGGGCCGCGGCGGCCAGTACCCGTTCCCGCGTCTCCGGGCTGGCCGATCCCCCCGACAGCACGCGGGAGACGGTGGCGACGCCCACCCCCGCCGCCTCCGCGACGTCTTTGATGGTCGTACGGCGTTGCACGATGCTCATGGAAACGATTCCATCATGGTTCCATGTGAGATTCCAGGAAATCTTGACATTAGACGGCTGTTCGGGTGAGATTCGTGAAAACGTATCCAACTGCCCCGTTTTCAGAAGTTCGAAGGACAGGCATGGCTTCAATCGTTCTGACCAACGTCGACAAGATCTACGCGGGTGGGGTCAAGGCCGTGAACGGCCTCAACCTGGAGATCAAAGACGGCGAGTTCATGGTGCTGGTCGGCCCGTCGGGATGTGGCAAGTCCACCGCCCTGCGGATGATCGCCGGCCTTGAGGACATCAGTGGCGGTGAGATCGCCATCGGTGACCGGGTGGTCAACCACCTGCCCCCCAAGGACCGCGACATCGCGATGGTCTTCCAGAACTACGCGTTGTACCCCCACATGACGGTCGAGGAGAACCTCGCCTTCGGTCTCAAGCTGCGCAAGATGCCCAAGGCGGAGATCCAGAAGCGGGTCCAAGAGGCCGCCAGGATGCTCGGTCTCGAGCAGTACCTCAAGCGCAAGCCCGCCGCCCTGTCCGGTGGTCAGCGCCAGCGTGTCGCCATGGGCCGTGCCATCGTCCGCGAGCCGCAGGCGTTCCTCATGGACGAGCCGCTGTCGAACCTCGACGCCAAGCTCCGCGTCTCCATGCGCGCCTCCCTCAACCAGCTCCACGAGCGGCTCGGCGTGACCACGGTCTACGTCACCCACGACCAGGTCGAGGCCATGACCCTCGGCGACCGCGTCTGCGTCCTGCGCGACGGCCTCCTCCAGCAGGTCGACACCCCGCAGAACCTGTTCGACAACCCGGTCAACCTGTTCGTCGCCGGCTTCATGGGCTCCCCGTCGATGAACTTCACCTACGCCGAGCTGACCAAGGACGAGGACGGCGCCGCCGTGTCCTTCGCCAATCACAAGCTGCCGGTCCCCGACTCGACCTTCGCCGAGAAGCCGGGCCTCGACCAGTACATCGGCAAGAAGATCATCCTCGGCATCCGCCCCTCGGACTTCGAGGACTCCGTGGCGGCCAACGGCAACGCCGCCGGCTGGGTGCGCCTGCCGGTCCGCGCGAACGTCACCGAGGAGCTCGGCTCCGAGATCAACGTCCTGTTCACGATCGACGCCCCGCCGGTCGAGCACAAGGACACCGTGGCCGCGCAGCACGACGGCGACGAGGAGGAGGCGGCGGCGCTGCCCCTGAGCGGCGACAAGTCCCTGTGGACCGCCCGCGTCAACGCCCGCAGCCACGTGCGCCCCGGCCAGGACGTCGAGCTCGTCGTCGACACCCACAACCTGCACTTCTTCGACGTCGACTCGGGCCTGTCCATCGGCCACGAGGCCAACGTCGGCAAGTGACCCACCCGCTGCCGGTACGGCGAGGCCTCGCCGTACCGGCAGTGATTGGGTAAACCCCGGAGCGCCGCGGGCGACCGGGAGACCGGGGCGACCTAGCGTCGCGGTCATGGAGGATTCGCGGGACTCAGCCGCGCCCGAGGGCGCCGCCGGACGTCCCGCGCCCCGCCGCCGGCGGCGCAGGATCGCCGCGGCCTGCGGAATCTGCGCGATCGTCCTCACCGCCGGGACCACCGCGGGCGGCTACCACCTGATCGGCTCCTACGAGCGCGAGATCAAACGCATCCCCGGCGCGTTCCCGCCGGAGAACCGGCGCTTCCATACGACCGCCCCCGCGGTGCGCGGGCAGACCTGGCTGGTCGCCGGCGCGGACCGGACCGACCAATGGGGCCCCCGGCCGCAGGCCTCCGAGGCGGTGCTCCTCGTGCGCCTGCCCGCCGACGGCTCCGCCGTACGTGCCCTCTCGCTCCCCAGGGACGTGTCGGTGCCGATCCCCGGGCACGGGCGCGGAAGGATCGGCGCCGCGTTCTCCCTCGGCGGTCCGCCCCTGCTGGTCGAGACCGTCGAGCACGTCATGCGCGTGCGCGTGGACCACTTCGCCATGCTGGACGTCGCCGGGTTCGAGAACGTCATCGACGTGCTCGGCGGCGTCGACGTCGGCGGCTACCACCTGAACGGCCACGCGGCGCTGGGCTACGTCCGCGACCGCGGCAGCGGCGGCGACTTCCTTCGTGCGCTCGCCGCCAGAGTGACCGAGCCCGAGGTGCTGGCCAATCCCTTCCGCATGGACGCGCTGATCCGGGCCTTCACGCGGTCGGTCGGCGTGGACTCCTCAGTGGACCTCGGCAGGCTGGCCGGCGACGTCGCACGGGTTGCGGGGGGCGCGCGAATCGAGATGCTCGGCTCGCACGCCGCACGGAAGGGGCGCGAGCCGGTGCGCCTGCTCGACGTCCCGCAGGCGCGCGCCAGATGGGCCGCGCTGCTGGGCACCAGGTGAAGGTGCGCCCCGTCAGCCGGCCCCGTCCAGGTGCGCGCGTGCGGCACTCACGCGGTCACCACCGCCGCCGGGTGAGTTGTGCGAGGTCACTGACCGGTCGGGCGGGTGCGTAGACGTCCACGCCCTGCATCACGCCGATCAGGATGACGGCGGTCGACCCCGCGACGGCCGCCACGGTGAGCGGCGACGCCCAGCCCAGGGCGACGGTCAGGCCGAGCGACCCGGAGACCGCCGCGGCGACGGTGAGCGCGGACGCGACACCCCGGGCGCCGATCCCTGCCCGCCGGAGCCGGTGGGAGACGTGGTCGGCGCCCCCGATGAGCAGCGGGCGGCCCGCGAGCAGCCGCGACACCAGCACCACCCCGGTGTCGACCACCGCCACGAACGCCGGCAGGAGCAGCCCGGCGCAGATCGTGTCCGGGCCCGCCCCCGTCACGAGCGCGATCGACGAGCACGTCAGGACGAACCCGATGAACAACGAGCCGGAGCCGCCCATGTGCATCCGGGCGGGCGCCCAATTGTGCGTCAGGAACCCGAGGGCCGCACAGGCCAGCGCGAACACCAGCATCGCCAGGGGCGCCTGCGCGCCCACGAGCGCCGAGCCCACGAGGACCACCGCGGTGACGACCGTGACGCCGCCGAGCGCGCCGTCCATGTTGTCGAGCAGGTTGAAGGAGTTGGTGATGACGACGATCCACATCACCGTCACCGGGCCGTCCATCCACTGGCCGGTGAAGGTGATCTGCACGCCGGACGCCACGACCAGGCCCGCCGCCAGTGACTCGGCGATGAGCCGGGTGGCCACGGGCAGCGGCCGGACGTCGTCGACCAGGCCGAGGAAGGCGACCGCGACGGCGGCCACCAGGATCGCGGTCACCCGCCGGTCGGACACGCCCAGCACCGCAAGCACCGGGAGCAGGGTGCCGAGCACGATGGCGAAGCCTCCGAGGAAGGCGATCGGCCGGGCGCGGACGTGGCGGCTCTGCGACCGGTCGGTCAGATCCCATCGCACGGCCAGCCGGCGCAGCGGTCCCATCAGGCCCGCGGTCAGCAGGAAACCCGCGACGCCGGCCGCGAGGGCGAGCGCCGCGGTCACCGGACCGGGGCCAGACCGTCGCGGGCCTCGTCGCGGGGGGCGAAACCGCTTCCTCCTGTGATCAGGCAGGTATTCACCGACTTCTCTCCACTACATGCATGAGACGGGGCGCGGAGATTCGCGCCGATGAAAATTGGCTCCGCCGGTGACGGGCACCTTCACCGGCTGCGGACGCCCGGCCGGGCGAACCCGCGGAGCGACCGGTACAGCGCCTCGGTGTCGGCGACCAGGCGCTCGACGGCGAACGCACGGTTGGTCCATTCGCGGGCGACCTCGCCCATGGTGTGAGCCGTGAGCGGATCGGACAGCAGGCGGACCACGTGATCGGCCAGCTCATCCGCGTCCAGGCCGGACAGCAGGCCGGTGATCCCGTCGCGCACGATCTCGGGCACGCTGCCGACGCGGGTGGACACGACGGGCAGGCCCGCCATCCCGGCCTCGATGAGCGCGAGCGGCGTGCCCTCGTTGTCGGAGGTCAGCACGACGACGTCGGCCGCGGCGTAGACGGTCTCGACGTCGCGCCGCCAGCCGAGCAGGCGGAAGGAGTCCCACATGGGGTGCACACGCCGCTCCACGTCCTCCTTGAGCTCACCGCTGCCGCAGATGAGGAAACGGCAGCTCGGGATGCGCTCCAGGACCGCCGCGGCCGTCTCGACGAGCCGGTCGGGCCGCTTCACCTTGGTGAGCCTGCCGACGTAGGCCACCACCGGGGCGTCGGCGGGAAGGCCGAGGGAGGCGCGCGCCTCGTCCCGGGCGGGCAGCGGGTGCAGCCGCACGCCTGGGGGGATCACCACGTACTGCTCGGGGTGGCCGATGCCGGCCGCCAGCAGGTCGTCGCGCACCTTCGCGCCCCCGGTGACCAGCCGGTCGGACAGCGAGGCGAGGAAACGCTCCGAGCGGGTGTAGATCGAGCGCTTGAACCCGCGGAAGTGGCCCTCGAGGAGGTGGCCGTGGAAGACGTGGACGCGGGCGGCGCCGACTCCGGACATCCTGGCCGCCACCCGCCCGAGGGCGCCCGCCTTGGTCGTACGCGTGTGGACGATGTGGGGAGAGAACTCTCGCATGGCGCCGATCAGCCGCAACAGGGCACGGTAGTCGTCCAGGGGCTTGACGGACCGGCGCAGGCCGGGCACGCGGTACACCGGGACTCGCGTGTCGCGCAGCTGCAGGTGGTCTCCCTCACCGCCGTGGACATAGCCGGTGTACAGGCGATGCTCGAACTCCTCGGCGTTCAGGCGCTCGCACAGACCCGTCACCTGAGTGGCGGGCCC
>NZ_BOOR01000019.1 GCF_016863335.1 Planotetraspora thailandica
GGGCCCGCCGACGTTCATCCGGGCGATGATCTCCATGACTCGGATGCGGCCGTCGGGCTTCATGCGCGCTCCTTCGTGGTCACGTCGCAGAAGCTAGCTGGCCGTTCGGCCGATTCAACGGCACCGGAGCGGCGCAGAGGAAATGTTTCCCCTATCCCTACCGGCAGATGATCGAGTTCGCCGGTGATCGCCTTGCCGCGACCGGAGATCGCCGATCTCCATTACGGAAGCCTTACACGGTCAATCTCCGGTACGGCCGGGCCCGGCTCCTAAGGTCGTGGGCCATGAGAGACAAGCTGGTCGTCGTCGGGCAGGGATACGCTGGCCTGCCTCTGGCCATGCGGGCGATCGAGGCCGGGTTCGACGTCACGGGGATCGACGTCGACGAATGGCGGGTCAAGCGGCTCGCCGCGGGCGAGTCGTGCATCGGCGACGTCACCGACGGGGCGCTCGCCGCCGCGCTCGGCTCGGGACGCTACCGGATCAGCACCGACTACGCCGACGCCGCAGGCTTCGACACCTGCGTCATCACGGTGCCCGCCCCGCTGCACGACGGCGTGCCCAACCTGAGCCACATCGGGTCGGCGGGCCGATCGCTCGCGCCGCTGCTGCGCGCGGGCACGACGGTGATTCTGGAGTCCACGACCTATCCGGGCACGACCGAGGAATACCTGCGGCCGCTGCTGGAGGACGGGTCCGGGCTGCGCGCCCCCGAGGACTTCCGCCTCGGCTACAGCCCGGAACGTGCCGACCCCGGCAACACGCGGTGGCGGCTGGACAACACGCCGAAGGTGGTCTCCGGCATCGACCCCGCTTCGCTGGAGCAGGTCAAGGCGTTCTACGACCGGATCGTGCGGGAGACCGTGCCCGTCTCCTCGGTGCAGGTGGCCGAGCTGTGCAAGCTCCTGGAGAACACCTTCCGGCACGTCAACGTGGCCCTGGTCAACGAACTGGCGATCTTCGCCCGTCAGCTCGGCATCGACGTGTGGGAGGCGGTCGACGCCGCCGCGACCAAGCCGTTCGGTTTCATGCGCTTCACCCCCGGTCCGGGCGTCGGGGGACACTGCCTGCCGATCGACCCGTCGTACCTCTCCTGGAAGGTGAGGCGCGGCCCCGGGCACAACTTCCGGTTCGCCGAGCTGGCGAACGCCATCAACGACCACATGCCCGACCACGTGGTGAACCGGCTCGCCCTGGCGTTGAACCGCCGTTACCGCTCGATCAGGGGCAGCCGGTTCCTCCTGCTGGGCCTGTCGTACAAGAAGAACACGGGGGACTGCCGGGAGTCCCCCGCAATTGAGGTGGCCAAGGCCCTGTGCACGCTCGGCGCCGACGTCAGGGCGGCCGACCCCCACGTGGACGACTTCCTGCTGCCGGTGGGGATCGAGCTGGTCGAACCGACGGGCGAGGAACTGGCCCGCGCCGACGCGGTCGTCGTCCTCACCGACCACGACCGCTTCGACTACGACCTGGTGCAACGTTCCAGCGAGTTCGTCTTCGACACCCGAAACCGCTGCAACGGGCCCAACGTGGAGCGCCTGTGACGCGCTAGGCGGCCATGAACCTGGTGATCAGGTCTTCCACCTGCGCGTTCAGGCGTGCTCCACGTGCCGAGCCCGCGTAGTGCGTCACGAAGATGACGATCTCGCGCAGCTCGCTCGGCGTCAGCTCCCCGGTGCGCAGGGCCGCGTCGAGCTGGGCGGCGGTCTCCTCGGCGAGTCCCTGCTCGACGAGGAGACCGAGGAGGAGCAGGCGACGGTCCCTGGTGCTCAGCGCCTCGCCCGACCACACCTCCGCGAACATGTGCTCCACTGCCGTCCCGAATTCCAGGGTCCTCGCCCTGCGGTCGAGGTCATCGATGTTGTCGCTCATGCGGCACTCCACGTCCGTCGGCCCAGATTTCGAGACATGCACGTAAATGTCGCGTTCGGGGGGATCAGGTGTTACATGACCGGCTGGTCCAGTCCGAGCGCATTGTCACAAGAGCACGGTTGCATGAACGTTGCACCGTTTGAATGACCGTCAGGGTCACAAGTTCTCGTCCGCCGTCGACAGGTGGGGGACGTGCTCGGCCGGGACCACCCCCATGCGGCCCGCCTGGAAGTCCGCGAAGGCCTGGGCGAGCTCTTCGCGGGTGTTCATGACGAAGGGTCCGTACCGCGCGACGGGCTCGTGGATCGGCAGGCCGCCGAGCACGAGGATCTCCCAGCCCTGCCGCGAGGCCAGCGGCTGCTTGTCGGCCGCGCGCATGGTCAGCGCGCCCGCCGTGCCCTTGTAGCCGCCGAAGACGCCGAGCTGGCCCTCACGCAGCGGGCGGTCGTCGGGGCCGACGAAGCCGTCGCCGCTCAGCACATACACCAACGCGTTGAAGTCGGCGGGCCACGGCAGGGCCAGCCGCGCTCCGGGAGCGACCGTCGCGTGGAGGTAGGTGATCGGCGTGTACGTCATGCCCGGCCCCTCGTGGCCTGCGAGCGACCCCGCGATGACCCGGACGAGCGAGGAGCCGTCGTCGCTGGCGAGCAGCTTCACGTCACCCCCGCGGATGTCCTGGTAGCGCGGCGGCACCCACTTCTGTGCGCGGGGCAGGTTCACCCACAGTTGAACGCCGTGGAACAGCCCTCCGCTCGCGACCAGCTCCGGCGGCGGCTGCTCGATGTGCTGCAGGCCGCTTCCGGCGGTCATCCACTGGGTATCGCCATCCGAGATGAGCCCGCCCCCGCCGTTCGTGTCCCGATGCTGGAAGGCGCCGTCCATGATGTACGTCACCGTCTCGAAGCCGCGGTGCGGGTGCCAGGGAGTGCCCTTCGCCTCGCCGGGGGCGTATTCCACGGCCCCCATGTGGTCGAGCAGCAGGAACGGGTCGGCCAGTGAGAGCTCCACATCGGGGAACGGCCGGCGTACGGCGAAGCCCTCTCCTTCCAGATGGCGTCCCGCGGTGACGACGCGGGCGACGGGCCGCCACGCCGTCGCCGCTTCGGGCAGGCGGGGGAGGCGGGGCAACGTGAGTGTGTCTGCGGTGATGGCTGGCATGGCGTCTCCTCTGTCGAATACGCTCCGCGCAACAACTATTGATATATCAACTATTCCACGTCGGCTTTCCGCCATCTCCGGTCACAAGTGCAGCCAACTCCCGGGCAAGATTTGGTCAAGTTTTCCAACCTGTCCGGGATCTCGCATGAGATGGATACTGGGAAAACGGGCAGTTATACCTCGTAGACCCGCAAAGCGGAGGTTGGTGCCTTAGTGGATAGATCGCGGGCGATTTTCGGGGTGGTGACGGCGGCTACGGCCGCCGTGTTGTTGTCCGGGTGCGCTGCGCCCGATTACACCTACGTGCGGGGCAGCGACGGGTCGACCTATTTCAAGGTCCCCTCGGCATGGAGACAGGTCGACGCGAACGCCTTCGACCAGGTCTTCTTCGGCGACATGCAGACGGCCAAGGCGCAGATCGCCAAGCAGAACACCTGGATCGCGGCCTACGACGCGCAGGCAGCCCGGCCGTCCGCGAACCATTTCCTCGCCGGCGAGCAGGGCGCCGTGGACCAGCCGTTCGTCCTGGCCAAGGTCCAGAAGCTCTCCGACGAGGAGAAGAACCAGGTGTCGCTCGACATCCTGCGCAACGCCAACGGACTGCCGGTCGCCGTGACGGCCGACGTCCGCAAGCAGATGGAATCCACGCAGGGCTTCCCGTTCCAGAAGTTCGAACTGCTCAGCGACCAGGTCCTGCCTGCACAGGACGGCATCCGGGGCGTCCGGACCATCTTCAACCTCAGCGTCGGCAACGGGCCGGTGCAGACCTTCGACGAGACGTCGTTCCTGTCCGCTGACGGATCGATCGTCTCCACGCTCCTGATCCGCTGTTCGGCGGCGTGCTTCCGGCAGCAGTTCTCCGAGATCAACCTGGTCGCACAGTCCTTCAAGGTCAAGCGACTCCTCAACCAATGAAGGAGGCCCCTCATATGAGCACGGCCACGCCGCCACAGCACCACCCCGAGGGGCTGCGCGAACCCGGGTCAGGCCCGGAGGAACGCGACCTGAGCACGAGGAAACGCCTCGCGATGTGGGACAGGATCAAGTTCCTGCTGCTCCTCGCCCTCGCGTTCGGCGTTCTGCTGTGGAACACCACGGTCACCTACCAGGGGATCATCTCCTTCTCCGACGCGCTCAAGCTGACCGTCCGCGACGCCTCCTGGGTCCTCTGGCTGGCCGGGCTCGAAGCACTCCGGCAGGTGCACTTCTTCATCAGCGAGAGGTCGTCCGGCTACCACCGGTTCTGGATGAACAAGATCTTCGGCGGGTGGAATCGCTGGACGCACCGCCGTTTCACCGACTGGAACCGCTTCCGCATCGCCCGCGCGATCAAGTGGCTCGTCGCGATCGCCGTCGTCGCCCTGGTCCTGGCCAAGATCCAGAAGACCTCCCCGCTCGAGGCGCTGTTCAACGTGCCGGGGACGATCTGGGGTTACCTGCCCCTGGCCCTCCAGATCGTGGCGGTCGTGCTGCTCGGCATCCTGCAGTTCGTCGCGATCTTCTGGTTCCTTTCCCGCGGCGGCGTCGACGTCTACTTCCCCGACGACATCAAGACGCGGTTCTCCGACGTCTGGGGCCAGGACCATGTGGTCGAGCGGGTCAAGGAGAACATCGTCTTCCTGGAGAAGCCCGATGAGATCGAGGCCAAGGGCGGCTACGTGCCCAGCGGCATCCTGCTGTGGGGCCCGCCGGGCACCGGCAAGACGCTGATGGCCGAGGCCGTCGCCGGTTCCACCGGCAAGCCGTACGTCTTCGTGGACCCGGGCGCCTTCATCAACATGTTCTTCGGCGTCGGCGTGCTGAAGGTCAAGTCGCTCTTCCGCAAGCTGCGCAAGCTGGCCCTGCGCTACGGCGGAGTGATCGTCTTCTTCGACGAGGCGGACTCCCTGGGCAACCGCGGCGCGCTCGCCCAGGGCGGTCCGGGAGGATGGGGCCGCGCGACCCCGGCGCCGTTCCAGGCGGCCGGCTGCAACGGGTTCTCCTACCTCGACAGGGACACCCAGTGGATGCTCGGCCGGCGGGCGCTGGAGCAGGGCGTCCCCGGCTCCGTCTCCAGGTCGGGGGCGTTCGTCAACCGCCTCGTGTACGGCGCGGGCATGGGCGGCGGCGGCGGAGGCATGGGCACCCTGGAGTCGCTGCTGACCGAGATCTCCGGTCTGAAGAAGCCGAGGGGCTTCGTCAACCGGCACGTGCGGCGACTGCTCGGCATGCGCCCGAAGCCGCCGCCCAAGTACCGCATTCTGATCATGATGGCTACCAACCTCCCCGAGGCGCTCGACGAGGCCCTGCTGCGGCCCGGCCGCATCGACCGCATCTACAAGGTCGGCTACCCGTCCAAGGAAGGCCGGATCCGGACCTACCACGGGTACTTCGACAAGGTCCGGCACGCGCTGACCGACGAGCAGATCGACAAGCTCGCCACGATCACTCCGTACGCCACGGGCGCCACGATCAAGGACATGGTCAACGAGTCGCTGATCACCGCCATCAGGGACGGCCGTGACGTCATCACCTGGTCGGACGTCATGCGGGCCAAGAGGCTCAAGCAGCTCGGCCCGCCGGAGGACGTCGAGTACATCGAGAGGGAACGGCACGCGGTGGCCGTGCACGAGGCGTGCCACGCCGTCGTCGCCTACCGCACCCGGCACCACCTGGAGATCGACCTCGCCACCATCGAGAAGGGCGCCGACTATCTCGGCATGGTCGCCAGCATCAAGCCGGAGGACCAGTTCACCCGGTGGAAGTCGGAATACGAGGCCGACATCATGGTCTCCCTCGCGTCCCTCGCCGGTGAGCGGATGTTCTTCGGCGAGGACAACTCCTCCGGCGTCTCGGGAGACCTCCAGTCGGCCACGCTGCTGACCGCGCTGATGGAGGCACATTGGGGCATGGGCCTCGGCGTCGCCTCGCTCCCGGCGCTCCAGGAGCTCGGGCTCAGGGAGGGCAAGGCCCACCGGCAGGGCGGCTCGAACGGCGGCGTCGGCTTCACCGGAACCCCGGCGGCCAACCGCGACGAGATGGTGCCCGACATGCTCCCGGAGCGCATCGAGTTCAACCTCGCCCAGCTGCTGGAGCAGACGGCCGAACTCCTCCGGGAGAACCGGCGGGCCGTGCTGAGCGTGGCCCACGCGCTCGAGTACCACAAGACGCTGAACGGCGACGACGTGGTCGCCGTCATCGAGGGCAGGCCCGGGCCGCTCATCGACGGCACGGTCTACGAGTCCGAGTCGTTCTACGAGGAGATCGAGGTCTACCACACGGCCGCGGCCCAGGCTCATCGCAACCACACCAACGTGCCGGTCGACCTGCCGATGCCTGCGACCCGGATGCTGGAGCCGACGGCCGTCGTCGCGCCCGGGGCGGTCGACCGGGGGACGGTCGCTCCGCCGGCCACCTTCCCGCCCGCGGGATACGGCGGCAACGGCAACGGGCAGGTGACACAACCGGACTTCGTCCCGTGGAACGGCGGGCCGCCCCCGGCGGCGACCACCCCGACGATCCCGAGCACGCCGCCCTCGACCGCCCAGAGGCGGGACAGGTCGTTCGGCACCGTGTGGGGTCTCATCGGCGGGCTCGTCGCGCTCGTGGTCATCGCCCTGCTCGGCATGGCGTTCGCCGTCGGAGGCGGGAGCTCCACCGCCACGGTGGCGGGCGGCATCACCGGCTCCACCGCCCTGGTCCTCGGCGCGGCCTTCGTCGCCATGGCCGGCGGCATCGCCGTCGCCGTCGCCGTGGTGCGCGCCCACCAGGCCGGCCGCAGACGGGCCGAGCAGGCCAGGGACGCCGCGGCCGAACGGGCCCAACTGCTCGCCGCGGCGATGGATCCCGAGGTCGCGATGCGCCTGCTCGGCTACGACGGCCGCCGCGGCCCCGACAACGTCACATGACCCGTCACATGACCCGGAGCTAGATGCGGAAGCCCAGGTCGGGCGTGATCTCGGCCACGTCCATCTGGGCCTTCTGCAGCCTGCCGGAGTAGTCCCAGTTCATGGCCTGCCAGCGGGTGAACTGGTCGAGCACCCACATCCCGCTCTGCCTGCTGCCGTTGCCCGACTTGCCGTTCCCGCCGAACGGCAGGTGGGCCTCGGCGCCCGAGGTTGAGTTGTTCACGCTGATCATGCCCGCGGACACGCCCTCACGGAAGCGGAAGACCGCCTGGGGATCGCGCGTGTAGATCGACGAGGACAACCCGTAGCCCGGCCTGTTGGCCAGCTCGATCGCCTCGTCGAGGCCGGTGAAGGTCGTCACGCCCACGATCGGGCCGAACGTCTCCTCCATGAAGAGCCGGTCACCCGGCCGTACACCGTCGACGATCACCGGGTGGTAGTAGAGGCCCTCGCCCTCCATCCGCCCCGTGGAGCCCGGCAGCACCGTGTGGTGCGGCTCGATCCACGTCAGGTAGTCCTCGTACCGCTCGGCGAACTTGTGGTCGAGCATCGGGCCGTAGAGCACCTCGCCGTTGGGGTCGCCGATCTTCGCGTTCCGCACGGCCTCGGCGAACCTCGTCAGGAACTCGTCGTGCACGTCCTCGTGGACGATGACGGTGCCGAGTGAGGTGCACCGCTGGCCTGCCGTACCGAAGCCGGCGAACAGCGCGCCTTCGACGGCGAGGTCGAGGTCGGCGTCGGGCATGACGACCATCGGGTTCTTGCCGCCGAGCTCCAGGCAGGGCGACTGGAGGTGGCGGCCGCACAGCTCGCCGACGGCCCGCCCGACGGCGGTCGAACCCGTGAAGCCGACCTTCTGCACGGTGCCCTCGCCGAGCGCGCGGTCGAGCCCCGCGAAGGTGGCGGCGCCGTCGGCGAAGACGATGTTCAGCACGCCGTCGGGCAGCCCGGCCGCCGCGAACAGCCGGAACAGCGCGTGCGCGGAGACCGCCGCATATTCGGCGGGCTTCCAGACGACGGCGTTGCCGCACAAGAGGGCCGGCACCAGATACCAGGAGGGCACCGCGACCGGGAAGTTGCCCGCGGTGATCACCGCGGCGACGCCGACCGGCACGCGGAAGGTGAACAGGCTCTTGTCGGGCATCTCCGACGGGACGGTCTGGCCGTAGAGCCGGCGGCCCTCTCCGAGGAAGAAGTCACACGTGTCGACGATCTCCCTGACCTCGCCCAGCGCCTCGGCGTACGGCTTGCCGACCTCCTGGGTGACCAGCCGGGCGAGGGTCTCGGCGTTGGCCTCCACCAGGCGGCCGATCGACGCGATCACCCGGCCGCGCACAGGAGCGGGAACCCGCGCCCACTCCCGCTGCGCCGCGGCGGCCGTACGGCAGGCGTCCGCGAACACGTCGGGGCCGCCGAGCTGGACGGTCGCCACGGTCTCCGCCGGACGCGCCGGATTGATCGACTCGTACGGCGTGCCAGAGGGGCCGTCCTTGCCGCCGATGACGGAAACGATCTGCCGAGTCACCGCTGACCTCCGGAATGATTTCCTGTCTGGAGCTTTGATTACACAGTATTTCCAGCACCCGTGCCATCGTCGGGCATCCCCGCCCGGTGGGCCACGGCGGCAGCCTGCGTACGGCTGGACACGCCGAGTTTGGCGAGGATGTTGGAGACGTGCACGCTGACGGTCTTCTGCGAGATGAACAGCCGCTCGCCGATCTCCCTGTTGGGCAGTCCCACGGCGACATGCGCGAGGACCTCGCGTTCACGGCCGGTCAGCCCGGTCAGCAGGCCCTCCGCGCCCGGGTCGGCGCCGGTGAAGCGGGCGCGTCGTCCCAGCTCCGTCAGAGCCGCGCGGAGCGGCTCCGCCCCCAGGCGGTCGGCCACCTTCGTCGCCATGGTCCATTCGGCGTGCGCCTGCTCGCGGTCGCCGGTTTCGAGCAGCGCCTCGGCGAGCCGCCACCGCGACCTCGCCTCTTCATAGACGAAGCCGAAGCCGAAGGCCTCCGTCGCGGCGCTCCACGCGGCCGGGTCGGCCTCCCCCCAGGCGCGGCGCCAGTCGGCCTCGGCCCTCGCCAGCCAGGCGGCTGCTTCGGGTCCGAGCTGAGACCTGCGCAGGCCGGAGGGGCCGTTGGCCGCCGCCCAGCGGGCCCGCTCGACGAGGTCGTCGGCCAGTGCCCTGTCGCCCTCCTGCCTCCGGTCGGCCAGCGCCCACAGGCCCGTGGCCGCCACGCGGATGACACCGGGGTCGAACGGTTCGATCGTGTCGAGAACGGCGCCCACGTGAGTGAGCGCACTCTCCTGGTCGCCGCGCCACAACGCCAGCTCGGCCGCCAGGCACCGCGCCATGTAGGCGACCAGCTCGTCGGACCAGAAACCCGCCAGCCACCTCAGGCGCTCGTCGGCGTCGGGGCGGCCGCGGGCGACCTCGACGAACAGCGCGAAAGAGGACAGCACCGCCTCCGCCTTCGTGCCCACCCGGATGCCGAAGTCGGCCGCCAGCCGTTCCGCCGCGTCCCAGTCGCCGCCGGCGAAGTGCACGAGATATTGGAGGAACCGCAGATCGGTCCCGTAGTTGCTCCAAGTGAGGCCGGTGTCGTGGGCCAGCAGGACCCCGAGTTCGGCGGTCTCGGCCGCCATGGCGAGTTCGCCCCGCTCGTACTGCAGCCGTGCCTGCGTGAAACGGGCGCGCAGGTCGATGGACAAGTCGCCGGAGGTGCGCCGGGTGGCTTCCGCCAGCAGTTCGGCCGCCCGGGCCGCGCTCCCCGTGCCCTCCTCGAAGACGGCCAGGCTGACCAGCGCGCTCGTCTCGGCGTCGCGCGCCGACGTGGCCCGGGCCACCTCCAGCGCCCGGGTGGCGGTGGCGATCGCCTCGTCGATTCGATAGACGTGCCACAAGACGCGGGCGTAGGTGGCCAGCGCCCGGGCCAGCAGGGGGCTCTCGGGCGCGAGTTCGACCGCCTCGCGGGCCGTCTCGATCAGCCCGGGGGACTCGTCGTCGGAGTCGATGCGGTAGTAGGCGAGCCGCTCGTCGGTTTCGGCGATCAGGACCGGGTCGACGGCCAGCCGGCGCAGCCGCTGAAGCTGGGAGATCGCCCTTCGGTAGTCGCCGCTCGCCGCCGCCGCGGCCGCGCTGTCCAGCGCCAGCCTGGATCGGGGCGCGCCGGCCAGCGTCTCCGCGCCGGGCACCTGGTCCCACAATTCCAGCACCTGGTCGAAGTGCCGGTGCGCCTCGGCGGGGGCGCCGAGCTCGACGGCGAGTCTCCCCGCCTCGACCGACGACCGTAGGGCGCCCGTCAGGTCATGGCTCGCCAGATGGTGGTGGGCCAGCTCGGCCGGCGAGCCGCCCCGCGCGGCCAGCAGGCCGGCGAACCTCGCGTGGAGCCGGGTCCGCTCGCCGGGCAGCAGGTCGTCGTACACGGCCTCCTGCAGCAGAGCGTGCCGGAAGGAGTAGCCGTCCGTGCTCGCCGTGAGCAGCCCGCGCGAGACGATCTCCCGCAGCGCGTCCTCAAGCGGCAGGTCGGACAACCCCGCCGCATCCCGCAGGAGATCGTGGTCGACCCGGCGGCCCGCCACGGCGGCGACCCTGAGCACCTGCCTGGCCGTGTCCGACAACGTCTCGACCCGGGCCAGCAGGAGGTCGGCGAGCGTCCCCGGCAGGCGCTCACCGTTTGCCGAGGCGGCGAGAAGCTCCTCGGCGAAGAACGGATTGCCCCCGGCCCGGTTCACCACGCCGCCGATCACACCGATGTCGGTGGTCTCCTCGAGCGCGGCAAGGTGGGCCCGCATGGCGTCGTCGGCGAGAGGAGGCAGCTCGATCGACGTCACCAGGGGCAGCCGCTGCAGTTGGACGAGCACGGGCCGCAGCGGATGACGCCGGTGCAGGTCGTCGCTGCGGTAGGTCCCGACCAGGCAGACCCGTTCGCGCTGCATCATGCGGGTGAGGAAGACGAGCAGGTCGCGGGTGGAGCGGTCGGCCCAGTGCAGGTCTTCGAACACGAACATCACCGGCCGGTCACGCGTCACCTCGGCGAGAAGGTCGAGCACCGAGCCCAACAGCCGCTGCTGCGCGAGCGCGCCGGACATGTCGCCGGACCCCGCGTCCGCTCCCGGCAGCAGGCGCTCCAGCACGGGCCTGGCCGCCACCGCGGAGCGGAAGGGGCCGTCCGGGTCCGCAACCGCGCCGCGCAACGCGTCCGCCAGCGGCAGGTACGGCAAGGCGTCGCCGAGCTCGGCGCACTGGCCGGCCAGCGTCGCGAATCCGCGCCGCCTCGCCTGCTCGCACAACTCGGCGATCAGGCGGGTCTTGCCGATGCCCGCGTCGCCGCCGACGAGCGCGACGCCGGCGAGCCCGTCCTTGGCGGCGTCGAGCACACCCGTCAGCCGACCGAGTTCTGTGGAACGCCCGATCAGCGCGGATCGTCCCGTTCGCGCCATCACGATCGTGAGTATTGCATGCGCCCCCGACGGATTCCCGCCCCTCGTTTCGCCGGACGGCGGCCCGGGGTGAAGGAGTCCGGGGAAGATGGCCGATTCGATCGCGCATTCGAATACGGTCGTGCATCATTGGGGTTGCCGAGGACGGCGGGGCCTGGGTGACGCCGACAGCCTGCAGCGGTCCGTGAAATCGAATCCGAGAGGGGTCCGGCCTCATGACACGCACGCCTGAGATCGAAGCGGTGCCGCACTCATTCTGGCGTCGGCCGGCATGGCCGTCGGCGACATCGTGCGGGTGACCAGCTACCTGTGCGACGCGTCCTACGCGGAGGCGAACGCCGCCGCCTGACCTTGCTCGCGTGCTTCGCGCTGGAGGGGGATTTGTCGGAGGGAGTGGTTACTGTGCGGCGCGTGATCGAACGGTGGAGCCGGGATCAGGTGCTCGCCCTGGCGCCCGACGCGGCCTCGCAGAAGGCGGCGGCCGGTGCCGGAGCGCCTGCCAAGTGGTCGGGAACCGGCGCGCTTCCCGACGTGGTGTGGGGAGAGTGCAAGGGCAGCGGCGCGACGCCGTACCGCGCTTGCGTCGACCTCTCCGAGCCCGCGTACAAGTGCAGCTGTCCCAGCAGGAAGTTCCCCTGCAAGCACGTGCTCGGCCTCCTGCTGCTGTGGGCGACGGGCGAGGTGCCCGACGGCGGCGAGCCCGCCGGATGGGCGGACGAGTGGCTGCGGCAGCGGCGCGAGCGCGCCGAAAAGCAGGAGGAGGCGAAGGCCACTCGCGAGCCCCGTTCCCCGAACGGCCCGGCAGACGGCCCGGGAGACGGGCCGGCGGCCGGCTCGGCGACGTCCGCGCAGCGGGAGACCAGGGTCACGGCGGGCCTGTCCGAGCTGGAGCGCTGGCTCGCCGATCAGATCGCCCACGGAATCGCGGGTACGCAGCAGACCGGCCTGGCCGACTGGGCCGAACTGGGCAGGCGCCTGGTCGACGCCCAGGCGTCCGGAGTCGCCGGCGCGGTGGCACGGCTGCCCCGGCTGCTGCGCGAGGAGCACTGGCCGGGCATGCTCCTCGGCGAATACGCGCTGATCCACCTTTTGGCGGTCGCGCACCGCCGTACGGCGGAGCTGCCCGACCCTCTACGGGACACCGTGCGGTCGCGGGTGGGCTTCCCGGTCTCCCGGGAGAGCGTGCTGGCCTCGCCCCGCCTCCGGGACACCTGGGACGTGATCGGGAGCCGAGACGAGGAGCAGGACAGGCTGGTCGCCCGCCGGGTCTGGTTACAGGGCAGGGCCACCGGCCGGGCGGCGTTGGTGCTGTCCTTCGCCCCCATCGGGCAGGTCCTCGACGCCTCACTCGTGACCGGAATGACCGTCGACGCCGAGCTCGCCTTCTACCCCGGGTCCTCCCCGTTGCGCGCCTTAGTCGCGGAGACGCACGGCACGAGCGCCCGCACCGCGGCGGCGCACAGGGCATGCCGCCCTCCCGGCATGCGGCTCACCCGCGTGCCCGCCCTCATCGCCGGCGTGCTCGCGGGCGATCCCTGGACGGATTCCTGGCCCGTCGTCATCGGCGGTGTCGTCCCCGCCCGGGACGCCCTCCTTGATGAGGAAGGGAACGGGCTGCCACTGCATCCGGAAGGGGGCGTTCCGTGGCGGCTGCTGGCCGTGTCGGGCGGCCACCCCGTGACGGTGGCGGCCGAGTGGACGCCGCGTGGGCTCCGCCCTCTGACGGTCTGGGACGAGGAAGATCAGGCGGTGCGACTGTGAAGACTCCCACTGTGAACACCCCGACTGCGGACCCCGCGGCTCCGAACGCTGTGGTGCCGACTGGGGAGGCGGCGAGTGCCCCGGCAGAGGACGCCTCGTGGGAGGAACTGGTGTCGGCGGCTCTGGTGGGCGCCGACCGGCGCTCGGTGCCGGCCGTCAGGCTGCTGGAAGACGCGGCTGTGCAGGTGACGCGAGCACGCGCCGGGCGGCGGCCGCACGCGGGCCGGCTCCCCGGCCCCGCCGCGGAGGAGACGCGCCCGCTCGCCTCCCGCGCTGCGGGCGACCGGCTGGCCCGGATGCTCGGCGGCGAGCAGGCGCGCCTGGTGCCCGAATGGCTGGAGACGGCCGCGACCGCCGGGGTGCGCGTGCCCGCCCACCTGATTCCCGGGCTCCTCGACCTCGGCGCACGCGACCGGTCGATCCGGCCCCACCTGGGCCCGCTCGCCGGGGCACGCGGACGCTGGCTGGCCGAGCTCAACCCCGCCTGGGCGTACGTGCTGGAGGAGGCGGTCCTGCCCCGCGCGGAGGGCGAGACGCCGGAAGCCGGCGAGACGTGGGAGTTCGGCACGCGGGGCGACCGCAGGGCCTATTTCGCCGCGTTGCGCGCCGCGGCCCCCCTCCGGGCGCGTGAACTCCTCGAAGAGGGCTGGGCCAAGGAGACGCCGGAGGACCGCGCCGCGTTCGTCGGCCTCCTCGGCGACGGGCTGAGCATGGAGGACGAGCCGTTCCTGGAGGCGGCGCTCGACGACCGCCGACGCGAGGTGCGTCAGGCCGCGGCCGACCTGCTCACCCGACTGCCGGAGTCGCGGCTGGCCGGTCGGATGACCGAGCGGGCCGCGCGTTTCCTGACGAGGAACGGCGGCAAGCTGGTCGCCGAGCCGCCGAAGGCGTGCGACAGCACGATGGAGCGCGACGGAGTCAGACCCGGCCCGCCTGCCGGCATGGCCAAGCGCGGGTGGTGGCTGCAGCAGGTGCTGGCCCGCACGCCCCTGTCGTTCTGGCCCGCGCACTTCGGCCTGAGCCCAGAAGAGGTGATCGGGCTCAAGATCGGAGACTGGGCCCGCGAGGTGTGGATGGGCTGGACGCGGGCGGTGATCCTGCAACGCGACGCCGCCTGGGCCCGGGTGCTGTTCGAGGCCGAGCCACTCACCGACCTGCTGTCCGTCCTTCCGCCGGAGGAGCAGTCGGCCCGGGCCGCGCTGCTGGTCGCACGGGAGCCGATGGACGGCAAGATGATCATGACGTTGGGTGGTGTGGCCCGGCCCTGGGGCACCCATCTGGCCAGAGCCGTGCTGAAAACCATCGTGGAGACCTCGGGCATGCGGCCGTGGGACGCCGGGGAGCTGATCCGGCTGGCCGGTGAGCGGCTCGACCCCGCACTGCACGCCCACGTCGAACGGCTCGGCGTCACCGAGCTCGCCGCCACTTTGCGATTCCGCCATGACATGTTGAAGGAGCTTTCGTGACGACCGTCCTGCGCCCCCATGCGGAAGACCAGTACGCCGACGAACTGGCGATTCTGGCGAAGGACGACGACCGGCCGCGGCCCCCGGGCTGGCGCCTGTCGCCGTGGGCGGTGACCGTGTACCTCCTGGGGGACGGCGACCAGATCACCCCGAAATACGTCGGGCCCCGGCGCATCGTCGAGGTGGCGGTGGCGACCCTGGCGACCGACCGGGCATTGCTCCTGCTCGGCGTGCCCGGCACGGCCAAGACGTGGTTGTCGGAGCACCTCGCCGCCGCGATCAGCGGCGATTCGACCCTGCTCGTGCAGGGGACGGCGGGCACGGCGGAGGAGGCGATCCGCTACGGCTGGAACTACGCCCGCCTGCTGGCGGAGGGCCCCTCGCGGGACGCGCTGACGCCGAGCCCGGTGATGCGCGCGATGTCCGAAGGGCGGCTGGCCCGGGTGGAAGAGCTCACCCGGATGCCCTCGGACGTCCAGGACGCCCTCATCACCGTCCTGTCGGAGAAGACCCTGCCCATCCCGGAGCTGAACGAGGAGGTCCAGGCCGCCAAGGGCTTCAACGTCATCGCCACGGCCAACGACCGGGACCGGGGCGTCAACGACCTGTCGAGCGCGTTGCGCAGGCGGTTCAACACCGTCGTTCTGCCCGTCCCGGCGAGCGCCGAGGAGGAGGTGGAGATCGTCTCGCGCCGGGTCGCCCAGCTCGGCCGGTCGCTGGAGCTGCCGGACACCCCGGCGGGAATGGAGGAGATCCGCCGTGTGGTCACGGTCTTCCGGGAGCTTCGCGCCGGCGTTACTGCCGACGGCCGCACCAAGATCAAGTCGCCCAGCGGCACGTTGAGCACGGCCGAGGCGATCTCGGTGGTGACCAGCGGCATCGCGCTGGCGGCCCATTTCGGTGACGGGGTGCTGCGCCCCGCCGACATCGCCGGCGGCATCCTCGGTGCGGTCGTCCAGGACCCGGTCAGCGACCGGGTGGTGTGGCAGGAGTACCTCGAAGCCGTGGTCCGCGACCGCGACGACTGGCGCGACTTCTACCGGGCCTGCCGCGATGCTGGCTGACGGGGCGCTCGCCCCGGCGATCCTCGGGGTGCGGCACCACGGACCGGGTTCGGCGAAAGCCGTACGGGCTGAGCTTGAAAGGCTCAAACCCGACATCGTGCTCATTGAGGGGCCGCCTGAAGCCGACGCGATCGTAGCGCTGGCGGCCGATCCGGACATGGAACCGCCGGTCGCGCTGCTGGCGCACGTGCCGGGGGAGCCGTCCAAGGCGGCGTTCTGGCCGTTCGCGGTGTTCTCCCCCGAATGGCAGGCCATCACCTACGCGCTGGGCGCGGGAGCCGAGGTGCGCTTCTGCGACCTTCCGGCCGCGCACAGCCTCGCCCTGAACGGGGAGACGCACGCGGAGGCCGAGGCCGGGCACCGCGATCCGATCGGGGAACTCGCACAGGCTGCGGGCTACGACGATCCCGAGCGCTGGTGGGACGACGTCGTCGAGCACAGCGGGGAGGGCGGCACGCTCGAGGTCGTCGCCGAGGCGATGGCGGCCGTGCGCGCCGGGCACCGGGCGGCGGGCACCGAGGCCGTGCGTGAGGCGGCCATGCGCAGGGCGCTGCGCAAGGCCGTCAAGGACGGGTTCTCCACCGTCGCCGTCGTCTGCGGCGCATGGCATGTCCCAGCACTGAGCGACCTGCCCCCTGCCGCTGAGGACGACCGCCTTCTGCGCGGCCTGCCCAAGGTCAAGGTGGACATGACATGGGTGCCGTGGACACACGGGCGTCTGGCCGCGCACAGCGGCTACGGCGCGGGCGTCGTGTCGCCCGGGTGGTACGACCACCTGTTCTCCGCCGCCGACCGGCCGGTCGAGCGCTGGCTCGCGGCGGCCGCGGGGGTCCTCAGGGAAGAGGGCCTGCCCGTCTCCTCCGCCCACGTCATCGAATCCGTACGGCTCGCCGAAAGTCTCGCTGTGCTGCGCGGCAGGCCCCTTCCGGGCCTGTCGGAGGTGACCGAGGCCGCCAGGGCCGTGCTCTGCGAGGGCGACGAGATGCCGGTGCGGCTGATCCAGCGGCGCATGGTCGTGGGGGAGAGGCTCGGCGGCGTTCCCGCGTCGACGCCGATGGTCCCGCTCCAACGTCACCTCAGGGACGAGCAGCGGCGGTTGCGGCTCAAGCCCGACGCGAACGCGCGCGACCACGACCTCGATCTGCGCAAACCGCTCGATCTCGACCGCAGCCGCCTCCTCCACCGGCTCAACATGATCGGCGTGCCGTGGGGGACCACCCGTCAGGCGCGCGGGAAGGGCACGTTCAAGGAGTCGTGGACGCTGGAGTGGCGGCCCGAGTTCGACGTGTCCCTCATCGAGGCCGCCACGTGGGGCATCACCGTCGAGGCGGCGGCCGGCGCCCGGGCCGGGGAGTTCGCGGCGGGTGAGGACACGTCCCTGGCCGACCTCACCGCCCTGGTCGAACGCTGCCTGCTCGCCGACCTGACCGGCGCGCTGCCCGGCGTCCTGCAAGCGATCAAGGACAAGGCCGCGCTCGACGGCCAGATGGCCCACCTGATGGCGGCCCTTCCCGCCCTCGTGCGGGCGCAGCGGTACGGCGACGTCCGGGGGAGTGCAGGGCTTGCCGCGATCACCGGCTCCCTGCTTGTCAGGATCTGCGCCGGCCTGCCGTCCGCGCTGACCGGGTTGGACGACGACGCGTCGCGGCAGATGGTCGCCCTGATCGACGGCGTGCACACCGCGGTCGGGCTGCTGGACGATGAGCGGCCGTCCGGCACCGGACCTCAGGACCGTGACCTGTGGCAGGCGACACTCGCGAGCCTGGCCGGGCGCACCGGCCTGCCCGGAATGATCGAGGGCCGGATCGTCCGCATCCTGTTCGACTCCGGCTCCGGCATGGACGTGGCCGACGTCGACGCCCGCATGGCCCGGGCGATGTCGCTCGGCAACCCGCCCGACAGGGCCGCTGCGTGGATGGAGGGATTCCTTTCCGGAGGCGGCCTGCTGCTCGTGCATGACGCGAGGCTCCTCGCGACCGTGGACGGCTGGCTCACCGGGTTGTCCGCGGAGGCGTTCGTCGATGTGCTTCCGCTGCTCAGGCGCACCTTCTCGACGTTTGCGCCGCCCGAACGCCGCATGATCGGCGACCGCGTCAGGTCGGGAGCCCCCGGCAGGGACGCGCAGGCCGCCTCTGCCGACGTCGACGACGAGCAGGCGGCGCCTGCCGTACGAACCGTGCTGGAAATCCTGGGGAGGGCGTGATGGACGAAAGGGCCCGCCGGTGGCGGCTGGTGCTCGGCGGGGCGGCCGAGGGCACCCTTCAAGGCCCCCTTGACGGCTCCGACGCCGACATGGACGGCGCGCTCTCGGCACTGTACGAGCGGGACGGCGGCCTGGGCGCGTCCGCGCCGAAGGTGGCGCGCTGGCTGGGGGACATCAGGGAGTACTTCCCCTCGACCGTCGTCCACGTGATGCAGAAGGACGCCATCGAGCGGCTCAATCTGTCCCGGCTGCTACTTGAGCCGGAGATGCTCGAGGCCGTCGAGCCCGACGTCCACCTTGTGGGCACGCTCCTGTCGCTCAACCGTGTGATGCCGGACAAGGCCAGGGAGTCGGCGCGGGCCGTCGTGCGCAAGGTCGTGGCCGACCTCGAGTCGCGGCTGGCCCAGCGGACCCGTGCCGCGGTGACGGGAGCGCTGGACCGCTCGGCCCGCACGCACCGGCCGAGACGGCCGTCCGACATCGACTGGAACCGGACGATCCGCGCCAACCTGAAGAACTACCTGCCCGATCGCAGGACGGTCGTCCCGTCGCGGCTGGTCGGTTACGGCCGGCGGGAGCGAGCCGTGCAGCGCGAGGTGGTCCTGTGCATCGACCAGAGCGCCTCCATGGCCGCGTCGGTGGTCTACGCGAGCGTCTTCGGAGCCGTCCTGGCCTCCATGCGGTCGCTGAAGACGTCACTCGTCGTGTTCGACACCGCGGTGGTCGACCTCACCGACCAGTTGCACGACCCGGTCGAGGTGCTCTTCGGCACCCAGCTCGGCGGCGGCACCGACATCAACCGGGCCATCGCCTACGGCCAGAGCCTGATCACCCGACCCTCTGACACCATCTTCCTGCTGATCAGCGACCTGTATGAGGGCGGAGTCCGAGAGGAGATGCTGCGCCGGGTGGCCGCGATGACCGCGGCGGGCGTCCAGGTGATCGTGCTGCTCGCTTTGTCGGACGAGGGCGCGCCGCAGTACGACCACGACAACGCGGCGGCGCTCGCCCACCTGGGCGTGCCGGCGTTCGCGTGCACGCCCGACGCCTTCCCCGAGCTCATGGCGGCCGCGATAGAGCGCAGGTCCTACGACCAAGGCCCGATGGTCCCCGCCCGGACCACGCCGTAACGTCCGGGGTGTGGCATCCGTGTTGATCGAATCTCCCGTCCGCTCTCCGAGCCGCCGCGCCCTGAGCGTCGGCATGGTCTCGCTGACCATGCTCGTGGCGTTCGAATACCTCGCGGTGGCGACGGCCATGCCCGTCGTCGGCCGCGAGCTCGACGGCTACCACCTGTACGGCCTGGCCTTCAGCGGCGGCCAGGCCGCAGGCATGATCGCCACGGTGGCGGGCGGGCGCTGGAGCGATGCGAAAGGCCCACGCGCACCCCTGTGGGCCGGAGTGGCGGCCTTCATGGTGGGGCTCGTCGTCGCCGGGACGGCCCCCGCGATGGAACTCTTCCTCGTCGGCAGGTTCGTGCAGGGACTCGGCGGCGGCCTGTTCAACGTCGCCATCTACGTCCTGGTCGCCCAGGTCTATCCGTCCCGGGAGCACCCGCGGGTGTTCTCCCTGCTGGCGACCGCGTGGGTCCTGCCCTCCGTGGTCGGGCCCGCCATCACGGGCATCGTCGCCGAGCAGCTCAGCTGGCGATGGGTGTTCCTCAGCGTGCCCGTCTTGGCCGTCCCCGCCGTACTCATGATGTGGCGGGGCATGCCCGCCGAGCTGCCCGAGCCCGCCGGCGGCCGGGCCGGACGCGACTTCGTGCCCGCCCTCGTGTGGGGAGGCCTGGCGGCGGCAGGCGCGGCCCTGCTGCAGTACGGCAGCGGCTCGGCGGAGCCGTGGCTCGCCGTCGCGGGGCTCGTCCTTCTCCTGCTCGCGTTGCCGCGGCTGCTCCCTCCGGGCACGCTACGGGCCGCGCGCGGCCTTCCCGCGGTCGTGGCGCTGCGGGGGCTCGCCGCCGGGTCGTTCTTCGCGGCCGAGGTCTTCGTGCCGCTCACCCTGACGACCGGGCGGGGGCTCAGCCCGGCAGAGGCGGGCCTGGCGCTCACCGGCGGATCGCTCGCCTGGTCGCTCGGTTCGTGGATCCAGGGTCGCGTCGCCTGGCACAGGCGGACCTTCCTCCGAATCGGCACGGCGTCGATCGCGGCGGGCATCGCGATCACCGGCCTGACCGTGTTCGGCGGTGTTCCCGTGCTCGTGGCCTTCGGCGGCTGGATCGTGACGGGGCTCGGCATCGGGCTTGTTTATCCGACTTTGTCCGTACTGACCCTCGAACTGTCCGCGCCGGGGGAGGAGGGCAGGAACTCCGCCTCGCTCAGCATCGGGGAGTCGGCCTACTCGATCGTCGCGGTCGCGATCACCGGAGCCCTGTTCACCGGGCTCGGTGGCGCGACGGCCGTGCAACTGGCCTGCTTCGGACTGCTCGTCGTCATGGCCGCGGCGGCCACCGCGGTCTCCGGCCGTTTTGACCACGCTCGCGGAACGGGCACCATGGAGATCTGAAACAAGGGGGATTTCCATTGCCGCGCGTCCGGGAACTCGAGACCTTCAGGTTGACCCTGCCGTACGGCAGGCGTCCTGAATGCGCCCTGGTGAAGATCACTGACTACGGCGGCATGTCGGGGTGGGGCGAGATCGCCGGGCCGTGCACTGAGGAAGTGCTCGAAAAGACGCTTCCCGCGTTGATCGGCGTCGACTGGGAGCACCCGTCCGAGCTGGGAGAGATCCCTGGCGGGACGGCGGGAGACATGGCCTGCTGGGACCTGTGGGGCCGGATGAACGGCGTCCCCCTGTCTCATGCCCTCGGCGGGACCCGTACGTCGCTGATCGGCACCGTCAGGGTGCAGGCCGACCGCTCGCTGGAAAGCATGGTCGCCCGGGTGAACAGGCACGTCGGAGCCGGATACGCGCATGTGACGATCGACGTGCACCCGGGATGGGACGTGGAGCCCGTCCGTGCCGTGCGCGCCGCCTATCCCGGGCTGGCCATCGCGGTCGACGGGCGCTGCGCCTACACCGACATCACCCAGCTTGAGGCGCTCGACTCCTACGACCTCGCCGCCATCGAGCGGCCATGCACCGACATGCTGACCAGCGCCGAACTCCAGGACCGGGTGAACGCGCCCGTGGCCGTCGAGGTGCATTCGTGGGCCGCGCTCGACGAGGCCGTCTCCCTGCACGCTGGACGCGCCCTGCTGCTGCGCCCGGCGAAGTTCAGCGCGCTGGGCGCGGTGAAGGCGGCGCACGACCGCGCCGTGGAGGCGGGCTGGGACATCGTCTGCTCGGGAGGCTTCGGAGCGGGGCTGGCCCGGGCCGCCACCGTCGCCGTCGCCAGCCTGCCCGGGTGCACGCTGCCGAGCGACGTCGCCGAGCCGCCGCAGAGCGCGCAGGTGGTCGTGCCGCCCGTCGGCGCCTCAGGCGGCGTCGTCGCCGTCCCCCTCACGCAGCCCGGCCTGGGCCACAACGTCGACGAAGCCCGCGTCCGCCGCCTGGCCAAGGACACCTTCCACGTCTGATTTCCAGCGCGACCCTGCAATTCAGGGGGGTGATCATGCAGAAGCTCGGCGGAACGGCGACCGACCTGCGCACCCCCCTTGCCCGTGATCATGCAGAAGTTCGAGAACATGTCATCTGACCTGCGCATTCACGGTTCGTGATCATGCAGAAGTTCGCCTGCGTCCTATCTGACCTGGGCAGCTGCTCATCGTGATCATGTACAAGTTCGTACGGATCCCGTCCCACCTGCACGTCATCCGCTCGTGATCATGCGCGCTGCTGGCTTGGCCGTACGGCCTCGCCTGTCTCGCCATGGGAGTGCATGATCACGAAGTGGAATCATGCTGGTCAAAGAGTGATTCGCCGAACTTCTGCATGATCACGAACGGCTGCGCTGCTGGTCAGAGGCGTTCCGGCGAACTTCTGCATGATCACGGGCGGAGTGCGCGCAGGTCGGGCGCCGTGTCTCCGAAGTTCTGCATGATCACGCAACGTGTTGGGGCTGGTCGGTGCGCCCTTCCGCGAACTTCTGCATGATCACCAATAAGGGGGCTGCATGATCACCCTCAAGGGGCGTGATCAAACCTTGACGGGTTAGGCGATGCCGCAGCCGGTGGTGATGGGGGTTCCGACGGGGGCCCCGGCAAGTGTTCCAGCCGGCGCCGCGGGTGTGGGTGTGGCGGCGGCGTGGAGATGGGCGGGCATGGCCGAGTCGCGGAGGGCCTCGGCGGTGAGCGTCCTGATCCGGTCCCAGTCGGGCGAAACCGTGCTGATCAACGGCGGTGTGAACTGCAGGGTCGTCACCCCGGCCTGCTTCACCTTCCAGGCCAAGGGCACCAGGTGTTCCAGCATCGGGCGGGGGATGTCGGTGCTGACGATGTCCCGCGTCACGTCGGCCATCGTGCCGAAATGGGCGAGCACGGTCGCGGGGTCGGCCTGCCTGAGCAGGGCGCCGAAGACGCAGCGCTGCCGGCGCATCCGGTCGTAGTCGTCGCTGAGCGTGCGTGAGCGGGCGTACCACAGCGCGTCCTCACCGTTGAGCCTGCGGGTGCCCGCGCTGACGGTGCCCTCGTCGTGCGAGCCGAACGTGATGTCGCGCTCGACGGTGAGAACCAGCCCGCCGAGCGTGTCGACGATCTTGGCGAAGCCCCAGATGTTGACCATCGCGTACCAGTCGACCCTGAGGCCGAGAATGTGGCCGACGGTGTCCTTCAGGGTCTGGGCGCCCATGTGGGTGCGGCCGCCGAAAAGCTCGGGGTGGTTGTCGGCGTACTGCCACACGGAATAGAGCAGGTCCTCCCGCCAGCCCGGTTTGGACTCCGGCAGGGAGAAGCCGTACGGGAAGCGCGCGGCCATGGGGCTGCCCGGCGGGAAGCGCACATGTTCGAGGTTGCGCGGCAGGCCGAGCAGCACGGTGTTCCCCGTGCGCACGTCCACGCTCGCCACGTTGATGCTGTCGGTTCTGATGCCGACGCGGCTCGGGTCGCCGTCGCCGCCCAGCAGCAGCACGTTGACGCGGTCCCGTCCGGCCCAGGGGTCCTGCGGCCTGACCGGATCGCCGGGAAGCCCGGGGGCGGCGGCGAAGACGGCGTCGAGGGTCCGGTGCGACACGAGGGCGTATTCGGCGACCAGGACGAACGGCGCCGCGACCACGACGGCCATCGTGCCGCAGGCCACGCCGGTCACCACCTGGGCTCCCTGCGGCAGGTCTCCGGGGCGCAGGACCACGAACGAGTGGACGAGCAGGAAGATCCAGCAGATGCCGGCCGCCAGCGCGGCGACGGTGATCTCGGTCAGCCAGGCGAGCGCGCGCCCGGCCAGGCCGGCGTCGGCGGACGAGGTCACCACGCTCACGCAGACGGCCGACACGGCGTACGCCCCGAGCAGGGCGAACCCCGTGCGCCGCCACCCGGCGCGCAGATGGGCGAGGCCCGGCACCAGGGCCGACAGGGCGACCCAGCCGATCAGCGCCGTGGTTTTTCTCGTCGTTACATCCCAAGAACGCACCTTTCTCATTGAAGCCGCAGGCCCCCGGATATACCGACGCATCACCGGCGTCCAGCGATTCGCTACCGGCCGTTTGCCTTGTCCGTTAACGGGCGCCGTTTACCATGTGCGCCGTGGATGACATCCTCGGCCCCGATTACCAGGCCATTACGCTCCCCATGGGCCACGACGCCGAGGGAGAGGTCGTCGCGACACTCGTGTGCCGCCCCGTCCCAGGCTCGCGGCGGGCCGTGCTCTACATCCACGGCTTCACCGACTACTTCTTCCAGACCCACGTCGCCGACCACTTCATCGCCCAGGGCATCGGCTTCTACGCTCTGGACCTGCGCAAGTACGGCCGGTCGTTGCTGCCGCACCAGACGAGGGGACTGATCGGGAGCGTCACCGACTACTTCCCCGAGATCGACGAGGCGGTCCGCGTCATCCGGCGCGACTGCGACGAGCTGACGATCAAGGCGCATTCGACCGGCGGCCTGATCGCCGCCCTGTGGGCCGACCGGGTGCGCGGCCGCGGTCTGGTCGACGCGCTGGTCCTCAACAGCCCGTTCCTCGACCTCAACGTTTCCGCCGCGGTCCGTGGAGCGGCCGACGCGCTCGGGGGAGTGATGGCGAGGCTCCCCGCGAAGGCGGTGCTACCGCTCGGAACGGCCACCGTGTACGGCGCGAGCCTCCACCGCGACCACCAGGGCGAATGGGACTACGACCTCGCGTGGAAGCCGCTGGAGGGCTTCCCCGTGCACGCGGTGTGGCTGGCGGCGATCAGGAGGGCGCACCGGCGCCTCCACGCCGGGCTGGGCGTCGACGTGCCGGTGCTCGTGCTCGCCGCCGAGCAGAGCCTGCGCGTCCGCGACTTCGTGCCGGGGGCGCACGGCGCCGACGTGGTGCTCGACACCGAGCAGATCGCCAAATGGTCGACGAAGATCGGCCCCCGCGTCACCTGCGTGCGCGTGCCGGGCGGCATGCACGACCTGACCTTGTCGGCCGCGCCGGTCCGCAAGCAGGTGCTCGCCGAGATCGACCGCTGGATGGCCTACGCCTACCAGGGGAAGGAGTACAGGCCGTAATAGGCGGCGGTGACCAGCAGCAGCCCGGTGCCTCCGAGCACCCCCGTCAGCACGGTCTTCTGCCACAGGGTGGGCTCCCACCCGTCACGCAGGCCGCTCAGCACGGCCGCGCCCGCCGCCACCTCCTGCACGAGCATCACGACCGCCAGCGCCCGCACGACCAGCCATCCGGCCTGTACGGCAGGCCACGCACCGGCCTGGTTGACCGAGAAGAGCACGATCAGCGTGATGAACGCGAGGACGGCGGCGAGTTCGCCGAGGCCGGTCCAGCCCATCCAGCGCAGCCGCCGCCGTACGGCCGGCCACGCGTCGGCGGCCGACTGGAGGGAGGGGCCGCCACCCCTGATCCGGACCACCATCTCGGTCACCGGGGCCGCGGCGTAGCCGGCGGAGGCCAACATGATCGTCAGCCAGAAGATCGTGCTGCCGCCGTACCACGGGGCCGCCGGAACGTCGCTCGCCTCGAACCGCTGGACGGGCGTGGCGCCAGCGATCGGCACGGCGGGCTTGGCCGTACCGGGGAGGTCCTTGATCCAGTTGGCCAGGGTGGGCAGGTAGTCGGGCACGTACGGCCCGCCGGTCATCCGCATCGCGTGGTCGGCCCCGGCGAGGAAGCGGATGGTGTAGTCGGGGTCGCCGCCCTCGTCCATGGCGGTCGTGAGCGTCTCGGTGCTCTCCACGAACGGGATCGAGGGGTCGTCGGTGCCGTAGAGCGCGAGGACCGGCTGCTTCATGCCGCGTAGCGCGGGGAAGCCGTCGTGGCGCAGGAAGTCGAAGCCGACCCCGCCCATGGCCCGGGTCAGCAGGTCGCGCACGCCGGTCGGCGCGTACAGGCGCTGCAGTTGCTCGTTGAGCGCCCACGCGACCTGCCGCAGCGGGGACACGTTGGGCGAGGACACCAGGACGACGTATGCCACGTCGGGGCTGGCGGCGGCGATCGGCACCACCCAGCCGCCCTCGCTGACCCCCCACATCCCGGCCCTGGACGGGTCGACGTCCGGCCTGGCCAGTAGTACGCGCAGCATGCGCAGCGCGTCGTCGGCGAGCAGGGAGAAGTCGCGCTCGCGGAAGTTGTAGCCGACCGTGCGCTTGTCGTAGGAGATGTTCACGATGCCGGCCTTGGCGAGCCATTCGGACTGACTGGCGAACTCCGATCCGCTGCCCGACCCCGACCCCTGAACGAACACCATCGCCGGGTGCCTGCCGGGTGTCGCGGGCGACCTGATCGTCGCGGTGAGCGTCTCGTCCTTGGCTGCGACGGCGACCCGCTCGGTCTTGATCGGCGCCGAGGTGTCGACGTGCCTGAGCTCGGAGGCGGGCTGGGCGGGCAGTGAGCGGAACTCCGCGGACGCGGCCAGCGGCGCCGGATCGAAGGCCGGCGGAGACAGGACATAACCGATCGCCGCGAGTGCGATCATCAGCACACTCGCCGCGATTCCCAGCGTGCCCCGGCCGACGTTCATGAGGCCGCTCCCCGATGGATCATCGTTTACTCAACTTAGGCTAAGTCATTACTCGATCACAGTGCCGGAGGCCACAGAGATCAATGGGGCCACATTTGTCGGAGGGACCTGTTAGTTTCCTGCGCCATGCGCGTTCTGCACACCTCCGACTGGCATCTCGGCCGGTCGTTCCACCGAGAGAGCCTGCTCGGCGCCCAGGCCGCCTTCGTCGACCACCTGGTCGAGACGGTCACGGCGGAGCGCGTCGACGTCGTGGCGATCTCCGGAGACGTCTATGACAGGGCCCTCCCGTCGGTGGACGCGGTCAAGTTGTGCGACGAGGCCCTGGCCAGGCTCAGAGCTCTCGACGTGGACACCGTGCTGATCAGCGGCAACCACGACTCCGCCGTACGGCTCGGCTTCGGCGCCGGCCTCATGGACCGGGTCCACCTGCGGACCATCCCGTCGAAGGCGTGGGAGCCGGTGGTCGTCGGCGACACGGCGTTCTACGGCATCCCCTACCTGGAGCCCGAGCTGGTCAGAGGCGAATGGGAGCTGGCCGAGCGCACCCACACGGCCGCCATCTCGCACGCGATGGACAGGATCCGCGCCGACAGGGCCGACCGGCGCAAGGTCGTGCTGGCCCACGTGTTCGTCACCGGAGGCGAGGCGAGCGACAGCGAGCGGGACATCAGTGTCGGAGGGGTGTCCCACGTGCCGCTCGCGGCCTTCTCCGGGGTCGACTACGTGGCGCTCGGACACCTGCACGGCCGCCAGTCGATGAGCGAGACCGTGCGTTACTCGGGGTCGCCCATCGCCTACTCGTTCTCCGAGGTGAACCAGCGCAAGGGCTCCTGGCTCGTGGACCTGGACGCCGGGGCGCAGGCCGCCGAGTTCGTCCCGGCGCCCGTGCCCAGGCCCGTCGGCACGCTGAAGGGCCGCATCGACGACCTGCTGACACAGGAGAGGTACGCCGACCGCGAGGACCACTGGCTCCAGGTGACGCTCACCGACCCGGTACGGCCACGCGAGGCGATGGAACGGCTCCGGCGTCGCTTTCCTCACACGCTGGCGTTGGCCTTCGCCCCCGACGGCCCGGCCGCCGAGTCCGCCCGGCCGCCCCGGATCGCGGGACGCGCCGAGATAGACGTGGCCGCCGACTTCGTGCGCGCGGTGCGCGGGGAGCCCGCCGACGAGGATGAGATCCGCGTGCTCGGCGAGGCCGTGGAAGCCTCCAGGATCAAGGAGTTCGCGTGAGAGGGTCGTGCGGGTTCCGGGCGAGGGAGGCTTCGTGAGGTTGCACCGGCTGGAGCTGGAGGCATTCGGGTCGTTCCCCGGGCGTGAGGAGGTCGACTTCGACGCGCTCGGCGAGGCCGGCCTCTTCCTCATCCACGGCCCGACCGGCGCCGGCAAGACGACCGTGCTCGACGCGGTGTGCTACGCCCTCTACGGCCGGGTGCCGGGCCGCCGCGACAGTGCTCGCAGCCTGCGATGCGACCACGCGCCGCCGGGCCGAGGCCCCAGCGTGTCGCTCGAGACGACGATCCGGGGGCGGCGGCTGCGCATCACCCGCTCGCCCGAGTGGTCGCGGCCCAAGTTGCGCGGCACGGGGGTGACCAAGGAGCCCGCGAAGGCGCGGGTGGAGGAGTTCACCGACGGGTGGCACGCGTTGACCACCCGTTCGGATGAGGCGGGGCACCTGATCGGTGAGCTGCTGGGCATGAACGCCGACCAGTTCTGCCAGGTCGCCATGTTGCCCCAGGGCGCGTTCGCGCGCTTCCTCCAGGCGGACGGAGACGAGCGGCGCGCTCTCCTGGAGAAGCTGTTCTCCGTCAAGATCTTCACCGATGCCGAGGCGTGGCTGGCCGAGCACCGCACCCGCACCGGCCGCGACATGCAGGAGCTGCGGCAGAAGGCCGACGCCGTCGTCGACCGCATGCGCGGCGCGGCCGGAGACGGGCTGCCCGTCCCCGACGACGAGCCGGAGTCGGTGATCGGCGTGGCCGAGTCCGCGCTGGAGCGGGCCGCCGACGAGTGCGTGCGCAGCCAGGCCGTGATGCAGGAGGCCCGCGAGCGGCTCCAATGGGGGCAGGAGCTCGCCGGACGCCGGCGCAGGCACGCCGACGCGCTCGCCCGCCGGGAGGCGCTGGACGGCGTGGCCGAAGAACGGGCCGACATCCAGGCGATCCTCGACGAGGCCGCGCGCGCCGCCCAGGTCCTGCCGCTCCTGCGCCAGGTGGAGCAGCGGGCCGAGACCGCCGCCAAAGCCAGGCGACTGGCCGCGGACGCCGTGGCCCGCGCCCTGCCCGGAACGCCGGCGCCGGATGAGGACAGGCTCGCAGAGCTCGAGCGGGAGCGCCGCGACGAGGTCGCCCGCCTGCGTCAGCTCCTTCCCGAGGAGACGCGGCTGGCCCAGGTTCGCGCCGGCATCGAGGCCGCCCGGCGGAGGGCGGCCGCCGCCGGGGAGCGGGAGGCGGCGGTGGCGCTGCGGCTGGCGGCGCTCCCGGAGGAGCGGCGCGCGGCCGACGAACGGGTGGAGGCGGCGCGCCTGGCCGCCGCGGGCGTCCCCGGCCTGCGCGCCGCGTGGGAGTCGGCGGCACGGCTGGCGGAGCTCACCCGCGCCATGGGAGCGCTGGAAGCCGAACTGGTCGAGCTGGCCGACGGTGAGGCCGGGCTGCTCGCCGAGCAGGCGGAGCTGCCCGGCGTGCTCGCCGGCGCCGAGGACCGGCTGAGGGAGGTTCACGCCGAGGCCGCCGGGATCCCCGCGCTTGAGGCCGCGTGCGGGGCGGCTCGTGACAGAGCCGAGGCGGCGGAGCTGCGCGACGCGCTCACCGCCGAGCTCGCGGCGGCCGAGCGTGACCGGCACGCCGTCACCGACCGGGCGCAGGAGTCGCTCGACCGGCTCCTGAAGGTCCGCCAGACCCGCATCGAGGGCATGGCCGCCGAGCTGGCGGCCTCCCTCGTCGCGGGGCAGCCGTGCGCGGTGTGCGGGTCGGCCGACCATCCCTCCCCGGCCGTGGCCGCCGGCGAAGCGGTGGACGCCGAAGACGAGCAGGAGGCGCAGGAGGCGTTCGAGGTCGCCAGGGGGGTGCGCGAGCAGGCCGAGTCGGTCGTCGCGTCGCTGGAGTCCCGGCTCGGCGAGGTCGAGCCCCGTTCGGGGGGGCTGGCGGCGGGTGAGGCCCGCGCCGCGCTCGCCGAGGCGGAGGCGGAGCTGTCCCGCGCGCGTGAGGCGGCCGCGACGGAGCCTGCCGTGTCCGCGGAGGTGCGCGGGCTGTCGGCCCGGCTCGACGCGGCCCGCGACCGGGCCGCCGCGGCGGCGCTGCGGATCGCCGAGGCCAAGACGGCGCTGGCCGCTCTGATCGACGAGCGCGCCCGCCTGCACACGGCCGGGGACACGGCCGCGGACACGGCCCAAACAGGCACGGCCCGAACAGACGCGGCCCAACAAGACGCGACCCGAGACGTCACCCAAGGAGGCCGGGCTCAGGGAGATCCGGCATTCGCCGGGGCGGATGCCGAAACCGGTGCCGCCGAACGGTTGCGGGAGGCGGAGCGCGCACTGCGCGATGCCGAGGCGGAGGCGGCGCGCGAACCCGAGCTGGCCCAGGCGGCCGCCCGCCTCGCAGCCGAGCTCGATGACCTGACGGGTCAGGCCCACGAGGCCGCGCTCGAGGCGACGCAGGCGCGGGCGCTCACCGAGCAGCTGTCGGCGGAGGAGGTCAGGCTGGCCGAGCTGGTGGACGCGGCGCGAGGCCGGGACGTCTCGCTGGCCGCCCGCCTCGACCGGCTCGCCGACGAGGCCGACCTCATCAGGGACGCGGCCCAGGCGGCGCGTGCCAGCGCCGCCGCCGGCCGCGAGCACGCGGCGGCGCTGGAGCAGGCCGGGGAGGCGGCGGCCGAGGCGGGGTTCGCCGGGCTCGAACACGCGGGGGCCGCGCTGCGCGCGCAGGCCGACCTGGACGCGATGACCGAGCGGCTCCGGTCCCTCGACGCCGAGCAGGCGGCCGTCGACCGGCTCCTCGCCGATCCCGAGCTCGTCGCGGCCGCCGCGGAGCCGGCCCCCGATCTGGTGGCGTTGCAGGAGGCGCACGACACGGCCGAGCGGGAGCACTCCGGCCGCACCTCAGCCAGGGATCTCGCCCGGGACAGGGTCGAGCGCCTCACCGGCCTGGCGGGCGAGCTGGGCGAGGCCCTCGCCCGCTATCGGCCGGCCGAGGAGAGGCATCGCCTCGCGCGGCGGCTCGCGGAGCTGGCGGGCGGCACGTCGCCGGACAACCAGTGGCACATGCGCCTGTCGTCGTACGTGCTGGGGGAGCGCCTCAGGCAGGTCGTGGAGGCGGCGAACGAGCGGCTCGACCGCATGTCGTCGGGGCGTTATCTCCTGCAGCACGACCTGCGCCGCGCCGCGGGAGACCGGGGCAGGTCGGGAGGCGGGCTCGGCCTGCGCGTGCTGGACGCGTGGACCGGCGTCGACCGCGACCCTGCCACCCTGTCGGGCGGGGAGAGCTTCGTCGCCTCGCTGGCGCTCGCCCTGGGCTTGGCCGACGTCGTCACGGCGGAGGCGGGAGGCGCCGAGATCGCCACCCTTTTCGTGGACGAGGGCTTCGGCACGCTCGACGAGGACACCCTCGACGACGTGCTCGACATCCTCGACGGCCTGCGTGAAGGCGGCAGGGCCGTCGGGATCGTCAGCCACGTCGCCGAGCTGCGGGTGCGCATCCCGGTGCGGCTCCAGGTCCGCAAGGGCCGGTCGGGTTCTACGCTGTCGGTCCGCTGACCATCAGCAGGTAGGCCCCGGACGCGAACGCGGCGCCGGACACGAGCAGGAACAGCACGACCCAGAACGTGCCCGGCAGGCGGGTCAGGCGGGCGAGCTGGTCGGCGTCGGAGTCGGCCGCCCGTCCCCTGCGCCGCTTGCTCTGCAACTCGATGATCGGGCGCAGGCCGCCGAGCAGCAGGAACCAGACGGCCCCGTGCGCGAGCACGCCCTGCACGTCCTGCGGCGCGTACCACGACAGCGCGAAGACCGCCCCGCCGACGACCAGCAGCGACACGACGCCGAAGAGGTTCCTGATCATCAGCAGCATGCACGCGAGCAGCACCAGGACGGCCCACAGCAGCAGCGTGACGTAGCCGGAGGCGAGGAGCCGGGCCGCTCCGAGCCCGAGGAGCGAGGGCGCGACATATCCGGCGGCCGCCGTGGCGATCATGCCGGGGCCGGTGGGCCTGCCCCGGGTGAGCGTCACGCCGGAGGTGTCGGAGTGGAGCCGGATGCCTTGCAGCTTCCTGCGGGTGAGCACGGCCACCAGGGCGTGCCCGCCTTCGTGCGCGATCGTGACAAGCCCGCGCGAGATGTGCCACGCCGGCCGGTAGGAGACGATCGCGAGCGCGACGACTCCGGACACGATGATCAGCCAGTGCGGGGGTGCGACCTGGGTCGCGGTCAGCTGGTTCCAGACGGCGTTCAGTGGGGCCACCTCCGCGGGGAATCGTACGGCCTGTCGTGCCGGGGAGGGCATCAGGCTCTACCGTCTATGTGTGGCTGAGCGGCGAATGCGTGGATTACGTGGCTTGATGCGGATGAAGCCGGAACAGGCTCCCGAGCACTCCTTGGACCCGAGAGCGGGCGCCGAGGAGGCGGCGCACGAAAGCGTCGTCAACAACGCGGTGTACCTCGACGGCAAGCGGGTGGACTCCCCGGGCTCGCTGCCCGCCGCCATCGCCTCGCTGCGCTCCCGGCCCGGGGCGATGGCCTGGATCGGCCTCTACCGGCCGGGGGAGGACGAGCTGGCCAGGGCCGCCGAGGAGTTCGGCCTGCACGAACTGGCCGTGGAGGACGCCATCGTCGCCCACCAGCGGCCGAAGGCCGACCGCTACGGCGACACCCTCTTCGTCGTGCTCAGGGCCGCTCAGTATCTCGACCAGCCGGAGAAGGTCGAGTTCGGCGAGCTGCACGTCTTCGTCGGCCCCGACTTCGTCCTGACCGTACGGCACAGCGAGGCGCCGGACCTGTCGAGGGTGCGCCGCCGCATGGAGTCGAACCCGGATCTTCTGCGCCAGGGTCCGCAGGCGGTGCTGTACGCGATCCTCGACGCGGTGGTCGACGGCTACGCGCCGGTGGTCGCCGGGCTGCAGAACGACGTGGACGAGATCGAGGTGCAGGTGTTCGGCGGCGACCCTGCCGCGCCCCGGCGCATCTACGCCCTGTCGCGGGAGGTGATCGAGTTTCAGCGGGCCACCAGCCCCCTGGTCGGCATGCTCGACGGATTCATCGCGGCCTCGCCCAAATACGGAGTGGACGAGGAGCTGCAGAGTTATCTGCGCGACGTGTCCGACCACGCGATCACGGTGACCGAGCGCGTGTCGGCGTTCCGGCAGATGCTCCAGGACATCCTGATCGTCAACTCGACCCTGGTCAGCCAGGCGCAGAACGAGGAGATGACCAAGCTCACGGCGGCCAGCATCGCCCAGGGCGACGAGGTCAAGAAGATCTCCGCGTGGGCGGCCATCCTGTTCGCGCCGACGCTGGTCGGCACCATCTACGGGATGAACTTCGACCACATGCCGGAGCTGCACTGGCTGCTCGGCTACCCGTTCGCCGTGCTGCTCATGGCGGCGGTCTGCCTCGCCCTCTATCTCGTGTTCAAGCGCCGCGACTGGCTCTGACCGGTAAAGCGCGGGTCAAAAAGGGCCTTGCTCTGCCGACTATCAAGATATATCGTTCAGCTATCTCGATAGTTGACGGATGATGATGGACGACGATCTCAGACTTCCCCCGCACCCTCCTCTCGCGCCCCGCGTCCGACGCGGCGATGTGCGCGTGGCCCTGCTCCGGCTGCTGCTGGAGGAGCCGCGCAACGGCTACCAGATGATCGAGGAGATCTCCCGGCGCAGTGGCGGCGTCTGGCGGCCGAGCCCCGGCTCGGTCTATCCGGCGCTCCAGCAGATGGAGGACGAGGGACTCGTCGAGGGCGAGGAGTCCGGCGGCAGCCGTACCTATCGGTTGACCGGGGAGGGGCGGCGGCACGCGGACGAGCGGGCCGAGCCGTGGGACGAGGTGGCCCGCAGCCTCCCCGAGGACCGGCACGAGCTGCGCCTGTTGTGGGCCCAGCTCGGCGAGGCGTTCGTCCACCTCACGCACGTGGCGGGCGACCGGCAGGTGGCCGAGGCCAAGAAGCTCCTCAGGAGCACTCGTCAGGAGATGTTCCGGATTCTCTCGGAGGGCTAGAGATGGATGCCGCGGTGTCCGTACGCGGGCTGAAGAAGACCTACGGCAAGGTCGAGGCGGTGAAGGGGGTCGACTTCGACGTCGCCCCCGGCGAGGTGTTCGGCTTCCTCGGCCCGAACGGCGCGGGGAAGACCACGACGATCAGCATGCTCTGCACGCTGATCACCCCCACCGGCGGAACCGCCACGGTGGCCGGGCACGACGTGGTGACCGAGCGCGGGCGGGTGCGCCAGAACATCGGCCTGGTCTTCCAGGACCCGACTCTGGACGGCTACCTGACCGCCGAGCAGAACCTGCGCTTCCACGCCGAGTTGTACGGCGTGCCCAAGGCGGTGCTCGGCGACCGGCTGCGGCAGGTCATGGAGATGGTGGCCCTGTGGGATCGCAAGGACAGCAAGGTCATGACCTTCTCCGGCGGCATGAAGCGCCGGCTGGAGATCGCCAGGGGCCTGCTGCACTCGCCCCGGGTGTTGTTCCTGGACGAGCCCACGGTGGGGCTGGATCCGCAGACCCGCTCGGCCATCTGGGGCTACATCAACAAGTTGCGCCTGACCGAGGACATCACGATCTTCATGACGACGCACTACATGGAGGAGGCGGAGTTCTGCGACCGGATCGCGATCATCGACCACGGTGAGATCGTCGTGGTCGACTCTCCCGAGGCGCTCAAGGCGAGCATCGGCGAGGACCGGGTGCAGATCCAGACGGGCGACGACGAACGGGCCATCGCGCTGCTGCGGGAGCGTTTCGGCATCGAGGCCGCCGTCCGCGAGGGACAGGTCACCTTCGCCGTCGCCTCCGGCGAGGCCTTCGTGCCGCGGCTGTTCGCCGAGCTCGGGCTGCCGATCAGGTCGGTGAGCGTCTCCCGCCCGTCGCTCGACGACGTCTTCATGTCCTACACCGGTTCCACGATCCGCGACGCCGAGTCGGGCGACGGCAACGCGTGGATGCGGGCCATGGCCAGAGGAAGGTGAATCGATGACCGCCGAAGTGGTCCGGGTGAGCGTCCCCCCGATGAGCGGGTCCCACGACGTACGCGCGATCAAGGTGGTGCTCCACCGCGAGCTGCTGAGGTTCGTGAACGACCGCACCCGCATGGTGTCGATGCTGATCCAGCCCGTGTTGTGGCTGTTCGTCATGGGCACCGGGCTGGGCACGCTGGTGCGCGGGGTGATCCCCGGCGTCGACTACCGCACGTTCATGTATCCCGGCATGATCTCCATGACCGTCATCATGACGGCGATGTTCTCCGCCGGCTCGATCGTGTGGGACAGGGAGTTCGGCTTCCTGCGCGAGATGCTGGTCGCTCCGGTGGGCCGGGGCTCGATCGTCGTCGGCAAGTGCCTCGGCGGAGCCGTCGTCGCCACGGCGCAGGGCGTGATCATCCTGGCCATGGCCGGCCTGGTGGGCGTGCCGTACGAGCCGGGTCTGATCGTCACCCTGCTGGGTGAGATGTTCCTCGCGGCGTTCACGATCACGGCTTTCGGGGTGCTGCTCGCCGCCCGGATGCGCAACATGCAGTCGTTCTTCGGCGTTATGCAGATGGCCATCATGCCGATGATGTTCCTGTCCGGCGCGATGTTCCCGCTGGCCAACCTGCCGTCGTGGCTGCACGTGCTGACCACGGTCAACCCGTTGACATACGCCGTCGACCCGATGCGCCAGGCGGTCTTCGGGCACCTCGACGTGCCCGATCAGGTCGGCGCGATCCTCAATCCGGGGGTCACGTGGTTCGGCTGGCAGCTTCCTGTGATCATGGAACTCGGCCTGGTCGCGGTCGTCGGCGCCGGCCTGCTCGGCGTCGCGGTCACCCAGTTCAGCCGGACGGAGTGACGCGCCCTTCGGGGGTGCGGAAAACGAGATCTCAACGGACTCCTCACTGTGCGGGACGGAGCGTGCATCCTGCGACATAATCGGGCTTGTGGTGCGCGACGATGTGGAGACCCATTTCACCGAGGCCGTCGGCGCTCTGACGCCGGGATCCCCCAGGGATCCGAGCCTTCCGGTGCGACCGGGAACGAGCCTGACCGGCGCCCGCTGCCGGGAGCTGTTCGAGGTGCAGCTCGCCAGCCGGCTCCTCGACGTCGCCGCCCGGTTGCTGCGCGAGCGCGGTGAAGGCTTCTACACGATCGGGTCCTCCGGACATGAGGGCAACGCGGCGGTGGCCTCGGCCCTGCGGGTCTCGGACCCGGCCCTGCTGCACTACCGGTCGGGCGCGTTCTACCTGACCCGCTCGGCCCAGGCCGGACGGCTCGCCGAGGAGGGCCTGCGGGACGTGCTCCTGGGGCTGGCCGCCTCGACGGAGGAGCCGATCGCGGGAGGCCGGCACAAGGTCTTCGGCCACCACGACCTCGCGGTGATCCCGCAGACGTCCACGATCGCCAGCCACCTGCCGCGCGCCGTCGGCGTGGGCTTCGCCATCGAACGGGCCCGGACGCTCGGCGTGCCGTCCGGCTGGCCGGACGACGCGATCACCGTGTGCAGCTTCGGCGACGCCTCCGTGAACCACGCCTCTGCGCTGACCGGGCTCAACACCGCCGCGTACGGGCGGTTCCGCGGGCTCCAGCTCCCCGTGTTGTTCGTCTGCGAGGACAACGGCATCGGCATCAGCGTCAAGACGCCGCCCGGCTGGGTCGAGCAGTCGCGCCACCCCCTGCTGGAGTATTTCGAGGCCGACGGCTGCGACCTGGCCGACATCCACGACGTTGCCCTGCGCGCCGCCGAGCACGTGCGCACGACCCGGTCGCCCGCGTTCCTGCGGATGCGCACGGTCCGTCTCATGGGCCACGCCGGCTCCGACGTGGAGATCGGCTACCGGACGCGCAAGGAGATCGCCGCCGACCTGGCGCGCGACCCCCTGGTCGGTACGGCACGGCTCCTCGTCGAGGCCGGCCTGGCCGTACCGGACGAACTGCTGTCGCGTTACGAGGCCGAGCGCGACCACGTGATCAAGCTGGCGATGGAGTGCACCCGCAGGCCGCGGCTCGTCTCGGCCGAGGAGGTCATGGCGCCGCTGGCCCCGCGCGACGCCGGACGCGTCGCCGCCGAGGTCGCCCGAGTGGCGCCCGGCGAGGTGCGGGACCGCACGTTCACGACGCCGCCGGAACTGGAGGGCAAGCTCACGCTCGCGCAGTCGATCAACAGGACGCTCGCCGACGCGATGGCCGTGGACCCGGGCGTGCTGGTGTTCGGCGAGGACGTCGCGCGCAAGGGCGGCGTCTACGGCGTGACCCGCGGCCTGCTCCGCAAGTTCGGCGCCGAGCGCGTCTTCGACACCCTGCTGGATGAGCAGGCCATCCTCGGCCTCGCGCTCGGGTCGGGGCTCTCCGGGCTGCTGCCCGTGCCCGAGGTGCAATATCTCGCCTACCTGCACAACGCGCTCGACCAGATCAGGGGCGAGGCGGCCACGCTGCAGTTCTTCTCGCAGGGGGCCTACCGCAACCCGATGATCCTGCGGGTCGCCGCCTACTCTTACCAGAAGGGCTTCGGCGGGCACTTCCACAACGACAACTCGGTCGCCGCGCTGCGCGACATTCCCGGAGTGGTCGTCGCCTCACCCGCCCGCCCCGACGACGCGGCCGCCATGCTCCGCACCTGCCTGGCCGCCGCCCGTGTCGACGGCAGCGTCTGCGTCTTCCTGGAGCCGATCGCGCTCTATCACACGCGTGATCTGTTCGACGACGGCGACGGCGGGTGGCTCGCGCCGTACGCGCCGCCCGCCCGGTGGGGCGAGACCCATGTGCCGATCGGGCGGGCCCGCTCCTACGGCGACGGCCGCGACCTGACGATCGTCACCTTCGGCAACGGGCTGCGGATGAGCCTGCGGGCGGCGGTGAAGCTCACGGCCGACGAGGTGGGCTGCCGGGTGCTCGACCTGCGCTGGTTGTCGCCGCTCCCGGTGGAGGACCTGCTGCGTTCGGCCGACCTGACCGGAAACGTGCTGATCGCCGACGAGACCCGCGGCAGCGGAGGCGTCTCGGAGAGCGTGATCGCCGCGCTCGTCGACAACGGCTTCACCGGCCGGATCGCCCGGGTGACCTCGCGGGACAGCTTCGTGCCGCTGGGCGACGCGTCCTCCACCGTCCTGCTGTCGGAGGCCGACATCGAACGGGCCGCCCGCAAACTGCTCGCCTGAGCGGCTAGCGGAGTGAGGCGAAGGCCGCCCGGGCCATCTCGCGCAGGAGGGCGGCCATCGCCTCGGCAGACAGTTCTCCCGCGCTGCGCGGGGTCGAGTTGAGCAGGCCGAAGACCGCGTGGGTGGCGGCCCGCAGCCGCGCGGGCGGGCACGAGGGGTGCAGTTCGCTGAGCACCGTCACCCATTCCTCCACGTAGAGCCGCTGCAGCCGCCTGATCGCCCGGCGGGCCGGCTCGGGCACGTTGTCCAGCTCACGCTCGTGCACGCGGATCAGCGCCGGATGGTTCAGCGCGAACTCGATGTGCCCCGCCAGCAGGGCGTCGAGTGCCGCCTCCGCCGTGGCGGGGGTGGTCGCCAGCCGGGCTCCCTGCTCGTGCAGGCGCTCGCTGATGTCGAGGAGCATCTCGCTGAGCAGGGCCTCCTTGCCGCTGAAGTGCCGGTAGAGCCCGGGGCCCGAAATGCCCACGGCCGAGCCGATGTCCTCGATGGACACCCCGTGGAAACCCCGCGCCGCGAATAGGGCGGCGGCCGCGTCGAGGATCTCGCCGCGGCGATTGCGGGTAGGGGTTCGTGCGGTGGTCACGGCAGCCATGGTAGACGAGGCCAGTTAATGATGGCTAACATCCGGAACATGAGCGAAAGTGCCTGGCCGGTGCTGGAGAGCACGTGCGATCCGGGCGCCGAGCCGTACAAGCGGAACGCCGAGGCGAACGAGGCGCTCGCTGCGGACCTGCGTGACCGGCTGGCGGCGGCCGCCAAGGGCGGCCCGGAAAGGTCGAGGGAGCGGCACGTCCAGCGGGGGAAGCTGCTGCCGCGCGACAGGGTGGACACCCTGCTCGACCCGGGCTCGCGTTTCTTGGAGCTGTCCCCGCTCGCCGCGAGCGGCCTGTACGGCGGGCAGGCGCCGGCCGCGGGGATCATCACCGGGATCGGCCGGATCTCCGGCCGCGAATGCGTGGTCGTCGCCAACGACGCCACGGTCAAGGGCGGCACGTACTACCCGATCACCGTGAAGAAGCACCTCCGGGCCCAGGAGGTCGCGCTGCACAACAACCTGCCGTGCGTCTACCTGGTCGACTCCGGCGGAGCGTTCCTTCCCGAGCAGGACGAGGTCTTCCCCGACCGCGAGCACTTCGGGCGCATCTTCTACAACCAGGCCACGATGTCGGCGCGGGGCATCCCGCAGATCGCGGCCGTTCTCGGCTCTTGCACGGCGGGCGGGGCCTACGTGCCCGCGATGAGCGACGAGGCCGTGATCGTCCGCGGGCAGGGCACGATCTTCCTCGGCGGCCCGCCGCTGGTGAAGGCGGCCACCGGCGAGACCGTCACAGCGGAGGAGCTCGGCGGGGGAGAGGTGCACGCGCGGGTCAGCGGCGTCACCGACCACCTGGCCGACGACGACCCGCACGCGCTGAAGATCGTCAGGGACATCGTCGCGACGCTCGCGCCGCGCGCCCCCCGCCCGTGGGACGTCGCCCCCGCGGAGCCCCCGGCCCACGACCCGCGCGAGCTGTACGGGATCGTCCCGCAGGACACCCGCACCCCCTACGACGTGCGGGAGATCATCGCGCGCGTCGTCGACGGCAGCAGGTTCCTGGAGTTCAAGGCCGAGTACGGCCCCACCCTGGTCACCGGGTTCGCCCACATCCACGGCCACCCAGTGGGGATCGTCGCCAACAACGGCATCCTGTTCAGCGAGTCCGCCCTGAAGGGCGCGCACTTCATCGAGCTGTGCGACCGGCGCTCCATTCCGCTGGTGTTCCTGCAGAACATCAGCGGGTTCATGGTCGGCAAGGCGTACGAGGCCGGAGGCATCGCCAAGCACGGCGCCAAGATGGTCACGGCCGTGGCCTGCGCCCGGGTGCCCAAGTTCACCGTGATCGTCGGCGGCTCGTTCGGAGCGGGCAACTACGCGATGGCCGGGCGGGCCTACTCGCCGCGGTTCCTGTGGATGTGGCCGAACGCCCGCATCTCCGTCATGGGCGGCGAACAGGCGGCCGCCGTGTTGTCCACCGTGGGCAACGCCGACGCCGACGAGATCAGGGCGCAGTACGAGCGTCAGGGCAGCCCCTATTACTCGACCGCGCGGATCTGGGACGACGGGGTGATCGACCCCGTGGACACCCGCACCGTCCTCGGCCTGGCGCTCGGCGCCGCCGCGAACGCCCCCCTCGAACCCGTCGGCTACGGCGTCTTCCGGATGTGAGGCTCGTGATGTTCGACAGCGTGCTGATCGCCAACAGGGGCGAGATCGCCGTCCGGATCATCCGGACGCTGCGGGCCCTGGGCATCCGCTCGGTCGCCGTCCACAGCGACGCCGACCGCGACGCCCCCCATGTGCACGCGGCTGACCTGGCCGTACGGCTCCCGCGCGGATACCTGGACATCGAGGGCGTGGTCGAGGCGGCCCTGCGCTCCGGGGCCCAGGCCGTGCACCCCGGATACGGATTCCTGGCCGAGAACGCCGCCTTCGCCCGCCGGGTCGCCGATGCCGGGTTGGTGTTCGTCGGCCCGCCCCCCGCCGCGATCGAGGCCATGGGCGACAAGATCCGGGCCAGGGACACCGTCGCGGCGGCGGGAGTGCCCGTGGTGCCCGGCCTGGTCCCCGGCGAGGGTCCACTGGACGCCGCGCGATTGGAGGCCATCGGCCTTCCCGCGCTGATCAAGCCGTCGGCGGGCGGCGGCGGCAAGGGCATGGTGCTGGTCAGGTCGGCGGAGGAATTCCCCGGCGCGCTCGAGTCGGCCCGCCGTACGGCACTGGCCGCCTTCGGCGACGGCACGCTGCTGGTCGAGCGGTTCGTGGACGGTCCCCGCCACATCGAGATCCAGGTCATGGCGGACGCGCACGGCAACACCGTCCACCTCGGCGAGCGCGAGTGCAGCCTCCAGCGGCGGCATCAGAAGATCATCGAGGAGGCGCCGTCGCCGTTGCTCGACCCCGAGACCCGTGAGCGCATGGGCGCCGCGGCGGTCGAGGCGGCCCGGTCCGTCGGGTACGTCGGGGCGGGCACCGTCGAGTTCATCGTCCCCGGGAGCGCGGGCGGAGCCGAGTTCTTCTTCATGGAGATGAACACCCGGCTCCAGGTGGAACACCCCGTGACCGAGCTGGTGACCGGCCTCGACCTGGTCGAGCTGCAGCTCAGGATCGCCGCGGGGGAGCCCCTCGCCTTCGGCCAGGGGGACGTGCGGCTGCGCGGCCACGCCGTCGAGGCGCGGGTCTACGCCGAGGACCCCGCGCGCGACTTCCTCCCGACGGGCGGCCGGGTGCTGGCCCTGCGGGAGCCCGCGGGGGTCAGGGTCGATTCCGGGCTCGCCGAGGGCATGGTCGTCGGCAGCGACTACGACCCCATGTTGTCCAAGATCGTGGCGTGGGCCCCCGACCGCGCCGGCGCGCTGCGGGCACTGGACGCCGCCCTCGCCGAGACCGCGATCCTCGGCGTCACCACCAACGTCGGCTTCCTGCGCGCGCTGCTCGCCCATCCCGACGTGGTGGCCGGGCGGCTCGACACGGGGCTGGTCGAGAGGCATCTCGGCGACCTCGCCGGGGACGGGGTAGTGCCCGATGAGGTGCTGGCGGCGGCCGCGCTCGTGCTGCATCACCGGGAACCCAGTGACGACCCGTGGGATGTGGGCGACGGCTGGCGCCTGGGCGAGCGGGCCTGGACCGACCACCGGTACGCGAAGGTCCGCGGCTCCGTGGGTGACGCCGAGATCGAAGTTAATGGTCGTTCACTTTCGGGGCGGCTCGAACTCGACGCGGGCGAGGCCGTCGTCACGATCGACGGGATCACCCGGCGCTACGCGACGGCCTCCGACCGCGGCGTCGTCTGGCTGGCCGAGGGAGGGCGGGCCTGGCCGTTCCCCCGGCACGAGCCCGGCGACCCCGCCGACCGCCCCGGCGGCGCCCGCGGCGGCGACGGCGTCGTCCGCAGCCCCATGCCCGGCACCGTGCTCGTCGTCAAGGCGGCCGAAGGAGACCAGGTCGCCGCGGGTCAGCCGCTGCTCGTCGTGGAGGCGATGAAGATGGAACACACCGTGACCGCGCCCGCCGACGGGGTGCTCACCGAGCTGCGCGCTCGGACCGGGCAGACCGTCGAGCTGGACGCCGTGCTGGCGAAGGTGACGCCATGCGAGTGACGATCTATGAGGTCGGGCCGAGGGACGGGCTGCAGAACGAGAGCACGGTCGTGCCCGTGGACGTGAAGCGGGAGTTCATCGGCAGGCTGGCCGCGGCAGGTCTGACCACCATCGAGACGACCAGCTTCGTGCACCCCAAATGGGTGCCCCAGCTGGCCGACGCGGAGGAGCTGCTGGACAGCCTGTCTCGCGTTCCCGGCGTGTCCTACCCGGTGCTGGTGCCGAACGAGCGTGGGCTGGACCGGGCCCTGGAACGCGGGGTCAGGGATATCGCGATCTTCGCCAGCGCGACGGACACGTTCGCCCGGGCCAACCTCAACCGCACGCTGGAGTCCCAGTTCGAGATGTTCGAGCCGGTCGTCGCGCGCGCTCTCGACCACGGCATGAAGGTCAGGGCGTACGTGTCGATGTGCTTCGCCGATCCCTGGGAGGGGCCGGTCGCGCCCGCCCAGGTGGTGGAGGTCGGACGGCACCTGCTCGACCTCGGCTGCTACGAGCTGTCGCTCGGCGACACGATCGGCGTCGGGACGCCCGCCCACGTCACCGCGCTGCTGGAGGCGTTCCAGGACGCGCGGACCGACGTCGCACAACTGGCCGTGCACTTCCACGACACGTACGGCCAGGCCCTGGCCAACACCCTCACCGCGCTGCGGATGGGGGTGACGACGTTCGACTCATCGGCCGGAGGCATCGGAGGCTGCCCGTTCGCCAAGAGTGCGACCGGCAACCTCGCCACGGAAGACCTGGTCTGGATGCTGGACGGCCTCGGCATCGAGACGGGCGTCGACGTCTGCGAACTGGCCTCCACCAGCCTGTGGCTCGCCGGGAAACTCGGCCGCCCGAGCCCCTCCCGGGTCGTCCAGGCCCTCGCGAAGGAGCTGTGAATGCTGCGCGACGAGCACATCGAGCTGCGCAAGACGGTCGAGGCGTTCGCCCACGAGGTGGTCGCCCCGGTCATCGGCGACTACTACGAGCGGTGCGAGTTCCCCTACGACATCGTCCGCAAGATGGGCGCCATGGGATTGTTCGGGCTGCCCATCCCCGAGGAGTACGGCGGCATGGGCGGCGACTACTTCACCCTGTGCCTGGCCCTGGAGGAACTCGCCCGGGTCGACTCCTCGGTCGCCATCACCCTGGAGGCAGCGGTCTCCCTGGGCGCCATGCCGATCCTGCGGTTCGGTACGGCGGAGCAGAAGGAGCGCTGGCTTCCCAAGCTGGCCTCGGGAGAGATGCTGGGGGCCTTCGGCCTGACCGAGCCGGGCGGCGGTTCCGACGTGCCCGGCGGCATGCGGACCACCGCCGACCTCGACGGCGGCGAATGGGTGATCAACGGGACCAAGGCGTTCATCACCAACTCGGGCACCGACATCACCGGCTTCGTCGCCGTGGCCGCGATCACCGGTCGCAACGGTGTGAAGCCGGAGATCTCCACGATCATCGTGCCGTCGGGCACGCCCGGCTTCACGGTGTCGAAGAAGTATTCCAAGGTCGGCTGGTCGGCCTCCGACACGCGTGAACTGTCGTTCTCCGATTGCCGGGTGCCGGCGGGCAATCTGCTCGGCGTACGCGGCCGCGGCTATGCCCAGTTCCTCCAGACCCTCGACGAGGGGCGCGTCGCCATCGCGGCCCTGTCGGTCGGCCTCGCCCAGGGCTGCGTGGACGAGTCGATCCGATACGCGGCCGAACGCACGGCCTTCGGCCAGGAGATCGGCCGCTACCAGGCCATCCAGTTCAAGATCGCCGACATGGAGGCGCGGGTCCACACGGCCAGGCTGGCCTACTACCACGCCGCCGAGCGCATGCTCGCCGGCCTGCCGTTCAAGAAGGAGGCCGCGATCGCCAAGCTCGTCTCGTCGAACGCGGCCATGGACAACGCCCGCGACGCGACCCAGGTCTTCGGCGGATACGGCTTCATGAACGAGTTTCCCGTGGGCCGGTTCTACCGCGACGCCAAGATCCTGGAGATCGGCGAGGGCACCAGCGAGGTGCAGCGCATCCTGATCGCCCGCGAACTCGGCCTGGGCGCCTAGGGCGGGCGACACGCCGTACTGACCCGTCGTGCGGCCACCAGGACCGCAAGGGACCCGCCCGCGTCTTTGGGCGGGTCCCGCGCAAGCGACGACGACCGGTAACCCTGGGAACGGCATGCGCTCGTAGAGCGGTGTCGGCTGGCTACTCCTGGACTATGGCCATGGTCTGCAGGCGTACCGCATCCTGCCCCGGCGGCATCCCGAACATGCGCCGGTATTCGCGGCTGAACTGTGACGGGTTGTCGTAGCCGACGGCATAGCCGATCGCGGCCACATCGTTCGGTGCGGAGATGAGTTCGATACGGGCCTTCTGCAGCCGGATCTGTTTTTGGTACTGGAGCGGGCTCATCGCGGTCACCGCGCGGAAGTGCCGGTTGAGGGACGAGACGCTCGTGCCGATGTCCGAGGCGAGGTCGTCGATGCGGATCACCCGGTCGTACCGGGACCTGATCCAGGCTATGGCGCGGGCGACGAGGGCGAGGCGGCTGTCCGCCGCGCCGGCCTGTCTGATCAGGGCGTTCTGGGGTCCGTTCAACAGCCGCCAGTGGATCTCCCGTCGCACTCCGTCCCCGAGCACCCGGAGGTCACGTGGCTCGTCCAGCAGGCGTACCAGCCGGACGAGGGCGTCGAGCAGCTTGTCGTCCGCGTTGCTGATCGCCATGCCCGGTCCGTCGTGGGGCCGGATGGCGGTGGGCCCGCCGTCCACCAGCAACTGGGCGATCAGCGAGGGCTGGAGCCGCAGCCCGAGCGCGAGGAACGGCTCGCGGCGGCTGGCCTGTGTGATCTGCGAGGTCAGGGGGAGGGCGACGGTCACCACAGCGGCCTGGCCGGGGTGGTGCTCGAAGACATGGTCGCCGAGGGCCGAGCGCTTCACTCCCTGCACGACCAGGGCCAGCATCGGCTCGGTGACCGTGGCCATCGTCTCGGTCACGTGGTGGGCGGCGAACACCATCGCGTCCTCGACCCACAGGGGGCGGGGGCTGTCCCCGGCGAGTCGCACGATCCGACGACCGAGTTCGTCCAGGTGGCTCATCACTCGAGTGAACCACGTCCCCGGGTGCACGTGCATCATTATCCGGGCAACTTTGAGCGGATCGTGCAATGGATCGAGCGCAACGGCCTAGGTGATCATGCCGTTGCCTCGTTCAATGGAGACGTATTCGGAGACCGCCTTGTCGGCGTCTCGTCATCCCATGAACGTGGAGGTCCACGATGTCGCTCGATTCCTATGTCACCCTCGGCCGCTCCGGCCTGCGGATCAGCCCGTTCACGCTGGGCACGATGACATTCGGAGAGGATTGGGGCTGGGGAAGCAGCGCGGAGGAGTCGACGAAGATCCTCGCGGCCTATATCGATCGTGGTGGCAATTCGATCGACACCGCCAATGTCTACACCAACGGCCACTCGGAGAGGATCATCGGCGACTACCTCGCCGGCCGGCCGTCGCAGCGTGACCGGCTCGTGCTCGGCACGAAGTTCTTCGCCAATCTGTATGAGAACGACCCGAACGGCGGTGGACCCAGCCGTAAGGCCATCGTGCAACAGCTGGAGAACTCGCTGCGCCGCCTCCAGACCGACTACGTCGACATCTACTGGCTGCACAACTTCGACCCGGTCACCCCGGTGGAGGAGACCCTTCGCGCGCTGGACGATCTGGTCGGCGCCGGCAAGATCCGCTACGTGGGCTTCTCCGACGTGCCGGCGTGGGCGACCGCCGAGGCGGCCACACTCGCGCGGTTGCGCGGGTGGGCTCCGATCATCGCGGTGCAGTTGCAGTACTCCCTCCTCGAGCGGACCTCGGAGGGTGAGCTGATCCCGATGTCCCAGGCGCTGGGCATGGGCGTGATGCCGTGGTCCCCGCTGCACGGAGGGCTGCTGTCGGGCAAGTACTCCAGCGCCGGCACCACGATCCCGGACGCCAACCGCACGCGGATTCCCGGCGAGCCGACCGCGGCCGACCTGGCCGTGATCGACGCCGTGAACGCCATCGCCGAGGAGGTGGGTGCGACGTCCGCCCAGGTCGCCCTGGCCTGGGTGCAGGGGCGGCCCGGAGTCACCTCCACCCTGATCGGCTCGCGCAGGATCGACCAGTTCGAGACCAACGTCGGTGCCTTGGACGTGACGCTCAGCGAGGCCCAGCGCACCACGCTGGATGAGGTCTCGGCGCCCAAGCTGAACTTCCCCGCCGAGAACAACCGGCTTCTGGCGCCGAGCCTCCAGTTCGCGGGGGCGACGGTGGACGGCCGTTCCTCGGTCGTGTCCCCGTTGCTGCACGCTTCCAGCGCGCGCTACTGACCACCGCTTGCCCGGAGCCGATGAAGTCGATCACCGCTGGTCGCGTTGCCCATCGGCGGTGGCTACACCGTGCCCCGGCGGTGCGTGCGATCGAACCCGAACACGAACACGAATCGAGGAGTCCTGATTTGTCAGGCCTAATCAGGGCATGCCAGGGCAGGGTCCTCCAGCCTCATCAAGCCACCGGGGGTACCGTCCTCTTTATTGGCTTTGGTGCACAGGAGGATGTCCGGCTGGTCTTTCAGAGAAGCACTGATCTCGAAAGGTCCCTGGGCCGGCATGGTGTATGTCTCGCCATTCGCGAGAACTCTGAATTCGAGACTGTAGGAGCATCGCCCACACGATCCGCCCCCGATCCACAGATTACGGCTCCATCCATTCTCGGAATCGCGGGCCAATGTATCGCCGGGAAGGCTCGCCGTGCTGGTGGCTCCAATGGTCAGGTCGGGAACGGTGTAGGGAGGCGAAGGCGCGTCATGCGGATCACGACACGAGACAACGGTCTGGTTTGGTGGCAACTGTGTGTTGGAATGCAGAACCGTGCTCACCCGTATTTCGTCGGGAGGTTCCAGGAGATTATCTAATGTAAAGGAAAAGTTGCCGAAGCCCACCTCGGTCCCGCCGTTGGCGTGCGCCCAGGAAGCGTAGTCATCGCAATCCAGTAGTTCCTCGAGAGATGCCATGGCGGCGCGCCCGTCAGGGAAGACGTAGATGTTCTCGGTCCCCCTGCCTTGATTCGAGGTACGGAGATGGAATACGGATAAGAAAGGAGGGTCCCTTATCACGTTGATCGGTGTCGCCTCTGGCAGAGGAGTCTTGGCGGCGGTTCGCTCGCCGAGCACCTTTATCGGTGCTTGAGGTCGAGGGCCGGAGGGCTTTCCCATGGCGAGGCCTGCCACGAGCGCCAGCGAAACCAAAGCGAGTGCCATTACGACGCGGAGTACGCGAAACTGATTCGGAGACATCCCCTGACACTACTTCCAGCTGTCTCGAGGGCCGCACTTGACGTGCCTGGCGCAGAATAGTCTCGGAGCCACCTGTTTGATGTGGCCCCCGGCAATGTCGAAGGCGCTGCCGAAGGTATTTGCCAGCCCTGTAGTGGCAAAGGGCGGCTTGTCCGCCGCGGGAGCCATCACCTGGCGCACGGAGCCGTCGATATAGACGCTGATCTCGGCCCGCCAGAAGTTGAGAAACCTGGTCGCGTCGCCTCGCATGGAGATCGCGATCTGCTCGCCGGGCTTCAGCACCACTCGGTTGTGCGCGAAATAGTCTTCACCCAGAGTGCCGTCAGGGTTGATGGACCGCGCGTGCGAGTTGAATGAATCCAGGTCGAACCCCAGCTCGATGACCTTGTCGTTGGCTTGGGGATTGAGCCATACGGCGGTCCCCTTCGGGGGATCCTTCCGGGTCAGTATTTTGAACGCGATGCCCACGAGGGCGATGTCGTCGTGCGAACGATTTTCGACGATGACCATGTCGGTGGACGCGAGTGCCTGATATCCATCCTTGCCGAGCCCGAAGTCTTTGCTCTGAAGCATTTGATAAAGCGCTTCCACGTCGGGAAACTTCTTCGGGTCGTCGTAGGCCAGCACGACATCGCGATCCGTATTGGGATTTTCAAAGGCATATATGGTGACGTCGCCGGGCCCGGTCAGCCGATCCACCGCGGCGACCAGTCGTGGCGCGTAACTCGTCACCAGAAAGGTGGTCAAGGTGGTGACGACCAAGATGCTCAGCGCCTTCGGGCCACCCAGTAGTTTTTTCCATAAGGGAGTGCCGCCCGAGGAATTCTGCCCAGAAGGATCGCTGGGGTCTGCATGCGCGGCATCATTGGCACGCCGTAGGGGCTTGGCCGCCTTACGTGCTCCTTTTTTCGCCATAATGCCCCTGAAGGCTAGATTTCTGACGTGGATATATTTCTACAGCAACAAGATCCCCATGTCGACGGCTATGTGAGTTCAGGCGAAAAGACGCCGAATAACCCTGAATGCGAGTTTTGTACCGCTATGGCGGCTCGTGTGGCGCGCGAACTCGGCCCGAGCGCCTGACCGGAAACCCAGGGCTGAAGTGCTCTCGGTTGGTGAGACCCGGCCCATAACCAGCCCTTGCCGCCACCAGTGCTCATGCTGACGAGCGGGTACCGGAACCGCACGTGCCCGGGCCGACGCCCGCGACGGGTACCGGGGCGGTCAGGCCCCGGCCATAGGCCCACGGTTGTCCCTGGACGATTCCGCTCCGGCTCCGAACGCCCGGGGAAACAAATCGAGTTCCAGGCGCAGGCCATCGGCTAGGGGCAGGTCGAGCCCGCCGTCGACAGCCTGTTTGGCCAGCTCCAGGGCGGTGGCGCGCCTGGCCGCGAGCGCAGCCGCCCACGCTGCCGCGGCGTCCAGCGTCGTGCCGTCGGCGACGACCTGGTCGACAAGCCCGATGCGCAGCGCCTCTCCGGCGGACACCGGCTCACCTGAGAAGATCATGTACTTTGCCCGAGCCGGACCGACGAGCCGGGGCAGACGCTGAGTGCCGCCGCCTCCGGGGAACAGACCCAGCGTGATCTCGTGCAGGCCGAGCCGGGCATTCGCCGCGGCGACACGGAAGTCGCACGCCAGCGCCAGCTCCAAGCCGCCGCCGGTCGCGACTCCGCAAATGGCGGCGATGGTCGGGCGCGGAATGGCGGCGACCGCGGAGTTGGCGGCGTGGAAACGCTCCCCGATGTACCGGGCCAGCGCCGGATCGACGGTGTCGAACTCGGTCGGGTCACCGCCCTGAGAGAAGACCTCGTCACCGCCCCAGACGACGACCGCTCCAGGAGGGTCGGCGGCCAGCTCGTCGGCGGCTGCTCTGATTTGGTTCAGGACGACGGTCGAGAGCGCGTTGCGGCCGGGCCGATCGATGCGAAGGACGGCCACGCCGTCGGACCGGCGATCGATGGAGACGAAGGACGTGGTGGCACTGCGGGCCGTGGGCGTGTCGGGCATGCCGTTCATCCTGAAGGCATCGGTATCCTTTGTGAAGTAGGCACCCTCCATATATATAGGTACCTGATGGATACTGAGAAGCGCGTAGGACCCCCCACATACGCAAAGGACTGCCCGTCCCGGACCGTGCTCGAAGTGCTGGCGAACAAGTGGACGCCGTACGTACTCGGGTTGCTGGAGAAGTACCAGCGCCCGCTGCGGTTCACCGAGCTCCGCCGAAACATCGAAGGCATCACCCAGAAATCGCTGACCCAGACCCTGCGGTCCCTGGAACGGGACGGTCTGATCAGCCGTACGGTCTATCCGACCATTCCGCCGCGCGTCGACTACGCCCTGACCGAGCTCGGCGTGAAGGCGGGACGCCTCACCACCGCCATCGCCGACTGGTCCGTCGACAACGCCCTTCTTGTGCACGCCGCCAGACGCGCCTTCGACGGCCGTTCGGAGGCGACGCCACCGGCATCCTTCCCACCTGATCGGTGAGTCACCAGGTCTGGATCAAGCCGGGCAGGTGCTGCGGCTCGTACGCGGGTGGGCTGAGCAGCAAGGTGCCACCCCGCCGCCGGTCGGCGGCGGGGCGGGGTGTCGGCTTCGCCGGCGCGCAGAGGTGGTTACAGCCGCCGGGTCCCGTGCGGCTTCCGGCGGCGGACGGCTGGCGGTCACCCCCCGAGCATGGTCACGGCGGGAATCCGCCGTTACCAGCACATCAGTGTGACTCGGTGCCCTGCCCCTCCAGGACCCATGAACGATCAGGGTTGATCGGCAGTGAGATGTGCTCGTGCGTGATCAGCCACACGCCGTTCAGCCGCCGGCAACAGACGGTCGACCGTAGCCATACAGCGCCGTCGAGCCCGTTCTACGCCCGCCAGATCATCGCCGCCGACGGCCACTATCTGTTCATCGTCAAGGGCAACCAGCCCACCCTGCACACCCAGCTCAAGGCCCTGCCCTGGCGCGAGGCGATCCTCAACGACCGCACCGACGAACGCGGCCACGGCCGCCGCGAGATCCGCCGCATGAAGATCTGCGCGGTTCGGCCCGGCCTGCCCTTCCCCCACGCCGCCCAAGCCATTCAGGTCAAACGCCGCCGCACCGACCACCGCACCGGAAAGACCACCATCGTCACCCTCTACGTGGTCACCAGCCTGCCGCCGGGCCGGGCCACCCACGCCCATCTCGCCGCTCTGATCCGCGGCCACTGGAGCATCGAGGCCCTGCACCACATCCGCGACGTCACCTACCGCGAAGACGCCTGCCGCGTCCGCACCGGCACCGCACCCCGGATCATGGCCGGCCTGCGCAACCTCGCCATCGGGCTGGCCCGCCTGATCGGCTGGACCAACATCGCCGCCGCCATCGACCGCTACCGCAGCCACCCGGCCGACGCACTTCACCTACTGGGTTTCACCACATGAGAACGCTTCAGCCCTGACCGGCAACCGCACACCGGCGGTCGGCTGCTATTCGCGAGGCACGCGGAACAGTTGGAGAACCCGGTCGTACGCCGGGTCGATGGCGATCTTGAACGGCCGACCGTCCGGAAGGGAGATGCAGACGACCGTGCGGTTCAACACGGAGGGGAACTCCTCGTCCGTGGGAGGCCGGATCGTGACGGCCGCGTCCCGCAGGGGGATCGTCCGGCGTGACAGCTTGCCGTCCGCGTCGATCGAGTGCGTGATGACGTCCGGAGCGATGGTCACGTGTCCGCCTATCCATCCCCGATGGGCCGCATAGGACGGCACGTCGAAGCCGTGCGCCAGGCCTGGCAACGTGACGGACCCGTCGGGACGCCAGACGGCACGCGGCAGTCTCCAGCCACGGCGGCGTGCCAGCAGGCCGCCCAGCCATGAAGCGACCACGTTGAAGATGAAGTCGCCTATCACGTCCGCTTCCCCTGGGCTCGAGCCGGTCGCCGTTTAGATGCGACACGTGGGCCTCGGGTTCGAATGGATGCGCTGAGCGACGATGAGACCGCCGGCTGTGTCTCCGGCACGGGGCCCCGGTGCGGCGGAAAACCTTTGGCCGAGAGCCGACGGCGTCGCGCAGAATGCGATCGTGGACGAACCCGAAGGTCTGACATTCACCGAAGCGTTCGTACTGGAGGAGACCGACGGCGGCGCCCCGCTCTGGGAGATCGCCGCCGCGTGGACGGGTGACGAAGACCGGGAACGGCATGTCGGGGCGGTTCCGGTGCTCGCCGAGACGCTGACCGCTCTCGCCCGCTATGGCCTGGTGGTGGTTCACGCGTTTCCCGCCTGGCCCGTCGTTGAGGATGAGGCCGTCGAGATCTCGGGAGACCAGCTCGCACGTGCGGTCGCCGAGGTGCGCAACTGGCTGTGGCCGGAGGCGCAGGCCGGCCCGATCATTGCGACGATCACCGACGCCGGCGGCGTGTGGCTGTGACGGCGGTGTCGAGCATGATTCCCGATTTTCACCGGAAGGGCTGGATAAGGTCGGGCTTGTGATCACAGCTGAATTGCCCGATGCGGAATGGGGCCGGGGAACCGGCCGACGGCAATGGTTGTGGTTCGCCGGACCGTCGATCTTCGCGGCGGTGCTCACATGGGTCTACGCGACGCCTCCGGGTGGCGGCGACTTCCTGTTGTTTCTGGCCGCGTTCTGCGCCTGGGCGTTCGCCGGTGTGTGGTGGCTGGCACAGCTCGCGATCCCGAAGACCAGGGTCGCGAAGCTCCTCATGCTGGGTCCCGCCGTTTTCGCGCTGACCATCGGCCTGATCGCCGCGGACGTGCCGCTGCGGCTGACGTTCCTTGCCTCGCAGCCCGCGCTGAACGCGTATGCCGATTCGTTCCCCGGCCACGACGCCGACCCAGAGTCCGTGCCGGTGGGACGTTTCGTCGGGCTGTTCTCCATCGACAGCGCCTACCGGGAATCGGGCGATGTTTATCTCCTCGTGAACGGCGCCGGATTCATGCTGGAGCAGTGCATGTTCGTTCGTACGGCCGGCGGTCACGTGCTCGATCCCCAACTCTTCGAGCCCGAGCATTTGACCGGAGACTGGTACATGGTGTGCGAAGACTGAAGCGGCCGGTGATGATCGGCGAGGGGCCGAAGGCCCAGCCCGAGCAGGCACGCTCGCGATGGCTGTGGTTGTGGTTCGCCGGTCTCCCGGGCCTGGCGGCGGCGTCGACGCTGGTCGCGTCCGCCCCTCCCGGTGGCGACTTCTCCGGCGGCATGATCGCCGCCGACCTCTGGCTGCTGGTGGCCGTGGCGTGGCTGACCCTGCTCCTCATGCCCGCGATGCGCCGGAGTAGGTGGACCGTCTGGGCGCCGATCATCGGCGTCCTTACGGCGATCCTCGTGAGCGTGGGTGTCCCGACACGGCTGGCCTTCATGATCTCCGAACCGGCGCTGGTCGCCTTTGGGCAGTCGCTGCCTGAAGACGATGCCGACGTTTCGGTCAACAGGTTCGTCGGCGTCTTCTCCATCGAGACCGTGCGGCGAGACGACGGCGTGCTCTACTTCGACGTGAACGGGACCGGGGGGATGTTGACGCAGTGTGGGCTCGCGTACGCGCCCGGCGTTCGGGCCACGGATCTCCCTGTCTCCACGGCCGACCACCTGAGCGGCGACTGGTACGCGACCTGCACCGACTTCGACTAGCTGT
>NZ_BOOR01000020.1 GCF_016863335.1 Planotetraspora thailandica
CCACTAGCCGTCTACGAGGGTGAAACCGGCGCTCGCCCGGACGGCTCCGTTGACGAGGATCTCCAGCACGCGAGGGCCGGGAGGCTCGACCCGGGTCGTGACCGGCCGGAACGAGTGGGACTTCGTCACCGTGAACCGCTCGCCGGCGGCGGTGGCCACCCGCTCCCCGAGATGGAAGACCCGCCGCGAACCGTCCCGGCTCACCGCGTACCGCAACACCAGAGGCCCCGGCGCGGCGGCCAGGACGGTCACGGCGAACGGCAACCTCCCGCCGACGGCCACCTCGGCCGCCAGGTCCAGCGACTCGATCGAACCGCTGCCGTGGGACGCCCCCACGAGGGACAACGCGCCCGGGTGGCCGGTACGCAGCAGGCCTCGTACGGCATGGCGGACCACGCGCTCGATGTGTGACCCGCCCTCGTCCCGCCACCGGGCAAGCAGTCCGACCGCCGTCTCCGGGTGATCCTTGGCCAGGTCGTTGACGTGGTTGGCCACCGACCGGCGCACATATTCACTGGGGTCGTCGCGCAGCAGGTCGAGGATCGGCAGCGTGGGGCCCGGCTCCATCAGCCAGCGCACTCGCGAGCCCCACGGCAGCCGGGGGCGCGACCCCTCGGAGGCGAGCCGTCTGAGGTGCTCGTCGCCCGATCCGGCCCAGCCGTACATGATCTTGAGGGCGTCGTCGCGGTAGCGGTCGAGGAACGGCCGGACGGCGAACTCGCCGGTGGCGTGGGGAGTGAGGACGGCCAGTGTGGCCATCGCGGAGTCGAGGTGCTCGACGCCGCGTGTGGCGACGTACTCGGTCGCCGGCCAACCGCTCCACATGTCGAGCCGGACCCGGCCGGCCGCGTCCCTGAGCACGGCGGCCGCCTCGGGGAACGGCAGCGGCAGGGCCTCGTGCAGTGCCGCCGAGACGTGCCGCACCCGATCCTTCAGCTCCATCCCACCGAGGCCGGCGGTCGCCGCGGAGACGAAGCGTTCGCTCTCGAAGGGCGGCCAGGCCGCGCTCACCCCGTCCGCGAGCGCCCGCGCCGAGTCGGTGTTGATCAGTTCCTTCAACGGTTGTGCCACAGCGGACAGGGTGCCAGGCGGCACCGACACTTTCCGCCGTCGCTTAGAGTCCATTTCATGACGTCTGGAGACCTCCGGCTTCGAAAAGCCGAGAAGTCAGATGCTGACCAGATATTCGCCCTTGCCCGGGAGTTCGCGGTGACCTTCCGGCCGGAACGGGCGGCCTTCGACGACGCCTTCCCACAGTTGCTCGAGAACGATGAGGCGCTGCTGATGGTGGCCACCGTCGACGGGACGGTCCGCGGTTATCTGCTGGGATTCGCCCATCTGACCCTCTTCGCCAACGGGAGGGTCGCCTGGGTCGAGGAGGCGATGATCGACAGCTCCTACCGCCGGCACGGCATCGGCCGCAGGCTGCTGGAGGAGTTCGAAGGCTGGGCCCGGTCCCGGGGCGCCGGTTATGTCGCCCTCGCGACCCGGCGCGCCGCCGAGTTCTACGGCGCGCTCGGGTTCGAGGTGTCGGCGACCTACTACAGGAAGATGCTCACGAAGTGAGCTGGGCGTCGAGGCGGTAGCCGTCCACAGTGACGTAAGCCCCGGGATGCACGGGAACCGTCGTCAGCGTGGTGAGCGCAGGACCTGAACCGGTGAGACGCCGTATTCCGCCTCGTGTGCCGCGGCGAACCGGCCGAGGTGGGTGAAGCCCCAGCGGCGGGCGATCGACGCCACGGTCTGCACGGACGGGTCCGCGGCACGCAGGTCGTCGTGCGCGCGGCGGAGCCGTACGGCACGGAGGTAGGCCATGGGGGACATGCCGACGTGGCGCTGGAACCCCTCCTGCAGCGTTCGGACGCCGACCCGGCATCGTGCGGCGAGTGCCGAGACGGTCAGCGGGGCCTCCGGCTCCGCCTCCATGATCTCGATAGCCGTGCGCACCGCGACCGGGCGGCACGCCTCGGCCGGCGTGTCGAGCGTCTCGCGATAGGGGTGATCCGCCGTCAGCAGGAAGCCGCGGAGGACGGACTCGATGAGCGGACGCGCGACCAGGGGATCCCGGAAGACGGTGTCGGGCGAGCCGACCTCGTGAGTGAGCGTGCGGAGCATCCGCACCCAACCGGCGGCGCGGGCGGTCGTCGTGTCGAATCTCGGGGCGAGGGCGATGTGCGAGGTCACCTGCCGGCCCAGCATGCCTTCGAGGGTCCGCTCGAGCGCGTCGCTGACGAACCCCACGCACAAGAGGCGGCAATCACCGGCCCATCGCGTGAAGGACGCCTCACCTTCGGGCGGGCACAGTATGGCCTTTCCCGGAGTTCCGATCACGTCGACGCCGCGGAGCCGGGACTCCAGGTGGCCGCTGATCGGAAGGCCGAACTGGTAGCCCGGGCGCTCCACGCTGCCCTCGACCCGCAGGTCCACTCCGTTGACCGCGTCTCCGAACCAGATCGGCCCGATCTCCCCGTAACGTTGCGCGGGCCTGCCCTTGACCTCGGCGTCCAACACGGTGACCTGCAGCTCTTCGAATGCGGTGCGGCAGGGATTCACCGAATCGCCGAAATCGGCGACGGCGGTCGGCGTCCCCTGCTGGGAGGAGGTGTGTTCCACGGCCTGCTATCTGATCTTCGATGTACGGCGAACCATGACACACCAGAAAATATGGGCACAAATGGCCATATTGGCCGGAAAGTCCTGTGATGTGCCTCCCACCGAACGACTCGTGGACCGTCGTCCTGCGAGGACGGGGCTAAGTAAGACGCTGGAAGGTTCAGGCCATGACTCCAGGCTTCTCCTGTGGTCGCCGAACGGGCGGCCCAGCAGGAGAAAGTGGACGAGCACACCATGAGCATGAACACACATCCGGTCGGCGGCCAGGGCCTGGTGACCTCGGTCGAGGGCCTCGGCACGATGGGTATGACCGCGATGTACGGCACTCCGGACGACACGGAGGCGCTCGCCACCGTGCATCGGGCGATCGAGCTCGGTGTATCGATGTTCGACACCGCGGACATGTACGGCCCGTTCAGTGGCGAGGAGCTGCTCGGGCGGGCGGTGTCGGCCCATCGCGACCAGGTCATAGTGGCCACCAAGGGCGGTGGCGTGACCCTCGACGAGACGGGCAGGATCGTCGGCGGCCCCAACGGCCGGCCCGACTATCTGCGTCGTTCCGTCGAAGGATCACTCCGCCGGCTGGGCACGGACCACATCGATCTGTACTACCTCCACCGGGTCGACCCGAATGTGCCGGTCGAGGAGTCCTTCGGCGCCCTGGGAGAGCTGGTCGCCGAAGGAAAGGTGCGCTATCTGGGGATCAGCGAGGCGTCGGCGGAGAGCATCCGGGCCGCTCACGCCGCCGCGCCGCTCTCCGCGGTGCAGACGGAGTACTCGTTGTTCACGCGCACGGTGGAATCCAACGGCGTCCTCGACGTCGTCCGGGAGCTGGGCATCGGATTCGTGGCCTACTCGCCCCTGGGACGCGGAATCCTCACCGGTGGTCTGCGATCGGTCGAGGACCTGCCGGACAGCGACTTCCGCCGTACGGCGCCCCGCTTCGCCGGGGAGAACCTGCAGCACAACCTCCGGCTGGTCGACAGAGTCCTGGCGATCGCCGACAATCGTGGTGTCGCGCCTGGTCGATTGGCGCTGGCATGGGTGCTGGCGCAGGGCGTGACCGCGATCCCCGGCACCAAGCGCCGGGTCTATCTGGAAGACAATGTCGCCGCGGCAGACCTCGTGCTGGACGCCGAGACGCTCGCGGCGCTCGACGAAGCGGTTCCCGCCGGTGCCGTGGCGGGCGAGCGCTACACGCCGGTCGCGATGAGCGCAATCCAGGAGTGAGTGCACAGTGAAGCACGGCGACGTGGGCAGTTTCCTCAGGGCACGCCGCGAGGCGCTGCGGCCGGCGGACGTCGGGCTCGTGCCCGGCGGCCGCCGCCGGACGCCCGGCCTGCGCCGCTCGGAGGTCGCGCTGCTGGCCGACGTGTCCGTGGACTACTACGAACGGCTTGAGCAGTCCCGCAACGCCAGGCCCTCCGAGGCCCTGCTGGCGAGCCTGGCGCGGGCGTTGCGGCTGTCAGTGGACGAGCGCGACTATCTCTACGAGCTGGCCGGCTACCCACCGCCCCGAACGGGCGCGACCGGCGGCTATGTCGACCCGGCGATGATGTTCCTGCTCGACGCGCTGACCACGGTGCCCGCGCACATCGTCGACGACCTGACCACGGTGCTCGCGCAGAACCGCCTCAGCCGTGCGCTCGTAGGTCCATGGGCGTACGGCGACGATCGCCTGGGGAACGTGACCTGGCGCTGGTTCACCGATCCGGCGTCGCGCGCACTCAATGTGCCCGAGGAACACGAGACGATCGGGCGAGGTTACGTGGCGGACCTGCGCGCCGCCGGCGCTCACCGTGGTCAGGACGCCGTCAGCGTCCGACTGATCACCGACCTCATCGAAGCAAGCGAGGAGTTCTCCCGCTACTGGGACGACATGGAGGTCATCCCTCTGCGGTCCACGCGCAAGAAGTTGATCCACCCGCATGCCGGGGAGTTGGACGTGCAGTGCGATTTCGTGCTCAGCTCCACCACCGGACACCGCCTGGTGATCTTCCGGCCGCAGCCCGGCTCGGCCACCGCGGAGAATTTCGAGTTCCTGGACGTCCTGGGCCACCAGTCCTTCGAAGGCTGACCGCCCTCGGCGGGTCCTGTCGCCTGCCGCACCGCGAGCTCCGCTGAGGTCCGCCGTCGCCAGGAGCAACCGGCAGGGGCCGACGACGGTTCACAGGAACCGGTCGGAAGCGTCCCCAGTCCCTAGCGCCGGTCAGGCATCGCATCCACGTGTCCGGTACGGCGCGCCGCCCGCCGTGATCACAGTTCGGTGCTCCGCGGAGGAGTGGACGTCCCGTGGATCAGTTCGGAGTGGGCGGCGAAGGCCTGTGCGGCCACGCGCCTGATGACGGGGGCGACCTCCGGCGGCATGTTGGAGATGGCGAGGTCGACGATCTCGGGGTCGCCTTCGTACATCAACATGCCGAACGCGAGCGGAAGGGCCTCCGGGTCGACCTCGGCGGCGCTCGCCTGGATCATGCGGTTCCACTCGGTCGCAGTGACGTGCTGCTCCATGAGCGGAACGACACATTCCTCCTCGATACCGAGGTGCTCCTTGAGCGGGGGGAGGAACCGGTCGAGGGCGTCGGCGAGCACTTCGCGGGCTTCGGCGGTGGGGTCGCCGAGCCAGGCGCCGAGGGTCGCGTCGATCTCCGACCCCAGCTTCGCGATCACCTCGTGCTGGTCTTCCATGAGCCGGACGACCGGCGCCACCTCGTCCGGGACGTGCTTCACAAGGAACGGCCAGACGTTCTCATCCTCCCCGTGGTGGTGATGGTGAAGGACGGCGGCGATGCCCTGGATGTGACCCGCGACGACCTGCGCACGCTCGCGGTCGCCGGCCGCGACACCGCGGATCACGCTGGGCATGAGCCCGAACTCGCGCCGCAACATGTCGTGGATCATGAGCATCTCGCGGCCGTCGAAGTACGGCTCGGCGATACCTGACAACGTAATACCCCGATGTTCTTTGTCGTGCCGAATAAGGGGCGAAAGATCACATTAGATGGTGAGATCGCCGGTTTGAGGATATTTCGCGGCCACAAGGGGAGTTGACCGTCGCGCGTGATTCGGACAGGATTCCGCGTCAAACGGACAGGGTGCGGTGTGACTCGCAGCAGTGATTCCGCCGGTCCGGGTGTACGGCATGACGGCTTCCTGTGGAACTTGCGCGTCGGCGCCGTCCTCGCCGCCGGATGGCCGCTCCGCTCCGGGTATCAGGGAAATCGTTTCGCCGAGCGTTTCGCGGCCCGCCGGAAATTGAGGCTTTCCGGAAGATTAGCTATGACTTACGCTGAATTTTCACGACTTAATGCTCAAGCGAGTGTTAACGACGGGGTGGATGCGTGACGGATTTCGACGACCTCGGCCTCTATGAGGCCGCTCTTTTATGCGGCGGGCCGACGAGGGTCGCCATGGTGGCCCTGATCGCACTGCTCGAGGACGGCCGGGTGAGCGTCTACCCCCAACGCCATCGTGTCACCGTGAACCGGCGGGACTCCCGCGACGCCGTCGAGGCGGCGGTGCTGGAGGCGATTCCCGGCACGGGCCGGCCTCTCGGCGCCACGATGGCCGCGGTCGCGACGTCGCCGGCGGTGGAGGTCGTCGGACGGTCGTTGCGTGAGGCCGGTCTGCTCGGCCGCGGCGGCAGGCCCGGTCTGGTGCGCGGCAGCCGGCTCCGCCGGTCGTTGACGGCGTCGGCGGAGCAACAGGAAGGGCTGAGGCGAGTGGCGATCGCGGGCGCGGCCGGCATCGGCGACGCCGCGCTTCGCCGTATCTTCGAGGCTCCCGACCTCCGCCCGGAGTCGCTGGACGTGAACAGGCGGGGCCGCTTCAACTCCAGGAACAGCCCAGGGATGGACGGTGACGGTTCCGCTCTGCATTACGGCGGGTACGGCGATGGCGGAGGATACGACGGCGGGGGCGGGGGCGGGGGTGGAGGCGGCGGCGACTAACGAGGAGGCGCCGCCGACGGTGGCCACCGCCTACTGCAGGAAGATGCTCACGAAGTGAGCTGGGCGTCGAGGCGGTAGCCGTCCACGGTGACGTAGACGGCGTCGCCCGGCCGCGCGTTCAGGCGCATCAGCACCGGCTGGAGCGAGTCGAACGCCGGCTGCCTGTCCCGCCAGACCAGCACGACCGCGTTGTCGCCAGGCCCGGTGACCGACAGCAGCGTGCCCGGTCGCATGCCCAGCTGGGCGGCGTAGCCCTCGGGCACCGCCACGGGCTCGCCCCGCAGATGCCCGCTGGTCACGTCGATCCGCTGCCATCGGCGGGGGTCGGCCGCCGGGCTCGGGGTTGCGCGCGGCCCGGGCACCAGGTGCGGCCGCGGCGCCGCGCCCGCCGACAGCGCGCTGAGCGCGGCCATAGCGGTCACCGCGTCGGGTCCGTTGTTCGCCTGCGAGGGGATGGGCACGCCGCCCCGCTGGTGGGCGTTGGCTCCCGGCGTGCGGCGGGGAAGCGGCTGCGCCGGCTCCGCGGGCGCGCTCGGAGGCGGCACGTACGCGCGCTGTTCCTGAGCGGTCGGCATCGAGTCCAGCCAGGCTCTGGCCGAGTGCGCCCGGATGCCGAGCTGGCCGAGCAACTGCACGACGTCGGCGTCCGGCGGGTTGCTCGCGAGGAGCTGCCGCGTCTTGTCCCGCAGCCCCGCGAGGTCGCCGACCACCAGCCAGCCGTCCTGGAGGCGGCGGTCCGGCATGAGCGTGACCAGGACCCGCCACAGCGGCGTGCCCAGGGCGGGCACCTCGACCGGGTGGGACTTGTCGGCGGCGATCAGCTGCTCCTGGGTGGCGGCCGCGCCCAGCCACTCGGTCAGGCCGAACAGGTGGCCGGTCAGGGCCGTGGATTCGGTGGAGCGCAGCCAGTGGAGCACACGCTCCTCGGCGGCGCGCTGCGCCTGCGACAGGACCTCGCGGTCCACGTTCAGGTCGTGTGCGAGGGTGCGCAGGCTGACGGGCTCGGCGGCGAACAGGCGGTGAACCGCGACGGCCCGCGCGACCGGGTCCCAGGCGCGGAACAGCCCGTCGACGACGCTCACCATCGGGTGCTCGCTCGCCAGCGCCGCGGGCAGCGGAGGCGGGGACGCGGGCGGCTGTACGGGGGCCGCCGGAGCCTGCTGGGCGGGGACCTGCCCGTTCGGAACCGGCGCCTGCTGTGGCGGGACCTGCGACCCCGGCCCCTGCTGGGCCGGGGCCGGCGGAACCGGCGCCTGCTGGAGGGGAGGCTGCTGGGCGGGAACCTGCCCGTTCGGGGGCGGCGGCACCGGCGCCTGCTGGCCGTTCACCGGCTGCCCGTTGCGCGGCTGGCCGTTCACGTGCGGCGCGGCCGGTTGCGGCGCGCCCGGTACGCCGGGCTGCGGTACGCCCGGGTGCAGCATGCCAGGCATGGCGGGCATGCCAGGCACGCCAACCTGCGGCACACCAGGCACACCGGGCGCGGCAGGCTGGACGGGTATCTGAGGTGCGGGCATCTGAGGTGCGGGCACCGGAGGGACGGCGGGCGCCGCCTGCTGGGCACCCGCCTGAGGGTTGATCACCGGATGGGCGAGGATCTCGCGGAAGAGTGTCGCGAGCACCGCCTCAGGGGCCGCTGCAGCCCCCGCCGACTGCAGGTCGTGCGGGGTCAGCCTGCGCAGCCTGAACCAGCCGCCCGCACTCTTGACCGAGGCCTGCACCGGCTCCGGCCAGCCCGGCAGCGACGGGTCGACCGTGTGGACGGTCAGCGCCGGAAGCAGATCGGTGAGCGTCAGGTGATCCCAGCGGGTCACGGAGAGACGGGCGAGCCGCTCGCACAGCCAGTCAACACCGGTCACCTCCAGAGCGCGCCCCAGCGCGACGGAGGACCACCAGCCGCCAGGCAGGCGAGGGTCGGCCAGAATTTCGGCCACCTGCTGAGGACGGCTCCAGCGGAGGGCCGGAACCAAATCGCTCAGGCAGATCGTTGACTCGGCGTCCATCGCGTTGACCGCACCCTCCCAAGAGTGACGCGTGTTGCTACTGGTGCAGCTTACGGCTGGAAACGAGCATTTGGTGTCAATCGGGTAAAGTTCCCAGAGCCCGGTCGGCCTCCCACCTGGGAGACTGCCGCCGCACCCGCCCGACAACCTTTTTCCAGAGTCTCCTCCGGAGACATTCCGGCGAGCAGCGCCGCCAGAAATCCGGCCGCGAAGGCGTCCCCGGCACCCGTCGAGTCGACCACGGGGGTTTCGGTCGCGGCGGCTCGCGCGACGACACGACCGTCACGCCCGAGGAGCGCGCCACCGGCCCCGAGCTTCACCGCCGCCGTGCCGTACGACGCGCTGAGGGATGCGGCGGCCGCCTCGGCGCCGGACTCCCCGGTGAGCACGAGCGCCTCCTCCAGGTTGGGGATGACGATCCCGGCGGGCGCGGTCTCGCGGAGGAACCGCTCCGGGCCGAACTCGCGCAGGGGCCCGGTGGAGGCGGGATCCACGCTCATCGTGATCCCGCGCGCCGCGGCCTCGCGCATGGCCAGCCGCGCGAGCTCCAGGCCAGGCCCGGCGAACAGCGTGTATCCCGAGACGTGCAGGTGCCGTACGCCGTCGAGCAGGGAGCCCGCCCAGTCGGCGACGCCGATGTGCCCGCCGGCGCCCCGGTTGGTGAGCATGGACCGCTCCCCGCTGCCGTCCACCATCGCGATGACGATCGCGGTCGGCCGGTCGGGGTCGATCGGGACGTGCGGGCGCACCCCGGCCTTGACCAGCTCGGCGATGTGCCATTCGCCGGTGTCGTAGCCGGCGCGGCCGAGGAAGCGCACGTCGGCGCCCAGATGGGCGGCCCAGGAGGCGGTGTTCGCCCCGGAGCCGCCCGGGCGGAGCACGATGTCGGCGTCCGTGTCCGTGCCGGTGGCGAGGGGCTGCTCGTGCAGCGCCACGACATCGGTGACGACGTCGCCGATGACGAGCAGTCCCCCCATTACGCCCCCTGAGCCCAGGAGGCGGCGATCGCGCTCGCCAGCCGCACGTTGCCGCGCACGGCGGCCAGGTTGGCCTCCAGCGACGCGCCGCCCGTGCCGTTCACGAGGTATTCGAGCAGGAACGGTGTGATGGCCTGCCCGGTGACGCCCTGCTCGTCGGCGGCGCGCAGCGCCTCGGCGAGCACGCGGTCGTGCAGGGCAGGGTCGAGCTGCTCGGCGACGGGCACCGGGTTGGCGACGATCAGCGCCGCCTCCGGGCCGCCGAGGGCGTCCTGGGCGCGCATGATGCCGGCCGCCTCGCCGGGCGTCTCGATGCGCCAGTCGACGGGCTCGCCGGAGGTGTGGAGGTAGAACCCGGGGAACTCGTCGGTGCGGTAGCCGACCACCGTGACCTGCCGGGTCTCCAGCCGCTGCAGCGTCGCGGGCACGTCCAGGATCGACTTCACGCCCGCGCAGACCACCGTGATCCGCGTACGGCTGAGCGTGTCGAGGTCGGCGGACTCGTCCTGCACGGTGGTCCAGCCGCGGTGCACACCGCCGAGCCCGCCCGTGGCGAACACGCGGATGCCGGCCCGGGCCGCCAGGAAAGAGGTGCCGGACACGGTGGTCGCGCCGCTGAGGCCCAGCGCCGCGGCGGGCGCGAGGTCGCGGAAGCCGAGCTTGCGCAGGCCGGGCTCGGTCGCGATCCGCTCCAGGCCCTCCTTGTCGAGCCCGATCCTGGGCACGCCGTCGAGGACCGCGATCGTGGCGGGCACGGCTCCCGCCTCCCTCACCGTCTCCTCGAGCTCCAGGGCCACCTGCAGGTTGCGGGGCTGCGGCAGGCCGTGGGAGATGATGGTGGACTCCAGGGCGACGACAGGCCGGCCCTCGGCGATGGCCGAGGCGACCTCATCGGTAGTGCGCATGACTCTCCTGTATGGGGTTGGCGGAAGATGTCCGCTTCGGGATATTGTGCCCGCCATCGCGCACTTCCTCTATTTCGTGAACATGCACGGCTGATGTTGCGGAGATGCTGGATGGTCAAGTCGCAGTACGACGTCGTGATCGCGGGGGCCGGACACAACGGCCTGGTCGCCGCCGCCTACCTGGCGAAGGCGGGCAGGCGGGTCCTGGTTCTTGAACGGCTCGGCCACGTCGGCGGCCTCGCCGTCTCGGCCCGGCCGTTCCCCGGCGTCGACGCGCGGCTGTCGCGCTACTCCTACCTGGTCAGCCTGCTGCCCACCAAGATCGTCAAAGATCTCGGGCTCGGCGTGGAGCTGCGCCGCCGCCGCTTCGCCTCCTACACGCCCGTGGGCGACACCGGGCTGCTGGTCGACAACGAGGACGCCGGCCGTACCGCCGCCTCGTTCGCCGCGGTCACCGGAGGAGACGCGGACTTCGACGCGTGGCGGCGCTTCTACCGGATGACCGCCCACGTGGCCGGGCGCGTGGCGCCGACCCTGCTCGAGCCGCTCCGCGACCGTACGGCCATGCGCGCGATCGTGGGCGACGGCGAGGCCTGGCGCGACCTGTTCGAGCGGCCGATCGGCGCGGTCGTGGACGAGCGGTTCGCCGACGACACGGTGCGCGGCGTGGTGCTCACCGACGCCCTCATCGGCACCTTCGCCGACCCGGCGACCGACCTGTTGGCCAATAGGTGCTTCCTCTACCACGTCGTCGGAGACGGCACCGGCGACTGGAACGTCCCGGTCGGCGGCATGGGCGCGGTCACCACCGGGCTCGCCGAGATCGCCGTCCGCGCGGGTGCGGAGATCCGGACCGGCGCGGAGGTGCTGGCCATCGACCCCGCCACCGGCGAGGTGACCTTCACCGACGGCCCAGGGGATGGCGCACAGCATGTGGTGACCGGCGGACGGGTGCTCGCCAACCTGCCTCCCGCGGTGCTCGCCCGGCTGCTCGGCGAGCCGGGGGAGGCACCTGAGGGCGCCCAGCTGAAAATCAACATGGTGCTGTCGCGTCTGCCCCGGCTGAAGGACGGCGCGGTCGACCCGGTGGAGGCGTTCAGCGGCACCTTCCACATCAACGAGGGCCGCGACCAGCTCGCCGCCGCGCACGCGCAGGCGGCGGCCGGGCGCATCCCCGACCTGCCGCCCGTGGAGGTCTACTGCCACTCCCTCACCGACCCGTCGATCCTCGGGCCGTCGCTGCGGGAGTCGGGCGCGCAGACGATGACGTTGTTCGGGCTGCACATGCCCGCCCGGCTCTTCCAGGACCCGGGGGCCCGTGAAGAGGCTCGTGAAGAGGCGCTGCGGCGCACGCTCGCGTCGGTCGACCGCGTGCTGGCCGAGCCGATCGAGGGCTGCCTGCTGCGCGACCCCTCCGGGGAGCCCTGCCTGGAGGTCAAGATCCCCGCCGACCTGGAACGCGACGCCGGGCTGCCGGGCGGCCACATCTTCCACCGCGACCTGTCGTGGCCTTTCGCCGAGTCGGCCGGCGAGGGGCCGTGGGGTGTCGAGACGGCGCATGAGCGCGTCCTGCTGTGCGGCGCGGGCGCCCGGCGCGGCGGCGGCGTCAGCGGCATCCCCGGGCACAACGCGGCAATGGCCGTTCTCGCCTGATTTACCGGCAATATCGTCGTAAGGAGTCGTCCTGCTCGCGGCGTCGCCTCCCGTGCCCGCGCGCTCGCCCGTCCTGACACTGGCCCCTGGGGCCGTCAGGAAGGAGACGCCATGCACGAGGAGACGCCACGCTGGGCGAGGCCCGCCTTCTGGGGTGTGCTCGCCCTCGCGGCCGTGCTGTACGCCTGGGAACTCGGGCGCAACGGCCAGGCCAACGAGTACTACGCCGCCGCCGTCTATTCGGGGACGCAGAGCTGGAAGGCGTTTTTCTTCGGCGCGCTCGACGCCGGGTCGTACATCACCGTCGACAAGCCGCCGCTGGCCCTGTGGGTGATGGGCCTGTCCGCGCGGATCTTCGGGTTCGGCCCGTGGAGCATGCTGCTGCCGCAGGCCGCCGCCGGGGTTGCCTCGGTCGCGGTGGTCCACTCCGCGGTGCGCCGATCCCTCACCGGCGCCCACGCCCGTACGGCGGCGCTGATCGCGGCCCTGGTGATGACGCTGACGCCGATCACCGTGGCCATCACCCGAGACAACAACCCCGACGCGATCCTGGTGCTGCTGCTCGTCACGGCGGCGTGGCTCTGCCTGGAGGCGGTCAGGACCGGCCGCCTGGCGGCGCTGCTGGCCGCCGCGGTCTTCGTCGGGCTGGCGTTCAACGCCAAGATGCTGCAGGCCTACCTGGCCGTGCCCGCCCTCGGCCTCGCCTACCTGTGCGTGGCACGCGGCGGCCTGGCCAGGCGGGTGCGGCACCTGCTCGCGGCGGGAGCCGTGCTCGTCGTGTCGAGCGTGTGGTGGGTGGTCCTGGTCGACCGGTGGCCCGCCTCCTCGCGCCCCTACATCGGGGGCAGCACGGACAACAGCGTCTGGAACCTGGTGGTCGGCTACAACGGCCTCGGCAGGATCGCCGAGCGCGCGGAGACCGCGAGAGGCCTCCCCGGGTTCGAAGGGCTGCGCGGGTTCGGCGGGTTCGGCGGCACGCCGGGCGCCGGGCGGCTCTTCAACGCCACCATGGCGGGCCAGATCTCCTGGCTCCTGCCGCTCGCCGCCCTCCTGCTCGTCGCCGGGCTCGTGCTCGCCGGACGCCGCTCCGCCGTCCAGGGGGCGCTGGTGTTGTGGGGGTGCTGGCTCGTGGTCCACTTCGCCGTGTTCAGCTTCTCCCGCGGCACGTTCCATCCGTATTACACGACCGCGATGGCCCCGGCGGTGGCCGCACTGGTCGGCGTCGGCGGCGTCCTGGTCTGGCGGGCCTGCCAGCACTCGCGCTTCTGGATATGGGTGGCGGCGGCCGGGGTGGGCGGCACCGGAGCGTGGTCGTCCGCCGTGCTGCGCCGTACGCCCGACTTCGTGCCCTGGCTGTCGTGGGCGGTCGCGGGCGCGGCCGCCGTCGCGGTGCTCGGCCTGATCATGCGGCCGCGCCTGGTGTTCGGCGTGCGCGTGCGCGCCAGGAGACGGCTCGGGGCGGTCACCGCGCTGGCCACCGCCTTCTGCTGCCTGGCCGGGCCCGCCGCCTACGCCCTCACGCCGTTGATCTCGCCCGTCCGGGGCGGCGACCCCACGGCGGGCCCCAGGGCCGGCTCCTGGGGAGGGCAATGGGGCATGTTCCGCGGGCAGGCGCAGCCGTCGGCGCTGGCGCGTTCGATGCCCTGGATGCGGCGGGGCGGCCTGGCACAGCCGATGATCGGTTACCTGGAGCGCAACCAGGGCGGCGCGACCTGGCTGGTGGCGGTCGCGAGCGCGCACACCGCGTCGTCGGCCATCTTGTCCACGGGCAGACCGGTCATGGCGATGGGCGGGTTCAGCGGGCGCGACCCCGCCATGACCGTCGGCAAACTGGAGGAGTACGCCTCAACCGGGAACCTGAGATACGTCCTGGTCGGTGACGCGACCGGCCCGCGCGTCACCGGAAGGGGCGGCAGGGGCGGCCTGAGCCCCGAGCTCACCGGCTGGATCACCGCCCACGGGACGCCCGTGCACCCCTCGGAGTACGGCTACGCCTCCGGAGGCACGTTGTACCGGATCGGGTGAGGGCGCTCAGGCGGGCAGGGCGGCCATGAGATAGGCCAGCCGGGCGGCGGCGTCCCGCACGTTGTCGACCGTGCCCAGACGGTAGCCCCACGAGGTGACGAAGGCGCCCTCCTCGGAGCAGGTCACCGTCTCGCGCAGCGTCTCGCTGAAGCGGTTACGGACCAGGACCTGGAGAGGCGGGCCGGGGACGACTCGGACAGACAGATCGATGTGCCGCCGGGCGGCGGAGGCGAACTCCTGGATGCCGGAAACCGTATCGACCATCACCGGTCACCTCCCGTTCAGGTGCACAGGATTGCACGCTGCGGAAGGGCCCATCAAGCAATTGCCGCGATCAGTCCGGCGATTGTTTCTCGAAATCCTCGATGATGCCGACGATGAGCGCCCTGGCCGCCTCGCGGAAGGCCGCCACCTCGCAGAACTCCTCGAACGACTGGGCATAGAACGCGACGTCGTCCGCGTCGCGGAGCAGCAGGTCCTTGGTCCTGGTCGCCACCCCCACGATGGAGTCGTTGTAGATGTAGAACGAGTTCACCAGCGCGGACGGCAGAGGCGCCTCGAAGGGGATGATCCCGAACTCGACGTTGGGCAGCGTCGTCACCGCGAGCAGCCGGTCGAGCTGCCCGCGCATGACGTCGAGGGGGGCCAGGCGATAGCGCAGCACCGCCTCCGGCATGACGAAGCGGAATCTGCGGGCGGGGTCGTAGAGGATCTCCTGCCGCTGCATGCGCACCCGGATGGCGGCGTCGATGTCGTCGGTCGTCTCGTACAGCCGACGGACCTTGCTGAAGATGTGCCGGGCGTATTCGGCCGTCTGCAGCAGCCCGATCACCACACCGGGCTCGAAGGCCCGCAGCACCCGGGTGCGCGACTCCAGGTCCCTGATCTCCTCCTGGAGCGCGGCGAGCCCGCCCTTGTGCCGCTGCCGCCAGGTGTCCTGCTGGGCCATCAGCCCGACCGCCTGCTCGATCAGGCCGTCGACCGTCGCCGGAGCGGCGCGTACGGCCTGGGCCCACAGGACGACGTCGTCTTCGGTGGCCGTCTGCCGGGCGTTCTCGATGCGGGACACCTTGGACGGCTGCCACCCGAGATGCTCGGCCAGATCCTTGCCCGACAGGTGAGCGGTCTCCCGGAGCTGTCGCAGCTGGACGCCGAGGTCGATGCGGGCCTGCTGGAAACTGCTCACGTCCACCTCCGGCCGTAAACGTAGCCCCGCCGGAGTGGCTCAAGCCATAGGGAAGTCCCTAATCATGATCAGCCGAGCACCCGCCGGGCGATCTCGACGAGCAGCTCGCGGGGGACCTCCACGGCGGTCTCCCCGTCGAGCACGTGCAGCAGGTCGGCGCGTGCCTCCCCGTCGACGAGCTCGAGGCCCTGCACGACGATCGTGCCGCGATCGGTCTCGTAGAGAGAGGGGCACGCCCCGGCCTCCGAGGTCGACCCGAGGAACCGCAGTCGCATTGCTGTCCTTCCCCCGCCGATTCAGATGCCCGCCCTTTACGCAGGGGAGCAATTGCGCGCAATTTTAGATCGACTCGTGTTTCCGGTGTATGGGGATTTCAGGAAATATTGCTGTTTGTCATGAAGTCTGGAATGGGGACGGGAACCGCTCTGAGCCGTTCCCCGAGCGCCTTGGCCTGAGCGTCCAGCAAGGGACTCGCCGCGACGCCGCGGCCGAGCAGGCCGCGCACCACGAAGTTGAGCGCGTGCAGGTTCGGCAGCTCGAACCGGTCGATCGGCAGGTCGCCGGTCTCCGGCAGCAGCTCCCTCAGCCGATCCTCGGTGAGGAAGGCGCGCAGCCACGCGAACTCCTCGGCCGTGCGGACCCAGACGCCCAGGTTGGCGTTGCCGCCCTTGTCGCCCGACCGGGCGCCCGCCACCGTCCCGAGCGGCGCAGTTCCGAGCGGCGCTGTCCCGCCCTTTGTGAGGTCCCCGCCGTACGGCGGCGGCCCGGTCTCCACGGAGGGCCCGGTCTCCACGGAGACGGCCTCGGTGACATCAGGGGCCGGGGGGCGCGCCACCTCGATGCTCGTGCCGTCCACCGTCACCACGGCCTGCACGGCCGCCGCGTCCACGAGCGCCGGCCAGTAGACCCCGTACGGCGAGGCGTCGCCTGGGGGAGTGAGGCCGTAGAAGCCGGGATAGCTCGCCAGCCCCGTCTCGACCACGGCCGAGGAGAAGGCCCGCCCGGCCGTGCGCCGGTCGGCGTCCATCACGGTGATGCGCAGCAGCGCGGTCTGCTCCGCCGGGGACGGGGAGCCCATCGGGGTGAGCTCCACGTGCACGTGCTCGAAGGAGTCCTTGGGCACGCGCGCCCAGATCGCCTCCTCGGCGATCCGGGCCTTCGCCTCGATGTCGAGGCCGGTCAGCACCAGCGTCATCGTGTTGCGGTAGCCGCCGAGGTGATTGACCGCCACCTTCAGCGTGGGGGGCGGGGCCTCCCCGCGCACGCCGGTGACCAGCACCCGGTCGGGTCCCTCCTGCTCCAACTGGACGGTGTCGAACCTGGCCGTCACGTCCGGGCCCAGGTAGCGCGGCGAGCCGATCTCGTACAGCAGTTGCGCCGTGACGGTGCCGACCGACACGAGCCCGCCCGTGCCGGGATGCTTGGTGATCACGCTGGAGCCGTCGGCCCGCAGCTCCGCGATCGGGAAGCCGCAGTGGGCAAGGTCGGGCACCTCGCCGAAGAAGGCGTAGTTGCCGCCCGTCGCCTGGCAGCCGCACTCGACGATGTGCCCGGCCACGACCGAGCCGGCGAGCGCGTCGAGGTCGCCGGGCCCCCAGCCGTGGAACCACATGCCGGGGCCCGTCACCAGCGCAGCGTCGGTGACCCGGCCGGTGACGACGACGTCGGCGCCGTGTTCGAGCGCCACCGCGATCGGCCGGCCGCCGAGGTAGGCGTTGGCGGTGATCGGCGTGGCGGTCAGCGTCTCGGCCGTGTCGGCGTTGACGACGGGCCCGGCCAGAGGCATGAGGTCGTCGCCGGTCACATGGGCGATCGAGGCGCGCAGGCCCAGCCGGGCGGCGAGCTCGGAGACGGCCTCGGCGCACGCCCGCGGGTCGAGCCCGCCCGCGTTGGAGACGATCTTGATTCCGCGGTCGAGGCAGGTGCCGAGGACCTGCTCCATCTGGGTGAGGAACGTGCGCGCGTACCCGGGGCGGCCTTTGAGCCGGTCGCCCGCGAGGATCATCATCGTCAGCTCGGCCAGCCAGTCGCCGGTGAGCACGTCGATGGGGCCGCCCTCGACCATCTCCCGCGCGGCCGACAGGCGGTCGCCGTAGAAGCCGCTGCAGTTGGCCACGCGGAGCACGGTGCTCGCCGTCTCAGTCATGGGGCACCCATGAGGCCGGCCGCTTCTCCATGAAGGCGCGGATGCCCTCCTGCGCCTCCTCGGAGGCGAACCTCCGGGCCGACAGGTCCGCCATCAGGCGGAACCCCTCGTCCACCGGCACCTGCGGAACCTCGCGCACCAGCCGCTTGGTGACGGCCAGCGCCTCGGGCGCGCCGCGCAGCAGCATGCCGGCGTAGTGCGCCACCGTCGCGTCGAGCTCATCCTCCGGAACGGCCCGCGTCAGCAGGCCGATCTCGGCGGCCCGCGACGCGGTGAAGACCTCGCCGGTCAGGAAGTACTCCGCCGCCGCCCGCGGGTCCATCCTGCGCAGGCAGGTCACCGAGATCATCGCGGGCGCCACGCCCAGCCGCACCTCCGTGAACGCGAACGACGCCGCCTCCGGGGCGATCGCGAAGTCGCACGCGGCGACCAGGCCCAGCCCGCCCGCCCGGGCCGTGCCGTTCAGCCGGCAGATCACCGGCTTGGGGCTCTCCCAGATCAGGCTCAGAACGTCGGGCAGCGACGTCGTCACCGGAGCGCCGCTCCGCTGCTCCTTCAGGTCGGCTCCGGAGCAGAACACCGGGCCCGTGCCGGTCAGCACCGCGACCCGCACGGCGGGCTCCTCGATGGCCCACGTCAGGGCGTCGTCGAGCTCCTGGAGCAGCCGCGCGGACAACGCGTTGCGGTTGTGCAGCGAGTCGAGCGTGATCGTGGCCACGCCACCCGCCTCCTCGCGGCGCACGAGCGGATCCATCGCACCCTCCCTGCCTGCCTGGCCTGCCTGGCGCCGGCCGCCTACTGCTCGGCCGCCGCCTGTTCCTCGATCACGGCCAGTACGGCTCCCGCCTCGACCTGCAGGCCGGGCGTCACGTTGAGAACCGACAACACGCCTGTCGCCGGGGAGACGATCTGATGCTCCATCTTCATCGCCTCCAGCACGACGACCGGCTGCCCGGCGGTCACCGTGTCGCCCTTCGCGACCTCGACCCGCAGCACCGTGCCGGGCATGGGCGCGGGCAGCGACCCCGGCACATGCCGTTCCACCGGTTCCGGCAGCCGCTCCACCGGGGTCAGCCGTACCGGGCCGAGGGCGGAGTCGACGTGCAGGACCCCCGGGTAGGCGGCCACGTCGAAGGCGTGCCGTACGGCTCCCGACTCCAGGACGACCCGGCCGGGGTCGGCGGAAACCAGCGTGACCCCGTCGAAGCCCTCCGCGGCCAGGCCGTCGCGGGTGAGACGGTAGGCCACCTCCACGCGCTCGCCCCTCTCGCCGTCGAAGGCGGCGCGCTGGGGCTGGGACACGACGTTGCGCCATCCCCCGGGCAGGCCGGCCAGCACCGGCGCGGAGGCGCGGTTGGCCGCCGCCCCGGCGAGCGCCGCCGCCAGGGCCGAGATCCGTACGGCCGCGGCGCCCGCGAGCGGCGTGAACACCGGCTGGCGGTCGAGGAAGCTCGTGTCGATCGCCCCGGACAGGAAGTCGGGATGACGCAACACCGAGACCAGCAGGTCGCGGTTGGTCGTGAGCCCGTGGATGCGGGTGCGGGCGAGGGCGGAGGCCAGGCGCCTGGCCGCCTCCGCGCGGGTCTCGCCGAAGGAGATGACCTTGGCCAGCATCGGGTCGTAGTGGACGCCGACCTCGTCCCCGGTCACCACGCCCGAGTCGAGCCTGAGCCGGCCGCCCAGCCGGAACTCGGCGTCGACGCCGGGAACCTCGAACAGGTGCAGCACGCCGCTTTGCGGGAGCCAGCCCCTGGCCGGGTCCTCGGCGTACAGGCGCACCTCGATGGCGTGGCCGACCGGGCTCGGCGGCAACGCGGCCAGCTGCGCGCCCTCGGCGATCTCCAGCTGGAGCCGCACGAGGTCGACGCCGTAGACGCATTCGGTCACCGGGTGCTCGACCTGGAGCCGGGTGTTCATCTCCAGAAAGAAGAAACCGCCCTCGCCGAGCAGGAACTCCACCGTGCCCGCGCCCACGTAGCCGATCGCCTTGGCGGCCCGGACGGCGGCGTCGCACAGCTCCCTGCGCACCTCGGGGGAGACGGCGGGGGAGGGGGCCTCCTCGATGACCTTCTGGTGGCGGCGCTGGACCGAGCACTCGCGCTCGCCGAGCGCCCAGACCGTGCCGTGGGAGTCGGCGAGGACCTGCACCTCGACATGGCGGGCACGCTCCAGGAGAGGCTCGACGAAGACGGTGCCGTCGGCGAACGCCGCGAGCGCCTCCCGGCGGGCGGACTCGACCGCGCCGGCCAGCTCGCTCTGGTTGTACACCACGCGCATGCCCCGGCCGCCGCCGCCCGCCGACGCCTTGACCAGCAGGGGCATGTCGGGCAGTCCCGGCGCGGGAGGCACGGGCCCGGCCTGTGCCTCGTGCAAGGCCGGCTCCTCCGGTGTGGCCTCGCCCGGAGCGGGGGCGGGTGCCGGAGCGTCGGGCAGGGCGATGCTGGGCAGGACCGGCACGCCGGCCTCCGCCATCAGCGCCTTCGCCTCGATCTTGGAGCCCATGGCGGCGATGGCCTCGGGGGAGGGGCCGATCCAGGTCAGGCCCGCGTCGATCACCGCCTGCGCGAACGTGGCGTTCTCCGACAGGAAGCCGTATCCCGGATGGACCGCGTCGGCCCCCGACCGCCGCGCGGCCTCGACGATCCTGCCCGGGTCGAGATAGGCCCGGGGATCGCCGAGCCGTACGGCGTGGTCGGCCTCGGCCACGTGCGGCGCGGACGCGTCGGCGTCGGTGAAGACGGCGACCGTCTCGATCCCGAGTTCCTGGCAGGTCCGGAAGACCCGGCGCGCGATCTCCCCCCGGTTGGCCACGAGCAACCGCCGGATCATCCCGCCAACACCTCCCCGTGATCATGCAGAAGTTCGAGCATATGCCCCGTGACCTGCGGCGATCTCGTTCGTGATCGTGCAGGAGTTCGGGGATCACCGTGCCGGCCTGCGGCGACGTCATTCGTGATCATGCGATTTCACATCCGGAAGACGCCGTAGCCCGCGGGCTCGGCCGCGGGAGCGTTGCCGATGGCCGACAGGCAGAACCCGAGGACCGTGCGGGTGTCGCGCGGGTCGATCACCCCGTCGTCGTAGAGACGGCCGGACAGGAAGAACGGCAGCGACTCGGCCTCGATCTGCGCCTCCACCATCTGCCGCATCGCCGCGTCGGCCTCCTCGTCGTAGACCTGGCCGCGCGACTCGGCGGAGGCCCTGCCGACGATCGACAGGACGCCGGCCAGCTGCGCCGGTCCCATGACGGCCGACTTGGCGCTCGGCCAGGAGAACAGGAACCTCGGGTCGTAGGCCCGCCCGCACATCCCGTAGTTGCCCGCGCCGTAGGAGGCGCCCATGACGATCGTGATGTGCGGCACCGTCGAGTTGGACACCGCATTGATCATCATGGCGCCGTGCTTGATGATGCCGGCCTGCTCGTAGTCCTTGCCGACCATGTAGCCCGTCGTGTTCTGCAGGAACACCAGGGGTGTGCGCGTCTGGTTGGCGAGCTGGATGAACTGGGCCGCCTTCTGGGCCTCCTCGCCGAACAGCACGCCGCGCGCGTTGGCGAGGATCCCGACGGGGTGGCCGTGGACGGACGCCCAGCCGGTCACCAGGCTCGCGCCGTAGAGGGGCTTGAACTCGTCGAAGTCGCTGCCGTCGGCGACCCGGGCGATGACCTCGCGCGGGTCGAACGGGATCTTCAGATCCTCCGGGACGATGCCCAGCAGTTCGTCCTGGTCGTGGCGCGGGGCGGCGGACGCGAGAGCGGGGCGCCCGGCCTTGCGCCAGTTGAGCCGCCTGATGATCCGGCGGCCCGTCCTGAGCGCGTCATGCTCGTCGGCCGCCAGGTAGTCGGCCAGGCCGGAGGTGCGCGCGTGCATCTCGGCGCCGCCGAGCGACTCGTCGTCGGACTCCTCGCCGGTCGCCATCTTCACCAGGGGCGGCCCACCGAGGAAGACCTTGGCCTGTTCCTTCACCATGACGACGTAGTCGCTCATGCCGGGCACGTACGCGCCTCCGGCGGTGGAGTTGCCGAAGACCAGCGCGATCGTGGGGATGCCCGCAGCGGACAACCGCGTCAGATCACGAAATATCCGGCCACCCGGGATGAAGATCTCCTTCTGCGTCGGAAGGTCGGCCCCTCCCGACTCGACCAGGTTGACGAACGGCAGGCGGTTCTGCAGCGCGACGTCGGCGGCGCGCAGCGTTTTGCGCATCGTCCATGGGTTCGACGAGCCGCCCCGTACGGTCGGGTCGTTGGCCGCGATCACGCATTCGACGCCCTCGATGACGCCGATCCCGGTGACCACGCTCGCGCCCACGGGGAAGTCGCTGCCCCAGGCGGCCAGCGGCGACAGCTCAAGAAACGGGGAGTCGGGGTCGATCAGCAGCTCGATGCGCTCGCGCGCGAGCAGCTTGCCCCGCTCGCGGTGCCGCTCCACGTATTTGGGCCCGCCTCCCGCCACCGCCTTGGCGTGCTCGGCGTCCAGCTCGGCGAGTTTGGCCAGCATGGCCTCGCGGCGGGAGCCGTACTCGGGGGAGGAGGTGTCCAGGCGGCTGCCGAGGATGGTCATGGCATCGTCACCGAGTTCACCGCCGTCTTTCCGTTACTCCGCTTCCATCGGTGATCGGCGGCTTGGGCTAACGATCACTGGAGGTACCTTACCCGCCGATAGCCGGATTCAGATCGCCTTTCCCGGATTAAGGATGTTGAGTGGGTCGAACACCTGCTTGATGCCCTGGTGGATCTCGGTGGCGACCGGTCCGATCTCCAGGCCCAGCCACCGCCGCTTGAGAACGCCGACGCCGTGCTCTCCGGTCAGCGTCCCGCCGAGGTCCAGCGCCGTGCGGAACACCTCGTCGGCGGCGGCCCAGACCTCCGCCGGCGGTTCCGCGAGGCCGCGCTCGAAGATGAACACGGGATGCAGGTTGCCGTCGCCGGCGTGCGCGACGGTCGCGATGGTCACGCCGTGCCGGGACGCGGCGTCCTCGATCGCGGAGATCATGTCGGGCAGGGCCGACCGCGGCACGCAGACGTCCTCGACGAGGCACTGCCCGAGGCGCTCCTTGGCGTCGTAGGCGAGGCGCCGGACGCCGATCAGCTCGGCCGCCTCCTCGGACGTCGAGGCCTCCGCGACGAACGACGCCGCCGAGCACAGGGCGGCGATCTCCTGGGCCGGGCCCTCCGCCTGCGCGATGAGCATCGCCCGCGTGGCGGGCTCCAGGCCGATGTTCTTCCAGGAGTCGATGGCCTCCAGCGTGGTGCGGTCCATCAGCTCCAGCAGCGACGGCCGGCACCCGGCGGCGATGATCGCCGACACCGCGGAGGCCGCGTCCCGTAGGGAGGTGAACTCGGCGGCCACGGTCGCGACCTGCCCGGGCACGCGGTGCAGTCGCACCGTGGCGGCGGTGATGACGCCGAGCGTGCCCTCCGAGCCGACGAACAGGCCGGTCAGGTCGTATCCGGTGACGCCCTTCATGGTCCTGCGGCCGGTGTCGAGCACCCGCCCGTCGGCCAGCACGACCTCCAGGCCCAGCGCCGAGTCGCGGGTCACGCCGTACTTCACGCACCGCAGCCCGCCCGCGTTGGTGGCGAGGTTCCCGCCGATCGTCGAGATCTCATGCGACGAGGGGTCGGGCGCGTACATCAGCCCGTGCTCGCGGGCCGCCCGGTCGAGGTCGGCGGTGATCACCCCGGGCTCCACGACCGCGATCTCGTCGTCCGGCGACAGCTCGCGGATGCGCGTCATCCCGGCCAGCGACAGGACGAGGCATCCGTCGACGGAGGTCGCGCCCCCGGCCAGGCCGGTTCCCGCGCCACGCGGCACGACGGGCACCCGTTGCGCGCTCGCCCACCGGAGTGTCGTGACCACATCGTCCCGAGATCGCGCGAGGATGACGGCCAGGGCTTTCCCCGGCGCCACGAAGGTGCGGTCCCTCGCGTAGGAGTCCACCACGTCGGGGTCGGTCAGCACCCGCCCGTCGGGCAATGCGGCGACGAGATCGGCGAGGTGGTCGGAGATGCGGTCATTCACATCTGGACTGTACGGCCGGCTGACAAATCGGTGGTAACCCCCAATTTCGCCGAAGATCACGATTTGACAACCTTTAGTGGACGGCCTTTACCCCTTATTTACCTTCTCTTTATGGTCCCCCCTGCATGCCTATCCCGGTATGTCCTGAACGGCGTCCGGAGAACCCCGGGCGGGGAAGGGATCGTGTTGCCCAGAAGACTTCGGCGGCTTGCCGCCATCGTCCCGGCGCTGGGGCTCGCGGCGGCAGGCCTCGCCACCACCGGTGCGGCCGAGTCCACGGCCTCCTATCAACCGTCGGCCGGCGACCACTACATCAACTACGCGCCTCCGCGGGTACAGAGCGACGTCACCACCATCAATGAGAAGGTGCCGTCGAAGGCCGCCAGGCGTACCACGCAGCTCGTCCAGGACATCGACCGCAAATTCGCCGGGGGCAACCCCGTCGCGGCGCGCGAGCTCGCCAAGCACGAGAAGCAGGCCATCAAAACCGGCAAGAACCCCTTCGACTTCATCTACAAGAAGTCGAAGACGACCAAGCACGCCGAGCTTCTCACCCTGCTGGTCGAGTTCAACGACCAGGCGAACGACGACTTCTCCGGCTGGTCGCACCCCAAGACGATCGACGACGTCAACGACTGTGTGACCGAGCCGCCGGGCACCAAGCTCAACGGCCCGCTGCACAACAAGATCCAGAACCCTGCCACGGCCGCGGGCGGCGGCAAGGACAACAACTCGATGTGGGTCTCCGACTTCAACACGGCCCACTACAACGACATGCTCTACACGTCCAAGGGCATCACCAAGCGGGTCCGCCCCGACCTGACCGACCCCAGGGACGGCAAGAAGGGCATCGACATCTCCGGCTCCACCATGAAGAACATGTACGAGGAGCTGTCGAAGGGCGCCTACACCGTCAACGGCGAGGCCGTCGGCTGGATCAAGGTCCCGCACTCCGAGGCGTGGTACGGCGCGGGCAAGTGCGGCACCATCCCGCAGGACATGAGCGGCCACCCGGACAACCCCCGAGGCGCGGCCCAGCTGCCGATCGACGCGGTGAACGCCCTGGCCGCGCAGAACCCCTCGTTCGACTGGTCGGCGTATGACAAGGAAGACGTCTCCGACGCCGACGGCGACGGCAACTACGACGAGCCGGACGGTGTGATCGACCACCTGGTGCTCATCCACGCCGGTGAGGACAAGTCGAGCGGCGGCGGCGCCGAGGGCACCTTCTCGCTCTGGGCCCACTCCAGCGACGTGACCGGCGGCTACACCGTGCCCGGCACGAACGTGAAGATCTCCAACTACATCCTCCAGCCGGAGGACGCGGGCGTCGGCGTCTTCGCCCACGAGTACGGCCACGACCTGGGTCTGCCCGACCTCTACGACACCTCGGGCACGGGCGACTCCGACATCGACTTCTGGGACCTCATGTCCAGCGGTTCGCACTCGGGGCCGATCTTCCAGTCGCTGCCCACCCACATGGGCATCTGGGACAAGTGGGTGCTCGGCTGGGCCAACCCCAAGATCATCAACCCCGGTGACCGGACCAACATCGAGGTGGTCGGCCAGACCTCCCGGACGCCGAAGGGCACCGAGGACGGCCTGCGCATCAACCTCCCGGACAAGCACGTCGTCATGTCCACTCCGCACAGCGGGTCCAACCTGTGGTGGTCGGGCAGCGACCAGAGCTGGGCGGACACCCGCCTGACCCGCACGGTCGCCGTGCCCGCCGGCGGCGACGAGAAGTTCCGCTGGTGGAGCGACTGGAGCATCGAGGCGGACTGGGACTACGGCTTCTTCGAGGTCTCCGCCGACGGCGGCGCCACCTGGGCGGAGCAGAAGGTCTACCACGCCGACGGCACCCTCGCCTCCACCGGCGACGACTACGCCGACCCGAACCACCGCATGGTCGACTACGGCGGCAAGAAGTATGGCATCACCGGCGAGAGCGGCGGCTGGCAGAACCTCTACGCCGACCTCGCGCCCTACGCCGGCAAGTCGGTGCAGGTCCGCCTGCGGTATGCCACCGACGCGGCGTCGGAGGAGCGCGGCTGGTTCAACGACGACTTCTCCCTCACCAACGGCGCGACCACGGTGTGGAGCGACGACGTCGAGGGCGGGGCCAACGGGTGGACCGCCACCAAGGGAACCTTCACCGACACCACCGGCACCGGGTTCACGATCCACTCCGGACAGCTCCAGTCCGCGCAGTACTACCTGGCCGAGTGGCGCAACTTCGACGGCTTCGACAAGGGCCTGCAGTACGCCTACGACACGACCTACCAGCGCGACGGCGCCTGGAAGGTCGAGAAGATCAAATACAACGCGCCGGGCCTGCTCGTCTGGTACCGCGACGCGTCCCGTGCCGACAACAACGTGGCCGACTCCTCCTTCGACCTGCCGTCGGTGGGCCCGAAGGGTGAACTGCTCCTGGTGGACTCGCACTTCGACCCGCTTCGCCGTACAGGCCAGGCGGCGACCGTCGACTCGTCGACGCTGAAGAACCTGCCCTCCCGGCCACAGTCGTCCAACGCGGCGTTCAACTTCGACGGGACCTACCCGTTCAAGGAGTGCATCGAGGGCGCGCCGTTCACGCAGTACTGCACCTCCTTCGGCAAGCTGCCCGCGGTGAAGACCTTCACCGACGCCAAGGGCTGGTACCCCGGCATCGAGGTCCGCGACGGCGAGTTGTTCTACCGCCTGCGCGACGCCTCGACGGTCGTGCCGTCGAAGGACAACCAGCCGTACACGACGAGGGTCGTCAACCCCGACGGCTCCCCGGCGAAGGACTACTACGGCGCCGACATCGGCAGCATCCTCGGCTCCGGCAACCCCGGTGACGAGGGCAAGCAGCTCGGCGTGCAGATCAAGCTGGTCAGCCCGCTGCCCGGCAACCTCGGTGTGATCGTCCAGGTCACCCCGCCGAAGGCCGCTCCCGTCAAGAAGTAGCGACCACGGGGTGAGATGAATCGTGCCCGGCGGCCACATGGCCGCCGGGCACGCGCATGTGCGGGGCGCGCCGGAGTTGCCTAGGCTGTGATCATGCGCAGCAAAGCCGACCACACGGCGGCGATCGTCCAGGATCGGCGGGCGGTCCTGGTGGTGAACACCAGGTCCCGGCGGGGCAGGCGTCACTACGCGGACGTCTTACGGCTGCTCCAGGAGGCCGGGTTCCGCCTCTCCGGCGTCCACCCCATCACCGACCCCTCACGCCTGCGGGAGACCGTCGTCCGGGCGCTGTCGAGCGAGCCCGACCTGCTCATCGCCGGGGGCGGCGACGGCACGCTGAGCAGCACCATCAAGCACGTCGCGGGCAAGGACGTCGCCCTCGGCGTGCTGCCCCTCGGGACTACCAACAACTTCGCGAGGAGCCTGGGGCTCCCGCTCGACCTCGCCGGAGCGGTCGGGGTGCTGACCGGCGGCAAGGTGGCCGACATCGACCTCGGCCTCTGCGGTGACCGGCCCTTCGCCAACCTCACCAGCTTCGGCGTCTCCGTCGAGGTCGCCGGTACGGTCAAACCCTGGCTCAAGCGGATCATGGGCAGGTCCGCCTACCCGCTGACCGCGATGACGATCCTCCCCGGCCACCAGCCCTTCCGCGCGTACATCACCGCCGACGGCCGCCGCCACGAGCTGCTCACCCACCAGCTCAACATCGCCAACGGGCGTTTCCACGGCGGCTGGCAGATCGCCAAGGACGCCGGCATCGACAACCGCACCCTCGTCGCCTACCAGCTCGGCTCCGGCAAGCGGCTGCGGCTGATCGGCGAGACCCTCGTACGGGCGACCACCGGCAAGTGGCGCAGCCTCGCCGGAGGGCCCTTCGTCACCGGCACCGAGATGCTGGTCGAGACCGACCCGCCCATGGCCGCCGACATCGACGGCGAGGTACGGCTGCGCACCCCGCTGGTGATCAAGACGATCCCTAACGGCGTCAGGGTGATGGTTCCCCAGGAGTTCGTGGATCGCTGAGCCTGCGGTACGCCGGGCGCAGCAGGTCGAGCAGCGGGATGTGGCGCGCCTTGACCGGGGGAGGATCGAGGGCTCGCAGCAGGATGTCGGCCGGCGCGGACACGCGCGACGGCTGCTGCCGCAACCGGGCCAGCGAGGCGCCCGGCTCGTAGAAGTCGGAGAGGCGGTCGGCGAACGGAACGTCGTCGGTCACCTCGCGCAGATCGTCGAGCAACTCGTCCTTGGGCATGCCGCGCCAGGCCAGCACAAGGAAGGGGTCGTCGTCGAAGCGCTCAGCCAGCAGGTAGAGCGCCGCCGACAGGTGCTTGCACGGGAGACCCCAGTCCGGGCACGAGCACGTCATGTCCAGGCTCTCGGGGAAGAGCGGGAGGCCGTACTCACCGAAGACGTCCTCGATCTCCGGCGGCATCTCCCCGGCCAGCAGTTTGGCGCGGTAGAGCGCCCGGGAGGCGAGCGCCTCGGTGAGCGCCTCCCACTGACTCGCCCCGTAGGCGGCGATCCGGACCACCACGTCGTACGGGACGGGCCGCGACCCCTGCACCCGCGCGGTGACCAGACCCGGCTCGATCTCCAGGGTCAGCACGTTGCCCGAACGCGCGTAGTTGCGTCCCCGGCTCAGCCGGCCCTTGTCGCAGATGGTCTCCAGGATGTCGATGAACCGGCGCGACCACCACCGCTCGCCGATCGTCCCGCGCCGGGAACGGGCCCGCAGTCCCTGCTCCATCAGCTCACCGCCTCCGGGGACAGGCGGAACAGCTCGCGCAGCTCCTCGGTCGACAGCTTCGCGATCCACTCCTCGCCGGCGCCCACGACGCTCTGCGCCAGGGCCTTCTTGCGCTCGATCATCTCGTCGATGCGCTCCTCCAGGGTTCCCACGCAGATGAACTTCCTGACCTGGACGTTCTTGGTCTGCCCGATGCGGAAGGCCCGGTCGGTCGCCTGGTTTTCGACCGCGGGGTTCCACCAGCGGTCGACGTGGACGACGTGGCTGGCCGCGGTCAGGTTCAGCCCGGTGCCGGCAGCCTTGAGCGACAGCAGGAAGACCATCGGCTCTCCGTCGCTCTGGAACCGCTCCACCAGCGCGTCGCGCTGCTTCTTGCCGAGCCCGCCGTGCAGCCACAACACCGGCCGGTCCAGGTGCGCCGCGAGGTACGGCTGGAGCAGCGTGCCGAACTCGGCGTACTGCGTGAAGACCAGGGCTTTGTCGCCCTCGGCGACGATCTCCTCCGCCAGCTCCTCCAGCCGGGCGAGCTTGCCCGACCGGCCCGCCAGGCGTGACCCGTCCTTGAGCAGGTGGGCGGGGTGGTTGCAGACCTGCTTGAGCTTGGTCATCGCAGCCAAGACGTTGCCGCGGCGCTCGATGCCCTCCGAATCGGCGATCTTGCCCATCATGTCCTCGACCACCGCCTGGTAGAGCGTCGCCTGCTCAGGCGTGAGCGTGCACCAGACCTTCATCTCCATCTTGTCCGGCAGGTCGGAGATGATCGTCTTGTCGGTCTTGAGGCGGCGGAGCACGAACGGCCCCGTGGCCCTGCGGAGCGCGGCGGTCGCCTCCTCGTCGCCGTGCCGTTCGATCGGCTCCTGGTAACGGCTGCGGAACGCCGAGACGGAGCCCAGCAGGCCCGGATTGCAGAACTCCATGATCGACCACAGCTCGGCCAGGTGGTTCTCCACCGGCGTGCCGGTCAGCGCGAGCCGCGTGCGCGCGGGCAGGGAGCGCACCGCCTGCGACTGCCGCGCCGCGCTGTTCTTGATGGCCTGGGCCTCGTCGCACACGATCCTGCCCCACGCGAAGGCCGCGAGGGTGTCCCGGTCGCGCAGCGCCGTGCCGTACGTGGTGAGGACCAGGTCGGCTGCGCCCAGACGTTCGGCGAGTTCCTCTTCCCGGAGCCGGGAGCCGCCGTGATGGAGGTAGACGTCGAGGGACGGGGCGAACCTCGCGGCCTCCTTCTGCCAGTTGCTCAGCAGGGACATCGGGCAGATCAGCAGCGTCGGCTCCGGTCTGCCTCCGCCGGCGCGCTCGTCGAGCAGGAGCGACAACGTCTGCGCCGTCTTGCCCAGCCCCATGTCGTCGGCCAGGATGCCGCCCAGCCCGACGCCCGACATGAAGGACAACCACGACAGGCCGCGCTCCTGATACGGGCGGAGCGTGCCGTGGAAGGACTCCGGCGTGGCCACCGGTTCGAGACGGCGGTCGGCCTCGCCCGACAGCAGGTCGCCGAGCAGGCCGTCGGCGTCCACCTCGACCAGGGGGAGGTCGTCGTCCCCGCCCCGCACGACCTCCCCGATCACGTCGGCCACTGTCATCTCGCCCGTACGGCGCCGCTCGACCGCCTTGAGTGCGGCCGTCAGCTGCCGGTCGTCGAGCTCGACCCATCGGCCGCGCACGCGGACCAGGGGCACCTTCAGGCGGGCGAGCTCCGCCAGCTCCTCCTCGGTGATCGTCTCGTCGCCGACGGCCAGGTCGACCCGGAAGTCCACCAGTTGCCGCAACCCGAAGCCCTGGTCGGTCGCCGCTCCCGGGCCGGACTTCTGCGTCGTGGCCGTCAGCTTGAGCCCCAGCCGCGACCTGCCCGCCCACGCCGGCAACTGGACGCCGAACCCGGCCGCCTGCAAAAGAGGGGCGGCATGCCTGAGGAAGTAGAAGGCGCCCGTCATGTCGAGCTCCACCCTCGACGGCCGGGTGCCGGCCAGTGCTTCGTCGATCGCCGGGTAGAGCCGGGCCGCCCGGCCGAGGCCCGCCAGCAGCGTCTCCTCCGGGCGGCCCGGCAACCCGGGGATGGTCTGCCCCTCCCACAGGAGGCCCGCGGGGAGATAGAGGCTCGGATCGTCGGCCGACTGGAGGGCGAACTCCACCGTCCACAGGTTTTGCGAGCCATCGGGTAGCTCGGGAGGCTCTTCCAGGCGGAAGCACACCCGGAACGGGCCGTCGGAACGCTGGGCCTGGGCGAACCACGCCTCCAGAGGCCTGGCGAGCTGCTCGGCCTGCGCCGGGGTCACTCCAGGCAGCCGGGCGTCGTCTCCGGTGAGCGCGACGACCCAGCGGTCGGCGAGCGGGCTGCGCGCCCCCGGCCGGTGCCCGCCGAGCAGTCGCTCGGGCAGCGCCTGCCGTACGGCCGAATCGGCGAGCCCCGCCATGGTCTCCGCGAGCACATGGACGGACGGCCGTTCCCCGCCCGCCGCCCGGCAGACCGGGGGCATCGCACCCGCCAGCTCCTTGAACCGGACGGCGTCCGCGCCCGTGACCACCGGGCGCCAGCGGGCCTCGTAACCGTCCCCCGAATGATCATCCAGCTGGGGCAACACTCTGCCCCGCCGTACGAGGTCGCGCACGTTCACGGCGACGACGGCGAGGTAGCGCAGTGAGGCGCTGGGCAGTGTTTCGCCGTCGAGCGTCTCGCCGGGCTCGTACACCGCCGCGGGCGCCTGGGCGATCTCATCCACCGTCTCCAGCAGGTCCAGCGCGGCGGACGGCTCGATCAGCAGTGCGGGCACCCGCCACCTGCTGATCGTCGCGGGCTGCTGCTTCGCCGGGGTTCGCCGGGCGCCGGTGCCCATGCCCGACTCGGGAGAGGGCAGGGGAGCCCTGGCCGAGCTCGGGAGCAGAATCGTCAGCTCGGAGACGGCCGCCTTGGCGCACACCGCCGTCGCCGTCTCTCCCCACAGGGCGATCTCGGAGGTGAGCGCCGGGGCGGTCGCGGCGAAGGGATGCGGGCGCGTCTGCGCGCGAGAGGCGGTCGACCGCCGGCCTGAGGGATCTTCGGCCCAGAGCGCCAGCCTGCCATCGAACCAGGTCCCGTGGACCACGAACACCGCCGGTCCTCCTTTCGCCATCTGCACCGTAACAGCGGCCGCCGCCTGCCATGCGCCGGCGCATGCTCCCGCGGTTCTGCCGGTTTTCGCATGGGCGCATATCGGGCGGCGTACGGGTGAGTACGCGAGTCTATTTGGCGGAAATGCCGGGGTGGCTGGGTGCCTTTGGTCGGGTCGACCGTTTCGTGTCGTACGGCTTTATGGGTGATTTCAGCCTGTTATCCGACATTGGTGATCGAATGCTTTTACTCGCGATCGCCGCTTATTTCTCATAAATATTCTCTGATTACTCGTGAGTATCGGTTGTCACTGTGTTGTCTTCATGAAAA
>NZ_BOOR01000021.1 GCF_016863335.1 Planotetraspora thailandica
TGGGGGCGGCTTTCTTCATTTTCAGGGGTCTTTCCCCTGCAATACATTCCCTCGCAATACAAGACACGGGCCGAGCCGTACCTCTGGAGGGCTTCCCCGGCCTTCGCAAAGAGGGCCGCGAACGGAGCTGCGGTGATCTCCCCGTAGGCTGACAGGCGTGGAATATCGTGCCGCCGAGCAAGCGATCATGGCTAGAGGCGTCGAGTGGGACTTCGATCCCACACTCGACCGGATCCGGGCTCTGATGGAGCTCCTTGGCGACCCGCAGAAGGCTTACCCGATCATCCATATAGCCGGCACGAACGGCAAGACCAGCACCGCTCGCATGACGGAGTCTCTGCTGCGTGCCCGAAACCTCAGGGTGGGCCGCTACACGAGCCCGCACCTGGCGACCATCCGGGAGCGCATCAGCGTCGACGGTGAGCCGCTGTCCGAGGAGCGCTTCACCGAGGTCTATGAAGACATCGCTCCTTACCTGGAGCTCATCGACGCCAAGGCCGGGCGTATCAGCTTCTTCGAGACGCTGACCGCCATGGCGTTCGCCGCCTTCGCAGACGCGCCGGTCGACGTCGCCGTGATCGAGACGGGTATGGGCGGCACCTGGGACGCCACCAACGTCGGCGACGGCACGGTCGCGGTCATCACCCCGATCTCGCTCGATCACACGGACCGTCTGGGTCCGGACGTTGAGACGATCTCCAAGGAGAAGGCCGGCATCATCAAGCCGGGGAGCACGACCATCCTCACGCAGCAGCCGCTTCCCGCCGCCGAGGTGCTGGTGAGGCGGGCGGCCGACGTGGGGGCCACCGTGGCCCGCGAAGGGCTGGAGTTCGGCGTGCTGCACAGGGAGCTGGGCATGGGCGGCCAACTCCTCCAGCTCAAGGGCTTGAAGGGCGTCTATGAAGACGTCTTCCTCCCCCTGTACGGCGCGCACCATGCGAGCAACGCCGTGGCGGCCCTCGCCGCGGTCGAGGCCTTGTCGGCCGGAGACGAACCGCTCGGGGACGACCTCGTCAAGCAGGCGTTCGCGGAGGTCACGAGCCCGGGTCGGCTGGAGGTCGTCCGGCGCGGCCCGACGGTGCTGATCGACGCCGCGCACAATCCCGGCGGCATGGAGGCCACCCTGGACGCCTTGTCGGAGTCGTTCCAGTTCACCCGGCTCATCGCCGTCGTGGCCTCCATGGGCGACAAGGATGTGGACGCGATTCTCGAACTGCTGGAGCCGGTGGTGGAGGAACTGGTCGTCACGAGGAACTCCTCACCCCGTTCGCTGGAACCGGAAGACCTGGCGGACAGGGCGGCGGGTGTGTTCGGCGCCGAGCGGGTGCACGTCGCCGAGCGTCTCGACGACGCCATCGACCAGGCGATCGCGCTCGCCGACCAGGGCGACGAGTTCGGCTCGGGGGTTCTGATCACGGGCTCGGTCGTGACGGCCGGCGACGCGCGCGTGCTGCTCAAGGCCGACAAGTGACGGCGCCGCAGCCGGAGGCGGGAGGGCGCCGCGTCTTCGAGGTGACTCCGGGTATGCGACGGCTGGGCGCCAGCGTGCTCGGCATGGAGGCGATCGTCGTCGCGCTCATCACTCCCGTGGCGATCGCCATCGACGGTGTCACCCCGGCGCTCGCGGTGACGGCGGGCATCGGCTTGGCCGTACTGTGCGTCGTCGTCGCGGGGATGCTGAAACGGCCGTCCGCGTACATCGCCGGCAGTGTCGTGCAGGTCCTCGCGATCGCCACCGGATTCCTCACTCCCGTCATGTTCTTTCTCGGAGTGATCTTCACGGCCTTGTGGATAACAGCCATCTTCGTCGCTCGCCGTGTCGAAGGGGCGACTAAGCGCTAAAGTCGCCCTCATGGCCGTCCCTCCCGTCCCGCAGGCTCGGACCGCCGTGATGGTCCGAGCCGTGCATGCCCCCCTGCTCCTCGACGTCGTGATCGGGTTGCTCATCGCGGTCGCGTTGCCGCTGGCGATCGTCGCGATTCCCAACACGATCTCAATCGTGGCGGCGTTGCTGCCACCCGGTGTCCAGACCGAGGACATGATGCGGGCGCACGGCCTCGCGCTCCCGGCGATGTTGCTGACCGTGCCCGTGGCGGCGCTGGCCGTCCGCAGATTCCGGGCGGCACCCGTCCTCGTGGCCGGCCTTACGCTGCTGGCCCTGGCCGACGCCTCCGGCGGGTTCGCGGACTCCGCCGACCTCGTCGCGATCTTGCGGATCGTCCACGGCATCGGCGCGGGCATGCTGATCCCCGGTACGCTCGCGGCCGCCGCGGAGCGGCCTCGCAGGAACATCCTGCTGCCGATCTGGACCGGAATGCTCGCCGCGAGCCTGCTCTGCGCGCAGGCGCTGGCACTCCTGCCGCTTGATGCGGTCGACTCGTGGCGGGTGACGCTCCAGCCGTATCCGATGCTGACCGGAATCGCGCTCGGCCTCGCCGCCGCCTATCTCGTCCTGTGGCTGCTCGCGGGAGAGCACGAGCGCGCCCAAACGGTACAAGCGGAGGATGAGGCGGTCGGCGGACAGGGACGCGCCGGGCGGTGGCCCGCTCGCGCGGAACTGGTCAGGTTGGTGAGCGCGGCGGTTCCGGCCGTGGTCATCGCCGTCCTCGGGATCGGCATGACGTTCGACTGGCCGACCTACCGGGTGCTCATCGCGGCCGCGATCGCGGTGGCGGTGATGGTCGCCCTCGTCGTCTTCGGCTCCTTCGAGGAGCCGGGCGGCCGGACCCTGGCCTTCGCCAACGTGGCCGTGGGCCTGGTCGTGCTGCCGACCGCCGCGCAGACGACCTACCTCGAGATGGGCGGAGTCGGCGGCCCAGGCCTTTCGGGCATCTGGACGCCGTTCGTGCTGGCCGCCGTCGGCGCGCTCGGCTGCGCCTATTTCGCGGCCCGAGCGCCGCAGCAGATGGCGTTCCGGCTCACCACCGCCGGCCTGGTGGCCGTCGTGGCCGGGCTGTGCGCGATCCGGCTGCTGGTTCCGCAACCGTACGGCCCGCCGCTCGTGGTGCCGTTCGTCCTGCTGGCCGCGGGCTCGGCCGTGGCGCTGGTCAGCGCCCTGCGTCTGGCGGGCCAGGGATCGACGTTGCTCGGCCTCTCCTTCTGCGCGTCGACTGTGTTCGCCGGAATCCTCGTAGGTTCGGGCATCCAGTTCCTCCAGTTGCGGCAGGTCGGGCAGATGCCCAACCCCACCCAGCAGTCCGTGGTCGGCGGATTGGTCGACGCACTGCACGCCTGGGCGCTGGCAGGCGGCTTCGTGGTCGTGGTCATCATCGTGCTCGCGTCCGTCATGGCCCGCCGTGACGCGGCCTCGCCGGCGGGCACGCGACTCATGTTCGGCCGGGGCCGGGCCGTACGGGATGAGGCCCTGGTGATCCCGGCGCCGACGCCTTCGCCGGAAGGCGAGGATGGGACGAACGGAGAGCCGCTTTCCGACCGGTAAGCTGCCGTTGCGCCGGCACAGCCGCGCGCTGAGGCCGTCGTAAGCTTCCGGCCATCACATCCCGAGCATCCACAGAGGAGACAATCCGTGTCCGAGCGCACGCTTGTGCTGATCAAGCCGGACGGTGTCCGTCGCGGCCTCATCGGCGACGTCATCGGCCGCATCGAGCGCAAGGGCCTCAAGGTCGTGGCCATGGATCTGCGCACCCTTGACGCCGAGACCGCCAAGGCTCACTACGCCGAGCACTCCGAGCGCCCGTTCTTCGGGGACCTGGTCGAATTCATCACCTCCGCGCCGCTGGTCGCGCTCGTGGTGGAGGGCCCGCGGGCGGTCGAGGCGTTCCGCGCGCTGGCCGGGCTGACCGACCCGGTGAAGTCGCCCCCCGGCACCATCCGCGGCGACCACGCTCTGGAGATCGGTGAGAACATCGTCCACGGCTCCGATTCGCCGGAGTCCGCGGCCCGTGAGATCAAGATCTTCTTTCCGGACCGTTTCTAGTCCTTGCCGCACCTGAGGCCCCGGCCTAAACCGGGGCCTCAGGTGTTTTCCCAGGTGGTGGCACATCCCTGGCTCGAGAAGCGCATATTTTCCCGGGGCCTGATAGCTCGATGTGCCCAGTCATGGGTACATCGCGTTACGATTCGAGTGCGATGCGTTATCCCGCCAACCACCTGAAGGAAGGCTTCCTTCCGCATGGGCAGCAAGCTGACATTCCTGGGCCGTGACATGGCGGTTGACCTTGGCACGGCGAACACTCTGGTCTACGTGCGAGGGCGCGGCATCGTGCTCAACGAGCCGTCCGTCGTCGCCATAAATGTCACGACAGGCAAGATCGTCGCGGTCGGTATAGAAGCGAAGCGAATGATCGGGCGAACGCCGGGCAACATCGTCGCCATCCGTCCACTGCGGGACGGGGTCATCGCCGACTTCGACGTGACCGAACGCATGCTGAGGTACTTCATCCAGCGAGTTCACAAGCGCCGGCACTTCGTCCGGCCCCGCATCATCGTCGCGGTTCCCAGCGGCATCACGGGAGTCGAGCAGCGCGCGGTGAAGGAAGCGGGATATCAAGCCGGAGCACGGCGGGTCTACATCATCGAAGAGCCCATGGCGGCCGCGATCGGCGCGGGACTGCCCGTTCATGAGCCCACCGGCAACATGGTGGTCGACATCGGCGGCGGCACCACCGAAGTGGCGATCATCTCCATGGGCGGGATCGTGACGAGCCAGTCGATCCGCGTCGCGGGCGACGAACTCGACGACGCCGTCATGAGCTTCTGCAAGAAGGAGTACTCCCTGATGCTCGGGGAGCGTACGGCGGAGGAAGTGAAGATCGCCATAGGGTCCGCATGCGCGATGGGTGAGGACTTCCACGCGGAGATCCGCGGCAGGGACCTCGTGACCGGACTGCCGAAGACAGTCGTCATCTCGGCAGAGGAGATCCGCAGGGCCATTGCGGAGCCGGTCAATGTCATCGTCGATGCGGTCAAGTCCACTCTGGACAAGTGCCCACCTGAGCTGTCCGGTGACCTCATGGACCGGGGCATCGCCCTGACGGGCGGCGGAGCCCTGCTTCGAGGCATGGTCGAGCGGCTCAGGGAGGAGACCGGCATGCCGGTCCACCTCGCCGACAACGCGCTCGACTCGGTGGCGCTCGGCTCCGGCAGATGCGTGGAGGACTTCGAGGCGCTCCAGCAGGTCCTCGTCCAGGAGCCCCGCAACTAAGGAGCCGTCATGAGAGACACCCGCCGTGCCCGTCTCGTGATCGGACTCCTGCTGGCGGCCGCGCTCGTCCTCATCACCGTGGACCACCGGGCCACCAACGGGACAATGCTGGCTCCGGTTCGCGACGTGGCGTCCACGGTGTTCGGAAAGGTCGAGGGGGCCAGCGCCACCGTGACCGCGCCGATCACCGGTTTCTTCAAGACGCTCAGCAACGCGCCGGGCGCCGAGCGGGTCATCACCGAACTCCGCAAGGAGAACGCGCAACTCAAGAACGACCTGTACGCGCAGCGTCTCAACAGAGACAGAATCGCCAAACTCGACAAGATGCTCGGGCTTGCGGGCCTCGGCCGGTACCGGATCGTCCCGGCACAGGTCGTCGCCCGCCGAGCCACACCCGGCTTCGAGGAAGCCGTCGAGATCGACATCGGAAGCGGCGACGGCGTGCGCGCGGACATGACCGTCCTCAGCGGTGACGGACTGGTCGGACGGGTCGTCCATGCGGGGCCGAGCACCTCGACCGTCGTCCTCCTGACGGATCCGGCGTTGTCGGCCGGGGCCCGGATGGAGGGAGGCAACGAGCTCGGCGTCGTGAGCGGGCTGGGTGAGGCGGGCGGCAACGACAACCTCATCAAGTTCCGGATGCTCGACTCCTCCTCGCCGGTGCAGGTGGGCCGCAGGATCGTCTCCTTCGGCTCCAAGGGGAGCACGCCGTACGTGGCGGGGGTGCCGATCGGAGTCGTCGAGCGGGTGGACACCACGCCCGGCGAGCTGACGAGGACCGCCTACGCCCGGCCGTTCGCGGACCTCTCCGCGATCGACGTCGTCGGCGTGGTGACTCAGGCGCCCAAGCGGGACCCGCGTGACTCGGTGCTGCCGCCCATGCCCAAGCCCGCCGCCCCACGCCCGGCCAAGGCGCCGGACGCCCGCGGCGACCAGAGCGCACAGCTGCGCCAGGCCGAGTCCGAGAGGTCCCGGTCGGATCAGGCGGGAACCGACCGGGCCGGGTCAGACGAGACGTCCGGTACGACGCAGTCCGACCCGACGGAGGCCGATCGGGCCGTCCCCGGCCAGGTCGAGCAGAGGCGGACCGAACCGCGGCCCCAGGCCCGCCCCGCCGCCCCGGCGGCACCCCGTGAGCTCGTCCGCGCCCACGCGTCGGAAAGCCCGAGATCGGGGCACGAGCCGAGGGAGCCCGCCGGCCACGCGGCGCCCGGACATGTAGAGCAGGCAGGAGAGCAACGGAGACAGGACAGGGGGGCCTGATCCCGATGCTTCGCAACCTCGCGGCCGCGGCGCTCATTCTCGCCGCGCTGGTGTTGCAGGTCAGCCTGGTGAACCGGCTGTCGCCGAGACTCGGGCCTGACCTGGTGTTGCTCGTGGTCTTGATCCTGGCCGCCCGACGGGGGGCCGTGCCGGGTGCGGTGATCGGCTTCTGCGGAGGCCTCGCCTACGACCTGATGCCGCCCTCGGCCCACGCGCTCGGGCAGTACGCGCTGGTGATGTGCGCCCTGGGCTGGCTCGCGGGCCGGGCGGGCGGGCAGATGACGTTGCCCATCGTGATGTTCTGCGCGGCCATCGCCCCAGGCCTGGCCGCCGGGATCGGCGCCCTCCTCGGCGACCCGGGGGTCAACTGGACCGTCCTGAAGACGGCATGGCCCAAGGCGGCGGTGTGCAATCTGCTGTTCGCCCCCCTGGTGCTGTGGGTCGTGAACAAGCTCGAGCGGAGGCGGCGCGGCAGGCGGTCGGAGTTCGTGACGGGCTGGAGACGGGGGACGGCATGAAGCGGTTGCGGGGGCGGCTCATCGTTTTGCAGGTGCTTGTCGTGGCGCTGCTCGCCGTGCTCGTCGTGCGGCTCTGGCAGGTCCAGATGGTGCAAGGGAACCGGTTCGTCGCGGTCGCGACCGAGACCCGCACCAGGGAGGTCCGGGTGCCGGCGCTGCGCGGGACGATTCTCGACTCGTCCGGGCGCCCGCTGGTCATCAATCGGCCCAGTCTGGTCGTGTCGATCGACCCGGCCCGGTTCGAACGTATGCCGGACGGCGGCGACGCGGTGCTCAAACGGCTCGCCTCCATCCTGGGCGTGCAGTTCAACGCGCTGAAGCAGCGGATCCGCCCCTGCGGCCCGGGCATCTCCCGGCCCTGCTGGCCGGGCTCGCCGTACACGCCGACTCCGGTCGCCGAGCACGTCAGCGGACGTGTGGCGCTGCAGATTCTGGAGCGGCAGGAAGACTTCCCCGGCGTGACCGCCGAGGTGCAGTCCGTGCGCACCTATCCCAACGGCAAGGACGGGGCGCAGATGCTCGGGTACCTCCAGCCGGTCACGAAGGAGGAACTGGAGAAGCGCGAAGGACTCAAGGCGGCCTATTCGGGCGTTGACCTGACCGGGCGGGACGGCCTGGAGGCCGAATACGACGCCGCATTGCGCGGGCAGGCGGGCGAGCGCAAGGTGCAGGTCGACCGCATGGGTAAGACCATCGCCGTCCAGCAGCAGTCGGCGGCGAAACCGGGCGACATCCTGATCACCAGCATCGACGCCAAGGTCCAGGGGATCGTCGAGAAGGCGATCACCGACGCCATGCGGGACAACCCCCAAGCCGACAGCGCCGCGGGCGTGGTGCTCGACGTCAAGACCGGCCGGGTCATCGCGATGGCCAGCAGGCCCACCTACGACCCCGCCGTCTGGACGGGCGGCATCGCCGAGAAGGACTACCAGCATCTGCTGTCCGACAAGTCCGGCAAGCCGCTGGTGTCGCGGGTGATCAAGGGCACGTACGCGCCCGGATCGACCTTCAAGATCAGCTCGGTCGCGGCGATGGTCGCCGACGGCCAGCCGCTCCACGGCACCTACGAGTGCCCGAGCGCCTACAACGTCGAAGGCCGGGCCTTCCCGAACGCCGGAGGCATGAGCCTGGGATCCATCTCCCTGCACACGGCGCTGGTCAAGTCGTGCGACACGGTCTTCTACCGCGCCGGCTACGAGGAATGGCTGCGTGACGGCGGCAAGAAGGCCAAGTCCAAGGTCAAGGAGCCGATGGCCAACATGGCCCGCTCCTTCGGGTTCGGCCGGCCCACGGGCATCGACCTTCCGGGCGAGTCCGCCGGACTGATTCCCAACCGCGCGTGGAAGCGCGACCTGTGGACCGCCACCAAGGACCAGATGTGCCGGCGGGCCAAGACCGGCTACCCCGAGATTGAGGACCAGGCCCGCGCGGCGTTCTCCAAGCGGCTAGCCAACGAGAACTGCCTCGAGGGCTTCATGCTCCACGCCTACGAGGCGGCCAACTTCTCCATCGGCCAGGGCGACGTGCAAGTCAGCCCGCTCCAGCTCGCCCGGGCGTACGCCGCGCTGGTCGGCGACGGCAAGCTGCGCAGCCCCCGGGTGGGCTGGGCGCTCGTCCGGCCTGACGGCACGCTCGTCAAGGAGATCCCGGTGCCGGTGACGGGCAAACTGCCGATCAACACCGAAACCCGCGACTACATCCGCAAGGCGCTCAGCGAGGTGACCTCCGACGGCACCGCGGCGGGGGCGTTCGCCGGGTTCCCGATGGGCGTGGTGAAGATCGGCGGCAAGACCGGAACGGCTGAGGTCTTCGGCAAGGCCGACACCTCGTGGTTCGCGTCGTTCGCGCCCGCCGACAATCCGCGTTTCGTGGCCGTCGTCATGGTCTCCCAGGGTGGCTTCGGCGCCTCGGCCGCGGCTCCCGCCGTACGGCAGATCTGGGAGGGCATCTTCGGGCTCGGCAAGGATGACAACGGCAAGGCGATGAAGGCTGCACTTCCGGACGGGCGCCCCGTCTCCCGGCTGCCGGTGATCAAGGCGGACGGGACGGTCGCCCAGTGAGGCGGCGCCATGCCTGAGGCGGTCAGGATCGGGAGACGCTCCCTCGTCAAGCGTGCGGTCGGCCAAGGGTCGCCGATCTGGCGGATGGACGGGCTGCTCTTCGGGGCCATGATCGCGCTCAGCGTCATCGGAACCCTGCTGGTGTGGTCCGCCACCCGCACGTGGATCTCCAACGAGCCGACCAGCCTGGCCAAGAAGCACGTGCTCAACCTCTGCGTCGGACTCGTGCTCTACGCCGTGGTGGCCATGTCGAACTACCGCTGGCTGCGGACCTACGCTCCTCTGGTGTACGGCGTGGCGTTGCTGGGGCTGCTGCTCGTCATCACGCCCCTCGGTTCGACGATCAACGGCCACCATTCGTGGATCATGCTCGGCGGAGGCTTCGCTGTACAGCCCGCCGAGCTGGCCAAACCGGCCCTGATCGTGATCATGGCGCGTCTGCTCGCCCGGCCGGGGGACAAGAAGAAGGACCGGCCGCGTGCGGTCGACGTGGCGTTGTGCGCCGCCGCCGCCGGCGCCGCCGCCGCGCTGGTCATGCTGCAGCCCGACCTCGGCACCACGATGGTTATCCTGGTGATCACCGGTGGGGTCATCGTGCTCGCCGGTCTGCGCAAGCGCTGGATCGTCCTGGGGGTGCTCGTGGCGGCGGCCGGCGCGATGGCGGTGTGGTCGCTGGGCCTGATGAAGCCGTATCAGGTCGCCCGGTTCACGGCGCTGATCAACCCGGCGAGTGACCCCCGCGGCGTCGGATACAACAGCACGCAGTCGCTCGTCGCGATCGGATCGGGCGAGCTGTTCGGCAAGGGGTTGTTCCGCGGCGGGCAGACCACCGGCAGGTTCGTGCCGGAGCAGCATACGGACTTCATCTTCACGGTGGCGGGCGAGGAGTTCGGATTCGTCGGCACAGTGACGGTCGTGCTGCTGCTCGGGGTGATCCTCCTGCGTGGCGTCAAGATCGCGAGGTCGTGCGAGGACCGCTTCGCCGCGCTGGTCGCGGGCGGCATCGTCACCTGGATGGGCTTCCAGGCGATGGTGAACGTCGGCATGACCATCGGGATCATGCCGATCACCGGTGTTCCTCTGCCGTTCGTGTCGTACGGAGGAACAGCCACATTCGCCAACATGGTCTCGATCGGCATCCTGCAAGCCATCCATATACGGGACAGATCGTTCTCGTCCTGATCGGCTGGGGGACGGAGCAGGACCTGGCAGGCCTTCCGGAGCCGATACGCTGGGACCCATGCCTGTCGAGTCATTGTTCTCCCGCCTGGAACCGCTCCTGCCCAAGGTGCAGAAGCCGATCCAGTACGTCGGGGGTGAGCTCAACTCGACGGTCAAGGACTGGGACGAGGCGACCGTGCGCTGGGCGCTGATGTACCCGGACGCCTACGAGGTCGGCCTGCCCAACCAGGGCGTGCAGATCCTCTACGAGATCCTCAACGAGCTGCCCGAGACGATGGCCGAGCGGACCTACGCGGTCTGGCCCGACCTCGAGGCGCTGATGCGGTCCGAGGGCGTCCCGCAGTTCACCGTCGACGCCCACCGGCCGGTGCGCGCCTTCGACGTCCTCGGGGTGTCGTTCTCCACCGAACTCGGCTACACCAACCTGCTGACCGCGCTCGACCTGGCGGGAATCCCGCTTGAGGCGGTCGACCGCACCGACGAGGACCCGATCGTGCTCGCGGGCGGCCACGCCGCGTTCAACCCCGAGCCGATCGCCGCCTTCCTCGACGCCGCCGTGCTCGGCGACGGCGAGCAGATCGCCATCGCGATCTCCGAGGTCGTGCGCGAGTGGAAGGCGGAGGGGCGTCCCGGGGGCCGCGACGAGCTGCTCATGCGCCTCGCCTCCACCGGAGGCGTCTACGTTCCCAAGTTCTACGACGTCGAGTATCACCCCGACGGGCGGATCAAGCGCGTCGTGCCCAACCGTTCAGGTGTGCCGTCCCGTGTCTTCAAGCACACGGTGATGGACCTGGACGAGTGGCCCTATCCGAAGAAGCCGCTGGTCCCGCTCGCGGAGACCGTGCACGAGCGGTTCAGTGTGGAGATCTTCCGCGGGTGCACCCGCGGGTGCCGTTTCTGCCAGGCCGGGATGATCACCCGTCCGGTGCGGGAGCGCTCGATCACCACGATCGGCGACATGGTCGACGCCGGTCTCAAGGAGTCCGGCTTCAGCGAGGTCGGCCTGCTGTCGTTGTCGAGCGCCGACCATTCCGAGATCGGGGAGATCGCCAAGGGCCTCGCCGACCGGTACGAAGGCACCCAGACCGGTCTTTCCCTTCCCTCCACCCGGGTGGACGCGTTCAACATCGACCTGGCGAACGAGTTCTCCCGTAACGGGCGGCGCTCCGGGCTCACCTTCGCCCCGGAGGGCGGCTCCGAGCGCATGCGCAAGGTGATCAACAAAATGGTCACCGAGGAAGACCTGATCCGCACCGTCACCACGGCGTACAGCCAGGGGTGGCGGCAGGTGAAGCTCTACTTCATGTGCGGGTTGCCCACCGAGGAGGACATCGACGTCCTCGCCATCGCCGACCTGGCCAAGAAGGTCATCAAGGCCGGTCGTGAGGCGACGGGTTCCCGTGACATCCGCTGCACGGTCTCCATCGGCGGGTTCGTGCCCAAGCCGCACACGCCGTTCCAGTGGGCCGCCCAGTGCGACCATGAGACGGTCGACCGCCGCCTGCGCGAACTGCGCGACGCCCTGCGGGGCGACAAGGAGTACGGCAGGGCTATCGGCTACCGGTACCACGACGGCAAGCCGTCGATCGTGGAGGGGCTGCTATCCCGCGGCGACCGCCGGGTGGCCTCGGTCATCCGGGCGGTCTGGGAGGACGGCGGCAGGTTCGACGGCTGGAGCGAGCACTTCTCCTACGAGCGTTGGATGACCGCCGCCGAGCGGGCACTGTCCGGTGAGCTCGTGGACGTGGAGTGGTACACCACGCGGGAACGCGAGGAGCACGAGGTGCTCCCCTGGGATCACCTCGACGCCGGTCTCGATCGCGAGTGGCTCTGGCAGGACTGGCAGGACGCGGTCAACGACGTCGAGGTCGAGGACTGCCGGTGGACGCCGTGCTACGACTGCGGCGGCTGCCCCACCATGGGCACCGAGATCCAGATCGGTCCCACGGGGAAGAAGCTCCTGCCGCTTACCGTGGTCTGACGGGGTGTCGGCGACCATTGTCATGCCGGGCCGTTCCACGGCCCGGCACGACCTATCCTGAGAAGACCATGGACCGATACGTGAAAGGACGACGGAACTCTGAAACCTGTTCCTGAGGGGCCGACGCCCCCGCCGGTGGTGCAGCGCCTGCGTGTGCGCTATGCCAAGCGGGGGAGGCTGCGCTTCACCAGTCACCGTGACATCTCCCGCGCCGTCGAACGTGCCGTACGGCGGGCTGAGATCCCGGTGGCGTTCAGCGCGGGGTTCAGCCCCCATCCGAAGATCTCCTATGCGGGTGCCGCCCCGACCGGGGTGGCGAGCGAGGCCGAGTATCTCGAAATCGGGGTGAGCCGGCCCTGTGACCCTGACCAGGTCCGCGCCGACCTCGATGCCTCGCTGCCGCCCGGGCTGGACGTGCTCGACATCGTCGAGGCGCGCTCCGGGAGCCTGGCGGACAAGCTGGAGTGTTCGGTGTGGGAACTGCGGCTGCCGGGGGCCGATCCGGTCGCGGCGGAGCAGGCTGTGAAGGAGTTCGAGGCGGCCGACCGCGTGGAGGTCGAGCGGCTGACGAAGAAGGGAATGCGGCAGTTCGACGCCCGCCAGGCGGTGCGTTCTGTAGCTGTCTCGGTACGGGCGGATACAACGGCAGGTCAGGAGCCGGGCCAGCCGTGTGTCATACTTCGTATGGTTGTTCGGCACGAAACACCTGCCGTCCGGCCCGATGACGTACTCATGGGTCTGCGTCTCGTGGCTGGCTTCGCGCCGCCGTCATCTCCCGAGGTGACCAGGCTGGCGCAGGGGCCGCTCGACGCAACGACCGGTGAGCCCGCCGATCCGTTCGACGCCGAACGGTCCGGCGGGGACCTATAAGACTTGCCGCCGCGGCCCCGAGAGGTGGCCCGGCGGACGTGAGAGACAAGAGCCTCCGCGCGGCGCGGCGACGTGCCCGGAGGCTGACGGGAGAGCGCCCGCATGCTCGAGAACGACCCCCTCGATGGGGCAGTACGCCTTGATGGCGATACGACCGAACGAACGGAGCGTGGCTCCGGCCTGAGCGACGACACGTCGCCCGAGGCTGGCGATGCCGCGCCCACGCATCAGACGTCCACGCGACCGGCCGATCAGGTGGCGAACCATGTGCCATCGGGAACGATGGTGACCGACGTGACCAGTGGTTCCGGTGTTGTCACCTCGCCGCGACGGCGCTCGGCGAGCCGTCCTGCGGGACCGCCGCCGGAGCCCGAAGAGCCCGCACCTGCCGTAACGGTGCCGGCTCCCGCGCCCGAGCCGTCCGCGTCATTCCAGACGCCTGAGACATCCCAGGACAAGCCCGCCGAGACCGTGACCGAGGCGGTGACGGACGTTCCGGCCGTGGCGGACAAGCCCAAGCGGGCGATTCGCCGCCGCACCTCGGCCAAGGCCGCGGGCGCGGAGGCGGAAAGCACTGGGGCGTCCGAAAGCACTGGGGCGTCCGAAAGCACCGGGGCGTCCGAAAGCGCTGCTGAGGCGCCGGTCGCGGCCGAGCCTGCTGCCGCGCCCGCGGACAAGCCGGTGCGCCGCACCCGCACGCGCAAGCGGGCCGCCGAGACCGCCGATGCCGCCGAGACTCCCTCGGCGACCTCCTCGGAGACCTCTTCATTGCCCTCCTCAGGGGCCGCCGAGCCGGCCGCGGAGGAGGCGCCCACCAGCAGGCGGCGCCGTACGCGCAAGAAGGACGAGGCCGCCGCTGAGCGGCCGAGCGCGATCAGCGCCGCGGAGGCCGAAGTCGCCGCCGCGCTGCGGCTGGGCAGGCAGGCAGAAGGCCCGTCGGGAGGCGACCTCCTGGACGAGGACCTCCTCGATGTCGAGCCGCTCGACGCCGAGCCGTCCGACTCCGGCGACGAGACGGCCGACACGGCTGAATCCGCCGCACAGGCGAGGGTCGTGGCCGACCCGTTCGGCCTGTCCGGCACGCCCGCCCCAGCGGTGCCGTCGATCACTTTCCAGGCGCCAGCCGCGGTGTTCCAGCCGCTTTTCCAGGCCCCCGATCCTTCAGCGGCCACCCATGTCCGCCCGCAGCCTGCCGTACCGGCCGTTTGGGCGGAGGAGCAGAACGAGCCGCAGGACGCCGACGAGACGCAGGAGGCGGCGGAGGCCGACGCCGACGCCGATGAGGACGGCGACGACGACGGAACCTCGCGCAGGCGGCGGCGCCGCCGCGGAGGCCGTGGCCGTGGCGTGCGGCCCAGGGACGCCGAGGACGGCGAGGAGTCTGACGAGGAGACCCCCGCCGCGGCCGCCGAGACCGAGGACGAGGACGAGCAGGCCGCCGAGGACGCCGACGGCGAACAGGGCGGTTCGCGCCGGCGTCGCCGGCGTCGCCGGCGTGGCACGGAAGAGGCCGAGGCCACGGTCGACGACCCGCCGAACACTGTGGTGCGGATCCGCGCGCCGCGAGCCACCCGCACGGCTTCCACGTCGGTGGACGAGGTTCAGGGGGTGCGCGGCTCGACCCGGCTGGAGGCCAAGAAGCAGCGTCGCCGTGAAGGCCGCGAGCTCGGCCGTCGACGCCCGCCGATCATCACCGAGTCAGAGTTCCTGGCGCGGCGTGAGTCGGTCGAGCGCGTCATGGTCGTACGCCGCAGGCACGGCAGGACCCAGATCGCGGTGCTCGAGGACGGCGTGCTGGTTGAGCACTACGTCGACCGTGAGTCGAGCCAGTCGTACGTCGGCAACGTGTACCTGGGCAAGGTGCAGAACGTGCTGCCCTCGATGGAGGCGGCGTTCGTCGACATCGGCAAGGGCCGCAACGCGGTGCTGTACGCCGGCGAGGTGAACTTCGACACAGCCGGGCTGGAGGGCCAGCCCAAGCGGATCGAGGCGGCGCTGAAGTCCGGCCAGTCGGTGCTGGTGCAGGTCACCAAGGACCCCATGGGCCACAAGGGCGCCCGGCTGACCTCGCAGATCAGCCTGCCCGGGCGTTACCTGGTCTACGTGCCCGACGGCTCGATGACCGGCATCTCCCGGAAGCTGCCGGACAAGGAGCGCACGCGGCTCAAGCAGATCCTCCGCAAGGTGATGCCGGAGAACGCCGGCGTGATCGTGCGGACCGCGGCCGAGGGCGCCTCGGAGGAGGAGCTCAGCCGGGACGTCGCGCGGTTGTCGGCCCAGTGGGAGAACATCCAGCGCAAGGCCAAGTCGGCCAGCCCGCCCGAGTTGCTCTCCGGCGAGCCCGACCTGACGGTGCGAGTGGTCCGCGACGTGTTCAACGAGGACTTCTCCTCGCTGGTCGTCGAGGGCGACGAGGTGTGGCAGACCGTGGACGAGTACGTCCGCTACGTCGCGCCGCACCTGGTGGAGCGCCTGTCCAAGTGGCAGGAGCAGGGCGACATCTTCTCCGCCTACCGCGTGGACGAGCAGATCGCCAAGGCGCTCGAGCGCAAGGTGTGGCTGCCTTCCGGCGGCTCCCTGGTGATCGACCGCACCGAGGCGATGACCGTCGTCGACGTCAACACCGGCAAGTTCACCGGGCAGGGCGGAAACCTCGAGGAGACTGTCACCCGCAACAACCTGGAGGCGGCCGAGGAGATCGTCCGCCAGCTCCGGCTGCGGGACATCGGTGGGATCATCGTCATCGACTTCATCGACATGGTGCTGGAAGGCAACCGTGACCTGGTGCTCCGGCGGCTGCTGGAGTGCCTGGCCAGGGACCGCACCAAGCACCAGGTGGCCGAGGTCACCTCGCTGGGCCTGGTCCAGATGACCCGCAAGCGGGTCGGGCAGGGCCTGCTCGAGGCGTTCTCCACACCTTGCGACTGCTGCAACGGACGCGGCCTGATCCTCTCGACCGACCCGGTCGAGGCCAAGCCGGAGCCGCGGGGCACGCAGGGCAAGATGGCCATTGAGAAGGCCGTGGCCGAAAAGCTCTCGGCAGGTGAGGGCGCGGTCGTCGCGGCGGCCGGCAGCGGACGGGACAGCGTCACCGACGCGGTGACCGCCGATGCCGACGACGCCTCGCCCACGCATTCGCGGGGACGGAGACGTTCCCGCAGGAAGCAAGCCGAATAAGCCGCTCGTCGGCGAGTTCGCCTCTCCGGTGTTCCGCCCGGTTCGACCTGGGTGCCGCCAATCCGGTACCCTAGTCATCCGGTGCGCCCGCTGGCGCGCCTGGCTTTGCGCGCCCGCTCGGATCGCCGGTCGTGTCACGACAGCAGCTGGATGCGGGGCGCGCATCTACGCATTTAGCCAGAAGAAGGGTTCCGCGGTGTACGCGATCGTTCGTTGCGGCGGCAGGCAGCAGAAGGTCTCCGTCGGGGACGTCCTCGAGGTGGACAAGGTCGCCGGCGAGGTGGGTTCCTCGGTGGCGCTGCCGGCGCTCCTCGTCGTCAACGACGGCGATGTCACCACCGATGCCGCCGCGCTTGGCAAGTTCCAGGTGACCGCCGAGATCCTCGGCGAGACCAAGGGCCCCAAGATTCGCATCTTGAAGTACAAGAACAAGACCGGCTACAAGAAGCGCCAGGGTCACCGCCAGCGGTACACCCAGGTCAAGGTCACGGGCATCAACCCCGGTCAGTAATTTTCCGGGGGGACGACCCCCGCCTACCCCCGAAAGGGAGTGAATCATGGCACACAAGAAGGGCGCCTCGTCCACCCGGAACGGCCGTGACTCGAACGCCCAGCGGCTCGGAGTCAAGCGCTTCGGTGGTCAGCTCGTCAACGCCGGTGAGATCATCCTCCGCCAGCGTGGCACCCACTTCCACCCCGGCGACAACGTCGGCCGTGGCGGCGATGACACGCTGTTCGCGCTGACCGCCGGTCACGTGCAGTTCGGCACCAAGCGCGGCCGTCGCGCGGTGAGCATCATCCCGATCGCGGAGTAGATCCGCTCGGGAGAAACGTTGCAGATGGGGCGGATCGAGGAACTCGGTCCGCCCCATCGTTTTATTAGGGGGAGCGGTTCATGGCCGATTTCGTGGACTACGTCGTCCTGCACATCAAGGCGGGTGACGGGGGGAACGGCTGCGCCTCCATCCATCGCGAGAAGTTCAAGCCGCTCGGCGGTCCCGACGGTGGGAACGGCGGGCGCGGGGGCGACCTGATCCTCGAAGTGGATCCGAACACCTCGACGCTGCTGGAGTATCACCACCGGCCGCACCGCCGTGCCGGCAACGGCAAGCAGGGCATGGGCGCCAACCGTGACGGCGCCAACGGTGAGGACATCGTGCTTTCCGTGCCCAGTGGGACGGTGGTGAAGGACGCGAGGACCGGGGAGGTCCTGGTCGACCTCGTCGGCGCGGGCACCCGTTATGTCGCGGCCGAGGGCGGCTTCGGCGGCCTCGGAAACGCCGCGCTGGCCAACGCCAAGCGCAAGGCGCCCGGTTTCGCGCTGCTCGGCGAGCCGGGCGACGAGGCGGAGATCGCCCTCGAGCTGAAGACCGTCGCCGACGTGGCACTGGTCGGCTTCCCCAACGCGGGCAAGTCGTCCCTCGTGGCCGCCCTCTCCGCGGCCAAGCCCAAGATCGCGGACTATCCGTTCACCACGCTGATCCCCAACCTCGGCGTGGTCACCGCGGGGGAGACGGTCTTCACGGTCGCCGACGTGCCCGGGCTCATCCCCGGCGCTTCCGAGGGCAGGGGCCTCGGCCACGAGTTCCTGCGCCACGTCGAACGCTGCTCGACCATCGTGCACGTGCTCGACTGCGCAACGATCGAGCCCGGCCGCGACCCGCTCACCGACTTCGAGGTGATCGAGGCCGAGCTCGCCGCCTACGGCGAGCTGCAGGACCGGCCCCGGCTGGTCGTGCTCAACAAGGTCGACGTGCCCGACGGCAGGGATCTGGCCGACATCGTCAGGCCGCTGCTGGAGGAGCGGGGCCTGCGGGTCTTCGAGATCTCCGCGGCCACTCACGAGGGCCTGCGGCCGCTGTCGTACGCCATGGGCGAGATGGTCGCGAGGGCCCGCGCCGAGGCGCCCGTCGAGGAGCCGACACGCCTGGTCATCCGGCCCAAGCAGCTCGGCGAGACCGGATTCTCCGTACGGAGGGTCGACGAGAACACCTTCCAGGTGACGGGGGAGAAGCCGGAGCGGTGGATCCGCCAGACCGACTTCACCAACGACGAGGCCGTGGGCTATCTGGCCGACCGGCTGGAGCGTCTCGGCGTCGAGGAGGCCCTCCTGGAGGCCGGGGCGCAGGCGGGTGCGGAAGTGGTCATCGGGCCCATGGAGGGCGGATATCTCTTCGACTGGCAGCCGTCGCAGGGGGCGATGTCCCGCGTGGCGGGGCCGAGAGGCACCGACAACAGATTGATGTAGCCCGTTAACACAGGCAAGAGGAGCGGCGTGGCAGGCAGGGATCGGGTCCAGGAGGCCTCGCGGCTGGTCGTCAAGGTGGGTTCGTCCTCCCTGACGACGCCGCAGGGCATGATCGACGTGGACCGCGTCGACGCGCTCGTCGACGTGCTCGGCGCGCGGCGTCGAGCGGGGACGCAGATCGTGCTGGTCTCCTCGGGCGCGATCGCCGCCGGCCTCGGCCCCCTCGGCCTGCGGGCGCGGCCGAAGGACCTGGCCACGCAGCAGGCGGCGGCCTCCGTCGGGCAGGGCGTCCTGGTCGCCCGCTATACGTCCTCCTTCGCGAGGTACGGCCTGCGCGTCGGCCAGGTGCTGCTCACGGCCGACGACATGATGCGGCGCTCCCACCACCGCAACGCCCAGCGCACGCTGGCCAGGCTCCTGGAGCTGGGCATCGTCCCCGTGGTCAACGAGAACGACACGGTGGCCACCGACGAGATCCGCTTCGGCGACAACGACCGGCTGGCCGCGCTGGTCGCCCACCTGATCCACGCCGACGCGATGGTGCTGCTCTCCGACGTGGACGCCCTCTACGACGGCGATCCCCGCAGGGAGGGCGCCACGCGGATCACCGACGTACGCGGACCGGAAGACCTGGAAGGCGTCGAGCTCGGCACGTCCGGGCGGGTCGGCACCGGCGGCATGATCACCAAGGTGCAGGCCGCCAGGATCGCGACAGGAGCGGGAGTGCCTGTCGTGCTGACCGCGGCCGCTCACGCCGCCCAGGCCCTGGCGGGGGTGGACGTCGGCACCTTCTTTCATCCCGGAGGACGTCACCCGGGCACCCGGCTGCTCTGGCTGGCTCACGCGGCGACCGGCCGGGGCCGGTTGCACCTTGACGCCGGGGCGGTCGACGCCGTCGTGGGGCGGCGGATGTCGCTGCTTCCTGCCGGCGTGGTCAAGGTCGAGGGCGAGTTCGCCGCGGGCGACCCCGTCGACCTGTGCGGCCCCCATGGCATTCCGGTGGCCCGCGGCCTGGTCAACTACGACGCCGCCGAGATCCCCGACCTCCTCGGCCGGTCCACGCGTGAGCTGGCGAACACCCTGGGCCCCGAATACGAGCGTGAGCTGATCCACCGGGACGACATCGTCATATTGGAGCCCGACAGCAATGGAGCGCGGAGAAATGTCTGAGGCAGAGGACTTTCTGAAGGTCGCCCGGGCGGCCAGGGAAGCCGCGACGGTGCTCGCGCCGCTGCCGCGGGCGCCGAAGGACGCCGCGTTGCGCGCGATCGCCGACGCCCTGGTGGCAGGCGTCGACGAGATCATCGAGGCCAACGCCGCCGACGTCACCAAGGCGAGAGAAAGCGGCACCTCCGAGGCCATGATCGACCGGCTGCGGCTCGACGCCGGGCGGGTGGAGAAGATCGCGGAAGCCGTACGGCAGGTGGCCGACCTGCCCGACCCGGTCGGCGAGGTCGTGCGTGGCAGCACGCTGCCGAACGGTCTGGAACTGCGCCAGGTGCGGGTGCCGCTGGGCGTCATCGGGATCATCTACGAGGGCCGGCCCAACGTGACCGTCGACGCGGCGGTGTTGTGCCTCAAGAGCGGCAACGCGGTGTTGCTGCGCGGCTCGTCCAGCGCGTACGCGTCCAACACCGTGCTGGTGCGGATCATGCAGGAGGCGCTGGCCACGACCGAGGTGCCGGCGGGAGCCGTACAGCTCGTGCCCGGGCTGACCCGCGAGTCGGTCGGGCACCTGCTGCGCGCCCGCGGGCTGGTGGACGTGCTGATCCCGCGCGGGGGCGCCTCGCTGATCAACAGCGTGGTGGAGCAGGCCACCGTGCCGGTGATCGAGACCGGCGTGGGCAACTGCCACGTCTACGTCGACGCCGACGCGGACATCGACATGGCCCTCACGATCTTGATCAACGCCAAGGCGCAGCGGCCGTCGGTCTGCAACGCCGCAGAGACGCTGCTCGTCCACGCGGACATCGCCGAGGCGTTCGTCCCGCGGGCGCTGGCGGCGCTCAAGGACGTGGGCGTGACCGTGCACGGCGACGAGCGGATCCGGGCCTACGGCGCCGACGTGGTGCCCGCCACGGAGGAGGACTTCTTCGCCGAGTACGTCTCCCTGGACATCGCGGCGGCGGTCGTCGGCTCGCTGGACGAGGCTGTGTCCCACATCAGACGGTACGGCTCGGCCCACACCGACGCCATCGTCACGCGGTCGCAGGCGGCGGCGCGGCGTTTCACTGCCACGGTCGACTCGGCCGCCGTGGCGGTCAACGCCTCCACGCGCTTCACCGACGGCGGCGAGTTCGGTTTCGGGGCGGAGATCGGCATCTCGACCCAGAAGCTGCACGCGCGCGGCCCGATGGGCCTGCCGGAGCTGACGTCCACCAAGTGGATCTACACAGGCGACGGGCACGTGCGGGTCTAGATCCGGCCCGAGGTTGGCGGGGGAGCGGCGCGCCTCCCCGGAAATGTCGGCGGCGCCCACTATGGTGGGCGCTCCTATGTCTGGACGTCTCGGGCGGGTCGGCCCGTACGCGCTCCTGGAGCGCCTGGGCCGCGGTGGGATGGGCGAGGTCTACCTCGCCGCCAACCGCAGGGGCGAGCATGTCGCGGTCAAGATGCTGCGTGACACCATCGACGCCGACGGCGGGGCACGCCTGCGTCTCGACCGGGAGATCCGCGCGTTGCGGAGGGTGGAGAGCCCCTACGTCGCGGAGGTCGTCGACGCCGACCTGTCCGGCGACCGGCCCTACCTCGTAATGGAGTACATCGAGGGCGCGACGCTGCTCGAGCACGTCCAGAAGAACGGGCCCATGACCGAGCCGGAGCTGATCACCCTGGCCCAGGGGCTCGCCACCGCGCTGGCGATCATCCATGCAGGCGGGGTCGTGCACCGGGACGTCAAGCCCGCCAACGTGCTGATTCGCGACGACGGCCCGGTGCTGATCGACTTCGGTATCGCGCAGGTGCTCGACGCGACCCGGCTGACCATGACCGGCACCTTCCTCGGCACCCCCGGGTATGCAGCGCCCGAGTTATTCGCCGACGAGACGGTGGGGGAGCCGGCCGACGTGCACGCCTGGGCGGCGACGGTGGCGTTCGCGGCCACCGGCCGCCACACGTTCGGGCGCGGAACCGTGCAGTCACAGATGTACGCGATCCTGAACGGCAAGGCCGACCTGGCGGGGGTGCCGGGCGCGTTGTTGCCGCTGGTGCGGGCTGCCCTGCACCGCGACCCGGCCCGGCGGCCCACGGCGGCGCTGCTCGCCGACCGGCTGGCCCGGCTCGCCCGCGCCTCGGCCGACCCCCCTCGTGCGGCCAAGCAGGGCCGTACGAGGGCGGACCAGGAGCCGGACGACGACGTGGCGGTCTCCGGGGCGGAGGCGCCGGACGAGCCGGAACAGGCGGAGACGCCCTCTCAGCGCAAAACCGGCAAGACGACCAAGGGCGGCAAACAGGGGAAGGACGGCCGGTCGCCGGGGCGCAAGCGTGCCGGATCGGCCCCCGCTGCGGACGAATCCGCGGCGGAAGCCGGATCCGGAATCCCCACCGGCAGCGCCGCGCTGCTGGTGCTGGGGCTCATCGCCGTGCCGTGCGTGGTGGTGGCGGTGGTCTACCCGGTGGCCACGTTCGTGATCACCGGAGTACTGGTGGTGCTGACCAGGGCGGCCTGGGCGAGCCACTGGGTCGTGCGGAACCGGCAGCGGGCCCGCGGATTCCTGCGCGTGCTCAGCTTCCCGCTCGTACTGACGGGATCGCTGGTGACGGCACTCGCCTGGCCCGGTCTCCCCGCGGCCGCTGTCGCCTTCGTCGCCCTCTGGCTTACCGCAGGGACGCACATCGACATCGAGTGGTGGACCCAGGTGGTTCCCGTCACCGTCGCAGGCGTGGCCTTCGGCGTGGTCAACGGCGGGATCATCGGGCGGGAGATCGAACGGGTGGGCGCCCGGATGCCCGGCCTCAGGAGAGAGGGGCTGCGGGCGCTCGCCGTGCTCGGCGGGTTCGTCGCTCTATGCGCGGCAGCCGTACAGACGGTGTCCCTGTTCGTTTAGGGGTTCGTGTGAGGGTCAGTTCTCCCTGCGCGCGAACCTGTTGAAAATGCGCTCACCCGCGTGGACGGCGCCCTCGGCCACATCACGCAGCACGCCGATGAACGGGTCCTGGGACTGCGCCCACGACTCGCGGTAGGAGTTGGCCGCCGCCCGAATCTCCTCGGTGATCTTGATGTTGCCGTCGTCCTCCCGGTGGGGGTAGGTGCCGGCGAGGATGGCGTCGTAGCCGCCGGAACGCCGCCAGCGGTCCAGTTCAGCGACCCGGGTGACCGCGAACGGGTGGGTGGTGCCGATGAGGTTGAGGACCTTGAGGAGCCCGTCGCGGACGTCGCCCGCCGTGTCGTACTCCCTGGCCTGGTCGAGGAAGGCCTCGATGTTCATCTCGTGGAGGCGCGAGCCGCCCGCCAGCTTCATGAGGGCGCGCAGCGCCGCCTCGGGGTCCTGCCCGGCGAGCAGGCCGCCCCGGTCGGCGGACATCTCGGCCTTGCGCTGCCACTCCTCGAGGGCGGCGACGATCACGCGCAGGCCGATGTAGCCGAGCGGGATCCAGGCGACTCGGGTGGCCAGGCGCGTGAGGACGGCCAGCATGGTGCCGTAGACGGCGTGGCCGGACAGGATGTGCGAGGTCTCGTGACCGATGACGAAGCGCAGCTCCTCGGGGTCCATGAGATCGAGCAGGCCGGTCGACACGACGATGAACGGCTCGTCGAAACCGATCGCCATGGCGTAGACCGCCGGATCCTGCTGGACGTAGACCTCGGGGATCCGGTGCAGGTCGAGGATGTACGCGCTGTCACGGCCCATGTCGTAGAGCGCGCGGAACTGGGTCTCGTCGGCGCGGACCGCGGAGGCGAGGAACATCAGGCGAAGCCGGCGCTCGCTGAACAACCCCGACATGCGCTTCAGAACCGAGTCGAACCCGCTGAGCGAACGCATCGCGACCAGGGCGGAGCGGTCGGCGGGGTGTTCGTAGGCTCGTGAGCTGATGCCGGGCAGCTGCACGCGGTGGCGATCGGGAGTGGTCATGCCCGCATGCTATGCCTCACCGGCGAGGCGTGCGCGGGAGGCTTGAACCGGGAAAGCAGTACCGAAGGGAGGGGTTGCTTCCGATTACTGCCGGTATGCACGTTATCGTCCGTGGCATGAGAAATGGGGCACCTACGCGGCGTCTCGGCATCATGGGTGGCACCTTCGACCCGATCCACCATGGTCACCTGGTCGCCGCCAGTGAGGTCGCGCACCACTTCGATCTGGACGAAGTGGTCTTCGTGCCGACCGGTCAGCCCTGGCAGAAGGCGGACAAGACCGTGTCGGCGGCCGAGGACCGCTACCTGATGACGGTGATCGCCACGGCGTCCAACCCGCGGTTCTCCGTCAGCCGAGTCGACATCGACCGCCCCGGCCCCACCTACACCATAGACACGCTGCGTGACGTCGGGGCAGCCTATGGGCCGGATGTGGAGTTGTACTTCATCACCGGCGCCGACGCCCTCGCCCAGATCCTCAGCTGGCGCGACGTCGACGAACTGTTCATGATCGCCCACTTCGTCGGCTGCACCCGGCCCGGTCACACGTTGCAGGATCCCGGCCTTCCCGACGGCAAGGTCAGCCTGATCGAGATTCCGGCGTTGTCGATCAGTTCGTCCGAGTGCCGCGCGCGTGTGGCCGAAGGCCAGCCCATTTGGTATCTCGTGCCCGACGGCATCGTTCAGTACATCAACAAGCGCGGCCTCTACCGCGATCCGGCCCGCTGACACTCAACGGATCATCGAATATCCGAAGCAGGGTTTTGTGCAATCCCTCAGGAGATGCCCGCAGAGGTCGAACTCGCCTACAAGAAGCTCGTTGACCCGGCTTACAGGCCGACTCGATCCCCGTCTCCTTCTTGCTGCTTCGGTCCACGGTCCTTCCTCAGTGGTTGGAGGAGGAGATCCGCGAACAGATTCATCAGGAGGAGGACGGAGATGATCCCTGTGATTGTGGGCCAGTAGGACCACGACAGGTGCGCGAACTCGGGGCTGAACGCTGTGCCCGCGGCCAACCACCCGAACATGATGAGCGCGAGACCGCGCGCAATCCTGATGCGAAGAGATCGCGGAGGCTGCACGCCAACGCTTGCGCCACGCGGATCAGCTTGGCTCTTGTTGAGCCGGGATTCCCAGAACGAGAACGCGACGAGAGACGCGAAGTACGCGATCGAGACGAAGTAGAACCAGAACCCGTCCAGCAGCACTACGGCGATCACGACGATGGGGCGGCTAGGCAGAGGGCGGCAATTACCGTCGCGCGGATGATCTCTCGACGTCTGGTCATGACTCCTGCTCCGGATGGGGCACGAACGAATCATGCCAGCTCATAGTTTTGCCGATCACGCAGGCATGATATTGAAAGGCTTTCCGAGCTGACAGCGCCGGCGATGGGGGAGCCGACGCCGGCGATGCGCATGATGCAGGAGGCCGAGGAACGCGCCGAGAAGCGAGGATCCATGTACGTCCTGGTCATGTGGTTGGCGTTCGCGCTACATCAACAAGCGCGGCCCCTACCGCGATCCGGCCCGCTGCCCCGTCCTCAGCCGGAGAGCATGGTGTGATGGCGGTCGCCTGTGACGCGGCGGATGCGCAGATCCAGAAATGCGTGAGAGGTCAGAAGCCCATACGACCAGGTCGGGGACGTTTCGGCATTGCTCGTGAGGAAGGGCTCCGAGGTTCGAGTCTGGTGGCGTGATTTGGCTCGGCCTCACCCGATCCGCCCATTCGCCCGCTCACGCCACAACACGTGGCGAGTTTCTTTGGTGCCCAGGGCGGTCAAGCCTCGCACTGCCCGGTCACGTAAGGGCTCATCCTCGGACTGCACCATTTCTGCCAACAATGGAAGCGCCTCCGGACGCCGAGCTTCAGCGATCAACTCCAGCAACCAGCACCGCAAGCCATGGTTTCGGTGTTCTGCACGGAACTCGGCGATCAGCTCTTCAACGTGTTCAGCTGCATACGGCCGAAGACTGTGAAAGCCGTCTTCCTGCTCCTGCGGATCGCTTCGGCGCATCAACTGCATGGCATTTTGAAACCGCCTGGTCACCTGGCCGAGGGTATTGGCTGGAACGAGACAACACGAGGACACATTGAGCGCATGACCATCAGAAACGAGCGTCTGAAAACTCAGTGGCGGACCGAGTGTCTCGTGGGTAGCCTCGACCCGTCCGGCGGATTCAGGAGGTCGACATGACGTGCATGGTTTTCGGCGAGGCAGCTGTCACCGCTCCGACGCGCGAGTTCGCCGCGATTTGACCCCCTGCCCCTTTGTCCGGGGCAGCTTTCGCGGGCCTCCGGCCCGTCGACATACGCGAACTCCTTGCGTCGTAGCGGTCCCGCTGGCTGCGGATCGTTCCGCACCGCCGGCTATCGGCGCCCTTCTCCGGCGCTGCTTCACCGACTACCCGTGTAAACACGAGGAGAATTCGTGGATTCCGCATCATCCTTCGAACCGCTGACGGCGGCCGAAGGCGGACCCAGTCATGTCATCCGTACCGGTCGGAGCGTCAGGCGTCCTGCCCGGCCCTGGACCGGTACCGTCCACGCGTTGCTGCGCCACTTGGAGGAAGTCGGGTTCACCGGCTCGCCTCGGGTGGTCGGCGACGGCATCGACACCGACGGCAACGAGGTGCTGACCTACATCGAGGGCACCATCGTCCACCCGCACGCCTGGTCCGAGGAGGGCGTCTGGCAGGTCGGCAGACTGCTGCGCGACCTGCACAGCGCCACCGCGAGCTTCCGGCCGCCGCCGGACGCGGTGTGGCAGCCGTGGTGGATGCACCACGACGGCCCCGACTCGGTGATCGGGCATTGCGACGGCGGGCCGTGGCACACCGTCGCCCGCGAGGGCCGGCCGGTGGCGTTCATCGACTGGACCTTGGCCGGGCCGGTCGACCGTCTTGACGAGGTCGTCGCCGCCGCGTGGTGGCACGCCCAGTTGCATGACGACGACGTCGCCGAACGCAACAACCTGCCTGACGCGACCGTTCGCGCTCGGCAGTTGCGGCTGTTTCTCGACGGCTACGAATTGCCCGCCGCCGACCGGGACGGCCTGGTCAGCCGGATGATCGAGTTCGCGATCCGGGACTGCGCCGCTGAAGCGGCCTACGCCGGGATCACTCCGGAGTCGACCGATCCCGCGCCGATGTGGGGTCTGGCCTGGCGCTCCCGCGCCGCCGGATGGATGATCCGCCACCGAGCCCTGATGGAACACGCCATCGGGGCCTAGCAGGTGCCGGGGCCGGGGGCCGCGACGGTTCGCGTCAGCGGTCCCCGGTCCTGCAAGGCCGTGCGGCTCATTCGATGAGGGGATTGTTCGCCACATCGAAGATCGATTCGTCTGGCCTCGATGTGGTGGGGTGAAGCACATTAAGGAGCGACCAAGGGCAGCGCGATCCTGGGGAGAGCTGCACCTGTCTGCCGATCACGTGTCAGCCGAAGATTTCGTTCCACTCGCGGACGTGCCAGCGGCGGACGACTCCGTTGAGTACGAAGGGATCATGTGTGGCGAACTCCTCGGCGGCTTCGCGAGTCGTGAAGACCGCCATGGATCCCTCGTTCTGCGGGTCGCCGAAGGTGCCGACCATCAGGAGCGCGCCCCGGGCGTGGAAGTCGTCGAGCCGGGCCCGGTGTGCGGCGAAATGCGCGGGCGCCTTCGCGGTGACGTCGTCGGCGGAGTCGTAGAACATCACGTACTTCATCAGGCCCTCCAAGCGTAAGTGTTCGCTAACGCTACAGGAGGGAGACGTTCCGCGGTAAGAGGCCGCCTGGCTCGCTCTCATCGCGGCTTCGCCGTACCTGGGGACGCCGGATCGGCTCCACGAGCCACGGCTTCGGAGCCGTACGGCGGGAGCTGTGGCGGCCGCACTGAGGACGTACGGACGGCTCAGGCCCCTTCGGCCTCGGGTTCGAGGGCCCCCGCCGGTTGAGGAGACGCGGAGGGTTCTCGCGTTTCCACGGGTGGGCGGACGGTGGAGTCGTATCTGCGGAACGAGGTGACGGCGAATCCCGTGATCAGGACGAGTACGGCGCACACGATGCCGCCGCCCGCCCAGGCGGGGACGAGCCCGAACGCCGCCGCCGTCGCGCCCGCGCGCAGGTCGCCCAGGCGTGGGCCGCCCGCCACCACGACCATGAACACCCCCTGCATGCGGCCGCGCATCTCGTCGGGCGCGTAGGTCTGCAGGATGGTCTGCCGCCATACGGCGGAGACGAGGTCGGCGGCTCCGCCGAGGGCCAGCAACACCACGACCAGCCACAACTGGTGGGCGAATGCCGCCGCCGTCACCGTGAGACCCCAGAACGCGATCACGATGGTCAGGGCCACGCCCTGGCGGCGCACCCGGCCGATCCATCCGGAGAACAGGCCCGCCATGACCGATCCGATCGCGATGCTGGCCGACAGCCAGCCGAACGCCGTGGTGGACCCGGCGAAGCGTTCGGCCGTCAACTCGGGGAACAAGGCCCTCGGCATGGCGAAGCCCATCGCGATGATGTCCACGAGGAACGACATCATCACGATCGGCCGGGTCGCGATGTACTGCAGCCCGTCGATCACCGAACGCAGGCCCGGCCGCGAGATGTTGTCACCCAGGGGGGCCAGGCGCGGCAGCCGTACGGCCGCGTAGAACCCCGCGCCGAAGAGGATCGCGTCGAGCAGGTACGCCGTGCCGTACCCCCACCTGATCAGGATGCCGCCCAGCAGCGGCCCGAGCACCGAGCCGAGGCTGCTGATCAGGAAGTTGAGCGTGTTGGCCGCCGGTACGCGATCTGCCGGCAGCAGGCGGGGAATGATCGCGCCGCGCGTCGGCGAGGTGATCGAGAAGCCGATCGACTGCACCACGACCGCCGCGAGGATCAAATAGACGTTCCTCAGCCCGGCCAAGGTCTGGATCAGCAGGGCGAGCGTGGCCAGCCACGCGAACACCGATCCGCCCAGAAGCAGCTTGCGGCGGTCGACGGCGTCGGCGATGGCGCCGCCCCAGAGCCCGAAGATCACCAGAGGGATCAGGTTGGCCGGGCCGAGCAGGCCGACCCACAGCGACGATTTGGTGATCTGGTAGACCTCGTCGCTCACGGCGACCGCGGTGAGCTGGAAGCCGATGAACGACACGCCCTGGCCGATGAGGAGCCGCCGGTACGCCGGGAAGCTCAGGGGCCGGATGTCCAGTGCGACGCGCTTCAGGCCTGACTGAACCACGGTCATTCCCGGCAACTCCATGAATCTAGGACATATGCGATAACTGGGCACTTTACCGGTGTGACCTGGGTGACAACGCACCGGGCGTGAGCTCCAGGAGTGGAATCGGTGGTCGCCGGTACGCGTTGAAATGTCGTGCCTGGGGATAACTCGGGATTGTCAGCGTGTGCCGATAGGGTCACCCCGAAGAAGTGGGTTGTGCGCCACCCGTGAAGTGGGCACCCTGGGAAGACGCCGTCGAAGGAGGACAGAACCACACGTGACCGCAACTGAGAGAGCCATAGAGCTGGTGAGGGTCGCGGCCGAGGCCGCCGCCGACAAGCTGGCCGACGACATCATCGCCTACGACGTGAGCGACCAACTCGTCATCACCGATGCGTTCGTGCTCTGCTCCGCGTCCAATGATCGTCAGGTCCGCGCCGTGGTCGACGAGATCGAGGAGAGGCTCCGGATCGAGGCCGACGCCAAGCCGGTCCGCCGGGAGGGCGAGCGGGAGGGCCGTTGGGTGCTCCTGGATTACCTCGACATCGTGGTCCATGTGCAGCACGAGGAGGATCGCACCTTCTACGCCCTGGAGCGGCTGTGGAAGGACTGCCCCTCGATCCCGCTCCCGGAGAGCGTGAGGCAGGCGGCGGCCCAACGCGCGCGCGGGGCGGCTCAGTGAGCCGACTGAACCGTGTGACCAAACTGCATCGTGTGACCCGACTGCGCAGGGGGGCGAAGTGAGCCGCCGCGTCGTCTGCCTTCGCCACGGCCAGACATTGTGGAACGTCGAAAGACGCTTCCAGGGACACACCGACATCGAGCTCGACGAGGTCGGGGTGGCCCAGGCCACGCGGGCGGCGTCCCTGCTCGCCGCCCTGCGGCCCTCGATGATCGTCTCTTCCGACCTGCGGCGGGCCTACGACACGGCCTCCGCGCTCGGGCGGATCGCGGGCCTCGACATCTCCGTCGACCAGGACCTGCGGGAGCGGGGCGGTGGGGCCTGGGAGGGCCTCACCCGCGAGGAGATCAAGGCGGGATGGCCGGCCGAGTTCGAAGCCTGGGAGGCGCCGGGGGGCGAGGACGTGGCCGACGTGGCCGAACGCGTCGCCGAGGCGATCCTGCGCTGGGCCTCCAAGATCGACGAGGACGGCCTGCTGGTGGTGGCCTCACACGGCGCCGCCATCCGCCTGGGCGTCGCCCGCCTCATGGGCCTGCCCCAGGAGCTGTGGCCCGCCCTCGGCGGCCTCGGCAACTGTTCCTGGTCGGTACTGGAGCAGGGCCGTAGAGGCTGGAGACTTCTGGAGCACAACGCGGGCACCTTGCCCGAACCGGTGATCAGCGACGACAGCCCGGACGCCGCGTCCGCGGGTGGCCGTTGATCTGCGTCGCGATGACGATTCGCTAAACGCAAGGTCATCCGTATATGCTCACCGAGCGCCGCGGCGAGAACACTCGAAGCGGTGGCCAGGGGCTATAGCGCAGCTGGTAGCGCACCTCCATGGCATGGAGGGGGTCTGGGGTTCGAGTCCCCATAGCTCCACCGCGATCTACGCAACAATGCGCCTATCCCGGTCCTTTCGGGTAGGGGGGCCATATGGCGCGTAAGAGATCTGTGGGTGTCGAAGAGGAGTTCCTCGTCGTCGACCTCGAGAGCCGGCGGCTGGCCCCGCTGGCCCAGGCCGTTCTGAACCGGCTCCCGCAGACAGGATTCGCCGCCGAACTGCAGCGCTCGGTCGTCGAGACCAACAGCACCCCGGTCGAAGACCTCGCCGGTGTGCGGGCCGAGCTCGTACGGCTGCGCCGGGCGTTGCAGGCCGCGGGCGAGCCGCTCGGAGTCGGGGTGATGGCATCCGGCACCACGCCGCTGGCGGGGGTCGAAGGTCACACGATCTCCCCGGGGGATCGATATCGCTACCTGTCCGACGCGTACCGGTTCCTCGCCCAGGAGCAGTTGATCTGCGGCGCCCAGGTGCACGTCGAGATCGACGACCGGGATGTGGCCGTGCTCGCCGTGCAACGCGTCGAGTCGTGGGTGCCCGTGCTGTTGGCGTTGAGCGCGAGCTCGCCGTACTGGCAGGACGCCGACACCGGATATGCCAGCAGCCGCGCGCTGGCCTGGCAGCGCTGGCCGACGGCCGGGGCGGTCGGCCCGTTCTCCAGCGCCGCCGAGTATGACCGCACGGCCAAAGATCTTGTCGCCTCCGGCGTCATCGAGGACGTCGGCATGGTCTATTTCGACATCCGGCTCAGCGCCCACGTGCCCACCGTCGAGTTGCGGATCTGCGACTCCTGCCCGCTCGTGGACGACGTGGTGCTGCTCGCGGGGCTGTTCCGGGCGCTGGTCGTCAGGGAGAGCGAGGCCGTGATGAAGGGGGTGCCGTCCAAAGGGGAGGGCCGTCTCGCGTTGCTGAGGGCGGCGAACTGGCGGGCGGCGCGTTCGGGTCTCGAAGACGACCTGCTGTCGCCGGTGACGAGCCGGCCCATGAGCGCGCCGAAACTGATCACCTGGGTGCTCGAGGACCTGCGTCCCACGCTCGAAGAGCTGGGCGACTGGGAGACGGTGTCCGAGCTGGCCGACGAGGCGTTGCGCCGGGGAAGCTCCGCCGCGCGCCAGCGGGGCGCGTACGCCCGCAACGGCTGTCCCCAAGACGCCGTCGATCTTCTCCTTCGCGAGACGCGCCAGGGGTGACTTCTCCAGCGGCTGGCCGCGTCATGGACCATGGCGCGGGGCCGATAATCTACTGGCCATGCCCGCCACGCCCCCGATCGGTGACGCGCGATGACGGCCGCCTATTCGGGGTGGGTCATCGCCGCCGGAATCGTTCTCGCCCTGATCGCGGTGATCATGGCCGTCCGTGACCGGCCGATGGGGCTCGTGCTGCTCGCCGGGCTCGCGCTGCTCGAACTGGCGCTGCTGGTCCAGGCGGGGTTCGCCCTGGGCGGGCTCGGCCACGTGCGCGACAAGGCCACCTTCATCGGCTACCTCGCGGGCACAGTGATCATCCCGCCTGCCGCCCTCTGGTGGGGGACCGCCGAGCGCACCCGCTGGGGGCCCGGGGTCATCGCGGTGGCCGCCTTCACCGTCGCCGTCATGACCGGACGGCTGCTTCAGATCTGGAACGGCGCCGCATGATCAGCAACGACCCTGGAGTGAAGTCGGGCCCGGGACGGGTGCTCGTGGCCGTCTACGGGGTGTTCGCCCTGGCCGCCACCTCGCGGGCCGGTGTGCAGATCGCCACGAAGTTCTCAGAGGCCCCGCTCGCCTACCTGTTGTCAGCCTTCGCGGCCGTCGTCTACATCGTGCTGACCGTGGCGCTGGCGCGGGGCAACCGGGGTCTGGCCCTTGCGGCCTGCTCGGTGGAACTGGCCGGCGTCCTGATCGTCGGCACGCTCAGCATCGCCGATTCCCAGGCGTTCCCCGACGCCACCGTGTGGTCCGATTTCGGCAGCGGTTACGGGTTCGTGCCGCTCGTCCTTCCTGTGATCGGGTTGTTCTGGTTGTTGCGCCGCCGCCCGGCTTCTTAGTTCGCGCCCACTGCATGATCACGAAGTTCGTACGGCCAGGTCAGTGGGGTTGTGCGCGAACTTCTGCATGATCACGAAATGCGTATGGCCAGGTCATAGGGCATGATCTCGAACTTCTGCATGATCACGGGGAGAGTGCGGCGAGGTCGTCGGGGCCGCGCGCGAAGTTCTGCATGATCACGGGCAGTGTGTGGCCAGGTCATCTGGGGTGCGGGCGAACTTCTGCATGATCACGGGCAGGTGGCCGCTGGGGGGAGGTGGGGGGTGTGGGTTTGGTGGGGAATACGAAGGTTGATACGGTTGTCGAAACATGGGATGACTGGACGATCGTTTTTAAAGGAAGTGGAACCCGGCATGGCTGCCGTCGTCTCGCACAGGAAGGGCAATCGGTCGATCGCCTGGCTGATCGCCGCGGGAATCGCGTTGGCGGCGCTCAACCTGAGGACGGCGGTGACGAGTGTAGGTCCGGTCCTCGACCAGATCAGCTCGGGCCTCGGCATGTCGGGTGTGACCACCGGGTTGCTGACGACGCTGCCGGTGCTGAGCTTCGCCGCATTCGGCGCGCTCACGCCCTCATTCGCCCGCATGATCGGAGAGCGCCGGCTGTTGCTGGCCGCGCTCGCGCTGCTCACCTCCGGCATCACGCTGCGCGCCTTCGTGGATGACAGCCTTGTCTTCCTCGCCGGCAGCGTGGTGGCCCTTTCGGGCGGCGCCATCGGCAACGTGGTCATCCCGACCCTCATCAAGCAGCACTTTCCCCGCCGTGCGGGTGCCATGACGACCGTCTACTCGACGGCCCTCGCCGCAGGAACCATGGTCGCCGCCGCTGCGACCGTGCCCATCCAGCGGGTGGCCGACGGGAACTGGCACATCGCGCTGGGAGTGTGGGCGGCTCTGGCCGCTGTCGCCGCCATTCCGTGGCTTGCGCTTTCGCGCAGTGAGCCGGAGCGGCCCCGCACCTCCACGCGCACGGGATCCGGCGATCTCGTCCGCACGAAGCTGGCCTGGGCGATCGCCGGTTATTTCGGGTCACAGTCGCTCATCGCGTATGTAATGTTCGGCTGGCTTCCCGAGATCCTTCGGGATCACGGGTACACCTCGGCCCAGGCCGGGACTGTTCTGGCCGTCTTCACCGGTCTGGGCGTCCCGATCTCTCTGGTCGTGCCGTCGCTGGCTACCCGCTTTCGCGACCAGCGGCCGCTCGTGGTCGGCTTCGCCGTTCTGTACGTGGCGGGCTTCGTCGGCCTGATGGCCGGGCAGGCCCTGTGGGTCTCGTCGCTGCTCGTGGCCGTCGCCATGGGCACGTTCCCCCTCGCGTTGTCGATGCTCGCCCTGCGCACGCGTACGGCACAGGCCACCGCGGGACTGTCGGCCTTCGGGCAGAGCACGGGCTATCTGATCGCGGGCGTGGGGCCCCTGGCCTTCGGGGTGCTCCACCAGGTGAGCGGCGGCTGGACGGTGTCGTTCGGCCTGCTGTTCCTGGCGGTCGTCGCCCAGGTCGTCACCGGCTGGTACGCCGGGGCCGATCGCACGCTCGAGGACGAGTTCCACGCCCTCCGCAAGGGCAGGCACGCCGCGTCGGGCGAGCCGGCCGCGGACACCTCGGCTGCCTCCGTCGCGGGAGAGCCGGTCCTCGCCGCCGGTTCCGTGCCCACGGTGGACGCGGATCCGCGGGGGAGCGGAACGGCCCGTGAGGAGCGCGACATCGCGGTTCCCGTCTGACCCCGACTTCCCGGAGACTTCCCGGACGAGCGGCCGCCCTGTTGCTTGCGCCACCGCGGGGGCGGCGCAAGTGCCGCGGAAACTCGACCGCCGGGGCCGCGCCCACACGTGGCCCCGGCTTCCCCGGGCGCGCCTCCCCGCCGCGGCACAACCGCGCGGGTCGCAGGCAAGCGCCCTTTTCTCCGGTACGGCTCCGCGCGTGTAAGGCGCGTGAGCCGTACCGGAGAATGTTAAAAACGTGTTAGCGCAAACACGCCTTATATCAAAATTCGCTCCATCCGCACTCGCAGGAAAACCCCTGCTCAGGATGCATACGTGCATTTCCTGAAAAAGTGGGTCTTGACGGCGGAACCTGTTACCGCAAACACTCGGGGAAACCTCACGGAAACATGTCCGGCGATCGCCGGACGCAATCGTCAGGGGTTACCGCGGCATCAAGTTGTTAGCGCTCACAACAAGCTAGCGCTAGGTGCAGAAGAGTGGAGCGTGATCCATGCCCTTCGACCGTCGTGACTTCATGAAGGTGGCCGGTGGCACGGTGGCCGGTGTGATCGCCACCGGGGCGGCCGCGCCGGCCGCCCAGGCCTCCAGCGCAGCCCAGGCCTCGCCTGCCGCCCGAGCCGCCCAAGCGGCCAGAGCCGCCGCTCAAGCCCCGGCAGCCTCCCTGGCCGCCGCGCGCGCCGACTTCGGCGTGTCGGTCTTCCCGTTCCCCCTGTCCCAGGTGACCCTGCTCGACGGCCCGTTCAAGAGCAACACGGGGCGCACCGCGAGCTACCTGACCTTCGTCGACGCCGACCGCCTGCTGCACACCTTCCGGCTGAACGCCGGGCTGGCCTCCTCCGCCACGCCCTGCGGGGGATGGGAATCGCCGACGACCGAGCTTCGCGGCCACTCGACCGGCCACCTGCTGAGCGCGCTCGCCCAGTCCTACGCCAACACCGGCACCGCCGCGCACAAGACCAAAGGCGACTACCTCGTCGCCGAACTGGCCAAATGCCAGAAGTCCAACGGCTATCTTTCGGCCTTCCCGGAAAGCTTCTTCGACCGGCTGGAGAGCGGCCAGTCGGTCTGGGCCCCCTATTACACGATCCACAAGATCATGGCGGGGCTGCTCGACCAATATCTCCTCGCGGGCAACGCCCAGGCCCTGACGGTGCTGCAGCGCATGGCCGGCTGGGTGAACACCCGCACCGCCCGGCTCACCACCGCCCAGATGCAGGCCGCGCTGCAGACCGAGTTCGGCGGCATGCCCGAGGTGCTGGCCAACATCTACCAGGCCACCGGGGACGCCGCCGCCCTGACCAGCGCGCAGCGGTTCGACCACGCGGTCATCCTCAACCCGCTCGCCAACCGGCAGGATCAGCTCGCCGGAAAGCACGCCAACACGCAGATCCCGAAGATCATTGGCGCGATCCGCGAATATCACGCCACCGGAACCCAGCGGTACCGCGACATCGCGACCTACTTCTGGGACACCGTCATCGGGCACCACAGCTACGTCATCGGCGGCAACAGCAACGGGGAGTACTTCCAGCAGCCCGACGCCATCGCCTCCCAGCTCAGCGACACGACCTGCGAGGTCTGCAACACCTACAACATGCTGAAGCTGGCCCGCCAGCTCTTCTTCACCGATCCCACACGCGCCGACTACATGGACTACTACGAGAAGGCGCTGTTCAACCAGGTGCTCGGCCAGCAGGACCCGCAGTCGGCGCACGGGTTCGTCACCTACTACACGCCGTTGCGCGCGGGTGGCCACAAGACCTACAGCAACGACTACAACGACTTCACCTGCGACCACGGCTCGGGAATGGAGAGCAACACCAAATACGCCGACTCGATCTACTTCTTCTCCGGCGAGACCCTCTACGTCAACCTCTTCATCGCCTCCCAGCTCACCTGGGCCGCCCGCGGGATCTCCGTACGGCAGGACACGACCTTCCCCGAGCAGGCCTCGACCCGGCTGACCATCACGGCGGGCGGCGGCCACATCGCCTTGAAGATCCGCATCCCCTCGTGGGCCACGGGAGCACAGGTGCGGGTGAACGGCGCGGCCCAGACCGGCGTGACGCCCGGCGCCTACGTGACCGTCGACCGCACCTGGGCGACCGGCGACGTCGTCGACGTGACCCTGCCGATGGCGATCACGCTGGAGCGCACCCCGGACAACGCGTCGGTGCAGGCCGTGAAATACGGCGGGATCGTGCTGGCCGGTCAGTACGGCTCGGCCACGCTCAGCGCCCTGCCGTCCCTCGACCCGGCGACGATCGCGCCCACCACGACGCCGCTGCAGTTCACCGCACGTGCGAACGGCGCCAACGTGACGCTCGCGCCCTTCTACAAGACCCACCACCAGAACTACACCGTCTACTGGTCGGTGACCGCCGCCCGGCCGCCGCTGCTGGCGTGGTACCGCTTCGACGAGACCTCGGGCACGACCGCCGCCGACGCCTCCGGCAGCGGCAACCCGGGCACGGTGTCCGGCGGGGTCTCGTGGGTGGCCGGCCGTACCGGAAACGCGCTCAGCCTGGGCGGCTCCAACGGATATGTCCGGCTCCCGAACGGCGTGCTGTCGGGCGTCGGCGACTTCACCGTGGCGTGCTGGGTGAGGCTCACCACGCTCGCCAACTGGTCGCGGATCTTCGACTTCGGCACCGGGGCCACGGCCAACATGTTCCTGACCCCGAGCAGCGGCTCGGGCACCGCCAGGTTCGCCATCACCACCGGGGGAGCGGGCGCCGAGCAGCGCGTCGACGCGCCCGCGGCGCTGCCCACGGGCGTGTGGACCCACGTCGCCGTCACGTTGTCGGGCAACCTCTGCATCCTCTACGTCAACCGCGCCGAGGCGGCCCGCAACGCCGCCGTCACGCTGCGCCCGAGCGGGCTCGGCGCGACCACCGCCAACTACCTGGGCCGCTCGCAGTACGCCGACCCGTACCTGAACGGGCAACTCGACGACTTCCGCCTCTACAGCCGCGCCCTTTCCGCCGCAGAAATCGGAGCCCTGTGATGTCCGGAACCGGGATGAGACGCCACATCAGAAGACTGTGCGCCGCGGTGTGCGCACTCGGCCTGGCCGTGCTCGGCGCGGGTCCCGCGCTCGGGGCCGCGCCGATCACCACCGCGATCTACACGGCCGACCCGGCCGCGCTGGTCGTCGGCAACACCTTGTACCTCTACACGGGCCACGACGAGGCGGCGACCGGCGGCACCAACTTCGTCATGCGCGACTGGCACGTGTTCACCTCGACCGACGCGACCACGTTCACCGATCAGGGCGCCAAGTTGTCGCTCGCCAACTTCCCCTGGGCCGGGGCCGACGCCTGGGCCGGGGAGGTCGAGCCCCACAACGGCAAGTACTACTGGTACGTCCCGGTCAACGGGAACGGCGCCGGCTGGATGGACATCGGCGTCGCGGTCGGCGACACCCCGCTCGGCCCGTTCCGCGACGCCAAGGGTGGCCCGCTGATCAGCGACAGCACGCCGAACTCCTCGCCGCTCAACATCGACCCGACCGTCTTCACCGACGACGACGGCCAGGTCTACATGTACTGGGGCTCCTACAACGGGGTCAGAGCCGCCAGGCTCAACTCCGACATGATCTCGCTGAACGGACCGGTCATCACCCCGCAGGGCGTCAGCAACTTCTGGGAGGCGCCCTGGATGTTCAAGCGCAACGGCGTCTACTACCTGGCGTACGCGGCCAACGACTCCGGCTGCAGCGCCCCCGGCTACGCCTGCATCAGGTACGCCACCGCGAGCAACCCACTCGGGCCGTGGACCCAGCGCGGAGTGGTGCTCGATCAGGTCACCTCGACCACCAACCACCCGGCGATCATCGAGTTCAACGGGCAGTGGTACATGGTCTACCACAACGCGAGCTCCCCGGGCGGCGGCAATTTCCGCAGGTCGGTGACCCTCGACAAGCTCTACTGGAACGCCGACGGCACCATGCAGAAGGTCGTTCAGACCACCGGCGGCACGGGGGGCGGCGGGCAACCCTCCGGCACCAACCTCGCGACGAGCGCCACGGCCTCCACGTCGTTCGTCTCGTCCTGGGAGACGCTGGGCGCGATCAACGACGGCTTCGTGCCGACGAGCTCGGCCGACCACTCCCATGGGGCGTACGGGAACTGGAACCACCAGGGCACCGAGTGGATCGAGTACCGCTGGACGAGCGCCCAGAACATCAACCGGGTCGCGACCTACTGGTTCGACGACAACCAGGGCATCGACCTGCCCGCCTCCTGCCAGGTGCAGTACTGGAACGGCAGCGCGTACGTGGCGGTGCCCGGCCAGTCGGCGTGCGGCGTCGCCGGCAACACCTACAACGTCACGACGTTCACCCCGGTCAGCACCACCCGGCTGCGGTTGTCGATCACCTCGAGAACCGGCTACTCGACCGGCGTCCTTGAGTGGATGGCGATGAGGGCGGGCTCATGAGACGGAGATTCCTCGGCGGCGTTCTGGCCGTGCTCCTGGCCGCCGTCACGCTCGGGCCCACCGTCCCTGCCGCGCAGGCGGCCCAGACCATCGGGTTCCCCACCTTCAGCGGTCCCGCCTTCCCCGCGCCCCCCGCGGCGTACACGCCCGGCAACATGATGCAGGCCATCTACGACGCCGAGAGTTCGGGCACGGACTTCTGGATGGACCGCCTGCTGTCCCGGTCGGGCAACGACCCGGCGGGCACCTGGCTGATGTCGCGTGGCCGGGCGGTCTTCATGAAGACCCACGACCCGTCGGTCATCGGGTTCGGCGGGCAGGTCGCCTACTGGGAGTCGATCAGCAACCAGAACGCCTACTCGGTCGCGATCTCGCCGGGCACCTTCACCGAGCAGGTCTCCCAGCGCTGGCAGGCGCCCAGCCACTGGAAGAGCGTGCACACGAGCGGGAACATCCGGGTCGACGTGACGAAGTTCATCACCCAGAACAACGTCGCCGTGACCAACCTCGCCATCACCAACAGCGGGTCCAGCGCGCAGACGCTGACGCTGCGGGCGACCTCGCCGTACACGAAGACCCCGAAGGGCGACGAGCTCACCGGCATCGTCGACGCCAAGAACAAGCTCACCACGATCTTCCCCCGGCTGGCCGGCGACGGGTTCGCCGTGAACGGCACCGACCTGACCCGGTCGGTCACCGTCGCCGCGGGGGCCACCGTGACGACCAAGGTCGAGATGGGGTTCGTCACCGACGAGATCCCGGCCTCGCTCACCGACTACCAGTCGTACAAGGCGGCCACCCCGGCTTCGGCCTTCGCGACGCACGTGCGCGCCTACAACCTGTGGTGGGCGCAGAACGTGCCGTACATCGACGTGCCCGAACCCGCGATCAAGAAGAACATCTACTACCGCTGGTGGCTGATGCGCTTCAACTACCTCGACGCCGACATCCCGGGCCAGGACTACCAGTGGCCGACGTCGGTCGAGGGAGCGCTCGGGTACAACAACGCGATCGCGCTGACCGTGCCCATGTTCATCGACGACCTCAAATACCTGCGCAACCCGATGTACTCCTACGGGCCGTGGGTGTCGGCGGGCGAGGTGTCCAAGAACGGGCGGTACGTGGACAACCCCGGCGACCCGGAGAACTGGTCCAACAGCTACACCCAGTACATCTCCGAGGCGGCCTGGCGGAGCTATGAGATCCACGGCGGCCAGCCGGCCATCGCGGGCAACCTCGCCCGCTATGCCGAGCAGGACGTCAAGGGCCAGCTCAGCTACTACGACCACGACCACAACAACCTCATCGAGTACGACTGGGGCGCGCTGACCGGCAACGACGCCGACGCCGTGTCGTTCCACTGGCGCAGCGGCAACCTCGACAGGACCGAGTCGGCCTACGTCTACAGCAACGCCCTGGCCTCCGCCGCCGCGTACGACGCCGTCGGCAACACGGCCAAGGCCGCCGAGATGCGCACCATCGCGGCCAACATCCAGTCGGCCGTGATCAACACGCTGTGGAGCAGCACGGACCTGGTGCTGGAACACCGGCACGTCGCCACCAACACGCTCGTGCCGTGGAAGGAGATCAACAACTTCTATCCGTACGCGGTGGGCCTGATGCCGAACACCGCGCAGTACCGGGAGGCGCTGCGGCTGCTCGACGACCCCGCCGAGTATCCGCTGTTCCCCTTCTATACGGCCAACCAGAAGGACAAGGCGGCCGCCGCGGCGGCGGGCAGCCCGGGCTCCAACAACTTCTCCCAGATCAACTCGACCGTGCAGTTCCGCCTGTTCTCCTCGGCGCTGCGCAACTACCCCAGCTCCTACGTCACCCCCGACCACTACAAGAAGCTCCTCTACTGGAACGCCTGGGCGCAGTACGTCGGAGGCAATACGGCCTGGCCCGACTCCAACGAGTACTGGGCCAACTGGAACGGCTCGTCGATCGGCTACCGTTCCTGGATCCACCACACGATCCTGGGCAGCAGCAACTGGACCGTCATCGAGGACGTCGCCGGCCTGCGGCCCCGCGCGGACGGCAAGGTCGAGTTGTCGCCGATCAACATCGGCTGGCCCAACTTCACCGTCAACAACCTGCGGTATCGCAACAGCGACCTGACCATCGTCTGGGACGACCCCTCCGACGGCGTGGTGAAGTACAGCGGCGTCCCGCAGGGCTACTCGATCTACGTCAACGGCACCAGGGCGGTCACCGTCAACTCGCTCGTGCCGCTGGTGTGGGACCCGGCGACCGGGTCGGTGACCACCACGGGCACGGTCTCCTACAACGTGGCGGCTCCCGGCATGCAGGCCCCCGCCCAGGTCGTGCAGACCGACTCCCGGGTGGTCGACCTGTTCGCGAAGGCCGGCGTCAACCTGACGGCGGGCGCGGCCGACCTCGCCCAGGGCAGGCCCGCCACCGCGTCGTACACGGCCTCGGGCACATCCACGGCCGCCGCCGTGGACGGCTTCACGATCAACGAGCCGTTCTGGGGGTCGAAGGGCTCGCCCAACGCCCAGGACTGGTACGAGATCGACCTCGGCTCGGCCCGCACGTTCGACGACGTGCGGGTGCACTTCCGCGACGACCGGGTGGCGGGAGGCTACGCGGAACCGGCGAGCTACCAGATCCAGTACTACAACGGCAGCTCATGGGTGACCGCGGCGAGCCAGGCCAAGACGCCGGCGGCGCCGGTGGCCAACTACAACCGCTCGCAGTTCCCCGCCGTCACCGCCCAGCGGGTACGGGTGCTCATGACCCACCAACCGGGGGTGAAGACCGGCCTGACCGAGGTGAAGATCTTCGACTCCCCGGGGACTCCTCCGGCGTCGGCCAACCAGGCGCCGTACGTGCTGGCCCGGCAGGACCCCGCCTACAACCAGCCGGGGCAGGTGCGCCTGCTCGGGACGGTCAAGGACGACGCCCTCCCCAACGGCACGCTGACCAGCGCGTGGTCGGTGGTGAGCGGGCCGGGCACGGCCGTGTTCACCGCGCCGGGCTCGACCACCACGATCGCCTCGTTCACCGCGGCGGGCACCTACACCGTGCGGCTCACCGGAAGCGACGGCTCGGCCGCGGCCACCTCGGACGTGACGGTGACGGTCAGCGGTTCGTCCAGCGGCGCGGTGAACGTCGCGGCGACCGCGACCCCGTCGGCGTCCTACACCTCGTCGTGGGAGTCGGTGGCCGCGCTCAACGACGGCATCACCCCGCCGAGCTCCAACGACACGGTCAACCCGCGCTGGGGCACCTGGCCCAACACGGGCACCCAGTGGGCGGAGCTGACCTGGACGGGGCCCCAGCGCATCAACGCGTCCGAGGTGTATTTCTTCGACGACGGCGGGGGAGTGCGCGTCCCGGCCTCGTGGAAGCTGCAGTACTGGAACGGCAGCGCCTACGTCGACATCCCCGGCACCTATCCGAGGGCGCTGAACGCCTTCAACCGGGTCACCTTCCCCGGCGTGACGACGACCCGGCTGCGTGCTTCGCTCACCAGCGGGGCGGGCTCGGTCGGCATCCTCGAATGGCGGGCCTTCGCGGAGACCCCGCAGTCGGTCAGGCCGGTCCACCAGCCCACCGTGGCCGGGCAGATCCCCACCCTGCCGGCCACCGCCACGAAGATCTACGCCGACGGGTCGCGGCTCAACTCGCCCGTGGCCTGGGCGCCGATCACGGCGGCGCAGGTCGCGGCGGGCGGGTCGAGCTTCCCCGTCGCGGGCGTCGTGGACGGCACCTCGCTGCCGGCCTCGGCGACGGTGTGGGTGCGCTCGACCAGCGCGGTCGGCATCACCTTCATCGAGCCGGAGACGGTGTTCACCCGGGTGGGGGTGGCCCCCGTCATGCCGCCCACGGTGACCGCCACCTATAACGACGGCTCCAAGGACAACGTGAGCACCACGGTCACGTGGGCCGCCATTCCGGCGTCGCGTTATGCCCAGGCCGGCACGTTCACCGTCACGGGGACCGTGCCCGGCACCTCGATCACCGCGTCCGCGACGGTCACCGTCGGGACATAGGAAACCGTACGGCGTGCGCCTGGCGACGGGCGCACGCCGTATTTCGATATATATCGGCAAGTGGCCATAAATTTATTTTTGGATGTTATGATGTGAATATAATCTTTTTGTTCTGAGTAGCATCACGGGCGTAACTCCCAGAGAAAGGGAATTCGCTCGTGTGTTACGAACCTGACGCCGCGCCTCCCGTCGCCGCGTCGCCCGCCGGCCCGACCACGTCGGGGCGGGTCACCCTCACCTCCGCGGACCAGGCCGAGATCGGCGCCTACCAGGCGCTGCCCGTCACCCCTGACCCCTCCACTGTTGGCGTGCTCGTTTTGCCCGACAACCGCGGCCTGTCCGGCTTCTACGAGAGCCTCGCCGTACGGCTGGCCGAGCAGGGGCATCCGGCGATCGCGGTCGACTACTTCGGCCGCACCGCGGGACCCGGCGAACGGGGCCCCGACTTCCCGTTCATGGAGCATCTTCGCAAGCTGAACAGGGACGAGCTGTTCGGCGACTTCGACGCGGGGGCGGCGTGGTTGCGCGGACGCGGGTGCGAGGCGGTCGTGCCGCTCGGCTTCTGCATGGGCGGCAGATTCGCGTTCATGACCGCGCTGGAGCGGTTCGGCTTCGCCGGGGTCATCGGCCTGTACGGATACCCCGACGAGCTGTTCGGCGCGACGGGGCCGACCCAGCTCGCGCCCGGTTTCACCGCGCCGGTCCTCGGCATGTTCGGGGGCGCCGACGAGGGCATCAGCCCTGCCGTCGTCGACACCTTCGGCGAGGCGCTCGACTCGGCGGGCGTGGCGCACGAGTTCGTCACGTATCCGGGCGCGCCCCACGGGTTCTTCGAGCTCGGCAACGAGGAGTTCGCCGACGCCTCGGCCGACGCCTGGCGGCGCATCCTGGGCTTCCTGGCCGAACGGTAGTGACGGCCGTGGACGCTCCCGGTTGAGCGGGGCCCACGACGGTGGCCGCCCGAGGCGACCTGACCTCGCCTCGGGCGACCACCTGCCAGGGTAGGCGCACACCGCCGGAATCGGAATCTCCGGACCCGCGCGCTGCTGTTAGGGTCGCTGTCGTGCGATTGATCATCTCTCCGCCGCCCGCCTCCTAGCGGGCGGACTCCCTCTGACGAAGCCCGGCCCGGGTGGCCGGGCCGGTGGTCTCTGCCCGCTTCAGGGCCCTGATCGACCACTCGTCCGAGAGAGACGTCACGATGACGCATGTTCACGCCCTGTCCGTACGGCAGGGCTTCTTCTTCGTCCTGATCGCCGCGATCGCCTGGGGAACCGGCGGAGCGGCCGGAGCACTGCTCACCGCCACCGGTGACCTCGGTCCGGTCGCCGTGTCGTTCTGGCGGTTCACGATCGGGGCGGCGCTGCTGGTCGCGGTGCGCCGCCCCCGCCTGCTGCGGATCGGCCGGAGGGACTGGCGGGACGCCGCCCTCGCCGGGCCGTTGCTGGCGGTCTGCCAGGTGGCTTACTTCTCGGCCATCGAGCAGGCCGGCGTCGCGCTCGCCACAATGATCACGATGGGGGCGACGCCCGTGCTCGTCGCCCTCGGCGCCCGGATGTTCCTGCGCGAACCGCTCAGCCGTGACGCGGTGGCCGCCGTCGCCCTGTCCGTGACCGGGCTGCTGCTCATGACCGGCGGCGGCGACGGCGCCTCCTCACCGCTCGGGGTGATGTGGGCGTTGATCTCCGCCGCGGCGTACGCCACCACGACCCTGCTGGCCAGGGCGTCGGCCGCCGACCCGTACGGCAGGGCGGTCGCCGGATTCACCACCGGGGCGTTGTTCCTGCTGCCTGTGTTTCTCCTGCTTGGGGCGGCGCCGTACGAGCTGGTTCCCTCACCGGCGGACGTACCGGTGCTCGGTTACCTGGGGGCGGTGCCGACGGCGCTGGCCTACGGTCTGTTCTTCGCGGGGCTGACCAGGATCGGCGCGACCACCGCCTCGGTGGTCGCGCTTCTGGAGCCGCTGGTGGCGGCGGCCATCGGGGTCCTCGCGCTGGACGAACGGCCGGGTCCCGGCCAGATCATGGGCGCGGCACTCCTGCTGGTTGCCGTGGCCGTCCTGGCCCGCGCGCAACTCCGCAGTCAGGAGTAGCGCGCAGGCGGAAACCGGCGCCGTGCGCGAAACGCGCACGGCCGCCCGGCGACCATTCCGGAACCGCGCACGGCGGAAATGAGCGTCCGCCGTGCGCGGCTTCTTCGCCACCCCACCGCACGGTGATTGTTAGCGATATCACCATAATCGTCAACACTCCAGAAAGATTAAGTTCCGACCGAATTCGGGAAGTCCCAGGTCGACAACTCAGGAAAATTCAGGTCTTGACGGGGATTTGTGTTATCGCAAACACTCTGGGCACCGAGAAAGGAAGACGCATGGCGACTCCCTCCCCCCGTGGCGACATTCCTCCCCGGCCCAAGGTGGCCGTCATGGAGGACGTGGCCGAGCTGGCCGGCGTCTCGGCGATGACGGTGTCCCGGGTGCTCAACGCCCCCGAGAAGGTGCGGCCCGAGACCCGGGCGCGTGTTCTGGCGGCCGTGCAGGAGCTGGGGTACCGGCCCAACTCGGCAGCGCGGGTGCTGGTCACCGGCAGGTCCGGCGTCCTCGGCGTGGTCAGCTTCGACACCACGCAGTACGGCCCGGCGTCCACGTTGTACGCGATCGAGCGGGCGGCCAGGCAGAACGAATACTCGGTCAGCATCGCGAGCCTGGACGCGCTCAACCGCAGGTCGATCGCCGAGGGCGTCGGGCGGCTCATCGCTCAGTCGGTGGACGGCGTCATCATCGTGGCCCCCCACGAGTCGGCGACCGACGGCTTGCGGCACCTGCCGCCGGATCTGCCGGTGGTGGCCGTGGACGCGGGGGAGGGCGTGCCCTTCCCCGTGGTCATGGTCGACCAGCACGCCGGCGCCGCCCGCGCCACCCGCCATCTGCTCAGCCTCGGGCACCGGACGGTGTGGCACCTCTCCGGCCCGGCCAACTGGGTCGACGCCAGCGCCCGGGTGGCCGGCTGGCGCTCGGTGCTGGAGGCCGAGGGCCGCGAGGTGCGCAAGCCCCTCGTGGGCGACTGGTCGGCCCGCTCGGGCCACGAGCTCGGCCGGATCCTGGCCGGCGAGCCCGACCTGAGCGCGGTGTTCGTCGCCAACGACCAGATGGCCCTGGGCCTGCTCAGGGCGCTGCGGGAGGCCGGCCGCCGGGTGCCGGAAGACGTCAGCGTGGTCGGGTTCGACGACATTCCCGAGGCGGCGTACTTCTGGCCGCCGCTGACCACCGTCAGGCAGGACTTCGCGACGGTCGGACGGCTCGCCTTCCAGCTCGCGCTCGACCGCATCGACGGCGTCCGCGGGGAGCGTCGGCTGAAGGTGGAGCCGGAGCTCGTCGTGCGGGAGAGCGCGGGGGTACGCGGCGGCTGACCCGACCCCTGGCCGGGGCCTCGTGCGCCGATTGATGTTAACGCAAACACAAGCAAGTGCCAGCTCGGTCGACATCGGGCGGGCATGGCCAACTCCTCCACACCCCCCGAGAAAGAAACAAGGAGAGAGTGATGAACAGGAAGCTGACGGCCCTGCTGGCCGCCATGGCGCTGGCGTTGGCCGCCACCGGCTGCGGAGGCGGCTCGGGCGGTGACTCCGGGAAGATCACGCTCGGCTTCTCGCAGGTCGGCTCAGAGAGCGGCTGGCGAGAGGCGAACACCAAATCGGTCAAGGAGTCGGCCCAGGCGGCGGGCATCGACCTCAAGTTCTCCGACGCGCAGCAGAAGCAGGAGAACCAGATCGCCACGATCCGGTCCTACATCCAGCAGAAGGTCGACGTCATCGCCTTCTCGCCGGTCGTGGTCACCGGCTGGGACGCGGTGCTGAAGGAGGCGCAGGCGGCCAAGATTCCGGTCGTGCTCACCGACCGCGCCGTGGACTCCGACCCGTCGCTCTACGTGTCCTTCCTCGGCTCCGACTTCGTCAAGGAGGGCGAGGCGGTCGGTGACTGGGTGCTCGACGAGTACAAGGACGCCACGGGCCCGGTGAACATCGTGCAGCTCGAGGGCACGGTCGGTTCGGCTCCCGCGATCGACCGCAAGAAGGGCTTCGAGAGCAAGATCGCGGCCAACCCCAACCTCAAGGTGATCGCCTCCCAGAGCGGCGACTTCACCCGTGCCGACGGCAAGGAGGTCATGCAGGCGATCCTCAAGGCCAACCCCAAGATCGACCTGCTCTTCGCCCACAACGACGACATGGGTCTCGGCGCCATCCAGGCGATCGAGGAGGCCGGCAAGAAGCCCGGCGTGGACATCAAGATCGTCACGATCGACGCCGTCCACGACGGCATGCAGGCGCTGGCCGACGGAAAGATCAACTTCATCGCGGAGTGCAGCCCGCTCCTCGGCGACCAGCTCATGGACATCGTGAAGAAGATCAAGGCGGGCCAGCCGGTGGACAAGCGCATCGTCACCACGGAGACCACCTTCACCCAGCAGCAGGCCGCCGAAGCCCTTCCCACCCGCAAGTACTGAGACCCGCCGGCGAGGGGACGGGGCCCCTCGCCTTTCTTCCGGAGAGGAGTCCGGCATGCCCGGTGCCGTGCTGGAGATGGCCGGCGTCAGCAAGGGATTCCCGGGGGTGCGGGCGCTGGAGGGCGTCGACCTCCGGCTGTACCCCGGGGAGATCCACGCCCTCATGGGCGAGAACGGGGCAGGCAAGTCCACGCTCATCAAGGTGCTGACCGGTGTGCACCAGCCCGACGCGGGGGAGGTGCGGCTCGGCGGAACGCCCGTGTCGGTCACCGGCCCCCAGCACGCGCAGGCCCTCGGCATCAGCACCGTCTACCAGGAGGTCAACCTCTGCCCCAACCTCACCGTGGCGGAAAACGTCTTCATCGGCCGCGAACCGGCAAGGGCCGGCATGATCCGGTGGCGGGAGATCCGGCGGCGCGCCGGCGAGCTGCTCACCCGCCTCCACGTCGACGTCGACCCGGGAGCGCTGCTCGGCTCGTGCTCGCTTGCCGTACAGCAACTGGTCGCCATCGTGCGGGCGGTCGACGTCTCCGCCAAGGTGCTGGTGCTGGACGAGCCGACCTCCAGCCTGGACCGCGACGAGGTCGAGCAGCTGTTCGCCGTCATGCGCCGCCTGCGTGACGACGGGGTGGCCGTCCTGTTCGTCTCCCACTTCCTCGACCAGGTCTACGACGTCAGCGACCGCATGACGGTGCTGCGCAACGGCCGCCTGGTCGGTGAGTTCCGTACGGCGGAGCTCAGCCGGGCCGACCTCGTCGGCCACATGACCGGGCGGGCGCTCAGCACGCTGGAGCAGCTCCACGTGACCGGCGAGTCGGCACGCGTGCAGGCGGAGCCGGTGCTGCGGGCCAGGGGCGTCGGCCGCAAGGGGGCGATCGAGCCGTTCGACCTGGAGATCCATCCCGGGGAGGTGGTGGGCCTGGCCGGGCTGCTCGGCTCGGGGCGCACCGAGGCGGCACGGCTGATGTTCGGCGCCGACGCCCCCGACTCCGGCACGGTCACCCTGTCCGGAGACCCGGTGGCCCTGCGCTCGCCCCGCGCGGCGATCGGGCGCGGCGTCGCCTTCTGCCCGGAGAACCGCAAGAGCGAAGGACTCGTCGAAGACCTCACCGTGGGGGAGAACATCGTGCTCGCCCTGCAGGCGGCCGCAGGATGGTTGCGTCCGCTGTCGCAGAGCCGCCGCCAGGAGCTGGTCGGCCGTTACATCGAAGCCCTGCGCATCAGCCCCGCCGACCCCGACATGCCGGCGCGCAACCTCAGCGGCGGCAACCAGCAGAAGGTGCTGCTCGCCCGCTGGCTCATCACCCGGCCGAAGCTGCTCATCCTCGATGAGCCGACCCGCGGCATCGACGTCGGGGCCAAGGCGGAGATCCAGAAGCTCGTCGTCTCCCTCGCCGGGGACGGCGTGGCCGTGCTCTTCGTCTCCGCCGAGCTGGAGGAGGTGCTGCGGATCAGCCACAAGATCGAGGTGCTGCGCGACCGCCGCCTGATCGCCGAGGTCGCCAACACCGCGGAGATCACCCCCGAAGGCGTCCTGGAGATCATCGCGAACGGAACGACATCATGAAGACAGTGACCGGGCACCGGCTGTTCTGGCCGGCGGCCGTGCTCGTCGTGATGCTGCTGGCCAACGTCGTCGTCACACCGGGCTTCCTGTCCGTCCAGGTGCGGGGCGGCCACCTCTACGGCAGCCTCATCGACATCCTCCTGTTCGGGGCGCCGCTGATCCTCATCTCCATCGGGATGACGGGCGTCATCGCCACCGGCGGGATCGACCTGTCGGTCGGCGCCGTCGTGGCCATCTCGGGCGCCCTCGCCTGCTACATGATCAGCGGCCAGGACGACCAGGGATCGGTGCCCGGCGTGCTGGTCGCCGTCGGGCTCGCCCTGGGGCTGTCCGCCGTGCTCGGGTTGTGGAACGGGCTGCTCGTGGCCCGCGCCGGCATCCAGCCGATCATCGCCACGCTGATCCTCATGGTCGCCGGTCGCGGCGTCGCCCAGCTCATCACGTCAGGGAAGAACATCAACGTCAACAGCCCGCCGTACAAACTGATCGGCGGAGGCTATCTGCTGACCGTGCCGTTCGCCGTGCTGGTGGCCGCCGTGGTGGTCGCCCTCGCGGGCCTGGCCGTACGGAGGACCGCCCTGGGCATGCTGCTGGAGGCGATCGGCGGCAACGCGGAGGCCTCCCGCCTGGTCGGGATCCGGTCGCGGCGGCTCATCGTGCTCGCCTACACCTTCTGCGCGGTGTGCGCCGGCATCGCCGGCCTGATGATCAGCTCGAACATCTCCACGGCCGACGGCAACAACGCCGGGTTGTGGATGGAGCTCGACGCGATCCTCGCGGTGGTCATCGGCGGCACGGCCCTGACCGGCGGGCGGTTCACGCTGGCGGGCACGGTGCTCGGGGCCCTCGTGATCCAGACGTTGTCCACCACGATCTACACGACCGGCGTGCCGCCGCAGACCACGCTGGTGTTCAAGGCGGTCGTCGTCACGGCCGTCTGCCTCATCCAGTCACCCGCCTTCCGGGCCAAGGTGTTCCGCCGCAGGCCCGGGGCTCCACCGCCGGACCCGGTCGCCTCACCGGGCCCCGCCGACGTGGAGGTGCGCGCATGACCGTCCTCGGGACGCGGACCGGCGTCAGGATCCGGCGCGACCACGTGGCCGTGCTGGTCACGCTCGGGCTGCTCGTCGCGATGTTCACAGCCGGATCGATCGCCTATCCGGCGTTCGGATCCGGCCAGGTGGTCATCGACCTGTTCATCGACAACGGCTTCCTGCTCGTCATCGCGATCGGCATGACCTTCGTCATCCTCACCGGCGGCATCGACCTGTCGGTCGGCGCGGTGGCGGCGCTGTCGGCCATGCTCTGCGCGTTCCTTCTCGAACGCTGGCACTGGCCGGTCGCCGTCGTGCTCCCGCTGGTGCTGCTCGTGGGGGCGGGGATCGGGTTCGCGATGGGCTACGTCATCCACCACTTCGAGATCCAGCCGTTCATCGCGACCCTCGCGGGCATGTTCCTCGCCCGGGGGCTGTGTTTCGTCATCAGCGTCAACCAGATCTCGATCAAAAACCCGTTCTTCACCGAATGGGCGCAGACCCGCATCCCGCTCCCCGGCGACATGAACCTGACTCCCACGGTGCTCATCGCCCTGGCCGTGCTCGCCGCCGCGTTCTGGACGCTGCACTACACGAGATTCGGCCGGGGGGTGTACGCCGTCGGCGGCAACGCGCAGTCGGCGCTGCTCATGGGCCTGCCGGTCACCAGGATCAGGATCGGCGCCTACGTGGTCAGCGGCCTGTGCTCGGCGCTCGGCGGCGTACTGTTCGCGTTCTACACGATCTCCGCGAGCGGGCTGCACGCCGTCGGCACCGAACTCGACGCCATCGCCGCCGTCGTCATCGGCGGCACCCTGCTGACCGGCGGCTCCGGTTATGTGCTCGGAACCGTCCTCGGCGTGATGCTGCTCGGCACGATCCAGACCCTGCTCAGGTTCCAGGGCACGCTCAGTTCGTGGTGGACGCGCATCGCCATCGGCGCGCTGCTCCTGCTGTTCATCGTGCTCCAGCGCCTGCTCGGGTCGTCGAGACCCGGCAGGTGACATCCGCGCCGGTGCGCCGCGCCTCAGGGGCGCGCCGGCGCGGTCGAGTCGCGGATGACCAGGTGGCAGGGCATGCGGTGCACGCCGGGGGTCGCCTTCCCGTCGATGGCGGCGAACAGGTGCTGCGCCGCCGTACGGCCGAGCGACTCCAGGTTCATGTCCACCGTCGTCAGCGCGGGCCGGGTCTCGGTGGACAGGACCTCCCAGTTGTCGTAGCCCACCACCGCGATGTCGCCCGGCACCTGGCGGCCCGCCTCCCTGGCCGCCTCGACGAAGCCGGCGGCGATCTGGTCGCTGCCGCAGAACACGGCGTCGACCGACGGGTCGGCCTGCAGCAGGATCTCGGCGGCGTGCCGGCCCCAGCGCTGCGACCACGCGCCGTAGAACACCTGGCCGCCCGCCAGGGCGAGCCCCGCCTCGTCGAGCACGCCCGCCGCGCCGACGGCGCGCTCCCGCGCCGCCTGGTAGTGCGTCGGGCCCGTGACGTGGGCGATGCGCCGCCTTCCCGTGGCCAGCAGATGCCGTACGGCCTCCGCCGCGCCGGCCACGTCGTCGGGGACGAACGAGACGTCCTGAGGGTCCTCGGAGGGTCCGTAGGCGTAGACGACGGGGACGGGCAGGCCGCTGCTGATCGACGGGCGCGGGTCGGTGCTCTCGCCGACCACGATGATGCCGTCGACCCGGCGCGCGAGCAGGGTGCGCACGTAGTGGCGCTCGCGGATCGCGTCGCCGCGCGCGTCGCACAGCAGGACGGCCATCTGCCCCGCGCCGAAGGCGTCCTCGGCGCCGAGCATGACCGGGATGCCGAACCGGCCCACGCTGTCGCTGGTCAGAAGGCCTACCGTGCGGGTCTGGCCGCTCAGCAGGCTGCGGGCGAGCGCGTTCGGCTCGAAGGACAGCTCCTCGGCGGCCCGGAAGACGCGCTCGCGGGTCTCGGCCCTCACCTGGCCGCGCCCGTTGAGCGCCTTGGACGCGGTCGCGATCGACACCCCGGCCAGCGCGGCCACGTCGGTGATGGTCGCCGCGCGTGCTCGTCGAGGAGGCATGAGAGAAAACCTTTTCTGTGTGGTGCCGCGCAGGACGGCCGGAGGTCCTGACTGGTGATTCGCCTGAAAGTTAGCCGGTGTTGCCGCCATCAGGCAACCGGGAGGCCACTTGGCGGCCCATTGACAGCCGCCCATGCTGCGTTTACGTTACCGAAAACCTTTTCATTGTTTCAGGAAGATCTCCAGCGGTCGCGGGCGGCGGTTGCCGGCACGCGGGGCCGCCGACGAGCGCGGCGTCCCGTGCGGCGGGTGGTTGTTAACGCAACCACAAGCAACCGCTTGCCACGAGGCTGTTGCCCGGAGCCGTCCATGCCGCCCACGCGGGGCCGGCGCGACATGGAACGGCATCACCCCAACTCCCCCCGAAAAACGCAAGGAGCACCGATGTCGAGGAAGCTGATCGCGGTCGCCACCGCCGGCGTCCTGGCCGCCGTCCTCGCCGCATGCGGCGGCGGGTCGCCCGGACCGGCCCCGCAGGGCGGGCAGGACGCCGGGCCCGTCACCATCACGATGTGGACCCGCGCGGCCACGCAGGCGCAGTCGCAGCGTCTGGTCGACGCCTACAACAAGAGCCACAAGAACCAGGTCAAGCTGACCGTCATCCCGACCGACAACTACCAGCCGCGCATCGCCGCCGCGGCGGGAGCCAAGCAGCTGCCCGACGTGTTCGCCGCCGACGTGATCTTCGTGCCCAACTACACGTCGCAGGGACTGTTCCTGGACATCACCGACCGCGTCGCCAAGCTGCCCTTCAAGGACTCCCTGGCGCCCTCGCACATGAAGCTCGGCACCTACGACGGGCGGATGTACACCCTCCCGCACACCCTCGACCTGTCGGTGTGGTTCTGGAACAAGGACCTGTACGCCAAGGCGGGGCTCGACCCCGAGAAGGGCCCCACGACGCTCAAAGAGTTCGCCGAGCAGGCCACGACCGTCCAGGAGAAACTCGGCAAGGACGGCAAGATCCACGGCACGTTCTTCGGCGGCAACTGCGGCGGCTGCTACGTCTTCACCTTCTGGCCCTCCGTCTGGGCCGCCGGCGGCCAGGTGATGAACGAGGACGGCACGCAGTCGCTGGTCAATCAGTCGCCGATGACCGACGTCTTCCAGACCTACCGCACCCTGTACGACAACGGCGTCACCGGCCCCACCACCAAGGAGGAGCAGGGCCCCACCTGGACCGGGTTCTTCCCCAAGGGCACCATCGGCGTGATGCCGATGCCGTCCACCACGCTCGGCCTCATGCCCAAGGACATGAAGATCGGCGTGGCCCCCATCGCCGGGCCCGACGGCGGCGAGTCCACCTTCGTCGGCGGCGACTCGGTCGGCATCTCCGCCACCTCCCAGCACCCCGACGCCGCCTGGGACTTCCTGTCCTGGACGGTCTCCGACGAGGCCCAGGTCGAGGTCATGGCCAAGAACAAGGACGTGCCGGCCAGGACCGACCTCGCGAACAACAAGTACTCCGCGGCGGACCCGCGCGTCGTGCTGATCAACTCGCTGGTCGCCAAGGGGCAGACGCCGTACGCGCTGAAGTTCGGCCAGACCTTCAACGACCCGCAGGGGCCGTGGCTGCGCTTCGCCCGTGAGGCCGTCTTCGGCGACCCGTCCAAGCTGGCGTCGCTCAACGGAGCGATCGACTCCTCGCTTCAGCAGTGACGGGGATCGCTCCCGCCCGTCCGGTCCGCGACCCACAGGCGGTCGCGGGCCGGGCGGGCCACACCGCGCGGCGCTCCCGGCAACTGGCCGGGATGCTCTACGCCGCGCCCACCGCGCTGATCGTCGTCGTGCTGTTCGTCGTGCCGCTCGTGCTGGTCGTGTGGATGTCGCTCAACCGCTGGCCGGTGCTCGGCGCCCCCACGTTCAACGCGCCCGCCAACTACGCCAAGGTGTCGCAGGACCCTTTGTTCCTGGACTCGGTGCTGTTCACGCTGAAATACACCGCGATCATCACCGTGCTGCTGTCGCTCCTCGCGCTCGGGCTGGCCCTTGCCGTACAGGAACGGCGGCCCGGCGTCGCGTTCTACCGCGCCGCGTTCTTCCTGCCGGGCGCGGTCGGGTTCGCCGCCGCCGCGCTGCTGTTCTACGGCCTGCTCAACAACGACTTCGGCCCGTTCGGCTTCCTCGGCGTCAACTGGATCGGCACCCCGAACATGGCGCTGACCTCCACGATCATGCTCGTGCTGTGGCGGTTCGCCGGGTTCAACATGCTGATCCTGCTGACCGGGCTGCAGGCCATCCCCGTCGAGGTCTACGAGGCCGCCCGCAGCGACGGCGCGACCCGGATGCAGATCTTCACGAAGATCACGCTGCCGCTGCTGCGGCCCACCATCGCGCTGATGCTGATTCTGAGCATCACCGGATCCCTGCTGGCCTTCGACCAGTTCTTCATCTTCACCAACGGCGGCCCCGACAACAGCACGGTGTCGATGGTCATGGTGATCTACCGCAACGCGTTCTTCCGCTTCGACCTGGGTGGCGCGGCGGCCCTGTCGGTCGTGCTGCTCGTGGCGCTGGTCGCGCTCAACGCCCTGCAGATGCGGGTCCTGAGAGGAGGCCGCGCATGAGGTACCACATCTCGATGTCGGCGCTCGCCGTCCTGTTCCTCTTTCCGCTCGCCTGGAGCGGCTGGTCGTCGGTGCGCGGCCAGCCCGGCAGCGGCCAGGCCGGCGGGTACGGCTTCGGCAACTACACCCAGATGGCCGCGTTCGGAGAGGGACTGCCGACCTACCTGACCAACAGCCTGCTCGTGTCCGCCATGACGGTCGCCGGGACCCTCGTGGTCGCCGCGCTCGGCGGCTACGCCTTCGCCCGGTTCAGCTTCCCCGGCAAGAACCTGCTGTTCCTGGCCGCGCTGGCCATCCTCATGGTGCCCTACGCGACCATCCTCATCCCGCTGTACGTGCTGCTCGGCTACATCGGCCTGCAGAACTCACTCGTCGGGCTCAGCCTGGTCTTCGTCATGTTCCAGCTGCCGTTCGCCCTCTACATGATGCGCAACTCGTTCGAGGCGATCCCCCGGGAGCTGGAGGAGGCGGCGCTGGTCGACGGCTGCGGCACGTTCCGCGCGTTCAGCCGCATCCTCCTGCCCGCCGTACGGCCCGGCCTGATCACCGTCGGCCTGTTCGCGTTCCTCGCCTCGTGGAACGACTTCTTCGCCCCGCTGATCCTGCTCAACGACGGCGCCAACTTCCCCCTGCCGGTCGCCGTCGTGAGCATGACGCAACGCACCTTCGGCGCCATCGACTACGGGATGCTCCAGGCGGGCGTCATGGTCATGGCCATTCCGTGCCTCGTGCTCTTCCTCGTCCTCCAGCGCCACTACGTGCGCGGATTCATGTCAGGAGCCCTGCGTGGTTAGTCCGGTGACACCGTCCTCCGGGGTGCTCGCGCCCCTCGGCCTCGACTCCGTACGGATCTCGCCCGGCTTCTGGGCCGACCGCGACGCCCGGGTCGTGATCGACCACGCGTGGGAGTGGGCGGAGCGGGTCGGATGGATCGGGAACTTCCGCGGCGAGCCCCGCCGCGGCAGGGAGTTCTCCGACTCGGAGATCTACAAGCTGCTGGAGGCCATGGCCTGGTCCGGCCACCACGGGTTCGACGAGCTGGCGCAGACCGTCGCGCGCGCGCAGGAGGCCGACGGCTACCTCAACACCAAGTGGTCGGGCGACCGCTACGCCGACTTCGAATGGGGCCACGAGCTGTACTGCTACGGCCACCTCATCCAGGCGGGCGTCGCCCGGCTGCGCGCACACGGCGAGGACACGCTGACCGAGGTCGTCCGGCGGGCAGCCGACCACGTGTGCGCCCGTTTCATGGACTCGGGCGAGGTCTGCGGGCACCCCGAGATCGAGATGGCCCTCGTCGAGCTCTACCGGGCGACGGGGACCGAACGGTACCTCGAGATGGCCCGGCGCTTCGTCGAACGGCGCGGCCGGCCCGCGCTCGCCGACATCGAACTCGGCCGTGAGTACTTCCAGGACGACGTCCCCGTACGGCAGGCCGAATCGTTGCGCGGCCACGCCGTACGCGCCGTCTACCTGGCCTGCGCCCAGGTCGACCTGGCAGTCGAGACGGGCGACAAGGAGTTGCTTCGGGCGACCGAGGCGCAGTGGGAGCACGCGCTCGCCCGGCGCACCTACATCACCGGCGGCATCGGCTCCCGGCACGCGGGCGAGGCGTTCGGCGAGGACTTCGAGCTGCCGCCCGACCGGGCTTACGTCGAGACCTGCGCCGGGGTCGGCTCCGTCATGCTCGCCCACCGCCTGCTGCTGGCCACCGGCGACGTGTGCTACGCCGACCACGCCGAACGGGTGCTCTACAACGTGATCGCGGCCTCGCCGGCAGCGGACCTGCGCACGTTCTTCTACTCCAACCCGCTCCAGGTCAGGACGCCGGGGGAGGTCGTGGACGGGGTGAACCCGAGGGCCGAGAGCGCGCTGCGCGCCCCGTGGTTCTCGGTGTCGTGCTGCCCGAACAACCTGGCACGCACCTTCGCCAGCCTCGCCGCCTACGTCGCGACGCACGACGACGGGGGCGTGCAGGTGCACCACCTCACCCCCGCCGAGATCCGCCACAATGGGCTCACCCTGCGGGTGGAGACCGGCTACCCGTGGTCGGGAGGTGTGACCGTACGGGTGGTGGAGTCCGCCGGAGGGCCTTCACGGATCGCCCTGCGCGTGCCTCGCTGGGCCGACGGCGCCCGCCTGGACGGCCGCCGGGTCGCGCCCGGATACGCACAGGTGGAGGGGGAGTGGCAGGCCGGAGACGAGATCAGGCTCGACCTGCCCGTGGAACCCCGCTGGACCCGGCCCGACCCGAGGATCGACGCCGTGCGCGGTTGCGTGGCGGTCGAGCGGGGCCCGCTCGTCTACTGCGCCGAGGCGGTCGGCGACGACCCGCCCCTTCTGGAGATCGAGGTGGACACGTCAGGGAACCCGGTGGAGATCGATTCGGGGAGGGAGCTGGAGGTGGCCGCCCACCGCCATGCCGCCGTCGACGCCGCCTGGCCGTACGGGATGGGGGAGCAGGCCCGGGAGGGTGAGGACGCCGGTTCGTTGCGGCTCATGCCGTACCACCGGTGGGGCAATCGAGGCCCCGCTACGATGCGCGTCTGGCTCCCCGAAATCCCCCCACCCCCTTTGGGATGATCGCGTGTTTGTGGTGATCACGTGTTTGGCGTGATCATGCAGAAGTTCGCCGGTATGCGCTGCGACCTGCCCCAACCCTTGGCCGTGATCATGCAGAAGTTCGGGCGCAGGCATCATGACGTGCGCAGATACTGCGCGTGATCATGCAGAAGTTCGACAACGTCTCTCGTGACCTGCGGATCTGTGTGTCGTGATCATGCAGAAGTTCGGCCGTTCACTCTGTGACCTGCCGATTCGGGCGTGGTGATCATGCAGGACGGGCCGGTGCCGAGTTCTATGGCGCCGGCCCGTGGTGTGCCGATCATCCGAGAGCGGGTCGAGCGGGCCTGGGAGGCGTGGTTCCCGTGTCCTCGTCGTGGCACGCCGGACGGACGGAGATGGCCGGCCCTGCGCGCGGGGTTCAGGTCCTGGTGCGGTGTTGTCACTGCATGATCACGAAAACTGAAGGCGCTGGCCACGGGGGCTGTCGCCGAACTTCTGCATGATCACGAAGAGCATATCCGCAGGCCGCAGGGTGAGCGGCCGAACTTCTGCATGATCACGAGCGGTGTTTGCGCACGTCGCGGTGCCTGTGCCTGAACTGCTGCATGATCACGTGCGATGTCTGTGCAGGTCATGATGCCTGTGGTCGAACTTCTGCATGATCACGGGAAAAAAAGGGGGGGGTCATAGGTGGGTGATCTTGTCGGGGTTGGCGATGAGATAGATGGTCTGGATCAGTCCGTCGGCGACGACGAGGGAGACCACCGTGATCACATGTCCGTCCGCGCTGATCACGACACCGGGGCCGCCGTTCACGTCGACGACCTCCATGGCGATGCTCGTGACCGGGGGAGCGCCGATCGATCGCAGGAACTTGGCGATGCCGTCCTCGGTCGCGATGGCGGTCATGAAGGCGGCGACGTTGCCCGCCCCCGACAGCACCCGGAGGGGAGCCCTGGCCTTGCCGCCTCCGTCGCCGACGAGCGTGACCTCTCCGGCCAGCAGCGCCATCAGGCCGTCCATGTCGCCGCCCGCGCACGCGCCGATGAACCGCTCGGTGACGAGCTTGCGCTGCCTGCGGTCCACGTCGAAGCGTGGTCTGCGCTCGCGTACGTGGTCACGCGCCCGGCGGGCCAGTTGCCGTACGGCGGGCTCGCCCCTGCCGACGATCTCGGCGATCTCTGCGTGCGAGAACCCGAACGCCTCCCGCAGCACGAAGACGGCTCGTTCGAGGGGTGACAGCGTCTCCAGCACGACCAGCAGGGCGAGTTCGACGCTGTCAGCCAGCTCGGCATGCTCGGAGACGTCCGGCTCCGTGATGATCGGCTCGGGCAACCAGGGGCCGATGTAGGTCTCCCGCCTCGATCTGACCCACCGGAACCGGTCGATGGCGAGGTTGGTGGTTACCCGCACGAGGTACGCCTTGGGGCTGGCGATCTCGGCCTGGTCCACCTCTGACCAGCGCAGCCAGACCTCCTGCACCACGTCTTCCGCGTCGGCGGCGCTGCCGAGGATGCGGTAGGCGACACCGGTCAGCAGATCACGATGTTCGTTGAACCGTTCGGCTGTCATATGTCGTCAGACGTATCACGAAGTCGCCCGCGTGACACCGGCTGCGGGGAGGATCGTTCGATTACCCGGTCGCGCGCGGTGTCCTATATGCTTTCACTCGTTGCAAGGGGCTATAGCGCAGCTGGTAGCGCACCTCCATGGCATGGAGGGGGTCTGGGGTTCGAGTCCCCATAGCTCCACCGGTAAAGGTAAAGCGCAATTCCCACATCATGGGAATGATCGTCAAAGGGCGGTCGGTCGGTGAAATCGCCGATCCGGCCGCTTTCTTGGTTTTCAGGGCTGCGCAGGCGCACCATGCGTTGCCCATGCTCCGGCCGTGATCGGCGTCCACGGACGCGCCCCGGGTAAGGAACCTTCGTGCGAGATGACGGAGGAGTGCGCGTCGCCCGGGTCTACGACGCGCCCGGCCCGGAAACAGGCGTCCGGGTGCTGGTGGACCGGCTGTGGCCGCGCGGTCTGCGCAAGGACGACCCGCGGATCGATCAGTGGCGTCAGGCGGTGGCGCCGTCGGCTGACCTGCGCCGCTGGTACGGCCATCGGCCCGAGCTCTTCGCCGAATTCGCCGGCCGGTACGAGCAGGAGCTCGCGCAGGGGCACGGGCGGGAAGCGCTCGACGACCTGTACGGCCTGGTGCGGGGCGGCCCGGTGATCCTGCTGACGGCGACCAAGGACGTCGAGCACAGCCATGCGGTGGTGCTGGCCCAATTGCTCAGCGAGTCCGGCTGACACGTCACGACGAGTGGAACGCCGTAAGACCACCCGCATGCGGTCATACTGATCGTCGGCTACGTTGCCCGTTCGTGATATTGATCAGCTCCGGTCAAGTCTCGTCATGCGGCGCAGTGGGGCTCGGCTGATCTCCGCTTCGGCGATCGCCGTCGGAATCTGCGCGTCGGCGGGCTGTGGTCCGTCCGGTTCGCCGGCGGAGTCGTCTTCGTCTACGCCGATGGGAACGACGCCTCTCCGATGGCCGCCCGCTGGGCGAAGGCCAACAAAATCGCCGGATACTACGTCGTGCTGAAGGTGTTCGGCGGATACCGCTCATGCGCCGACCAGCCACAGGGGTGGCACCAGTACGCGCCCGGCGGTTCCCTCGATCTGCAGGCCGGCTACTCGGCCGTGGTGTCGCCGGGCTTCTTCAGGTATGACCAGAAGACGCCGATGTTGCCTCGCGATCCCGCCCGCTTCCGCAAGGACGCGACCACGGTGGCCACCTCCGGGGCGCCGTTTCAGCTCGTCACCACGTTCAACGAGTGGGGCGAGGGCACGTCTGTCGAGTCCACGACGGACTGGCCGAGCAAGGACGGGCACGGCGTCTACATCGACATCCTGCACGAGGTCTTCGGCGCCCATCCGCGCTGAGCCGGTCCCACCCGGTACCACGCCGCCCGGCCTTACGGAACGCGAGAATGAGGAACATGCTGAACGACGCCGACAAGATCGAGGCCGCGAAGCACTGGGTCGACGCGTGGAATCGTCGTGATCTCGAGGCGATTCTCGGCCACTACGCCGACGACGTCGAGTTTCAGGCGTCTACGGTGGTGGCCCGCTGGAACCGCCCCGACGGTGTGCTTCGCGGCAAGGACGAACTGCGCCGCCAGTTCACCCGCGGCCTGGAACTCGCACCCGGGCTGCGTTTCCAGCTCGAAGACGTCCTGCTGACGCCGGACGGCTACGCGGTCGTCTACCTGCGCGAGAACGGCAACCGCGTCGTCGACGCCGTCGAGCTCGGCGCGGACGGCCGGGCGATCCGGGTGCACGCCTACTATGGGCGGCCTCAGGCCTAGCGTTCCTTCAGTTCCGCGAGGCGCGGTGCTCCTGCGGGCTCATCCCGTGCACCCGTTTGAAGGCGGTGCTCAGGGCGAACGGGCTGCCGTAGCCGACCTGCCTGGCGACCGCGCCGACCGTGGTGTCGGGGTCGCGTAGCAGGTCGGCGGCCAGAGCCAGGCGGCGGCTGGTGAGATAGGTCATCGGCGGTTCACCCACCAGGTCGGTGAACCTGCGGGCCAGCGCCGCCCGGGAGACGCCTGCGCGCGCCGCGAGCGAGGCCACCGTCCACGGATGCGCGGGATTGTCGTGGAGCAACCGCAACGCCGTACCGACCACCGGGTCGCTGTGCGCGCGATACCACGCGGGCGCGGCCGACTCCAGGCCGGACAGCCACTCTCGCAGGGCGGTGACCAGCAGCAGGTCGAGGAGCCGGTCGAGCAGCACCTCCTGTCCGGGACCGTCCTTGCCGATCTCCTCGCACAGCAGCGACACGACCGGACCGTCGCCCGCACGCAGGATCAGCGAGGGGGGCAGTGTGGCGAGCAGCCGCCTGCCGACCTCGCCGCGCAGCTGGTAGGTGCCGGTCAGCATCATCGCGCTCCCGTCCGGCGCGTTTCCCCAGGTGCGGACGCCGAGGCTCATCGCGTCGCACAGATCCTCTCCTTCGAGGGTCGTCGCGCAGCCTCCCGGGTGGATCACCGTCTGCACGGGCGTGGCCGGGTCGTCGGCGACCGTGTACGGCTCGGGCCCGCGCAGGAGGGCCAGGCGGCCTGCGCGCAGACGAGCGGGCTCCCCGTGCTCGGGGGTGATCCACGCCTCACCGCGCACCATGACGACGACCGTCAGGGGCGCCCCGTCCTGGACACGCATCGACCAGGGCGGTTCAAGGATCGAGCGGATCAGGAACGCATGGTGGGCTCTCGGCCCGTCCAGCAGACCGGCGAACGCGTCCATGCGCCGAGTGTAGACACGCGGACATGGGAGCTGGATTCTCAACGATGGCCGCCCCGCATGCCGTGGACTTGACTGGAGGCATGACGGAGAACGCAGGGGAGAGCGCGGTCACGCTGGTCGTCGGGGGCGCGGGGAAGACGGGTCGCCGCGTGGTGCGGCGGCTGCGGGAGAAGGGGATCGCGGTGCGGCCGGTGTCCCGCTCGAGCACACCGCGCTTCGACTGGAACGAGCCCGGCACGTGGGCGGACGCGCTGAAGGACGCCGATTCGGCGTATGTGACGTACCACCCGGATCTGGCGATGCCGGGGGCGGCCGATGTCGTGGGGGCGTTCGCGAAGCAGGCCGTCGCGAGCGGCACGCGGCGCCTGGTCCTGCTGTCCGGCAGGGGAGAGGAGGGGGCGCAGGCCGCCGAGCGCGCGGTGCGGGAGTCCGGGGCCGAGTGGACGATCCTGCGGTCGGCCTGGTTCTTCCAGAACTTCAACGAGTCGTTCCTGCTCGAGCAGGTGCTGGAGGGCGTGATCGCGATGCCCGCGGGCAGCGTGGCCGAGCCGTTCGTCGACGCGGAGGACGTCGCCGACGCGGCGGTGGCGGCGCTGACCTCGTCCCGCCATGTCGGCGAGGTGTACGAGCTCACCGGCCCGCGCCTGATGACCTTCGCCGACGCGGCGGCGGAGATCGGCGAGGCGACCGGCAGGGACATTCGGTATGTCGCGGTCTCCCCGGAGGAATACGAGGCGGCGCTGGCCGGACAGATGCCCGCCGAAGAGGCGAGGCTGCTCACCGCCCTGTTCAGCGAAGTCCTGGACGGCCACAACGCGCACCTGTCGGACGGTGTGCGCCGCGCGCTCGGCCGGGAGCCGGCCGACTTCGCCGACTTCGCCCCTGATGCGGCTGCCACCGGAGTGTGGGAGGCGTCATGACGGGGGCCGACCTGGTCGTGATCGCGGCCACCGTGGCGACGGGGCTGATGGCGGGACTGTTCTTCGCCTTCACCATCGCCGTGATGCCGGCCCTGGCCGCCGGCGACGACCACACGTTCGTGCACGCGATGCGACGCATCAACGTCGCCATTCTCAACGGCTGGTTCGCGCTGGCCTTCGGCGGCTCGGCCGTACTGACCGCGGCGGCCGCGCTGCTGCACATCGGAGAGCCGGAGTTGCCCTGGCTGGTGGGGGCCTTCGCGGCGTACGGCGCGACGCTCGCCATCACGTTCGCCGTCAATGTGCCGCTCAACAACGAGCTCGACAAAACCGACGAGGGTTCGGCGGCGGCGCTGGGCCCGGCGCGGAGGCGGTTCGAGCGCGGATGGGTGTGGTGGAACGCCGTCCGCACGCTCACCAACCTCGTCGCGTTCTGCCTGGCGGCCGGGGCGCTCGCCTTGTGACCGCCGGATGTGCCGGGCCCGTTCCCATGCCGCACCAAGGGAACGGGCCCTGGCACGAGATCAGTTGGCGCCGACGAACTGCTGGGCGAGCTGCTGACCGAGGGTCACGGCCTGCTGGTGGTTCTCGATGGCCGAGACCTTGGTGCCCGAGCCGGTGAAGACGATGTACGTCACCGGGCCGTCAGTGCCTCCGGTGCTGGGATCGGGGTCGATGCCCAGGTCGGAGGCCGTCTTGTGGGACGCCTCGCCGATGATCTGCGTCGGTCCCGTGTCGCCCACGACGGCGTATTCGATCTTGCCGTTGTAGATGACGGCCACCACCGTGCCGCAGCCGATTCCCTTCGACGTGTAGTTCCAGATGCTGCTCGAACTCGGCACCACGACGTACGGCAGGCTCGCCGAGTCGAGCGGGGAGTCGCCGGTGGTGTGGCAGGCGGTGTCGGGATAGAAGCAGCAGTCGGTGTTCTCGTTGCACTGGGCGGTGCGCACGCCGTCGCAGTCGATGTCCATGTCGGCCTTCCAGAAGACCGCACCGGTCTTCTGGCATACCGGCACGGTCGCCGAGCTCACGTCTTCATCGGTCTTGTACTTGCCGCTGGAGATCTGCGAGCACGACGTGACCTTGGCCAGGAGCTGGTCGGCGGTGACGGTGGTCCCGCCGCCGGTGCCGCCGGGGGTGGTGGCGTCGATGTAGTCGAGGTTGCCGTTGCCGTCGGCGGTCGTCGCGGTGATGCGCACCTTGTTGGCGCCCGCGTTGACGTTCGCGGTGATCGAGACGGTGGCCCAGGTGTCCCAGTTTCCGGTGGCGGGGAACGCCCGGTTGGCCGCGACGACGGTCCCGTTGACCGAGATGTTCGCAGTCCTGGTGGGGCTGGTGCCGTTGGAGTAGCGGATGGCCAGGGTGGCGCTGCCCGCCGCGGCCGAGGTCACGGTCCACTCGGTGTAGCTGCCCGAGATGTTGTCGCCGTTGACGAAGCCGCTGCCGGAATAGCCGGCGTGGTTCGACTCCACCACGCCTCGGGAGACGACCGCGTTCTCCGCCTCCAGCCGTGTGGTCGCGGCATGCGCCGGGCCGCCGGCGAAGAGGCCGGCGGTCATCAGGCCCAGGGCCACCAGCGCCGATGCGAAGCGGGGGGACCTTCGCATCACTCACCTCCGTAATTAGGAAGGTTTACTAACAATCGCCGCTACCGTAGGGATGAGTCAGGATTTGGTCAAATGCTGAGAAAGGATGATCTGTCCAGCGTTCGATCCGGTCGCGCGGGACGGTTGCGCGGGCCGGGCCGGCCCATTGGGCGGGCAGGGGATGATGGGCGGGCCGGGTCGGGCGATCTGGCCGGGGGCTGGGTCGGACGACCCCGTTCGGCGGGCCGAGTCGGCGCACTGGGCAGGCGGGGGCCGGCGGGCGATGGGCCTTGCGGCGAGCTGGCCGCAGCCACAATGAGCATTTTTGGGGATATGTCCTGAATATTTCGGTCAAGCCATCCGAAACGGGCATATTGACAAAGCGGCTTGACAGCACCGAACTGCAGAGATGCTGAATTTATGACGAAATGCCTTGACTCCTATAGGGGCGAGACCCTATTTAAGAGAAGGCGTAGACGGCTGATCACCATTGGTGGCATAGATGACAATCGAATCCGGGCCGGGTAGTGCCCGCGAGGAGTACCGCGCACTGCAGGCGGAGGCATTCAACCGCATCGGCGTTCGATATGACGATGCATTTCCCCATAAAGAAGGACAAATCGCCGCGGGCGAGTGGCTGATCAAGCAGCTCAAGCCCGGGTCGCGTGTGCTCGACGCCGGTTGCGGCACCGGATCGCCGACCGCCCAGCAGTTCGCGCAGGCCGGGTGTGAGGTCGTCGGCATCGACATCTCCCCGGTGATGCTCGACCTGGCGCGGCAGAACGTCCCCGAGGGCACCTTCGTCGAACTGGACGTGCTGGACCTCGACGACTCGCTCGGCACCTTCGACGCCGTGACCGCGTTCTTCTCCCTGCTGATGTTGCCCCGGGCCGACATCGCCGCGGCCCTCCGCAAGATCCACGGAGCGCTCGCGCCGGGCGGGCTGTTCTCGCTCAGCATGGTGGAGATCGACCTCGACGACGTGCCTTTCCAGTTCCTTGGCGCGCCGGTCCGGGTGACCGGATACCTGCGCGACGAGATGCGGGCCGCCATCGAGGACGCCGGGTTCACCGTCCTGACGGAGAACCACATCTCCTACGCGCCGGCGACCACCCAGGCGCCGCCGGAGATCCAGCTGTTCTTCAACTGCCGGCGCGACCAGCTCTGAGGCGGCCTGACCCGTGTCGTGGGACGGGGAATCGCTGGCGTTCCTCAGATTCATGAGCGAGGCCGCGCAGGCGATCGGGGAGAGCCCCGATCCCGAGCAGGCCACCAGGTTGTTCTGCGAGGCGGCGGTTCCCCGCCTGGCCGACGCCGCCGCGGTCTACCTCGACGACGGAGCCCAGCACCGGATCGACCCGGGCGACCGGCTGCCGTCCCGGTGGACCGGCGAGGGCGCCGGACCTGCTGCATCGGTCCCCGAGCGGATCGGCGATCGCCTGATCACGGTCCCCCTGCGCGCGTACGGCACGCCGGTCGGCTGTGCCGTACTCGCCCGGGACGGGGAACGGCCGCCCTTCGCCGAGGCGGACCTGTTCGCGGCGGGCCAGCTCGGTGTGCCCGCGGCGCTCAACGTCTTCCACGGCCGGTTGCACCGCCGCCAGCTGGAGACGGTGGAGACCCTGCAGCGCGGCATGCGCCCGGACAGCCCGCCGGCGCTGCCGGGGCTGGAGATCTCCTTCCGCTACCAGCCCGCGGCCGAGCGCGTGGGCGGCGACTGGTTCGACGTCATCCCGCTGCCCGGCAGCCGGGTCGCGCTCGTCGTCGGCGACGTGATGGGCCACGGCCTCGCGGCGGCCACGGTCATGGGGCAGCTCCGCACGGCGGTGCAGACGCTTGCCTCGCTGGACCTGCCGGCCGAGCAGGTGCTCCACTCGCTGGACGAGATGGCCCAGCGCCTCGCCGCTCAGACGCTGACGACCTGCGTCTACTGCGTGTACGACCCCGTGCTGCGCCGCTGCACGATCGCCAGTGCGGGTCATCTGCCGCCCGTCCTCGTCGGCGCGGACGGCAAGGCCACCGTGCTCAGTCCGCCGCGCTGCACGCCGATCGGCCTGGGGCGCACGCCGTTCGAGGCGATGGAGATCGCAGCCGAAGACGGCAGCATGCTCGTGCTCTACACCGACGGCCTGGTGGAGGAACGCGGCCAGGACATCGGGCAGAGCGTCGACGCGTTGTGCGGAAAGCTCTCCACGGGCGCCCCCATGGAGGAGCTGTGCGACGGCGTGCTGCCGGCGGCGAGATCCGACGACGTCACACTGCTCGCCATCAGGTTCAAGGGCATTCCCAGCAACGACGTCGCCCAGTGGCTGGTGGAGTCGGGACCGCTGACGCCGCGGCGGGTGCGGGGCCTGGTCCGCAGGACCCTCGACGCCTGGGGGCTCGGCTCGATGATTCCGGTGGCCGAGCTGCTCACCTCCGAGCTGGTCACCAACGCCGTGCGCCAGACGTCGCGGCCGCTCACCGTCAGGCTGCTGCGCACCGACGCCCTGCTGTGCGAGGTCAGCGACGACGACCATCGGTTGCCGATCCTGCGCGAGCCCGGCGTCCTGGATGCCGACGGGCGCGGGCTCTACCTCGTCAGCCAGCTGGCCGACCGCTGGGGCACCAGCCAGGTCGCGGGCGGCAAGACGGTGTGGTTCTCACTGCGCATTCCCGACCAGGATCCGCCGCTCCCGCGAGAGCCGTACGGCACGGCCTGACGGCACGCGGGGGAGTGCGTTGACGATGGGCGGGCGCGCCGCGTAGGTTCCCGATACCGACTGGTCGGTCCGGAGGGGTTCATGCGCGTTCAGGACAAGGTCGTCGTCGTCACCGGCGCCGCGAGCGGCATCGGCCGGGCGATGGCGCTGCGCTTCGCCGCCGAGGGCGCGGCCGGGGTGCTCGTGGCCGACCTGGATGAGGACGGCGCGAACGCCGTCGCGGCGGAGATCGGCGAGCGGGCGCTGGCCGTACGCGCCGACGTCTCGGTGGACGAAGACGTCAGGGCGCTGGTCGGCACCGCGGAGCGCGAGCTCGGCCCGATCGGCCTCTTCTGCTCCAACGCCGGGATCATCACCGGCCACGGCCTCGACGAGGCGACCGACCTGGAATGGGCCAGGACTCTCGCGGTGAATACGCTCGCCCACGTCTACGCCGCCCGCGCCGTGCTGCCCGGCATGGTGGAGCGGGGCGGCGGCTACCTGTTGAACACCTGCTCGGCCGCCGGCCTGGTGAGCTGCCCCGGTGACGCGCCGTACGCGGTGACGAAGGCGGCGGCGATCTCCTTCGCCGAATGGGTGGCGATCCACTACCGGGCCAAGGGCATCGGCGTGAGCGTCCTGTGCCCGCAGGGCGTGCGCACGGGAATGATGAGCGACGACGTGCGCGACCACCTCACGGCCCGCGCCGTCATGGCCTCCGGAGCCATGCTCGAACCCGAGGACGTCGCCCAGCACGTGATCGACGGCCTGGACGCCGAGCGGTTCTACATCTTCCCCCACCCGGAGGTGGCCGGGTTCTTCCAGATGAAGGCGGGCGACCCCGACCGCTGGCTTGCGGGCATGTCGCGTTTCGTGGAGTCGCTCACCTAGGTCGTGTAGGTCTTCAGACCGCGCAGGAAAAGCTCCAGGCCGAACGCGAACCGCTCCTCGCCGCTGCCCGTCATGAGCGCGTCGATGTTGCCGGTGACGGCGGGGAAGCGCTCAGGCGGCAGGCTCAGGTAGTAGTCGCGCAGGGGCCCGAAGAACTCCTTCAGGAAGGTGTCGACGTCCTTGCCGCTGGCTCGCTGCTTGGCGAGGTAGAGCGAGCCCTCGTAGGCGTCGGACATCACGTAGAGGTACAACCGGTCGATCGCCCAGGCCGCGACCTGGGGCGGCAGGCCTCCGGCGAGCATGATGGAGAGCAGCCCCTCGCACACCCGGAGGGCGTTCGGGCCCATGGGGATGTTGGCGAGCGGCACGCGGGCCACGTCGGCGTGCGTGTGGAGCACCCGGTGCATCGCCCAGACCACCTCGTCGAGCTGCTCCAGCCAGCGCTCACCGTCGGCAGTGGGCACCTCGATCTCACCCATGACGCGTTCGAAGAGCAGCTCGAGCAGCTCCTCCTTGTTGGCCACGTGCGCGTACAGCGAGGCGGGGCCGGTTCCCAGTTCCTGCGCGATGCGCCGCATGCTCAGCGCCTCCAGGCCCTCGGCGTCGAGGATGCGCAGCCCGACGTCGACGATCTGATCCTGGCTCAGGGGCTGCCTGGCCGGGGCCTTGCGTGTGCGCCACGGCGGCAGGGGAACGGCCTCCATACGAACACTGTATAACGCGCGAACATCGTTCGATTGACGAACACTGTTTGACGAGAAGCGCCAGAGCGCTTTATAACGGGAGTCCGACCTTTGAAACGCCGTTCGTATCGTCGAACGACGTTCGTTCAACGAATGGAGTTCCGTTGGCATCCCCCACCCTCCTCGCCCCCGCGCCCTACCGGTGGCGCTGGGCGGCGCTGTTCGTGATCCTCGCGGCCGAGGTGATGGACCTGCTGGACAGCCTGATCACCAACGTCGCCGCGCCCACCATCCGGGCCGAGCTGGGCGGCGACGCCAGCCTGATCCAGTGGCTCGGCGCCGGTTACACCCTGGCCATGGCGGTCGGTCTGGTCACCGGAGGCCGGCTCGGCGACCTCTATGGCCGCAAGCGCATGTTCGTCGTCGGCGTGCTGGGCTTCGTGATCGGCTCGCTGCTGTGCGGCCTGGCTGTATCACCGGAGATGCTGGTCGGCGCCCGGGTCCTTCAGGGCCTGTTCGGCGCGGTCATGCTTCCCCAGGGGCTCGGCATGATCAAGGAGATGTTCTCGCCCAAGGAGATGGCCGTCGCGTTCGGCGCCTTCGGGCCGATCATGGGCCTGTCCGCGGTCGGCGGCCCGGTTCTGGCGGGCTGGCTGGTCGACGCCGACCTGTTCGGCACGGGCTGGCGCATGATCTTCCTGATCAACCTGCCGCTCGGGCTGATCGCGCTCGCCGGTGCCGTACGGCTGCTGCCCGAGTCGCGGCCGGAGCAGGCGGCCCGGCTCGACCTCGTCGGGGTCGGGCTCGTCTCGACGGCCGCCGCGCTGCTGATCTACCCGCTGGTCCAGGGCAGGGAGCTCGGCTGGCCGGTCTGGACCTTCGCCTCGATGGCCGCATCGGTCGCGATCTTTGTGGTCTTCGGCCGTCATGAATCCCGCAGGCACCGGGCCGGCGGAGACCCGCTGGTGCTCCCCACTCTGTTCCGCAAGAGAGCCTTCACCGGCGGCCTCGTCGCGGGGCTCGTGTTCTTCTCCGCGCTGACCGGCTTCTCCCTGGTGTTCACCCTCTACGCCCAGCTCGGCCTGGGGTATTCGCCGCTGAAGTCGGGCCTGGCGGGCCTGCCGCAGGCGGTCGGCACCGTCATCGGGTTCGTGGTGGCCGGGGCAGGGCTGACCGCGAGGTTCGGGCGGCGCCTTCTTCAGGCGGGTGCCATGATCATGGCCGTCGGAGTCGCCGGGTTCGGCCTCACGATCCACGCGGTGGGGGTCGGCGTGACGCCCTGGCAGACGGCCCCCGCGCTCGCCGTCGCCGGGGCGGGCATGGGCCTGCTCATGGCGCCGTTCTTCGACCTCGTGCTCGCCGGGGTGGACCAGGAGGAGACGGGCTCGGCGTCCGGCACGCTCACCGCGATCCAGCAGCTGGGCGCGGCCCTCGGCACCGCCGTGCTCGGCACGCTCTTCTTCGACCTGCTGGGCGGCGGCAGGACGTTCGGGGCCGCCATGCAGATCACCGTGGGCGTCGAGGTCGGCCTGCTGGTCCTCACGTTCGTGCTCGGGTTCCTGCTTCCGATGCGGGCACGCGAGGAGGAGGCCGGCGGCTGAACGTCTTGCGGTACGCCGACGGCGACGTGCGCATCGCACGGGTGAAGTGGTGGCGGAAGGTCACCGGGCTCTCGAATCCGACGGCGGCTCCGATCTTCTCGACCGGGGCCGCCGTCGCTTCGAGCAGAGGCAGGCTGGCAGCGATCCGCTGGGAGATCACCCAGCGCAGCGGGCTGCTGCCGGTCTGGCGGTTGAAGTGCCGGATGAAGCTGCGCTGGGACATGCGCGCGACGGCTGCCATGGCGGACACCGTGATCGGTTCGGCGAGGTGGGCCATGGCCCACTCCATGGCACGCGCCACGGCGTCGTCGTCGTCCACGGCGGAGACCGCCGCCTCGATGAACTGGGCCTGGCCGCCCTCGCGGTGGGGCGGGACGACCAGCCGCCGCGCGACGGCGTTGGCGACGCTCGGGCCGTGGTCGCGGCGGACGAGATGGATCAGCAGGTCGATCCCCGCGGCGCTGCCGGCGCTGGTCAGCACGTCGTCCCCGTCGACGTAGAGCACGTCGGCGTTCACCCTGATCTGCGGGAACCGCTCTTGGAGCAGGGTCGCGTACTTCCAGTGGGTGGTGGCCTCCCTGCCGTCGAGCAGGCCCGCCGCCGCGAGCGCGAAGGCGCCGGAGCAGATCGACACCACCCGGGCCCCGCGGCCATGCGCCCGCCGCAACGCCCCGATCAACGCGGGGGAGACCCGGCCCCGCACGTCGGGCACGCCCGGGACGATCACCGTGTCGGCCTCGGCGAAAACATCCAGGCCGTGGGCCGCCTGGAGCGTGAAACCGCCGACGGCACGCAGCGGGCCGGTCGTCTCGGCGCACACGCGCAGGTCGTACCACGGCACGTCCAACTCGGGCCGGGGCAGGCCGAACAGCTCGACCACGCAGCCCAGCTCGAAGGGGGACATCCCGTCGAACGCCAGGACCGACACCGTACGGCCGTCGCGACGGCGCGGAGGATCCATGAACTGCATGGCGGGATATTAGCGAAACGGGGCTTTCATGCCACTCGTGGGAGCGCGGGGGCACGCGACACGATCTCTTTCAGAGAACACAAGCTCAGGAGGTTGGAGATGTCCTTCGTACTCAGCATGCCCGCGGCCGACGGCGAGGCCGCGATCGCCCACTTCTCGGGCCGCCTGGTCTTCGAGACCGACGTGTCCGACGTGCACGCCGACCTGGAGGCGAGAGAGCCGGGCATCGTCGTGGTGGACTCGCGCGGCGCCGACAGCTGGCGGCAGGGCCGCGTCAAGGGCGCCCTGCACCTTCCCACCGCGGAGATCGCCGAGCGGGCGCCCTCGCTCGTCTCACGTGACGTGACGGTGGTGACCTACTGCTGGGGGCCCGGCTGCAACGGGGCGACCCGCGCGGCACTGGAGTTCGCCAAGCTCGGATACCGGGTCAAGGAGATGATCGGCGGATTCGAATACTGGGCACGCGAGGGCCTGCCCGTCGAGACCGATCACGGTGTGGAGCGGCGGCCAGCCGACGCGCTGACCGCCCCGGTCGGCTCCATCACCTGCGACTGCTGAAACGCCCTCGTCGCGGCGCGCGGCCACATGGAAGGCGCCTGCTCGGGTAGGCGAAAAAGATGAGACACATCCTGCAGTTCCTCGTCACCCGGTGGTTGTCGAAGACGCCGCTGGGGCTGGTCCTCCTCGGCATCGGCTGGTGGATCCTCCGCAAGAGGCGAGCCGGCCGTACGCCTGACATGCGTGAGCAGGAACGCCGTCCCCACGCTCCGCGACAGGCGGCGGCTCCCGGCCCGGGCCCAGGAGGCGCCGGCCGTACGGCATGAGGGCGAACTTCTGCATGATCACGAACGGTGGATCCCCAGCTTGTGAGGCGTGTGCGCGAACTTCTGCATGATCACGATTCGCGTTTGGCCAGGTCAGAGCTGGTTTCCCCGAACTTCTGCATGATCACGGGGAGATGGGGTGGGGTGCGGAAGGTCTGGCGGTAGGCCAGGGGCGCGACGCCGACGGCCGCGTGCAGGTGCTGTCGCAGCGACACCGCCGTGCCGAACCCCGATTTGCGGGCGATCTCGTCAACCGGCAGGTCGGAGGTCTCCAGCAGGTGGCGGGCGTGCTCGACGCGCAGCAGGGTGAGCCATCTGGCCGGGCTGAGACCGGTCTCCTCGCGGAAGCGCCTGGTGAAGGTCCGCACGCTCATCCGGGCGTGCGCCGCCAGGCCTGCGAGGTCGAGCGGCTGGCCCAGGTGCTCCAGCATCCAGGCGCGGGTGGGGGCGGTCGTCGTCCCCGACGGGTCGGGCAGCGGCCGTTCGATGTACTGCGCCTGCCCGCCCTCCCTGAACGGCGCCGTCACGCACCGCTTGGCCGTACGGTTGGCCACCTCGCTGCCGTGGTCGCGCCGGATCACGTGCAGGCACAGGTCGATGCCGGCGGAGACCCCGGCCGAGGACAGGATGTCGCCGTCGTCGACGAACAGCACGTCGGGCATGAGCCGTACCCGGGGGAACAGGGCGCCGAAGTGCTCGGCGTTGCGCCAGTGCGTCGTCGCCGGGCGTCCGTCGAGCAGTCCGGCGGCGGCCAGCACGAACGCGCCCGTGCAGATGGAGATGATCCGGGACCTCGCCGCGGCCTCCCGCAGGGCGTCGCGCAACGACGGGTCGATGGTCCCGTCGTCCAGGGCCGAGCCGCTGTGCACGCCGGTCACCACCACCGTGTCCGCGCTCGCCAGCACGCCGAGGTCGTGGTCGGGCACGACGCTGTACCCGGCCGCGTCGCTGCGCACAGGCCGCCCGCCCGGCGTGCACGTCACCAGTTCGTAGAGCGGCTCGGGATCGCGGGCCGCCCAGAACACCTGGCCGGGGATGCCCACGTCGAGCGTGGCGAAATCGTCCAGGACGAGTACGGCGATGCGGTGCATGGCCGGATTATTTCACATATTGGCCATCCGGCCACTGGCTCGGAATGTCTTCGATGTTCAGGATTGGGTTGCATGAGATCCCCCATGAGGTCACTGCACCGGGCTTGGGCGGTGGCCGCCGTCGCGTTCGTCGCGATCATCGGAGCCGCGGGCTTCCGCGCCACCCCCGGCGTGCTCATCACGCCGCTTCAGGACGAGTTCGGCTGGTCGCGGGGCACGATCTCGCTCGCCGTGTCGGTCAACCTGATGTTCTACGGCCTGTTCGCGCCGTTCGCCGCCGCCCTGATGGACCGCTTCGGCATGCGGCGGGTGGTCGCGGTCGCGCTCGTCCTGGTTACGGTGGGCAGCGGACTGACCGTCTTCATGACCGCGAGCTGGCAGCTCGTCGCGTTGTGGGGAGTGCTGGTGGGCGCGGGGACGGGTTCGATGGCCCTGGTGTTCGCCGCCACCCTCACCGACCGCTGGTTCGTACGGCACCGCGGCCTGGTCACCGGCATCCTCACGGCGGGCGGGGCCACGGGGCAGCTCGTCTTCCTCCCGGTGCTCGCCCACCTGGCCGAGATGCAGGGCTGGCGGACCGCGTCGCTGACCGTCTCGGCCGCGGCCCTGGCCGTCGTGCCGCTCGTGTGGTTCCTCCTGCGCGACACGCCGGAGGAGATCGGACTGACCGCGTTCGGCGCCACCGAGCCGCGCGAGCGGCCTCCGGGCGGCGGAGCGGCCGCCCGTGCGCTGCGGGTGCTGGGCCAGGCCGCCCGCCAACGGCGGTTCTGGTATCTCGTCGGCGGCTTCGCCATCTGCGGGGCCAGCACGAACGGGCTGGTCGGCACCCACTTCATCCCCGCGGCGCACGACCACGGCATGGGGGAGACGACGGCGGCCTCGCTGCTGGCGGTCATCGGCGTTTTCGACATCGCGGGGACGGTCGCCTCCGGCTGGCTGAGCGACCGGGTCGACTCGCGCATCCTGCTCACCGTCTACTACGCGCTGCGCGGCCTGTCGCTGCTGGCCCTGCCGGAGCTGTTCGCCGCGACCGCCGGACCGAGCATGCTCGTCTTCATCGTCTTCTACGGCCTGGACTGGGTGGCGACCGTCCCCCCGACGGTGGCGCTGTGCCGCAAGGTCTTCGGCTCGGAAGGGTCGGTGGTCTTCGGCTGGGTGTTCGCCTCCCACCAGATCGGCGCGGCCATCGCCGCCACCGCGGCCGGCGTGACCCGCGACCACCTCGGCAACTACGACCTCGCGTGGTACGGCGCGGGCGTGTTGTGCCTGTTCGCCGCCCTCATGTCGTTCCGCGTCACCACGACGACCCGGCAGAAACGGGCGGCTGCCATTCTTGTCGGGTGACAGAACGTGTTTTGCCCCTGGTGGTCCGGATCGAGCGTGGGGCTCCGCCGGAGCGGACCGACGCCCTGGAGGCCGCGGCGACCGCCGTCCTGCGCATGCTCGATCCCCTCTCCGATCCGCCCGCGGACGGCGACGACGGGACCGGCCGGAGCGAGGAGTGGGCGGCGGCCGTCGCCGAGTGGGAGGACCACCGGATCAGGAAGGTCGTCCGGCGGGCGCGCGGCGCGGAGTGGCGCCGCGTCCTCGCCCTGCCCGGCATCACCGTGACGCTGCGCACGGCGCAGGTCCGGGTGCACCCCCCGGTTCCGCTGGACGACTGGCCCAAGGACCTGTCCCGGCTCCAGGTCTCCGGCACCGAACTGTCCGACTCGGCGCCCGCCCCCGAACCCGGCGTGGACGTCCCGGTCCTGTGGGTGAACCCCCGCCTCGACATGACGGCGGGCAAGGCGATGGCACAGGCGGGCCATGCCGTACAGCTCGCGTGGTGGCGGACCGGCGAGCGGGAGCGGGCGGTCTGGCGGGAGCGGGGACTTGCGGCGGCCGTGCGAACCGCCGACCCGGACCGGTGGGCGGCGCTGCTGGACAGCGGCCTGCCGGTGGTCAGGGACGCCGGGTTCACCGAGATCGAACCGGGTTCGGCGACCGTGGTCGCGGACGCTCCCTGGCTGAGCCAGGGCGTTTTCGAAGTGTGATCGGGATCGGGCACGAAATATCGATATTTGCCGTACGCTCCCGTCCGTGGCATCTGGGGACTATGGGACGAAGGCTGTTCCCACCTATATTGCGGCCGAGGCGGAGACGACCCCCCTCCCGAAGATCACGGTCCCGCTGGCACCGCCCCCTCCAAAGCCTGGAAAAGGTTTCGGCGACATGCCGATGCGTGTGGTCTACCGGGCGATAGCCGGTGCCGTCGTGGTCGTGGTGGCGGGCACCGTCGGCACCGTGGTGTTCTTGGGCAATACCGGCTCCGCCGCGCCGTCCGCCGCGGCGCCCCGGCCTTCGCCGCTCATGGCGAGCGTGGCGCCGGCTTCGCCGAGTTTCTCGCCGAGCCCGACGCCCACCGTGCCGCCGCTGTCGCCGCAGATGGTCACGGCCCTGGGCGATGCCCGGCTCGCGCGGCTGCCCGACGGACAGGTGAAGCTCGGCAGGCTGCCGGGCAGGCCCAACCCGACGCGCGGTGTGTTCAAGGACAAGCGCTCCGGCGTCTCGGTCCCGCGCTTCCGCAAGATCTGGGCGCCTTCCAAGCCCAGCCCGTTCGCCACCCGGCAGAATCTGCCGAAGGTGAAGAACTCACCGGTGCGCGGCATGGTGGTCTCGTGCCCCGTGCCGATCGCGGTGCAGGAGAACCTCAAGGACACCGCCTTCCTCGCGGCCGGGTGGACGCTGAACCATCAGCCGAAGGGCGCCACCCTGACCTGGACCGCGGTGCAGAACGTCACCATCGGCAAGCGGGACGCCTGGGTGATGGGATACAACGCGCACTACGTGATCAAGGGCAAGAAGCACACGTCGTCGGCCGCCGTCGCCCTGGTGGACGTGCCCGGCAAGAAGCCCGCCCTGGTGTTCGTCACCATCCCGGACACGCAGAAGCGCTACTGGCGCGACATCAACACCGTGATGTCCGGCATCAAGGTGCCGTGACCGTCTCCGGTCCCTGACCTTTCACGCAAAGAGCCGGGCTCGTTCCGACGGGCCCGGCTCTTCGCGTGTCTCTCCGCATGTAGAACCGGCTCAGCGCTCCGCGAGCACGATGACCGAGTCTTCCGGGGCGAACGTCACGGAGCGTGACCGGTCCGGATTGATCACCACGCCGAAGTGCGGCGCCTCGCCCGCTCTGGCGGCCACGCGGTAGCCGATCGCGGTCTCTCCGCGCCTGCGGGCCGACTCCACCACCGTGGGGAAGCCGACCTGCGAACCCGTGGTGACGTACTCCTCCACCGGGCGCGGGTAGATCTCCGAGCCCCTGGAGTCGAAGAGATAGCCGAACACCTCGCTCAGGTGCGGGCTCTCGGCGAGCTGGGCGAGAAGCAGCCCGATGACCGTGTCGCTGATGACGATGTCGTCGGCCTCGGTCACCTCGGCCAGCGCCCGGTTGTTCTCGTCGAGCATCTCGCTCACGATCGAGTAGCGCTCGCCCAGGCTTTTTTGCATGTCCCGAAGCTGCAGCAGCGTCATCAGCGTGCGGGTGTCGGCGTGGTGCGGGTCGTACCTGTCGTCCGCCAACACGATCACGTGCTGGTAGAGGCCGATGCCCAGCGACTCCAGCGCGTACCGGTCGGTGATGTCGCACTCCTTCACGCTGAGCGTGAGGTTGTGCAGGCCCGTCACCCATTCGCCGGCGGCCGGGTGGTCGCTCGCGACGTCGAGGACCGACCCCGCGGGCACGTAGCCGTCGAGGTAGCGGACCACCTGAGGAGCACGGGCGTTCCAGCCGAGCAGCAGCGTGCGTCCCGGCCCCGGCTGCGCGTGCTCGCGCGCGACGACGCTCTGTTCGTCGACGCCGGAGGTGTCGCCGGCCAGGCGGATGAGGGAGTCGTCCTGCGCGATCACGATGATCTCGTCGGTGGTGCCCAGCATCGTGTCCATGGGCGGGTTGAGCATGACGCCCTCCGCCGTGCGCAGCCCGATGACCGTCGCGGAGGCGTACGCGCTCAGAGCCCGGCCGTACGGCACGCCGGCCAGGGCCGGGTCGGACCTCAGGTAGATCTCGCCGTCGTCGAAGTTCAGCAGGTCCATGCAGACGACCGACATGCCGGACTGCCGCGACGACTGCACGATCAGCCGCGAGGTGGTGTCGTCGGAGTCGACCAGGTGCACGCCGGGGCCGCCGGCGAGGCGGGCGGCGGCCATGTTGCGGGAGGCCACGATGGCGGCGACCACCGGAGGATGGCCGCCCGACCGCTTGGCCAGCGCCAGCAGGGTCTTGATGACGTGCGCGTCCGGCTCGTCGCCCTGCGGGGAGAGCACGACGACCGATCGGGCCGCGTCGAGGTTCATCAGATCGAGGTCCGTGGGCTCGGTCGGGCGGCCCGTGCGGCACACCAGCCTGGTCTTGCCGGTGTCGCCCACCCGGGCGCGGATGGCGTCCTCCATAGCCGGCTTGTCCATGTCGGCGAGGACCGCGATGACGGATCCACGCTGACTGGCATGCGCTTTGACGAGTTCGGAGACGATGGTGAAGACCTGCTCCGACCAGCCCAGGATGACCGTGTGGCCGCTTTCGATGATCCGGGAGCGGCCCTTGCGCAACTCCTCGATCTTCACTCTGAGCCCGGAGGCGAGCACACCGACCAGCGTGCTCACGATGAAGAGGCCGCCCAGCGAGGCGACCAGCATCAACGCGAGGAATGGCGCGGTGCCGGTGTCGCTGGCGACCTTTCCCGGGCTGAGGGCGCGCATCAGCGTCATCCACAGGACGCCGGGCAGGCCCTGGTGGTCAGGCACCTCTTTGGGCGTGAGCCACAGGACGAGGGCGCTGACGGCGACGATGAGCCCCAGCGACACCAGGGCCAGCCAGCCGATGAGGGCGCCGGTGCCTTTCGCCATGGTGTTGTCGAACCAGTACCTCAGGCGTTCCCTGACTGTGGCCCTTGACAAAAGACAGCTCCTCCGGACAAACACGATCAATGCGACACATACTAGGGGCCGGTGCCGACTGTCCGATCAAGGTTGTGCGTCGCCGGTATGGGTGAACGGCGGGCGCCGTACAGGCCGTCCGCGGCAGGCGGTGACCCTCCGGACATGACCTAGGCTCTGGTGCTGTGACTGAGCTCGTGCTTGCCTCCGCCTCACCCGCCCGCCTCGGCGTTCTGCGCGGAGCCGGCCTCGACCCGAAAGTGATCGTCAGCGGCGTCGACGAGGAGGCCGTCGTCGCCGAGTCGCCCGAACGGCTGTGCCGTACGCTCGCGGAGGCCAAGGCTGCCGCCGTCGCGGCCGGGTTGCGCTCGGGCATCGTCATCGGATGCGACTCGGTGCTGGAACTCGACGGAGTCGCGTACGGCAAGCCGGGCTCGCCCCAGGAGGCCGTCGAGCGCTGGCACACGATGCGCGGCAAGCAGGGGCGGCTCCTGACCGGACACTGCGTGATCGACGTCGCAACGGGCCGGGCGATCTCGGAGGTCGCCGCCACCGTCGTCAGGTTCGGCACGCCCACCGACGAGGAGATCGCCGCCTACGCGGCCAGCGGGGAACCGCTGCGGGTCGCGGGTGCCTTCACCCTCGACGGCCTGGGCGGCTGGTTCATCGAGGGCATCGACGGAGACCACGGGAACGTTCTCGGCATATCGCTTCCTCTGCTGCGCCGCCTTTTCGGGGAACTGGGAGTGTCCGTCACCGATCTATGGCGCTAGCCTGCCGGGCATGAACGGCAGAGGCGGGCGGGGGATCGGCGGTCTCGCCGACGGCATCGGTTTCGTGTTCAAGGGCGTCGGCTGGGTGGCGCGGCATCCGCGGTGGTGGGTGTTCGGGCTGATCCCCGCATTGATCGCGCTCGTGCTGTACGTCTTCGCCCTGATCTGGCTCGGCACGCACACCACGGACGTGGCCGCATGGATCACCCCGTTCGCCGACGACTGGGGCTGGCGCGACGTCTTCCGCACGCTCGTCGGCATCATGATCTTCGTCGGCGGGCTCGCCCTGTCGGTGCTGACCTTCACGGCCGTCACGCTCGCCATCGGCGAACCCTTCTACGAGAAGCTGTCGGAGAAGGTCGAAAAGGACCTCGGCGGGCTTCCCGAGGACGCCGACCCGCCGTTCTGGCGGTCATTTCTCCGGTCCATCCGCGACAGCGTCGTCACGTTGTTCTACGTGCTGCTGTTCAGCATCCCGCTGTTCGTGCTCGGATTCGTCCCGGTCATCGGCCAGACGGTCGTCCCCGTGCTCGGTGCGATCGTCTCCGGGTTCTTCCTCACCGTCGAGCTGACCGCGCTGCCGCTGGAACGGCGGGGGATCGCGCGCAAGGAGCGCTTCGCGATTCTGCGCGCCGACCTCGCCGTGACCCTGGGCTTCGGCATCCCGATCTTCCTGGCCTTCCTGGTGCCGCTGGTCTCCGTGGTCGCCATGCCGGGCGCGGTGGCGGGCGCCGCGATGATGGTCCGGGTACGGCTGGCCGGCTCGGCGGGACGCGCGCCGGAAACGCGTCTGTCGTGAACCGTGGCCGCCGGTGACCTTGGACCCGTACGATGCGTGATCGTGGGCGGACAATCTGACGTCGTGGTGGACGAGTCGATCGCCGTCGCGGCGCCCGCTCGAGCCGTCTGGCAGGCGATCGCGGATCCGGAGCTCCGTTCCCGCTGGTGGCCCGGCATGGAGCTCGACCCGGTCGTGGGCGGGCGCTTCACCGAGCGATGGACCGACGAGCACGGCCGGGAGGTCGTCACCACCGGCGTGGTCATCGAGGCGGTCGAAGACCGGCTGCTGGCCCTGATCTGGGCGGACGAAGGATGGCAGACCACCACCATGGTGGAGGTGCGGCTCGGGGAGTCCGGCGGGGTGACGCGCGTCGGTGTCCGGCACACGGGCTGGGACGGGCTGCCCGATCCCGAGATCCTCGCCGCGAAACACCGGGCGGGCTGGCGGGAGCACCTGAACGATCTCCGCCGCGCCGTCGAAGACGCCGTCTGATCTCCCGGCCAGATTTGCGCAGCCGGCGGTGGTCGCTCACGAACCGGTGTGCACGGCGAACCACGCCACCCACCGGCGCTGCCAGGGCGTTTCGACCGCTCGGCGATGGTGGTGCTCGCGCACCCATCCGACGGCCTCATCAGGGGAAAGGCCCGCGCGTACGGCCAGGCAGGCCATGACGGTGCCGGTGCGGCCGATCCCCCCGTTGCAGGCCACCTCCACGTTGCGGCCCGCCCGTGCCAGGTCGTGGAGGCGGGTGATGGACCGGGCGGCCGCCTGACGGTCGAGGGGGAGCAGGAAGTCGGGCCAGGCCACCCATTCGTGCGGCCACGTGAGGGCGGCCTCGTGACGGCGGCGCAGGAGCGACGTGCCGAGGTAGAGCGCGAAGTCGGGAACCGGGCCGGTGGGAGTGGGGTCGCGCAGCCCCCGGCCCCTGATCCACGCGCCGTCGGGGATCTGGATCGCCCCGGTGAGCAATGCCGTCATCCGGCGATTATCGCGTGCGGCCGCCGCCGTCCCCGGCTTTCCGGTGAGGCTCGGCCTGTCTCCGGCGCGGGCTGCCGGGGGGAAGCTGCCGACCGGACGGCGGTGATCGCGTAAGGTCCCCTCAAGATCGGACGAATGGCGCCGGGTCGGTTCCCGGATCAGCCTGTGGACCGTCCGATCCCATGAACACCGCGCCGGCGACCGGAACTCCGGACGGGCTCGGCCTGATCATCGGGGGGAGAACCGTGAAAAGCCTGATCGCCCGGCTCTGGCGGAGCATCGGGGGCTCGCTCCAATGGCGGATCCTGTGGATCTTCCATGCGAAGTTCATGGTCGGGGTGACCGGGATCGTGCGAGACGGAGACGGCCGGGTGCTCCTTCTCCGGCACCGGCTCTGGCCGGAAGGCCGCCAGTGGGGTCTGCCGTCCGGGTATGCGGTCAGGGGCGAGAGATTCGAGGACACCGTCGTCCGCGAGGTGCGTGAGGAGACCGGCCTGGAGGTCGCGGCCGGCGACCTGGTGTATCTGAGGAGCGGCTTCAAGCTGCGGTTGGAGGTGGCCTACACGGCCCGGCTCGTCGGCGGCACGATCCAGGCCGACGGGTTCGAGGTGCTTGAGGCGAAGTGGTTCGCGCCCGCCGATCTGCCGCAGGGCCTGCAGGAGGGGCACCGGCGCCTGATCCTCGGCGAAGGAGGCCAAACAGGGTAGAAAGCCCCCTTCGCTGACGGGTGGCGAAATATCGCGATCCGTCTGCGGCGCGCGGGCGTTCGGGGGTTGTCCACAGAACGAGATTCCGGCCGCAGCGGGTGGGCGGGCCGCAGCCAGGCTTCCGGCCATGACAGTCATTCCGAAGCTCACGCTCCGCACCCCGTCGGACATCCTCGCCGCCGTGCCGTACGTCGTCGGGTTCCACCCGGCCGACAGCCTCGTCGTGCTGGGCTTCGGCGGGACCGAGCTCCTGCTGACCACGCGGTGGGATCTGCGGCCGGAGCCGCGGGGCCTGGAGCAGCTGGGCCCGCTGCTCCGGCGAGAGAAGATCACCATGGCCGTGATCGTCGGTTACGGCCCCGAAGACGTGGTGGACGCCCCCGTGCTCGAAGTGGGCCGTCTGCTGGAGAAGGCGGGCGTGCATGTGATGGAGGCGTTGCGGGCCGAGGACGGGCGCTACTGGTCGTACGCCTGCGAGACCATCGTGTGCTGCCCCGAGGACGGCATGCCGTACGACCCGGTGTCCAGCCCGGTGGCGGCCGAGGCGGTCGTGCGGGGCCTCGTCGCGCTGCCCGATCGCGAGGCCCTCCGAAGCTCCGTCACCCCGTCAGGAGGGGCGGCGATGCGGGACGCCACACGGGCGGAGGCCGTGTGCCTGCGGTCCCGGCTGGGCGGACGGCCGGCGAACGGGCTCGCGGCCGAACTCGTGGCGGAAGGCCTGTCCAGGGTGCGCGAGGCGATCGATCTCTACGACTCCGGCGGGCGGTTGGACGACCGGGCCGCGGCGCGGCTGGGATTCGACCTCATGGTGATACGGGTGCGTGACGAGGCGTGGGCGTCACTTGACGACCGCGACGCGCACATCGCCCTGTGGACGGATCTGACTCGGCGGCTCGATCCCCGTCATGCCGCGCCCGCCGCCTCGTTGCTTGCCGCCGCGGCCTGGCGATCGGGAGACTGCGCGCTGGCCGGCATGGCCCTGGAGCGCGCTCTGGCGGCCGATCCCGGATATTCGATGGCCCGGCTGCTCAGCCAGGCGCTGAACAACCTGCTGTCCCCCGTGGCGCTGCGCGACCGCATGCCGACCTCCGAAGAACTGGACGCCGAGATGGGCACGCCGAGAGCCTCCTGGCTGGGCCCCCTGCTCGAGGTCCTGGACGACACGCTGGGCGACGCCTTCGGTGAGGAGCCGGGCGCGCGGGCGAGTTAGACCGGGTGGAGCAGGGCAGGAGATCAGATCGCTCAGGCCTGGTCCTCCGCGCGCGACGGCGCCGGGGCGGAAGAGGACACGTCGGTGACGCGGCCGGGGGCCGGCCGGACCGGTGCGAGGGAGGGTCTAGGCGTGCTCGCCGCTTTCCGCCTGGCGGCGGCGCTCGTTGTAGGCGCGCATCCGGGCCGGATATCCGGTGAGCTGGACGTCGTAGACCGGCAGGGCCAGGTCCCTGGCGACCTTCCTGATCACAGCGGGGGATCCGACGCGGCGGCGTGTCCACTCGCCGTCGTGTGCCACGGCGACCGCGGTGGTGTCGGTCGCGAACGTTTCCGGCTCGACGTAGAACTCCACGCCCCGCCGCGTTTTGGCGAATTCGATGAGTGCTTCGATATCTGAATTGGTTGCCTCACGGTCGAACTTGGCGACCCGGGGGCCGCGAAGCCGCCGAATCCCGTAGCGATCGCGCCATCTCATAGCCCTTGTATACCTTCGCGAACATCACAGCGGTGTTAAGGAGGGAAGTCGGGGACGGCTCGGGGAATTCCCCGATGCGCCCTCCGCCGCAGCCGACGACGATGGAGGCAGACTCGAAGGAAGAGCGTTCCACCGACGGAAGGCATATGCGGATGCCGGGGGCAGCGACACCAGCGTGGCAGGGGAGGGCGCCCATGGCTCATCCGGGGCTCAGGGTGGGTCACCATGAGCGTGATCAGGTGGTCGAGCATGTCAAGGCGGCCTACGCCGACGGCAGGCTGGACAAGGACGAGATGGATGAGCGCCTTCATCGTGCGATGACCGCGCGCACCCATGCAGACCTCGCGCCGATCTTGGCGGATCTGTACGGCCCGCGCGTCGACTACGCGCCGCGCCCGCCGCAGCCCGGCTGCGGGCCGGACGTCGCCGGCACAGGCGATCGCCTGGCGGGGGGCATGGCCCACCTGCTGTCGCTCTTCGGGTTCTTCGTCATCGGCCCGCTGATCGTGCTGCTGGCGGGCCGGTCGTCGCCCTTCATCAGGAAGCAGGCGGCGGAGGCGCTCAACTTCCACCTCACCATGCTGGGCGGGAGCCTGGCGCTGATGTTCACCGTCGTCGGCGTGTTCCTTCTGCCGTTCCTGTGGATCGTCGGAATCGTCCTTTCCGTCGTCGCGGGCGTCTCGGCCCTCGCGGGCGGGCATTTCCGCTACCCGCTGACGGTCCGCCTGGTCAAGTGACCGGGAAACGACTGCGCGAAAAGTGAAAAAGCCGGCTCAGGACTGGGGCATGATCGCCCGTACCGTGGCCACCGTGTCGGCCTCCTCAGCGCGCTTGTCCGGGCGGTAGCGCAACACGCGGGCGAACCGCAACGCCATCCCACCCGGGTAGCGGCTCGACCGCTGCACGCCGTCGAAGGCGATCTCGACCACGAGTTCGGGCTTGACCGTGACGACCCAGTCGTCCGCGGGCCCCGTGGCCAGGCGCAGGAACTGCTCGGTCTGCCAGGTGAGCAGCTCGTCGGTCAGCCCCTTGAAGGTCTTGCCGAGCATCACGAAGCCGCCGGTCTCCGGGTCGAGCGCACCCAGATGGAGGTTGGACAACCATCCTCTGCGCCGCCCGCTGCCCCACTCGGCCGCCAGGACGACCAGATCGAGCGTGTGCCGGGGCTTCACCTTGATCCACCCGGCGCCTCGGCGGCCCGCCGCGTACGGCGTCTGCGGCGACTTGACCACCACGCCCTCGTGGCCTCGCCGTAGGGCTTCGGCGAAGAACGCCTCGCCGTCCTCGGCGTCCGCGGTGACCAGGCGGGGCGTGAGGAGCTCGGCCGGCACGGCGGCGGCCAATGCGGCGTGCCGCTCCTCGTCGGGCAGGTCGAGCAGGTCGGCGCCGTCCGCCCGGAGGGCGTCGAAGAAGAACACGCTGAGGGGCACGGCCTTGCGCTGCACCTCGACGTCGGTCCTGCTGGCCACCCGGCCGGAGGTGATCTGGAACGGCTCGGGCCTGCCGTCCGGCCGCAGGGCGAGCACCTCGCCGTCGAGCACCAAGTCGTTTGAGGGAAGGGTGAGCACCGCCTCGACGAGTTCCGGGACCTGGCCGGTGATGTCGTCCAGAGTGCGGGTGAAGACGGAGACCCGGTCGCCGGAGCGGTGTGCCTGCACCCGCACGCCGTCGAGCTTCCACTCCACGGCGGCGGCCCCGCCGATCTTCTCCAGCGCGGCGGTGACGGTGGGGGCGCTCTGGGCGAGCATCGGCGCGACCGGCCGGCCCACCTCGAGTTTGAACGCGCGCAACTCCTCGACGCCGCCCCGCAACGCGGCGGCGCCGACGGCGGGCAACCAGCCGCGCAGCGTCAGCGCCCGGCGCACCTCGGCCGAGGGGGCTCCCGAGGCCTTGGCGATCGCCTCGATCATCACGCCGTCGAGCGCCCCCTGCCTCAGCTCCCCCGTCAGGAGCCGCTGGAGGAACGACTGCTCCTGACGGGTCGCGACGCCGAACAGCTCGTCGAGCAGAGCTCTGCGCGCCGCCTGTGATCCCGCACCGGTCTGCGCCTTGATCCGCTGAAGGAAGGAGTCGATCTGGGTGAGGGTGGCGGTCGCGACCTGCCGGGGATCCGGGAGGTCCTGCAGCGTCCGCCATCCCACACCGATCTGCCGCTGGGGCAGCTCTCCGGACAGATAGGCGACGGCGATCTCCGCCTCGTCGGGCCCCACCCTGCCCAGCAGCTCGGCCAGATGCGCGATCTTGGCGAGGCGGGCGCTGTCCGAGGCCACGGCCGAGGACGTCCGGGCGAGGTCAATCAGCAACACACCGTCATCCTGCCCTACCCGGCCGTCGAGTGCCCACGTCGGGCTGTCAGCTGTAATGACGCATGTCAGGCCACATCTCCCGCCATGGTCGAAGGGGGTCGTGGCACACGACGATCGGCACGCCGTCCTCCTCGCCCGGCATGCCGTGGAGGGACCCGGCCGTGGAACACCGCGCGAAGCGTGCGGACAGGAAACGCTCGTCGTAGTTGACCGCCACGACGACGCGGGCCGTCTCGGGCGGCGGGCCCCACCACCACAACTCGTTGTGACCGCTGTAGACCTTGGGCAGGCCGAAGTCGCCCGCCCATCGGTCGAAGGCCCCCGCCTCTCCGTAGTTGCCGGCGAGCAGGACGGCCTGCGCCCGGTCCGTGGGCGAGAGCGTCCGTACGACCCATGCGACCTGGTCGGCGACGTCGTGCATGCCCACCGATTCGCGGGCCACCTCGTTGATCGTGGCGACCGGGCTCCCATCCAGGGAGGCGGCGGGGACGACGGGAAGCGCGACGACGGCCATGAGGGCCCCGCTGACGGCCAGTGCCCCCACCGTCAGGCCGCGCAGCCGCCACCCGGCGGCGGAGACGCATCCTGCGGCGAACAGGTAGAGGAGGAACGCGCCGACGTAGTCGGGACGGCCGCCGGAGTAGAGGGTGAACGCGCACGCCACCGGGTAGGCGATGGCCGGCGCGCGGGTCGCCCGGTTCCTCCACAGGCGCCGCCATCCCGCGATGCCGATGACGAACTGCGGCACGCCCAGCAACAGGATCTGCAGGGGGACGAAGGTGACCCTGTTGTTCGCCCCGTCGTCGGCCCCCAGCGCGGCGGCCATCTGGAACTGGGGCCAGCCGTGTGTCATCTGGTAGATCAGGTTGGGGGCTGCGACGACCACGGCGATCAGGGCGCCCAGCCACAGACGCCGGTCGGCGAAGATGCGCCGGGGCCCGGCCACCAGGACGCCGACGCCGACCGAGGCGAGCAGCATGACGATCAGGTCGCGGTTGTACGTGGCGACGCCGGAGACCAGGCCGATCGCCGGCCAATACCTCCCGTCTCCGCGCAGCAGCACGCGGAGCAGCATCACCACGACCGTCGTCCAGAGCACAAGATCCGGCGTGAGGGTCAGCAACGTGTGTCCCCCGACGAGGGGGAGCAGTCCCGTCGCCGTGCCGGCGGCCGCCAAAACCTGGGCACTCCGGTCACCGCCGAGCTCACGTGCCATGAGGGCGATCAAAACGATCAAGGCCCCGGTGCAGAGCGCGGGCACGACCCGCAGCGCCACGACCGTGTCGCCGAACAAGGCGGTGGAAACCCGCGCGATCATCGGCGTGAGTGGCGGGGTGTCGAAGTAGCCGATCTTCGGGTGCTCACCCAGAAGCCGGAAATAGAGCTCGTCGCGGTGGTAGCCGTACCAGGGGGAGACCGCGAGCAGCAGGAGCGTCGTCGCCGCGGCGATGCCGCCGGCATATGTACGGGCGAACGGGGGGAGCCGGACGTCCTCGCGGACGTCGGCGATCGCTGTCACCCGGTCATCATGGCGGGCACAGGGCCACCCGGGCCAGCCCCGGATGGCCTTCCGATCAAGCCTGATGACCTGCTGTTCTCCCGCTGGGCGTCAGCTGATGATCAGCTGACGCCGAGCAGGTCGACGACGAAGATGAGCGTCTCGCCCGGCTTGATGGCGTTGCCTGCTCCGCGGTTGCCGTAACCCAGGTGGGCGGGAATCGTGAGCCGGCGGCGGCCGCCGACCTTCATGCCCGCGACGCCGCGGTCCCAGCCGGCGATGACCCGGCCGCCGCCGAGCGGGAACTGGAACGGCGTGCCGCGGTTCCAGGACGCGTCGAACTCCTCGCCCGTGGAGAACGCGACGCCGACGTAATGCACGGTCACGGTGTGCCCGGCCTTGGCCTCGGGGCCGTCCCCCTCGACGAGGTCGACGATTTCGAGGTCCTCCGGAGGAGCGCCCTCCGGAAAGTCGATCTCGGGCTTCTCGAGTGCCACGTGGGTCTCCTGTTCTGTCTCGCCGAATGCTTTCGGCCGACGAACGACTCTACCGAAGATCGCCCACGCCCCAGACGCCCTCCCCGAGTCTTGCGGGAAGGGCGTCGCCGGCGATTGGCTTCTCCCACAGCCAGATGCCCGCGAAGTCGGCATTTCCGGCTTCGTCCGAGCTCCCGGCGCGGGTCTGCCGCGGTCGCCCTATTGCGGGTGATTGGGGCGGAAGTCCGGAGCGGGCTCCCTGCCGGTGTCGCCACGGTTGTGGTCGGGGCCCTGCATAGGCCGTCCGTGCATGGGTCCGGAGCCGCCCGGTTCGGTGTGCATGGGGCCGGGCTGCGCGGGTCCGCCGTGCGTGGTCCCGGGCTGCCCCCATCCGGTGTGCGTGGTCCCGGGCTGGCCGGGGCCGCCCGGCACCGCGCCGGACGAGGCCAGCACGGCCTTCGCCTGCTCCAGCATCTGTGCCGCCACGAGCACGTCGTACCGGCCTGCGACGATCGCGCTCCGTGACGAGAAGTCCCTCGCTCCCTTCTGCATCGCGTGGGTCACGGCTCCGAAGATGGCGCCCACGATGGCCGCCCAGATGACCGACCAGATGACGATGCCGATGAACGAGATGGTGGTGGCGGTGAACAGGCCCAGGAACAGGCCGATGAACAGGCCGATCACGGCTCCGCTCTCGAGGCCGTGCAAAGCCGCCCGACCGGTGGTCAGCCTGCCGGTGACCCGCTCCTCGAGGCGGAGGTCGCTGCCGACGATGGCGCTGGTCTCCACCGGGAAGCCCGCGTCGGACAGGGCGTCGACCATGCGCTGCGCCGACGCGTAGTCAGGGAAGCCGGCTAGTGGCCGCATGTCGACCAACGGCGCGGCAGGCGCTTTGGCGGGAGATCCGAACATCTTCGCCTCCGTCGGGTTGTGCGGTCGTCTCCAGACGGCACTACCCGACGGTGGCCCGATATGCGCGTCCTTACCAGCTCTGGTGGAGAGGCATGCCTTCCGTGTACCCGGACGCGCTCTGGACGCCGATGACCGCCCGCTCGTGGAACTCCTCCAGGTTGGCGGCTCCCGCGTACGTGCACGAGGAACGCAGACCGGCGACGATCTCGTCGATCTGGTCCTCGACGCTCGGCCGCACGGGGTCGAGGTACATGCGCGACGTCGAGATGCCCTCCTCGAACAGCGCCTTGCGGGCCCGCTCGAACGGCGTGTCGTCCACGGTGCGCAGCCGTACGGCACGGGCGGAGGCCATGCCGAAGTTCTCCTTGTATTTGCGGCCGTCCGCGGCCGTGCGGGTGTCGCCGGGAGACTCGTACGTCCCGGCGAACCAGGAGCCGATCATGACATTGGACGCGCCGGCGGCCAGGGCGAGCGCGACGTCGCGGGGGTGGCGGACGCCGCCGTCGGCCCAGACGTGGCGGCCCAGTCGGCGGGCCTCGGCGGCGCACTCCAGGACGGCGGAGAACTGCGGCCTGCCGACGCCGGTCATCATGCGGGTGGTGCACATGGCGCCCGGGCCCACGCCGACCTTGAGGATGTCGGCGCCGGCCTCGACCAGGTCGCGGACCCCCTCGGCGGTCACGACGTTCCCCGCGGCGATCGGCACGCCGGGGTCGAGCGCCCGTACGGCCCGCAGCGCCGCGATCATCTTCTCCTGGTGGCCGTGCGCGGTATCGACGACCAGCAGGTCGACGCCCGCGTCGAGCAGCTCCTTGGCCTTGGAGGCCACCTCGCCGTTGACGCCGACGGCGGCGGCCACGCGCAGCCGGTTCCGGGCGTCCACCGCGGGCTGGTACAGGGTGGCCCGCAACGCGCCGGTCCGGGTGAGGATGCCGACCAGGCGCCCCTCGTCGTCCACGATGGGGGCCAGACGGTGACGGCCCTCGTGCAGGGCCTCGAACGCCGTCTGCGGGTCGGTCTCCTGGGGCAGCGTCTGAGGCGAAGCCGTCATGATCTGGGAGAGCTGGGTGTACATGTCGACGCCGCCGCAGTCGGCCTCGGTCACCACGCCCACCGGGCGGTTCTCCCAGTCGACCACGACGATCGCTCCGTGCGCCCGCTTGGGCAGGAGGTTGAGCGCCTCCCCGACGGTGTCGTGCGGGGTCAGAGTGAGAGGCGTGTCGTGCACCAGATGCCGGCTCTTGACCCAGTCGACGACGTCGGTCACCACGTCGATCGGGATGTCCTGCGGGATGACGGCGATGCCGCCCCGCCGGGCGACGGTCTCCGCCATCCGGCGGCCGGCGACGGCCGTCATGTTGGCGACGACGACGGGGATGGTGGTGCCGGCGCCGTCCGCGGTCGTCAGGTCGACGGAAAGTCGCGACCCGATGGCCGACCGTGATGGGACCATGAACACGTCGCTGTACGTGAGATCGTAGGGCGGCGTCACATCGTTGAGGAATCGCACGTTTGTCCAGCCTATGTCGTGACCGCCCCACCTGCCATTCCACAGGGGAGAGGGCGCGAGCCATCTGTACGCCCGTATACATTTACCCGGTTGAAAGGGGGAGCGGTGGAGATCGTTGATCGGCCGGAACTGCTCGTCGTCGGCCATGCCATACGGACGTCGAACGCCGCGGAGGCGGACCCGTCCCGTGCCCAGTTGCCGGGGCTCTGGGGGCGGGCGAGCGCGCCGGGGGCCTTCGCGCACGTGCCGAGTCGGGTCGACGAGAACCTCTACGCGGTGCTGACCGACTACGAGAGCGACCACCACGGGGTGTTCACCCAGATCGTCGGAATCGCCGTGCACACCGCCGCCCGGCTGCCCGAGGGCATGGTCGCCGTCCGGGTGCCGGGGGTGCGCTCGCTGCGGGTGGAGGCCCGCGGCCAGATGCCGGGAGCCCTGCTGGAGGCCTGGCAACAGGTGTGGAAGCACACCGAGTCGGGCGGCCAGCCGCCCAGGGCGTTCACCACCGACCTCGAAGTCCACCAGCGCGCGGGAGCCGCCGATCTTTACATCGCCGTCCTGCCCACCTTCGGCGACGCCTGACCCGCCCCACCCCCCGTGCCCGTGATCATGCAGAGGCTCGGGCCCGTATCCGTGATCATGCAGAAGTTCGGAGATGTCCCCTCTCACCTGCGGCTTCGCCGTACGTGATCATGCAGAAGTTCGTGGGCACCCCGACCGACCTGGGACGACGTCATCCGTGATCATGCATTGTCCGACGGCCAGAGCGGCTCGGGGATCTCGAAGCCGACCGGCTCGCCCCATTGGTTGCGGAAGCTCACCTCGTGCACCGGCCTGCGCGGGGCAACGCCCCATCGCCCGGTCGGGAACCCGAAGGTGACCGTGCAGGCGATCTCCCAGCCCTTGCCCTCGGGCACACCGAGGATCCGCATCGCCTCCGCGCCGTGGAACAGGCCGAGCACCGTGGTCAGCGCGCTGCCCACCCCGAACGCGCGGGCCGCGAGCTGGGCGCTCCACACCGAGGGGTAGATCGAGCCGCCGCTCGGGTCGTTCCTGGTGAAGGCGAACAGCAGCAGCGGGTAGGCCTCGAAGTGGTCGGCGAGGTGAATCGACGACCTCATCACGCTGAGCGTGCGCTCGTCGCCCTCGGCCTCGGCCTTCTCCCTGGCGGCCTTGTAGTGGCCCTGGTACAGGGTGCCGAGCGCGTCCCGGTAGAGCGGCCCGAGTTGCGCCTTCACCCCGGGGTCGTCCACCAGCATGAAACGCCATCCCTGCGCGTTTCCGCCGCTGGGAGCCCGTACGGCGGCGTCGAGGATGCGCTTCTGGATCTCCATGGGGATCGGGTCGGGCTTCACCCGGCGCATCGCCCGGGTCGTGTACAGCGCCTCGAAGATGTCCATGCTCATGGGGGGTCATCCCTTACTCGGGTCGGGGGGTGAAACAGGCGTGAACGCGTTTCGGGGACACATGGAGTGATCGGGGCCGGTCAGGCCAGGACGCCCGCCTTGCGCAAGGCCGCGGCCTCCTCCTCCGGCAGGCCCCAGCCGCTCAGGTCACGCAGGCGCGTGGCCGGGGCGAGGCCGCCGGTGCCGCTGCCCAGCAGCCGGGGCGCGGGAACCGGCTGCACGACGCCTTCCACCTCGACGAACGTGCCGCGGGCCTGGTTGTGCGGGTGCCGGGGGGCCTCGTCCATCGACAGCACGGGGGAGACGCAGGCGTCGGAGCCCTCGAAGACCGCCTCCCATTCCGCCCGGGTCCTGGTGAGGAACGCCTCGGTCAGCCGTTCATGGATCCGTGGCCAGTTGGCCTGGTCGTCCCTGCTCGGCAGGTCGTCCAGGCCCATCCGGGCGACCATCTCGGCCCAGAACTGGGGTTCCAGGGGGCCGACCGCCAGGTATCCGCCGTCGGACGTCTCGTACGTGTCGTACATCGGGGCCCCGGTGTCCAGCAGGTTGGTGCCCCGCGAGCCCCAGGAGCCGTTCTGCACGCCGGCGTAGAACATCGAGAACAGCAGCGCCGCTCCGTCGACCATGGCGGCGTCGATCACCTGCCCCTTGCCGGTGCGCTCCCGCTCGAACAGGGCCAGGAGCACGCCGTACGCGAGCATGAGGCCGCCGCCGGCGAAGTCGCCGAGGATGTTGATCGGGGGAGTCGGCTTGCCGCCGGCCCGCCCGAGCATCGACAACACTCCGGAGACGGCGATGTAGTCGATGTCGTGGCCCGCCCTCGGAGCGAGCGGCCCCTCCTGGCCCCAGCCGGTCATGCGGGCGTAGATCAGCCGGTCGTTCACGGCGCGCAGGTCGTCGGGTCCGATGCCGAGCCGTTCGGCGACGCCCGGCCGGAACACCTCGATCACGACGTCGGCGCCGGCCGCCAGCTTCTTGAACGCCTCGACGCCGGCGGGAGATTTGAGGTCGATGCCGATGGTGTGCTTGCCGCGGTCCATCACGTCGTGACGCGGCTCGTCGCTCACGGCCGTCACGCGGTCGATCCGCAGCACCTCGGCACCGTGGTCGGCGAGCATCATCCCGGCGAACGGGCCGGGGGCGAGACCGGCGAGCTCCAGCACGCGCACCCCGGCCAGTGGGCCTTTCCGGGGCTGTTCCATGCACATCTCCTCGAAGGGGCGTACGTTTTCTGCGCCCAGTAGAACATGTTTCTGGAGCGTGCGAGACTTCGGCCATGATCTGGAAGCTTCTGGCACTTCCCCCGCTGCCCGAGGAAGCTTTACGCGGTCTCCTCGGCAGCCTGGACGATCGCATCGACATCACCGTCCCCGCCCGGCGCGACCGTGCGGCCCTGTTGGAGGCCCTGCCCGAGGCCGACATCGTCGTGGGTGACTGGAGCGGCATGCTCGCGCTCGACGCGGAAGCCGTACGGCATGCCCCCCGGCTGGCCTTCCTACAGCAGCCGTCGGTCGGCGTGGACGGGCATGACCTCGACGCGCTCGCGAAGGCCGGCGTGCCGGTGGCGAACACGGCGGGCGTCAACGCCGACGCGGTCGCCGAATGGTGTCTCGCCGCGGCACTGGCGTTGCTGCGCCACCTGGCCTCGAGCGACCGGGAGATGCGGGCGGGCGGCTGGCCGCAGTTCACCGTCCAGCGCCGCGAACTCGCCGGAGCCCGCGTCGGCGTCGTCGGCTTCGGCCCGGTCGGCGCCTCCTGCGCCCGCAAGTTCGGCGCGCTGGGGTGCCAGGTGTCCTACTGGTCCCGCACCGCCAAGCAGGAGTCGTACGGCGCGGCCTACCTCGACCTGGACTCCCTGACCGCCTCCAGTGACGTGCTGGTGCTCGCCGTCCCTCTGACCGACGAGACACGCGGCATGTTCGACGCCGTACGGCTGTCGCGTATGCCGGCGGGGGCCGTGCTCGTCAACGCGGCCAGGGGTGGGATCGTCGACCAGGACGCGCTGATCGCGTCATTGGAGTCGGGTCACCTGTCCGGGGCGGCGCTCGACGTCTACGACTCCGAGCCGCCCGGCGCCGATGATCCGTTGCGCTCGTGCACGAACGTCCTGTTGTCTCCGCACGCCGCAGGCGCGACCCCGCAGGCCACCGGCCGGCTCCTTCAGGCCGTGCTGGACAACCTGGCCGCCGCGGTCGGGGGGCGCCCGGTGGCCAATGTCGTCAACGGGGTGACCCCCGCCATTCGACGTCGTTGACCTGCGCAGATGTGTTCGGCCAGGCCACCTGGCGGTGGGATTTCCGCATCTTGCCGATTGCTATGGGATACCCGGATGATTTTCGCGAGCGTAACGTGTCTACTCTGGTCTGCGGTGTTTTCCAGGGATAGCTTGCCTAGAGGGCGGTCTTGATGATCCATGGGGGTGGTGTCATGCCAGCGGGCGCGACGACCGATATGACCGCCCATAAGAAGGCAGTCGAGCAGATCAGGGAGTCCTTCGCGGCGATGCCCGAGGACGCGGCTCCGCGGCTTGCCAAGGCGACCACGAACCTGTTCCGGTTCCGCGAGTCCGCCAAGACGGCGTCGCTGTCGGCCAGGGACCTGGATCAGGTGATCGAGGTGGACCCCGTGGCCATGACGGCCGAGGTCCAGGGCATGACGACCTACGAGCACCTGGTGGACGCCACGTTGCCGTACGGGCTCATGCCGTACGTGGTGCCACAGCTGAAGACGATCACGCTCGGGGGCGCGGTCACCGGTCTCGGCATCGAGTCGACGAGCTTCAAGGACGGCCTGCCGCACGAGTCGGTGGAGGAGTTGGAGATCCTCACCGGCGACGGGCGGGTCGTCGTGGCCCGTGCCGACAACGAGTACGCCGACCTCTTCAACGCCTTTCCCAACTCCTACGGCACGCTGGGCTACGCCCTGCGCATCCGCATCAAGCTGGCCAAGGTCAAGCCGTTCGTACGCCTGACGCACATCCGTTTCACCGACGCCGACAAATGCATGCTCGCCATGCAGGAGATCTGCGAGAGTCGGCGGCACGAGGGCGAGCAGGTCGACTTCGTGGACGGCACGTACTTCAGCCCGAACGAGCTGTACATCACAGTCGGCACATTCGCGGACAAGGCGCCGTACACGTCCGACTACACCGGGATGCGCATCTACTACCAGTCGATCCGCACCCGTCCCCGTGACTGGCTCACCGTGCGCGACTACCTGTGGCGCTGGGACACCGACTGGTTCTGGTGCTCGCGCGCGTTCGGCGTGCAGCAGCCGCTGGTCCGCTCCCTGGTGCCGCGGCGCTGGCTGCGCTCGGACGTGTACCGCAAGCTGGTCGGGTTCGACCAGAAGCACGGGGTGACCGCCCGGATCGACCGGTGGCGGGACAGGCCGGTGAGCGAGTCGGTCATCCAGGACGTCGAGGTGCCGGTCGAGCGTGGCGCCGAGTTCCTCGAGTTCTTCCAGAACGAGGTCGGCATGGCGCCCGTCTGGATGTGCCCGTTGAAGGCGACCCGCGACTGGCCGATCTACCCGCTGGAGCCGGGCAAGCTCTACATCAACTTCGGCTTCTGGGGCATGGTCCCGTTGCCGCGTGGTCAGCAGGACGGCTACTACAACCGTCTCATCGAGCGTGACGTGCACAGGCTCGGTGGCCACAAGTCGCTGTACTCCAGCTCCTTCTATGAGCGCGAGGAGTTCTGGCGGCTGTACAACGGGGACTCGTACTGGCCGGTCAAGCATTCGTACGATCCGGGTGGGCGGCTGCTCGACCTGTACGACAAGTGTGTTCGGGCCCGGTAGGCAGTTCCTACGTGTGGATTTCGTACGAGATTTCGTACGTGGGGAGAGGTTGAAATGACTCTTGCCGAGATTTTCGAGAAAATCGTTGGCAGTGACGCGGGCGTGCAGTTCACCGCGTACGACGGAAGCAAGGCGGGGTCCGACAGCGACATCCGCATCGACGTGAAGTCGCCTCAGGCGGTGGCCTACCTCGCCAAGGCGCCGGGCGAGATGGGCCTCGCGAGGGCGTACATCTCCGGGCACATCGACGTGCACGGCGACATGTACACGCTGCTCGACCGCATGTGGTCGCTGACGCTCAACGACCTGCCGCTCAGCGAGAAGATCGCCGCCATCCGCACCCTCGGCCCCAAGCCGCTGCTGATGAAGGCCCCCCCGCCGCCGCAGGAGATGCGCCGCAGCACCATGGCCCGGCTCGGCAGCCGCCACGCCAAGCAGCGTGACGCCGAGGCGATCCACCACCACTACGACGTCTCCAACAAGTTCTACGAGTGGGTGCTCGGTCCCTCGATGGCGTACACCTGCGCGGTCTTCCCGTCCGCCGACGCGACGCTCGAGGAGGCGCAGTACACCAAGTTCGACCTCGTGGCCAAGAAGCTGGACCTCCAGCCGGGCATGCGCCTGCTCGACGTGGGGTGCGGCTGGGGCGGCATGGTGATGCACGCCGCCCGGGAGTACGGCGTCAAGGGACTCGGCGTGACGCTGTCGCGCCAGCAGGCCGAATGGGCGCAGAAGGCGATCGCCGAGGCGGGCCTGTCCGAGCTGGCCGAGGTCCGGTACATGGACTACCGCGACGTCGCCGAGACCGGCTTCGACCGGGTCAGCTCGATCGGCCTGACCGAGCACATCGGCAAGGCCCAGCTCGCGTCGTATTTTTCCTTCCTGTACGGCAAGCTCAAGCCGGGCGGCCGGCTGCTCAACCACTGCATCACCCGCCCCACCGGCATCGAGAAGACCATCAACCAGGGCGGCTTCATCAACCGCTACGTCTTCCCCGACGGTGAGCTGGAGTCGGTGGGCCACCTGGTCCGCCAGATGGAGGACATCGGCTACGAGATCCGCCACGAGGAGAACCTGCGCGAGCACTACGCGCTGACCCTCCGCGAGTGGTGCAAGAACCTCGACGACCATTGGGACGAGGCCGTCGCCGAGGTGGGCGAGGGCACCGCCCGGGTCTGGCGCCTCTACATGGCGGGCTGCGTGGTCGGGTTCGAGCGGAACAAGGTGCAGCTGCACCAGGTGCTCGGCGTCAGGCTCGACGACAACGCGTCCGCGCAGGTTCCGCTCCGCCCCTCGATCTCCTGGCCCTGATCGGCTCCGAGGAGAGAAGCGCCGCGAAAAGGGCGCGCGGTTTGCGCGCCCTTTTGGAGCGCCCCTCCCCCTTGCGCGTGATCATGCAGAAGTTCGCATGCGTGCGGGTTGAGGTGCGCAAACTCGGGCCGTGATCATGCAGAAGTTCGGGTGCATGTGCGTTGAGCTGCGCGGACTCGGGGCGTGATCATGCAGAAGCTCGCGTGCAGGCACGACGAGCTGCGACGACGCAGATCGTGATCATGCAGAAGTTCGTGCCCGGCCGGCCTGAACTGCGCCGACATCGGGCGTGATCATGCACGGACCGCGGCGAGACTTGACGCATCCCACCGCGTGGACAACGTTGGTGGAATGAGTGTCGCGCCGGAACTCGATCTTTCGCGCATTCCGTTCTGGGGGCAGCCTCGCGCTCAGCGCCTGGAAGCCTTCCGGCGGCTTCGTGAGCTGGATCGGCCGGTCTTCCTCCCCGAGGACAAGATCCCTTTCCTGCCTCACGGGCGCGGCTTCTATGCGCTCGTACGGCATGCGGACGTGTCCGAGGCCAGCAGGAACGCCGGCGTGTTCAGCAGCGAGCCGACGTCCAACAGCATTCCGGACATGCCCCGCTGGCTGGCCCTGTACTTCGGCTCGATGATCAATATGGACGACCCCCGGCATGCGAGGCTGCGGCGGATCGTCTCGCGGGCTTTCACGCCCCGCGTCCTCGCCAAGATGGAGGAGGACCTTCAGCGAGCGGCTGAAGAGATCGTCGATCGGGCCGTCAAGGAGGGCCCCGGCGACTTCGTCCCCCAGATTGCCGCAAAACTCCCCGTACAAGTCATATGTGACATGATCGGTATTCCGCCAAAATTTCATGGCATGGTGCTTAGCCGTACGAACACGATCTTGGCTAACGCCGACTCGGAATATTCGGGGTTCGGGGTCAACTACGCGCGGCCGGAGGCGCGGCCGAGCCGATGGGCGACCGCGCGTGGCCTGATCAAGCTGCTTCAGGCGGGCCACGAGCTCAGCGCGCTGGCCCAGCGCCTCGGCCGTGAGCGCCGCCTCAACCCGACCGGTGACCTGACCAGCCTGCTGGTCAACGGGGACGAGCGGCTCACCACGCAGGAGCTCGGATCGTTCTTCATCCTGCTGGTCGTGGCGGGAAGCGAGACGACGCGCAATGCCATCAGTCACGGGCTGAAGGCGTTCACCGACAATCCCGGTCAGCGTGAACTGCTGATGAGTGATTTCGAGAAGTACATCCCGGGCGCCGTCGAAGAAATCATCCGCTATTCGACTCCGGTCATCCAGTTCCGCCGCACGCTCGCGCGTGATCACACGATGAACGGCATGGACTACAAGAAAGGCGACAAGGTCCTGCTGTTCTACAACTCGGCCAACCGTGATGAAGCCGTCTTTGTGGATCCGGACGTCTTCGACATCACCCGCGCACCGAATCCGCACGTCGGATTCGGTGGGCCTGGTCCGCATTACTGCCTCGGCGCCCATCTCGCCAGGCGTGAGATCACAGTGATGTTCCGTGAGCTTTTCACCCGTATGCCAGAAATTCGGGTGGAAGGTGAGCCTTCTTACCTTTTGTCTAATTTCATTAACGGCATCAAGCACATGCGTTTCCGCTTCTGACTGCATGATCACGCTCGGTGTTCGCGCAGGTGGGAGACCATGTTTCCGAACTTCTGCATGATCACGATTCGCGAAGCCGCTGGTCCGGACCGTTTCGGCGAACTTCTGTATGATCACGCCAACAAAGGTGCGCTGGCCGGCGGGTATTTTCGCGAACTTCTGCATGATCACGGGTAAAGGCGGTGGGGTGTGGCAGGATAAAACCGAATGTCGTTCTAGTTCCAAAACCCCCGGGAGGATCGGCCATGAGGACTCCGCCTGCGGAGCATTTTCCCATCGGGTCGGCCGCTGACATCAATCTGTCCGACTGGACCTTCTGGTCGCGTCCGCCCGCGGATCGGGAACACGCCTTCCGCCTGCTGCGGGAGTTGGACAGGCCCGCCTTCTTCGAAGAGCCCGATGTCTCGTTCGTCTCGGTCAAGGGCCTCGGATATCACGCGCTCGTACGGCATGCCGACATCCTGGAGGCCAGCCGTAACCCGGAAATCTTCGCCTCGGGCCTGGGTGGCGCGACCAACATCATCGACATGCCGGCCGAGTTCACCGAATACTTCGGCTCGATGATCAGCATGGACGACCCCCGGCACGCCCGCCTGCGCCGCATCGTGTCACGCGCCTTCACTCCCAAGATGATCAGGCAGTTCGAGGCCGACGTGGAGGTCGCCGCGGCACGGATCGTCGACGACCTGCTGGAGAAGGGCTCCGGCTGCGATTTCGTCGCCGAGGTGGCCGCCCGGCTCCCGCTGAAGATCATCTGCGACATGATGGGCATCCCCGAGAGTGAATACGCCTTCGTCTTCGACCGGTCGAACATGATCCTCGGCGGCAACGACCCCGAATACGTCAGCGACCCCGAGTCGGTCGGGACGGCCCTGCTCACCGCCGCCATGGAGCTTCAGGAGCTCGTGCAGAGGCTCGCGGCCGAAAGGCTCGGCAATCCCACCAACGACCTGACGTCGTCCCTGGTGAACGCCAACATCGACGGGGAGCGCCTGACCGCGCAGGAGCTCGGCTCCTTCTTCATCCTGCTCGTCGTCGCCGGCAACGAGACCACCCGCAACGCCATCTCGTACGGCATGCGCCTGCTGACGCTCAACCCCGACCAGAGACGCCGGTGGATCGAGGACATCGACGGCCGGGCGCCCGGCGCCGTCGAGGAGATCGTCAGGCTGGCCTCGCCGGTCAACTACATGCGGCGCAAGGTGACCCGTGACCACGAGATGAACGGCAACCTCTACCGCAAGGGGGAGAAGGTCGTCCTCTACTACTGGTCCGCCAACCGCGACGAGAGCGTCTTCACCGACCCGGACGTCTTCGACATCATGCGCTCACCCAACCCGCATGTGGGGTTCGGCGGGCCCGGCCCGCATTTCTGCCTGGGGGCTCATCTGGCCCGGCGGGAGATCACCGTCATGTTCCGCGAGCTGCTCCGGCGGGTGCCCAAGATCGAGGCCGGGGAGCCCGAGCGCCTGTTCTCCAGCTTCATCAACGGCATCAAGCGCATGGATTGCACCTTTTAACCGCCGTGCTCTCCCCTCCGCGAAAAGGCGGAGGGGAGAGCACGGCTACCCGATCGGGCGGACCGACGCGAAGACGGTGTTGATGTCGGGCAGGAGGTTGTCCTTGAGCCCGGGAACCGACACGTAGACGATCGAGGGCACGTCCTTGCCGACGTCGAGCGCGGCCACGGCCACCGTGGTGACCTCCTGGTCGACAGTGACCTTGTACGTCACGAGGAGACCGTTCAGGCCGTTGTGCGAGTAGCGCTGCTGCGCGAGCTTGGCGGCCTTGTTCCCCTTGGGGAACAACGACTGGCGTGCCGTGGTCATCACTGCGGCGACCACCGGGGAGAGCTTGTTCGGCGAGGTGTACTTCGCCGACAGCGACTGGGGCAACGGGCCCGACATCACCTGTGCGTACTCGCGCTTGCCCGCCGTGGTCACGCCCGCGGAGACGAACTGCCGCGTCGTGAAACCGTACGCGGTCTGCGCGCCGGTGGTGTCCACCCGCCAGGGGCCGCCGAGCTTGGGCAGCGAGATGGCGGCCTCGGTGTCGTTCACCTTGCCCCTGACCGGGGAGGGCTTGCCGGTGAACGCGGCCAGAGCCGGGAACTGCGCCGTCGGCTTGGCCGAGGTCGCCGACGTGGACGGCTTGGGGGTGGGCGCCGAGGCGCCGGCGCTGTCACCGGAGCTGAGCGGTCCGGCAAGGAAGGCCCAGACCACGATGCCGATCAATGCGAGGAGCACGGTCACCACCAGGGCGATCACCCAGATGGGCCGGCCCTGCTCCTCGTCGTCGTATTCATCCGACTGGTATTCGTCGCCGAAGACCGTGTCCCACAGCTCCTGCTGCCGGTGCGCGGGCGGCGTCTTCGGGCCGCTGATCTGCCCCGCCGTCACGAATGGCTTGTACGGATCCGCCCCCTGGTCCTGGGAGGCAGGGGCCTGCTGCGCGGGATCGGCCGACGTCCCAGACCATGCGGGCGTCGCCTGCCCGGGCGTGGCGAACCCCCGGTCGAACGCGTCGGGTACGGCGGGAGCGGCGGGGGACGAGCCGGGCACCGGCCACGGCGGGGCGGCCGCGCCCGCGGCGTCCTGCGTGGGCGCGCCGGAAACGGGGGCGTCCAAGGCGGAGGTACCCGAGGCGAATGCGCCGGCCGAGGGGGTGGCCCAGGCGGAGGTGGAGGCGGCCGAGCGAGACCAGGTGGACTCGGTGGTCGCGGCCGACGTCCCGGTGCCCGGCCATGCGGCGTCGGCGGACGACGTCCCGGTTCCCGGCCATGCGGGCTCGCTCGGGCCGGAGCCCGAGCTGGATCCGGGCCAGGCCGTGTCAGCCGGCGCAGCGGGTGACCCCGAGGCCGGCCATGCCGTGTCGGACGAAGATCCCGAGCTGGACCATCCGGTGTCGTCCAGCCTGGCGGGCGAGCTCCACGCAGAGTCGGCGGGCTCCTGCTGTGCTCCCCGTGCCGTGTCGGCCGCCCTTGAGGTGGCACCCGTGTCAGACCATGCCGTGCCGGCGGAGCCGCCGCCCCCGAGGGGGTCGGACCGGAGTGGGTCCGACCGGAGTGAGTCGGGGCTCAGCGAATTGGAACCGAGAGGGTCCAACCCGAGAGGGTCGGAACCGAAGGGCTCGACGGGGCGCTTGGGCGTCCACACATCGGCCAGCTCGCTCGGGCGGCGCGCGGGCTCGGGGGGCGCGGGCGGAGTGGCCGGCATCCACGCGGTGTCGCCCGGCGCGGACGACGGCTCGGGCCATGGGGAACCGGACGGTGATTGGGAGCCGGGCCGGGCCGATTCGGACGGCGACGCGCCTGGCCAGGAGGGTCCCGAGTTCTCGGACCCGGGCCAGTCAGGGGTGGCGCGGGTGATTGGGGCCGCGGGCCGCGCGGCCGCGGGGCCGGGTTCGCCGAAGGGGGGCGCGGGGCTGGCGAACGGTGAGGCCGAAGGTGCTGAGGGGACCTCGGGCCAGCCCGGAGGCATCTCCGGCCATGATGCTTCGCGTGGCTCGTCGCGGTCCGAGGGCATGCGACCTCCCGAAATCATGCCCGGATTGTGGGTGCTTGGCATGTTCTCATGCGGCGTGGGGGTTGCCGCAGCGAAACCGGAGAATGCACCACGAAACTGCTCCCCTGTGGGATCGGTGGGCGGATCCTGCATGGGGAGGTCCGGGAAGGGGTTTGCCACAGCGAAGACAGTAGACTAACGGGACATAAGAGGTGACTACGGATCTGTCACCATCGGGCATCGCGCGTTGACTTGCATGGTCAGGCCCCGATTATCCGACGGCGACCGCATTGTTGTCTGCGCTACGCTGGACTCGCGTGCCGAAACCCTGCTTTAGGCAGCTGTCCGAGTCGGCATGACACGCGGAAACGCAGGCTGCCCCTCGTGTGGAGCGGGGGGCTCCGTCATGAGCAGGCGCCTTCATCAACGATCAGTCGCCTGGCGAGGAGTGGAAGTGGACGAGCCGGTGTACGACCCGCAGGCACTGCAGGCCAAGTGGCTGCAGCGGTGGGAGGAGCTGAAGCCCTTCGCCGCGGCGGAGGACGCCGCCGACACCAGGCCGCGCACGTACATGCTCGACATGTTCCCCTACCCCTCGGGTGACCTTCACATGGGCCACGGCGAGGTCTTCGCCATCGGTGACGTCGTCGCGCGGTACTGGATGCAGCGGGGCGACAACGTCCTGCACCCGATCGGATGGGACTCCTTCGGCCTGCCCGCGGAGAACGCGGCGATCAAGCGCAACGCGCACCCCGCCGAGTGGACCTACGCGAACATCGAGACCCAGGCCACCTCGTTCAAGCGGTACGGCATCTCCTTCGACTGGTCCCGCCGCCTGCACACCAGCGACCCGGAGTACTACCGCTGGAACCAGTGGCTGTTCAACCGCTTCTTCGAGCGCGGCCTGGCCTACCGCAAGGGCGGCCTGGTCAACTGGTGCCCGAACGACCAGACGGTGCTGGCCAACGAGCAGGTCGTCGCGGGCCGATGCGAGCGGTGCGGATTCGAGGTGGTCCGCCGCGAGCTGACGCAGTGGTACTTCAAGATCACCGAGTACGCCGACCGGCTGCTCGACGACATGGCGCAGCTGGAGGGCGGCTGGCCCGAGCGCGTGCTGACCATGCAGCGCAACTGGATCGGCCGCTCCACGGGCGCCGACGTCCAGTTCCAGATCGAGGGCCGCGACGAGCCCGTCACCGTCTACACCACCCGCCCTGACACCCTGTACGGTGCGACGTTCTTCGTCGTCGCCGCGGACGCGCCGCTGGCCGAGGAGATCGTCACCCCTGACCGGCGTGAGGCGCTCGACGCCTACCGGTCCGAGGTCGCCAAGCTCTCCGACATCGAGCGGCTGTCCACCGAGAAGGAGAAGACCGGAGTCTTCCTGGGGACGTACGCGATCAACCCGGTCAACGGGGAGCGCATTCCGGTCTGGGCGGCCGACTACGTGCTGTCCGACTACGGCCATGGCGCGATCATGGCGGTGCCCGCGCACGACCAGCGCGACCTCGACTTCGCGGTGAAGTTCGGCCTGCCCGTCAAGGTCGTGGTGCACACCGGTATGGCCGACCCTGGCGAGACCGGCATCGCGACCCCGGGTGAGGGCACGCTGGTGAACTCCGGGCCGCTGGACGGCCTGTCCAAGGCCGAGGGCATCGCGCGGATCATCGAGATCCTGGCCGAGCGCGGCACCGGCAAGGCGACCGTCAACTTCCGCCTGCGCGACTGGCTGCTGTCGCGCCAGCGCTTCTGGGGCACGCCGATCCCGATCATCCACTGCCCCGACTGCGGCGAGGTGCCGGTGCCGGACGAGCAGCTGCCCGTCACGCTGCCCGACCTGCGCGGCGCCGACCTCAAGCCCAAGGGTGTCTCGCCGCTGGCCGCCGCCACCGACTGGGTCAACGTCGAGTGCCCCAAGTGCGGCGGGCCCGCGCAGCGGGACACCGACACCATGGACACCTTCGTCGACTCGTCGTGGTACTTCCTGCGTTATGTCGACCCGCACTACGAGGACGGGCCGTTCGACGTCGAGAAGGTCCGCAAGTGGGGCCCGATTGACCAGTACGTCGGCGGTGTCGAGCACGCGGTGCTGCACCTGCTGTATTCGCGGTTCTTCACCAAGGTCCTGCACGACATGGGCATGGTCGACTTCACCGAGCCGTTCGTGCGCCTGCTGAACCAGGGTCAGGTGATCAACCGAGGCAAGGCGATGTCCAAGTCGCTGGGCAACGGCGTCGACCTGGGCCAGCAGATCGACTCCTTCGGCGTGGACGCCGTCCGGCTGACCATGGTGTTCGCCGGGCCGCCCGAGGACGACATCGACTGGGCCGACGTGTCGCCCGCCGCGTCGCAGAAGTTCCTGGCGCGTGCGTTCCGGGTGATGGCCGAGGCGGGCGCCGCCTCCGCGCCCGGCGCCGACCCCGCGACCGGTGACGTCGAGTTGCGCAAGGTGACCCACCGGACCATCGACGAGGTCACCAAGCTGGTCGAGACCTACCGCTTCAACGTCGCGGTCGCCCGCATGATGGAGCTGACGTCGGCCGTCCGCAAGGCGATCGACTCCGGCCCCGGTGCCGCCGATCCCGCCGTGCGCGAGGCCGCCGAGACGCTGGCCGTCATGCTCTCGCTGGTCGCGCCGTACGTCTCGGAGGAGGGCTGGGAGCGGCTCGGGCACGGGCCGTCGATCGTGAGGGCCGGTTGGCCGTCCGCCGACCCCGCGCTGCTGGTCCGCGAGTCGGTCACCGCCGTCGTCCAGGTGGCCGGGAAGGTGCGCGACCGTCTGGAGGTCTCCCCGGAGATCTCCGAGGACGATCTGCGCGAGCTGGCGCTGGCCTCCGACAAGGTCGCGCCGTATCTCGATGGCGATCCCCGCAAGGTGATCGTGCGCGCTCCCAAGCTGGTCAACATCGTCCCCTGACGCCCACCGCGTCACGATGTGCTCCTCGCCATTCTGACAGGCCCATCTCGTACGGCCGGCGCCGCTCCTGTGGCCGGCCGTACGAGCATGCGCTCTTGAGAGCGTCATATATGCCGTGATGTCATGGCGATGTCGTGCTCTTTCGGGGGATGGGGCGCAGGCCTCAGGGGGCGAATCAGAGCATCGGCCCGAGGGGTGACGCGTGCGCGTTCGCTGGCTGCGCGGTGGGGGATTCGGAACGTCCAAGGCCATGCGCGCCGACCGGCGCATGCTGGACGCGGTACGCGGCTTCGAGGCCGCCATGGAGGCCCGGTCGGACGAAGAGTTGCGGCGGCTCACCGAGCTCTTCCGGCGGCGGGTGGCCGAGGGCGAGCCGTTGGACACGCTGCTGCCCGAGGCGTTCGCCACGGTCAGGGAGGCGGCGCGCCGGGAGTCGGACGTCGACGTCACCGACGCCCACCTGCGGGGAGCGGCGGCTCTGCACCGGGGTCTGATCGCGGAGATGCACCCCGCCGAGGAGCCGATGACGGCCATGGTGCCGGCCGCCTACCTCAACGCCCTGACCGGGGAGCCCGTGCACGTGCTGACCCGGGACGAGTTCACGGCCCGGCGTCACGCGACCCGTCTCGGCGGCGTCCTGGAGCGTCTGGGCCTCGAGACCGGCGTGCTGATAGGCGATATGACGAGAGAGGCCCGTCGCGCCGCTTATGTGGCCGATGTCGTGTTCGGTGTGACCTTCCGATTCTGCTCCGACTATCTCAGCGACAACCTGGTCATGGCAGAAGACGAGCGGGTGCAGCGGGGCCTCGGGTTCGCGGTGGTCGACGAGGCCGGGGCGCTCATGATCGACGACGTGCAGACGACGACTGTGGTCTCCGAGATCGGCGACGCGCCTTCCCCGTGGATCAAGACTTTCGCCTGGGTCGCGGCCGGATTGCGCCGGGACGTCGACTACCAGGTCGTCGAAAAGGAAAGCCGGGTGACGGTATCCGAAGCGGGCATCAAGCGGGCCGAGAGCCTGCTCGGCATCGATGACCTCTACAACCCGAACTACGGCCTGCTCGTCCGCTTCCTGGAGTCGTCTTTGGAGGCGAAGGAGCTTTACCACGCCGGTGAGCACTATGTCGTTCACGATGGCGCGGTGGTCAAGCTCGACCAGAAGAGCGGAACGCTGGATCTCACCTTCCACTTCGGCGACGGTCTCCATCGGGCGATCGAGGCCAAGGAAGGACTCCCCGTGAGCCAGGACCGGCAGACGGGGGCCGAGATCACCAGGTGGGCCTACTTTCGCCTGTACGACAAACTGGCGGGGCTCACCGGCTCGGTGAGCACGGATCGGGATCTCTACCGTCTCCTCTACCGGTTGGACGTGACCGTGATCCCGCCGCAGGTGCCCCTCCTCCGGGTCGATCAGGCAGATCTCTTCTGCCGCTCGGATGAGGTGAAGTGGAGGGGGATCGCCGACCTCGTCGCAGAACGGCATCTGCGAGGCCAGCCCGTTCTGGTGGATGTGACCTCCGACGAGAATGCCGACATGCTGGGCGCGATGCTGGAGGCCAGGCAGGTCGCGTACCGGAGTACGGCCGGTCTCACCCCGGAGGAGGAAGCCGAGATCCTGGCGGGAGTGGGCGCACGAGCGGCCGTCACCATCGTGGTGAACGCCCCTTATCGGGCGACGCATATCAGGCTGGGCGACGCCGCCTCCACCGCGGAGGATCGCGACGAGCTGATCGAGCTCGGGGGTCTGCTGGTCATCGGATCAGAGCGGCGGCTGCTACGGCGGGACGATGAGCTGCTCGCGCAGCTGGCCGGGAATCCGGGCGAGCCGGGAGAGACCCGGTTCTTCATGGCCCCGAAAGATCCGCTCCTGGTGAAGGAGAAGATGCCGCCGTCGGGTCTCATGCCAGACGAGCCCATGTACGGCGCGCCGCTTTCGCGAGCGTCGTTGAAGATCCAGAAAAATTATGCCGCCCTGCTGGGGGAGAAGTACAAGGAGATGCTGAGCCAGTACGAAATCGACGAAGCTCATCGAGCCGAGGTCTACCGGTGGCGTAACCAGGTCTTGAGCGGGGAGGATCTCGACGCTGAGATCCGCGGTCATCTGACGGCTGTCCTGGACCGGTATGTGAGCAGGTTTCTCCAAGGCGTCTCACCGTGGGCGTGGCAGCTCGACGAATTGCGCACGGCGCTGCGGAACCTGCTGGGCAGGCGGGTCGTGCTTCCGGAGGCGTCCGGCGATGTCACGTCCCAGCGCGACATACTGACGGCGGCCGTGAGACAGGCGGGGGAGCGCGCTCTTGCCGCCCGGATGGACGAGGTGGGAGCGGAAGACTGGCCCCGGATGCGACGGACGGTGCTGGTGGGCGCCATCGACCTCCACTGGCGCAGGTTCCTCTCCGAGCAGCGGGATCTGTTGGAGGCGGTCAATCTCGAAACGATCCACGGCGGCGACCCCCTCGCGCGTTACCGCAAGGACAGCGTCGATCGCTTCACCGCGATGACGCGGCTCATCGAGGAGAAGGCGATTGAAGAGCTTTTCGCCGCCGAGGTCGAGTCGTCACAGTGACGCCGAGATGCGTGCCAGCATCTCTTCGAGGATGGGAGCGGACGTGGCGAAGTTGAGCCGGGCATGCGTGGACGCGCCGCCGTACATCGTGCCGGGGTTGATCCGCACCCGCGCCTCCCGCTCGACGAACGCGGCGGCGTCGTCCCTGCCGAAGTCCAGCCACGCGAGGTAGGTCGCCTCCGGAATCCGGTAGCCCACCTGGGGCGAGAGCCGTTTGGCGACCAGTTGCCGGTTGCGGTCCAGGATCGTGAGCACCTCACGCAGCCAGGCGTCGCCGTGCCGCCAGGCCGCGATCGTGGCCTCGACGCCCAGTATGCTCGCCGTGCCGTAGATCTTGGGCGGCTCCTTCGCCAGCGCTTCGCGTACGGCCCTGGCCCCCAGGTGGGCGACCGAACAGTGCAGACCTCCCATGTTGAACGCCTTGCTCGCCGAGGTGAGCGTGACGGTGCGCGCCGGAAGGATCGTGGCGAAGGGGATGTGCACCGCCGGGGCGTAGATGAGCTCCGCGTGGATCTCGTCGGCGATGACCAGGGCGTCGTGCCGCTCGGCGTATTCGGCGACCTCCGTCAACTCCGCACGGGTGAAGGAACGGCCCGACGGATTCTGCGGATTGACCAGGAGGACCACGGAGGCGGGCTCGTCCGGCATCTCGAACCGGCCGTCGGGCCCCATCGGGATCGGCAGCAGTCGCAGCCCCATGTCGGGGATCATCGGGAGGAAGGGGTCGTAGGCCGGCACGTGCATCGCAACGGTGTCCCCGGGCCGGGTGGTGAGACGCAGCACGACCTGGAGCGCCTGCGCGATGTCCGTGAAGGACCTGACCTGGCCGGGATCGAGTTGCCAGCCGTACCTGTTCGCCATGCGCTCGGCGAACGCCTCGGCCAGCGGGGGGACATGGGGGTCGTCGACCCAGGTCGGGTAGCCGAGATCAGTCTCGACCCGGCGGAGGATGGCCTCACGCACTTCATCGGGAGGAGAGAAGTCCATGTCGGCGACCCATGCCGGGATCACGTCGGGCGGAGTGGTCACCCACTTGATCCCGTCGCGGGCACGGGCGTCGTCAAGGGTCAGGGAGTCGAGATCACGAGCCATGGACACACAACCTATTTCGTCTCTTTTGCAGCCGGAATAGGTTATTGCTCCGCGGGGGTGCGATCGACTCCGCGGAGCTTGGCCGTACGTCCCTAGAGCTTGCGCAGGACTGCCGTCACCTTGCCGAGCACGGTCGCCTCGTCTCCGGGTATGGGCTCGTAGCTCGGGTTGTGCGGCACCAGCCACACGTGCCCGTCCTTGCGCTTGAAGGTCTTCACCGTGGCCTCTCCCTCGATCATGGCGGCCACGATGTCGCCGTTGTCGGCCACGGGCTGCTGCCGTACGACGACCCAGTCGCCGTCGGCGATCGCCGCCTCGATCATCGAGTCGCCGGTCACCTGGAGCAGGAACAGCGTGCCCTCTCCGACGAGCTGCTTGGGCAGCGCGAAGACGTCCTCGATGCTCTGCTCGGCCAGGATCGGGCCACCGGCGGCGATGCGGCCGACGAGCGGAACGTACGCCGCGGTCGGCCGGTTGAATCCGGCTTCCTCCTCCGCCGCGTCGGGATCCACCCACAGCACCGGCTCGCCGGGCAACCTGACCTCCAGTGCCCTGGGCCGGTGCGGGTCGCGCCGCAGGTAGCCCTTGCGCTGGAGCGCCGTCAGCTGGTGGGAAACGCTGGAGGTGCTGGTCAGCTGGACCGCCTCCCCGATCTCCCGCATGGACGGCGGGTAGCCGCGCTGCTGGACCGAGTCGCGGATCACCTCAAGGATCTTTCGCTGCCTCGGGGTGAGCCCAAGCGAGTCGCGCCTGCGAACCGCGAGATCGCTGACGCTCTCCGCCTGCTCAATTCGGTCGCTCACGATGCCACCTCTCAATCCGTGTTCCTCAAGTCGCACAGAGCGACCGTACCTCGATTCAAGATCATTATCAAACAATTGTTCGATTGTCCTCGAAATCGATGGTGCCGTGGTGTACAACATCGTACGGGAGTTCGATCGACATCGTGTTCGATTTTCCGATCTTCTTCTCAACTGTGTCCGCGCAGCTCAGGAACAGTTAAGGGAGGCAGCCGTGAGGCCGGAGCCCAACATCCCCCACGTCGTCCGCATCAATCCAGACATTTCATGGTCTCGAGGAGCCGGTGTGCGTGAACGCGGCACTCGCGAACACGCTCGCGAAATCTACGGGAATGTCGTACAAATCCATCGGAGATCGCCTAGGGAAGCTTCGCAGGAGCCCCAGCCCGATCGGGTCGCCGCGGTCCGGCCGCTCAAGCCGCGCCCGGCCGTCGCCGACTCCAAGCAGGCGGTGCGGCCGCGTCCGGCCCCCGTCGCCGGCCCGGGTCAGGCGCGCCGCCCGCATGCGTCCGCGGAGGGAGGTCGCGGTCCGGCGCCGCGCTCGCGCCCGGCCACCGCGCGCCGTCCCGACCCGCCGCTCCGGCTGACCCGGCGCGGCAAGATCGTGCTGATCGGCGCGATCACCGGGTTCGCTCTCGGGGCCCTGTTGCTGGGCACCCATGCGGTGGTCACCGCTTCCACCGGTCTCGTCTCGCCCGCTCAGCAGGGCCTGCCGTACGTGGACGTCAAGCGGGGTGACACGCTGTGGACGATCGCGACGGCCGTGGGGAACGGCGGCGATCCCGCCTCCACGGTCCGCCAGATCATGAACATCAACGGCCTCTCGGGGTCGCTCATCCAGCCCGGCACCCGGCTCTATCTGCCGAGCGGCATGCCGGGGTGACGGGTGCCGGGGGGCGACGGGAGGGCGAAGGCGGGGTGACGGGGGAGTGACGGCCGTGACACGCGGGCTGAGCAGCGACTTCAGGGCGAGGGGGCGGGTCGACTTGCGTTCATGGTCGGGCGCTCCTACGGTTGACCACAACATCTAGTAGTCACATGGATGTAAGTTCACCATACCTAGTGGTTACGGTGTGAGGTCTCCCGGGAGGTGATGGCATGTACTGCCCGTTCTGTCGTCATCCGGACACGCGGGTCGTGGACAGCCGGTCGACCGAGGACGGAGCGGCCATCCGCCGCCGCCGCACATGTTCGGAGTGCGGGCGCAGATTCACCACGCAGGAGACCGTACTGCTGATGGTGAGCAAGCGCAGCGGCGTGACCGAGCCCTTCTCGCGTGACAAGGTCATCGCCGGTGTCCGGCGAGCCTGTCAGGGCCGTCCGGTCAGCGAAGACTCTCTGGCGCAGCTCGGGCAGCGTGTAGAGGAGAGCATCCGGGGCACCGGATCGGCGGAGATCGCGTCCCATGAGGTCGGTCTGGCCATACTCCGCCCGCTGCGCGACCTCGACGAGGTGGCCTACCTGCGGTTCGCGTCCGTCTACCGGGGATTCGAGACCCTGGCCGACTTCGAGGCCGAGATCGAGCAGCTGAGAGTGGCGCGCGCCGCGGTGGAGCAGTAAGCGACCACCTTTCCGGCCGGACATCGGCCGGCGCTTCGGTGTGGTTATAGAGACATGTGGTCCGACATGGGGCTCCAGCGGGCCCTGGAAGGGGGAAGTCATGACGGAGATCGTGAACGGCACCGTGTCAGGGACCGGAGGTCGCGGGGGCAAGCGGCCGCGTAAGGGCCTGAAGATGAAGCGCATCTTCACGACCCCCGGAGTGCACCCCTACGACGAGGTCCGCTGGGAGCGCCGCGACGTCGTGATGACGAACTGGCGCGACGGTTCGGTCAACTTCGAGCAGCACGGCGTCGAGTTCCCCGAGTTCTGGTCCGTGAACGCGGCCAACATCGTGACGACGAAGTACTTCCGCGGGGCGGTCGGCACGCCGCAGCGCGAGTGGAGCTTGAAGCAGCTGGTCGACCGGGTGGTAGGCGTCTACACCAAGACCGGCGTGGAGAACGGCTACTTCGCTTCCCCCGAGGACGCCGAGATCTTCGACCACGAGCTCAAGCACTCGCTGATCCACCAGATCTTCAGCTTCAACTCGCCCGTTTGGTTCAACGTCGGCACGCTGTCCCCCCAGCAGGTGTCCGCCTGTTTCATCCTGGCCGTCGACGACACCATGGAAGCGATCCTCGACTGGTACAAGGAAGAGGGTGTGATCTTCAAGGGCGGCTCCGGGTCGGGCATCAACCTGTCCCGCATCCGTTCCTCCAAGGAGCTGCTGTCCAGCGGCGGCACCGCCAGCGGCCCCGTGTCGTTCATGCGGGGCGCCGACGCCTCCGCCGGAACGATCAAGTCGGGCGGCGCGACCCGCCGGGCCGCCAAGATGGTCGTGCTCGACGTGGACCACCCCGACATCGAGGAGTTCATCGAGACCAAGGCGCGCGAAGAGGACAAGATCCGCGCGCTGCGCGACGCCGGGTTCGACATGGACCTCGGCGGCAAGGACATCGTGTCCGTGCAGTACCAGAACGCCAACAACTCGGTCCGCGTCTCCGACGAGTTCATGCACGTCGTCGAGGCCGGCGGCAAGTTCGGCCTGCGCGCCCGCCTGACCGGCGAGGTCATCGAGGAGGTCGACGGCAGGGGGCTGTTCCGCAAGATGGCCCAGGCCGCCTGGGAGTGCGCCGACCCCGGCCTGCAGTACGACGACACGATCAACGACTGGCACACCTGCCCGGAGACCGGGCGTATCACCGCCAGCAACCCGTGCTCGGAGTACCTCCACCTGGACAACTCCTCCTGCAACCTGGCGTCGATCAACCTGCTGAAGTTCCTGCGCGACGACGACACCTTCGACGTGCCGAACTTCGTGAAGCTCACCGAGCTGATCATCACCGCGATGGACATCTCGATCACCTTCGCCGACTTCCCGACCGAGAAGATCGGCGAGACGACCCGTGCGTACCGGCAGCTCGGCATCGGCTACGCCAACCTGGGCGCGCTGCTCATGGCGACCGGCCACGCCTACGACTCCGACGGCGGGCGCGCCATCGCCGGCGCGATCACCTCGCTGATGACCGGCACCTCCTACCGCCGCTCGGCGGAGCTGGCCGCGATCGTCGGGCCGTACGACGGGTACGAGCGCAACGCGGAGCCGCACAAGCGGGTCATGCGCAAGCACGCCGCGGCCAACGACGACCTCCGCACGCTCGACGCCATGGACAAGGCCATCCACGCCGAGGCCACCCAGCAGTGGCAGGAGTGCCTCAAGCTCGGCGAGCGCCACGGCTACCGCAACGCGCAGGCATCGCTGCTGGCGCCCACCGGCACCATCGGCCTGATGATGGACTGCGACACCACCGGCATCGAGCCCGACCTGGCCCTGGTCAAGTTCAAGAAGCTGGTCGGCGGCGGCTCCATGCAGATCGTCAACCAGACGATCCCGCGGGCGCTGCGGCGGCTCGGCTACCAGGAGGAGCAGGTCGAGGCGATCGTCGAGTTCATCGCCGAGCACGGCCACGTGGTCGACGCCCCCGGCCTGCGGACCGAGCACTACGAGGTGTTCGACTGCGCCATGGGCGAGCGGGCCATCGCTCCCATGGGCCACGTGCGGATGATGGCGGCCGCCCAGCCGTTCCTGTCCGGCGCGATCTCCAAGACGGTCAACCTGCCGGAGTCGGCGACCGTCGACGACATCGAGCAGGTCTACATGCAGGGCTGGAAGCTCGGCCTCAAGGCGCTGGCCGTCTACCGCGACAACTGCAAGGTCGGCCAGCCGCTGTCGGCGGCCAAGAAGGCCACCGAGGAGGTCGAGGCCGAGGCCGAGACGCCGGCCGTGCAGGTCATCGAGGTGCCGCGCCCGACGCGTCGCCGGATGCCCAACCAGCGTCCGAGCCTGACCACGCGCTTCACGGTCGGCGGGGCGAAGGGCTACATGACCGCGTCGTCCTACCCCGACGACGGCGTCGGCGAGGTCTTCCTCAAGATGTCGAAGCAGGGTTCCACGCTCGCCGGCGTCATGGACGCGTTCTCCGTGGCCATCTCGATCGGCCTGCAGTACGGCGTGCCGCTGGACACCTACGTCCAGAAGTTCGTCAACATGCGGTTCGAGCCGGCGGGGCTGACCGACGACCCGGACGTCCGGATGGCGCAGTCCGTCATGGACTACATCTTCCGGCGGCTGGCGCTCGACTACCTGCCGTACGAGGAGCGGGCGGCCCTCGGCATCTTCTCGGCCGCGGAGCGTACGCTTCAGGCGCGCGGTGAGGACCCGGCGGCGCTCCAGGAGGTCGTGGACACCGCGGCCCTCGCCCAGTCGGCTCCGATCGAGGACAAGCCGGCCGAGGGCAAGCCCGCGGCGGCGTCTCCCGCCCCGGCGCGGGCGGAGCTGGAGCTCATCCCGTCACTGGAAAGCCACGCCGGCCGTACGGCGGACGCCCCGCTGTGCATGACCTGCGGCACGAAGATGCGGCCCGCGGGCAGCTGCTACGTCTGCGAGGGTTGCGGCAGCACCAGTGGCTGCAGCTGACGACGCGGCGGAGTCACAGATCACCGTAGGAATGTGAGCGGGAGGGCCCGGCGGAAGACCGCCGGGCCCTCTGCCGTACGACACCCCGCCGTGCTGTGCCGTACGGCACCCTGCTCATGCTGTGCCGTACGGCACCTGGGCGTGCTGCGGGGCGGGCACTTGCGTTCTTTACTCGTCCTCGTGCTGGTCGATCGGCTCGCCGCGTGCGGGGATGGCGTCCGCCACGGCCGGGTCCGCAGTGGCGAGGCTGCCGTCGGCGGCGGCCTGGAGCAGCGCGGCCATGGAGGCGTAGGCGGTGCGGATCAGGTAGCCACTGGACTTCTGGCCGAGGTCGCCGCGCAACTCGATCAGAAGGCTCGCGCTGCCCTGCAGGCCGAAGGAGTTGCGCGCGATGCCCGCGAGCGACTCCCCGGGATAGCGGCTCACGTCGGCGAAGCCGTAGTCCTCCAGGGAGGTGTACACCACGCTGGCGACCCGCTTGCTGGCGGTGAGGACCTGCGGAGTCACCCCCGAGTTGGTGGGCCACAGGATGGACGCGGTGGCCAGTGACCCGTCGGGCTGCCGGTAGCTGCCCTGGTGGTGGTAGTCCACGGTGATGTCCGGCCGCCACGATCGCACCATCCGCTGGATGGCGGCCGACTCGGGTACGGGGTTGGCCTCGGGAGCCATGGCCGGGTCGTGGTAGCGGTTGATGTCGAAGCCCACCCCGGTCCGGCAGAAGGCGCCCGAGCAGTCCGGGTCGACGTTCTGCCGCTGGAACCGTTCGGTGCCGTCGGGGTTCGCGCGTACGACGACGCGAAGCGTCACGTCGTCGAGAACGTCGCCGGCCCACTTGGCCTGGGAGGTTCCGATCCGTTGAAGGAGCTGCAGGGCGGCCTCCGTGCCCAGCGGCTCGTTGCCGTGCTGCTGCGTGATGTAGAGAACCTTGGTCGGTCCGTCGCCCACGGTCGCGGCCCAAATGTCGCGGCCCTCGTGCGTCTTCCCGATCGACTCGACGTCGACCACGCCCTTGGAGCGCTGCTCCAGGCGTCGCAGTGCGCTGGTGAGCTCGTCGTAGCTGTGCAGGCGCTCAAGCGAGACGTGTTGTGCCTCCTGCACCCAGGGCCCTCCCGGCTTCGTGCCGTCGGCGGACGCCGTGGTCGTCCCTGCGATCGTCAGGCCCAGGACGGTGGCCAGAAACACGGCTGCGCGTCGTTTTCCGAGCAAAACAACCTCCTCTGATCGATGGAGTGGAGTGTTCGTCAGCAGCTGGGAGAAGCGGCACAGGGCCGGTCCGCCGGCGACTCGGCGCAGTGGGAGGCCGAGCCGCCGGCTGTCTCCGGATGCCTAATGGCCGCCGTCTGACAGGTCGCGCACCCGGACGTTGCGGAACGCGACGACCGAGCCGGCGTCATGGTTCTGCAGTCCGATGTACCCCCGCTCGAACTGCCTGCCGCTGGTGCCGGGGTCGGTCGGGCGGCCCGGGAACGGGAGGCCGGGGACGTTCTCGAACTCGTTGATGACCTCGCCGTTACGGATCACCGTGTAGTGCTGGCCCACCACGCGGATCTCCAGGTCGTTCCAGACGCTCTTGCCGGTCGGCCGGGCCTGGGCGAGGTCGAGGTCGGCGAATCCGTACACGGACCCCGTCTTGCGGGGGTCGTTGCCACCGCTCTCCGAGGTGTCGTTGATCTGGATCTCATGACCGCAGTTGACCGAGACCCATGCCGGGTCGTTGGTCTTGCACTCGGGGTTGGCGGCGGGGTCGACACCGGGGAACCGCACGAACACGCCGCTGTTCGACCGCGCGTCGCCGGCCCGTTCGTCGCGGAACTGGAGGCGCAGCGAGAAATCTCCGAATTGCTCTGCCCTGTACCAGAGCAGTCCGAGACCACCCCCGGTGGGCGAGTTCGCGGTCACCATGGACCCGTCGTCACGCAGGGCGAACCCCCGGCCGCCGACGTAACCCCAGGCGCCGAAGGACCCCGGCGTCCCATCGAAGATCGTCTTGTACGGCGTGGGGCCGTTCGGCCGTCCGATGCCTGATCGGGCCGCGGTTTCCACGAGAGCCGAACGCTCGTCAGCGCTGATCACGCTCGAGCCGGCCAGATCACGGGTGACCTCACTCACATGGCGGACGAAGGCGCCGTGGTTGTTCCACGTGCGCTCGTCATCGATGAGGTCGTTGACGGTGCAGCCACCCCCGGCCGTCCTGTTCGCCACACCGCTGTCGGCGTCCAGGAACCGGACCGTCGGCCGTGCGTCGGGAGCGGGGCACGACTGCTCCGCCGCGTCCGCCGGGGCCGCCATGAGGCTTCCCGCGACGGCGGCGGCGAGAAGGCCGCCGATGAGGGCCGCCGGCTTGCTCTTTTTGGTCATGAGGGGATTCCTCCTTGAGTTTGGAGCGGGTTCTGGGCCACTCAGCCGGTCGGCTCCAGCACCACCTCGTCGGTGCCGGTCAGAGCCGGTAGGCCGTCACCGCCCGGGTCGGTGTACGTGGCGGCGAAGACACCGTGGAGGTCGTCGGTCGCCGGGTCGTGCCCCGACGGCACGGTGGTGGTGATGGATCCGGTGCATCCGCTCGCCGTCGTCTGCGGGTGCCCGTGCTGGTCGTGGCCGAGGATGTAGGTCACCTGGACGCGGGAGCAGTCGACCGTCTGGTCGTCGGTCACCCGCACCTCGAACCGGACGACGTCGCCGAAGTGGAACGGCTGCCCCTCGGCCGGCGCGACCAGCTCCACGACCGGCGCCGCGTTTCCGACCACGACCTCGACGGAGGTCGCCGCTGAACGGCCGCGCTGAGGACCGCCCACGTCGGTCACCTTGAGGGTCGCGCGGTAGACGCCGTTCTTCGTGTACGTGAAGGTGGGATCGGCCTTCCGCGAGTCCACTCTGCCGTCGGCGTCCAGATCCCACTCGTAACGGAGCCGGTCGCCGTCGGCGTCCACGGTGCCCTCACTCGAGAACGTCACGGTGAGCGGCGCGAGGCCGTTGGTCGTGCCGGCCGAAGCCTTCGGAACCGGCGAATGGTTGCCGTTCTGGCCGATGTAGTCGATGCGGGCCAGTTGCGCCTCAGGGTTCTCCTGGAAGTAGCCGTCGCCGTACTCAAGGACGTAGAGGGCGCCGTTCGGCCCGAACTCCATGTCCATGGCGTTGTCGAACGCGATCGACGGCAGGACCGACTCGATGCTCGCGAGCTTGTCGTCCCCGTTCAGGTGGAAGGCCTTCGTGTAGTCGCGGGTCCACTCGTAGAACAGCGGCACGCCGTCGAAGTGCTCCGGCCAGGCAACCGGGGTACGCCCTCGGGTCGCCTTCTCGTCGAACCGGTACACGGGGCCCGCCATCGGGCCGATGCCGCCGGCGCCGAGCTCGGGGAACTGCGTGGACGTGGAGTAGGAGTACCACATGTCCGGCTGTTCGACCGGCGGCAGGTCGCGCAGGCCGGTGTTGTGCGGAGACTCGTTCACCGGGGCCGTGCAGCTGAAGCGTGAGCCGGACGTGCCGGTGGCGAAGTCGTAGTCCACGTAGGGCAGTTCCGCGGTCGAGCAGTACGGCCAGCCGTAGTTGGCCGGCTTGCGCACGATCGCCCACTTGCCGTGCCCGGCCGGTCCTCGGTTGGGATTGGCCTGGCCGGCGTCGGGGGAGTAGTCCGCGACATACACGTCGCCGTTCTCACGGTTGATCTCGATACGGAAGGGGTTGCGCAGCCCCATGGCGTAGATCTCGGGCCGGGTCTTCGTGGTGCCGGGCGCGAACAGGTTGCCTTTGGGGATGTCGTAGCCGCCGCCGTTCTTGGGATGGATCCGCAGGATCTTGCCGCGCAGGTCGTTGGTGTTGGCGGAGCTGCGCTGGGCGTCGTAGGCCGGGTTGCGGTCCGGCCGCTCGTCGATCGGGTTGTAGCCGTCGGAGGAGAAGGGGTTGGTGTCGTCACCTGTCGACAGGTAGAGGTTGCCCGCGGCGTCGAAGACGATGTCGCCGCCGACGTGGCAGCAGATGCCCCGGTCCACCGGGACGTCCAGGATCTGCTGCTCGCTCGCCAGGTCGATCTTGCCCTTGGTGAACTCGAAGCGAGAGAGCCTGATCACGCCCTTGAAGCGCTCCCAGTCCGCGGCCGTGCCGGCGTTGGGGGCGTCGCCCTCGTTCACGTTGGGCGTCGACGGGTCGTCCACGGGGGTGTTCATGGGCGGCGAGTAGTACAGGTAGACCCATCTGTTCTTCTTGCCGAAGCCCGGATCGATCGCGATGCTCTGCAGGCCCTCCTCGTCGTGCTGGTACACGTCGAGTACGGCGGCCTGTGTGTTGAGGCCGGTGGACGGGTCGTGCATCCAGACCGTTCCGGCGCGCGTGGTGTGGAGAACCCGGCCGTCCGGCAGGACGGCGAGGTCCATGGGCTCGCCTGGGGTGTCGTTGAGCGTCACCTTCTGGAAGGCGGAGTCCGGAGGCGCCGGACTCTCCTGGGCCACAGCGATCGACGGTGTCGTCAGAAGCCCCGTCATGACGGCGGCCAGTGCCACCGCCAGCCGGGTTCTCTTTGAAGTACGGCTCACGTGATGCTTCTCCTTGACCGAAGGGGTCGTCGGCTGGACAGGCCGGACCGCCGCCACTGCCGTACGGCAGGGCAGGACGGTCCGGGTGCTCGATGAAAGGGATGCGACCCGCGCCGAACTCGGCGCGGTCATGGCCACGGGCTGCGCAGACGAAATCGCCAAGGCAGTCGCACGCGGAGTCCCTTCGTGCGGACGCGTGCAGGCGCTAGCGACGTGCCGTCGTCATCGGGTGCGAGAAGCCCGTATCGGCAGGGCTCAGCCGCGCAGTGTCAGCCGCCCTGTGTTAGCCGCCCAGTGTTCAGCCGCGGAGTGCGGCCATGTTGTCGTAGCTGAGTTCGGAGTACTGCAGTGACTGGGCCGGGTTGGCGGTGCCTCCGGGGGCGTTGTCCTGCTCGTACATCGGGTTGTGGTAGCCCTTGGCTCCCATCAGCGGTCCTGCAGTCGCCTCTTCTTCGTCGTGCGGGCTCATCGTTTTCCGACTCCAATCGGTGGATGAATCGCTTGATCCGCCGTGAGTACGCTGAGTCCTTCCGCGGTGAGCCGGAACCGCCATTTCTGACGCGGTGACCGAACCTCACCAATAGCTCCCGAACTGCCGCTCAGTTAACGCAGAATTTACCCTCGTTTGACTGGGCTGGGAAGAAGTTCTGTCGAAATAACCAAAAGTTCTCTCGTTGCAGGACAAAGTCAGACGTGAGGCGCTGCAGGCATGCTCGCGACGCCACCAGGGGGACGTCATCGGCTCTTCAGGCGGGCCGGGAGCGGCTCGGCCCTCAGCGGGAAGCCCGCGTGTGCACGGCCTGCGGGTCCCACGGATTGTCCGGCCGCCCGTGCCGGGCGGATGCCATGCCCACGACGAGGGCGGCGATGTTCCAGGCGTCGTCGACGCCGCTGTGGTGGCGGCCCTCCAGCGGCAGGCCGGCGTACTCCAGGGCGGCCTTCATGCCGAGCCGGCAGGTCAATCCGTACGTCTCGGAGAACGTCAGCTTGGCGTTGACGTGCCGGATGGCAAATGGATAGCGCACACCGGCGGCCGCGCACTGCCGCTCGAACTGCCGCCGGTCGTAGTCGCCCCAACTCGCCCACGTGCGGGAGCGAGCCCGGTGGTCGCGTTCGAGGACGCCGCAGGCCTCCTGGAATGAGACGCCGCCGGCGACGTCCTTGGCCGTCAACCCGGTCAGCTCGGTGCAGAACTCGCTCACGGACGACCGGACTGGGCGGACCAGCAGCCGGTGACGCGACACCCGCTCCAGGGTCTCGAGGTCGACGACGCAGAGGCCGATCTCGATGATCTCGCTGAGCTGTCCCGGCGGCGGCTGCTTCTCCCAGCAGGTGGCTTCGACGTCGATCACGTTGAGGAAGCGCGCGAACGGCTCCATGGCGACACCATAATGATCGCTTTTCCCGCCCGCCTTCCCATTTCGGCCCGCGGGACGATCAGCGCGATTACGCTCACCGAGGCGTTGCGCGCGCGTACGCGTATCCGATCCTTCAGGCCTCGGTCAAGGGCCTCGAGCCCGGCGGGCCCCGGCCCGGGAGTTCCACCTCGGCGCGCTGAGCGGACGGAACGGCTACAGGGCCGGGCAAGGACGGGTGGTCCGTCCATGATCTGGTGATCACTAGGATCGCCGAGTGATCATCAGACGACGGACGGCCGCAGCCCTGCTCGGGATGCTGGCCGCCCTCTCCTTATTCGGTGTGCCCCCCGCGCACGCCGACGAGCCCACCCCGAAGGAACCGCCCAAGGTCGAGCTGGTCCTCGACATCAGCGGCTCGATGCGGGCGCGCGACATCGAGGGCCACAGCCGGATCTCGGTGCTCCAGCAGTCCTTCAACGATGTGCTGGACGCGCTGCCCGCCGAGGCCCAGGTCGGCATCCGCGTCCTCGGCGCCACCTACCCCGGCAACGTCAAGGCCGTGGGCTGCAAGGACACCCAGCAGCTGGTGCCGATCGGCCCGATCGACAAGCTGGAGGCCAAGACCGCCGTCGCCACCCTGCGCCCCACCGGCTTCACCCCGGTGGGCCTGGCGCTGCGCGCCGCCGCTCAGGACCTGGGAACCGGCGAGACCACCCGCAGAATCGTCCTGATCACCGACGGCGAGGACACCTGCGCCCCGCCCGACCCGTGCGAGGTCGCCCGGGAGCTCGCCGCGCAGGGCACCCACCTGGTGGTGGACACCCTCGGCCTGACCCTCAACGACAAGGTGCGCAGGCAGCTCACCTGCATCGCCTCCGCCACCGGCGGCACCTACACCGCCGTCACCAGCAAGACCCAGCTGACGAACCGGATCAACCAGCTGGTGGACCGCGCCGCGACCACCTACACCCAGACCCCGGCTCAGGTGGACGGCACCGACAACTGCACCGGCGCCCCGCTGCTCAGCCCCGGCGCCTACACCGACCGGGAGCAGTTCCAGGAGCACCGCTGGTACCGGGTCCCGGTCCGCGACGGGCAGGAGCTGCGGGCCTCCGTCAGCGTCTCCCTGGACCGCGCGCTCAACCGCGACTACGGCGTGCTGCTGCGGGCCGTCTCCGAGGACGGCCGGGAGCTGGTTCGCGGCACCGACGCGGGCAGCGGCCGCACCGATGTGCTCTCCACCGGCCTGCGCTGGTCCGCCGAGCAGGACGCTCCCGACCAGACCGTCTGCCTGGTGGTCAGCAACTCCTTCTCCTCGCCCACCGCCACCACCGCCGCAACGCCCGGTATGCCGCTGGAGCTGACCGTCGGCGTCGTCGACTCCTCTCCCGCCCCCAACGGCCCGGACCTGGGCCGCGGCTGGGGGCTGCTCGGCCTGCTGGCCCTCGCCGGTCTGGTGGGTGGCCTGCTCTTCGGCTGGCTGGCGCGCTGGCGGGTCGCGATCTGGAGGGCGAACTAACGATGCGTACAACTTCCGTCCGCCGCTGCGCTGGGGCGCTGTCCGCCGCCGCGGCCGCACTGCTGCTCTCCGCCGGTCCGGCCGCCGCCGACATCGCCTCGCCGTCGCCGTCCCCGTCGGACAGCCTGCCGCCGGTGACCACGGCCGGATCCTCCTTCCTCACCGCGACCGCCGTCCAGCCCGGACAGCCGGTGCAGCTGGCCGGCTCCACCGGCGACTACCTCTACTGGTCGTTCACCGCCGAGGCCGGGCAGACCGACAAGATCGCGATCACCGTCACCCTGCCGCCCACAGCCTCCCGGCACGGCGCATCCAGCTGGGCGGTGGACGTCTTCGACGGGCTTCGCCGCCGCCAGGCCTGTACGGCGGGCGCCCAGACGCCGACCGCTGCGGCCGGCGCCGCATCGGTCGCCCTGGGCTGCACCCTGCGGCAGGTCCGTGCCTGGGCCGAGCCGTGGTCCGGCGACCCGCTGCCCGGCACCTACTACGTCCGACTGGCCGTCACCGGACTGCCCGAGCCGGATCTGGGCCTGCCGATGCAGGTGGCGATGCAGATCACCGCCCATGACAGCGACGACACCCAGCCGGAGGGCGGCGAGCTCAAGGCCCCGCTGACCCAGCCGGTCGCCGCCGGCACGGTACTGACCTCGGCGCCGCCGGTCGCGGCCGAGGAGGAGAAGGACACCGGCTGGAACTGGAGCTGGGGCTGGCTCCCCGACCTGTCGGCCCGCTGGGCCTGGACCGCCGTCGGCGGTGCCATCGCGGCCGTCACCGGCGTCGGCGGCTACCGTCTCACGCGGCATCCGCGTCGGCGCTTCCCGGAGCCCGACGACTTCACCCGGCATCCGCGTCAGCGCATCCCGGAACCCGACGCCTTCGACCGCCGCTGATCCCCCGCAGCAGCACGGAGGCCACGTCCGGCACCGCCGCCACCCCCTGGGGCGGCGGCGGGGGCCGGACCACCACCACCGGCAGCCCGAGTCGGTGGTGGTGAGCTTGGCGGCCGTCGATCTGGACGACATGAGCCGCCTCGTTGAGGAACAGCACCGGCCCAAGCGGGTCCCGTCAGCGCCTGACGTCGCGGTGGGCGGCGGCCAGGACCACCAGCGCGACGACGAGGGCCGCCGCCCACCAGAGAGCCGCATTCCCCTGGCCGCCGTACGGCCCTGCCCAGGCGGCGGGGCCGGTGAGCTGCATCGCGGCCCAGCCGGTGAACAGGAAAAACGCGCCGGTGAGCGCGGCAGGCTTGCCCGGATACCTCCGTACGGCGACGGCCGCGGCGGCGGGACCCGCGAGCAGGCAGATCGCGGCCTCGAGGGCCGTCCCGGGGAACCCGAGCGTGGCGCCGGGAGCCAGTCGCGCGACGACGATCGCCGAGGTCAGGCCCCAGCCCAGCGCGCTGGCCGCACCCGCGAGGAGGGTGCGTTCCCACTGCCGTAGCCATCGGGGCACGGGAGCGGCGGCGGCGGAGGAGGGAGCCATGGCGTCGGTGAGGGCGAACGCGGCCGCCGAGCCGAGCAGGATCGCCGACGTCCTCAGGATGAGCAGCCCCAGCCCGGGCTCCAGCGGATCACCGGGCTCCATGCCGGCCGCGAGACACAGGCTGATCGAGACCGTGACTGCCAAGGGCACCCAGTCGATCGCCCGAATCAGCGGGCGTAACAGGGCGAGCGTGATCGATGCGCGGCTCATTCGCATCGCTCTCCCCGCGGGACGCTGCCCTCCGGCAAGCCGAGCAGGGGGAGGGCCTGCCCGATGGTCGTCTCGGGCGAGGTGAGCACGTCCCAGTGGTCCTTCACACGGGCGGCCGCATCCGGGCGCTCCAGCAGGCGGCGTGCGTATTCGACCTCGGCCGTGCCGTACCTCTTGCCGCCGAGTTGACCGGGAACGCCGAAGGAGGTGCCGCCACCCACCTCGATGTGAATCCATCCACGCGGAAGGTCGTCTCCGCCGCCAGGCGCGTTCCAGGTGCCTGGATCGGGGGCGTCACTCAGAGGTTCGGCTCGCCCGGCGAGCCAGAGCGCGACGACGGTCCGCGCCCGGCCGAGATTGTCGCAGCCGTCGCCGAGCCCGGTCACCGCGGCGGCCATCTGGCCGATCAGCAGGGCGCGGTGCCGGGTGGGGTCGGTTGACCACACCAGCCATGTGCGGGGCTGGTCGAGTATGTCGTCAGGGGCGTAGATCCCGGAGATCTGTCGCACGGGTGGGATCCGGTTCCGGGCGCGCTCCGGGACCGCGGCGACGACGGGCCGGATCGCCTCCGCCCAGACGGGGATCCACGGCTGGTAGCCCGGATAGACGCAATACGTCACGCCCTCCTGCGCTTGGCACACCTGAGCCGGCATTCGCGGGACGAAGTGTGGTGTGGCCCACGGAAGCGCCGGAGCGCCGGCGGTCGCGGCGGCCCCCGCGGGCACCGCGACGGCGAGAGCGGTCAGGGCCGCGATGGCGCGGACCGGGCGCAGGCCGTGCCGCAGCAGCGCGAGCGCGGCGAGCAGGACGGCAGCCGCAGTGAGATAGAGCAGGTGCTCCCGCGTGAGCCGGGTTCCCCACGAGGGGTCGTGGTCCGGAATCACGGGCAGGAACCAGCCACCGTACTCGCCCCGGGAGTTCGCCAGCATGCCGAAGGCCACCGCGCAGACGACCGCCGGTGCAGCGATCAGCGTGGGGATCCATCGGCCGAGCGCAGCGCCGGTCGTCGCCGCGAGCGCCGCCAGGGCCACGCCGCCGAGCGCCTCGAAGGGATCGATCCGCCCGGCGGCGTGACCCGACGACTCCGCGACCACCAGCCGGACGCAGATGATCAACGACGCGATCAGCGCCCCCACAACGGGCGCCGAGAGCACGACCGCCTGCGTGCGAACGGCCGCGCGGCCCGGCAAGGCGGCCAGGGTCTCTGGCATGCCGTGCCGGCGGTCACGGCCCGCGGCGAGGGCCGCCACGATCAGCACGGCTGCTCCTGCCGAGGCCGAGATGGTGACCGCGTCGATCGTCACCGTCGTCATGTCGGGCAGCCAGGCCGCACCACGGGCCACACCCACAGTCAGGGATGCCGGCGCCACGACCCACAAGATCGGGTTGCGCAGCAGACGCAGCGTCTCTAAACGCACCAGCGACAGCCTCACGCGGACACCTCCGCGGCGTTTCCGAGTAACAGCAGGTAGCCGTCCTCGACACCCGGATCGGCGGAAAGCCCACCCGGCGGAGCGGCCCCGAGCGTCCGGTAGCGGCCGTCGGAGGTCCGCCAGAACAGGACCGGGGCAGGCGGCGCGGACTCCGACAGCCACACCTGGCCGGAGGCGACCGAGGCCAGCCCGGACGGTGTGCCGTCGAACACGGCTCGGCCCTCACGCATCACGATCACGCGCTCGCACAGAGCCGCCACGTCTTCGGTCTGATGCGTGGACAGCAGCACGGTACGGCTTTCGCCCAACCGGGACACGAGCGCGCGGAAGCGCATCCGCTGCTCGGGGTCGAGGCCGACCGTCGGCTCGTCCAGGATGAGCAGGGCCGGGTCGCCGAGCAGCGCCTGCGCCAGGGCGAGCCGCTGCCGCATGCCACCCGACAACTTGCGTACCTTCGTCTTCGCCGCGCCGCTCAGGTCGGTCTCCGCGAGCACGCGGCGAACCTCCCGGTGGCGTTCGCGGCGGCCGGTCAGCTCCTTCAGGATCGCGACGTATTCCACGAGCTCGAAGGCAGTGAAGTGGGGGTAGTACCCGGGGTCCTGCGGCAGGTAGCCGAGGCGGCGGCGCACCTCCGTCCGCTGCGCCGGATCCGATGGATCGAGCCCGAAGGTGCGCACCTCGCCCGCGTCGGGGGCCAGGGTGGTCGCCAGGATGCGCAGCAGGGTGGTCTTCCCCGCGCCGTTGGGGCCGAGCAGCCCGGTCACCCCACGGCCCAGCTCCACGGAGAAGCGCTCGAGCACGGTCTTACGGCCGAACCTCCTGTTGACGTCGCGGACGCTCACCGCCGCATCCGTCAGGCCATGCTTTTCCATCGGAACTCTCCTCGGTCGAGGCGGGCACGCCGCAGGTGAACGAGCAAGGTCGAGGCCAGGGCGGCCATGCCGTACGCGGCCTGGGCAGCGGGGGAGAACAGCGGCAGGGCGTCCGGGCCGAGCACGCCTCCGGCGGTCACCGCTGCCAGCCAGGCGGCGGCGAGCGCGGCGGCCGAGGCGAGCGGGGAGAAGCGGGTGGACAGGGCGAGCGTCCCTGCGCTGAGCGCGAGCGACGGAGTCAGCCAGGCCGCGGCCAGACCCGGCGGGCCGGGCAGCAGCGGGGTCGCGACCCCCGTCAGGGCGATCGCCACCACGAGCACGGCCAGAGCGCGCAGCAGCAGCGTCCGCGCGCCGGCCATCGGGGTGGCCGCCTGCACCTCGTGCACCGGGTCGACGCGCGGTCCGTAGGCGAGGGCGATGCCGGCCAGAGGCAGCACGGGCGCCACGGCCAGGAAGGGCACGAGTGCGTCCAGCGGCCGCGACGGATCCGGCGCCGCGAGGTGGGCCGCCGCCACCGCGAAGCTCAGCACCGCGACGACGGCCACGACCCAGCTGCGCACCAAGGCGGGCGTGGCCGCGAGGAACGTGGCCACGTGTTCGGGCACGCCGGCGCCGCGCAACATCCGCGCCAGCGGCCGCGTCCGGGGCGCGTCCACCACGTCGGCTATGCCGTCCCAGCTCGATTCGAGCCAGCCCTCGTCGTACGGCACGGCCGTACGGCAACGCGGGCAGCGGGCGATGTGGCTCTCCACCGACATGACCTGCACCGAGTCCAGACGGCCCGCCGCGTAGCGCGTGATGAGATCGCCAGAAGGATGCCATTGCGCGTTCATGCGAGATGCTCCCTCAACCGGGCCTTGACCCGCATGACGCGGGTCTTGACGGTGCCTTCCGGGACGCCGAGAAGGTGCGCGGCCTCGCGAGTGGTAAGGCCGTCGAGCACGGTGGCCTGGATGGCGGCCCGCAACTCGGGCGACAACCGGGCGAGCGCGACGCCGAGGTCCCCGTGCTCCACTCCGACCAGCACCGCGTCCTCCGCGGACTGACCGACCAGGTCGGCGGAGTCGAGCGTGACCTGCGGGGGAGGAACGCCGCGGCGCAACGCGGAGATCAGCCGGCGGATCGCGATCGTCCACATCCAGGCCGCAGCGTCGCCGCGTGCGGCGTCGTAACGCCGTGCGTCCCGCCAGACGGCCACGAATGTGTCCTGGATCGCGTCGTCGACCAGGTCGGGGTCGGCGCAGCGACGCGACAGGCGCGCCTTGAGCCAGGGGGCATGCCGTTCGTGAAGGAGGCGGAGCGCCTCGACCTGTCCGCCGGCCACGGCGGCGAGCAATTCCGCGTCGTCGCTGGAGCCGCTTACGGGAGGCGGCTCCCGGCGGCGTTTGAGGAAGCGGTGCACATACCGTCTATCGCACCATTCGCCGATTCCGGTTCTGAAAAGCGAAGAATCGCCCTTGGTTCATGTGTTCCGGGCACCGAACACCGCGGGAGGCGTGGGACGGCGCTGACACGGCCCACCGCGCCCCGTGCGTGCTCCCGGTGCTCCTGGTGGCGCGGTGGTCGCGGTTCGCGGGGTCAGAAGAGCGTTCCGCCGCTGATCTCACGCTCGAAGTCGAGGAGCCGCCGCTTGCGGTCCAGCCCACCGCCGTAACCGACAAGGCCGCCCGTGGAGCCGACGACCCGGTGGCACGGCACGATGATGCCGATCGGGTTCTTCCCGTTGGCCAGGCCGACGGCCCGGACGGCGGCAGGCCGCCCGATCTGGTCCGCGAGCTGCCCGTACGTGATCGTCTCACCGTGAGGGATCCGCCGCAGGGCGGCCCAGACATGCTGCTGGAACGGCGTGCCCGTCAGCGTCATCGGCAGGTCGAAGACGGTGCGCCGACCGGCGAAGTAGGCCGCGAGCTGCTCGACGACCTCGGCGAACGGCGAGGCGTCCGGTGCGCCGAAGGTCTCCTGCGGCGGCCGGTGGCGTTGCCCTTCCATGTAGAGCCCCGCCAGCACGCCGTCTGTGGCGACGAGGGTGAGCGGCCCCATGGGGCTGTCCACCACGGTGTGCGTGCGGTCCGCACTCATCGGACACTCCGTCCCGCCGGTCGACCGGCTTTTCGTTGCTCCTCATCGGGGAGCCGGTTGATCGGGTGATCGCCGGTGGCCCACAGATGTTGTACGGCATAGGCACGCCAGGGCCGCCAGGCCGCGGAATGCCGGCTCAGTGCTCCAGGAGTCGACGGAAGCCCCAGCTCACGGGCGGCGAGACGGACGCCGAGGTCGCCCGGCACGAACGCGTCCGGGTCGCCGAGGGCGCGCATCGCGATGGTCTCGACCGTCCACGGCCCGATTCCCGCAAGCCGGGCGAGCCGGGCTCGGGCGCACTCCCAGTCGTTGCCCGCGCCGAGGTCGACGTCTCCCGCGGCGAGCGCGGCGACCAGGGAGACGAGCGCGTCGCGGCGTGCCCGGGGAAGGGCGAGTCCGTCCGGGTCGAGGCCGGCCAGGGTCGCGGCGTCGGGGAACAGGCGGGTGAGACCGCCTCCCGTGTCCGTGACCGCCTGGCCGTACACGGCGGCCAGGCGACCGGCATGGGTGCGCGCCGCGGCGGTCGACACCTGCTGCCCGAGGACCGCCCGTACGGCGAACTCGTCCGCGTCGACGGTGCGGGGCACGCGCCGGCCGGGGTCCTTGTTCACGAGCGGGGCGAGAACGGGGTCGCGGCGCAGGAGGTCGTCGACGGCGACAGGGTCGGCGTCCAGGTCGAGCAGCTGACGGCACCTCGCGATGGCAGTGGACAAGTCACGCAGGTCGGTCAGGGTGAGCACGCAGCCGATGTGATCGTGTTCCGGCCGCAACGCGGCCACGCCGTGCCCGCGGGGCAGACGCAGCGTGCGGCGGTAGGCGCCGCCCCGCCACTCCTCCACCCCGGGGACGGCGGTCGCCGCGAGATGGCCGAACAGGTTGTCGGGGCACAGCGGCGCCCGGAACGGCAGGCGCAGGGAAAGGGCGCCCGGCGTCGTGGCCGGATGCCCCCGCGCGGCGCGTTTCCTCAGCTCGCTCGGGGCCAGGGCGAAGACCTCGCGAACCGTGTCGTTGAACGCGCGCACGCTCCCGAATCCCGCGGCGTGGGCGACGTCGCTCATGGGAAGGCCGGTCGTCTCGATGAGGATCCGCGCCGTCTGGGCGCGCTGGGCACGCGCCAGCGCCAGCGGGCCGGCTCCCAGCTCCGCCATGAGCTGCCGCTCGATCTGCCGGGTGCTGTATCCGAGGCGGGCGGCGAGGCCGGAGACGCCATCGCGGTCCACCACCCCGTCGGCGATCAGGCGCATCGCCCGGGCCACCAGGTCGGCGCGCTCGTTCCATCGCGGGGACGCCGGGCTGGCGTCGGGCCTGCACCGCTTGCACGCCCGGAAGCCCGCCTGCTGCGCCGCGGCCGCGGTCGGATAGAAGCGCATGTTCTCCGGCTTGGGCGGCACGCCAGGGCAGCTCGGCCGGCAGTAGATGCCCGTCGTGACGACCGCGGTGAAGAACCAGCCGTCGAACCTGGCGTCCTTGGACTGCACGGCTCGCACGCATCGGTCCCGGTCGTCATGCATGTCACCCACTGTGCGGCCGGTCATCCTGGGGAAGCTAGCGGAAATCCGACATCAACGTCGGCGGGGGGCTACACGGACGTGCATGTCGGAATTCCGCCAGACCTCCGCCTGGTGGGGCCGCTGGAATGCTCACATGTCCATCTCACAGATTCAGACAGACCGGGCCGCCCTGTTCCGCGCGCTGCACACGGCCGGACGCCCGCTCGTGCTGCCCAACATCTGGGACGTCGCCGGAGCACGGATCGTGGAAGACGCCGGAGCGTCGGCGATCGCGACGACAAGCGCGGGCGTCTCGTGGGGCCTCGGCGCCGCCGACGGAGACGAGCTCGATCGTGACCTTGCCCTGCACCTCATCGCGCGGGTGGTCGCGGCGGTGGACGTCCCGGTCACGGCGGACATCGAGAGCGGCTACGCCGACCATTCCGAGGGCGTCGCCGAGACGGTGCAGGGAGTGCTCGCGGCCGGAGCGGTGGGCGTCAACCTGGAAGACGCCCATCATCGCGGACCCACGCCGCTTCGTCCGGCCCCGGAACAGGCGGAGCGGATCGTCGCCGCTCGGCAGGCCGCCGGCAGCGCCGCCTTGTTCATCAACGCCCGGATCGACACCTACCTGCTCTCCGCCGGAGACCCAACCGCCCGGCTGCGGGAGACGCTGAGCAGGGCAGAGGTCTATCTCGCGGCGGGCGCCGACGGGATCTTCGTGCCCGGCGTGACCGACCCTCAGATCATCTCGGCCCTGGTCGAAGGGGTGGCGGCGCCGGTGAACGTGCTCGCCGGTCCAGGAGCGCCGGCGGTGGCCGAGCTGGCCGCGCTGGGAGTTGCTCGCGTCAGCCTCGGCTCGTCCATCGCCGAGGCCGCGTACGCCGTCGTCCGGAGCAGCGCGCAGGAGGTGCTGGCCACCGGCACGTACGGCACGCTCACCCGTGCACTCGGCTACGGGGAGCTCAACGAGTTGCTGAGGTGAGCACGGACTCCTTGGGTCCGGCCGCGTCACAGCGTTTCACGCCGAGGAGTCGCCGACGGCCTGACCTGTGTCAGTCCCGCTCGAAGGAGAGCCTGTCGATCAGCCAGCGGTGGAACTTGATCGCGAACCTGACCCAGTGAGCGACCACTGTGGTCAGGTGCTCGCGGGTGACTCCCGCGCCGATGTAGAGCTGGGAGTCGCCGATGACCCTGATGACGCCGCTGTCCGGGGTGAACGCGTAGACCTTCGGCCACATGGTGTCGGCGTTCCACTCGTTCAGCGCGGTGAGCAACATCGGCTTCTCGTCGACCGAATAGTGCCGGTCGTAGAAGGTGCGGATCGTGAACAGATCACCTTCCGAGCCGAACAGGAAGAAGACGGTGAGCTCCGAGGTGGAGATCGCGAGATCTCCCTCGGAGTCGATGGTGTGCTCGAGCTCCAGCTCGTCGAGGATCTCCTTGATGAGCTCCTGATCCGGCTGGACGACCGCTGGCGAAGGGGTCACGTCATCCATCCTGCACCATCCCGCCGTCGATGGGCCGCTGGTCGCGGCAGAGGGCCGGGCGAACACGCGCAACGGTCGCCCGAGCTTGATGGCCGGTGCCGGGGACCGCGTCGCCGGCCCCGGGCGGCTTTCGGAGATCTTCGCGTCCTATGATTACGAGTCGCGATGTCTCGATTTAGGGGAGCGGCATGAGGACGATTCTGATCACCGGTGCGACGGACGGTTTGGGGCGTCACCTCGCCGGGCGGCTCGCCGCCAGAGGCGAACGTGTCATCGTCCACGGGCGAAACGCCGACCGGGTGCGCCGGGTGCGTGCGGAGATCGGCGGGAACACTGAGGAGGTGCTGGCCGACCTGGCCGACCTTCACCAGGTCGACCGGATGGCCTCGGAGGTCGAGGAGCGGTTCGAGCGGCTGGACGTGCTGGTCAACAACGCCGGCATCGGCGGAGGAACGGCGGGCTCGGGCAGGCAGGAGAGCGCCGACGGCATCGAGCTGCGGTTCGCCGTGAACTACCTGGCCGGCTACCACCTGGCCCGGCGGCTCGTCCCGCTGCTCGTCCGCTCGGCCCCCTCGCGGGTGGTGAACGTGGCGTCGCTGGGCCAGCAGGCCATCGACTTCGACGACCCCATGCTGACCCGTGGCTACGGGCGGCAGCGGGCCTACGCGCAGAGCAAGCTCGCCCAGATCATGTTCACCTTCGACTTGGCCGAGGAGCTTGCAGGTCAGGGGGTGTCGGTCACCACGCTGCATCCGGCGACCTTCATGGACACGACCATGGTCAGGGAAGCGGGGGTCCCCGCCCTCGCCTCGGTGGACCAGGGAGGGGACGCCACCCTGCGGCTCGTCGACGAGGACGTGCCCACCGGCGGCTACTTCGACGGAAAGCGGGCGGCCACCGCCGATCCCCAGGCGTACGACGTCAAGGCCCGCGCCCGCCTGCGTGAGCTGAGCGACGAACTCATCCGTCAGGCGCTGACCCGCTGACCCCACCCCACCCCCTGGTGGTGGGGTGGGGTCAGCCCCCTCGTGTGGTGATCATGCAGAAGTTCGGCAGCGGGCCCTCCGACCTGCGCAAACCTCGCTCGTGATCATGCAGAAGTTCGCGGATGTCACGCCTGACCTGCGGATCCTTTATCCGTGATCATGCACGTCAGGCGGGTGACAGGGTGCCCACGCGGCGGCTGATGTGGGCGGGCACCGGACGGGTGGCATGGGGGTCGGTCACCGGCGGCTGCCACGAGCCGGTCAGCGGCAACACGCCCGCCCAGACGTCATGGGGGTCGTCGGCGTCGTCCGGCGGCCCCTGCCGTACCTTGACGGAGGCCTCCTCCAGCGAGATCGCCAGGATGGTGGTCGCGGCCAGTTCCTTGCGGCTGGGGCGGCGGGCGTAGTCCCACTGCCCGGGAGCGATGTGCTCGGTGAGGCATCTGAGCGCGGAAAGCTTCTCGTCGCTGTCGAGCCTGCGGGGCACGCCGTAGATCATGGCGCTGCGGTAGTTGACGCCGTGCTCGAACACCGACCGGGCCAGCACGAGACCGTCGACGTGTGTGATCGTCACGCACACGGTGGTGGTCTGGGTGAGGCTTTGGCTGGCCACCGATCCGTGCAGGTAGATGTAGTCGGCGTCGAAGCCGTACACCGTCGGGACGACCATCGGCACCCCGTCGGACACCACACCCAGATGGCAGACGAACCCGGCCTGGAGCACGGCGAAGAGCGACGCGCGGTCGCTACGGCCCTGCTCCCTGAGCCTGCGGTGACGGGTCCGGCCGGTGGACGACAGATCGCTCATAGCGTGACATCCAACCTCGGCGGGCCGGAATGCGCGACCGGCATGAGGGCCGACCGGGCCTCACGCCGCCGAGGTCGGCCCTGCCGTACGGGGGAAGCGGATGACGTTGGCGCCCGTGTATCGGCGCAGGTCGACGACCTTGCCTCGGACGCGCAGGCCGGCCCTTTTGCGCAGAGCCGGCCTGATGTCCTTCACCTTGGCTGGCGACGGCACCACCTTCAGCATGTGAACCCCCCGAGCGTGATGGTTCCGTTATCAGTCCCAGATAGATACAGGGATCGCCGTAAAACAAGCGTAAAAGCGTTCAGTAAGGGAGCCTGCGGCCGGAAGGCGAGCGCAGGTCGAGCTCGAAACGGCCGGTAGGCCGGTGGGCGCGGCGGGGCTGGGAGATCCTGATGCGTCTCATGGGTCCGTGCCTCCTTCGATGACGTTGAGCAGACTATGCGCCCCATCGGTTGCCGTCCCGTTGTTTTCCGTTTGCAGATCCACGACCTTCAGGCCGGCCCCGGAGATCGGCGTGATCTCCGGGGCCGGCCGCACGGTCAGAGGTGCGCGCCCGGCGTCGCCCGGGTGATCACCGAGATCCGGTTCCACGCGTTGATCGCGGCGATGGCCGCCACCAGGGCGGCGAGCGTCTCCTCGTCGTAGTGCCTGGCGGCCTCGTCCCAGACCTCGTCGGGGACCGGTTCGGGGCGGTCACTCAGCCGTGTCCCCGCCTCGGCGAGCGCGAGCGCGGCGCGCTCCGCCTCGGTGAAGTACGGAGTGTCGCGCCAGGCCGCCACGGCGAAGAGCCGCTCGTCGGTCTCACCCGCCTTCTTGGCGTCGCGGCTGTGCATGTCGACGCAGAAGCCGCATCCGTTGATCTGGCTGGCACGCAGTTTGACCAGTTCGAGCGTGCTGTGCGGCAACGAACTGGAGCGTACGAACCGCTCGAGGCCCATCAGCGCCTCGGACGCCTTGGGTGCGGCCTTGCCGAAGTTCATCCTCGCCATCATCGGCTCCTTCAGTCTGTGATCTCTTCGTGGTTCTCCCCGGACCGGCCGGCGAGCGTACGGCTCACGCCGGCGAGTTTCTCCGGGTTCATGACCATGTCGATAGCGGTGACCTGGCCGGGTGAAGTCCGTTGCCGGCTCGTCTTGGTCATGCAGACCAGAAGGACAAGGCACGGTTTCAGTTTGTGACATCACCGATCAGCCGACCGGACCCGCCTCCCGTGCCCGTGATCATGCAGAAGTCCGGCGGGGTGCGTTCTGGCCTGCGCAAACACGGGGCGTGATCATGCAGATCTTCGATGATGTGCCATCTGACCTGCGCCGACCTCGTGCGTGATCATGCAGAAGTTCGGTGGAAAGCCATCTGACCTGCGCGGATCTGTTTCGTGATCATGCAGAAGTTCGTGCACGTGTCGCATGACCAGCCACAACGCGTTCCGTGATCATGCGGTTGTCTCTCGCTCCTGCCTGTGCGCGACGTGCGTGAACTCGTCGGCCCGCGCATGCGTGATCGTGGTCGTCACCGAGGCGGGGGACGGTCTGGGCGCGAACTTCTGCGGGATCAGCGCCACGGGGGCTGAAGTTCGGGGGAGGCTTCCCATTCGTGGCAGGGGCGCAGGGCGTAATGGTGGTAGACGACGCAGACCAGGAGGGAATCGCCCGTCTCCAGCTCCTCGCCGGGCCGCTCTTCATCGGCAGGCCAGTCGCCGGAATCTTCGTCTTCCCAGGCTTCGGCATGGTGGTCGGAGGAGTCGTCGGTCTCCTCGGCGTGGAGCCAGTCGTCAGTTTGGTCCATGAGGTCCACTGCGCTCACGATCTGGCCACCGGGCCCACAGATGCAGTCCGGCGTTCCCTCGTGGGTGATGACGTCGTCGAGCGGCATCACGTGAACAAATCTGTTCATGACACCTCCTAGCCACCTATTGCCGATCACGTTACCTAAAACGTGGATAAATCGGAATAAAACGGCCAAAGATGTACCAAGGGTTCAATCGTGTGCGCCGTTAGGCGTCCCGCTTGGGTGATCGGAAAACGTCAAGAGGGGCCGGCCGTACGGCCGCCGCGACCCGGCGAATCGGTTCCCGTGTTCATGCACTGGGGAGGATGCTGGATCAGGGACCTTTCGCCCATCTGAAAGCCCTGGTCAGCCGGAGTTTATGGATGATTTCTGGCGGTTCGCCGGTGATGGGGTCGGGGTATGCCCGACTCGACATCGGCGAACCGGGGGAGACCATGGCGACCTGTGAGGTCTGTGGCAACGATTACGACATGAGCTTCGAAGTGCACGCGCAGGGAGCGGTGCACGTTTTCGACAGCTTCGAATGTGCGATCACGCGGATGGCACCCGTCTGCGAGCACTGCAGCTGCCGCATCGTGGGTCACGGGGTGGCCGTCGACGGCCGGTGGTACTGCTGCGCCCATTGCGCGCGGGAGTCGGGGGCGACGGCCATCGTCGATCGTGAGTCGGCCCCGGGAGGCAGGCGGTAGGGCCGGCTCATTCGAAGGAGATGAGGCGGATGATCACGTAGCCTTCGCCGTCGGGGACCGGCGGGAACGTGGTGCCGGGCACGGCGTCGAAGATGCCGGGGCGCTCTGCCCGGGTCACCATGCCGAACATGTCGCCGGGCAGTGTCATGCCGAACATGTGCGCCCGCTTCGCTGCGGCGTAGAAGCTTCCTCCCGACTCCAGGTCGGTTGCAACCGCCTGGGCCGCCCTGTGATCGGTGAGGCGGAGAAAGGCGACCCGGGCCTTGTCGGGCTTGGCCGTCTGGGCGCTGAGATAGTCCTCGATCTCCCAGATGAGAAGCTCACTGAGATATCGCGAAGTGTCTTTCCACATGGTGATAAGGGTGTCTCGTCCCGCTTGCGCCCTAGTTGCACTCGAATTGTCAACGCGTGATCATGCAGAAGTTCGCTGATTCGGTCGTTGGGCTGGCCCTTTGCTCCCCGTGATCATGCAGAAGTGCGGGAGGAGGGCGTCCGACCTCGCATGCTTCCATCCGTGATCATGCAGAAGCTCGCCCAGTTGACCCTCAAGCTGCGGTTTTGCCATTCGTGATCATGTAGCGATGTTGGATCAGTGAGCCATTTTCATCGTGATGATGGTGGCATCGACGGTGTGGCCGGTGAGGGTTCCTCAGGATTCCTCCTGCAGCGGAGGTTTGTCCGTGAGCGTGGACGTTGGGTTCAGATCAGCCGGCCTCGGGCGTCAGGCGGTATCGGTTGCAGACGTCCAGCAACAGAGCAGTCCTGATCTCGAGCGGCTTGTCGATGCCGTCCAACTCCACGTCGACCAGCACTGTGTCGTCCGTACGAGTGCGCGCGAAGTGCATCTCGACGCGGGGCTGCCCGTCCAGGACGAACGTGAACCAGCTGTCGTCGTCGGCGTCGGAGCCCTCGATGCCGGCAGTGAGCGCGCCGTCATCGAGTCGGCACCGGACAAGATCAGCGATCGTCTCGGCGAACGGCAGCAGATTCGCGCGCCAGATCCAGCCGTGCATCGTGCCGCGTGGCTCGGCCTGCATCTGTGCAGGCTAGATTCCGGCCCGGTGCGGCCGCAAGGAAAGCGCGATGAAGGCATTCTCATGCTGCGTCGTGGCGGGGTCTCGATGTGATGCAGAACGGTGATGGCTTGCACGACGGCGGTGGCGCGGCGCGGGCAGCAACGTAGCTTGGTCGGGACCTTCCAGGTCTTGAGAGTCGCCACCGCGCGCTCGCAGAAAGGCGGATGAGTAAGCCGTTCCATCGATGGTGCCGGTCACGGTGGGTGGGAGCGGGCCAGAGATGCGATGAGAGGAGGCCCCCGGTACTCCGGCAAACACAAACGCCACGGCATGAACGTCCAGGTCGTGGCCGACCCTGTCGGCCGGCTCGTCTGGGCCTCGCCCGCCCTGCCTGGAGGAACGCACGACCTGACCGCCGCCCGAACCGTCGGCCTGATCGACGCGCTCACCAGCGGCAACGTGAAAACCTTCGCGGACAAGGGATACCAGGGCGCGGGCGGCACGATCCGCATCCCGTTCAAGCGCCACCGGCACCGGCCATGGCTGTCCCGCGCGCAGAAGGAGGTCAACCGTGCCCATGCCCGCATCCGGGCGCTTGGCGAACGCGCCGTCGCGATCCTGAAGGCCTGGAAGGTGTTCGCGAAGCTGCGCTGCTGCCCACGCCGCGCCACGGCAATCATCCAAGCCATCCTCGTCCTCGAAGCCGTCGAAGCGAGCCGCTACTCAGGATGAAAAGGGCTCAGTGCGTTGGCGCGAGGGCGCAAGCCGGTGCATGATCACGTTCGGCATCCTTGCTGGCCGTGCGGCATGGGCCCGAACTTCTGCATGATCACGGCCGATGAAATCCCAGCTCACCACGCAGATCCTCGAACTTCTGCATGATCACGGCTCGGGTTTGTCCAGCTCAGCGTGAGAGTGCGCGAACTTCTGCATGATCACGCGGGGTGTGTGATCGCCCCCGACCGGGGTGCGTGAATTCACGTCGAACATTGCGGGAGGTGAAGACGGTAAAGCCTTTCCGGCGTCGATTCGTCCCCGCACACTGACCCTGTGACCGATTTCGAGGTACTTGTCCTTGGTTCCGGCCCGGGCGGGCAGAAGGCGGCCATCGCCGCGGCGAAACTGGAACGACGGGTGGCGATCGTCGACCGACGCGACATGATCGGCGGCGTCTGTATCAATACGGGCACCATTCCCTCCAAAACCCTCCGCGAGGCCGTGCTGTATCTGACCGGCCTCACCCAGCGGGACATGTACGGCCAGAGCTACCGCCTCAAGGAGGACATCACCGTCACCGACCTGACCGTGCGGACGCGCCATGTCGTCGGCCGCGAGGTCGACGTGATCCGCAGCCAGCTCGCCCGCAACCGGGTCACGGTCCTGACGGGGTCGGGGGAGTTCGTCGACCCGCACACGGTGGCTGTGGTCGACGAGAGGGGCAACGAGGTCAAGGTCACCGCAGACAAGATCATCATCGCGACCGGCACCCGCCCCGCCCGCCCGAGCAGCGTCGAGTTCGACGACCAGACGATCATCGACTCCGACGGCATCCTGCAGCTGGATCGTGTGCCCGACTCCATGGTCGTCGTCGGCGCCGGAGTCATCGGCATCGAATACGCCTCCATGTTCGCCGCGCTCGGCACCAAGGTGACGGTGGTGGAGCGGCGCGACCGCATGCTCGACTTCTGCGACCTCGAGGTCGTCGAGTCGCTGAAGTACCACCTGCGCGACCTCGCGGTCACCTTCCGGTTCGGGGAGACGGTCGCGGCGGTCGAGAGGCATCCGCGTGGCGCGCTGACGATCCTGGAGAGCGGTAAGAAGATCCCTGCTTCGACCGTCATGTATTCGGCCGGCCGCCAGGGGATGACCGAGAACCTCGCGCTGGGCGCGGCGGGCCTGGCGGCCGACGAGCGCGGCAGGATCGCGGTCGACGAGTTCTACCGCACCGCCGTTCCGCACATCTACGCCGTCGGCGACGTCATCGGCTTCCCGTCGCTCGCCGCGACCTCGATGGAGCAGGGCAGGCTGGCGGCCTACCACGCCTGCGACGAGCCCGTGAGCGGGATGAACCAGCTGCAGCCCATCGGCATCTACACGATTCCGGAGATCAGTTTCATTGGGAAGACGGAAGACGAGCTGACCGACGCCCTCGTGCCGTTCGAGGTGGGTGTGTCCCGCTATCGCGAACTGGCCCGCGGCCAGATCATCGGAGACACGTACGGCATGCTCAAGCTGCTGGTCTCCCCGGAGGACCGGTCGCTGCTCGGCGTACACGTCTTCGGCACCGGGGCCACCGAGCTCATCCACATCGGCCAGGCCGTCATGGGCTGCGGGGGCACCGTCGACTACCTGGTCGACGCGGTCTTTAACTACCCGACGCTCGCCGAGTCGTACAAGGTGGCCGCGCTCGATGCCGTGAACAAGCTCCGGAGGGTCGCGAGGATCACCGACTGAGTCCGCCGCGCACACGAATGCCCCGCAATCCAACAAAATGGGCGCCTGCCGTACGGGCTGCGCGCCCATTCGGCATCATGAGCCGAGCACGTACGGGGCTGATTTTGATCACATCGCACAACGGGCCGCAGCCGGCCGACTTCACGGACGTCCGGGCCACCAACCTGGCGGTCGTGCTGCGGTTCGTGCGAGAGAACGCTCCTTGCTCGCGCGCCGACATCGCGGCGTCGACCGGCCTCAACAAGGCGACGGTGTCGAGCCTGGTCGCCGACCTGATCGACCGCCGGCTGCTGCGCGAGACCGGTCTGACGGAGAACCGGGTCGGGCGTCCGGCGACCATGCTCGTCCTGGACGGCTCGCCGTACGCCGCGATCGGCGTCGAGGTCAACGTCGACTACATCACCGCCGTCGCGGTCGACCTCAAGGGCGAGGAACTGCTCAACTGGCGGCGCGCCTTCCCGGGGAGCACGGCGAGCCCGGGCGAGGCGGTCACTGCGGTGGCCGCGATCGCCAAGCGCGTGGTGAGCCGGATGACCAGGGAGTCCAGGCAGGTGCTCGGCCTGACCGTCGCGGTTCCCGGCCTGATCGACGGCGACGGCGCCGTCCACGTCGCGCCCAACCTCGGCTGGCATGACGTCGACCTGCGCGGCGACCTCGTCAAGGCCCTGCGCGACCCCGCCTACCCCGTGCTCGTGGACAACGACGCCAACCTCGCCGCCGTCGCCGAGTACCGGTTCGGCCCGCATGGCGACGTCTCCGACCTCGTGTACGTCACCGGAGAGGTCGGCGTGGGGGCGGGCGTCGTCATGGACGGCAGGCTGAGGCGTGGCGGTCACGGCTACAGCGGCGAGATCGGCCACATCGAGGTCGACCCCTCGGGGCCGGATTGCCGCTGCGGACGCCGCGGCTGCCTGGAGGCGGTGGCCGGCATCGGTGCGATCCTCGCCCGCACCGCGCCCGGAGTTTCACCGATCGAGCTGGAGCATGAGGTCGACGAGGTCGTGCGCAGAGCGCGCAAGGACGACCCGGAGATCCTCGCGCTCCTCGATTCGGTCGGCCGCGGCCTCGGCAAGGGGGTGGCGATCGCGGCCAACCTGCTCAACCCTGAAGTGGTCGTCCTCGGCGGCTACTACGTCCCGCTCGGGCCATGGCTGATCGCGCCCGCGGAGGAGGAGATGCTCCGCCGCTCGCTCGCGCCGGGGGGAGGCGGCTGCGAACTGGTCGTCTCCACGCTCGCGCACCGGGCCGCCGCGCTCGGCGCGGCCGCGCGCGTCCTCGACTCGGTCGACTCCGGTCGTCTGCCGGCGAGGCCCTGAAAGGCGGTTCGGCCCTCAGCCGCTGATCCGGCTGCCGCTCGAACGCCCTCCCACGAGGCGATGATCGGTGCCCACCGCCCTTCAGCTGCGCCCTGCGGAATCGTTCTTCCGGTCGTACTCCTCGCGCGCCCTGTCCACCTCGGCCATGTGCGCCTCGGCCCACTCCTTGAGGTGCCGAAGCGTCTCAATCAGGGACAGGCCCAGCGGCGTGAGCTCGTAGTCGACGCGGACGGGCACCGACGGAGTCACTGTGCGGGTCAGCAGCCCGTCTCGTTCGAGACCCCGCAAGGTCTGGGTCAGCATCTTCTGGCTCACCCCGGCGATCCGCGCGGAGAGCTCGGAATAGCGCATCCGCCCCTCCAGGCCCAGCGCCACGATCACGAGGCTCGCCCACTTGTCGCCGATGGTTTCGAGCAGTCGCCGGCTGGGGCAGGAGGCGACGAACGCGTCGAACCGCGCCGTCGGCCCGTCAGCAGTGGACACGCCCATGACTTACCTCCGGGTGGCTACAACACTTCAAAGTGCCTACTTCCCAAAAGAGAGTAGGTCACCGATGGTTGTGCCGTCTAACCATTCGGAAGGGAACCCATTCATGACGCTCGCACTCGTGTCCAAGCCCGACACCCCCGCGCCCACCCTCGAGGAGGTGACGCTTCCTCCGTTGGGACCCGGCGACCTGCGGGTCCGCGTCACGGCGGCATCGGTCGATCCCGTCGACACCCTCTTCGCCGGCGGACCGGCCTGGGCGATCTTCGGACTCACCGGAACGGTCGGACTCGGCTGGTCCCTCACCGGCGTCGTCATCGAGACCGGCGCCGAGGTCACCGGCTTCGCGGTCGGCGACCCGGTCGCCGCCGTACACCGCGACTTCACAGCCCCGGTTCGCGCGCACGCCGAGGAGACCGTCGTGCCGGCGACGGCCGCCGCGCTGCTGCCGGACGGTCTCCATCGGGTCGACGCGGCCTCCCTCCCGCTCAACGCCTCGACCGCGGCGCAGATGGTGGACCGGCTCGGCCCTGCCGACGGGAGGACCCTGCTGGTCACCGGCGCCGCCGGTGCCGTGGGCGGGTACGCCGTCGCGCTGGCCGCCCACGCCGGCTGGACCGTCACCGGACTGGCGCGCGAGTCCGACCGCGACTTCGTGCTGAGAGCCGGGGCGCGTCAGCTCGTCACGGAACTGCCGGGGCCGTCGTTCGACGCCGTCCTCGACGGCGCCGTCCTGCACGCGGCGTCCCTCGTCGCGGTCCGCGACGGCGGGACGTTCGTCGGGGTGACCTCGGCGTCTCCCGCGACGTCCGAGCGGGGCATCGAGATCGGCATCGTGAACGTCGAGCCCCACGGCGCGAGGCTCGTCGAACTGCTCGCCCTCGCAGCCTCCGGCGTCCTGGAGCTGCGCGTGGCCGGCCGGGTGCCGCTGGCCGAGGCCGCGACGGCGTACGACAAGGTCGCCGGAGGCGGACAGCGGGGACGGTGGCTGCTGGTGCCGTGAGCGCTGCCCCGGCCTGATGTGCCCCTGACACGACTCGATCTCGACGCGTGAACGCCCGCCCGGGCCGGAGACCTATGCCGCCGCGGCCGCCGTCGCCAGGAAGTACTCCGGCAACGGGGACCCGCCGTACGGCGTCGCCTCTCAAAACGGCTCGGGCGAGCCATGCGGCTCGAATGCCCGGCGGACCGGGTTTGTGCCGTACGGGTCGCAAGGGCGGCCGGAAAATTCCTCGAAGAAGCCTTCGTGCGCCCTGTGAGAAGACGCCGCAGGCCAGAAGGTCGTTTCGGCTCCACGGCCGTCCGCGCCGACGTCTCCTTTGCGATCTTGGGTCTTGACCGCCGTCCGATGAGAAGGCAATCTTCCGGATAAGTCGGGAATTAACAATCCCGAAACGTTGAGAGAACTGTCGAAGCGCTTCGACGACCGTCTGCGCTTCCGGCATTCAGACCCCGCCGTCCTCACTCCACCCGACGATCGCGGGAGCCCGGCCGGGTTCCCCGTCACCCCTCTCCCGCCCCCGCCTCCCCATCTCATGCACAACCGAACATCGCGCCCGCCCGTGCACGACCGAGAGCGGGCCGGTCATTCATCGGCGCCTCTCGGGGCGTCTTTCCGCCATGCCGTCGAAGCGCTTCGACAGAAGGGTCGGATCCGTCATGATGCACGAGCCTCCCGAGCACGACGTCTCCGGCCTTTCCACCCTCATGTCGTGCATGTCGTGGTCGAATACGAGGGGGTCGCGGTGAGCGCGCTGGAGGCGCGCCCGTGAGCCCAGCCAGAACCGTCACGATCGCCGACGTTGCCAGGCACGCGGGGGTCGCCGTCAGCACCGTGTCGTACGTGCTGAGCGGCAAGCGGGCCATCTCCGCGACCACCCGGCAGCGGGTGCTCGACAGCGTCAGGGCGCTCGATTACCACCCGAACGCCGGGGCCAGGGCCCTGGCCAGCAAGCGGGCCAAGGTGATCGCGCTCGTGCTGCCGCTGCGTGCGGGCATGAACTTGCCGGTGCTCATGCAGTTCGCCGTGTCCGTCGTGACGACCGCCCGGCAGTATGACCACGACGTGTTGCTCATGACGGCCGACGAGGGGCCGGATGGGCTGCGCAGGGTCGCCGCGAGCTCCCTGGTCGACGGGCTGCTGGTGATGGACGTCGAGTTGCACGACCCGCGCGGTCCGCTGCTGCGCCAGCTGGGCGAGCCCAGCGTGCTCATCGGCTTTCCCGCCGACAGGGACGGCCTGACCTGCATCGACCTCGACTTCGCCCGTGCCGGCGCCCTGTGCGCCGACCACCTGATCGGCGCGGGCCACCGGGAGATCGCCCTGCTCGGGGCTCCCTCCGTCGTCTACGAGCGCGGCACCGGCTACGCCGGGCGCACGCTCGCCGGATTCACCGAGGCGGCCGCCCGGCACGGCGTGCCCGCCGCCGTCCGGCCGTGTGAGGAGTCCTTCGACGCGGTCTGCTCCGCCGTACGCGATCTGCTCGGGGCGCATCCCGGCACGACCGGGCTGGTCGTGCACAATGAGGCGGCGGTCGGGCACGTGCTCGGCGCGCTGCGCATGCTCGGCAGACGGGTGCCACAGGACGTCTCGGTGGTGGCGATCTGCCCCGACGACGTCGCCGAGCGGGCAGGCCCGCCGCTGACCTCCGTGCTCGTCCCCGCCGAAGACGTCGGGCGGCAGGCCGTGAAGCTCCTCATGGCCAAGCTGGACGGCGAATCCGTGCCACAATCCACCTTGCTCCAACCCCGTCTGACCATACGTGAGAGCGCCTGATGCCACTTTTTCCTGACAATTTCCTCTGGGGTTCGGCGACCGCCTCGTACCAGATCGAGGGAGCCGTCCACGCCGACGGCCGGGTGCCGTCGATCTGGGACACCTTTTCCCATACGCCGGGGAAGGTCCACAACGGCGACACCGGTGACGTGGCGTGCGACCACTACAACCGCTACCTCGACGACGTCGAGACGATGTCGTGGCTGGGTCTGAACGCCTACCGGTTCTCCGTCGCGTGGCCGCGCCTCGCCGACCTGAGCTTCTACGACCGGCTCGTGGACGCGCTGCTCGCCAAGGGCATCTCGCCCGTCGCCACGCTCTACCACTGGGACCTGCCGCAGAGCCTGCAAGACGAGGGCGGCTGGACCAACAGGGACACCGCCTACCGCTTCGCCGACTACGCCACGGCCGTACACGCGCTACTGGGCGACCGGGTGACCACGTGGACCACGCTGAACGAGCCGTGGGTGTCGGCCTTCGTCGGCCACGGCTCCGGACGGCACGCGCCCGGCGTGTCCGACCCGGCCGCGGCCTTCACGGCGGCGCACAACCTCATGCTGGCGCACGGCCTCGGCGTGCAGGCGCTGCGCGCCGCCGGAGCCGAGTCCGTCTCGCTGACGCTCAACCTGACGCCCATCCTCGGCGACCCCGAACCTGCCCGCCTCGTCGACGGCCTCGCCAACCGGATCTTCCTCGACCCGGTGTTGCGCGGCGAATACCCCGCCGACGTCCTGGAGCACCTGTCGCGCTACACCGAGGTGAACCTCGACGACCTGCCGACCATCTCCCAGCCGATCGACGTGCTCGGGGTGAACTACTACACGGTCAACCGGGTCGTCGCCGACCCGTCGGCCTCCGGATCCCTGGAGCACCCCGGCACCGAGGGCATCGCGTGGGAGCAGCCGCACGGGACGCTCACCGAGATGGGCTGGGAGGTCATCCCGTCCGGCCTCGAAGACCTCCTCGTACGGCTCTCGCACGACTACCCCGGCGTGCCGCTGATGATCACAGAGAACGGCGCGGCCGTCCCCGACGGCGTCTCCGACCCCGACCGGATCGCCTACCTGGACGGGCACGTGCGCTCGGTTCACAACGCCATCCAGAAGGGCGTGGACATGCGCGGCTACTTCGTGTGGTCGCTGCTGGACAACTTCGAGTGGGCCAGGGGATACGAGAAGCGATTCGGCCTGGTCCGGGTCGACTACGAGACCCTCGAGCGCACGCCGCGCGACAGCGCCCGCTGGTACCGGGACGTGATCGCCGCCGGCGGCCTGCCGTCCTGACCTACCCGTCCCCGGTCCGCGGATGAGCGTTCCGGCTCAGCCGTACGGGACCGACCGGTTTCAGGCCGGGCGCTCGGCGGCGAGCGTCGCGACCAGCAGCACCACGAGCGCTCCGATCTGGGCGGCCGACGACCACAGGCCGAGAGGGAAGCTCGCCGCGGCCAGCACCGCGGCGAGCGGCCTCGCCGTTCCCGACCTGAGCGTGAGCACCCGGCGGAACCACACGTCGCCGGCGAGGAACAGCGCGACTCCCGCCGCCAGCGCGATCGACGGACCGATGTCGAGATGGTCGTGGCCGATCGCCTTCTTGACGCCTGCCGCCATGGCGACCACGCCCAGCAACATCGGCACGTGCGCGTAGAAGTAGGCCCCCAGGATGAGCTGCGTGCGGCGCACCACGTCGACGCGCAGCAGCGCGTGCTCGGCGGCCTCCTCCGAACCGCCGAAATACACCCACCAGACGGCCGCGGTGAGGGCGAGCCCCAGGAGTGCGGCGACGATCAGGCGAGGGCTCGGGTGCTCGCCGCTCGCGCCGATGCCGATGGCCACGATCGACTCGCCCAGCACGATGATGACGAGCAGGCCGTGGCGTTCGACGATGTGCGCCGGATGCAGGGCGAACCCGCGCTGGCCGATGAAATAGGGGCTCGTCCAGAGCAGCACGAGCGCCGCCGCCCACAGCGCGTAGCTCCAGGGCGCGTCCGTGAAGGCCGCGGCGAAGATGAGCGCGGTGGCCGCGAGGTTGAACGGCACCACCCTGGCGATCGCGGTGGACGCCTGCAGATAGAGGCCGCCGTGAACGACCACGATGACGAGATAGCCGAGTGCGAACGCCACGCCGCCCCCGTCGAAGGCGGTCGGGATCGCCAGCGCCATGATGAGGAAGCCCGCCATGCCGCACAGGATGAGCACGCGCCGGGCCGTGCGTCGCGGGGGGATGGCGTTGGTCAGCCACGCGTAACCGGCGTACATCCACCAGAGAACCCCGAAGATGAGCAGTGTCTGCACGGCGCCCTGACCGGCGAAATGGTGCGCTCCGGTCCGCGGCGCGGTGAAGTCGCCCACGACGAGCGTGGTCAGCTGCGTGACGGTGAAGACGAAGACCAGGTCGAAGAAGAGCTCGATGGTGGAGACACGGAGCTCTGACTCGGGAGAGGCGGGTTCGGCCCTTTCGGCGAACCAGAGCGGCAGGCGCATGCCGACAATTGTGGCGCTCTATCGATCACATATGCGCACCACTCGGATCACGGCTGGCCGAGGACCTCGTCACGCAACTGCGGGAACACCTTCGCGACTTTGCCCAGCAGGTATTCGCCGTACGTGCCGGAGAAGGCGCGCAGGTCCTGACCGTCCCAACGCGGGCGTCCGCCGTCCTGCTGCGGAATGGAGGGCAGAGGCGGCACCTCGCAGTCCCACCCTGGGTCGAAGAAGAACGGGAACGACAGGCGGTCGCGCCCGCTGACGTTGCGCACGCGGTGCGGCGTCGAGCGGTAGTGGCCGCCGGTCAGCCGGTCGAGCATGTCGCCGATGTTGCAGACGAACGTGCCGGGGATGGGCGGCGCCTCGATCCAGCCCCGCGACGTGTGCACTTGGAGGCCCCCGTTGCCGTCCTGGAGGAGCAGGGTCAGCAGGCCGTAGTCGGTGTGCTCGCCCACGCCCCAGTCATCCGAGCCGGGCGGGGAAGGCGGGTAGTGAAATATCCGGAAAAGGATGGTCGGGGCCGCCGTATAACCGGAGGCGAAGTAGTCCTCGTCCAGGCCGAGGCTGAGGGCGATTCCCCGCATGACGGCCTGGCCCACGCCGGTGAGCCGTTCGAGGTAGCGCAGCACTGCCTCCCGAAGCTCGGGCACCTCGGCGGGGAACAGGTTGCGGCCGTGCAGCGGCCTCTGGTCGTCGGCCTCGGCTTCCGCGCCGAAATAGACGCCCTCCTTGAGGTCGGGCCGGCCGGAGGTGAGCTCGCCGCCCACAGGGAAGAAACCCCGCCAGGCCCGTCCGCCCCGGTCCATCGAGATGTGCATCTTGCGCTCCAGCGGAAGCGCGAAGAATCGCCGGGCCGAGTCGTCCAGTTCGGCGATCAGCCGGTCGGGCACGCCGTGGCCGCAGACGTAGAAGAACCCGCTGTCGGTGCACGCGGCCTCGATCTGCCGGGCCGCGGCCATACGGTCACGGTCCGATCCCGGTCCGATGAGCGAGCTCACATCGATTACCGGCAGAGGCCCCGAAGCACTCGACATATCTCCATATAACACACTGCGCGTGATCATGCAGAAGTTCGTGGGCATGGCACTCGACCAGCGCAGACAGTGGTCGTGATCATGCAGAACTTCGGTCGATGTGCTTCCGACCTGCTTAGATGCACATCGTGATCATGCACAAGTTCGGGTCGAGGTGCGCCGACCTGCACACATGCCCACCCTGATCATGCACTCTGCGTCTCGTGGACTGCTCGCACTTGGTGCATGCCGTACGGCTGGCCTGCGAGGCGACCGTCCATCACGTACGGCCAGGCCGGGCTGTGGGATGTGGCCATCGCCATGAGGGGTGGGAATGGCGCCGGGCTGGGGCGCCGATGCATGATCACGATTGGCATCTGAGCAGGTGTAAGTAGGCATGACCGAAGAAGTGCATGATCACGAAACGCATTTGTGCAGGTCACTCACGGGTCGACCGAACTTCTGCATGATCACGACCACTGTCGGCCCTGGCCGACAGCCATACACGCGAACTTCTGCATGATCACCACAAGGGGATGGGCAGGTCGGACGGCCCATCCCCGAACTTCTGCATGATCACGCGGAAACGGAGGGGGATTCGCTGTGGCTTTCTGTGGTCTCGTCGGGGCGCTTGGGGCGACGGGACCTCGGCTTGCCCGCCGAGCCGCTTGCCGCCGAGCCGCTTGCCGCCGTCCCGCCCGTCCCGGTTCCGCCTGCCGCCGTCCTACCCTGCGCCGCGTCGCCTGCCGCGGTCTGGCCTGTCGCAGTCTTGTCCGCAGCTTCCGCCGCCGGCTTGGCGGCCGTACCCGGATCCGCGACACTCGACCCCGCATCGGTCTTCATTGACGGGGACCCCGCCGCCTTCGCCACAGCGGTGGGGCCCGGGCCGCGCAGTGAGGCGATCACCGCGTCGGCCTCGGCGTCGGCGGCGAACTCCTCGGCGACCTCCGCCTCGCGCCGCTTGATGACCACCATGTGATCGACCGAGATGCGCCCGGCCCCGACGACGGCGAGCAGCACGGATGCGGCGCCCAGCGCGACGATCAGCTCGACGCTCCCGCCGGTGAGGGGCAGGCCGGTGTCCCCGGCCGTCAGGATGAACACGGCGAGAGCCTCGGCGAACAGCAGCAGCCCGATGGCCGGTACGGCCAGGCCCGCGATGAGCAGCGCGCCTCCCACCAGTTCGATGAGCATCGTGGCCGCGGCCCACAGTTCGGGCACGGGGGCGCCGAGCGTGGTGAATTGCACGCCCGTCGCGTCGAGGCCGGCTTCGAGCTTGTGCCAGCCGTTGGCGAAGAAGATCCCGCCGACGCCCATGCGGGCCGCCAGCGAAGCAAGGTCGTGGAGGGTTCTTTTCACGGCTCCTCATTCTGGGGGGCTGAGGATGACTTGCCCAGACATCTCCCCATGAGGCCGTGCCTCATGCCAAGCAAGCCGAGAACAGGTCAGGTCTGCTCCGGCTTCTCCGATGCCTGAGCGGACCGGGGGATGAGGATGGCCACGGCCAGCGCGGTCAGGCACAGCAGGACCACGCTCACGATGACTGTGGAGTGCAGGGCGGTGACGAAGGCGACCCGTGCCGCGCTGAGCAGTTCGGGCCCCGCCTCGCTGCCCGTCTCGGTCGCGACGTGTGCGGCGGCGGCGAGAGACTCGCGTGCCTCGGCCATCATGGGTTCGGGCACCCCGGGGACGGCGGCGAGTGACGGCGCGTACACGATGGCGGTGATCGTGCCGAGGACCGCGATGCCGAGCCCGGCGCCCAGCTCGTAGGCGGTCTCCTCGATCGCCGCCGCTCCGCCCGCGCGCGATTCGGGCGCCGACGCCATGATCGTGTCGGAGGCTGCGAGCAGGGCCACCTCCACGCCGAAGCCGATGCCGATGAAGCACACCGTGAGCATCACCGGGTGCTGCTCCACGCCCCAGGTCAGGACGGGGGCGAGTGCCAGTGCGGTGAGTGCGAGACCGCCGCTCGTCGTGGCCCGCAGGCCGATCCGCTGCAGCAGGTGCGCGGCGGCGAGCCCGCCTGCGATCGCGGCCACCATCAACGGCAGCATGCGCACGGCGGCGGCCAGCGGGCTGAGACCGAGCACGAGCTGCAGATATTGGGCGAGCATGAGCTCGAGCCCGACCAGCGCGAAGATCGCGAGCAGCACGCAGGCCACTCCGGTCGCGAAGCCGCGCTGCGCGAACAGCCCGATGTCGAGCAGCGGGAAGGCCAGCCGGCGCTGGCGCCGGACGAACCAGAACAGCAGGGCGACGCCGATGACGAAAACCAGGGCGGACGGGCCCCGGCCGATCGTGTGCCCGTACCCCGCCTCCTTGAGACCGAATGCGACGGACAGGATGCCGAGGGTGGACAGGACGGCGCTCAGCGCGTCCCACGGATGCGTGGAGCGGCGCTGCGACGGAGGCAGAATCCGCAGGGCCAGTGGAAGCGCCACCACCAACAGCGGCACGTTGATGAGGAAGACCGCGCCCCACCACAGGTGCTCGACCATGGCCCCGCCGATCAGCGGGCCCACCGCCGCTCCCGCCGCCGCGACGGCGCTCCAGACGCCGAGGGCGATCGCACGTTCCTTGCGGTCGGTGAACACCTGCCGGATGATCGAGAGCGTGGCCGGCATGATCATCGCGCCCCCGACGCCGAGGAACGCCCGGAAGACGATCAGGGCGAGCGGGCTCCAGGCGAAGGCGGCGGCCAGCGAGGAGAGGCCGAAGACGACATAACCGGCGATGACGAATCGCCGTCTGCCGTACCTGTCGCCGAGCGTGCCGAAGGTCACGAGCAGCGGGGCGACGACCAGCGAATAGATGTCGATGATCCAGAGCAGCTGGATCGAGGACGGTTCCAGTGCCGCGGTCAGCGCGGGGACCGCGATGTGCAGCACAGTCGCGTCGACGGCGATCAGGAGCAGGCTGAAACAGAGCAGCACAAGCACCCACCACCGGTTCGCCCGGTGTTCACGCACATCGCCTCCAGCGCTGACAGCGCCGGACTCGGCCTCAACCCCGACCGTGATCATAGGCGAATCAGGGCTCCTCGGCCCGCTGGAACATGCGTGGCAGCTTAGGCCATCACGGACGACTTCCTCAGTCGCTTCCGGGGAGCTCCATGTCATATCAGGGGAAATCGCCCAAGTCTCTCTAGAGAGCCATAGGTATGTAGCCGCCGTCTAGGCAATCCAGGACCCGCAACGGATCATGCGGGGGTGGGGAGCGAAATCGATCAATGGGACACGTCCCCGGTTCCGCCCCCGCACGACCACACCGACCCCCGGGCCTGGTGCGCGGTCGCGGTGGCGAGGCTGGCGCGCGACCAGCCCGAGGCGGCGCTGGAGGCGGCCCGCCAGGCGATCGATCGTGCCCCTGACGGCGAGTGGGGGCATCGCCTGGCGAGCCTCGCCCTCGAACGTCTCGGCCGCGACACCGAGGCGGTCGACGCCGCCCGCGAAGCCGTACGGCTCGCGCCGGGATCGTGGGCGGCGCGGTTACGGCTCGGCGGCGCGCTCCGGCGCGTTTCCGGCGGCTGGCGTGAGGCATGGGCGCAGGCGCGTGACGCCGTGCGTTTCGCCCCCGACGAGCCCGACCCGCACGCCCTCGTCGGCGATCTGGCCCTGCTCAGGGGAGACCACGAGCGTGCGGCACGGGCCTATGAGTCGGCGCTCGACCGCGCACGCGACCACCGAGGGGCACGGATCAACCTCGGCCTGACCCTGCTGCGCTGGGAGCGTCCGCGTCCTCATCACGACCCGGCATGGGAGGCCGACCCACGCGACACCGGCCGCACCAGGAACGCCCTGCGGATCTGGTCGCGCCAGGTGCGGGTGCTGCTCGCGCTGGCCGTGGCCGCCGTCGCGGTCGCGGGACTCGGATTCGACCTGCGCCGCGAGGCCCAGATCGGGGGAGCGGTCGTGCTCGCCGCCGTTCTGATCGTCACCCTCAGGCAGGCGGGACGCGTGCGGGCCTGGCCGTACGTGCTGCCGATGATGCGGCGCGACCTGTGGCTCGCCATGTCGGCCGCCACGGCGCTGCTGGCGCTCGCCGCCTACGTCACCGGGCTGGCGACGCTCCCGGATCTGCCGCCCGGCACACCGCCGGACGCCGTTCCCGCGGCTCTTCTGGAACCGGAGGCCGCCGTGTGGGCGGGGTCAGCCGGCCTGGTGCTGTTCAACGGCCTCGCGGTCGGCCTGGTCCGCCTGGTCGTGGAGACCTGGCGGGGACGTCTCGTCCCGGCACTCGCGCAGTTCGCCGCCGCGGGAGACGACCGCACGGCCCTGCGCGACGTCGACGTCACGCTCTGGCTCGCCGTCGGGCGCATGTGGTGGCTGACGGCCCTCGCCGCGGCGCTGCCGCCCCTCACCGGGGAGCCGCTCACCGCGCTGACCGCCGCCGTCGTCCCGGCAGCCCTGCTCTACGGACGGTCGCGGGTCGCCGCCGGGCCTGCCTCGCCGTACGGAAGGTCACGCGCGGGCGCGCCATCCGCCTCGGCGTACGGAAGGTCGCGGCAGGGGAGGGACCAGGCGTTGCGCGGCCTGCGGCCCGTCCTGCGAGCCGACCGGCTGCTCGCGTCGTCGTTCGCCGCGCTGCTCGTGGGGAGCGTCTGCCTCATCGTGACGGGCGTCGCGGCGTCGCACCCGCTGACCGGCGGCGCCGAACCCGGCGCGGTCGCGCGGGCGGGATGGCAGGGGACGCTGGGCGCGCTTGCCCTGGTCGCGGCCGCCTTCTGCGTGCGGGCGGCCCAGGCGTGGTGGAGGGGGAGCGCGGGGCCGGGGAGGGCCTCACTCGTGTTGGCGGACACGCGGTGGACGAGCCTGCCCGGTGACGTCACCCCCTCGACCGGGCTCAGCGAGGAGGTGCGGCACGCCGCCACCTACTCCAGGAGCGTGGTGCTCGCCTACTCGGAACCGGACGGGCCGCGGGCGCTCGCGGTCAGCGCGGTCACGTCCGTCAGCCCGACGGGCGAATTCCGGCTGATCACGGGAGACGAGGCGTGGGAAGCCGTCGGACGCGACCCCCGTGTCGTGCTGTACGTGGGCGACCCCAGGTTCTGGGCGGAAGTCCGCGGCGTCGCCGTTCCGGAGGGCGACGTGTTGCGCGTGACCCCTCGGCGGGTGCTCATTCGGGCATACCCCGGGCGCCACCAGGCCCGCACCCGTTAGGTCCACCCATTCCGCCGTCCCGTGCGGTATAACCGGGGGCGAACCGGGGAGGCGTCGATGCGGGACTCCGAGAGGGCACGGTCTGCGGGGATTTTAAGCAGGTCCGCGGCACGGAATGTATTCGAGCAGGTGCGCCTCCGCTATTTCCGGCTTTCGCCGTTCGCCAGGCGTGCCGTGTTCGCGGGGCTGTTGATCGCCGTCATGGGCCTCGCCGCCGCTCTGGGGTGGAGCCTCGCGCCCACCTTCGTCTACGCGGTCGTGCTGCTCGCCTTCGCCGCCCTCGCGCTCAGTTATCCGCGCGCGGCCGCAACCGCCCTGGTCGTGGCGGGGTGGGGCCTGCCGGGATGGGTGTTCTACAGCATGTTCGGCACGCAGTCGCCTGCGGCCTTCCTGCTGATACTCCTCGCGATCCTCGTCGCGGGCGCCGCCCATCTGATCCGGTGGGTGGCTCCGTGGGTCACCACGCTGATGGCGCTGGTGCCCGCGGCCCTCGTCGCGTTCGCCCTTTCCTGGACGTCGCCCACCGCCTCCGTGTGGGGCGCCTACCTCGTGGCCGCCGCGGTGCTGGTCTACCGGCTGGTGCTCGCCCGCAAGGTCAAAGCCGAGCAGGCGTCGCCCGGCGGCGACGGCGAGGGGCAGGTCCAGCAGCGCATCAGGATCGGCGGTCACCAGACCTCCCCGGCCGACGCGGGGGCGCCGCCGCCCATCACGGTGGAGCAGGCGCTCGGCGAACTCGAGGCGATGATCGGTCTCGAACCGGTCAAGGAGCAGGTACGGGCGATCGCGGCCTCCATCGAGGCAGCCCGGCTCCGCAAGGAGGCCGGTTACACCAACGAGCCGCCCATGCGTCATTTCGTCTTCGTCGGCCCGCCGGGCACGGGCAAGACGAGCGTGGCGCGCACCCTGGCCAAGATCTTCTACGCCTTCGGCCTGCTGGAGACGCCGTTCGTGGTCGAGGCCCAGCGTGCCGACCTCGTCGGCGAATATCTGGGCGCCACGGCGATCAAGACCAACGAGCTGATCGACCGGGCGATCGGCGGCGTGCTGTTCGTCGACGAGGCGTACAGCCTGATCAACTCGGGGGACGGCCAGCCCGACAGATTCGGGTCCGAGGCCGTGCAGACCCTGCTCAAGCGGGCCGAGGACGACCGCGACCGGCTGATCATCATCCTGGCCGGCTACGAGAAGGAGATGAACGGCTTCCTGTCGTCCAATCCCGGGTTGTCCAGCCGGTTCTCCACCCGGGTGCGCTTTCCGAGCTACACGCCCGCCGAGCTGCTGGAGATCACCGAGGCGCTTCAGGCGCGGCGCGGGGACACGTTGTCCGCCGAGGCCCGCCCGGTCTTCCGCCGCCTCTATGAGGACGTGCAGCGCCGCGGGCTGCTCGACGAGCTCGGCAACGCCCGGTTCGCGCGCAGCCTGACCGAGACCGCCGCCCAGGCCCGCGACGTGCGGGTCGTCGGCGCGGGAGGCGCTCCGCGCGCGGAGGACCTGGTCACCGTCACACCGGCCGACGTCACCAGGGCGTTCAACGAACTCACCGCGAGGTTCCGCGGCTACCAGGCGACGCCGACCCTGGAGGACGCGCTCGCCGACCTCGACCGCATGGCGGGCCTGGATCCGGTCAAGCAGCAGGTGCACGCGATAGCGGCCCAGTTGAAGGTGGCGCGGATGCGCCAGGAGCAGGGTCTGCCCGTCCAGTCGCAGATGCGGCATTTCGTTTTCGTCGGCCCGCCGGGTACGGGCAAGACGACCGTCGCCCGCATCGTCGGCCGCATCTTCTCCGCCCTCGGGCTGCTCGCCCGTCCCGACGTCGTCGAGGCCTCCCGTGCCGACCTGGTGGGCCAGCATCTGGGCGCGACCGCGATCAAGACCAACGAGCTCGTCGACCGGGCACTGGGCGGTGTGCTGTTCATCGACGAGGCCTACGGCCTGGTCAACACGGGATATTCCGGTGGGGACGCCTTTGGGGCCGAAGCCGTGCAGACCCTGCTGAAACGAGCCGAGGACGACCGCGACCGGGTCGTCATCATCCTGGCCGGCTACCGGCGCGAGATGGACGCCTTCCTCTCCACCAACCCGGGCCTGGCCTCCCGCTTCGACCAGCGGGTGATCTTCCCGTCCTATGCGCCGGCCGAGCTGGCGGAGATCGCCGGGCTGCTGGCGTCCAGAAGCGGCGACCACTTCGACACGGCGGCTGCGCGCGACCTCGCCGACGTCTTCGACTGGGTCTGCCGCGAGGGGCTGATCGACGGGCTGGGCAACGGCCGCTTCGCCCGCTCCCTCTACGAGAAGGCCGCGCTGCGCCGCGACGTACGGCTGGCCGCCCAGGGCTCGGCGACGCCCAGCGAGCTCACCACCATCACCAGCGACGACGTCCGCAGCGCCGTAGACGAATTGTCCTGACCTCGTCCTGAACACGACGGGTTCTGAAGCCGTCCCGTGCTCGATGTGGTTCGTGCTCGCGCGTCCAGATGGCCTGGAGTGATTACTGTCTGCTACTAATCTAGTGCGATATGTAGCTGGAGGAATCGGAGAGCACGTTGAGAGCACGATGGCCGGCTGCCCTTGCCGCACTGATCGCTCTGGGAGCCGCGGGCGCATGCGGGGGTGACAACCTCCCAGGCTGGCGTGAGAACAACCTTCCTCCCTCTCCCGTCAAGGCGTTCGACATCAACCAGGTGCCGCGAGACAAGGTCAAGGACGGCGGCACCCTGCGGTGGGGGCTCGGAGAATTCCCCTCCCAGTGGAACCAGAACCACGTCGACGGCAACATGACCAGCGTTGACACGGTCATGAGCGCCCTGATGCCGACCCCGTTCCGGTCGGACGAGAGAGGGCGGGTCTCGCTCGACCTCGACTACGTCACCAACGCCAGGATCACCGCGACCTCGCCGCACCAGGTCATCACCTATTCGCTGAACCCGAAGGCCAAGTGGTCGGACGGCAAGCCGATCACCTGGGCCGACTACGCGGCGCAGTGGAAGGCGATGAACGGGCAGAACAAGGCCTTCCGCGTCGACTCGACCATCGCGTACGAGAACATCCAGAGCGTAACGCGGGGGTCGAGCGACCATGAGGTGGTCGTCACCCTGACCCAGCCGTTCAACGAGTGGCAGTCGCTGTTCTCGCCTCTGTATCCGGCCTCGGCGAACTCCTCGCCGGAGGCGTTCAACGCCGACTGGGTCAACAAGATCCCCGTCACGGCCGGGCCGTTCAAGCTCTCCTCCTTCGACGTCAAGGGCAAGTCGATCACGCTCGTCCGCGACCAGAACTGGTGGGGCGACCAGGCGAAACTCGACAAGCTCGTATTCCTTGGCGTGAAGACCGACATGGTCCGCGCATTCACCAAGGGAGAGGTCGACGTCTACGACGTGGGCCCGGCACCCGACGACTACTCGCGGGCGCGGGGCGCCTGGGACGCCGTCGTACGGCAGGCCGCCGGCACCGATTTCCGGCAGTTCACGTTCAACGGCGAGAGCCCCGTCCTGGCCGACATCCGGGTACGGCAGGCCATCGCCATGGCACTCGACCGCCGAGCGCTCATGCAGCTGGACCTGAAGGGCCTCGGCTGGCCGGCCGTCACGCTCGACAACCACTTCCTCTCCAACAGCCAGCAGGGATACCGCGGCAACGCGGGCGACATCGGCACCTACAACCCGCAGAAGGCCGGGCAGCTGCTCGACGAGGTGGGCTGGAAGATGTCCGGCAAGACCCGGATGCGCAACGGAACGCCGATGAACGTGCGCTTCGTCGTCCCGGCGGGGGTGGGCGTGAGCGACACCGAGGCCGAGGTGACCCGGTTGATGCTCCGCAGGATCGGCGTCGGGGTGACCATCCAGACCGTGCCGTTCAACGACTTCTTCACGAAGTACCTCATTCCCGGCAACTTCGACATCACGGCGTTCTCCTATCCGTCGACGCCGTATCCGATATCGAACGCCTTCGACGTGTACGCCTACGGTGAGAACACCAAGGGCGACGACATGAAGTGGTATTCCAACCTGGGCCGCACCGGCAGTCGCGAGATCGACCAGGCGATGTACCGCGCGGGCAGCGTGTCCGACCCGGGCCAGATCGCCGAGCTCGTGAACGCGGCGGACGAGCTGGTCTGGCGGCAGATCAACGTGCTGCCGCTCTATCAGAGCCCACAGAACGTCGCCGTGCGTTCCACGCTCGCCAACGTCGGGGCGAACGGCTTCTACGACCTGAGGTATGCCGACATCGGCTTCACGTCCTGAGCCGCATGCGCGGGGCCTCCGCTTCGTGAGGCCCCGCGCGTCACAGGCCGGCCGGGGAACCCGTGGTCCACGGCGAACCGGCCGGTTTGAACCACAACCGGTCACCCGGCCGCAACTGCGCAACGACGGCGACGTCACGCGCCGCGACCACCCCGATCACCGGATAGCCGCCCGTCGGCGGATGATCGGCGAGGAACACGATGGGCCGCCCGTCCGGCGGCACCTGAATCGCCCCCAGCGCCATGCCCTCGCTCGGCAGCTCACCCTCGCGCGCCCGCTCCAGCGGCGCTCCCCGCAACCGCACGCCGACGCGGTTGCTCTCCGAAGCCACCTCGTACGGCTCGGCCCCGAGCGACTTCAGCGCGCCGGGCGTGAACCAGTCGGTCCGCGGGCCGAGGACCACCCGGACGGCCGCGCAGGGGGGAATCGGCCGCTGCACGGCGACGTCGACCTGGATGGCGGTCACGGGCGCGTCCCCGACGGGCAGGAGTGTCCCGGGGCTCAACGGAGGAGGTCCGAGCCCCGACAGCGAATCGGTGGACCGGCTGCCGAGCACCGGCGCGACGCCGATCCCGCCGCGCACGGCGAGGTAGGTCCGCAGCCCTTCGCGCGGTGATCCCACGCGCAGCGTCCCGCCCGCGGGTATCCAGATCGGGGCGCACATCCCGGCCGGCCGGCCGTCCGCATCCACCGGGCACGGGGCTCCGGCCAGCGCGATCCACGCTCCGGCGGCGAAGCGCAGCAGGGCGCCTCCGAAGGTCAGCTCGATCCCGGCGGCCGCCTCCGGATTGCCGACGAGCCGGTTGGCCAGCCGCATGCTCGGCGCGTCCGCCGCTCCCGAGCGCGGCACGCCCAGGTGGGCGTAACCGGACCGTCCCAGATCCTGCACCGACGCGTACGGCCCCGGGGACACCACCTCGATCATGGAACGAACCTGACTCTGGTGCCCGGCGCCAGCCTCGCCGGAGGATCGGCGGCCACATCCCACACCCGCAGGTCCGTACGGCCGAGCAGCCGCCACCCGCCGGGGGAGGCCGAGGGATAGACGGCCGAGTACGGCCCGGCGATCGCCACGGACCCGGGCGGCACCGAGGTGCGCGGCGTCTCCAGCCGGGGCACGTGCAGCCGGGGGTCCAGGCCGACGAGGTAGGCGAATCCGGGGGCGAAACCGAGCCAGCCGGCGACGAACTCGGAGGCGGCGTGCCGTTCGGCCACCTCGCGGGCGGTGAGGCCGGTCAACTCGGCCACCGCCTGCAGGTCGGCGCCGTCGTAGACCACCGGGATCTCCACGACCTCCGCCGCCTCCTCGTAGCGGCCCGCGGGCGGCGCCGAAGCGGCGTCGAGCAGCGTGACCAGGCGAGCCGCCAGACGATCGTGGTCGGCCCCCGGCGCCACGACCAGCACAGTCTCCTGCCCCGGGACGATCTCCTCGACCTCCCGGGGTCTTTCGGCGCGCAGGAGGGCGTCCAGGCGGTGGGCGACCGCGGTTGTGCCGGTCTCCACCAGCAGGCCGTGCTCGCCCGCTCGCCGGATCGTCATGCGAAGGACTCCACGCCGACGCCCGCGCCGACCAGGGCGTCGCGGACGGCCTCGGCGAGCGCGACCGCGCCCGGGGTGTCCCCGTGGACGCAGACCGAGCGGGCGTCGACCCGCACGTCGGTGCCGTCGACGGCGGTGACCACCCCGTCGCGGGCCATCCGCACCGCGCGGGCGGCCACCTCATCGGGGTCGTGCAGGACGGCGCCGATCTCGCGGCGTGGCAGCAGCGTGCCCGCCGGGGTGTAGGCGCGGTCGGCGAAGCATTCGCTCACCGTGGGCACGCCGTACCGCTCCGCGATGGGATGAACGGCCGATCCGGGCAGGGTCAGCACCGGCAGCGAGCCGCCCGCGGCCGGGCCGTAGTCGGCCACTGCGGCGACCACCGCCTCCGCCTGGACCACATCGCGGCAGATCCGGTTGTACAGCGCGCCGTGCGGCTTGACATAGGAGACCCGGCCGCCCATGGCGCGGGCGATCCCGTCGACCGCGGCGATCTGGTACATGACCTCGGAGCAGAGCTCCTCGGGGTCCATGTCGATCTCGCGGCGGCCGAAGCCCGCGAGGTCGCGGTAGGACACCTGGGCCCCGATGGAAACGCCCCGGTCCACGGCCGCCGCACAGGTCCGCCTGATGATGAGCGGATCACCGGCGTGGAACCCGCAGGCCACATTCGCGCTCGTCACGATGTCCAGCAGGGCGAGATCGTCGCCGAGGCTCCAGACTCCGAAGCCCTCCCCGAGATCCGCGTTCAGGTCGATCTTCACGGCAGCCTCCGTGTTTATGGTCCTCGCTCCGCTCGGACGGGCTCGGGGCGCTTTGAGGCGGCGCCTTCCTTCGTCGTTCGGGGTCGCTCGTGCCTCGTTCCCCGCTCACTCCTCAGTCCAGGCACCGCCGCGCCCTTCGCGTTCGATCTGCCGCGCCTTCGGCTCGGCGGGCTCCGGGCGCTTTGAGGCGGCGCCTTCCTTGGTCGTTCGGGGTCGCTCGTGCCTCGCTCCCCGCTCACTCCTCAGTCCAGGCACCGCCGCGCCCCTCGCACATCCAATCCTGCCCCGGATCGGGCTGCGCGGGGGTCAGAGAGGTGGTTCGTCCGGGATGTCGGCGATGTCGTCCAGGGCCGCCGCCAGCTCATCGGGATGGTCGCCGATCCGCTCGGCGATCTCGATGAGCACATGCAGTACGTCGTGGCGGTCGTGGCCGAGATCGATCAGCCGCTCGGCGGCCTCCCACAGCTGCGGCGGGTCGCCGACCCACAACCTCCGGGCGATCTCCTCGTGCCAGGCGAGATGCTCCTCCAGATCGGGCCTGCTCAGCTCGTCGGCGTGGTCGATCTCCAGCAGGATGCGCCGGTCGGCCTCATCGCCCGGGTTCAGCAGGTCGAGGTCGGTCGAGCCGCGCCTTCCCCGGAGGATGGGGAAGGCGAAGGCGCGCCTGGCCAGGGCGGACAGGTCACCGTCGGGCAGCAGTCGCCGTACGAGGGAAGGATCGAGCCCGAAGGTCGCCGGGTCGCGATACGCCTCGGTGAAGCGGGCCGTCGCCTCCCACACCGCGTCGAGGGTGGCCCGCACCCCCTGATCCGGCAGGCCGATGCGCGGACCCGCGAAGCGGACCCAGGCCGACAGCACGTGGGGCATGGCGTCCTGCTCGGCGTGGGACAGCAGCACCTTGCGCGGCAGCCAGTCGAGCAGGAAGGTCTCGCACTTGGTCGGGCTCACCCGCATCGGCCGCCCGAAGTCCTGGTCGCAGCCGTAGTCGATGATGTGGTCGGTGCACCGCGAGGCGGCCGACGGGTCCGACAGGTTCTCCGCGGCGTCGGAGGCGAGGAACTCGGCGGCCAGCATCGCCCGGCGATCTTTGCTGTACGGAGCCTCGGTGTGGGCGGGCTCCGGCCGCATCCGCCCGGGCGGCAGCGCCTTGAGCCGCGCTCTGGCGAAGGCGTGGTAAGCGCTGTAGCTGTCGCTGACGAGCTTGGGGGCCTTGCGGCCCTGGGCGGCGTCGGTCGCCTTCATGGCGAACTCCAGAAGCGCCCTGGCCTGTTGGGGCTCGATCTCCTCGAAGCGCAGCAGGGGGTTGCCCGCGGCCTCCTGCCCGGCCTGCTCGATGAGCTTGTCGACCTGGGACGACACCCAGGCGTCCCTGGCCATGCCGCCCATGTTGTAGTCGACCACCAGGACCAGGGCGTGGGTGTCCTGGCCGTTGTAGGCGAAGGTGCAGACCACGGTGTCCTGGTCGCCGTACACGTCCCGGGAGACGTAGCACCCGGCCGGCTTCACCGCGCCCACCCGGTCGGCCCACTGGGGCCTTGCCACGTCCGACTCCATCAGGGCCAGCGCGGCACCCTCGGCCTTGGCGGCCTGCCGGGCGGTGCCCAGGTAGGCCACGGAGACGAGCAGGGTCAGCGCGGCCGGCGTGCCGGCCTTGGCCGCGTAGTCGACCAGGCCCTCGCCGAGGATCTGCTCGACGTCGCCGCCCCGCAGCCGCCTTCCCCACCAGGCGCCGAGCATGTCGGAGACCATCAGCTCGGCGTCGAGCGGGGTCCGTACGGCGAGCAGTTCGCGCGCCGCCAGCAACATCTCCGCGAAGACGTCGTCCGGCGGCCGGGTCTCCCGGGGATCGCGCCGATGCCGACGACTCACGAGAACTCGCTTCGCTCGCTCACGCCCCCACCCTCTCGCATTCCCGCCCCGAACGGCGTCAGGAACGCGGGCCGGTGACGTCCCCGTTATGTGCGGGACGGCGGAGCGGAGTTGACCATGCCGAGCAGGTGCTCGCGGGCGACCCTCTCGACGATCTCGGGAGTCACGTCGATGCCTAAGTGGCCGGCGCACGCGGACACGTCTGCGACGCAGCGGTTGATGGAGCTGACGGGGATGGTCAGGAACTCGGCGGCCAGCCGGGCGATCACGTGTCCGCGGAACTCGGCCTCCGCGGACGGGCCGCCACTGATTCGCATTGCGAGTGCGGGCATAGGCTGCATTCCTCGCTCAATGGGGACCTGCCGTCCCTTATTCCACCTGTTTCCAGGCGTCTGTCAACCCTTGCTCAGGATGGCATGCCAAGCTGGTCGCATGCCTATCCAGCTAGCCCAGCAGCCGGAGGCCGACGAGCTGCTCGGCCGCAACTCCCTTGCCCTGCTGATCGGCATGCTGCTCGACCAGCAGATTCCCATGGAATGGGCCTTCGCGGGACCCCGTGCGATCGCCGACAGGATGGGCCGCGACTTGGCCGCGCAGGAGATCGCCTCCTATGATCCTGCGCAGTTCGCGGACCTGCTGGCGGCCAAGCCCGCCGTGCATCGGTATCCGAAGTCCATGGCGGGCAGGATCCAGCAGCTCGCCGCCTATCTGGTCGAGCATTACGACGGCTCGGCTGATCGGGTGTGGGAGGATGTCGGCGACGGTCACGAGCTGCTGCGCCGGCTGATGGCGCTGCCCGGATTCGGCCGCCAGAAGGCACAGATCTTCCTGGCGCTGCTGGGCAAGCAACTGGGGGTCCGGCCGCAGGGGTGGCGTGAGGCGGCCGGGTCGTACGGCGAGGAGGGCGTGCACCGTTCGGTGGCCGACGTCGTCGACGCCGGCAGCTTGGAACTGGTCCGCGCGACGAAGCAGGAAGCGAAGCGGGCGGCCAAGAAGTAGGCCGGATCTTCCTGCGCGGGGTGCCGGTCTTTTGACAGGATGCGTTGACCGTATGGCGGGCGGGGCTTCCGTCCGCACATGCCCATCGCCGATGATGTAGGGCAGATCTGCGCTACCAATCACAGTTATGGAGATGTGCCTCGTGGGAGAGCCTGGCACGCGACGGAGGTGCCGACCATGAGCGCCGAAACCTCCGTGCCCCGGCCCCGGGAGTCCGGTTTGGACATCTCAGACTCCGACCTCTTGCGAGGTCTGATGTCGGAGGCTCCATTTGCCTTTGCGTTTTTCAACCCATCCGGGCGTTTTGTCCGGGTCAACGAGACCTTTACCGAACTGACCGGGCAGCCTGTCGAGCGGCATCTGGACCGGCGCCCGGCCGAGCTGCTGGCCGCCGACCTCACGGCGCTCATCGACTCGGCTCTGCGCCGCATCGGCGAGGAGGGCCTGCCCGTCACCGACCAGCGGATCCGTACCAGGGCGGAAAACGGTGACACCCGCCACTGGGCGGTCTCGTTCTTCCCCATGCACGGCGACGGCGGCGTGGTGGGCGTGGCGCTGTTCGGCATCGACCTCACCGCGCGGCAGATGACCGAAGAGGATCTGCGGCGCAGCGAGGAGCGGTACCGGTCGCTCGTCGAATCCCAGCAGCAGCTCGTCTGGATCACCTCCCCGAACGGCACCGTCGTCGAGGACGCTCCGCAGTGGCGCGCCATCACCGGCCAGGGGCTCGAGGACTACCTCGCCAACGGCTGGCTGGAGGCCGTCCACCCCGACGACCGGCCGGGGGCCGAGGAGGCGTGGCGCGAGGCGCTGCGCGGCCGGACGATGTTCGAGTGGAGCTACCGGGTCCGCACCCGGGCCAGCGGCTACCGGCACTTCGAGGTGCGCGCGGTCCCGGTCATCCGGCACGGCAGGGTGATCGAGTGGGTCGGCGCCAACTCCGACGTCACGCCGCAGCGCGAGGCCGAGGAGATGCGCGGGCGCCTGACCGACCAGCTCGGTGCGGCGGCCTTGCGTACGGCCAGGCTCCAGGGCGCCACGGCGATGCTGGCCGAGGCCCTCACCGTCGAGCAGGTCGTGCAGGTCATCATCGACGTCGGCCGTACGGCACTGGCCGCCGACCACTCGGCGGTCGCCCTGCTCGACCCCGACCGGGCGACCCTCAAGGTGATCAACAGCGGTGGCATCCCCGACGCGCAGGGCGCGCCCGGGGACGACATCCAGCTCACGCAGTCCAACGTGATGACCATGGCCGTCAACAGCCGGCGGCCGGTCTTCGCCGAGTCTCCCGACAGCCTGCGGACCCAGCTGGTCGACGCCGGGGCCGAGGAGGAGCAGATCCTCGGCTTCATCGAGCACACCGACGAGCGGGCCTGGGTGGGCCTCCCGTTGCTGGCCGCCGGGCGGGCGCTCGGGGCGCTGCGGTTCTCCTTCACCCGGCCCCAGAAGATCTCCCAGGAGGACGGCGTCTTCTACGAGGCCCTCGCGGGCCAGTGTGCGCTCGCGGTCGAGCGGGCCACGCTGTTCGAGCGGGAGCACAGGACGGCCGAGACGCTCCAGCGGAGCCTTCTGCCCGACCGCCTGCCGGTGGTGCGGGGCCTGACCCTGGCCCAGCGTTTCAGGTCGGGGTCGCGCCATGTCCAGGTCGGCGGCGACTGGTACGACGCGTTCGTCCTCCAGGACGGGCGTGTGGCCGCAGTGGTCGGCGACGTCATGGGCAAGGGCGTCAAGGCGGCGGCCGGCATGGGCCGGATCCGCAACGCGATGCGCGCCCTGGCCCTGACCAACCCGCCTCCGGCGGCCGTGCTGACCGGCCTCGACCGGGTCTTCGAGGCCACCGAGGAAGAAGAGCAGGTCACGACGCTGGCCTACATGGTCGTCGAGCCGAGCACCGGTGAGGGGACGCTGGCCCTGGCCGGCCATCCGCCACCCCTGCTCGTCTCGCCGCAGGGCACCGCGCTGCTCCACGAGACCGAGCCGGGGACGCCGCTGGGCTGGGCGACCAGCCGGAGACAGTTCCGGTTCTGTGTGCCGCCAGGGCACACGGCTGTCCTGTATTCGGACGGTCTGGTGGAGAATCGCAAACGTGGGCTGGATGCCGGTCTCCGGGAGCTTTCATCGGTTGTGGCTGAAGCGCCCCCAGAGGTCGTGAGCAGCCCTCATATGCTGCTGGATTTCCTGGTGGATCGAATGTTGTCCGGGTATGAGCAGGATGACGACGTCACGGTACTCGCAGTTCATGTCCCAGCCGCCACGAAGAGTGACTGAATGAAACAGTCATAACGGTTGCTTTCGGGTATCGGTGACCCGCTTTCGTACGCACTACTCTCTCGGTCCGCCTAGGGTGGAGAGGCAACCGGCGGTACGCGGCCGTATTACGTGCCGTGGCGTGCCACAATGGCATGTCGCGGTCCGCGCGGCCTCACCACCGGAAAAGAAGAAGCACTGGGTCCATTCCCGTCATGCGTTCGTTCGAGAGGTGTTCGTGTCGCCTGCAAGTTCGACTCGCTCGAAGCCGTCGGAGCTGAACGAGCCAGTGATTCAGCAGCTCCTCGAGCGTGGGCGCTCGCAGGGTTTCCTCGAGTCCGAGGATGTCCGCAAGGCCTTCGAGGAAGCGGACATCCCGCTGTCGCACGCCGCTGGATTCCTGCGTAGCCTCAGCAAAGAGGGTGTGACCGTCGTGGTCACCGCGGCTGACTCCGCGGCGCCCAAGCGGTCCCGAGGACAAGCCAAGCGTCGCACCACCGCGCCCGTCAAGAAGACCACCAAATCCGCGGCCGCCAAGGAGACGCAGCCGGAGACCGTCACCGCCGTGGTGACCGACTCCGCGCCCGCGAAGCCGGCGGCCAAGAAGGCGCCGGCCAAGCCGGCGGCCGCCAAGCCGGGAGCCGCCAAGGCCGCTCCGGCGAAGGCGCCCGCGGCGACGGCGCCTGCCGCAAAGAAGGCCGCTCCCGCCGCCAAGGACAAGCCCGCCGCACCGGCGAACGGGCCCGAGTCCAAGGTCGCCAAGGCGGAGCCGAAGCCGAAGTCGGCCGACGTCGCCGAGGACGAGGAAGATCTCGAACTCGAGGGCGACGTCGAGATCGAGGACTTCGAGCTGGACGTCGAGGACGTCGAGATCGAGGCGGACGGCGACACCGACGCCGAGGCCGAGACCGACACGGAGGCGGAGGGCGACGCCGACGAGCCCAAGGCCGAGGTCGTCGTTCAGTCCGACGATGAGGTCCTGATCCTCACCGACGACGATGACGACGCGCCCGTGGCCCAGGTCGCGGCCGCCGGAGCCACCGCCGACCCGGTCAAGGACTACCTCAAGCAGATCGGCAAGGTCCCCCTGCTCAACGCCGAGCAGGAGGTCGAGCTCGCCAAGCGCATCGAGGCGGGCCTGTTCGCCGAGGAGCAGCTGTCCAGCGATGGAGAGCAGCTTCCCGTCGACGTCCGGGCCGAGCTGGAGTGGATCGCCGAGGACGGCCGCCGGGCCAAGAACCACCTGCTCGAGGCCAACCTGCGTCTGGTCGTCTCGCTGGCCAAGCGGTACACGGGCCGCGGCATGCTCTTCCTGGACCTGATCCAGGAGGGCAACCTGGGCCTGATCCGCGCGGTCGAGAAGTTCGACTACACCAAGGGCTACAAGTTCTCGACGTACGCCACGTGGTGGATCCGGCAGGCGATCACCCGGGCCATGGCCGACCAGGCGCGGACCATCCGCATCCCGGTCCACATGGTCGAAGTGATCAACAAGCTGGCCCGTGTTCAGCGGCAGATGCTGCAGGACCTCGGTCGCGAGCCCACTCCGGAAGAGCTGGCCCGCGAGCTCGACATGACCCCCGAGAAGGTCATCGAGGTTCAGAAGTACGGCCGCGAGCCGATCTCGCTGCACACCCCCCTCGGCGAGGAGGGCGACAGCGAGTTCGGTGACCTGATCGAGGACTCCGAGGCGATCGTCCCGGCCGACGCGGTCAGCTTCACCCTGCTGCAGGAGCAGCTGCACTCCGTTCTGGACACGTTGTCCGAGCGGGAGGCGGGCGTCGTCTCGATGCGGTTCGGGCTCACCGACGGGCAGCCGAAGACCCTTGACGAGATCGGCAAGGTCTACGGCGTGACCCGTGAGCGCATCCGACAGATCGAGTCGAAGACGATGTCGAAGCTGCGCCACCCGTCGCGTTCGCAGGTCCTGCGCGACTATCTCGACTGATCGGTTTTAACCTCTCTGTAACACCGCAGTAGCATTCCGCGCACTACGGCACTCCTAGGCTCCGGCCTCATGGGTGTGATCGAAGTGGATCGAGCACGTGCTCGGGGGCCACGATCGATCTCAGGCCGTCCGTGGGCGGACGCCATGCTCGACGAGGCGGCGCAGGCCGCCCCCAGGGGAGTCCTAGAGGCGGGGGCCTCGGCTCTCCTGGCGAGCAGGACGGACCCTGAGGTCAGATCACTGCGGGTGGAGGCGCTTTCGCGCGCCGCGGTCGGCTCGAGCCGGTCGATCGAGGCGCTCGTCGCCCGTGACCAGTCCAATCCGGACCTGTGGTTGTGGCTGGGCCGTACCAGGATCGAAGAGGCGTGGGCGCTCAAGCCCGACGTGCGGGCGAGAGCCGCACAGGCCGGTCGGCTGAGGACCTACCACGAGGCCATGGAGCGGAGCCGCCGGCCGTTGCTGACGGCGGCGGCTCTCGCGCCGGGCGATCCGGTGCCATGGGAGAGCCTGATGTGGCTGGCCCTCGGCCTGGACCGCCCGAGGGCGGACAAGGACGCGGTCTGGTTCGAGTGCTCGCGCCGCTGGCCGGCCCTGTACGGCGGGGCCGTCGTCCGGATGATCACTCTGTCACCCGACTGGGGCGGCAGCTCCCAGGAGATGCTGGAGTTCGCGAGGGCGGGCGCGGAGCGCGCACCTGAGGGCAGCCCCCTGCCGGCGCTCGTGCCACTCGCCCACTTCGAACTCGTGGCCTCCGGGCGCACCCGGATGACCCGCGGCGGCTGGTTCTCCTTCGAGGTCCAGCGGGAGATGGTCGCCGCCTCGGGTCGGTGGTCGGAGCGGCGGCTCGGAGGGGCCCACCCCAGGGCGATTGAGGCGCACAACGCGTTCGGCGCCGCGTTCTTCCTCACCGATCTCCGCAGGCCCGCGAGGGGACACCTGGTGAGGACCGCGGGGAGGTTCAGCGAGCGGCCGTGGTCGCACCTCGGCGACCCGGGCCAGCATTACCTCCGTGCGTGCGATCGGCTCAAGGTCGTCGCCGATTCCGTGTCCGGCTGAGAGAGCTCAGGCGTCGACGATGACGTCGAGGGTCCACGGCCTGCCGGGAGACGGCGGCTCTTGGAGCTCGGCCCGCCAGCCGCGCTCCTGGAGGAACCCGGCGAGCTCCTGGGGCGTGCGCAGGCGTTCGGCACTGTCGACGAGCGAACGGGCCACGGCTCCCCGGGTCGCCTTAGCCATGTGACTTACGACCGTCCTGGCGCCCCCGGCCTCGCGTAGGACGCGCACGGCCACTCCGCGCTCGCCGGTCGGCCAGGCCGTCGCGTAGGTGGATGAACGCATGTCGACGACCAGCCCCTTGACCGGGGTGAGGGCGGCGGTGATCGACGGCTTCCAGAACGCGGCGAGGCCGCCCATCGGCGGGAGCCGTACGCCCATGGACAGCCGGTACGGCGGGATCCTGTCGGTGATCCGGAGCAGCCCCCACAGTCCCGAGAAGACCACGATGCGCCGGACCGCCCGCTGCCTGGCGTCCGGAGGCAACGAGCCGAGGCCGAGGTTGTCATACAGGACGCCGGTGTAGAGATCGGCTACGGGCAGGGCCCGGGCGGTGCGCAACTCCCGGTTGAGGGCGACGGCGTCCGCCTGGCCTTGCGAGAGACCGAGCACAGGAAGCGCGTCGGCGGAGCCGGACAACGCGATCAGGGCGTCGAGCACCTTCTCACGCGGGGAGGCCAGCTCGGGGAAGCTGAGCCGCCTGAGCTTCGACGTTCCCCTGGGCGCCTTCCCCTCCGAAGGGGGCAGCAGGATGAGCACGATTCCGCAGCTTAGGCCCTCCCGCCGGCGGGCACGGCGGCCGCCTCCGCCGATCGGAGCTACTCTCACGCCATGGATCAGGGCATTTCACTCTTTGATCGGCTGGTCGACGAGGCGTGGCCGGCCGCGCACCGGACCGAGTGGGGCAACTGGGCGTTCCGGCACGCAGGCGGGGTGACCAAGCGGGCCAATTCGGTGCTGCCGCTGGGGGAGCCCGACGATCTGTCCCGGGCCGTGGACGAGGCGGAGGCCTTCTACGCGCGGCTGGGCGGGCCATGCGTCTTCTCGATCGGCGGTGGCGCGCCCGCAGGCCTGGACGCCGAACTGGAGAGCCGGGGCTACCGGCTGGTCGACCCCACCCTCGTGATGACGGCCCCGGCGACGGCAGGCTCCGGCAGGCCGGCGGAGGCGCAGATCGAGCACGCGCCGTCCCAGCGGTGGCTGGACACATGGTGGGAGGTCGACGGTGGGCGTCATCCGGACGGCGGGGAGATCACAGCGAAGGAATGGGCCGCGCGGATCCTGCGCGGCGTCGAGGCCGGTTACGCGTCCCAGGAGCGGGCATCGGCGGTCGGCCGGGCCGTTCCCCAGGGGGAATGGCTCGGGATCTACTGCATGGCCGTACTGCCCGCCGCGCGCCGCCGCGGGCTGGGCGGTTCGGTGCTGCGCACGATGCTCGCCTGGGGCGGCGAACAGGGTGCGAGCCACGCCTATCTCGTGGTCACGGAGCGCAACGCCGGAGCCCGCGCCCTCTACGAGAGTGAGGGTTTCGGCGTGGTCGCGAGGTATCACTATCGGGTCCGGCCCTGAGCGGCGCCGGCCGTCGTCTGCCGAGAGACGCCGACGGCGCGGCCAGGGGATGAGGGATCATCCCCGGCCGCACCGGTCGAATATCAGCGTCCGCCGGATCAGCGTTCGTCGTCAGGGGCGGTCGAGGGGGATTCACTGAGTCGGGCCGACTCGTCCTGGATCTCAGCACCTTTGTCGCGCAGAGCAGTCACGTGCTGACGCCCGTGGTGGGCGCAGAACAGCAACTCCCCACCCACGGGCAGGGTCGCGCGGATGTAGGCCTGAGCACCGCACCGGTCGCACCGGTCCAGGGCTGTCAGCGGCTTGATGGGGGCGAGAGCTCCAGTCACGTATCGCCTTTCGGGTCGCCCCACAGCGTGGGGACGTTGGCGTCAGTCACTTGGCACAACATCTAACCCGATGAGGGCGTTCCCAACCGTGGCCCGACTACGCCGAGAGCGGAATGATCCGAAAAGTGATGCGGATCACAGCTGAAGTGCAGGGCTCTCAGCTGTGCCTGGCAAGCTTGTACGCGTAGAAACGTGGGTGGCGGTAAGCTGCGCACGCGTGTTCGATTGATAAGTAGGAGTTCGGTGTGACGGCGGTTAGCGCGGAGACGGGTTATACGGCCCGCCATCTGTCGGTGCTGGAAGGCCTCGAGGCCGTCCGCAAGCGCCCGGGCATGTACATCGGATCCACCGATACCCGCGGCCTCATGCACTGCCTATGGGAGATCGTGGACAACTCGGTCGACGAGGCGCTGGCCGGCTTCTGCTCCCACATCGAGGTCGAGCTCCACGCCGACGGATCCATCGAGGTCCGCGACGACGGGCGCGGCATCCCGGTGGACGTCGAACCGAAGACCGGGCTCGCCGGAGTCGAGCTCGTCTACACCAAGCTTCACGCCGGCGGCAAGTTCGGCGGTGGGTCCTACGCCGCCTCCGGAGGCCTGCACGGCGTCGGCGCCTCCGTCGTCAACGCGCTGTCGTCCCGCCTGGACGTCCACGTCGACAGGGACGGGCGGACCCACGAGATCAGCTTCCGCCGGGGCGTGCCCGGCGTCTTCGACGGCGACGGACCCACCGCGAAGTTCCGCAAGAAGTCGGGGCTGCGCGACGGCGGCGCCGCCCGCCGCACGACCTCGGGCACCCGCGTCCGGTGGTGGGCCGACCGGCAGATCTTCCTTCCCGAGGCGGAGGTCTCGGTCGACGAGATCCACGTGCGGCTGCGCCAGACCGCCTTCCTGGTGCCCGGGCTCACGCTGTCCCTGCGCGACGCGCGGGGCGAGGAGACGGTCGAGGAGACCTACCGCTTCGACGGCGGCATCGGGGAGTTCGCCGACTTCCTCGCCCGGGACGAGGCGGTGTGCGACGTGCTCAGGCTCGGGGGCGACGGGCACTTCCGCGAGACCGTCCCGGTGCTCGATGAGCAGGGGCACATGACGCCCACCGAGGTCGAGCGCGAGCTGTCCGTCGACGTGGCGCTGCGCTGGGGCAAGGGCTACGAGACGACCGTGCGCTCGTTCGTCAACGTGATCGCCACCCCCAAGGGCGGCACCCACGTGGCCGGCTTCGAGCGGGCGCTCGTGCGCACGATCAACGAGCAGCTCCGGGAGACTCGTTTACTCAAGAACGGCGACGACCCGGTCACCAAGGAGGACATCCTCGAAGGGCTCACGGCCGTCGTGACCGTACGGGTGCCGGAGCCGCAGTTCGAGGGGCAGACCAAGGAGGTGCTCGGCACTGCCGCGGCCAGCAGGATCGTGGCCCACGTCGTGTCGCGCGAGCTCAAGGCGCAGTTCGCCAACCCCAAGCGCGCTCAGAAGCTGCAGCTGCGGGCGATGCTCGAGAAGGTGGTCGCCGCGGCCAAGGCCCGCATCGCCGCCCGCGAGCACCGCGACAACCAGCGCCGCAAGTCGGCCCTGGAGAACTCGGCGCTGCCGGCCAAGCTCGTCGACTGCCGCAGCGACGCGGTCGACCGCAGCGAGCTGTTCATCGTCGAGGGTGACTCCGCGCTGGGCACCGCGAAGCTCGCCCGCGACTCGGAGTTCCAGGCGTTGCTGCCGATCCGCGGCAAGATCCTCAACGTGCAGAAGGCGTCCGTCGCCGACATGCTGAAGAACGCCGAGTGCGCCGCGATCATCCAGGTGGTCGGGGCCGGGTCGGGCCGGTCGTTCGACATCGAGGCCGCCCGGTACGGAAAGATCATCCTGATGGCGGACGCCGACGTCGACGGGGCGCACATCCGCTGCCTGCTGCTGACGTTGTTCCACCGCTACATGAAGCCCATGGTCGAGGCCGGCCGCGTGTTCGCCGCGGTTCCGCCGCTGCACCGGATCGAGGTCACCAACCCCGGCAAGGGGCAGGACAAGTACATCTACACGTACTCGGACGCGGAGCTGCACAAGGTGCTCCGCGACCTCGAGCGGCGGGGCAAGCGCTGGAAGGACCCTGTGCAGCGCTACAAGGGCCTTGGAGAGATGGACGCCGACCAGCTGGCGGAGACGACCATGGACCCGCGTCAGCGCGTCCTGCGCCGCGTCAGGATCGAGGACGCCGAGGAGGGGGAGCGCATCTTCGACCTCCTCATGGGCAGCGACGTCGGCCCCCGGCGCGAGTTCATCGTCGGCAGCGCCGCCGAGATCGACCGCGACCACATCGACGCCTAGCCGTACGGCTAGGGCGTCATCAGGCGCCGAGGGCCGGGACCGTCGTCTCCGAGGGTGTCGCGCGGGTTGGCCAGGGCGCACCGGTCGACCGACAGGCATCCGCAGCCGATGCAGTCGGTGAGGTCGTCGCGCAGGCGCTGGAGCTGCTCGATGCGGCTGGTCAGGTCGTCCTTCCAGGAGAGGGACACCTTCTCCCAGTCCTCACGGGTGGGGGTGCGCTCGTCCGGGAGCAGGGCGAGCGCCTTCTTGACCCGGGTGAGGGGGATGCCCACCCGCTGGGCGACGCGGATGAACGCGACCCGGCGGAGGGTTTCCCGGGAGAAACGCCGCTGGTTGCCGTGGGTGCGGCGGCTCGTGATGAGCCCTTGCCTCTCGTAGAAACGCAGAGCAGACGGAGCGACGCCGCTGCGCTCCGCCAGCTCGCCGACCGTCAGCTCGCGCGTCTGCCAGGACAGGGTCACGCCCCCACGCTAACCGGCCTGAACCATTGTTGAACTCTGTTTCGCCGGCGAGGGCCGGTTCACCCTTTTCGACGATGCGGCTGGGCGGCGGCCGCTCAGTCCGAGCCGATGGACAGCGTGGTGGCCCGGGAACGCGCCTCCACGAGGGCTTCGCGATAGCGCTCGTCCCAGTGCGGGTCGTCGTCGGGGATGGCCCGCACGGTCTGCCTGGCGAGTTCGACGGGGCCGCCGCGGTCGTGAGCGATCCTCTTGACGACGACCAGCGTCCAGCCGTTCTCCATGACGGTGTCGACCTCCCAGCGAGGCTCGGCGGGCACGGCACGCCTGTCGCGGCGCGCCCCGCGAAGGAGCAGCACCAGGACGTAGATGAGGCCGGCGACGATGATCAGCGTCACTGGGAGGGCGAAAATCCGCATCGGGTCCCGGGCCCCTTTACTTCGTGGGGAGTGCGACGCCACCAGTATTGCCCGGGGCGTACACCGTGATGCCCTGGGGAAGCGCCTTGAGTTTCTCGATCTCGGCACACGTGGGGCACTTGTTGTAGCCGTCCTGGCGCGCCTTGTTCGCGTCCGCCTCGGCCCGGGCCGAGGCGACCTTGGCCTGGGCCTCGGTGACCTGCGCGAAGGCGGCCTGCGCCTTGTCGACCGCCGCCTGAACCTCGGGCGGCAGGGTGACGCGGGAGAGGTTGAAGTGGATGTCGGTCAGGAACTCCCCGCCCAGCGTCGACTTGAAGTCCTCGGCGAGGCTCGTGTTCACCGCGTCCTGGATCTTCGCGATGTTGGCGTTGTTGCCCTGCTGCTCCAGCGACGTCTTCTGATTGGTGTTGTTCTGCACGAGGGTGCAGGAGGACACGAGCTCGGCGCAGCGGAAGTTGTTGACCTCCGTCCGCAGGTCGTTGTCGATGACCGGGCGGACCATCTGGTCGAGGAAGGCCGACCAGCCCGCGTCGCCGTCCCACGGGTAGTAGGTGCCGCCGGACGCGCTGCGGTACGTCCGGGTGCCGAACTTGTCGTCGAACGACTTGAGCGCCGCGTGGTCGAGGTTGAGCGCGAAGTACACCGTGCCCTCGATGCCCATGTTGACGCCGTCGCCGCTCGGCACGGTGACCACGTCGACGCCGGAGCGCTCGCCCCGGCCGACCGACGTGATCGTGTAGAAGCGCTGCTGCGCCGGATACCGGTGGAGCTGGGACCACCATCCGACCCAGGTGACGCCCGAGGCGGGGTCGATGACTTGGCGGACCTTGTTGTCGTCGAGCAGTCCGCCGTTGCGGACGACGGCCACCTCACCGCCGCTGGTCCGCTCGAAGCTGTTGAACGCCCCGATGGAGGTGGGGACGGCGATGACGATCAGGGCGATGACGACGAAGATGGCGGCCCTGCGGAAGGTTCGTGATCCGCCGCCCGCTCGGGCTGTGTTGCTGGGCATCGACGGCTCCTTGGGAGCGTTGAGGGGATGTGCGGTGGATCACCATAGTGATCCACCAAGCAGGAGAACGTAGCAGCGAAATCAGGGGTTCCAGCTCGTACGGCTCAGCCCGTGCCGTACGAAGGGGTCAGGGCCGCGGGGTGTCGACCAGCCGCAGCCGGCCGGTGTGCACGTCGTAGACCGCGCCTCCCACCGTGAGGTCCCTGGGCAGGAACGGGCTGGTCATGATGCGCGTGACGTCGTGCAGGAGCGTAGCCTCCTGGTCGCGTACGGTCTGGAATTCCAGGCTTCGCGTGTCGATGCCGTGCTCGGCCGCGATGAGCTCGTGGACCTGCTCGTCGGTCGACTTCGACATCCGGCAGTCGGTGTGCGGCATCACCAGCACCCGGTCGACGCCGAGCAGGTAGACGGCGAGGACCAGCGTGCGCAGCACGTCGTCGGTCACCCGCGCGCCCGCGTTGCGCAGAATCTTGGCGTCGCCCGCACCCAGCCCCAGCAGGCCGAGCGGGTCGATGCGCGAATCCATGCACGTCACGACGGCGAGCCCCCGGGCGGCCCGCCCGGTCAGCTCGGCGTTGGAGAACGTGCTCGCATACGTCTCGTTGGCGGCCAGCAGATCATCGAAAGCACCGGTCATGTCATGCATGGTGCCGTATGCCCATTTCGGGAGTTTGGCGGGGTGCGTATTAGCCGGGATCCGATCAATGGCACCGATGTAGGGTCATGGCCGGTGTTCCCGAGAAGGAGGTACACGATGAGCGGGATCGCGCGGATGCGATCGATCGTGCTGGACTGTCCCGACCCGAAGGCGCTCTCGGACTTCTACGCCGCCGTGACGGGCTGGCAGATCATCGGAATCGAGCACGACTGGGTCACGCTGTCGGACGGCGGGCCGATCCGGCTGGCCTTCCAGCTGGCGAGCGACCACAAGCCGCCTGTCTGGCCGGACCCCGACCATCCGCAGCAGCTCCACCTCGACCTGCTCGTCGACGACCTCGCGAAGGCGGAGGCCGAGGTGCAGGAGCTCGGCGCCGTGAAGCATGCCCACCAGCCCGGAGAGGGGTTCACCGTCTTCCTCGACCCCGCGGGACACCCGTTCTGCCTCTGCGCGGTCGACTGATCTCCGGGGCCGCAGACGGATTCGAGTGGGGTCACCGAGTCCGCCGCTCGGCCCGCCCGGCCCGCCCGGGTCGGGCGAGGCCGGGCGGCGGCGGGCTTCAGAAGCTCTGCGGGGGCTCTGCCTGAACGTCGGCGCCGTCCAGGCCGCTCTCCGCGGTTCCGGCCGCGGCCTCGTGGGCGTTCACGTCGTACGGCTGAGCCCCGAGGGCGCCGCCGATGGCCGCGATCTCGTGCAGGAGCCGCATGCCGGAGCCGTCACGGCGGCCCAGCTCTTCGGGCAGCGGGACGGGCTTGCCGGTCGAGGAGACGGCCTTGGCGGGAGCGGCGCCCGCCCACGCCAGGAGGATCGTGTCCTCGCCCTTGAGGAAGCGCTGAGCGCGCACGCCGCCGGTCGCCCGGCCCTTCGGCGGGAAGTCCGCGTAGTCCGAGACCTTGCCCGCGCCCGTCTGCGTGCCGGGCAGGGCGGTCGCCGAACCGGCGACCGTGACGACCCGCGCCTCCACGGCCGGGTCGACCGAGCCGAACCAGACCACCCGAGCGTCCCCTTCGAGGCGGATGCCCGCCATGCCCCCGGCCGGGCGGCCCTGCGGGCGCACCAGCGACGCCGGGAAACGCAGCATCTGGGCGTCGGACGTGATGAACACGAGGTCGTGATCGGCGGAGGTCAGCTCGACCGCGCCGACGACGGTGTCGCCGTCACGCAGGCCGATGACCTCGAAGTCGTCCCGGTTGGCGGGATATTCGGGCACGACCCGCTTCACGATGCCCTGGGCGGTGCCGAGGGCGAGGCCGGGCCCGTCCGGGTCGAGGGAGGCGAGCCCCACCACGCGTTCGCCCGGCGAGAGCGTGACGTATTCGGACACGGGGTGGCCACCCGCCAGGGACGGCGGGTTGGCCGAGGGCGGCAGCGTGGGCAGGTCCACCACGGACACGCGGATCGCCCTGCCCTCCGACGTGACCGCGCCCACCTCGCCCCTGACCGTCGAGCGCACGACCGAGACCAGCACGTCGTGCGGGGTGCGCTCACCGTCGCCTCCGATCGGGGAGGCGTCCGCCGTACGGGCCAGCAGTCCGGTCGAGGACATCAGCACGAGGCAGGGGTCGTCGGCGACCTCGAGCGGCACCGCGGCGGCCCTGACGACGTTCGACGACTCCAGCAGCACCGTACGGCGCGGCGTGGAGTACGTCTTGGACACCTCGGCCAGCTCGCCGGACACGACGCGGCGCAGGCGGTCCTCCGACGACAGGATCGCAGTGAGCTCGTCGATCTCGGCCTGGAGGGTCTCCTTCTCGCGGTCCAGCTCCAGCTTGTCGTAGCGGGTGAGGCGGCGCAGCGGGGTGTCGAGGATGTAGTTGGCCTGGATCTCGCTCAGGTCGAAGATCTCGATGAGCCGAGCCCGCGCCTGGGCCGAGTCGTCGGACGTGCGAATGACCTGGATGACCTCGTCGATGTTGAGCAGCGCGATGATGAGGCCGTCGACCAGGTGCAGGCGCTCCTCCCGTTTGCGGCGGCGGAACGCCGATCGCCTGCGCACGACGTCGAGGCGGTGCTCGACGTAGACCGACAGAAGCTCGCGCAGCCCCAGCGTCCTCGGCTGGCCGTCGACGAGCGCCACGTTGTTGATGCCGAAGGTCTCCTCCATCGGCGTGAGCCGGTAGAGCTCCTCGAGGAGGGCCTCCGGGTTGAAGCCGTTCTTGACCTCGATGACCAGTTGCAGGCCCTTGTGGCGGTCGGTGAGGTCCTTCAGGTCGGCGATCCCGTTGAGCTTCTTGGAGGTCACGAGCTCCTTGATCTTCGTGACCACGCGCTCGGGGCCGACGTTGAACGGCAGCTCGGTGATGACGATGCCCCGGCGGCGCGGGGTCACGTTCTCGATCGTCACCTTGGCCCTCATCCGGAAGGTGCCGCGGCCGTTCTCGTAAGCATCCCTGACGCCCTGGAGGCCGATGATCGAGCCGCCGGTCGGCAGGTCGGGCCCGGGGATGAAGCGCATCAGCTCGTCGAGCGTCGCGTCCGGGTTCTTGATCAGGTGCCGGGCCGCGGCCACGACCTCGCCGAGGTTGTGGGGCGCCATGTTGGTCGCCATGCCGACCGCGATGCCGGTGGCCCCGTTGACCAGGAGATTGGGGAACGCCGCCGGCATCACCGCGGGCTCGGTCTCCTGGCCGTCGTAGTTGGGCCGGAAGTCGACGGTGTCCTCGTCGATCGACTGGACCATCAGCATGGCCGCAGGGGCGAGCCTGGCCTCGGTGTACCGCATCGCCGCGGGGGAGTCGTCAGGCGAGCCGAAGTTGCCGTGCCCGTCGATCAGCGGGAGCCGCATCGAGAACGGCTGCGCCATGCGCACGAGCGCGTCGTAGATCGCGCCGTCGCCGTGCGGATGGAGCTTGCCCATGACCTCGCCGACGACGCGGGAGGACTTGACGTGGCCGCGGTCCGGACGCAGGCCGAGCTCGCTCATCGAGTAGAGGATGCGGCGCTGGACGGGCTTGAGCCCGTCCCTGGCGTCGGGGAGTGCACGCTGGTAGATGACCGAGTACGCGTACTCCAGGAAGCTCGTCCGCATCTCGGCGGATACGTCGATATCGACGATCCGCTCTTCGAACTCCTCGTCCGGGGTGGGTGTGGTCGTCCGTCGGGCCATGTCGAACATTGTGCCGATGCCGGAGAGTGGTCGCGACTCGGCCATGTTTTTCGCGCGGTCCGGCCGTGCTCGGCGCGACGGGTGGCTTCAGCGCGTCAGCCGCGCGGGCCGGCTCCCGGCCAGGGGCCCGGCGTGGTTCCCTCGTCCTCGTCTCCGGGGGCGTTCACCTTGGTGTCGTAGAGCCGGAAGCCACGTGCCTTGTAGTTGGACAGGGCCGCGGGGCCGTCCAGCGAACACGTGTGCACCCACACCCGCCGCGTCTTGTCCAGACCGGGCCAGCGTTCGGCGAGGTCCCACGCACGCTGGGCTCCCGTGGCCAGGAGGTGCCCGCCGAGGCCCCGGCCGATCGCGTACGGCAGGAGCCCGAAGTAGGCGATCTCGACGTCGCCCGCGTCCTGGGCGGCGAGCTCGACGTATCCGGCGGGAGTGCCGCGCAACCATGCCACCCAGACCTCGACGCCGGGACGGCTCAGCCAGTCCATCCACTCCCGCCAGGTCCACGGCAGGCGGTCGGTCCACTGCCAGTCGCCGCCCACGGCGGTGTAGAGGAACCTGCCGAACTCGGGGCTCGGATGCTCGGCGCGTACGACGTCGACGGGCGAGTCGGGCGCGCGGCCGGGACGCACGTCGGCGGGGGCGGTCTGCTCGAGGTACCACGTGGTCACGTCCATAACGGGATTCATCCAACCATGGCCGGTCGGGTTCTGGTCCCGGCTCGTGAGGCGGGAGAACACGTACTCGTCGCCTCGACCTGATACCAATGACCGGGTGAGCGAAGAGGACATGCTGCGGGAAGAGGCAGAGGAGCGGCTGCGGGCGCTCGCGGGCGAAGGCGCGCGTCTGCGCGACGACCAGTGGTCCGCGATCAAGGCGCTCGTCGTCGACCGCCGCAGGGCGCTGGTCGTGCAGCGCACCGGGTGGGGCAAGTCCGCCGTCTACTTCGTCGCGACGGGCCTCCTGCGCGAGCTGGGCGAGGGCCCGACGGTCATCATCTCCCCGCTGCTCGCGCTGATGCGCAACCAGATCGCCGCCGCCGAGCGAGCTGGCATCCATGCCGCCACCATCAATTCGGCCAACCCGGAGGAGTGGGAGAAGACCTACGCGCAGGTCGCCGAGGGCATGGTCGACGTGCTGCTGGTCAGCCCCGAACGCCTCAACAACCCCGAGTTCCGGGACCAGGTGCTGCCCGAGCTGGCGGAGAGCGCCGGTCTTGTGGTGATCGACGAAGCCCACTGCATCTCCGACTGGGGTCACGACTTCCGGCCCGACTACCGCCGGCTGCGCACGATGCTGGCCGACCTGCCCCCCGGCATTCCGGTGCTCGCCACCACCGCGACGGCCAACGCCCGTGTCACCCGCGACGTCGCCGAGCAGTTGGCCGTGGTGGGCGACTTCGACGACGACGAGGCCGAGGACGTGCTGGTGCTGCGCGGCCCGCTGGAGCGCGACAGCCTCCACCTCGGCGTCGTACGGCTGAGCGGCGCCGAACAACGGCTCGCGTGGTTGTCCGAGACGCTGCACGAACTGCCGGGCTCCGGCATCGTCTACACGCTGACCGTGGCCGCCGCCCAGGAGATCGCGGCCTACCTGCGTGAGCAGGGGCACCCGGTGGCCGCCTACACCGGGCAGACCGAGCCGGCCGAGCGTCTCGCGGCCGAGGAAGACCTGCTCGGCAACAGGATCAAGGCGCTGGTCGCCACGTCGGCCCTGGGGATGGGCTTTGACAAGCCCGACCTGGGCTTCGTCGTCCACATGGGCGCGCCTCCGTCGCCTGTGGCGTACTACCAGCAGGTGGGCCGGGCCGGCCGAGGTGTCGAGCAGGCCGAGGTGATCCTCCTGCCGGGCGCGGAAGACCGGGAAATCTGGGGATATTTCGCGTCACTGGCGTTTCCGCCTGAGCCGGTGGTCCGTACGACCCTGGAGGCGTTGTCGGAAGAGGGGGTCTTGTCGACCGCCGCCCTGGAGACCCGCGTCGACCTCAGCCGCGGACGCCTGGAGATGATGCTAAAGGTGCTCGACGTGGACGGCGCGGTCCGCCGGGTCAAGGGCGGCTGGGAGGCGACCGGCGAGCCCTGGGCCTACGACGCCGACCGCTACGCGCGGGTCGCGGCCGAGCGCAAAGCCGAGCAGGACGCCATGCTCGGATACATCACCACGGCCGACTGCCGTGAGGAATACCTGCGCCGCCATCTGGACGACGAGGCCGCGGCGCCGTGCGGCCGCTGCGACAACTGCACCGGCTCCCACCGCTCGCCGGAGACCGCGGCGAAGGCCGTGGACGCGGCCCGCGCCAGCCTGACGCGGCCGGGTGTCGAAGTGGAGCCGCGGCGGCAGTGGCCCACGGGACTCGCCGATCTCAAGGGCCGGATCAAGCCGGAACTGTCGGCGGGGGCCGGCCGGGCGCTGGGCCGCCTCACCGACATCGGGTGGGGTTCCCGGCTGCGCGACTTGCTGGCCGCCGGCGACGGCCCGGTGCCGGGCGACGTGCTGGCCGCCGTGGTCGACGTCCTCAAGTCGTGGGGATGGTCGGACCGGCCGGTGGCCGTCGTGAGCATCCCGTCGGCCGCGCATCCGGTGCTGGTGCGCAGCCTCGCGGAGGGGATCGCCGGGATCGGCCGCCTGACCTACCTGGGTGAGCTCGGATACAAGGGAGGGCCACCCGGCCGCCAGTACAACAGCGCCCAGCGGGTGACCGCGATCCGGCGGACGCTGGCGATGCCGCGGGAACTCGGGGAACGGATCGCCTCGGCGGGCGGGCCCGTGCTGCTCGTGGACGACCGGGTGGACACCGGCTGGACCATGACCCTCGCCGCCGCCCAGGTGCGCCATGCGGGCGCCCTAGCCGTCCTGCCACTGGTCCTGGCCACCACCACCTGACCACACGGCGGCGCCGTCATGGCGGCGCCCCCATGGTGGTGTCGCCGTGGTGGTGCCCCCATGGTGGTGATCATGCAGAAGTTCGTGGGCATGGGCACTGACCTGCGACTTCCCGTGCCGTGATCATGCAGAGGTTCGGAGAAATCCCCTCTGACGTGCGCAGACTCTTGTCGTGGTCATGCAGAAGTTCGTGTGCGCGGGGACTGGCCTGCGACTTTCCGTACGGTGATCATGCAGAAGGTCGAGAACGTTCGCTCTGACCAGGGCGGATTCTTGCCGTGATCATGTACGGCGTGCCGAGGGTCGCGCCATTGCATGATCACGAAATGAGAAGTGCCAGGTAGGGCGGCATTTCTCCGAACTTCTGCATGATCACGAAAAGTGTTTCGGCCGGTCGGCATAGTGATCCGCGAGCTTCTGCATGATCACCACAACGGGGCCTCGGTCACCACAACGAGGCCCCGCGATAGATAACCCTCAGGCGCCCCGAAACACCCCTCAGGCACCTTCCAGGGCCTCCAGGTAGCCCGGCGTTCACCCCCAGGCACTTCCGACGCCAGGGGCGGGGTGGTCAGAGGCGGGGGCGGGCGCCGAGGTTGGCGATGCACCGGGCGGCGAGGGCGTTGCCCGCGGCGAGTGCCTCTGCCGGCGGCTTGCCGTCCAGCCACTGGGGCAGGAAACCGGCGGTGAACGCGTCTCCCGCGCCCGTGCCGTCGACGACCCGGTCGACCGACTCGGCGGGTACGCGGACCGGCTCGGCGCGATTGTTGGTGTACCAGAGCGCGCCGTCGGAGTTCAGTTTGATGACGACCTGGGGGAACCAGGCGGTGAGGACCTTGGCTGCCGCGTCGGGCTCCTCCCGGCCCGTGAGCACCTTGGCCTGGTCGGCGTTGGCGAACAGCAGCTTGGCGCCGTGGGTCCACTCCAGGAACGGCTCGGCGCCGGTGCGCTCGACGGGGGCCGACGACGCGCAGTCGACCGAGATCGACATTCCGGCCCGGCGGGCCAGGTCGAGCGCGGCCAGGCCAGCGTCGCGGGAGCCCTCGTTGATCAGGGTGTACCCCGAAATGTGCAGATGGGCGCCCGCGGAGAACAGGTCGCGGGGCAGGTCCTCGGGGGAGAGCGCGGCGTTGGCCCCGGGGTCCGAGAGCATGGTCCGCTCGCCCTTGTGGGTCACCAGGACGACGCAGGTGCCGGTGGGCCGCTCAGGGTCCATCACGAGACGGGCGTCGACGCCGTAGCCCATGAGTTCCATGTCGCGGTTGCGACCGGTGATGTCGGCGCCGCGGCGGCCGATGAAGGCCACTTCGGATCCTTCGACGGCGAGCCAGGATGCGACGTTGGCTCCGGAGCCGCCACCGTGCATGGTCACGACGGCGGGGGTGTCGCTGGCCCTCGCGAGAGGGTACTTGGCGCGGGCGACCGCGTCCGTCATGAGATCGCCCACCACGACGACCCGCGTCATGATGTCACCACCTTGCCGACTGCTGTGGAGGTGAGCCCGCCGTTGCCCATGGAGGGGCGGCGTCCTCTCCGTGCTCTGAGGCTGACGCGAAGAAACTTAACAGTTTCCGGGGGTGTCGTGGGGCATAGAGCGGACACCCGGGCACAGTCGATGCACAAGCGTTGCCCAACTCACCAGCTGGCGAGTTCCCTGAAAGGGGGATAAGTCGGGTGTTTACTCGGGGTGAACCCACGTGTCACCAAGAAAAGTAAGAATCACCACAATCAACGGCAACCTTTGCACCGTTAGCCTCAGGTTGTGCAACTTCGATACCCCGCCCACTGGGAGGCGGATGTCGTCCTCTCCGACGGGGGCACGGCACACCTGCGCCCGATCAGACCGGACGACGCCGAGCCGCTTCGCTCGTTCTACTCCCGCCTGTCCGAACAGTCGATCTTCTACAGGTTCTTCGGCCCGAGGCCCCGCCTGACCGACCGTGAGATCGCCTGGTTCACCAACGTCGACTACGACAACCGGGTCGCCCTGATCGCCACCATCGGCACCGAGATGGTCGCGGTCGTACGGTACGACCGGGTCACGCCTGAAGACCATGCCGAGGTGGCCTTCCTCGTCGAGGACGCCCACCAGGGCAGGGGAGTGGCCTCGGTGCTGATGGAGCACCTGCGGGCCGCCGCAAGGGAACGCGGGATCAGAACGTTCATCGCCGACGTGCTGCCCGGAAACCACCGCATGACCGGCCTTTTCCGGCAGGCCGGCTACACGGCGGAGAGCCAGTTCGAAGACGGGGTCGTACGGATGACCCTCGACCTGGCCACCACGGAGACCTCGCGCGAGGTCAGGCTCGCCCGCGAGCACCGTTCGGAGGCCCGCTCCATCGAGCGCCTGCTCAAGCCGGAGTCCGTCGCGGTGATCGGCGCCAGCCGGGAACCCGGCGGCATCGGGCAGGCCGTCCTGCGCAATCTGCTCGGAGCCGACTTCTCCGGTCCGGTCTATCCGGTCCACCGGCACGCGCGGGCCGTCGCCGGTGTTCGGGCCTACCGGAGCGTGTCCGCGATCGACGGGGACGTCGACCTGGCCGTGCTCGCCGTCCCGGCCGAAGGGGTGCTCGACGTCGTCAGGGAATGCGCGGAAAAAGGCGTCAAGGGGCTGGTCGTGGTCTCCTCCGGCTTCGGTGAGACCGGCGACGACGGCCGCGTGCGCCAGGACGAGCTCGTCAGCATCTCCCGGGCGTACGGGTTGCGCGTCGTCGGGCCCAACTGCCTCGGCATCGCCAACACCGATCCCGCCGTCCGGCTCAACGCGACCCTCGCGGCGACCCTGCCCGGGCGGGGCCGAGTGGGATTCTTCAGCCAGTCCGGCGCGCTCGGCACGGCCCTGCTCCAGCGGGTCGCCCAGCGGGGCATGGGCATCTCGACCTTCGTGTCCGCAGGAAACCGGGCGGACGTATCCGGCAACGACCTCCTGCAGTACTGGGAGGAGGACGCGGCGACCGACGTGATCCTCCTCTACCTGGAGTCCCTGGGAAACCCGCGCAAGTTCACCCGGCTGGCCCGCCGGATCTCGCGGAGCAAGCCGATCGTGGTGGTCAAGAGCCGCGGCGTGCCCGGCGCGCATGCCGCCCCGGCGCTCGACCTTCCCGACACCGCGCTCAGCTCGCTCTTCGAGCAGGCCGGGGTGATTCGCGTCGACGACCTCACCCAGCTGTTCGACGTCGCGCAGCTCCTCGCCTACCAGCCGCTTCCCACAGGCCCACGGGTCGGCCTGGTGAGCAACTCCGACGCCTTGGCGCTGCTCGCCGAGGAGGCCTGCGTGGCCGCGGGCCTGGAACCCGCCCCACCGGTGAACCTGGGGGCCCAGGCCGGGGCCGCCGAGTACGCCCGGGCTTTGTCGGACGTCCTGAACGACGTGGACGCCGCGGTCGTCGTCTACATGCCGCCCATCCCCGGCCGTACGGATGAGATCGCCGCCGAGCTGGTCAAGGCGGCCGGCGAATCCGGCAAGCCGGTGCTCGCCACCTTCCAGGGCGAGATGGGCATGCCCCCCGCCCTCAGAGTCACCGTCGGCTCTCCCGGCGAGACGGACGCGGCTCCCCAGAAGGGGTCCATCCCCTCCTATCCCGCGCCCGAGGAGGCCGTGCGGGCGCTGGCCCATGCCGTACGGCACGCCCGGTGGCGGGAGCAGCCGGCGGGGACCGTTCCCGAACCGGAGGGCGTCGACGCCAAGGGAGCCCGCGCACTTGTCGCGGCCGCACTCGGGCAGGAGGGGCATGAGGGACACGCCGGGTCCGGAGACCGGGGCGGGGAGATCCACGACGTGGAGATCGACGCCACCGAGTTACTGGCCTGCTACGGGGTGGAGGTCTGGCCGGCCGAGGTGGTCGCCTCGGCGGACGAGGCGGTCGCCGCGGCCGAACGGCTCGGCTACCCCGTGGTGGTCAAGGCCGCCGATCCCGCCGCCGCCAAGCAGGCCGGAACCGTGCGGATCGGCCTCGCCGAACCCTCGGGGGTCCGGCAGGCCTACACGGGCCTGGGCGCGGTGCTCGGCCCGGGAGCGGCCCTCGCCGTACAACGCATGGCCCCCCAGCCGGCGGTGCCGACGGTCGTCGGCGTCGTCCAGGACAGGTATTTCGGCGGGGTCGTGTCGTTCGGCCTGGCCGAGGTGGCCGCCCGTCTCCTCGGCGACCGGGCCTACCGGCTCGCCCCCCTCACCGGGGAGGACGCCCAGAGCCTGGTGCGCTCGGTTCGCACCGCGCCGTTGCTTTTCGGCCGGTACGGCTACCCGCCCGTCGCCGTGGACGCCCTGAGCGACCTGCTCGTGCGGGTGGGCCTGCTGGCCGACGCCCTGCCGGAGGTGATCAGGATGGATCTCGACCCGGTGCTGGTCGGCACCTCCGGGGCGGTGGTTCTGGGGGCGCGCGCCGTCCTGCGGCCCGTCTCCGGGCCGCGCCCCGACGTCGGTCCCCGCCGCCTGGGCTGACGGACGACCGTTCGGGTGTGAAACCGGTGTCCCTTACAGGGCAGGATGGACCTATGAGGGAAACCCGAGTCTCCGCCGCGGGCATGCGCGAAGCCATTGACCGCAGCGGCTACTACCCCGATCTGGTCGCCGACGCCGTCGACTCCGCTCTCGGCAAGGAGCCGGTCACGGCGTACGTCGTACATCACGAGGCCACGTTCGACCCGGCGATGGAAGTGCGCAGGCACGTCACGGTGCTGGTGCTGTCGCCCACCCGCTTGCTCGTCTGCCACACCGACGAGCACCCGCCCGCCGAGGGCATGCCCGCCTCGCACGCCTCTACCACCACCGAGGCCGTACGACTCAGTCGCATCCAGTCGGTCGCGGTGACCAGGGTCGTGCCCGACCCCGCGTCGTACGTGCCGGGGGTCCCGCCGAGCGAGGTCACGCTCACCATCGGCTGGGGGGCCATCTCTCATGTCGACCTCGAGCCCGCGACCTGCGGCGACGAGAACTGCGAAGCCGACCACGGCTACACCGGCGCGATCACGGCCGACGACCTGGCCCTCAGGGTGAGCGAGGCGGCCGACGGGCCCGAGGCCGTCACCCACGTGCTGGCCTTCGCCAAGGCGCTGTCCGAGGCCACCGCCCGCGCCGCCACCTGACCTGCCGACCGACGCTGGAGACGACGTGACAGACGCGGGAACGTACCCCACAGGCCCCACGGGGGCGTACCCAGCCGTGCCGTACGTTCCCGCGTACGGCACGGCGTCTCTGGCCGACCTGCCGGAGTCGATGCTCTCCTCGCTTGGCCTTCCGGGCTCCAACGTGCTCGGGCTCGAACCCGCGGCGCGGGTGTGCCTGTTCCTCGTCGACGGCCTCGGCGCCGAACTCCTCGCCGCGCACGCCGACGCCGCGCCGTTCCTGACCGGCCAGACGGCGCGCACGATCTCGGCGGGCTTCCCGTCGTCCACGCCGACCAGCCTCGCCACGCTCGGCACCGGGATCCCGCCGGGGGAGCACGGCATGGTCGGCATCCATATGGCGGTGCCCGGGGAGGGCCGGCTGCTGGACTGCCTGCGCTGGACGGCCCCCGGCCTGCCCGTAGATCCGGATGTCTGGCAGCCCGCGGAGACCGTCTACCAGCGGTTGTCCGCCCACGGAGCCGACCCGGTCTACGTCGCCCCCGCCGCGTTCGACGGAACCGGCCTCACCCGCGCGGTCTACAGGGGCATGCGTTACTGGCCCGCCGACACCGTCGACGAACGGGTCGACGGTGTACGGCAGGCCCTGGCGGACAGTTCGTTCGTCACCGTCTACTACGGCGACCTCGATCTCGCGGGCCACCTCGCGGGCTGGGGGAGCGACCGGTGGCTCGAACAGCTCGCCGTCGTCGACCAGATGGCCGAGCGGATCGCCGGGGGGCTTCCCCCGGGATCGGCGCTCTACGTGACCGCCGACCACGGCATGATCAACGTTGTCGACAAGGTCGACGTGGACAACCGCCCCGATCTCCAGGAAGGCGTGACCATGCTCGGCGGCGACGCCCGCGCCCGCCACGTCTACACCGAGCCCGGCGCGGCGGAAGCCGTACGGGAGACCTGGAGTGAGGCCCTTCACGGCCGTGCCTGGGTGGTCACCCGCGAGGAGGCGGCAGACGCGGGCTGGTTCGGCCGCCGGGTGCGCAAGGAGTGGCTAGGCCGGATCGGCGACGTCATGGCCGTGGCGTACGGCGGCTGCGCGATCGTCGCCTCGCGCACCGAACCGCTGGAGTCGGCCCTGGTCGGCTATCACGGGTCGTTGACGCGGGCCGAACAGAGCGTGCCGCTGCTGGAGGTGCGCCGATGATGAAGTCAGCTTTGGAGGTAAGCATCGAATGAGCCCGCTGATCACGCCGGAGGAGCTCTCCGCCCTCCACGACGTCACCATCTTGGACGTGCGCTGGCGGCTCGGAGGCCCGCCCGGGGCGCAGTCCTACGCGGAAGGGCACATTCCCGGTGCCGTCTTCTGCGACCTCGACACCGACCTCGCCTCGCCTCCCGGGCCTGGCGGACGTCATCCGCTGCCGACCGCGAAGAGCTTCCAGTCGGCGATGCGCAGGCTCGGCGTGTCCGGCACACGCGCCGTGGTCGTCTACGACGACTCCGATGCGAGTTCGGCGGCCCGGGCGTGGTGGACGCTGCGCTACTTCGGCCACCCCGACGTGCGGGTGCTCGACGGCGGCCTGCGGGCCTGGGAGCAGGAGGGCCTGCCCGTCGTGAAGGACGCCGCCGCCGTCGCGCCCGGCGACTTCGAGGCGTCCCCCGGCGGAATGCCGGTCCTCGACGCCGACCAGGCCGCCGCGCTCGCCGACGGCGGAGTGCTGCTCGACGCTCGGGCGACGGAGCGCTACCGCGGGGAGGTCGAGCCCGTGGACCCGGTGGCCGGGCACATCCCCGGAGCGGTCAGTGCGCCTACCGCGGAGAACGTCGAGCCGGGCGGCAAGTTCCGGGCGAGCGGCTTCCTGCGGGAGCGATTCAACACCCTTGGCGTGGTCGAGGGCGTGCCGGTCGGGGCTTATTGCGGCTCCGGGGTGACGGCGGCGCACGAGGTACTCGCGTTGGAGGTGGCGGGCATCCCGGCAGCCCTGTACGTCGGATCGTGGTCCAACTGGGTCGCCGATCCCACCCGCCCCGTCGCCACCGGCTGACCACTTTGCCGTGATCATGCAGAAGTTCGTGGAAAGGCCGGCTGGCCAGCCCCTCCACTTTGCCGTGATCATGCAGAAGCTCGGCGGATGGCACGTTGACGTGCATCTTCGCGTTTCGTGATCATGCAGAAGTTCGCTCAGACCCGTCCTGAACTGGCCGTATGCCGATCGTGATCATGCACTCGGGGGCCGTGGCCGGCCATGCTCCTCCGCGCCGGTGCCGTACTGAGTGCATGATCACGGACGACATTCCGGCTGGTCGAACCGTACATGCGCGAACTTCTGCATGATCACGAATTGAGTCTGCCCAGCTCAGACGGCTCGTTGCCGAACTTCTGCATGATCACGCGGAATGGGGGGCGGCGTGGATGGGGTCGTGACCGGCACCGAAGCAGACGAACCCCCCGATGCCCGTCTTCGCGATGGCTGCGCCCAACGCCTCGGCCGGAGGACGGCCATCTGCCAGGAAGGCGTGAAAGACGGTCATCAGGGTCGCCGCCTCGTCGTCGCGGACCGGACAGATCCCGGCGATCACGCAGGCGGATCCGCCGTCGAGGAACGCCCCGGCGAGCCCCAGCACGGCACCGTCCACCGGCGCGTGGGCCATGCCCGCATCGCAGGCCGACAAGATCACCAAGCTGGGCATGCGCCGTGACCTTCGCAGCTCGTATGCCATCAAGGGCCCGTCGTTCATCGTGATCTGCGAGAGCATCGGGCTCTGCGGCGAGAACGTCCCATGCGCGGCCACGTGCAGCACGTCGGCCCGGTCCAGCGCGCCCAGCAATTCCGCCCTGGTAGCCGCGATCCGCTCGGCGTGCGGGTGCGTACGCACCACCATGGAGGCCTCCCGTCCCGCCTCGGCCAACCCCGGCCCGGCCACCGCCACCACCAACGGCGGCTGGTACGGCTCGCCGCACACCCGCGCGTCCACCCCACCCGGCCCCTTGTAGGGGCGGGTCGCCATCTCGTACGGCGACGCCCACGCGGGCTCGTGTTTCGCCCTCCAGGCGGTGGAGCGGGTGATCTCCCGGCCCTTCGCGAGCCACGAAGAGCCTTCGGGCGCGACGGAGACGGGCCGGCCGCGCAGCGGCGGGAACATCGGCCACGGCAGCGTGCACAGCGGCCCTGTGGGCACGATCACCACGGGCCCGTCGTCGAGGTCGAGCGGGCCGAGCAGGCGGCGGCCGAGCAGATCGAGCTCCGCCGCAAGCTCACGATCCGTTTCGCGGCCCTCGTCCCGTTCGCCGCCGCGGCCTGTGCGAGAGCCGCCGCCCCCATCATGCGAACGGGCGTCCCGGAGGTTTCGCCTGCGCATGCCGTACCGGATCCGGACGGCCCCCTCGACCGCCGCCGTGTACGACCCGAGCGGATGGACGGAGCAGTCCCACGAGGTGAGGCAGAGCCCGAACAGGTCGTCGCCGTCCCGCACGAGTTCGATCAGCGTGCCGTCCAGGACGGGCAGGGACCGCGGCGTGAAGGCCGGCGGCGGAGGTGTGCCGCGCACGATTGCCCTCCACCTCTCCGCCCAGGTGAGTACGGCCCAGGGGTCGCCCGCGCCGAGCGCCACCTTCAAGCCGAAGGCCGCCAGGTCTTCCGCCGGCCGGGCCGCGTGGGCGCGCATCGCCGGCTCCGCCGAAACGGCGCCCGTACCGCTCGGCCCGCCCGTGCCTGACGGGGCGTCGTACGGCAGGACCGCGTCCAGGCCGACGCCGGCGGCCGCGAGAGCCCCGACATGATCGCCGTCGAGGTGGAGGCGCATCGCCCTGGCGTGATGCCTCACCACGGCGCGCACCGGGGAGGCGGCCAGCGCGTCCAGTTGGGCCCGCGCGGTTCCGAGGTCGCCCAGCCGCGCCGCCAGGCCCGCACACATGAGACGGAGCGAGCCGCACACCGTCGTCCACCCGTGCTCGGTCAGCTCGTCAGCGCATTCCAGCAATTCGGCCAGCAGCGCACGGCCGGGCTCGTTGTGCAGCGCGCGGGCGCGCAGCCGGATCTCGCGGGCCAGTGGCGCCCACGGCGACCTTCCCTGGCCGAGGAACTCGGCGAGCGCGGTCTCCGCGGTGGTCTCCGCCTCGTGGCCGTCGCCGGACATCAGCGCGGCCTGGGCCAGCAGGAGCCGCGCTTCGGGCAGCGCGGCGTGCGCCTCCGCGGCCACCAGGTCGGGGAGGGCCTGCTCCACGACCGAGCGCGCCTCGCCCGGCAGGCGCGCGGCCAGCAAGGCCTCGGCGAAGTCCGTCCGCATCGCGGCCAGCCTCTCGGGATAGCCGGACAACGCCGCCTCCGCGGCCCGATAGCTCTCGAACGCCGCGGGGATGTCACCACGGCGCGCGTTCACGAACGGCAGGTTGCCTTCCGCGAGCATCGCCAGATGGCCGAGGCCGGCATCGCGTGCCATTTCGGCACAGGCCGACAGGTCCGCCTGGGCCAGGCCGTACCGCTCCAGGAAGACGTTGGCCAGGCCGCGATTGAGCAGGCCGCCCGCCTGGAACTTGGGGTCGCCGTCCAGCCGCCCGATCGCCTTGTCGCAGTGCCGTACGGCCTCGCGGTGGCGGCCGAGCAGCATGAGGGCGACCGAACGTTGTACGCCGAGCCTGGCCAGGTCACGCCCGGACAGATCCTTCTCGGCCAGGTCGGCCAGGCGCAGCGCGCCCTCCGGGTCGCCGAGGTGGGCCTGGACGGTGACCAGGGACATGCGGGCCTGCGCGACTCTGCGGGGCGAGCCCGCGCCGGCCACGACGGCCTGCCGCAGCCGCTCCGCGGCCAGTCCGAGGTCGCCCAGCTCTCGTGCGGCGAGTGCGGACGCCCGCAACGCGACCGACGCGGCCTCGGGACAGAGTTCGCCGGCCGTCTCCGCCAGTACGGCCCTGGCCTCCTCCAGCGCGACCCGGGGGTCGGTGCCGGACAGCCGGACGGCGGCCTCGGCGCGCGCGACGAGCGCAGCGGTTCTGTCCGGTCCGGGCATGGCCGCGGGCGGCCCAGGAGCGGCTTGTACGGCGGATGCCTCCGGGGCGGCGCCGGTCGTCGCGGCCGGCGGTGTGGGTTCCGGAAGGGCGGGGGTGCGGTTCGAGGTCATGGGCTCTGATGCGGTGGAGGTGGATGGCGTGGGAGAGGTGCTCGAACAGGAGGTCATGGGTCCGATGGGGGTGAGGAGGGCGCCGGCCCGCGTTGTCATGTGCGACGCGTTCCGGCAGCGCTGATGAGGTCCGGTCTCGCGCGGCCGGACCTGTCGGGGCAGGGGGTCATGGGCGGACGTGCAGCCAGCGAGTCGACACGGCGGGCTCGCCGGGCCGGTGGCACACGACGCTGAACCACCCGACGGGCAGGCCGCCCACGGCGAACTGGCCGCTTCGCGGGAGCTCACGCGTCTTGGTGATGTGCGCGGTGCGCACCTCGACGTGCCAGCCGGGATCGGGTTCGGAGCTGGAAGAGACCTGACCGGCCACCTCCAGCCGGCCGTCGGCGACCACCGGCTCCACGTCGATGGTGAGATCCGGCGTCGTGAACCGGTGCAGCCGGGGCCCGCCCGCCCACAGGCCCGGTGCGCCGCCCCGGCCGCCGGAGGATCCCGCGTTCGAAGGGTTCGTTTCCAAGGTCCCGCCGCGGGCGCCGTGCGGCCGTGACGTCTCGACGGGTGCCGCGATGATCCCGCCCGGCAGTCGCAGTTTGAAAGCGGCCCGCGCGTCGGCGGACACGCGGCCGGGCACGGGGTCGATGCCCACCGCCATCCGAAGCGCGGCGAGCAGGTATTCGTCTCTCATACCGCGTCCCCCACCAGGCTCCTGAGGCGCGACATGCACCGGGCACGGGTCGGGCCGATGCTGCCCGGGGACAGGTCCAGACGCATCGCCGTCTGGGCGTAGGTGGCCTCGGGGTGCATCACGGAGAACCGCAGTAGCGAACGGCAGGGCTCGTCGAGTGTTTCGAGCCGCTCCCACACCTGCCGGCCGAAGTCGGCGTCGACGACGGCCGCGGCGGGGTCCGGCACGACGGCGTCGGGGAGGTCGTGGCCTGACGCCACCTCTCCGCGGGCCCTGCGGCTGAGGCGGATCGCCTCGTTCCTCGTGGTGGTGACGAGCCACGCCCCGATGCGCTCCGGGTCGCGGATGCCGTCGAGACTTTCGACCATCCGTAACCAGGCGCCCTGCACCGCGTCGGCGGCGTCGGCGGGGCCGAGCCCGAACGCCCGGGCGACCGCCCACATGCGGCCGTCGAAACGGGCGACGAGGTCTTCCCACGCAGCCTGGTCGAGCCAGGTCAGCGAGTGTTCTGCAGTCATGGACGTCACTTCACGCATCAAGGGGGGAACGCTGCGTGAGCACACTACCGATCTTTGGCGACGATGACTCCGAGATCGTGAATTCGCCGGCCGCCTCCCAAGACGTGCCGTACGGCCTCGCCGGGCGGCATGTTCCGGCAGTGCGCTGCGACGCGGCCGGCGACGATCGCGGTCGCGAACGACGTGCCGCTCCAGGTCGCGAATCCGTGAAAGCTCTCGTGCTCCACGAAGCTGCTCGTCAGGCCGACTCCCTGGGCGCAGGCGTCCACCCAGGGGCCGTAGGCGGAGAAGCCCGCCCTGGCCTCGTCGTCCAGCGCGGCCACGGCCACCACCCCGGGCAGCGCCGCCGGCCAGAACGGGCGGGACATGCCCGTGTTGCCCGCGCAGGCGACGACGGCGGGGAAGCCGCGCAACGCGTCTTCCAGCCCGACGGGCGCCTGATCGTCGAAGGTGAAGCCGCCGAAGGACAGGTTCAGAACGTCGATCGGGTCGCGTCGCAGCGAGGTCAGTGTGCGCAGCAAGGCGGCCTCGTCGCTCACGCCGTGGCTGTCGAGCAGCCGGATCGCGCGCAGCCGCACCCCCGGCGCCTCCCTGAGGATCAGACCGGCGACGAACGTGCCGTGCCCCGCCTGCTCGTCCAGCGTGCCGTCCCGGTCGGCGTCCGGCGTTTCGGCGATGTCGTCGCGGTACCACGGCGTCAGCCACGGATGGGGTGCGAGGCCGGTGTCCAGCACGCCGACGGTGACGTCGCACGCCTCACCCGGTTCGTACGGCACGGCCCGCGCGGGCGACGGCCGGCCGCCGGGGCCGCCGAAGTAGAGGGGCTGTCCGACGAGGACGTGGTTCGGCGAGGCGATGTGGCCCTTGTCCCGGAGGGAGGCGGTGAGGTCGAGCACGTCCACGCCGGGCGAGAGCCGTACGTGATGGACCGCGCCCGAGGGCCCGGCGCCGCGGCTTTGCACGGGACCGGCGAGCCGGAGGCCGCCGCGGTCGTCGATCCACCGGGAGCAGGCGGCGGGGGAAGAGGTGAGGAGTTCGCCGGGGCGGATGAGAGCGGGGCGATCCGGGAGATGCTCTACCAGTCGCGTTCGCATCCGGACGTCCTTCGCGTGGGGTTCACGAGGTCATTGCGGTGGGTGGCGTTCCCGATCCGGAGCGCTATCAAGCCTGATTCGGTATGACCTCCCTCTGGTGCCACGCCACGACGGACGGTAGTCTCTCTTCAGGTTGAAACCGTGATCATCCCAATGTATGAGGCCGTTGGGGAAGGCGCACCTCATGGGATTTGGGAGGTCCGGTGGCTGCTGCTCGTGGCGTCCTGTACGTCCACTCGGCTCAGCCTGCGTTGTGCCCGCACATCGAGTGGGCCGTCGCAGGCGTTATTGGCGTACCCGTCGACCTGACGTGGACCGCGCAGCCCGCCGCGCCGGGCACCTTGCGGGCCCAGGCAGAGTGGGAAGGTCGTCCAGGTACGGCCGCTGCGATCACGTCGTCGTTCATGGGCTGGCAGCGCATCCGCTTCGAGATCACCGAGGACCCTTCACCGGGGGTGGACGGTTCGCGCAACGCCTACACGCCGTCACTCGGCGCCTTCACGGCGGTCGTGGGAGCGAACGGCGACATCATGATCCCCGAGGATCGTCTCCGCAACATCATGCTGATGGCCGCTCAGGGCAGGGCCGTCCTGGAGGACGAGCTCGACCGGCTGCTCGGCAAGCAGTGGGACGAGGAGCTGGAGCCGTTCCGGTACGCCGGTGAGGGCGCACCGGTCCGCTGGCTGCACGCGGCCGTCTGACCACCGGACGCCTCGACGAGGCGGGGGAGCGGATCGCAAAGCTCGTCCGCCCGGCCGGGCCGCACAAAGACCCCGGGCCTGCCGCACAAACACGCCTGATTCGTTCAACGCAATCACCTGACGACACACGAAGGCGCCGGTCCCCCCACGGGACCGGCGCCTTCGTGCGCTTGCTGGGATCTCGCCGGCGCGACCGGCCGAGACCAGAGGGGATCCGGCGGGGCCGGACCCGGATCAGAGCGGGATGTTGCCGTGGGCACCACGCGCCGGGGTGGCCTGCGCGATGACCCGGGCGATCGCCCCGCGCGTCTCGGCGGGCTCGAGCACCTCGTCGATGACCCCGAGGTCGATGGCCCGCTGGAGACCGCCGGCGACCTTCTCGTGCTCCTCGGCCAGCCGTGTTTCCAACGCGGGGCGCTCTTCTTCGGGCACCGCGGCGAGCTCACGCCGCTTGAGGACGCGCACGGCCGCCACGGCGCCCATGACCGCCACCTGGGTGGTGGGCCAGCCGAAGACCCTGGTCGCGCCGAGCGACCGGGAGTTCATCGCGATGTAGGCGCCGCCGTACGCCTTGCGGGTGACCAGGGTGACCCTCGGAACCGACGCCTCGGCGAAGGCGTGCAGCAGCTTGGCGCCCCGCCGTACGACGCCTTCGTGCTCCTGGCCGACGCCGGGCAGGTAGCCGGGAACGTCGACCAGCACGACCAGGGGCACCCCGAACGCATCGCACATCCGGACGAACCGGGCAGCCTTCTCGGCCGACGTGGAGTCGAGGCACCCACCGAGCCGCAGCGGGTTGTTGGCGATGACGCCGACCGTGCGCCCGCCGAGACGGCCGAGCGTGGTCACGATGTTCGGCGCCCACTTGGGGTGCAACTCGACCCCCGGCTCGTCGAGCAGGCCGTTGACGAGCGGGTGCACGTCGTAGGCGCGGCGCGGGTTGTCGGGGAGCAGAGTGCTGAAGTCGACCTCGTCGACCTCGCCGCGCACGCGGCCCTGGTGGCCGAGCAGGGTGGCGAGCTGGCGGGCCTTGAGCAGCGCCTCCGGCTCGCTCTTGGTCACCACATGGACGACGCCGCTGCGCTTGCTGTGCGGCTCGGGGCCGCCGAGCGCCGCCATGTCGATCTGCTCGCCGGTGACGCTGCGCACCACGTCGGGCCCGGTCACGAAGATGCGGCCGTTGTCGGCGAGGATCACGATGTCGGTGAGGGCGGGGCCGTAGGCCGCGCCGCCCGCCGCGGGGCCGACGACGACGGAGATCTGGGGAACGACCCCGGAGGCCTTCGTCATCGCCGCGAACACACGGCCCACCGAGTGCAGCGACTCAACGCCTTCGGCGAGCCGGGCGCCGCCGGAGTGCCAGACGCCGATCACGGGGACCCGCTCCCGTACGGCGACGTCGTAGGCATGCACGATGTGCTCGCATCCCTCGGCGCCCATCGCGCCGCCCTGAACCCGGGCGTCGCTGCAGAACGCCACGACGGGCACACCCTCGATGCGGCCGGTGACGGCCAGCACGCCGCTCTTGTCCTCGGGGGAGATCAGCCGGACTGAGCCCTCGTCGAGGAGGTGGCCGAGGCGGGCCCTGGGATCGCGAGGATCGACGGGCTCCTGTTCGGAGTCCCCGGTCACCGTCCCGTTGTCGAGCACAGTCATGCGAGACTCCTTGGTCAAACAGAGGTGAAGGCCACGGCGACGTTGTGCCCGCCGAACCCGAACGAGTTGTTGACCGCGGCGATCTGCCCGTCGGGCAGCTTGCGGGGCTCCGCGCGGACGATGTCGACCTCGACGCCGTCGTCCAGGTCGTCCACGTTGATGGTCGGAGGAACGATGCGCTCGCGCAGCGCGAGGATGGTGAAGACCGACTCGATGCCGCCCGCCCCGCCGAGGAGGTGACCGGTCATCGACTTGGTCGAGGTCACCAGCGGGTGCACACCCACCGCTTCCTTGATCGCGATCGTCTCGACGACGTCGCCCGCGGGAGTGGAGGTGGCGTGCGCGTTGACGTGCCGGATGTCGGCGGCGGTCAGCCCGGCGCTCTCCACGGCACGCCGCATGGCACTCTGAATGCCCGCTCCGGACGGCTCGGGCTGCGCGATGTGGTGGGCGTCGGAGGAGTATCCGGCTCCGGCCGCCACCGCGTAGATCTTGGCGCCGCGGGCACGGGCGTGCTCCTCGGACTCCAGCACGACGATGCCCGCGCCCTCGCCGAGCACGAACCCGTCACGTCCCTTGTCGAACGGCCGGGAGGCGCGCTGCGGCTCGTCGTTGCGGGTCGACATGGCCCGCATCGCCGCGAAGGAGGCGAGGTTGAGGGGGTGGATGGCGGCCTCGGTGCCACCGGCGACCACCACGTCGGCCCGGCCATCCTTGATCATCTGGATGCCGTAGGCGATGCCCTCCGCGCCGGTGGCGCAGGCGCTGACCGGCGAGTGCACACCCGCCTGGGCGCCGACCTCGATGCCGATCCAGCCCGCCGCGCCGTTGGGCATGAGCATGGGCACGGTGTACGGCGAGAGCCGGTTCCAGCCCTTCTCCTTGAACAGGTCGTAGGCGTCGAGGATCGTCGTGATGCCGCCGATGCCGCTCCCGACGGCGACACCCAGCCGCGTCGGCTCGACCTCGGGCTTGCCGGCGTCCTGCCATGCCTCGCGGGCCGCGATCAGCGCGAACTGCTCGGCACGGTCGAGCCGCCTCGACTCGGGCCGGGGGAGCACGTCACGGGGGTCGGTCGCGGACCTGCCGGCGAACTTCACCGGCACGGAGTCGATCCAGTCCTCCGTGAGCGCGCGCACACCGGATCGCCCGTCGAGGAGCGCCGACCAGGATGAGGCGGCGTCCTCACCGACGGGCGTCGTCGCGCCGATCCCGGTGACGACCACTACCCGGTCCTTACTCACGTGTCTGCACTCCTCTTTGGTCGATTCAGGTGGACGAGCCGGGTCCGGCACGTCCACCGGGCCCAGGCCGGGTCGGCTAGGCCTGGATGAAGCTGATGACGTCCTTGACGGTCTTCAGGTGCTTGAGCTGGTCGTCGGGGATCTCGACGCCGAACTCGTCCTGCGCGGCGACGGCGATCTCGACCATGGAGAGCGAGTCGATGTCGAGGTCGTCCACGAAGCTCTTCTCCGGGGTGACCTCGGCCGCCGGGATACCGGTGATCTCGTTGATGATCTTGCCGAGGCCAGCCAGGATCTCCTGCTCGGTCAGTGCCATGTCGCGAATTCTCCTTGGATTGCTGATTTCATTGGATCTTGTACGGCCAGCCGTACAAGCGCTCAGGGGAGCTCGATCACTTGGGAAGCATAGGTCAGGCCCGCACCGAACCCGAGCAGCAGAGCGAGCCCGCCCGACGGCACCTCACCGCGCTCGATCATGCGCGACAGCGCGAGCGGGATGGAGGCCGCCGAGGTGTTGCCGGCGAGGACGATGTCCCTGGCGACGACGGCGTTGTCGGCGCCGAGCTTGCGGGCGATCGCCTCGACGATGCGGAGGTTGGCCTGGTGGGGGACGAAGGCGGCCAGTTCGGCGGGGTCGACGCCCGCCCGCTCGCACGCGAGCTTCGCCACGGGGTGGAGGGCGGTGGTGGCCCACCGGAAGACGGTCTGCCCCTCCTGCTGGAGGAAGGAGCCGCGGTCCTTGACCGCGATCGCCTCGGCCTTGTCGCCGGCGCTGCCCCAGGCGACCGGGCCGATGCGGGGCGTGTCCGACGGCCCGACGACCGCGGCGCCGGCGCCGTCGGCGAAGATGACGGCCGTGGTCCTGTCGTCCCAGTCGACCCACTGGCTGAGCTTCTCGGTGCCGACCACCAGCACGTTGGTGGCCGTGCCCGCCCGTACGGCGTCGCTCGCGGCGGCCAGGGCGTAGCAGAAGCCCGCGCACGCGGCGTTGACGTCGAAGGCGCCCGGCGCCTCGATGCCCAGGCGGTTGGCGACCCGGGCTGAGGCGTTGGGGATCTGCGCCTCGAGCGTGCAGGTCGCCACGATCACCAGGTCGATGTCGGAGCTGGACAGGCCGCTGGCTGCCAGAGCCTTGCCGCCCGCCTGGACCGCGAGGTCGATCTCCGACTCCTGCGGGCCGGCGATGCGGCGCTCCTTGATGCCGACGCGGCTCTGGATCCACTCGTCGTTGGTGTCGATCCGTCGCGCGAGGTCGTCGTTCGTCACGACATCGGCGGGCTGATAGCCGCCGAACGCGAGAACCCTCGCGCCGGGAGCACCTTGGGTGAGCCTCACTTGAGCACCTCTCGCGCGGCATCCAGATTGTCGGGTGTCTTCAGGGCGACGGTCTTGACGCCGGAGAGGCCGCGCCTGGCGAGGCCGGTCAGCGTGCCGCCCGGAAGCAGTTCGATCATCGCGGTAACGCCTTCGGCCGCCATGGTCGTCATGCATGCGTCCCACCGGACGGGGTTGGCGACCTGCCTCACGAGGCGGTCGACGAACTCCGCGCCGGTCGAGACCAGCGCGCCGTCGGAGTTGGACAGGAGTTTGACCGCCGGGTCGCCGGGCTTGATGCCGGCAGCGGCCTGGCGGAGCTGTTCGACGGCGGGGGCCATGTGGACGGTGTGGAACGCGCCCGCGACCGACAGCGGGATCAGGCGGGCCTTCGCCGGGCGCTCGGCCCGGAAGGCCTCGAGCTGCTCCAGCGTGCCGCCCGCCACGATCTGGCCGGCGCCGTTGATGTTGGCGGGGGTGAGCCCGTGCGCGGCGATCGCGGCGAGGACCTCGCCCTCGTCGCCGCCGAGCACGGCGGTCATGCCCGTCTCGGTGACCGCGGCGGCCTTGGCCATGGCCAGACCGCGCTCGCGTACCAGGCCGAGGGCCTCCTCGTGGGTGAGGACGCCGGCGATCGCGGCCGCCGCGAGCTCACCGACGCTGTGGCCGGCGACGATGTCGGGTGTCACGCCGAGCACGTCGTAGGTCGCGAGGGCCGCGGCCACGAGAAGAGGCTGCGCGACGGCGGTGTCGCGGATCTCGTCCGCGTCCGCGGTCGTGCCGTACGCAATGAGGTCAAGGCCGACTATCTCGGACGAGGCGGAGATTCGGTCACGAAACTCGGGGATCTCGAGCCAGGGGCTCAGGAAGCCTGGAGTCTGGGCGCCTTGGCCCGGAGCGGCGATGACGAGCACGTAACCAACCCTGCCCTGTAGAGGTTCGCCACACTGATGGAGATCCGAACGAACTTTGGACCCGCCTGTTTGTGGGGTACCTACAGTTTCCGTTTCGCCGCGGTTAATCTGGGCCCGCTACATTACGGACAGTCGTCCGAGTATGAGTCCCACCTGAAGGGTGAATGCGGATCTTCCCTCCGTGGGCTGATACCCAGTCAGCTCCGTGATCTTCTTCAGACGGTACCGGACCGTGTTCGGGTGCACGAACAACAGCCGGGCCGTGGCCTCGAGCGATGTGCCCTGCTCGAGATAGGTCGCCAGCGTGTCGAGCAGCGGTGTGCCCGCGAGCGGTTTGTACACGTTCTCCACAAGAAGCGCCCTGGCGTCCTCGTCCCCGTCGAGGGCACGCTCCGCCAGCAGCTCCTCGGCGAGCACCGGGCGAGGCGCGTCCGGCCACCCGGCCGCCGCGCGCAACCCCGCGATGGCCGCGCGGGCCGAGCTGGCGGCGGCGTGCAGGTCGGGCACCTCGGGGCCGATCACGATCGGTCCCGGGCCGAATCTGGGCACGACGCTGCGCGCCGCGTCCTTGACGCTGTCCGCGCCACCCACGATCACGATCAGCCGGTCGCCCTGCACGCCCGCGAGCAACTCGTGGCCCACCCTGCGGCCCTTGTCGCGCAGGCCGTCGATGATGCTCTGCGGGTCGTCGTCCGGCGCGTGGCCGGCGAAGACCATGACGGGCGCCGACGTCCAGCCCAGCGCGGCCGCCCAGGAGTGCAGGCCGTCGTCCACCTGCCCCCGCACGAGGGCGTCCACGATCAGCGCCTCCAGCCGGGCGTCCCACGAGCCGCGGGCCTCGGCCTCCCTGGCGTACACCTGGGCGGCGGCGAACGCGACGTCGCGGGTGTAGCGGAGCATCGCGTGACGCAGCACGTCCGCGCCGCCGGGCGCGGCGAGCTCGTCGACCTGCGCCTCCACCACCTCGACGACGATGCGGACCAGGTCCACGGTCTGCTGGAGCGACACGCTGCGCTTGAGTTCGCGCGGCGCCGTGCCGAAGAACTCGATGGACGGCGTGGGCCTGCCCTCGCCCGCGTGGCCGAACCACTCGACGAACGCCGCGATCCCCGCCTGGGCGACCAGCCCCACCCACGACCTGTCCTCGGCGGACAGAGCGCGGTACCAGGCGAGCTGCTCCTCCATCCGGGCCATCGCGGCCGTGCCCAGGCTGCCCATCGCACGGTCGAGCCGGCGCGCCGTGTCCTCCTGGACGTTCGCCTTCATGACGCCTCCCTGGCCGGCCGTACGAGCGGCGGTCTCGTCCCGCCCGTCGTCCCGTGCATGTACGCCGGCCTGCTTACCTGCTCGACTCACGTCTCTAGCGTGCCAGGTCATCCGGGGTGCTGCGGCCTCCGGACGCGTACGGCGGGCGTGCCGTACAGGGGACGCCCGGCCCGCGGTCAGATGACGGCGACCGCCGTGACCAGCCCGATGACGAAGTGTGTGACCGACAGCAGCACGGTGGCGGGCTGAAGGGACGCCTCTTTGGTGAGCTCGCGCACCGAGATCCCGGCGATCCGGTCGAACGCGATCATACCGAGGGCCTGGGCCACGATGCCGACGAGGCCGAAGACGAGAGTGGCGATCAAGCCCTCCCGCAGCGCTCCACCCGACGACCAGATCGAGGCCGCCACGATCAGGCCGACGGCCGACAGGCTGGAGGCGGCGAGCAGGGTCGCGTTGACGTTGCGGTCGCTGCGGATCACCGTGCTGAGGCGTCCGGGGGTGGCCAGGTCGATGACGTAGAAACCCGCGATGAGCAGGAGCACGCCGAGGATCGCGTAGGCCAGGATCGCCAGCGAGCCGTGGGCGAGCACGTCGCCGAGTGAGGTCGACACCTTCGGGAGGGGGAAGGGAACGGGAGACGGCGCGACGGGGCTTGCGATGTTCATCGGGGTGGTCACTTTCAGCCGTGGATGCGATGGGGGACGAACGACGAGGTGTCGTCGGTGATGAGGCCTGCGGTCTCGCGGATGCCGAGCCCGGCCGACTCGTCGTCGACCATCCAGGCGCCGAGCACCGGCCGCCACCCGGAGAAGTCGGGCAGCGCGAGGAACTGCTGGTAGACGAAGCCCTCGGCGCCGTAGTCGCCGTCGGTCCGCTCGGCGAGACCGGGAGCGGCGATCGACATGGAGGCTCCTTCACGCCCGAGCAGCGGCTTCTTGATGTAGCCGGACTCGGAGAGCTCGCGCGGCCCGTCCAGGTAGGCGGGGAGCAGGTTCGGGTGGCCGGGATACAACTCCCACAGAACGGCGAGCAACGCCTTGTTCGACAGCAGCATCTTCCACAGGGGCTCGATCCAGGTCATCGAGATCTGCTGGGCCATGGCGTGCGGCCCGAACGGCTCGGCGACGAGCCACTCCCAGGGATAGAGCTTGCACAAGGTCCGGATCACCCGGTGTTCCATGTCGACGAACCGGCGGTTGAGCGCGTCCCAGCCGACGTCCTCGATGGCGAGCGCGGCCGTCGCCAGCCCGGCCTGCTCGGCCGTCTCCTGGAGGTAGGCGAGGGTCATCACCTCCTCGCCCGACTCGTCGGCGTTCGTCCAGGCGAAGTGCACGGGCCCTGTCGGCAGCGTCAGCGACTTCCACCGGTCGATCAGGCGCTCGTGCAACGAGTTCCACTGGTCGTCTGCGGGGAACACGTCCTGCAGCCAGAACCACTGCACGATCGAGCTCTCCACCAGGCTGGTCGGGGTGTCGGCGTTGTATTCGAGCAGCTTCGCCGGCCCCGTCCCGTCGTAGCGCAGGTCGAAACGGCCGAAGACGTGCGGGTCGCGCCGGCGCCACGAGTCCGCCACGGCTGCCTGCCAGGCGGGAGGGACGGCGAAGTCGGCGAGCCGGTCGGCGGCGACCACGTGGTCGGCCGCGGCCAGGCACATCCGGTGGAGCTCCTCGACCTGCTCCTCCAGCGCGAGGACCTCGTCCATGGTGAAGACGTAGTGGACGCTCTCGTCCCAGTAGGGCCGGGTCAGGCCCTCGGGATGGGCCGACCGGTGGAAGGCGAGCCCCTGCGACTCGACGGTGGCGGCCCACCCCTTTCGAGGCTGCGAGGCTTGTCTGCGCACGTCAGCTGCCACCGCCGTAGTGGAAGCCGAAGCCCCCTCGCTGGACGACCCGGCCCGAGCGGGAGGTGATCTCCGCCCCGGACGGTTTCACCGTCGTCCCGAGCGAGACCGTCCTCCCGCTGCGGACGCCGCCGTAGTACCACCCGTACGCGCCGCGGCTTCCGTAATAGTGGACGTGGTCGTCGTCGCAGTAGTCGTCGTCGACGACCGGGTACGACCCGTCGGGCTGGGGATCGGACATGTCGACGCAGTCGGCCGCGACCCTTTCGTAGTCGTCCTGGGCTTCGCAGAATCCGACGACCATGACGGAGAGCACGCCGAGTGTGCCCAGCGTGATGGCGGTGGACGCCTTGCGCCTGCGCCGCCGTTTGGCCTCCTCCGCGATACGGGCCTGGGCGTGCGCCCCGGCGCGGTCACGAGGCCGGGCGTGCGGGCTCGTGGACGGTCGGGTGCCGTCGTGGGTGCGGTCGGCCGGGTCGGGGGCCGCCGGCGGGGCGTCTGCGGGTTTCGTACCGGATTCCGGGGAGCTCTCGGCGGCCGGGTTCTCGTCGGCGCCGGACGGCTGGGCGGGCTCGGCGTCGGCGGGCACCGGTTCGGTGTCGGCCGGTTTGGGCTCGGCCGGTTTGGGCTCTGCGCCCTTCTGTGCAGGATCGGCGCCGTCTTCCGGCTGCGAGACTTCGGGGTCCGCCGGCTGCGGAGCGTCGCCGTCCGACGGTTGTGGTTCGGGGTCCGGCGCGCTCGTGTCGGCGTCCTCCGGGCGCTGGGCCGTCGGCTGCGGTTCTCGTGGGGGGTTCTCCCCGGACTCTGCCATCGTGCTCCTGCGGTAGTTCGGGAAACAGTACCGCCAGGCAGACGAACGGGACAGATCATACTTTGGTTCCCCGTACGTTCCGTGATGGTTGCCTTCGGGCGGCCACAGGCGGGAGCGCTTCCGTGTCGGTCGCCTCGGGTAGCGTGCCGGTGTGGATCCGGTCGAGGCGCTGAAGAGGATCGCTTTCCTGCTGGAGCGGGCGGGCGAGCCCACCTTCCGTGTCCGCGCCTTTCGCGGCGCGGCCGACACCATCGCGGCGCTGCCCGGCGACGAGCTCCGCCGGCTGGCCCGCACGGGCGGTCTCGGCGACCTGAAGGGCATCGGCAAGGTGACCGCCCTGGCCGTCACCGAGGCGCTGAACGGCGACGTGCCCACGTATCTCCGGCGGCTCGAGGACACCGCAGACGTCGACCTCGACGAGGCCACGGAGGCGTTGCGCGCCGCGCTGAAGGGCGACCTGCACAGTCATTCCGACTGGTCCGACGGTGGATCTCCGATCGAGGAGATGGCCGCGGCGGCCCGTGCCCTCGGCCACGACTACCTGGCGCTCACCGACCACTCGCCGCGGCTCACAGTCGCGCGTGGCCTGTCGGCCGACCGCCTGCGCGAGCAGCTCGACGTCGTCGCGGAGCTCAACGCCGGCTTCGCGTCCGAGGGTTCCGCGTTCCGCGTGCTCACCGGGATCGAGGTCGACATCAACCCGGACGGCACGCTCGACCAGGAGCCCGGCCTGCTGGAACGGCTCGACGTCGTGGTGGCGAGCGTGCACTCGCAGCTGAAGATGGACGCCGCCGACATGACGCGGCGCATGGTGACGGCCGTGGCCGATCCCCATGTCGACGTGCTCGGCCACTGCACCGGCAGGATCGTGAAAGCCGGCGGGCGCAGGGGAGGGTTGCGCCCCGAGTCGGCGTTCGACGCCGAGATCGTGTTCGAGGCGTGCCGCAGGTTCGGGGTGGCCGTCGAGATCAACTCCCGGCCCGACCGGCTCGACCCGCCCAAGCGGCTCCTGCGGCTGGCCTACGAGATGGGCTGCTCGTTCTCCATCGACTCCGACGCGCACGCCCCGGGCCAGCTCGACTGGCAGCGGTTCGGTTGCGTGCGAGCCGTGCAGTGCGGGATCGGACCGGATCGCATCGTCAACGCGCGGCCCTGGGGTGGATGACGGGGGGTGGATGACGGGGGTGGATGACGGGCGAGCGCAGCGGTGATGGTGGTGTGGCCTCCGGGTGAGCTGTTTTCGTGGTGGTATGCCGTGCTCGTCGGCGTAGTTTCGAATCATGGATCGCCGCGACGCCCTGGTGGAGGAGCTCCGCGCCCGCGGGCAGCTGTCCGCCCGTGAGCTCGCGTCGCGCCTCGGCGTGAGCCGGCGGACCGTCATCAGAGACGTCGCCTGGCTCAAAGACGCGGGGGTGCCGATCCGTCTCGACTCCGGCGGGTACGTGCTCGGCGGGCTGGAGTCGGTCAAGCGGTCGGTCGACCGGGCGCTGCTGGGACGGCGCGTCCTCCGGATCGAGTACGGCGACGGCAGGGGCGAGCTGACCTCCAGGGAGGTCGAGCCCAGCGTCTGCCTCGGCGGCAGGGGCGGCCACTGGTACCTGGTGGCGTGGTGCCGCCTGCGTGACGACGTGAGGGTGTTCCGCCTCGACCGCATCGTGTCGGCGGACGTGACGGGGGAGCGCTGTCCCGAGCCCGTGGGCCACCGGCTCGCCGGCCTCACGGGAGTGCTCGGCGGTTGACGCCCTCGAACTCCGCAGATCCGTAAATGTCGGTGGTGTGGCCTACGGTCTTCCGCGTGAACCGTACCGACCGGCTCTATGCGATCGTCGAGGACTTACGCGCGATCGCACCCCGCTGCAGGTCCGCGCGGGCCCTCGCCCTCCGCTTCGAGGTGAGCGCGCGGACCATCGAGCGGGACATCGCCGCACTCCAACAGGCCGGCGTCCCCGTCTACGCCGAAGTGGGACGCAAAGGCGGCTATGCGCTCGAAAAGAGCATGTCGCTTCCTCCGCTCAACTTCACGCCGGCCGAAGCCGTGGCCGTCGCCATCGCGCTCAGCGACGCCGACCGGCAGCCTTTCGCCGACGACGCGCGCAGCGCGCTGCGCAAGCTGGTCGCCGCGATGCCCGGCCCCGAGGAGGACCGCGCGCGGCAGCTCGCCACCCGCGTGCAGATCATGACCTCGCGTGACGACGCCCCCCAGCCGGGGCCCATCGTGCGGGTCATCGAAGAGGCCGTGCTCAAGGGCGTCGTCGTCGAGATCACTTACGCCGACGTCGCCGGCACGACGACCATCCGCCAGGTCGAGCCCGGCATGTTCGTCGGCGGCAGCGGTGGCGCGTGGTATCTGACCGGCTGGTGCAGGCTCAGGAACGCCGTGCGCCTGTTCCGGCTCGATCGCATCGAGGACGCGGTTCTCACCGAGCAGCGGGCGCCGGTCCGCCCTCTGTCGGAGTTCGACAGGGACATGCCCGACGTCGTCGTCCGCCACCCGGTGCTGGACTGAGCCGCCGGGCCGAGGACCGCGCGGAAAATCGGGTAAAGCCCGGCCGGAAACACCGACAGGGGGTTGTCGCCGTACCCCGCGAAGCTTGATCCACACGGGGTCGGGCACCAAGTGCGCGATCCGAGGTGACACCAAGGAGAGCGAGCGATGGGCGATCCGGCCGTCAACACGGTGGCGTGGTTCGAGGTGGCGAGCGACGACCCGGCGGCCGTCGAGCGTTTCTACGGTGAGCTGTTCGGCTGGCGGTTTCAGGCCGACGGGGAGTCCGCCGACGGGGGCATGGACTACCGGCTCATCAGCTTCCCCGGTGACGACCGACCCCGTGGCGGCATTTCGGGCACCGGCGGTGAACGGCCGGGGCATGCGGTGTTCACCGTGCTGGTGGCCGACGTGGCCGCCACATGTGAAAAGGCCGAGGCCATGGGCGGCACGGTGGAGGGCAAGGTCGTGGGCAACGCCTACGGACCCGACTTCGCCTACGTCCGCGACGCCTCGGGGAACCTTTTCGGGATCTTCGCGGAGGCGGACGACTAGGCACCCTGCCTGGCCTGCCCGAGCGATCCCGGGCCGCCCGATCGCCCGCCGGGACCTCGCCGGTCCCGTGCTTCCCCTCCGGCGCTTCCCACCGGCGCCAGCCTCCGGGCCGAGAGGGCGATCGGGCGGCCCTTCCTCGTTCCTGGCCGCTGAGACCTCACGGGTGCTGCCGCAACAGAAACGGCTCCCGCCGCGGCGGGAGCCGTACTTGCTGAGCAGACCTTCGGAGGAGGTCAGACGCCCATCGACTGGGTGTCGTTGGTCTCCGGAGTCGAGGCGACCTCGGTCACCCCGTTCTTGAGGTGGTAGCGGGCGACGGCCTCGTGGAGGACCTCCTGCTTCACCTCGCCACGCTTGACCAGCTGGGTCAGCACGGCCAGGGTGATCGACGCCGCGTCCACGTGGAAGTGGCGGCGCAGCGCCGAACGGGTGTCGGACAGGCCGAACCCGTCGGTGCCGAGCGAGGCCCAGTCACCGGGCACCCACTGCGCGATCTGGTCGGGAACCGCGCGCATGTAGTCGCTGACGGCCACGAACGGCCCCGGCACGCCGGTCAGCTTGGTCGTCACGTACGGCACGCGCCGCTCCTCGTCGGGGTTGAGGAGGTTGTGCTCCTCGACCGCGAGGGCGTCGCGGCGCAGTTCCGACCACGACGTGGCCGACCAGACGGAGGCGGAGACGCCCCAGTCCTCGGCGAGCATGCGCTGGGCCTCCAGGGCCCACGGACCGGCGACGCCGGAGGCCAGGATGTTCGCCTTGGGGCCCTCGCCGGTCGCCGGCGCGTAGAGGTACAGGCCCTTGAGCACGCCCTCGACGTCGAGCCCGGCCGGCTCGGCCGGCTGCTGGTAGGGCTCGTTGTAGACCGTCAGGTAGTAGAAGACGTTCTCGGGGTCCTCGCCGTACATGCGGCGCAGGCCGTCCTTGACGATGTGGCCGATCTCGAACGCCCAGGCCGGGTCGTACGACACGGCGGCCGGGTTCGTCGAGGCGATGAGCGGCGTGTGGCCGTCCTCGTGCTGGAGGCCCTCGCCGTTCAGGGTGGTGCGGCCGGCCGTGGCGCCGAGCAGGAAGCCGCGGCCCATCTGGTCGCCGAGCTGCCACATCTGGTCGGCCGTGCGCTGGAACCCGAACATCGAATAGAAGATGTAGACGGGGATCATGTGCTCGCCGTGCGTGGCGTACGAGGTGCCCGCCGCGATGACCGACCCCATCGAGCCGGCCTCGCTGATGCCCTCGTGGAGGATCTGACCCTCGGTCGACTCCTTGTAGGACAGCAGCAGGTCGCGGTCGACCGCCTCGTAGGTCTGCCCGTGCGGGGAGTAGATCTTCGCGGTCGGGAACATCGCGTCCACGCCGAACGTGCGCGCCTCGTCGGGGATGACCGGCACGAACCGGTAACCGATCTCCTTGTCGCGCACGAGGTCTTTGAGGAGGCGGACGAACGCCATCGTGGTGGCGACGCTCTGCTTGCCCGAGCCCTTGGACAGCTGCTTGTAGACGTCGTCTCCGGGCAGCTTGAGCGCCTTGGCCCGTACGACGCGCCGGGGCAGGACACCGCCGAGGGCGGCGCGCCGCTCCCGCATGTAGGCGATCTCTTCGTTGTCCTCGCCGGGGTGGTAGTACGGCGGCAGGTCGCCTTCGAGGTCCTTGTCCGGGATGGGCAGATAGAGCCGGTCGCGGAACTCCTTGAGCTCGGCCTTGCTCATCTTCTTCATCTGGTGGGTGGCGTTGCGCGCCTCGAAGTCCTTGCCCAGGGTCCAGCCCTTGATGGTCTGGGCGAGGATGACGGTCGGCTGGCCGATGTGCTCGCGGGCCGCCTTGAAGGCCGCGTAGACCTTGCGGTAGTCGTGGCCGCCGCGGGAGAGCTTGCGGATCTCGTCGTCCGACATGTGCTCGACCATCTTGCGCAGCCGGGGGTCGCCACCGAAGAAGTTGTCCCGGATGTAGGCGCCCGACTCGACCGAGTAGGTCTGGAACTGGCCGTCAGGGGTGGTGTTCATCTGGTTGACCAGCACGCCGTCGACGTCCGCCGCGAGCAGCGGGTCCCAGTCGCGGCCCCAGACGACCTTGATGACGTTCCAGCCGGCGCCGCGGAAGTACGACTCCAGCTCTTGGATGATCTTGCCGTTGCCGCGCACCGGGCCGTCGAGCCGCTGCAGGTTGCAGTTGATGACGAAGGTGAGGTTGTCGAGCTCCTCGCGAGCGGCGACCCCGATCGGGCCGAGCGACTCGGGCTCGTCCATCTCGCCGTCGCCGAGGAAGCACCAGACATGGCTGCGGCTGGTGTCCTTGATCTTGCGGCTCAGCAGGTAGCGATTGAACCGCGCCTGGTAGATCGCGCCGAGGGGGCCGAGGCCCATGGACACCGTGGGGAACTCCCAGAAGTCCGGCATCAGGCGCGGGTGCGGGTAGGACGGCAGTCCCTGGAAGCCGTGGGACAGCTCCTGGCGGAACGCGTCGAGCTGGGGGGCCGTCAGCCGCCCCTCGAGGAAGGCGCGGGCATAGATGCCGGGCGCCGCGTGGCCCTGGATGAAGACCTGGTCGCCCGACTCGCCGTGGTCCTTGCCGCGGAAGAAGTGGTTGAAGCCGACCTCGTAGAGGGAGGCCGCTGACGCGTAGGTGGCGATGTGGCCGCCGACGTTGGTCCGCGCGTTGGCGCGGCTGACCATGACCGCGGCGTTCCACCGGATGTAGGCGCGGATCCGGCGCTCGACGTATTCGTCGCCCGGGAACCAGGGCTCGCGCTCCGGGGGGATGGTGTTGATGTAGTCCGTGCTACGCAGGCCAGGAACACCGACTTGGTGCTCTCGAGCACGCTCCAGCAGCCGGAGCATCAGATAGCGGGCACGTGTGCGGCCCTCGGTCTTGATGACGTTGTCGAGCGATTCGAGCCATTCCTGGGTCTCGCTCGGGTCGACATCAGGCAACTGGCTGGGTAGGCCGTCACTGATGATCGAGAAACGCTGGCGTCCGGAAGCCACTGGGTCTCGCCTTCCGAGAATGGACTGGGTCTTGTTGAACACTTGCCTGCTGGGGGTGCGTCCTGCTGGATCGCCGCTCCTCTGGTCACTTCCATCCTTGCTCTTCGGTCCGGAAAGCGCATCTCTACTCCCCGGTAACCAAAATGTCCCTGCTGGCAGCAGGGCACGGATGGCTTAGACCGCCGATGGTAGGACGATTTTTGCAAATCGCCCACTTCTCGGTTGCGCTGGGGGTGCGCGTCCGCGATGTCCGGTCTCCGGATGGCCGGCGTGACCGTTCCACGGGCACCGGGCCCCACGGGGTTCTTCCCCCAGGTGCTCTCCCTCTAAATGGGATCGTCCTCATCCATTACACGGAGATCGCCGGCAAGGGGAGAGCCCACGGTTGCGAGCTTAGGGAGATCATGCCGCGGGGTCGCGGGCGCCTCGCCGTGTGACGGGAGTGAGCGGCGGTGCGGGAGTGCCGGACGGACGACGCGCCCTAGGGCCTCATGATCATGTCGTGGCCTGCTCACAAGTGCGCTGTGTAACGTTTTGGTATGAGTTGTCCCTCCCTCTCTAGAGGGTGGGGTTTCTCCCCTTTCCAGCTGGCGATAGCCGTATCAGGCTCGGGAGAGGGAGGGGATCGAGATGCACGCAACCGTAGGCGACAGGCTCGTGGTGCACGGAGCCGTCGTGGGAGAGCACGACAAATGCGGTGAGATCATCGAAGTGCGCGGAGCGGGCGGCGAGCCGCCGTTCATGGTCCTCTTCGAGGACGGGCATCGCGCGCTGGTCTTCCCAGGCCCCGACGCGATCATCATTCAAGGTAAGGGGCGACCGTAGTATCTCGCTGTGAGATCGAGGGAGATCCAGGTGCGGACCGGCTCGCAGGAGCGCGTCCACGACATCACGGATGAATGCGTAGATTTCGCCCGCGAGTGTGGAGGAGACGGGCTGCTGCACGTGTTCGTGCCCCATGCCACGGCTGGAATAGCGATCATCGAGCTGAGGTCGGGCAGCGATGAGGATCTGCTGGCCGCGCTCGGCGACCTGCTCCCCGCCGACGACCGGTGGCGGCACGCGCACGGCTCCCGGGGACACGGTCGATCTCATGTGATGCCGGCCTTCATCCCGCCCTATGCGTCGGTCCCGGTTCTCGGCGGCAGGCTCGCTCTGGGCGCGTGGCAGTCGGTCGCCTTGGTAGATCTCAACGTGGACAACCCAAACAGGCGTGTTCATTTGTCGTTTTTGTCCAATTAACAGATAACGGTGCGGGTCACCGGCCGTGGCGACCGTTGACGACGATGGGTCACAGCGTGTGGACTGTGCCGAAGCATGGCTCTCCGGAGCCGGACAACCGCATACAAGAGCGGGGTCACCCAAGCAGGAGGGATGAACGTGAGCGCGACCGCGGGTCAGGCGCAGGACGAGCGCGGCCTGGCCGAAAGACTCGGCCTCAAGGCCGGTCAGGTGGTGCAGGAAGTCGGCTGGGATGAGGACAGCGACGAGGCACTGCGCCAGTCCATCGAGGAGCTGACCGGCAACGAGATGGTCGATGAGGACTACGAGGACGTCGTCGACGTCGTGCTTCTGTGGTGGCGTGACGACGACGGCGATCTGTTCGACGCCCTCAGCGACGCGATGACCGCACTCGCCGACGGTGGCCAGATCTGGCTGCTGACCCCGAAGGCGGGTCGTGAAGGCCACGTCGAACCCAGCGACATCGGCGAGGACGCGACGACCGCGGGACTGTCCCAGACGAGCAGCGTGAGCGCCGCCAGGGACTGGTCGGGCACCCGCCTCGTCGCTCCGAAGGCTCGCCGCTGAGCGATCCTGCCGTACGGCTCGGCCGCGCCGTACGGCAGGCGCATGTGGCACCACGCCGGGAGGACGGTTTCATGGCGGTGGAAGTCGGCGACAAGGCTCCGGACTTCGAGCTCGTCGATCAGCACGGCACTCCTGTCAGGCTTTCCAGCCTTCGGGGCAGGAGAATCGTGCTCCTCTTCTATCCGCTCGCCTTCAGCCGGATCTGTGGGGGAGAGCTGACCGCCATACGGGACGAGTTCGCCGCTCCTGACGACGTGCGTGTGCTGACGGTCTCGGTCGACTCGATGTTCAGTCATCGGGTCTGGGCCGACCAGGAGGGGTACACCTTTTCTCTGCTGTCGGACTTCTGGCCACACGGGGCTGTGGCCAGGGCCTACGGCGTCTTCGACGAGGAAAAGGGTGTCGCTCTTCGTGGGACTTTCATCATCGACGCCGAGGGCGTCGTCCGCTGGAAGATCGTCAACGAGATCGGCTCCGCGCGGGACGCGGGCGCGTATCAGAAGGCACTCGACGACATCTGACTGAGCATTTAGACCTTGTATTTAGGGATTTGTCCCGATTTCCTAGGCTGTATCGGTGCTTCGTTGGACTGTCGTAGGGAGGCGAACATGCCCTGCTACCGGTGTGGGGCCCGCCAGGTCGATCCTGTCCGTGGCGCGAGCCCCTGGAAGCGGGGCGTCCGCGGCGAGACGCAGGTGCTGATCTGCCCGGACTGCCAGCGCGCGCGTGACCTGGACCTCGACGCATGCCTCGCCTGTGGCTCCACGGCGCTTGTCCGCCGCCTCGGCGAGGTCGAGTGCCGCGCCTGTCATTCCGTACGGCCGGCCCGCTCAGCGGATGCGCAGACCTCGACGCGCGGCGGCTCCGGCGGGCAGGATGATGGCGCGCTCTCGGCCGAGGTGGAGGCCGCGCTCGGGCGGGTATTGGGACGGTCATGAGAGAAGATCTTCCGGGGTACGTCGTCGCGCTCGACGTGGGCGGCACGGCCATGAAAGGCGGCCTGGTCACCCGCGACGGGCGCGTCACCGCCCTCGAAGGCCGCCCCACGGGGCGGGAGAACGGCCCAGACGCCGTTGTGGCCGCCGTCCGCGCCTACACCGGTGAACTCGCCGATCTCGGCACATCCCGGTTCGGGACCCCTCCCGCCGGCGTCGGCCTGGCCGTACCGGGGTTCGTGACGGATACGACGGCCGTCTACTCCGCCAACATCGGCTGGCGTGACGTCCCCGTGTCGGCGTTCGTGCCCGACGGCATCCCGGCGATGCTCGGCCACGACGTGCGGACCGGGGGGCTTGCGGAGAGCGTGCTCGGGGCGGGCCGCGACGCCGACGACTTCCTGTTCCTCCCCATCGGCACCGGCATCGCCGGCGCGGTGGTCGTCAACGGCGAGCCGTACGGCGGGGCACGTGGCTGGGGCGGCGAGATCGGGCACGCGCCCGTGTGGCCGTCGGGGGAGAAGTGCGCGTGCGGTCAGATCGGCTGCCTGGAGACCTACGCCTCCGCTTCGGCCGTGGCGCGGCGCTTCGAGACCCGGACGGGTCGCACGGCCACCGCGAAGGACGTCGTGTCGCTGGCCCAGGCCGGAGATCAGGACGCCCGTGAGGTGTTCGGCGACGCCGTCGAGGCGCTGTCGATCTCGCTCGCGTCCTATGTGCTGCTGCTCGACCCGTCGTTGATCGTTCTGGGCGGTGGGCTGGCCGAGGCGGGACCCGTGTTGTTCGGCCCGGTGGAAGAGGGCCTGGCCGCGCGGTTGGCGTTCCGGGAGCCTCCGCCGCTGCGCCGGGCGGCGCTCGGGATGCGCGCGGGAATGCTCGGCGCGGCGCTTCTCGGCTGGCGAGCGACGGGCGAGCCGGATGCGGGGCGTGGCTGGTCGCTCGATGTGCTTCGAGGCGGCGCTGTGTCGTAAGGTGTAGTCCCGTCCGGGCGGTTAGCTCAGCGGTAGAGCACTCGCCTTACAAGCGAGGGGTCACTGGTTCGAACCCAGTACCGCCCACCAGGCAAAACGCGCCTTTTCTGATCTTGTTTCCCGGGCTGAGTGACTATCGGGAGAAGAGGTCATCCATCGTCTCGGCACCCTGCATGAGCACCGGACGGATCTGCTTGCGGTAGACGGTCTTGCCCCCGCGACTCGCACACCCGCGTGACCAGCACATTCAGCGAGTGCATCACTCCGGTGTGACGTGTACGTCTGCAGAGTGAACCCGGGGTCGGTACGTCCGAGCAATTCAGCGACAGCCTCGATGGAGACCCCGTCCTCCATGAGCACCGAGGCAAAGTGATGCCGCAGCATGTGGAAGCCGTTCTCTCGCGTCATCTGGATTCCCACCTTGGCTAGGGCTGTCTTCCAGGCGAAGCGGTTGAACTCGTGCCGGACGATCACCGTTTGCCGGCGCGTGGTGAAGACCAACTGGGCCGTGTGTTGCTGCGCTTCCGGCGTTTTCCAAGGCAACCTGATCTCTACTGGCGGAAACGCGGCGATGTGAGCCGAGAGCCTTAGCGCGACAGTTTCCGGCAACGGCACCTCGCGGATCTTGCCGCCCTTTGGAGGCGCGAAGACGAGCTCGCGTGCCGGCGGCCGCGTCAGATCCGTTGGCCGCCACCAGCCGGCACTTGGGCGGCGTCACCGGCCGGGCAGGCGCTGCGACGTCCGGGTTCAGCCAGTCCAGCAGCCGGTTCTCAGCGATATCGGTCAAGTTGTCGGCCATGCCAGATCCCTTTCATCTGCGTGGTCCCGGCGCGGCGGCTTTACCTTCACCGCCCGACAAATCGGACATTCTCAACTCATGGTCATCTTGAAATAGAAAAGCGGCCACATATGGGCGAGTCGGAACATTCGGCACAAAGGGCGGGGTATCGCTGATAAGGCAACCAGCTACGTCAAGAAAGGTCAGCGATGCGATACATCACGCGCATGGGCACCATTGCCCTATCAGCGGCGTTCCTGTCGATTGCCGCACAGTCCGCCGCGTCTGCCGACGTCAACCCGCACGCGGAGAATGCGATGAACAGGGCCGCCCAGTTCGCCCCTAACGAGGAGAGGAACTTCGACCGGCAGCGAAACACGAGCGAGAGAGGCCACCTCATATCGTGGGTGGTGAACACGACCGACCGCCCAATCAAGTTCAACGGTCTCATCGGGGACGCCGTCCTCCGGAACGGTGGCGGCGCGCCGAGCGCGTTCAACGCGACACCCATTCAGGCCGCTCCATTTACGCCGCCGCGCGTCCCTACCCTCAGGGGGATCCCTTTCCTCCCCAGGTAAGGGGCAGGTCTGCCGCGATGAGGTCGGCCCTCGCTACGGCGGGGGCTTGACTATGCGCCGCTCGCCGGCGTCTTGGACCACGCGCTCTCGATGGTCGCACGTATACGGTCCGCGCTGGAAGGCATGAGGTGCGTGTACGTCCGCAGGGATCGTGCTGCAGAGCGGGTCTCCAGCGCCCTGGGCTCCAGCTGACAGGGCGTGGTTGAGGAAGCGGATGTGGGTGGTGTTGCTCGAAAGCCAAGATGGTCGCGTCGGCGCTTGGGCATGGGCGTGTTAGCCGTTGTCGTGCTGGCTGCAGCTGTCATTTGGACGATCAGCACCATCAGAGGGCGGGAGGTGCGTTCTTCCACTGTCACTTCGCGTACTGCTGTCGTCGGTACCTGGAAGGTGCAGGAGGAGGCTGGGCGGATCGAGTTCGGAGCCGACGGCCGGTTCTCAGCGATTCGCAGTTCACATGTGCCTGCGGAGCTGTAGCCGATCAGTCGATCCGGTCGCTCAGGCCAGCACCTTCGGGTCGTCACCCGGGAAGCTCCTGGGCATGCCCGGTACGTCGATGGTGCGCCGGTACACGCAGGCCAGGAATTCCACGGCGCCGACCGGGAACTCCGACCAGTCGCCGTTGGCTCCGCGGACGACCACCGGCCAGGCGTCCGGGTCGGGGAAGCTTATCTTCCAGTAGAAGACGTCCCCCTCATTGGACTCCGCCCAGCACAACAGGCCACCCGGCTCCGGGTAGGGAACGTAGCCCTCGGTGTCGCCCATCTCGTACAGATCCTGGAGGATCTCGGATGAGTACCGGCGCCCGGACGCCCATGACGCCTCGGCCCCTGGCCGCGGAACGGACACGAAGAGGAAATCGTCGACAACCAGCGGCGGGTACGCCTCCGCCAGGGAACGGTAGTCGGAGGGCAGCGCCGTACCCAGGTCCGCTTCAAGGGCCGCCCAGTCCACGCTACGGCGCGCCAGCGCACGCCACTGCGTCATCGACGGAAGCGTGGCCTCCAGCTCTTCGACTCTCAGCATGGTGTCTGCCAATCCATGATGTTCAATCACCTCGCGTACCCGACCGAGGTTAGGGTCTCGGACCCGACTGCGCGCACCCCGATAGCGGTGCCGAAGTCGCTTCCCGCCATGATTGCGCCAGTCCACGAAAGGCGCGGGAGGGGAACAGCATGTGGGTTATGCACACAGGAACCGACACCGTGCGAGCTCCGAGCCGCGACACTATGTTCAGAGCTATCCAGGCTGCTACCAGCCACGGCCAAGGAGAGATCTGGCTGGAGCATCGCGACGGCCCCGCGCTGGGCATCGTGCTCGGCCAGACGCGCGCCATGGTCCTGCGCCTGGAGGAAGCAGGCGACGCCGGCTACCACGCCGTGGATCTCACCGCTGCGCCGATTCCGTCGGATACCTACACCCTGAGCAACGGCCAGGTCGATGAGTACGACGACCGCGACACGGTCAATGCGCATCACGTTCTATCGATCGTCGACCATTTCCTCGCCACAGGCGAGCGCTGGACCGGCGTGGTCTGGCACAACGACGGAGAAGATCCGTGAGTCACGAACCTTCAGATCGATGGCACTTGGATGGGTGTTGAAGTGACTTAACGAACTGAGACTGGCGAGGAGTTGACTGAGTGACTATCCGAGTGACAATCGCCATGGACGGGCCTGGACGCCACTAGACGGTAGTGGACTGTCTGACCAGGTCAGGGCGGGGTGCGTGCTGATCCCGCCCCTTCCTGTGTTGACTTACAAGCGAGGGGTCACTGGTTCGAACCCAGTACCGCCCACCTGCGAAAAGAGCCCCGTCTCCCGTCTGGGAAAACGGGGCTCGTGTCATTAGCGTGCCATTAGCCAGCGCGGATGATCTCGGTCAGACACCACTCGCCTCGGGCGGAAGCACTTCTGGGATCTTGCCGTTTTCCGCATTGGCGATCGTGCGGTTGGCCTCGGTGTGCTGTGCTGATAGATCAACGCCGTGCTGCTCGTACCTCTCCCGACACGGTGCAGGTGGCGAGGGCGCGATCACCTGGGGAGACGCGCGTTTGTTGGCAAGCCGAATCGCCTGCTCAAGTCCTCTGATTGGCTGGGCCGCGCTGAGTACCTGTACATACACTGACGCCATGAGCGCGCAACCACACGAGTTCACCCCCGAAGGCCCCCTGCCGGAGAAGAACCTGTGCGCCATCCGCCGAGCGCTGGTCGTGCCGCAGGACCGAGATGGGTTCGACGCAGGTTTGGACGTCGTCTTGGCTGAGGTCCGCGCCAGTTTGGACCTCGGCCGGCTGAACGAGTTCATCCACACCTGGTGGCTGGTCGCGTGCGATTCGATCAAGGATCCGCAGGGCCGCAGAGATCTTTACGAGCGGGCTGCTCGTGTCCAGGATCTGAGCGATGCCGGCCAGTCGATCCCGCGAGGCGACAAGACGTGGCGCCAACTACTCGCTGATCGCGGGGTCGAGCGGTAGGTGTACTCGATCGTTGAGCCCGATCCTGTTGCCCAAGAACAGATTGCGGCCCTCCCCGAGGATGCCCTGCGGTTCTGATCGAGTTGGAGCCGTGGGCCGGCGGACCGCAAGCGCCGAGTAAGCCCGATGGCAGCATGCGGGTCATGCCGTTCGGAGAACGTGGGCTCGTGACCTATCTGGTGCTGGAGCCTCAACGCGAGGTGTACATCGTCCGCGTGCAGTGGATCTAGCCTGATCTTGATACTGAGGCTGGGCTGGGTCACCGCCGCGTCGACGACATGTACTGAGTGTCACTGGCGACACTGACGCACTCCAACTGCATACGTCAGGCATGTCCCGGGCCAGGACAACACCTTGTCTGCTGAATTGTGCTTATAAAGATCAAGGCGGCGTCACGGCGCGCCGCCGCACAGCGGCCCGTCGCCCGCTCGCCGGCCGGGCATGCGGCGTGGGCGCCGGTCCCGGCCGACGGCAGCTCGGGCCATAGCCGCATCGCATGCGCACGCCACCCAGTGGGACGAAACCGACGCCCGCGCCGAGGGCGGGGACGGGTGAGATGTGGTCGGTCAGTGCGCCGTCACCGAGGACCATGTCCACCTGTTCCGACTCGTCCAGCAGAAGGCGCCAAGCCGCAAGATCGCGTCGCGCTTACGTCAGATGTCTTGCCTTCCGGACGAGCATCCAGGGCAGTTGGCCGAACGGCTTGTAGGAGCTGAGCACGACGGTCACGATCAGCACGCCGCACGCACCCCCGGAGTCCTTGACCAGCGCGAACGGGTCAGCGAGAGCTCGACCGGCGAGCGCCGTGGCGGCAGCGTCTTCGAGGGTGGGCACAAGGACGAACAGGGCCAGGAGGGTGCCGCCGGCGGTGAGCAGGAACTTGAGGAGCACCCACCAGTGGCGCAGCACCCCCCACGGAGTGAGCAGGCCCAGCGCAAGGCCGGTGGTGAGTGAGAGCAGCGCCAGGGGGATGATGAGCGCCAGGCCCAGCAGGTGCGCCGCCGGATAGATGATCACAGGGTCGGCTCCCTGCCACCCGGCGATGACGAGAGCGAGGATGGCGGAGTCGGCGCCCAGCAGCCCCACCGAACTGATCACATGCAAGGTGCGCAGGGCCTTGCGCCACGGCGGGGACAGCAGAGTCCCGGGCCGCCCGCGGAGCTGCCGCGCTCCGACCGTCCCGCGCGCGTCAGGCGGCCTCGACCTGCCGTGGGATGCCTGCGCGCCTTGTCCCCTGTCCACTGGAACTCCCTCTGAGTTGATTGCCAGATTCGCTGGGCCACACCCGGCCAACCGAACCGTCAGCCGGGCGTGCCGTGGGGGGAGGTGACGGTTCAGTTGCCGTTCCAGAAGGCGCAGTCATGCTCGGTGGCGAGGTCCACCGGCCGGATGCCGTCCGGCCCGGAAGCGAGCGAGAGCGTGGCGCCGCCACCGGAGCGATAGGCCGGCCAACGCGGCAGCCCGGGACCGTTGGGGTCGCCGGTCGCGGCGAAGCGCGTCCAGTAGGCGATCACGCCGCGTGACAGCTCCTGCTTCGCAGGGGTGGTGGGCGGCGCGCCTAGGCCGTCCAGGAGGTAGGGCACGTCGGTGCCATGCGCGGCGCCGAGCGGGAGGCCGACGATCTGCTGTCCAGAGTCTTCGGCGAACTCGAATTCGTATACCGGCATATGGCGGGCCGCCGCCTCGGCGGCCGGAAGCTGGGAGCAGGCGCCGAGCTTACGGCCCCAGTCGCTCAGGACGGTGGCCAGCGCCAGGCTGGGCGTGGCGAAGCGGCCGAGCGGATAGCGATCGAGCACGGCTCTGGCGTCGTCGCCCATGAGGTCGACGAGGATCTGCGGGTACTGCTGCGCCGTTACGGGCAGACCCTGTGCGTCGAACTGCACGGCGACGAAGGGACGCATTTCATCATGGGTGCCGCCCTGGATCAGCGGCACCCGCGCGGTGCGCGCGCGGCGCAGCGCGTCAAGCGGCTGCAGCGGAAGCACGGGCGTGCCCGTGGTGAAGATCCAGGGCATGTCGCCGATGCGGGCGGTCGCGGTGAAGACCCGGTCGGAGCCAATGGGCAGCAGATCCATCACGGGCTTTGCCCGCAGGCAGGCCAGCACCTGCGTCGTACACCCGAGGTCGGAGGCGATCTTCGTGGCCCGTGCCCGGGCCTCCTTGAGGGTGACGAAATCGTTGCCGCAGGGACCGCTCTGCACGATCGCCTTCTGGAACAGCCCTCGTGAGCCCGGCGCTTCGAGATGGGCGCACACGCTGAAGCCGCCGGCCGACTCGCCGAAGATCGTGACGTTGGCGGGGTCACCGCCGAAGGCCGCGATGTTGCTCTTCACCCAGCGCAGCGCGGCCTGCTGGTCCGCAAGCGCGTAGTTGCCCGCGTACGGGTCGCGCAGGTCGGGATGGGCCAGATAGCCCAGAGCTCCCAGCCGGTAGTTGAGGGTCACCGTGATGACCTTCCCCTGCGTGGTCAGTCGGATCGGGTCGTAGTCGCTGCCCGCGCCCTGCACGAACCCTCCGCCGTGGATCCAGACCATGACGGGAAGCGGCCCGGAGGAGCGCGCAGCGGGCGTGGTGACGTTGAGGAAGAGGCAGTTCTCGTTACCGACCACCTTGGGTGGCTGGCCGGGGGTGCTGCCGTCGAGTTGGGGACAGGGGCTGCCGGGTTTGGTGGCGTCGCGCACCCCCGTCCACACCGGAGCGCGGCCCGGGGGTTGCCAGCGCCGCGCGCCGGTCGGCGGCGCAGCGTAGGGGATGCCGGAGAAGGTCCGGACGTCTGAGGTGACGACACCCCCCAGGATGCCCTCGGTGGTATGCACGGTGGCCCTTTGGGGATCACCCGACGCCTGCGCATGCGTTGTCCCTGGCAGCAAGGCTACGGCGGCGGCCAAGATCAGCAATGGGAACCTTATTCGCATGGAGACAGCGTTTCGATCCTCCCGCTGTTTCGCGTCGTCTCACTGATGTCCCCGCGACTACACCCCCCGTCGTACGAGTCGGCCGGAGCGAACCGACCCACTTCATCGTCGCGCCATTAGCGTGCCATTAGCCATGGTGACTAGAGGCCACCACGGTCGCTCATGACAGGTTGCAGTTTGCGTTGCAGTGCAGGGGGATCCAGAGCCGTTCAGGATGGATCGCGCATACGCGCTGACCTGCATTGAACCGTCCGGAACAGTGCAAGATCGATCTTTTAATCCGCGGGGTTCGTAGGTTGATCTTCGGGTGGGCTCCCCGCGGGCAGGTCACTTCAGCCAGGAGCCAGGTGCCTCGACGATGAGATCCTCAGGCCGTGGAAGCGGGGAGGGTTCGTCCTCAACGGAGTAGACCTCAAGACACGAGAGATGGCCATCTTCGACGAATAGCAGGACGCCATCGCTGCGCCCATGGACATCGGCGGAGATCAGCACGCCGTTCTGCACCGGTGAAGCGAGTGCGCGAGGTCCTTTTCCCGCGCGTAGATCCACGGTCGCGCATCCACATCCGCATTGTCCGCTGACGACTGCCGAAGGAACCTGAGCCCGAAGTGCGTCCGCGCCGGGGAAACCTTGCGCAAGGAGTGCCAGGATGACGGCTTGTTCCTCGGCTGACAGATGGCGCTCGCTACTCGACACGTCAGCAAGGTAGCGCATCAGGGATGCGGGATATAGGCGGGATGATCTTGTTTGTCTGCCTTGCGTCGATGGCTCGACGACCAGGTGACGGCACATGTGATCAGCGGTAAGAACGACCCACTTCTAATCCGATGGCCCTCTGGGCAAGCTGAACCGCTGCCGTCTTGCGGCGGTGAATCGAGGCAGACGGACGATCAGCGGGGGAGGAATGCACCGTCGCGGATCGCGTCTTGAATACCGTGCCATTGCCGTGCCATTCGACGGCAAGCCGCGACTCCAGATAGTGATCCGAAGCGCTGGTGAGGTGGGCGAAGAGCATGATCACCGTGCCATTAGCGTGCCGTTAGGTCGCGTCAAGCTGGTCAGTGGGGGAGGGGCCGGCTAGGTAGACCCGCAGGTCAGCGCCCCGTAAGTAGCGCTCTTGGCTCCGCCACGGGGCCAGCAACCCGTCCAGCAGGGGCACGGGAGACCGCCCGTCTCCCATGACTGCGCGCTTGCGAAGCGAGTTCTCCCACCGCTTTTGGAGGCAGTCGACGATCCGGCGGATCATCTCCTCCGAGGTGTGCGAGTACGTGCCCAATGATGCCCGGGAACTCGTGCCCGAGCCGCTCTTCCGACGCCACCTCGGGGATGTCGTCTTCCACCAGCCACGTCTTGTGCCCGTGCCTGAGGCCGTGCGGTACTAGCTCACGCAGGATCGGCAGCCACGAGGCGACGTGGTGCGTCTCGATGTCGTAGCGCCAGAAGCCGCGGCGGCGGGTCGGGGTGAAACTCCTCGCCGGGGACGGCCGCGGGCCATGACCGCATGGCGCGGCCAGGATCGGTACGGATTTTGGCGGTAGGGCTGAAGGAGCGGCCTTTTCCTCCCTGCTCACCGGCCGCGTCCAGCTCAGTGGTCGGCTGCATGACTCGCTCCTTCGATGACAAGTTGCGTAGAGACAGGCCGTCCCGCGGCCGGAACTCATCGGGGAATTGTCGGAGCGTGCGGTTAACGTAGCGGGCAGTCTGACGACCTGGGGGTACGCGCGATGGCGACATTCGCCCTGATTCACGGTGGCGGCGGCTCCGCCTGGGACTGGCACCTGCTGGCGGCCGAGTTGCGCGGCCGAGGGCATGACGTGGTGGCCGTGGACCTGCCGATCGAGGACGAGTCCGCCGGGCTGCTCGACTATGCCGACGCCGTGGCCGAGGCCGTCGGCGACCGCCGCGACCTGGTCGTGGTGGCGCACTCGTGGGGCGGCTTCGTCGGCCCGCTCGTCTGCGCCCGGGTGCCGGCCGAGCTGCTGGTGTTGGTGTCGGCCATGATTCCGGCGCCGGGCGAGCCGCCGTCCGACTGGTGGGCCAACACGGGTTTCGAGGGCAAAGACATGAGCGATCCCGTCGCGCTGTTCCTGCACGACGTGCCCAGGGAGCTGGCGGAGGAGCTTCTGTCGAAGAGTCGGGACCACGCGGACAAGGCCTTCGCGGAGCCGTGGCCGCTGGACGCCTGGCCGGAGGTGCCGACCCGGTTCCTGCTATGCCGTGACGACCCGTTCTTCACGCCGGGCTTCATGCGCGGAGTCGTGCGCGACCGGCTGGGCATCACGCCCGACGAGATCGACGGCGGGCACGCGCCCATGCTGGCCCGGCCCGGTGAGCTGGCCGACCGGCTGGAGGGGTACTTGGCGGGCAGGTCGTAGACGCGGCGCACGCTGCTGCCCAGCCGCTCACGTTCGCCCCGTACACGTGCAGCGACGCCCCTACCTCCGAGCTGGTGTTGTGCACCGTGTGGATGTCCCCGGGCGGCGCGAACTCCGGGGTTGAGGAACCTGGGGACAGCCATTGGCACTATCCGCCAGCAACCAGGCCTGGCCGGACAGATCTCACATTCTGTCGGATGTACCTAACCAGGGGCCGATGCGCTGAGCTGTGGAAACGGCACTCCTTCAGCCCTACCGTCACAATCCTCCCCGGAGGCCGGCCCTGCGTGTGGGGTGGCCCCGGGGTCAGCCGGACGTGCGTGGGCGGATCGCGTCGCGCAGGAGGAGTGTGGTGATCACGCTGCTCACCCCGGTCAGGGCGATCGCGAGGCCGGCCGTGAGGAATTCCGCGAACACGCCGAAGACTAGGGGGCCGATCCCCTGGATGGTCATGGTGGTGGTGTTGAGCAGCGCGAAACCCTGTCCCTGGAGGTCGGACGGGACCGCCTCCAGGAAGCGTCGCTGCAGGCCGAGCAGATAGGCGGATCCCACGCCGGTGATCACGTACACCGCGGCGATCGCCGGATGTGGCAGGTCCAGAATGAGCGCGATCGGGGGCGTGCCCATGACCAGCAGCAACGGCAGGACGAGTTGTTCTCGGGTGGCAGGCGCGAACGCTCGCCCAACCACGACGTCGCCGATGAGCATGCCGACTGACGTGGCTGCCAATAGGAGGCCGGTCTCCGTTGGGCTGAACGCACGCTGCGCGGAATACGGGATGAGCAGGCTTCCTGCTGCGGCCAAGTACGCGGCGGGCAGGCACTGGACCATGATCAGCTTGATGACCCCGGGGGCGGCGATGAGCGCGGCGTTACCTTGCAAGGTCTTACGCACGATCGACCCGCCCGCGCGGACCACCTCGGTGCGCGACAGGAACAGGCGGCTGATCACCGACGCGAGCAGGTGCGCCCCTGCGGTGACCAGCATCGTCCGCTCCACGCCCAGCCACGCGATCAGCGCCCCACCAGCAGCCATGCCCACCAACTGCGCCGCAACCGCGACGAGGTAGTTCAGTGAACGCCCAAGCACGTAAGTATCGCCGGTGAGGACCTCCGCCAGGACTCGGCCCGCAGCCCCGGTGATGACCGGTGTCAGGCAGGCCACGGCCGCGACGAGGAGCAGGCTGACCGCGACCGGGAGGTGTCCGAACGCGAGCAGCAGCCCGACCGCGCACTGGAGTGCGTAGCCCGTGGTGATGAGGGTCCGCGGCGAGAACCGGTCCGCCATCGCGGCAAGAAACAGGCCGCCTGCGGCTTGGGGGAGGAAGCCGATCGTGAACGCCACCGCCGTCAACAACGGAGAGTTGGTCTGGCTGAACACCAGCACCGCCAGCGCGACCGACCGCAGCGTGTCCGACATAACGCCAAGCAGCCGACCTGCGAATAGGGCGCGGAACTGTGTGACCGCGAAGACCTGGCCATAGGTGGCCTTCGTCGTGAACGTATCGGTCATGGACTGGGATGCTCCCGAAACTTTCTTGGGCCGAACCGCGTCTACCGGTTGATCGCGGTGATATGGGTTGGCAGGGCCCGCCACACCTCAGGTGTGTACAAGATGGCGTCCGCGATGTCGCGGCGAGGGTGTTTCTCAGGCCGGGCGCCGCGGTCCGGCGCGGGTAACAGCGGCTCGATCAGCGCCCACTGGGCATCGGTCAGGTCGGAGGGATAGCGGCGATCCGCGACACCACGCCATGATCACCCGACAGAAGCCCGGCACGACGACCAAGTGCCCAGATCGTTACTCGCCCTTCTCAAATACTCACTAAGGACTGTCCCGTGAAGGTGCGCAGGCGCAGGGAGACGTCAAGCCGGGCTTGCGCCTCCGTCGTCGGCCTGCTGCCGCTTCGCGGTTGGGCCGACGGCATACGGGGTGGACAAGACCTAGTCGTGCGACAGGTGATCGTCCTCGGGGCTTTCTGTGCGAATGACAGTGGACGAGGCTAGCGCCGCCTCAACTCGCAGACCAGCACCAATTACGGCAAGTACCACGCTGGCCAACTTCGGCGGAGCTGTCGTCGAAGATCCCGAGTTCGGATAGTTACGCTAAATCCGCAAGCTGGGGGAGGAAGCGATCTGTATGGGTGACGGGCTCGGGTTCGGACGGTCTGAGCAGGAGGACCCGCTCGGAGCCGAATGGGAGGGGCACCGGCCCGCGGTTTTCGGTGTGGCCTACCGGCTGCTGGGGAGTGTGGCCGATGCCGAGGATGTGACCCAGGACGTGTGGCTGCGGGCGGCCGGAGCGGATCTGCAGGACATCGGTGATCTGCGGGCCTGGCTGGTGACGGTGGCCGCGCGACGGTCGTACGACATTCTCAAGAGTGCCCGTTTCCGCTGGGAGACCTATGTCGGACCGTGGCTGCCGGAGCCGCTGCTGACAGGGCCGGACGCGTCGCAGCCGGTACTCGTCGACGAGTCCGTCGGTTCGGCGATGCTGCTGATCATGGAAGAGCTGAGCCCGCCGGAGCGGGTGGCCTTCGTCCTGCACGATGTCTTCGGTCTTGAGTTCGGCCGGATCGCCGAAGTGCTGGACGTCTCCGTGCCGGGTGCCCGGCAGCTCGCCTCGCGGGCACGACGGCGGGTCACCAAAGCGAAGCAGTCCACGCCGCAGGCGTCGAAGGCGGAGCGTGAACGTGTCCTGATGGCCTTCCGCGCCGCCTACGAGGCCGGGGACCTGGCCGGCCTGGTCAGGCTCCTGCACCCGGACGCCGTCTACGTCACCGATGGCGGCGGCAAGGTCTCCGCGGCACGCAAGGTCATCCACGGCGGTGAGCGCGTCGCCGAGGTCATGGTGCGTGTGGGGCGCCAGTGGCACCCGGACCGCATCGACTTCGCCGAGGTCGGCGGCGAGCTCGCCCTCGTGTTCCACCGGGAAGGCCGGGTCTACTCCGTCGACACGGTCCAGATCGCAGACGGTCTGATCACCGCGTACCGCAGGGTCATCAATCCGGACAAACTCGTGCACATCTGAGCTGTCACACCCGGAGGGGCTACCTCGTCTCCCTGATGAGAACGCAAAACGGGCGACGAAGGAATACGCGAGAGCAGGTGAGATCGAACATGCAGAACGGCATAGATCCACCTGCAGCCGCTATGAGCCCTGCGCGCGAGCGGGCTGTGCGCTCGGGTCGCCCCTCCGTAGTAAGGACCTTGTATGCAAGCCATCACTGTGCGAGACCGTAACGCGGGTCTTGCCGGGATGTCCCTGACGGACATGCCCTACCCCCATGCGGCCGAGAACGACGTCATCGTGCGGGTGCACGCCGCCGGCTTCACCCCTGGCGAGCTGGACTGGCCCGCCACGTGGACCGATCGCGCCGGCCGCGACCGGACGCCGAGCGTGCCCGGGCACGAGCTGTCCGGTGTCGTCGTAGAGCTGGGGTACGGCACCACCGGCCTGAGCGTCGGACAGCGGGTGTTCGGCCTGGCCGACTGGACCCGTAACGGCACGCTCGCCGAGTACACCGCGGTGGAGGCCCGCAACCTCGCCCCGCTGCCGGCGGACATCGACCACACTGTGGCCGCCGCGCTGCCGATCTCCGGGCTGACCGCCTGGCAGGGCCTGTTCGACCACGGCCGCCTCACCACAGGCCAGACCGTTCTGATCCATGGTGCCGCGGGCGGCGTCGGCTCGATCGCGGTACAGCTCGCCCGCGAGGTCGGCGCCCGCGTCATCGGCACCGGCCGGGCCTCCAACCGGGACAAGGCACTCGCACTCGGCGTCCACACCTTCATCGACCTGCAGACCGACAAGCTCGAGGACGCCGGCGAGGTCGACGTCGTGCTCGACGTGATCGGCGGCGACACCCTCGACCGCTCCGCCGCCCTGGTCCGGGCCGGCGGCACGCTCGTCACCATCGTCATGCCGCCCAAGGTCCAGCCCAAGGACGGGCGGGCGGTCTTCTTCGTCGTCGAACCCGACCGCGCCCGGCTCACCGATCTCGCCACGCGAGTGAGGGAAGGTCGGCTCAGGCCGGTCGTCGGTGCTGTGCGGCCGCTCGCCGAGGCACCCGCCGCGTTCGCCCCCGGCAAGCGCACCCGCGGCAAGACGATCATCCGGGTCGCGGAAGACTGAATCAGGAGACCCATCGTGATCGGAATGCGGATCGCCGCCGGCCTCCTGGCTGTCGCCACGCTGACTGCGGCCACGGCCTGCTCGACCTCCAACCAGCCCGCCCATGCCGAGGGGGTGACCGCGGCTCCGGCATCGACGCGCCCCGCCGAAACCCTCAAACCGCTGCTCCAGCAGGCCCTTCCGAATGTGAAGGGCAAGTCGTTCACCTCGGCGGTCGTCGAACTTCCGCCCAACGCACGCGCGATGCCGCACCGGCACGGCCAGGCGTTCGTCTACGCCTACGTCCTGGACGGCACCGTGCGCAGCCAGCTCGACGACAAGCCTGTGACCACCTACCACCAGGGCGAGAACTGGGTTGAGCAGCCGGGCGCCCACCACGTCCTCACCGAGAACACCAGCCGGACCAAGCCAGCCAAGCTTCTGGTCGTCTTCGTCTCCGACACCGGAGACAAGCTCAAGGTCGACGACCCGAGGTCATAGCCCGGGGCACGCAGCGGGCGGCAACACTCTGCACGAACTCTGCCCCTGCCAGAACTTGGTCGCCAGCCTTACGAAGCATGACGGTGGGTCTTTCGGCGCACCCACGAAGCCGAGACGATCGACTTCGACCGAGACGGCGTGCCCGAGCGTACAAGACCACTCAGGTGCTCGGGTCACGCCGCCGAAAGGCGAACGGGCGGAGCCGGCAGGAGCGTGACGGCGGATAGAGTCGCCGGACGGCTGCTCGCGGAAGCGCCGGCAGAGTCGGCAGGAGACCGGATGAAGGATCATGACGGGGCGCGGCGGGGCGCGGACGACGGCGTGATGTATCGCCGGGTGGCCGCGGATCTGCGCGATGCCATAGCGGACGGGGCGTACGGCTCGGGCGGCAAGCTCCCCGCCGAGGCGGCCCTCGCCAAGCACTACGGCGTCTCCAGGGGCACTATCCGGCAAGCCCTGGCACTGCTGCGCTCGAACGGCCTGGTCACTTCCCGGCGCGGCACCCGGCGCGTGGTGCTCGGCACCGCGCCGGTGCAGAGTTTCTCCGAACTGCTCAGCTTCACCAACTGGGCGCGGTCGATAGGCGAAGAACCCGGCGCCGTCCTGGATTCCATGGTGGTCCGCCCCGCGGACGACCAGGAGCGCGAGAGGTTACGCCTGGAACCGGACGCCGACGTGTACGCGGCGCTGCGCGTGCGCACTCTGTCGGGCCGCCCGGTGATGATCGAGCGGACCTTGTACCCGGTCTGGGTCGGCGAACTCGTGGCCAAGCTGCCCGTGACCGAGGTGTCCTACACCGAGCCGCTGCTGGAGCACGGCATCGTGTTCGCCGACGCCGACCACACCATCGACCTGGCCTACGCGGACGCCGACGACGCCCGGCTGCTGGGCTGCGCCGACGGTGCCGCGCTACTGCGCGAACGCCGTCATACGACCGATCCGACGGGGCGGCCTCTGGAGTGGTCCGAGGACCGCTATTTGCCGGGCACCGTCGCCTTCACGGTGCACAACTCCATCGCCGCCTCCGCTCTCTCACGCCTGCACCGCGCCGGCCCGGCCCGGTGACACGCGCGTCAGCGGCGCAGCAGGGAGGCGAGCAGCGGCCGGAAGTGCTCGAAGTCCGGGGTCGCCGCGTCGGCTTCCTTGGCTTCGTCGTCCCAGCGCCGGACCGCGACAGCGTCGGCCGCGCCGGGCAGGGCGGCGAACGCGGCGGCGTCCTGCTCGTTCATGGGGCCACCCTGCACGTGAAGGGTGTATTCCGACGCCTCCGAGAGGCGCGCCCGGTAGCCGGGCTCGACCGCGCACAGGTAACGCTTGGCGGCGACGTGCAGCCGCACCGGCTCGGTGACCTCCGGGCCGAACCAGCGGGCGAGCAGGTCGGCGCCGGTGTGGCTGTGCCGGTTGTCGGTGCCCGCCATCAGTTCGTCGCCGCTCACCGGCCCGCCGAAGTGGCCGACGTCGTGCAGGAGGGCGGCCGCCACCAGGTGCGCGGGGGCGCCCGCGGCCTCGGCGAGCGCGCCCGCCTGCAGCATGTGCTCGGCCTGGGTGACCGCCTCACCGAGGTAGTCGGCGGAACCCGGGCCGTGGAAGAGTTCGGCGAGCTCGTCCAGGACGGTGGTACGCCGCAGCACCGCCAGGGTGCTCGCCAGTCCGTCGAGGTCGGCGTAGGCCCCCTGCAGGTGCCGGGCTCCCGTCTGTTCGAAGGCGGTGCGGGCGTGCAGCAGTCGCGTGTTGTCGAAGATCAGGCAGTCGCCCGGCTCCAGACGGAACGTCAGCAGCAGTTCGGGACGCAGTAGCAGCGCGGCGAAGGTGCGGTAAGCGGCGTAGAAGGCTTCGAGTTCGTGGGCGGGTAGCCGCAGGGTGCCCATCGACCGATTGTTGAACCTCACCTCGCGGATGCGGTCCATCGGGTCGAGGTCGATCAGCGGGCGGTGTGCCGTCAGCTCGGCGCGGGCGTCGCGGTAGCCGAAGGGCACGGGGGTGCGGGTCAGCACGGCGAACGCCTCGGGGTCCTCCTCGCGCAGCAGCGCCGCGGCGTGGAACCCGTCGACGAGTCCGGAGTCGCCGCCTTCGGCCGCGTTCTGGAGGCAGTGCAGCAACTGGATGGTCGGCACCGGGTCGCGGTACGGGTTGTCGGTGTGCGGGGTGATGGCCAGCGAGGAGAAGGCGAGGTTGTCCGGAGCGGGCTCCACCCGGACGTCGAAGAGCTCGCCGTAGTTGGTCTCACGGACGAATCCGAAAGATCGGGCGACGGCCAGGACCTGGTCCTCCTCGGTCGGCACGGACCGCAGCAGGGCGAAGCCGAGCCGCTGCACGGCCTCCAGCACTCGCGCACGCTCCCCGTCCTCGGACAGATAGGCCGACCAGTCCGCCTCCGGCAGCGGCCCCAGGTCCGCGGCTTCCCACAGCTGCTTTCCGGCCTCACTGCGGTGGTCCCCTTGGGCCGGGTCGCGGGTGGTCAGCCACTCGACGGCGTAGACCGAACGGTGGCCGTCCGGAGACCAGGTCACCTCCACCGCATCCGCGCCGTGGACCCGCCGCGCGGTCACGGTGCCGATGGCGAGGTCATCCGGGAGGTCGGTGATCTGAAAGAACTTCTGCCCGCTGCGTGGATCACGGCACGAGGCACACGGGCAGTTGTCCCTCAGCCACATCGGCGGCAGCCCCGCGACGAGGGCGGCGGGGTCGGTCGCAGGGGGCGCGGAAATCGGCAGGTCCGGCATGGTTGTCCTCCAGTATGAGAAAAGTTGTATAGCCAACTTTGCTTGGTCTGGTGTCCGGCAGGCGAGTCAAGGAGAACCATCTGGTGAACCCACGCTGTCGTGTTCAGGGGAAAGCAGGTCCGATCACGTGGTCGACGCGCGGGAAGGCGAAACGCTGGGGCCCTTCGATCGCGAACCCGGCCTTTTTGATCCCGGCGACCGTCTCCCTAGCCGAGCTCTCGGAGGCCGCGGATGCTCGGTGTGCGCCATGGGAAGTCCGTGCCATTAGGCAGCGTCGAACATGGTCGGCGGGGGAGAAGAAGCCCCTTACGCGGCTGTCTGGGCCCGCTAGCGGCAGAGCGTCCCGCCGTCACCGTGGTCGCCGTCGCTCGTGAGCTGGCCGGATTCGTGTTGGCGGAGATGACCAGCTGATCATGCCGCCCCTCCCGAAGGCCAGGTGGCGGACCGGGACGCACGCTGTGGCAGGAATGATCCCCATGCTGGGTCACCGCCAGGTAAGCGAACCGCTGTCACCAACCTGCTCGTGATGACGCGGCATTCGCCCCGCCTCCGCCGACCGATTGCGTCGCACGGCCACTGCCGCGTCAAGGACGCTTTCGCGACGCTACGCGGTCGACCTACGGCCGATCCCTGACCCGGCCGCGCCCGTGCAAGATCAGTCAGCTGCCGGAGGCAGGGAGGAATCTGAGGACGACCCGGACCGATTCCGTTAGCCAGTCACGCCCTGAACACGAGGGGCAAACAGCACTAACCGAGCATTTGGCACGCAACCGAGCTGGTCGAGATGCAGAACCTTGACGGGCCGATTCATATGAGCCCAGCAGACCACCTCCGTCCCCGGCCCGCTGCCGCTCCGCGGTGGGTCGAAGGCGTACGGGGTGATCGGAACGGGGAGCTTGCAATTTGTACTTCGGCGTGCCCGAATCACTCTTTATGGGTGCTCAATCTGATGCCTGCAGGGGCGTTTCTCCCAATGATCAAGCCGATCGCCATTCTCCCTTTCTTTGCATTTCTATAAAATATTCAGATTTATCAACTCGTAGTTATTCGAGACGTGGGGCCCAATGCGGGCCGGTGAGGGGCTGGGGAATGGGTGATATGGGACATATGGGACAATTTGGCATATTTACATACTTAAGGCGCCGAATGCGTATTTGCGGGTGAAAATAGGTCGGCATGGACGGGCATTTCAATTAAGCGACAAGCGGAAAGGCAAGAGTGGATCATCTCCGTTTGTAGCCCCTGCTGGCGAGGGCACAAAGGCGATGTCAGATGGTCCGCAAGGGTTCGCCGGTGCGATCGGCGCGTGCTTCGTCACTTCTGCCGAACCGCGGTTCCGCCCTGGCCGTGCGCAGACCGCGGAGTCAGATGGATTCGACCCGCCTCAAATCAACGAATATCAGAATCTGGGCCTCATTGTAGAGCCAACGCGCAGTCTGCAGCGTCCATAACTCTACCAGCCCACCTAAGGAGTTCTCATGAAGCGACTGGCGATCGTCCTTACTGCGCCGCTGGCCCTGCTTGTTGCGGCGGTGCTACCCGCGCAAGCTCAAAACGCGTACAGCGGGTACAACGCGTACTTTGTTCAGGCTAGCGCCGCGCTGAGCGTCGCGAACTTGAACGTCTCGTTCATGGAAGCCGGACTCGGCAATAACCCATCCGTCGACTACATCGCGAGTGCGGACGCGGCGGCCACGTACGTCTGCGTCAACGAGGTCGGGGTCAACCCCAGGGTCACGAACAAGCGCACCGTTACCGCCCCGGTGAGCCAGGGCGCCACGTTCAACCCCGGTGACCGTGGCCAGGTGACGGCCACGGTCACGCTCGCCCCGCCGCCGGCAGGGGCCTTCTCTTGTCCGGCTGGACAGAGCCTGGAGCTCGCGCAGGTGAGCTACACGAACGTGGACATCATGGATGACACGAATAACATCACGGCGCCGATCGTCGGCACGTTCGCCACGCAGTGCCTGTTGCCTGAGGTGAGGAACGCCTGCAGCGCGATCCCGGCGTGGACGTAAGGAGCCGAGGGGTCAAACGCGAAGGACCGGCCCATGGGCCGGTCCTCCGTTGTTTAATAAGCGAACAACAATCCCGCCGGTCTGGCGCTTACAGCCGCTGCGGCTCCCTCTCGTTGGCCTAGATGTAGAACCGGAATCTCCGAGTGGAGCCTACGAGTTAGCTCCGGGCGGTCGGCAACCCACGTCGCGCTATATCGTTTGTTTTCCGAATTACGTGCGGCGCCACTCCGGTCGCCGCGCACTCAAGGACCGGTTCGTCAGAGCCGGGTCCTCGACCGGGCCGCTGAGGAACCGTACGCACATGGGTCTTCCGGGTCTCGACGGCCCTCTGCCTCCTCGTCGTCATGGCGATCATCGGCATCGGGAGACGTGAGGCCGGCTCTGCCTCTACTCGGGAGTTTCGCTCTGTCCGGAGCGCTGCAGGGCGTGCGCAAACGGTTCGACGTGGTCGGCATGGTGGTGCTCGCGTTCTTCACCGCCGTCGGCGGCGGCGTCATGCGTGACCTGTTCATCGGTGTGCAGCCCGCCGCGTTCCGGGATGCGGAGTATCTCCTCGTGCCGGTCGCGGCCACCGTGATCGCCTTCTTCTGGCATCCGCAGGTCGAGCGGGCAATGCCGGGAGTGCAGGTCTTCGATGCGGCGGGCCTCGGCCTGTTCTGCGCGGTCGGGACCACAAAGGCCCTGGATTACGGCCTCGCGCCGCTGCACGCCGTGTTCCTCGGGGTCTGCTCAGCGGTCGGCGGCGGCGTCATCCGGGATGTCCTGTCCGGCGAGAGGCCGACCCTGCTCTACGACCGCCAGCTTTACGCCGTGCCGGCGATGCTCGGCTCGACGGCCATGGCCGTGCTGTACACGCTGGGCGTGCGGGGGTTCGTCGCCGAGCCATCGGGCGATGCCGACCTCGCCAGCGGTTGCCGAGATCCGGCCCGAGCGTGTTCCTCGGCGGTAAGGAGCCAGTCCTGATCATGGCTTACCAGACGATGGGCTGGACGAACGACCTCGACGCTCTCGCGCGCGGGGAAGACGCCTCGCGTGCAGATCACGTAGGTCAGCCCGTTCGGGGCGGCACTGCGCAGGTCGGGCAGCTTGAACGTGGTCCGCCCGTCGCCTCCGTAGGAGGTGCCGAGCAACGCGAACAGCGCCAGGTTCTGGTTGATCGCCAACGTCTGTCCGGCGGCCGGGGTGCCTCCGGCGACGCTGCCGACCACCAGCCACACGGACCCCATGGTGCACTCCGTCCCGACGCCCGGTGCGGCGAGGCTGGTTCCGGTGCCGAAACGGGGATCCGGCACCGGGTCGCCTTTGGGGCCCGCTGGACCCGTCGGCCCCGTCGGCCCCGTCGGCCCCGTCGGCCCCGTCGGACCGGTCGCGCCCTGCGGACCTGCGTCACCCTTGGGCCCTTGAGGGCCGGTCGCGCCGGTCTTACCCGCCGGGCCCTGGGCACCCGTTCTGCGTGTCGCGCCGGTCTTTCCCCTGCGGCCCTGGGGTCCCCTCACGTTCCAGGAGAGCCGCGACTCGGTTGTCTTGCACTTGGTCGTCGAGGGGACGATCCGGGCGGCTCGTGTGGTCTTGCTGACGCAGGCGTAGATCGTGCTCGGTGTAGAAGATGCGCTCACCAGGGCGATTCCGCCCGATGTGGCGAGACCGCCCGCCGCGGCGGCCGCGGCGAGGAGGGCCGCCAATCTCAGCCCACGTCCCCTCGGACGGCGCCACCGTTCGTTGTGTGCCATGTGAGACCTCCTAGGCCCATGACCGTCATCTCCTAAGGTCACGGTTCGGAGGGCCCTCGGTTGACGCATCCGACATCACGCTTGGTCACGTCCAGCGGTGTGGTGTGTGAGTCGGCCTCCGCGTGATCTGTTTCTGCAGGTTAAGCGGTGGGTGTCTCCGGTAGGGGTTGCCGGTCCGGTGTGTCGCCGGGGATTACGCGTAGGCGGGCTTTGGCCAGGATGTCCAGGCCCATGTGCGGCGGCCTTCGGTCCATTCATCGGTCTGCTCGGCAAGGACCGCGCCGACCACGCGGATGATCGCGGCCCGGTGTGGACTGGTGAGGGATTCGAGTGCACGCCTTGCCGGATGCCTTGGCCACATCGATCGCCGCGACTCGTTCGATGAGGGGTTCGTGCTCCTCGTCCGGGACCTCCGCAGGTTCTCCCATCGCCACGGGTGATCCTCCTTGCCGGCCGGGGGTGGGCGGTGGGCTGCTCGGGCCTCGGTCGGGAGCCGAACATGCTGACCGGCGTGCTCGAAGCAACAGTGCATGACCCATCAAGGTCGGGCCCCAGCGCCAGACTGAGGCACGGGATTCAGGTGTCCCACGTTATGACCGGCGTCGGCGAGCAACCCGCCCCAATTTTCACGCTGTGTGGCGTCCGTGGGAGGGTCAGAATGACTGAGTGACTAAGGCCAGATCGCCTGTCGCCCCCTGCGCGCGGGCCGGTCGCCTGACCCAACGGGCGCGCGATCACGACATAGAAAACCGGCCGGCGTCTCCCTGGGCGCCGGCCGGTTTCGTGTTGTGCCCTAAGTATTCGACCTACTCTGCGGGAGCAGCGTCCGCAGTAGCCGCCGGGACGGTGTCGGTGGCGCTCTCTGCAGCGTCGTCGGCCTCCGCGTCAACAGTCGCGGCGTCCGCCTCAGGGCGACAAAGCCCCTTGCCCTCGTCGTCCTGGTTGCACTTCGCCTTGGCCTCAGCCGCGGAGTCGTTGGCGTTGTCGTTGGTGTTGGTGTTAAAGATCTTGTTCTCGATCTTCGACGGATCCGGCCTTTCGATCTTGTTGCAACTTATGCCGATGTTGTTGAAGATGGTCGCGCAGTTGAACGAATTGTTGAACGAATTTTCGATCCCGGACCCATCCGCTGATCCTTCCGAGAGCAGGCCAGGAAGCAAGACGGGCGGGTCCTGGAACAGTTCGTCGATGGCTTGGGACGGTGCGTCGGTGTCAGCGGTGGTGTCAGCCTGAGCCGGTG
>NZ_BOOR01000022.1 GCF_016863335.1 Planotetraspora thailandica
TGCTGATCGCGGTGATGGCAGCCTGAGCCGGCTTGTCGTCGGCCTGGGCTGGCGCGGCGAACATACCCGCGATGCCGACGGTAAACGCGATCGCGGCTACCTTAGCCATTCGATTCATAATTCCCCCGGTTCCTTTTCCTTTTCACGAGAGCTGGGAATGGTGAACCCAAATGATTCCCGTGTGTCGGCGACCGTGCCGACAAGGACGAGCACATTTCTATCACCTCAATGACACGGAGGAATGTCCGCTTCTTCGGGTCTGCGACCAAGGCTGGGACCGGGAAAATCCGGATATAGGCGGCAACATGCCATACCGCGGTCAGGCCACACCGAGCCTGGGAGAAAAGCACGGCAAACATGCCGCCCAGGCAGGGCGATTAGTTTTTCGGTCGCTTTTAGAGACGCGCGCGAGTCAGGCCCTGAGCCATATGAGGGACGTTTAGAAAGGAACTCAAAGGGCAAGCGGTGTGCGAAGGCCGGCCGCAGATCCGACAGTCAGATGGCGTCCGGGTTGTGCTGCTCGCAGAACGGCGGCCCGCCACGGGCCTGGATGGAAGTGAAAGGGCGAACACGCGCTTCCCGCCGACGTCGACGCACACCTTGCCTGGCCGAGCAACTGATCGATCTGCCCTGGCCGACGGCCCGTCTCCGGTCCAGATCGCCCGCCATCCCTGCGTGCGTGACCTGATCTCGTAGCCCTGCAGGCGCCAACCCATGACATAGAGAACCGGCCGGCGTCCCCCTGGACGCCGGCCGGTTTCGTGTTGTGCCCTGCAGTCGATCAGTACTCTGCGCTAGGAGCCGAAGCACAAGCCACCGAAAGAGCGGCCCGCGGTAGCCGCCGGGATGGTGTTCGTAGCTGCGTCGGCCTCCGAGTCAACAGTCGCGGTCAGCCTAGTCGTCGCAAGGCTCGTGGCGCTTGTCGTCCTTGCGCTTCTCGACCTCGGCCTCGTTCTTGATCTTGTTCTCGGCCTCGGCCTCGGACTTGTTATTGATCTTGTTGGTGTTCGTGGCGCTGGCGCTGGCGCTGGAGTTGTTGTTGTTCGTGTTCTTGCTGGTGTTCGTGATCCAGTTGGCCGCCTTCGCCTTCCCGTCCTCGTGGTCGTGCGCCTGGGCCGGCGCGGCGAACAAACACGCGATACCAGCGGTGAGCGTGACGGCCGCAGCTGCCTTAGCCAGTCGATTCATGGTTCCCCCCGATTTCTAGTCATTTCCACGAGAGTTGGGAATGATTAACCCAAAAACCCCCGCGCGTCTCGTACCATGCCGACAGAGACGAGCACTTTTCTATCACCGCGACTGAATTCCGACAAGTCCCCTTCTTCGGATCTGCGGCCAAGGCGGAGCTGTGCAAATACGGATATAGGCGACAAATGGACACCTCGAAGTCAGGCCACACCCGGTCCCAAAGAAAGGCACAGTAAACATGCCATCTAGACTGGCGGGCATTTTTTCCGGTCGCTTTTAAAAACGCGCCTAAGCACCCAAGCCACGTACGACGTCGCCTCGTCCGTGGCATTGGCGATCTTGCGGTCTGCTTCGGCGGTGCTGTGCAAGGTTGTGGTGCTGCCGTACTTGTTAGCCGCCAGAGGTGGTCTCGCTCGAGAGCCAATTACAAGTCGGTCATCGTCATCGAGCACCACCAGGCGATCATGGTGCACGCCGACTGGATCATCGACCTCGGCCCCGGCGCCGGCCATGACGGCGGGGCGGATCGTCTTCGAGGGTGCACCCGCCGACCTTGTTGCCGCCCGCTCCACCCTCACAGGCGAGCACCTCGCGGCCTACGTCGGCACCTGACCGGCATGCTTGTGCCTGCGCTGGTCCACACGGCTCTGTATGGGGCGCCGTGTCACGCCGTCGATTCTGTGGCCGTACCGGAAGTTGCAACGTCAGTGCGAGGTTCGGGTGCTGATGGCGTCCCGCCGGCTGAGGCCGCAGCCCGTTGCTCGGCTCGTTCTACGAGGGTCCTGGCCAGCGGGAGCAGTCCGACTTTCGGGTCGATGCGGCCGGCGGAGTTGACCACGCGGCGGGCTTGGGCCAGGTCTCCGAGCTGCAGTTCGGCGATCGCCCTAGCCGCGAGTGCCTGCACCTGCACGCGGGAGTCCACCGTGGTCGTGTTGAGGCGGATCAACAGGTCCCTCGCTTCGGCCGGCCGCTTCGACAACACCCGGGCGAGCGCCAGACTCATCCGGGCCTCGGCTCTCTCGGGGTCGCGGGCATAGCCGAGCTCGGCCACCTCGACGATCGGCTTGACCCGCGCCTGGTCGAAGTCCCACTGGCGGAACCGGATGGTGTCGTTCATGAGCTCGATGGCCCGTGTTTCTGCGATCGCGCTGGCGATGAGGCTCGCAAGATTCGGGTCGGTCGACGGATTCCGGGCCACGACAAGCAGGCGGTCCGCGTCGACGGCCAGCTGCCGCGCGCGGATGCTTTGAGCCAGCAGCGCTCCCGAAGCCAGGATCGCGTCAGGGCCGCCCGCGTCGACACGGGCCCGCAGTTCGTCAAGATCTGTAGGAGTGCTGACACCGTCCGTGAGCCGGATTCGCCTTGTCACTTGCGCCCTGCTGCGGCCAGGACGGAAGATCCACGCGAAGATCCACCCCCCGTCGCTGGGTTGCCCATCTCGCACCCGGAACGGAATCAGGTTGGCCAGTCCGAGCATGGCACCGGGGGCGATCGCGGCGACAAGGTAGCTGTGTGCCAGCGCCGGATCATCGCTCAGGAGGCGCTCGGCATGGCCGTGGAAGACCAGGTACGTGGCTGCCGCCAAGGCAAGGTTGCTTGCGGGTCCGGCGAAGGAAAACGCGATCCAGCGTGCCGGCACCGCACGGCCGTCGGGTGGCGTCACCACCCTCACTTGGTCGACACGGCCGAACAGACCGAGCCGCACCTTGACACCGGCGATGCGAACACCGCTCCGGTTCCGGCCGGCCCGGATCGACACCTCGATGACTCGGAAACGAACCAACAACGCCGCACAAAGGTGGCCGAGTTCGTGTACGTACACGTGGATGAATACGCCGGCCAGTAAGCAGCACAGGACGGCGAAGAGCGTCGACGGATGCGGGCCGACCGGGTAGCTGACTACGAGCATGATCGCCACAGTGAATAAACTGGACAAAATGCGCACCGGTGGATCTTATGGTGCAAATGTTGCGGCATCCCGGGGTGCAATCGCATATTGGCCGAGTGTTCACATGATCGGATGATGCGCAGGGACGCGACACGGGCCGAGGTGTCGGCACCCCCTCGCCCTCGGCGACATGATTTAAATGGCCGCGCGGGCGACAGCTGCGACCTCTGATCTTCGACTTCCGCGTGTCGACTCGGCTCGCGGTGCCTTTGGCTCATGTGGCCGTGGGGGTAGGGGTCACGCACCGGTGGCACGGCTCCGGGCGTGCGGCGCACGCCGGGCATGCGGCCTGGGGGCCGGTCCCAGCGGCGCGCAGGATTCCGGGCCGTCGCCGTCGCCACAGCTGCAGCGAGCGGCCGAGCTCCGAGCGTCCCGGAGCCGAGCGGAGGACCCACAGGGCCGCGTGACCGTCAGATCTGGACGGCGCCGCCGTCCACGAAGAGTTCTGTACCGGTGACGAAACGGCTCTGGTCGGAAGCGAGGAAGAGGACCGCGTCCGCGACGTCCTCCGGCTGGCCGATCCGGCCGAGCGGGATCCGGGAGACCAGGTATTCCTTCATTTGTCTGCCCTGCTTGGTGCTGACGTCGATGTTTTCGTTGAGTCCGGGCGTGTCGATAGTCCCCGGGCTGATGGCGTTGACCCGGATGCCCCGGCCTTTTAGCTCGTTGGCCCAGGTGCGGGCGAAGGACCGCGCCGCCGCCTTCGTGGCCGAATAGATGCCGAAGCCCTCGGGGCCCTCGACCGTCCAGATTGAGGCCGAGAGGATGATCGAGGCGTGGTTGTTCAGCAGCGGCAGCGCCTTCTGGACGGTGAAGACAGTGCCCTTCACGTTCACGCCGAGGAGGAGGTCGAGGTGTTCCTCCGTTATCTGCTCGAGCGTCGCAATCGCTGCCAATGCGGCGTTCGCGTACAGCACGTCAACCCGGCGGCCGTCCGCGGTGATCCGCTCGTAGAGGCGGTCCAGGTCGGCCGGTACGGCGACGTCGCCACGGACACCGGTCGCCTGCCGTCCGATTGAGGCGGCGGCGGCGTCGAGCATCTCTTGTCGCCGGCCTGTGAGGTAGACGTGGGCCCCCTCCTCGGCGAAGCGGCGCGCGCTGGCTAGACCGATCCCCGTCGAGCCGCCGGTTACCACGGCGGTCTTGCCGTCGAGCTGTCCCATCAAAGCCTCCCGAGGGTGTGCAGCCGACACGCGGGTGGCCAGGCCGATGCCGGACGTTCCCCCGACAAGGCACTCGGTCTTCTCGCTCATTGCTGACCCTCCAATTCGACTGTGACGTCTCGTCTCGAAGCAAGCCAACTTGGGCGTCGACGAGTGAACAACCAGGTCAAACCCGCCCGGGCCGCAAACGCAGCGAGAAAAGCTGGCGATCCTGACCGCGGCATTCGAACTCATCGGAGGGGTCAGCTAGTCCGGTTAGGACCCGCCCGGTCTGCCGCAAATCTTTGCCGACGACTTCCACCAGCAACCAGCTCGGAAGTTGCTCCTGAAGAACTTCAAGCACGTCGTCTTCAGCGAGATCCGGCTCATCGAGCCGATACAAGACCCCGAAAATCGTCTCGTAGGCGACGAACCGGGCGAGGGTGCCGACTTCTCCAGGTGTAACACCCAGCTCATCGACCATGCGAAGCAGCGCCTTCCGCCCATCCGAGAAGGGGCCGGCCGAATCGCGTGCGAGTTCCCTCCGCGTGTTCGCGATCCAGGTTTGCACCGCATCCTGTCGAGGATCAATGTGCTCAGACCACAAACCTCGCAAGAGCCTGAACCTCGCCTGGTGTGCTACGTCATCCCTGACTTCCGCACCAGCCCACTCCTCAGGGTCCTGTGCCCCAATGCCTCAAACCGGTCGCGAAGAACCATCGCCTTGTCTCGCACATCACCGTCGAGGGAGGCGAGCCACTCAGACCATGCGGGCTGTCCATCCACGGTCGCATGGTTCCACGCTGTGGCAGAGGTAATGACAATGCCGCCGGCGGGGGCGCTCCGGCTCCGGGATGATCGCTAAGGGCCCGTCGGGAAGCCTCGCGACTCTGCGACCTCAGGCCACCCCGGCCCCCTCTGCGACGGAGGAAGACACCACAGCCGACAGAAGACCGGGGAACCGCTCCTCCATCTCATCCGCGCGCAGCGTGTTCATCTTCGTCGTCCCCACGTAGTACTGCCGGATCACCCCCGCCTCCCGCAGCACGTTGAAGTGGTGCGTCAAGGTCGAAGCCGAAACCGGCACGTCGAAGGTGCCACAGCCCTTGTCCTCGCCCGCCTGCGCCAACTGGGACACCAGCATCCGCCGGACCGGTTCCACCAGCGCCTCCAGAACCTGCTGCAGCGCCACCTCCGACAGGTCGGGGTGGTCCACAGTCCGGGCGGCGGTGCGGGGGCGGGCCACGGTGACTCCTTGAGACGGCTCGATTCGACCAGGTCATAATACGACCGCCATCGAAGCTTCCCCCGGTCACGACAGGGCTCGGCGAGCGATGTGTACCCCGCCATGCCGGGACCCGCATGGCGTTGGTCGACAGCCCGTGGATCCCACAGGGCATAACAGAAGTTGGCTGGCGAAAGATCTTCGTATGCGCCCCGGCATGAGGAGGCTGCGCGTGAGGCCGAGGCGCACTGAAGCCCAAGCTGGCAGGCTTTCTCTGTAATGAAGTAGTCGACGGCGGCTCGCAGGTGGGAGCGTGTACATGACCGGACAGCCAGGTCTCGATGAGATCGAGGAGCGTTTCGTCGCAATCCTTGAGGGACGGCTGAGCCGCGACGAAGCGGACCGGTGGGCCGTACGTTGGATTACCGAGGGTGGTCTCGTCTGGGAAGGCCTGGCGTGGTGGGCGCTGAACCTCCTGTCCGGCGTCGATCTCCCTGCAGGGCCAACCGGCGAATACCTGCACGATGACGAGCAGGTGCGCACGTGGCTTCAGGAGCTTCGGCAGCGCCGGGCAATGTGACATCCACGGAGATCAGCCCGCGCCATGGACGTGTTCAGGGGAGTCGACTTGAGCTCCGCTGTCCAGGACCAGCGTCAACTGATAACTGACCCGGATTTGGATCACCTGCATGCCTCGATAGGGCAGGAGCCAGCGATCATCCAGCTCGACCAGTTCCCGGGCTTCGTTCATCAGCAAACCTTGTCAGCGGCCCCGGGCGCCTGCACAGCACTGATACGCCTCCGCCTGCCACGATCGCCTCGTCTGCCGAAGATTCCCATCACGGTAGCGGCGGCTGGCCCGGCTGCGGACGCGATCATTCAGCGGAGATCCTTAATGCAGAGCGGACATCGAAGCATTCGTCGAGCCGCTCCAGCAGAGCGGACGCGTGCTCGGGAACAACCTGCAAGGCCCATGCTTCCGCGACATGCATGAAACCAAGCAGGTCACGTTGGGCGACGCGGAGCAAGCCCGGGAATGAGCTTGCCGGAATATCGATGAAGAGATCTTGCGTCAGCTGCTCCGGCTTGTCGTCCGGCCAGACGCGGAACCTGTCGCTCAGGATCTCCACCCACGGCGACGGGGAGTGGCCGAGAAACGGCTGATCCCCTTGGACTAGCGAACCCCATTCCCGCCAGTCCTCAAGCCCCGAGCAACACGATGGGCTGATCGTGAGATCGGTCGTGCTGTCATGCACCTGTAGCCCTCCAGGGGCAATGAGCCCGTCCATGCTCTGAAGCTCTTCGGCGAGGTCAGCAGGGGAAGCCCCTTCGCTCCACTCTTCTGACGGCCTGAGGTTGTAGACCGCCAGCACGTGCAGGAGCGCCCCAACTTCGTCTGTAGCCAGGCGATCGGAAAGAGGGACATGACCAACAAGGTCTGCTGCAGGCCACAGGCTTGAGGTCTCGAGTGGAGAGACTTCGATGACCGGCCTCAGCGTGACCATACGACGATCATGGCAAAGCGGATCCTCGTCCTCAAACGCGAAGATCGGAGGTTCGAGCCCAGTACCCCCTTTGATCTTGTTTTTGCCGGCTGAGTGGCTATCGGGAGAAGTAGCCCGTTTTCAATGCTCGGGAGGGGCTGCTTGGATCGGCACGTGACGGATTGGTCGATGCTCAGCGACGCCTGCGGTTCGGCAGAGCATGTTCCGGCGCTCCTCGACCGGTTCGGGGACGATCCGAGTGGCGTCTGGTCGGAACTGATGGATCATCTGTGTCCGCAGCTGGACCAGGCCTTCTCGGCGAGCTATGCCGCTTTGCCCCGGCTGGCCGAGCTTGCGTCGGGCTGCGCCCCGGATGATCGCGTGTGGGTACTTCAGGCGGCCGGAGCGATCATGGCCTGCGCCCACACCGGCGACGACGTGTTCAAGGTGTACGCAGATTCAATTGCCGACCTTCATCGGCTCACTGATCAGTGCCTGGGTGAGATCAGGGACAGGTATGTCTATCTGCTGCAATCCCTGCTGTCGTTCGAGGGCGTCGAGGTTTGGGATCGGTGCCTTGAAGGTCTGCTGACAGGCGAGTACGAGGTCGCCTGCCCATCCTGCGGCGTCAATGTGTTCATCGTGATCGGCGAAGGCGGCTGCTTCTCCGCCAGTGATGACTACGCGTCGCGGCAGGTGGAGAGGGTGGCTCTCCTTCCGGTAGGAACGGGAGAGCTGGATGGTCTGGGCGAACGCCTGCAGGAACGAACTCGCGCTGACGGGCAGATGGCCCTGGCCGGCGGCTTGCCGTATCTGTTCGGCCGGGCCGTCTGCCCGGACTGTCGTACTCACTTCTCGGTGGCGGACCAGCTGGCGAGGAACTGGATGCCGATGTGACGTGAGGGCCATCGGTCAGAACTGACGAAACCGGTAAGACGCCTCCCTGATCTCCCCAGCCAATGACCGGGTGACTATCGAGAGAAGAGGTCGTCCATCGTCTCGGCACCCCGCGTGAGCACTACCAGTCCGTCGGCTCCCGCGGCCCCAACCACCCAACTCTGGCTCCAGGACGGTCTCGGATTCCTTACTGCCATCGCGCAGCCGGTCCGCGCGACGCGTTCTATGTACGCATGACGCACCGGGCTGCGCCTGAACGGCAACTCCGTCCAGGCGCGGTTCAACGGGACCCTGGCCGACGCCGCCGCGCGGGCGCCTCCGGAGCCACCGGAGGCGCCCGCACTGGTCAGCGCCCCAGCTCCTGATACGTACGGGTACGCCAGCGCAGGAACGGGACGTCCGGCTGGCGGCCGTTCAGGTACTGCCACGGCCACTCCGTCACCAGATCGCCGATGAGGTCGAACTGGTCCGCCGCAGCGGCCCAGTCCTGGCTGAGGGCGAAGGCCATGGCGAACTCGTTGTGGTAGTTCGGCCAGCGAGGCCGGCGCACGTACTCCGCGTGGCGCACGGAGCGGTCGGCGGCCTCGTGCAGCGACGCGCGCACCTCGGCCGACCGCAGGTACGCCGGCCCCTCGTCGCCCAGATCCAGCCACTGCTCGAGGTGGGCGACGACCGGCAGGTCCGGATCCCGGTCGGTGACGTCGTCGAGGCAGTTCTCCGCGAGCGTCAGCCGTTTGAAGAAGAGCTTGAAGGCGTTTTCGCTGACCGTGTTCGCCCGTCCGCCACCGCGCGCCTCCCAGGCCCAGAAGATGGCGTGGGCCCCCTTGAACAGCAGCGGCAGCGGCGAACGTGGTTCCGCCGCGACCCAGTCGTCGACCCACCGCTCCGCGCCGCCGACATCGGCGGCGATCTTGAGATAGAACGTGTGGTCGTCGGGGTGGTCGATCGGGGCGAGCAGGTCGGTCAGCGTTCGCCAGTCACCGGCCTTGCCCGCGGCGATGAGTTGCGCGGCGAGCGGATCGCCTCCTGGCGGCACTCGTGGACCGAGCCGGCCGCGCTGGTCGGCGTGGACGGCGCCCCGCTGGAGCTGACCGACCTCGCCGAGATGGCGGTGGACCCGGCGACCCTCGACCAGGCCCGCGCAGAGCTGGCCCGGAGTGGCGTCGACGTCACCGCGGGCCGGCACGTCCAGCAACGGGCCACCGCCGACCACGCCGAGATCTACGCCGGGATCGTCAACCTGATGGTCGCCAAGCGGCGCACCGACCTCCTGGTCCTCAGTAACGGGCTGCTGCTGGTGCCTGGGGTGCCGCGGCTCAAGATGCGCACTTCGCTGCGCCGGATGGCGCAGCGGATCGAGTCCGGTGACGCGCAGGCGCTGGCCACCACCGACGGCAACCGGTTCATCCCGTACGAGGAGATCGTCGCGGCGGAACGGCTGCGCAGGTTCCCGGTCAAGTACGGGCTGACCCTGCACAGCGGCGAGAAGGTGGAGCTGCGGCGGGGCGGCGAGTCCGAGGACGTGGCCGACGGCCAGCAGGTGCTGGAGCGGGCGCTGCAGTCCGTCACGCGGGATTGATGCTCCGGTCGGCGCCAGGGTTCCGACCAGCCGCGTTACTCGAGGCGAAACACCGACGTACGCTCATGCCGCCGAAGCGGTGAGGAAGTGCTCATCGGTTGTGTTCGATTAGCTGATCCTCTGTACGGTGGCACCCTGTCGGATGGCGCGGGGGATCTCGGCGACGGAGTCCACGATGTCGATCAGGTGGGCGATGCTCTCGGCTGGAGCGGTGGAGCTGACGTCGACGGTGTAGGTGATCCCGGTTGACCGCCAGCTCTCGGTATCGAAGCCGCCGGCCGCGGAAACGCGCACTCCCAGGAGTTCGATTCCCAGTGCGGCGGCCTCCCGGTAAAGGTCGTTGAGGACGCATCCCGCGGCCGCGAGGTGGAGGAGATGTCCGCCGGTGAAGTCCGCCCTGACGCTCACGCCCTCGGGCGTCCACCGATGAGGGAAATGCACCGCGTGCTCGTCCGTCGCCTTCAGCGATCCTGCGCTCACGGTCACGTTGAAACGATCATCCATGATTCGGCTCCCGGCATCTCGGGCGTACGGACCTGTAGGACAAGAGCCGTCCTACACGTCGCAGCCGCCAACCGGCAACACAGCACCTCTAATACAAGCTCATAAAGATCCGAGTATGGCGGTTGAGAAAGAGACCGGCCGTACAGAGTCCCGACCCCGCTTGATCTCGGTCTTCTCGGGCCATTGGCAAGCCATTAACTGTCGCAGGCCGCGAGGCTCCAGATAGAGGCTTTTTCGGCATGATGGAGCAGGGTGATCTATCTGCCACCGCTGGCCGGCAAATGACCGGAGCAATGTGATGACCTCGGAACTCGACGGCTCCGCACCGTCCTTGCCTGCCGCTGAGCGAGGGGTCTCTTTCCCCGCTCGGTCAATGCCCGCAGGTGCGTGCATCGTCGTTCTGGGGACGTGCGCAATCTTGCCGATCGATCCGGAGGCGTCTGTACGGACTGCGATCGTCGGTGTGGTCGCAGTCTTGCTGATTGTCGGCGCCTGCATCCTGCGGTCGGCAGCGGCCGTCCGCGCCGCAGCATTCATCGGCCCGCTCTTCTGTTGTTTCGCGGTGGGGATTCTCGGTGAATGGCCTCCCGCAGTCACCACGATCCTGGTCTGCGTGCTCCCCTTGGGGTGCCTGTTGCTCGCCGGTCGGCATGCTGCCCTGAGGCCGGCGGCGCCATGGTTCGTACGTGGATCGTTGACGCCTGAGGCTCCCTGGCTGGGCCTGGCCACCGTGGTGCTCAGCGCAGCGGCACTTACGGCATGGGCACTCATAGTGCGCCCTGAGCCCGCCGAATACCTTCGGGAGTTGCAACGGCTTCCGCTCGGGCTTGCCATTCTGGGCATCGCGGCGTTCGCCCTGGTCAATCCAGTGTGGGAGGAGTTGCTCTTCCGAGGAGTACTGCTGGCCGAACTCGCCTCGGTCTGGGGCACCAAAGCGGCGGTGGTGCTGCAAGCCGTGCTATTCGGAGCAGCGCATTTCGCGGGCTTCCCGTCCGGCGCCATCGGGATGATCATGGCGGGTTTCTGGGGGTTCGTCCTAGGCGTCATGCGTCTGCGCAGCGGCGGCATCTTGATCTCTTACGTGGTGCACGTGACCGCCAACGTGGTCATCGGGGCGGCGTCAATCCTGATCCTGCGCTGAGCGCTTTCGTGCCGGTACGGTCCTGGCGTCGTTCGCACACGTACCGTGCCGGTGGCCCCGAAAACGGGACCACCGGCACGGTCGTGCGAAGTGGGGATTGGTCAGCCCCAGCCGGGGGTGATGCCGCACTTGGCGTCTGCGTTGATGCAGACCTTCACCAGCGCGCCGAGCTTCTCCGGCTTCCATGCGTTCATGAAGTCGCCGTGCATCGAGGACGCCATGCCCGACGACAGCTTCAGGCCGTTACCGCCGAGGGAGTTGTAGCCGACCATGAGCGAGATGTTGGGGACCGCGACCGGGTACTTGCCGGAGCACTTGCCGTTGGTGGCCGGCCCCATGTGCGACTTGTGGTCGGGCGAGTCGATGTGCTTGCCGTCCCAGCAGTCCTCGAACGTCACCTGACGAATCAGATTGCCGCCCTTCGCGCAGACCGGCCAGTTGCCGTCGGCGCTGCGTCCGATCTCCGCGCTGCCGGCGCACCAGAACTGGCCGGAGGCGCCCTTCGGCGTCGCCACCTGTCGCTTGGCGTCGCCGGTCACCATGACCAGACCCGGGGGGAACGGCACGACCGTCGACGGGTCCTTGAGCCGGGAGCCGTAGTACACGCGGAAGTTCTTCATTGGGACCGGCTTGCCGTCACGCAGCAGTTGCGGCACCCAGTAGGCGCTGTGGTCCCCGGGCGCGTTGCAGGTCGTGGGGCTCGCGAGCAGCTTGGCCGGCGTGGTGGTGGCATTCACTTTCGGACCGAAGAAAGTGTGCATGTGGGAGGCGCCAGGCAGACCGGGCAGCACGATCGGGTCGTCCGCCGCCCGGTTGGACATCGAGCAGTCGGTGTGGAACTCGGGGACTCGCACGATTCCCGCGGGGACCTTCTTGGGTGCGACCTTGCGGTAGACGTCCAGGGCCTGCTTCCACGCGGCCTGGTTCACCGGCACCCAGCCGCCCTTGGGTGCGGCGCTGCCCGTCGCGTTGCCCGCGGTGTTGCCGGCCGTGTTGCCCGCCGTACTGCCCGTGCCACCGCCGGCCGCGCTGCTCGACTGCGTCGGCTTGGACGGCGTGGCCGGGGTGGCCGGCTTGGCCGACTTGGATGGTGTGGGCGCTGTCGCCGGCTTGGACGGCGCGGCCAGAGCGTCCGACGACGGCGGGACGGTGCCCGGTTCGGCTGCTGACACGGGGCTGGAGGACACGGACGAGCCGGAGGCGCCGGTGGACCCCTGGTCGTTGCACCCGGTCGTCAGGGCCACGGTGAGCAGCATGACGGCAGCCGCCGAACAAAGCTTACTTGCGCTGTTTTGCCAATTCATCGAGGACTGCACCTTTCTCTCGGAGAGGAAGAATACAGTCCAAGGCACCTTCTTTGGGGCAGTAATGGATTGTTCTTGCTTTCGGTCTAAAATTGCACCTGACCTGCAGGAATGGCCCCGATGTGTTCTTTTGGATTTCTCCGAAAAAACTGTTATCCGCCGATGATCCGGAGCGTCAGTGTGATTGCTGGCTCGTTCCACTCGCGGGGCAGCCCGACTCGCAGAACCTTACTCAAGCCGTATAACGGCGGTTAGGTCTGAAGGTGGAGCAGACCGTAACGATGAGCCGGCTTCGAGATCCATCGGAAGCCCACAGGCAGACGCAGCTGTCCCCTACGGGTGGGACGACGGCGACGAGACGATCAGCAAAGAAGCCGACGCCTGACAAGGTTTTCCATCATGTCTCCGGGTAGCCTTCCGCGGTCTTTGCTGCTTCGTCGAATGCCGCTTCCGCATCAGTGCTACCTAACTGCCTGAGCTTCGCGGCGAGGTTGGGCAGCAGGGAGGAGAGACGGGGGCCGTAGCGGTCGGGGTGAGCCTTGGCCAGCTCCCGGTAGACGGCCACTGCCTCCTGCGCTGGGGGCAGCGCCTCGGCGTGCAGGCCCAGCTCCGCGAAGCGGACGCTGAGGCTGGCCAGCGAGTCGGCGAGGTCGGGCCGGTAACGGTCGGGGTGAGCCTTGGCCAGCTCCCGGTAGACGGCCGCCGCTTCCTCCGCTGGGGGCAGCGCCTCGGCGGGCCGGCGCAGCGCGGAGAACGTCACGCCGAGGTTGTGCAGCGAGCGGGCGAGGTCGGGGCGGTAGAGCTCGGGGTAAGTCTCGGCCATCTCTCGGCGGATGGTCACCGCCTCGTGCTCGGCTGGGAGGGCGTCGGCGTACCGGCCCAGCGCCGAGAACGTCACGCCGAGGTTGTGCAGGGAGTGGGCGAGGTCGGGGCGGTAGAGCTCGGGGTAAGTCTCGGCCATCTCTCGGCGGATGGTCACCGCCTCCTGCGTCGGGGGGAGCGCCTCGGCGTACCGGCCCAACCCCGAGAACGTCACGCCGAGGTTGTGCAGCGAGTAGGCGAGGTCGGGGCGGTAACGGTCGGGGTGAGCTTCGGCCAGCTCCCGATAGATGTCCACTGCCTCCTGCGTCGGGGGGAGCGCCTCGGCGTACTGGTCCAGCTCCGTGAACGTCACGCCGAGGTTGTGCAGCGAGTGGGCGAGGTCGGGGCGGCGAGTGTCGGGGTGAGCTTCGGCCAGCTCGCGGCGGATGGTCACTGCCTCCTGCTCGGCTGGGCGGGCGTCGGCGGGCCGGCCCAGCTCTGAGAGCGTCAGGCCGAGGTTGTGCAGGGAGCGGGCGAGGTCGGGGCGGTGGCGGTCGGGGTAGGCCCGAGCCAACTTCCGATGGATGACCACCGCCTCGCCCGTGAGAGACAGAGCCGTGTCAAAGCGTCCCATCTTGCTTGCCAGCTCACCATTGATCATCAGCCAGCGGGCATAGCGCTCGCGGACCACTCCGTAGACGGTTGGTGCGAAGATCCCCGACACCGCCCCGACGATGCCGCCCGCCCATGCCCAACGCGCATCTCCCAACAACTGCCCGACCGCCGCCCCTGCGACGGCCAGTCCCACTCCTAAGCCGGCAGCGGCTTTCGACCGCCTGACACCACCCATACGTCCATAGTGGAATCGGCCCCGAGGCCTGTCGCATTCCGTCACCACACCGTGATCCGACGACGGATGGCCGTGAGATCAATATCCAGCCGCCGGCAACCAGTAGCCGGTCACGTTTCCTCCGGTGGTGTAGCCAAGCTGCTGAAGCAGGACATGGGGCGGGCCGTCGTGTGACGGTCGGCGAGTTCCCGACTCAGCCGGCACTCCCACTCGGAGATTCGGATACCGATTCGGCGATGCTTCCCACCTGGACTGCGTCGGCTCTGATGGTCGCCACGACGACACCGACCCAGTGTCTGTGTTCATCCCATCGGATCAGGGGAAATCCCGCACAGCGCCCAATGGCATGACCTGTCGCGGTGGGCACCGTCAGAAGATCCCCAATACTGAGGTTTCCATCGCGCTTCAGGACGGGGCCCGCAAGCAGGTGACCTTCGAAGCCATCGAAGTCCGGATAGACCGTTTTGATACGGAACGCGAAGCCGCTCACGTCCGAAGAGTGTATGAGCACCGCGTCAGCCGGCGTTTGCGTGCGCCGGCAACCACTGGAAGTCGTCGGTCTCGTGCCGGGCTGGGGCGAGCCAGCGCAGGTAGGGGTCGGCCATGGCGAGCAGGGCGTCGTCGCGGCGTCCGGGGCCACGCAGGCTCGCCCCGACCAGAAAGAGGGAGTTGCGCTGGGCCAGCGGGCCGGTCAGTGCGGCCAGGCCCTGGTCGGCGCTCGCGACGAGGCCGGGGGCTTCTGCGAACACCCACGCCACTGGGCGGCGCGCGGCAGCTTGCTCGATCTGGGCGACGAAGGCCGTCCTGGCGTCGGCGTCGAGGTAGCTGAGCAGGGTAGCGGTGAAGACCACGACAGGCTCACGGCCCGGCAGTTCGCCGAGCAGCCGGGCGGTGTCTGCGGTCGCGTCGCCCTGCACGACGGTTACGGCCGGGGCCGAGACGGCGAGGTCGATGGCGCCCCGCAGGGTGGCGAGGTCGCCGGCCTGTTCGGGCCAGATGAACGCCTCCAGCCAGGCTCGGGCGATGGGATCGGCCAGGTCGACCGGATGCCGGTCGATACCCAGCCGGCGCGTGATCTCCGTAACCGGCCCGAGGATTTGGCCCGCGGGGGCGCTGCCCCGTACCTCGCATGTGATCGTCACCGGCGAGGCGACTGCGGAGGATGCTTCCTGGCCGCCGACACGATAGCGGTAGCGATCCACGAGCAGGTTCAGGCCCGCGCTGGCGCCGGCCTCGACCAGGGCGAGCGGTCCCGGCCAGAGCCGGTGAACGTGATCGAGACCCAGACGAAGAGCCACGCAGCGGCGGATCTCGTTGGTCTGAGTAGACCTGCTGCGCAGGAGCCGGGTGAGCTCGTCGCGGTGTTCGGCACAGAACGCGGCGAAGGTCGGCACGAGCAGACCGTCGACCGGCCGCCGGCCGCCGTGGGTCGGGTAGTAGTCGGCCAGTGCCGAGCCGGGATCCGACGCCAGGAGCAGGTTCACCGCCGCGAACAGCAGGCTGGGCCGCCGCTGCTCGCCGGGGGTGGCCATGAGCAGGTCCAACAGTGTGTCGTCGTCGGCGATGCCCTCGCTCAGCGTCTCGTACACCGGAGAACGGCCACGGCACTGCGTGGCCGCGAAGAACCGGAAGAGGCGCTGGAGTCGCTGAACCTCAATGTCTGTGCCACCCGCCGGATGGTCCGGGCCCGTTGCCACCGCCCGAATCTACCGCTTCGCCAACTCGGGCTATATGCGTCCCGTACGCGTCGAACTTGACATATGGCCAGATACTAGGTATATGGACCGCATCGTCAAGCTGGGAGATTTCCTCCGGGCATGCCGAGCCCGCATAAATCCCGAGGAGGTCGGGATCCACGCTCAGGGAGGGCGTAGGCGCGTGCGGGGGTTGCGACGAGAGGAGCTCGCGCGGCTCGCCGGCGTCAGCGTCGAGTACTACACACGCCTCGAGCAGGGGCGCAGCCTCAACGCCTCCCCTGTGATACTCGCTGCGATCGCCCGCGCGATGCGGCTCACCGAGACCGAACGCGTGCACCTGTTCGATCTGGCCAGCCCTCTTTGTGGCAAGAACCGCTGCGACAAGCTTCCTGCGCAACGTGTGCACCCGGAGACTCAGCTGCTTCTCGACACTCTGGAGCGCGCTGACATCCCCGCCGCCGTGATCGGCCGTGGAACCGACATTCTGGCCGCCAACCTGATGTTCCGGGCCCTGATGGTCGGCTTCGACACCATGTCGGCCCGCGAGCGCAACCTCGCTAGATACGTCTTCTTCGACGGCCGGGCCCGCGAGCTGCACTGCGACTGGGACAGTGTGGCCTCAGAAGTCACCGCCGTGCTGCGTTTTTCCGTCGGCCGGCATCCGGAGGACGCCGCACTCATCGAGCTGACAGGGGAGCTCTGCCTCCACAGCGAGGACTTCCGGCGAATCTGGGACGACCACGACGTGCATGAGCGCGTTTCCGGGATCGTGCGCTTCCAGCATCCGGTCGCCGGCGAGCTCGCCCTCACGTACCAGCTCCTCACCCTGCCCACTGACGCGGAGCAGACGTTGCTCGTCTACACCGTCGAGCCCGGCTCACCCTCCGCCGCCGGTCTCCAACTCCTCGCCAAGTGAGCGCATCGTGGACGAGTCTTGCTTGAGAGTCGCGACGTCGACATCGCACCTCGGCAGGCCCGTGAGTCCGGCTGAGACCAGGGCGACGCCTTGAATCCCTGGTACGGCAAAGCGTCGCCCTTGAAGGCGCCTGTCGATGTCGGGACGTCCGTCACGGAAGGTTGAGCTGCCAGGAGACGCCGAAACGGTCGTTCACCCAGCCGAACTTGGTGCTGAAGCCGTAGGAGCTCAGCGGCATGAGCACCCCGCCTCCCTCAGCGAGCGCCGCGTACAGGCGGTCGATCTCCTCCTCGGTGTCGCACCCGACGTAGAGCGACATCGACGGGGTGAAGGTGAATGCATGTACGGAGTCGCTGTCAATGCACATGTACTCCTGGCCTGCCAGCGTGAACGTGGCATGCCTGATCTTGCCTTCCGGTCCGGGCTCCCCGGGTGGGATGCGGGTGACGTCCACCACCTTGGCGTCGTCGAAGAGGGAGATGTAGAACGTCATGGCTTCCTCGGCGTCGCCGTTCTGGAACATGAGAAAGGTGGAGATCTTCTGGGTCATGACTGCTCCTGTTCGGGGGCGTAGAACGCGGTGGTGTTGGCGACGGCGGCGGCGACCTCGTCAGGCGGGCCGCCGGCGGCCTCGTAGGCCCGGCCCCACGCCTGGCTGCTGGCCGTGATCACGCGCCGGCCCTCGTCGGTCAGGTGGAAGGTGCTCTCGTCGATCCGGGGTGCGCCCGACGTCAGGTGCAGGGTGAGGCCGAGGAGCGCGAGGTCCCAGCCCACGCCGACGGCGCCGGGGCCGTAGCCGGACCACATGTCCGGCGGCACCTCGGCGGTGTGGCGCAGCTCGAACAGGGTGCCGTCGTCCTCGCTCGACAGATGCACCTCCACCTCGGAGAAGCCGGCGTTCTCGCCGAAGAGCCAGCTGACCTTCAGCAGCCGGGGCGGCTCGCACTGCAGGATCTCGCCGCCTGCGTTGCCCTCGAGCTGATACTTGCCCCCCAGCCGCAGGTCCCCCGTGACGGGCAGGAACCAGCGGCTCAGCCGCTCGGCGTTCGTGCAGGCGTCCCACACGTCCTCGACTTCCGCGTCGTAACGCCGGCTCAGAGTCACGACCTTGCGCTCGCCGTTGAGCAGCTCGCGATGTGCCTGGTTGATCTCGTCAACGATGTCCATCAGGTGTCCTTTGTCTCTTTCGTCATACGGCGCTCGCGCTTGCCGCGGGCCAGTTCCGTCGCCAGGGCGTCCATGCGCTGGCTCCAGAAGCCGCGGAAGCGCTCCAGCCACAGGTCGACCTCCTGCAGCGGGCCCGGCTCGACGGCGTAGAGCCGCCGGGTGCCCTCCGCTCGTACGCTGGCGAACCCGTTGTCTCGCAGTACGCGCAGGTGCTGGGAAACGGCGGGCTGGGAGATCCGGAACTCGCGCTGGATGACGGCGGTGAGCTCGCCGGAGCTCTGCTCGCCGCCGGCCAGCAGCTCCAGGATGCGTCGCCGGACAGGATCGCCGAGGACGTCGAATGCGTGCACGGAGCCGATAGTTTCAGGCCGCGCTTATATAAGTCAAACGTGAAATTATGTTCGCGGACAAAGGCGAGCGCCCCGCTCCTCCCGGAGAAGAAGCGGGGCGCTCGCGGATGGGGTCAGAAGGGCCAGTCGGCCGACTGGCGCGCCTCCAGCAGCGGGATCAGCTTGAACGATGCGTCGGAGAACCCGCCGAACTCGTGCCGGTTCCCCTCGCCGGTCGGCATCGCCGCCGCCCGGTAGCCCTGCAGGTTGAACCCGTACAGCGGTACGTCCGCCGGCACTGCCGTGGTGACGCCGCCGGCGTAGTACCCGCTCATCGTCTGCATGTCCGACAAGATGACCGCCCGGTCGTGACCCTTGTAGGAGCGGCGCAGCGAGTCGGCGATCTGCGTGCCGTGCCCGACCTCGCCGATCCGCTTGCAGAACCGCTCGACCTCGCGGAGGACGGACGCACCCGGGCGGATCTCGTGCCGGAACGTTCCGTCGGCGAACCCGACGAGGTCGACCTGGTCGCCGCGGGCCGCCAGCGTCACGCCGAACAACGCGGCCGCCTGGACCGGCGTGACCGTCGACCGCGCCGAGATCGTCCCGGACGACATGGACGCCGACGTGTCCACGAGCACGAGCGTGCGGCCCTTGAAGGACGGCACGTTGCGCGTGGCCAGCGTGAGCGCCTTGTCCAACGAGTGCCCCCACCGCAGCGACGGCGCATTGCGGTACGCCGAGTAGAACCTGAACGGCAGCTGCCGCGACCGCGCGACCTCATCCGGGTCGGACAGCTTGGCCAGGATCTTCTCGGCGAGCTCGTCGCCGATGCCCGCCTCGTCGAAATTCCTGAGGTTCCTGAGCAACGCCATGTACCCCATGGAGGGGATGACCGATGCCCAGGCCTGGGCGTCCATCGGGCCCTGCAGCCACCCGGCGAGTGACTCCCACGTCATGCCCGCCGCGGTGAGGCGTGCGGAATCGGACAACACGGCGCGTCGCTCGGCCACCGGGAGAGCGAGGAGCTCGGCGCGCCGGCGCAGCATGCGTAGCGACTCCGGGATCGGCTTGTCACGGCCGTGACGCCGGTCGAGCGCGTGCGCGAACAGGTCGCCCTGTGCGGGCTTGTCGTCGGCCGGTGACGGGTGGACCAGGTCGAGCACGTCTCCGAACCGGAAGCCGCGGGCGTCGCTGTCGTACTTGGCCAGCGACCGCTCGGTGTACAGGCGCTGTACGGCGTCCGCGATGCCGCGCTTGACCGGCTTGGGGATCGCCCGGCCGTACCGAGTGGTCCAGTAGCCGAGCGCCTCGCCCGGCTCGTCGGCGCGCTGAAGCACGGACGAGACCAGCTCGCGGTTCCCGCCGTGCAGGCTGGCCGCGAGCCGGGCCTTGACCGCCTCGAGCGCGGCCGCGATCGGGGCGGATCGCATGTTGGCCTCGCCGCGCAGCCATGGCAGGAAGCGGCTCATCCAGTCGACGTCCTCGACGGCGACCTGGTGGACGAGCCGGCGGAAGCGGGCGTCGCGGTCGCCGGCCTTCTCGTAGAAGGAGTCCTCGCCGACCATGTTGCCGACGGCGAGCAGGAAGAGCTCGCTCTGGGCGTCGCGGATGTAGCCGGGCGCGCCCTCGTGCGTGCGACCGCTGGGGGTCGCCTCGGTCTTGAGCGGGCTGGAGACGGCCGGCCGCGTGGTGGTCGTGTTGAACTTCGACATGAGAACGGGCCCCTTCCTACATGGGGGAGGAGCCCGCGTTCAGAGTGGTGCCCGAGATCGAAGTCGGCGACGGAACGTAAGTGCTCTGCCGACTGAGCTACCGGCCGATGATGTCGGCCGGGCAGGACTCGAACCTGCGACCTCTCGATTAAAAATCGAAGTAGCCGTTGCCTGCGCACCGGGCACGCTCTGAAGTCGTGTTCCTCCCGAGATCAAGATTGGCGGCAGTGTGCGGGTATCGAAACCCGCCACCCGAAGGTGTTCGCACCATGAAGTAACTGCTGCCGTCGCACCGGGAGGTGCATATGGAGTTGTGTCTCCCCGAGGTCGGAGGCGGTTCCGGCATTGTCTTTTTTTGAGAAAGAGAAGTAGCCGGGACCTTCGCACCGGGGAGTCGTGCATTCAGTTGTGACCTCCCGAGGTCGAGGCGGCGACGGTGACATTAGGTGTCCTGGGCCGCTGGACGACACCGGCATGGAAGCCGGTGACGGGATTCGAACCCGCGTTGCCGCTTTTGCAGAGCGAAGTAACCGTTGCCTGCGCACCGGGAGGTGCAAAACGAGACAGTACCGGTGTTGCTATTCCGCGCGCATTCCTATTTATGCCGCCCGGCCGCTTATGGGCCGGCGCGCCTGAGCCCGAGCACCCCGCCTCCCGGAGGAGAGCGGGGCGCTCTTCGCTGAAGCCCTGGGTCAGGACGGCCGAGCGGCCGGAAACGTCTGCCTGAGCGACACGTCGGTGAACCCGGCGAACTCGTGCCGGTCGCCCTGGACGGTCATCATCGCGTTCCTGACGGCCAAGCGGACTTCACAGATCGCACGTCACTCAGCGCTCAGGGCGGCTCGTGCGGCGGTTTCGCGGACCTGCTCGATCTGCGCCTTGGTGACGTTCAGGGAGCCGAATTGCTTGACCGCCTGGTAGTAGGTCCAGGCGAGGCCGTCGCAGGTGGATTTGCTGACGCCGGAGTATTTCGCGCAGACCTGCCGCATGTCGAAGTAGAACGCGTCGTCGACGTGTGCCTTGTTCGACGGGAACTGGTTCACCGCCTTGTAGTTGCGGTAGCCGAAGTCGTGACGCCGGCACGGCGTTCTGAAATCGTAGCCGAGCGGCTGGTCGGGGCTGGTCGAGCAGAGGTCGGTCGACCAGTCGAAGGCGTATTCCGCCCAGGCGGCCTGGTTCTGCCAGGCGGACGACCAGCTGGAGGCGCTGGCCGTCGTGGGCTGGGTGAAACTGGAAAGTGTTGCGACTTTTTGCTCCAGCGTCACCGCCTGTGCGGGTAGTGTTAATCCGAATAAAGTGGCGACGGAGAGGGCGACGATTGCGAGGCCTCGCTTGACCATGGGCTCTTCCTTCGTTTCCGGGGAGATGCCTTCTCGTGCAAGACAATGAGGCGAAACGCCCGGAAAACCCGGAACAGATCTCCATCAAGATCGGCCCAGATATTACTCAACAATCGCTCTTTACAAGATTCAAGGATCCTGTAATGGCGTGTCATTCACGGCAGGATCCTGGGCGAAGGGCCGCGGGAAGCCGATCGCGCCAGATGCTCGACCAGGCACGCGAAAGCCGGAGGCCACGCCACCCTCAAAGCCGGAGGGCGCGGGTCACGCCAGGGGGACCGCCGACTCGGTCAGCTCCCCGCCGGGCCTGTAGACCACGCACATGATGTCGCGGTCCCCGTCCGCCCACGTCTTCTCCGTCGGCATGACCGGGTAGAAGTCCAGGCCGGACGCGGCCTTACCGGCCCAGTAGTGCGTGAACCCTTCGCCGCACTTCTTCCAGGCGAAAGCGGCAAGCCGGGTGCGCTCCCAGGCGCCGTCCGCGGCGTGCACGAAGCCGTACGACTGGTTGTCGGCGTGCTCGGGGCAGGGGCGGTACAGCACGATGGGCCGACCCGAGCCCGTCGAGTCGACCGGATCGGTGAAGCACTCCCCGCCCTCGATGTTGAGGATGCCGGGCGTCTCCGCTGTGATGAAGGCGTCGTCCTTGACCGCGCGTGGGCCGGGCGGGTCCACGAAGAGCGTGCCGAGTGCCACGACGCACAGGAGCAAGCCCCAGGGGCGCGTCCACCGCGGACGGACCTGGCCTGCGGCCGTTAATCGCGACACCTGCTCCACCAACGTCGTTTCGTGGGCCGAGCCCCTGACCGGCGACACGGTAGAGCGTCCAGCCGAACTCGGGGCCAACGCAAGGCGGCGGGCGCGGAGAGCGGCGATGTCAAAACACCCAGTGATCTTTCAGCTTTTTCACAGGAGATCTTAAGTTCACTTCCTGGTTGTGCTGTGGTCGACCTGCCGCCCGTGGGGCCTGGGTGAATACCGAGCGCCCGTCGCGACTTGCGGCGGGGACACTGCCCAACCTCAGGAGTGAACACTCACGTGAGTGACGCAAGAAGGGCCTGGCTGCTCGGCTCCCGCAACGTCAAACTGGCCGCTGCCGGTGTCGGCGCGCTGCTCATCGGCGGATTCGCGTTCGGTCCGGTGGCGTTCGGCGCCGCGGCGCCGCCGAAGTATCCGGCGGCCGAGATTCACAAGCCGTCCCCGATGCCCGACCGAATCATGCTCACCCCCACGACCACGCCGGCGACCTCGCAGCGGGTGACCTGGCGTGCGGAGGCGGACGCGGAGGCGGCGCAGGCGGAGATCCTCGAGGCGCCGCGTGCGCTCGGTGAGGTCGCCCCGGCCGCCGGAGCGGTCCGCAACGTTCAGGCCGTGGCCAACACCGCGGTCAACACCTCCCTCGGGTACGCCTCCACCTACCACACGGTGGAGTTCACCGACCTCAAGCCGGGCACGCGGTACACGTACCGGGTCGGCGACGGCAGCAACTGGAGCGAGTGGACCGACTTCACCACGGCGGAGGCGGGCTTCACGCCGTTCTCGTTCATCTACTACGGCGACGCGCAGAACTACATCGACTCGGCGGTGCCGCGAGTCTTCCGGCAGGCGTTCGCCGAGCGCCCGCAGGCCAAGCTGATCGTCAACGCGGGTGACCTCATCGACTCCTCCAACAGCGAGGAGCAGTGGGGCCAGTGGTACAAGGCCGGCGGCTTCATCGACAGCCAGATCAACAACATGGCGATCCCCGGGAACCACGAATACAGCGGTGTCTCGCTGTCGTCGTTCTGGGGCCCGCAGTTCCCCTTCCCGGACAACGGCCCGGCGTGGGGCGACGTCCCGGCTCTCGACCGGACCGCCTACTACTTCGACTACCAGGGCGTGCGCTTCATCGGCCTGAACAGCAACGTTCAGGACATCCCCGAGTACATGACCGCCCAGACGAAGTGGCTCGAGGAGGTGCTCAAGAGCAACAAGAACAAGTGGACCGTGGTGACCTTCCACCACCCCGTCTACTCCAACACCGGCACGCGCAACAACCCCAATGTGCGCAACCAGTGGGGGCCGCTGCTCGAGAAGTACGGCGTGGACCTCGTCCTCCAGGGCCACGACCACTCGTACGGCCGGGGCAACCTGGCGACCGCGCGCAAGTCGGCCACGGTGCACAACGGCGTCGCCTACGTCGTCTCGGTGTCCGGCGGCAAGATGTACGAGCTGAACGGCGGCGTGAACTGGACCGGCAACGGCGCCGAGGTCTCAAGTAGCAGCGAGAACACCCAGCTGTACCAGCTCATCGACGTCAGCGAGAACCAGATCCGGTTCGAGGCCCGCTACGCGAACGGCGAGCACCACGACGGGTTCCTCATCCGCAAGAACGGCAAGGGCGAGAAGACCGTCAACGAGATCCGCACCCCGGAGAACACCGTGGGTCAGCAGGTCACCGTCGACAAGACCAGCGTGCGCTCCCGCGACCACCTCAAGGTCTCGGCGTACGGCTACGACCCGGCCGAGAAGGTGGCCGTCTACCTGCGTGAGGCGGACGCCGACGAGAAGACCAAGGGCCACGGGCACCACAAGGACCCGATTCTCGTCGGGTTCCGCAGGGCCGACGAGCTCGGACGTCTGATCACCACCGTCGACGTGCCGTCCTCGGCGCGCAGGGGTGAGACCTACGAGGTCTACCTGTCCAGCCGGCACCAGAAGATCACGAGTCCGGTCATCACCGTGACGAAGTAGTGCCTGAGCCGGGTGCCGGAGCCGCTGTCGTGGCGTCCCGGCACCCGGCCGGCCGTACAGGAGATCCCGTGAACATCCGTACCCGTGCGCTCGCGGTCGTGCTGCTCGTGTGCTTCGCACTGCCGGCCATGGTCGCCGTCGCCGCGCCCGCGTCCGCGCACCCCTTCGGTCCTCCCTCTACGGCGCGAATCAGCGTCGACGGATCGCATGTGGCGATCTCCTGGATGGCGGCCGAGGACGACTGGGTGGCGCTCGGGGCGTCCGTCGGCGCTTTCGAGAACCCGGCGACCGGCGCCGTGTCGACCCAGCTGACCGGTGAGCAGAAGCTGGAGCGCTCACCCGCGGTGCACGACTACCTGCTGGCCCGCATCACCGTGTCCCAGAGGGGCCGGCCGTGCGAGGGCCGGCTGGAGCCGCTGCAGGGGTTGCTCGCCCAGGGCGCCCGGTTCAGCTTCGAGTGCGGCGAACCCGTGGCCGAGGTCGACGTCACCATGAGCGCCTTGGTCGATCTCAACGCGAACTACCGGACCATGCTCACGGCCGCGACCCCGGCCATGCCCACGCGGACACTGTTCACCGCGGCGGCGACCACCCGGCAGTTGCGCTTCTCCGCTTCCGCGGGCGGCATGCCGGCCGACGTCACGGGCCTCGCCGCCGGGTTGGCCGTCGCGGTGCTGGCCGGTGCAGGCGGCTTCGTCGTGCTACGGGTACGGAGGGCGAGAAAGAACGCATGACCGGCCTGAGCGGTCCCGACGCTCATGCGAGGGCGTCGCGTGCGTCCATGAGAGCGAACCCGAGCAGGTTCAGACCCCGCCAGGTAGCCGGGGAGACGGTGCGCTCGTCTGAGGCGGTGAGGCCGATGCCCCAGATCCGGTCACGGGGGCTGGCCTCGACCAGGACCCGTCCCCGGGTGGCGAGCAGGAACTCCCTCAAATCAGGATGCTCACGGAATTTGGCGATGTTGCCGCGGACCACTATCTCGTGCCGGTGCGCGGTCCAGGTCGCCTCGTCGAATCGCAGAATCTCGCGGCCGAGCTTCTTGGCCTCGCCCGGATGGTTCGCGGCGAGAATCCTGCGCGCGATCTCGTCGTCGCCGAACAGCCACGCCTTGTGGGCCATCATGTAGTGCTCGGCCGACCGGAACAGGTGCCCGTCCGCGGTGAAGTCGGCCTGCCACCACTGGCTCAGGCAACCGGGGCCGGCATCGCCGCTGCGGGTGGGCTGGTGACCCCAGAAATACAGGTATCGCAACCGCCGCCCGGCCTGCTCGGCGGCGACGGCCTCCTCCACGGTGCGGGGCAGTCTCTCGCTCTCAGACATCCACCCACGGTGACATATCAACATCAAAGTGGGGCAACGATACCGATCACTCAACTGCCGTACTCGGCGTGTTATGCGCGTTCTGTCCTTCACGTTGGGGCCGCCGATGTACCAATGGAGACGGCAAATCGCCGCTCCAGGCATGACGGGGGCGGCGATTGCCGTGACGAGATGGCCGCGACAGAGAGATGGGCTGGTCAGCTGATGGATGGCAATGCGTTCGACGTGGTTCTGCGGGGCTACGACCGCGAAGAGGTGGACACGCTTCGCGGCAGGGTGGCCGCCGGGGACGTGACCGCCGACGAGCTCCGCAAGACCTCGTTCTCCGTGACGATGCGCGGCTACGACCGGTATCAGGTCTCGGAGTACATCGAGGACGCGATCGCCGCGCTCGAAGGCAAGGCCCGTATGCCGCGTCTTTCGCGATCCGCTGCACTCACCGGCCGCAAGACGAAGTCCGTACGGCTGGACACGGTCGTCAGGGGCTACAAGCGCGAGCAGGTGGACGCGTTGTGGGATGCGGTCAACAGGAAGGCCATCTCGCCTGACGAGGTCAGGAAGACCACGTTCGAGGTCGTTTGGAACGGCTATGAGCGGGGCCAGGTGCGCAAGGCCGTCAAGGAGTGGGCCGAGATCCTCGAGACGCCCGACGAAGAGTAGGCCTCGCCGTACCGTTACCGGGCGGATCGGCTGCCGGCGTCGACCAGGTCCGGTGATCGAAGGTGGTTCAGCAGGAGGGGCAGCCGGGCGGCGCTGGCGGGGTCGGCGGGGGTGAAGGCCACCAGCCGCAGGTCGGTGGCGCCGACGATCTCCGTGGTGACGGCTTCGAGGTCGATGCGGCCGGTGCTGGGGTGGCGGCACTGTTTGACGCGCGGTGCGACGGCGCGCACCTCGTGCCGGGTCCACCGGTTGCGGAACTCCTCGCTGGAGGAGGTCAGCCGGTTCAGCAGTTCGACGAGGTCGGCCCGGCCGGCCTGCCGCGCGGTGATCGCCCGGAACTGGGCCACCATGACGTCGGCGTCGGTGCTCCAGTCGAGGAACCGCTGCCGCATGACCGGATGGTGGAACAGCAGCCACAGGGTGTTGCGCTCCCCGGCGGGCAGGCGGGGGTAGTCCACGGTGAACGCGCGCTGGGCGTCGTTCCATGCGAGCACGTCGTAGCGCAGGTTGATGACGTACGCGGGGATGGGGTTGAGGGCGTCGAGCATCGTCTGCACCGCCGGGGCGACACGGGGGCCGGAAGTCCGCTCGACGGGCAGGGTGTCGGTGTAACCGCACAGGGCGAGCAGGTGATCGTGCTCGTCCGGGCCGAGGCGTAGGGCGCGGGCCAGCGCGTCGAGGACCGCGAGCGAGGGGCGTGACCCGCGTCCCTGCTCGAGCCAGGTGTACCAGGTCGTGCTGATGTGCGTGAGCTGGGCGACCTCCTCCCGCCGCAATCCGGGCGTCCTGCGCCGCTCTCCGGGCGGCAGCCCGACGGCCTGCGGCGTCAGCCGCGCCCGGCGGTCCCGGAGGAAGCGGCCCAGCTCCCTGCGTCGCTCCAGGTCGGACATGGTTGCTCCCTTCGGCCGGCCCGTGGAGGTTAGTCGGCGATACCACGATAAGCCTGTTACTGGTACCAGCCTCCACCGCCGATGGAACCTGATGGCACGAACCGCGCCGTCACCTCTCGTGCGGCGCGATCACATCCGCTGCGAGGAAGCGAGAGATGGACATCAGCATTTCGGGCAAGGTCGTCCTGGTCACCGGCGCGGGCCGCGGAATCGGTAGGAGCCTGGCCGTCGGGTTGGCCGCCGAAGGCGCGCGTACGGCGATCATGACGCGGAACGCCGACCAGGGAGATCGGCTCGCCGAGGAGATCGGCCGGTCACCCGGTGCCGGACCGGTGCTCCCGGTCGTCGCCGACGTCGGCGACGAAGGCGCGGTGGCGGAAGCCGTACGGCGCATTGACCGTCAGTGGGGCCGCATCGACGCACTGGTGCACAACGCGGGCTGGATGCCTCCGGCCTCGCCGGTCCTGGACACCGACGTCACCCGCCTGCGCGGCGTGCTGGACACCAATCTGGTCGGCTCCTTCCTGCTCACCAAGCACGTGGCCCCGGTCATGATCCGCGGGGGAGGCGGGCGCATCGTCTACATCTCCAGCATGATCGGGGTGCAGGCGAATCAAGGCCTGGCCGCGTACGGCGCGAGCAAGGCGGGCCTGAACATCCTGAACAACGTTGTACATCGCGAACTGGCGAATCAGGGGATACGCACCGTCGCCCTCGCCCCCGGCCTGACCGACACTCCAGGCATGCGGGCATCCGTCGGGGAGGAGTACATCACCACGGTCGCCGCGTCCTACCCCGGTGGACGGATCGGCCGGCCAGAGGACATCCTGGCGCTGACCGTCTTCCTCTGCAGCGACGCCGCCCAGCACATCTCAGGAACGCTCATCCCCGTGCGCCCCGTCACGGGATAGGCATCGCGATCCGGTACGGCAAGTCGGCTGTGGGTTCTAGACCAACTGCACCTGCTGCTCCAGCACGGCCGAGTGGATGCCGATCGACGTGTCGCGCATGTACGCCTTCCGGAGTTCGTGTGCCCTGCGGTACTCCTCCGTCGCGAGCGCTTCCCGCATCGTCGCCTCGGATTCGAAGCTGATCTTGACGATGGCGTCGATGGGGTCCTCTGCGCCGTCCTGGGCGAGGTCGGACAGGTAGTACTGCACGTACTCCTTCACCTGGGGCAGGCCAGCGTAGACCGGGCCGTATTCCGTTTCCATGAAGCGGCGAAACTCCTCGGTGGAGATTCCGGGCCGCTTGCGGATCACTGTCATGAGAGTGAGCATTTCGCACCATTTCCACTGAACACCTGTTCATCGCGACGGTATCATGAACGGGTGTTCAATGGCTGGGTGACGAAATCCACTGACGCCAAGGACGCCCGGGACCTCCGCGCCGAGCTCATCGCCGCCGCTGTGGCCATGCTGGCGCAGCCGCAGGCGGTGGCCGTACCGTCGCTGCGCTCGATCGCCCGGGCCTGTGGTGTGGCGCCGTCAGCGGTCTACTGGCACTTCCCCTCCGAGGCGGACCTGCGCTCCGCCGTGCTCGACGCGGAATACTCCTCCCTGATCGAGTCCGTCGAAGCGGCGCTGGACGCGGCGGGGGAGCACGCCGATCCGCTGGTGGCCGCCGGTGACGCCTACATTGTCTGGGCATTGGACCACCCGGGCGCCTACCAGCTCCTGTTCGAGAGCGGTGACGAACTCCCCGCCACCAGAGCCGAGCACGGCCCCCGTCTCCAGCGGCGCATCGTGGAACTCGCCCGGCGGGTCGACCCGGACGCCCCCTTCGCGGCGGCGCTGCTGATGTGGTCGGTCTGGCACGGCGTGGTGTCCCTGCGCCTGCACAAGAACGAGTGGGACTGGGGCATGACGGCGCAGCAGGCCAACCGCCGGCTGGTCTCCGCCCTCACGGGCACCCGTCCTGAGCGGCGTTGAAGACGGCCCTCAGCTCCCGCCGGCGTAGACCTCGCGGATTCTGGCGTGCTGCTCGCAGACCCTCGCCAGGTCTGCGCTGAATCGGGCGTCCATGGAGCTCGGCGATGATGTCGAGCGCCCGCTTGTTCTGCCGCAGCGCCTCGTCCAAACGCCCCTCACGCCAGAGAGCCAAGGTTAGCGATTCGCCGTACGGCCCGGCCGTTTCCGGCCCTGGGCGATCACGGGGGAGAGCCGGCGCCGAGCTTCGGCTGGGCGAACGTGTCGGGGATCGACAGCGTCTTCGCGTGGTCGAACGGCCAGGCGATGACGAAGGCCCTGCCGATCACCTTGTCCATCGGGATCGTTCCGCCACCGGGGTCGTCCATGTGGTACCGCGAGTCCCGGGACAGCGACCGGTGGTCGCCCATCACCCAGAGCCGGCCGGCGGGCACGGTGACCTCGAATGCCCGATCGGAGGGGACGTCCCCCGGATAGAGATAGGACTTCTCGTCGAGGGGGACGCCGTTGACGGTGACCCGCCCTTGGGAGTCGCAGCACTTCACGGTGTCGCCGGGGATGCCGATGACCCGTTTGACGTAGTCGCGCTCGTTCGGCGCCATGCCGGCCTGGACGCTCAGCCAGTGGAACGCCTTGGCGACGGGGTTGTCCGGCTCCTCGTAGGTGTACTCCTGGTCGTCCCAGGAGTCGAGGCCGGAGAACACGATGGCGTCGCCACGCGCGATGTCGCGAACGTGATAGACGAGCTTGTTGACCAGCACCCGGTCGTTGACCTGGAGAGTGTTCTCCATCGACCCCGACGGGATGTAGAAGGCCTGCACGACGAACGACTTGATCAGCAGTGCCAGGCCCAGAGCCACGACCACGATGACGGGGAACTCGCGCAGGAACGAGCCCTTCTTGGCCTTCCTGCCGGCCTTCCCTTTGTCCCTGTCGTTCTCGTCGTTGTCTCTGCCGTTCGTCTCCGGTAAGTCTTCCGCGACCACGTCCACCTCGTCACCAGTAGCGCCATGGGCGGGAGCATGCCGATCCCCACTCGAGAGACTAGCCGAGTTCGTCCGTGATGATCAGGGCTTGTCGCATGGCTGATCCGTCCCTGCGCCACGCCGGTCGGCGGCGCGCGGAGAGCGGCGCGGGCGCGCGTCGCCGCTGCAGGCCCACAGGAGGAGCGCCCCGCAGCTGATGGCCGCGCCCAGCGCGCACACTCCGCCCCAGCCCGCCGCCGCGTACATCGCGGTGGACCCGGCGGCACCGCAGGCGCTGCCGATCGAATAGAACACCATGTAGCCGCCGATGATCCGGCTGCCCGCGCCGGGGTGCAGCGCGTAGATCAGGCTCTGGTTGGTGACGTGGACCGTCTGTACGGCGAGGTCGAGGACGACCACGCCGACGGCGAGGGCCCACAACGACTGCCGGGTCGACGCCAGGGGCAGCCATGAGACGGCGAGCAGGGCCAGGCCGGCGCCGGTGGTCCACCGGGAGCGCCCCCGGTCGTTGAGGCGTCCCGCCAAGGCCGCCGCCAGCGCCCCCGCGGCCCCTGCCAGCCCGAACGCGCCGATCTGCGTGTGCGACAGCGACAGCGGGGGAGCGCTGAGCGGCAGGGCGACGCAGCTCCACAGGGTGCCGAAGGCCGCGAAGATGAGCAAGGCGAACGCGGCGCGCAGCCGAAGCACGGGCTCCCGTGTGAACAGCACGATCGTGGAGCGCAGCAGGCGCCGGTATCCCTGGACCCGCGCATCCGCCGTGCCGTACGGCTTCGCCGTGCCGTACGGCAGGGCCCGGCGCAGCGCGAGGGCGAGCACGCAACAGGCCGCCGCGGAGGACAGGTAGACCCAGCGCCAGCCGGCGAGGTCGGCGAGGATTCCCGACACCGTGCGGGCGAGCAGGATGCCCGTGACCACGCCGCTGGTCACCAGGCCGACGACGCGTCCGCGCCGGGCGGCCGGGGCCAGCGAGGCGGCGAAGGCCACCAGAGTCTGGGTGACCACGGCCAGGAGCCCGACGGCCACCATGCCGGCGAGCAGGACGGCCCCGGTGGTGGCGAGGCCGACGACCACCAGGGCGGCCGCCAGCAGGAGCAGCTGGGTCACGACGAGACGTCTGGGGTCGACCAGGTCGCCGAGCGGCACGAGGAAGAACAGCCCCAGGCCGTAACCGATCTGGGTGAGGGTCACGACGAAGCCGAGCAGTGCCGGGGTGATCGAGAAATCGCTCCCCAGCGTGACCAGGAGCGGCTGGGCGAAGTAGACGCCGGCCACCGCCGTTCCGCAGGCGACGGCGAAGAGCAGCGTGACACCTCGGGTGAGGGTGTAGCCGTTCCCGGCGTCCGTGCTCGTCATGCCACTCCTGTTGGTTTCAACTTGCCACCGGAATGGGACGCTATCCTGGGTGGTGGCATGTTGCAACCAAGGAGGCCGGCATGGTGAAACGGACGCGCTTCGAAGACAGCGACTGCCCTGTCGCGCGATCGGTCGACGCGATCGGTGACTGGTGGTCCCTGCTGATCGTGCGGGACGCCTTCGACGGGAGCCGCCGTTTCGGGGAGTTCCAGCGCAGCCTGGGGGTGGCGAAGAACATCCTCACCGCGCGCCTGCGCACCCTGATCGACGGCGGCGTGCTCGAGACCGTCGCCGCCTCCGACGGCAGCGCCTACCACGAGTACGTCCTGACGCCGAAGGGCCGAGCGCTCTTCCCCGTCATCGTGGCGCTGCGGCAGTGGGGGGAAGGGCATTTCTTCGCCACGGGCGAGCCGCACTCGGAGCTGGTCGACCGCCGCGATGGACGGCGGCTGCGGGCACTGGAGGTCTACGCCGACGACGGAAGACGGCTCGATCCCGGCGACACGACCGTCAACAAGGTCGGCTCCGCCGCCGTGTAGCCGTCTGCGGCGCACGACGCGCGGTGAGATCTGCGGTTTTCCCCGCCTGCCGTCCGCCGCGTGGTTGTACCTTGCCCCGATGGACGTGATCGCCGTACTGGAATGGTTGCTTGAGCGCGACGTCAACGCGCTCCTCCGTGCCGGCGCTCAGCGTGGCGGCACCCGCACCTGGACCTTCCACGCGACCGGCGGTCACGGCGACGGCAAATGGTGGGTCAGGACCGACGCCGACTCCGCCGAGGAATGCGTCCGCGGGGCGCGCGAGCAGCTCAGAGCCCACGGGATCGACCTGCCTGAACAGGTCTCCTGCGACGAGCCGCTCCGCGAGGCATGACGGTCCGATCGGCATCCGGCGGAAAACCTGTTGCGATCCCGGGCGCGCCCGTCGTTAGTTGAGGGGCATGTCGCAATCACTCGACCCCGACGACGGCCTACGCGCCGGCGAGGAACCCGCCCGCTCGTTCGGATGGTGGGACATGTTCGTCCACCCCGACGACGACCCGCGCACCGATGGCGGATTCCAGGGCGAGCGTGCCACGCTCGTCGGCTACCTGCGTGACCAGCGGTTGACGCTGGAGATGAAGTGCGCCGGTCTCGACGCCGACGCCCTCGCCCGCCGCTCGGTCGAGCCGTCCAACCTGTCGTTGCTCGGGCTGGTACGGCACATGGCCGGGGTGGAGCAGTACTGGTTCAGGAAGAGATTGGCCGGTCAGGACGTGCCCCGGCATTACCGGACCGAGGACGATCCCGACGCCGACTTCAACGGCGCGGTGCCCGACCCGAATGTCGTCGCGGAGGCGTGGGACACCTGGCGGGCCGAGGTCGCCTTCGCGGAACGGTTCGTCGACGAGGCTCCCGACCTCGACCTCGCCGGCAAGGAGGGCGCCGTCCTGCGTGAGGTGCTCGTCCACATGATCGAGGAGTACGCCCGCCATAACGGCCACGCCGACTTCCTGCGTGAGCGGATCGACGGACGCGTCGGCCAGTAACCGCACGGTGTTGCCGGCCATCGCGGCGACGGAATAAGCGATGGAATATCGGTCGGGACGAGCGCCCCCTTTCGGGGCGCTCTCACGGTCGATGCCGAACTCAGCGGCGGGATGCGACGTTCTTCCTACATGAGCACCTGGTTCCCCGCCGGGTACTTCCGGCGCCACGTGTTGCTGCCCCTCCTCATCGCGTTTTCGCTTCTCGCTCTCTCCCTGTGGTTCTATGGCACCAAGTCGGATTTAGGCAGTAATGCCGTGGTCACCACCGGCACCGTGCAGGAGGTGCTGCGCGGCGGGCCGGACGACGACCCGGACGGTCAGACCGGCATCGCGCTCACAGGCCGGGTCGGCTATGTGGCGGACGGCAGGCAGATGGTCGGGCTGATCTCTCTGGGATCCTGCACCGGGACCACCATGTGTGCGATGTGGAAGCCCGGCGACACGATCGAGGTGGCCTACGATCCCGCCGACCCCGCGGACGTCCGGAGGGCGCCGCACGACGCCACGGAGATCACACCGGCACTCGCCGCGGGGTTCCTGGCGCTGATCGGGCTGGTCTGCCTGTACGTCGCCGCCATCAACATCATGGACAGGCGGCCCGTCCGGCGCTGACACCCCGACGGTCACCGCCGGCGCCCCGGTGAGGACACCGTGCCCGGACAGGGCGGCTGCGGAGGCGAACGTCACGTTCTGCGGCGCGTGGGCGGACCTGCCGTTGACGACCTCGGTGCCTGCGGTCGCGTCGTTGCCGTTCGCGGTCACCAGGCGGCACTTCAGCGGGGCGGTTGGCCGGGCTGGGGCTGTGAGGTCCGGGTTCAGCCAGTCCAGCAGCCGGTTCTCAGCGGTGTCGGTCAAGTTGTCGGCCATGCCAGATCCCTTTCATCTGCGTGGTCCCGGCGTGGCGGTTTTTACCTTCGCCGCCCGACAAATCGGGCATTCTCAACTCATGGTCATCTTGGACCAGAAAAGCTGCCACATATGGGCGAGTCGCAGTATTCGGAACAGAAGTCGGGGTACCGGTGAAAAGGTAGCCAACTACGTCAAGAAAGGTCAGCGATGCGACACATCACGCATATGGGCACCATTGCCCTATCAGCGGCGTTCCTGGCAATTGCGGCACAGTCCGCCGCGTCTGCCGAGGGCAACCCGAACGCGGAGAAGGCGCTGAAGAGGGCCGCCCAGTTCGTCCCCAACGAGAGGAACTTCGAGCAGCAGCAAAACAGGACTGATTTCACATCGTTGACGGTGAGCGCGGGCCCGCGCACGGGCGGGCTCACGGGTGCGACGAGCGCGTTCAACGCGATACCCATTCAGGCTTTCCAAGCCGTGCCACCGAATATCGCATCCAGCATCAGGTTCCCGTTCCAACGGTAAGGACAGGCTTGCCGCGATGAGGTCGGCCCTCGCTACGGCGAGGGCTTGACCATGCGCTGCCCGCTTCGCGCTTTCTGCCGGTGTTCAGAGCCCGGTTCTCAGCGACGTCGGTCAGAGTGTCGGCCATGCCTGAGCCTCCCCCTTTCCCTCGCCATGCTCGAATCTGTGTTCGATACTGGGCGTACGCGTGACGTGGAACTACCAGCCCGTGTGTGCTTGGGCTCCTGGTACTGCCGGCAGAACCCGGGCGGCACGGTCGAGCTCGCCGACAATCCGTTCGCCAGTTGGACGGTGACCGCGGTGCACGCCCGTCGGCGCTGCGAGGAACAACGGCAGGTCGTGCGGAGTTCTCGCGGGCATGGGTGACTACGGGAGAGATGTGGAGTTCGGCTACTTCCTGGTGCCGAACGCCGGTGATCCGCTGCTGAAGACCGCCCAGGCGGCCGACCGGCTCGGGCTCGACCTGATCGGCGTGCAGGACCACCCGTACCAGAGGCGATACGTCGACACGTGGACGCTGCTGAGCGTCATCGCCGCGGCGACCGAGCGCGTCAGGGTCTTCCCCGACGTGGCGAGCCTGCCGCTGCGGCCCCCTGCGGTGCTGGCCAAGTCGGCCGCCAGCCTCGACCTGCTGAGCGGCGGCCGGGTCGAACTCGGGCTCGGGGCAGGCGCGTTCTGGGATGCGATCGACGCCTACGGCGGGCCTCGCCGTACGCCGAAGGAGGCCATCGACGCGCTGGAGGAGGCCGTCGGCGTGATCCGTGCGATCTGGAGCGGCGAGCGGTCGCTGCGCCTGGACGGCACGCACTACCGGTTGAAGGGGGCTCACAGCGGTCCGGAGCCCGCGCATCCCATCGAGATCTGGCTCGGCGTGCGCGGCCCCCGGGCGCTCGCCCTCACGGGCAGGCTGGCGGACGGCTGGCTGCCCTCCAGCAGCTGGGCGCCGCCGGAGAGCCTGCCCGCCTACAACGCGCGCATCGACGAGGCCGCAACGGCGGCCGGACGGGCGCCGCGGGACATCCGGAGGCTGTACAACGTCAACGGCACGATCACCGACGGGCGGTCCTCGGGCTTCCTCAACGGCCCCGCCGAGCAGTGGGTGGACGAGCTGACCGACGTCGCCGTCGCCTACGGGATGGACACGTTCGTCTTCTGGGGCGAAGGCGACCAGGACACCCAGCTCCGCCGTTTCGCCGAAGAGGTCGTGCCGGCCGTACGGGAACGGGTCCGGCAGGAGCGCTCGGGCTGATCCGCGCCTCAGCGGAAGTAGTGACCTTCTTCGAGGTCCGGGATCAGTGCGGGGTGCTGTGGCCGCCATCCCAGGAGTTCCCGGGTCCGCCTGCTCGAGGTCGGGTTGTCGAGCGACACGAGGGCGGACAGGAAGCCGAACTGGCCGTCCGCCTCTTCGCGGGAAATGGCGCCCGCCGGCACGTTGAGATGGCGGCCGATGACTTCGGCGATGTCACGGAACGGCACACCTTCGTCGGCGACTCCGTGCAACCGCGACCCCGCCGGCGCCGTTTCCAGAGCCAGCCGGAACAGGCGCGCCGCGTCGAGCGTGTGCACGGCGGGCCAGCGGGTGGCGCCGTCTCCCACATAGGCCGAGAGGCCCTTGTCGCGGGCGATGCCGATCAGGAGCGGGATGAAGCCGTGCTTGTCGGCCGAGCTGTGCACGGACGGGGCGAGACGGACGACCGACGATCGCACCCCGCGCCCGGCCAGCGCGACCGCCACGTTCTCCGACTCGATCCGGGGCACCGGGGGCGACCCCGGGGCGATCACGTCCTCTTCCGTCGCGAGGCGTCCCGGTCCGAGCACGGGCGCGAGCATCAGCGTTCCCGAGGTGTTCACGAAGGGCTTGCCGGAGCCCTCGAGCGCCGCCCCGATCGCCTCGACGGCGCGCAGGTCGGCTGCGACCGCGCCGGCGTAGTCGGAGAAGTCGTGCTTGAAGGCCAGGTGAACGACGCCGTCGGCCGCGGCGGCGCCGCTGCGAAGGCTGTCGAGGTCGTCGAGGGCGCCGCGGTGCACCTTGGCGCCGGCGGTCGTCAACGCGGCGGCAGACCGATCCGAGCGGGCCAGGCCGACGACCTCGTGCCCGGCTTCGAGGAGTTCGAGGACGACGGCGGACCCGATGTGCCCGGTCGCGCCAGTGACGAATACGCGCATTACGCAATCCCTCTGAAGTAAGTGGTGGTGCTGCCCGGCGCGGTGGGGGAGGGCGCCTGGGACGGTGGTTCCATCGTCGGAGCGGGAAGCGGCCCGTGTCCAAAGCCTGTTTCGCATCGGGCAATACGATTCAGGCATCACCCCAGTTCAGAAGTACAGCGATGCCGATGCGGGTTACGCTTCAGGCATGTCCGACTCAGCGTCCGCGGCCGACCTCGATCTGCGGTTGGTGCGGTATTTCACCGTCGTCGCCGAGCACCGGCACTTCGGTCGCGCCGCCGAGGCCCTCCACATCACGCAGCCGTCCCTGAGCCGGCAGATCCGCCGGCTCGAACAGCAGCTGGGCGCCCGCCTGCTGGATCGCACTCCGCACGGCACCGGGCTCACCGAGGCCGGGGAGGTCTTCCTGCCGCGCGCCACGGCGCTGCTGCAGTCCGCCGCCCAGGCGGCGGCCCACGCCCGGGCCGCCGCCCAGCCCAGCCGGATCACCGTCGGCTACACGTCGGGCCTCATCGTCACCCCGGCCGTGCGCGAGTTGCGCCGCAGAAACCCGGACGCCGCCGTGCAATCCCTCTATCTGGACTGGAACGAGCCGCGCGCGGCCCTGCTCGATCACCGGGTGGACGCGGTGGTGACCCGGCTGCCGTTCCCGACCGACGGCCTGCACGTGACGGTCCTCTACGACGAGCCCCGGGTGCTGGTGGTGCCGTTGGACCACCGCCTGGCCGGCAAGGAATCCGTCACCGTCGACGACATCGCCGACGAGCCGCTGCCCCGGGTGCGGGGATCCGACCCGGCCTGGAGCGCATTCTGGCGCCTCGAGCCACGCCCGGGCGGGCGCTCCGCGCCCGACGGTCCGATCGTGGACGCCATGGAGGACAAGTTCGAACTCATCGCCGCCGGGCACGCCGTGGCCATCTCACCGGGCCTCCACGGCCACAGCCTGCGCCCCGACCTCACCACGGTGCCCCTGGAGGGCGTCGAGCCGAGCCACGTCGTGCTGGCGACCCGCGCGGGCGACCGGAGCCGCCTGGTGGCGGCCTTCCGCAAGTACGCCGAAGCTCATCTCACCGGTGCCGCCCCCGTCGATGACGTGAGAATCCTTGGTGTCTGCGAGGGTCTTGTGGACGGGGGTCGACGAACATCGGAACGAGAAGTCCCGCCAAGCAGCGTCCTCCCGTAACGGCTGGATCGCCAGCCTGAATCGGACGGCGGAGCCGCCCTACTTTCTGGGCCTATGCCAGTCGAGTTCCTAAGCGACGCCGAGGCAGCCGCCTACGGCCAGTTCACCGGCACCCCGTCACAGCCGGAGTTGGAGCGGTTCTTCTTCCTCGACGACGCCGACCGGGCGTTGATCGCTGAACGCCGCGGCGCCCATAACCGCCTCGGATTCGCCCTGCAGGGACAGGCGGGCGATGTCCTCGGCGCGTACGTGAATGCCCTCATCACGCATCTCGGCGATGATCTGCTGCATGTAGACCGTGTTCCAGAGAATCACGATGTTGAGCATCAGTCCCAGTGCGCCGAGTTGATCTTCCTGACCTTCCCTGTAGGACTGTCTGAGCTCGCCTTTCTGGCCGTGGAAGATCTTCCGGGCGAGGTTGTGGCGGGACTCCTGCCGGTTGAGCTGGGTGTTGATACGCCGCCGAAGCAGCTCGTCGGTGAAGTACGAGGACAGATAAGCACTGCGGTCCAGGCGGCCGATCTCCGTGATGCCCTTGCCGCCGGGGGCGAGTACGCGTAGGACCTCGGAGGCTTTGATGGTGCCGGAGTGAAGGGAAGTGTGGTCGGCCCGGGTGCCGACGTCGGCCGACGCTGAGCCGACCAAGTCGACGGCCGCCCACTCGGCCCCTACCGTCCAGGCTCGGCCGGTGGCTGTTCTGCCGCGCACGGCGTCGCCGTCATCCTCGCCGACGGCGTCGAGCAGCTCGCCGCAGGCCACCCCCGAGGCGTCGCCTGGCGGGAGCCGTCGGCCAACACCACGGCGAACAGTCGCGGATCCGGTCGAGCAGGTGCAGCCCGCGGGCGCCCGCGCCGTACGGCCGCGAGTTGCTTACGCGGAGGAACGCGTCGCCACCCCGCCGAGAAAGCCGCGCCAGGACTCCGCGGCACCTGCGAAGCGGGCGCGTCCCGCCCAGACCACCGAGGCCGCCCTGGCCGCGCCAACTAGGTCACCGTCCTCAGTGAGACCGGCACGGGCGAGCTCTACGTCCCTCCCGGCTATGCCGCCAACAGGCTCAGAGGCCGCCCCCAGGCCCTGCTCGAGCACCAGTACATCCAGGGACATTGGACGCGACGCCAGCGGGGGTGGTCAGCGGTACAACCACGCGGTCAGCACGAAACAGACGATCCAGGCGAAGATCATAAATATCCGCAGCGCGACGAAGGCTTCGGATAACCGTTTCAGGTGTTGGAGGCGGGCTCTTTGTTTCGCAGTCACCGGACGCATGGGATGGGGCGAGTCGTAGCCCGGCGCACTGAGCATCCTGGACTCGTCGAGCAGGCCGGGCGGGACACCGCTTGATGCGCCCTCCTGGTCCAGCACCGCGGCCATCATGCTCGCGGTGGTCGCGGTGCTGTTGACCGAGTCGAGTCCGGCCAGCCCCGGTCCGCCTTCGTAGTTGTAGGTGAGCACCAGGGCCGCCCCCTCGATTCTCCACCAGGTGGAGAGGGTCCCGGCGAGCATGGCATGGCGCAGGGGTGCGCTCAGTAGCCCGAGCGCTGCGGGGTCGTCCTGCGGGTGGACGTGAAAGGCTCGGTCGAAGTCGGGGTCCCCGGTGCCAAGGCCGCGAACGGGCCGTAGCCGACCCCCCAGCGCGGTGCGGGAGGTTACGGCCACATCGGGGGTGCCGGCCGGGAGCGCGACGAAGAACTCGGTCGAGTTGAATGTCACGGTCTCCTCCTTGTCCTCCCATCGGTCGTTGCGGTGGACGCGGACAGTGTGGGTCTCTGTCCACTGGTGCCAGCTCATCCAGACCAGGCGCCCTCGGATCTGCTTCCCCATGAAGACCATGGAGCGCCTGGAGGCCGCCGCCTCGGCCATCGGCTTGCGAAGCCTGGCTGAGGCGGCGGCATACCGCCAGCCGTCCTGCCATGCGTCCAGGAAGAACAGAGGGATGGCACGGTTTCTGTACATCGCTCCGATTACGGCCTTGGCGATAGAGAACACCACGATCGCCAGGAGGATGGTGACAAGCACGTCGACGGGGTGGACATTCCGTTGCATTACGGCGGCAAGGCCTGTGAGCAAGAGCGGAAGCACCGGCACCCCCACGAAGGAAGCGGTTTCCGAATCAGGGCACAAAACTGCCCCCATCATCGGAGAGCGGGCAGGACACGTAAATGCCGTCCCGCGGGCGAGGGGTCAACGATCCGATGTTCCCCAAGGCCGGGACCCCCGCACGGCGGCCGACATCGTCCGCGAGCTGTGGGCCGACTTGCTGGGCGGACACGCGGTGTAGCCCGGGCGCACCCCGCCCGGATCACCTCGTAGACCGCGACACCGGCGGGACTGAGCGCTACGGCACCGCCGCGGTCTTCCTTCGGGTGGCTGTTGACAAGCCGGCGCCTTTGCTGATGTATTAAACACACCTGTTAATTAACGAACTAGGCAACTACATGATCAATGATCGGCTGAGCGCCACGTTCGCGGCGTTGGCGGATCCGACAAGGCGGTCGATCCTGGCGCAGCTCGCGCGGGGAGAGGCGACGGTGAACGAGTTGGCGGCGCCGCACGCGATGAGCCTGCCCGCCGTGTCACGGCACCTGAAGGTGCTGGAGAAGGCCGGGCTGGTGGTCAAGGGCCGGGAGGCTCAATGGCGGCCGTGCCGGCTCGACGCGGGCCCGTTGCGTGACGTCGACGAATGGATGGCGCCGTACCGCGCCTTCTTCGAAAGCCGCTTCGACCGTCTCGAAGAGCACCTGAAAACCATGATGGGCGAGGAGCGGCGAGATGAGCCCGCAGGTTCCGAGCCGACGCCGCGACACTCCGAGGAGCAGTCATCATGAGCGCACCGAAACGGTGTTTCTCCATCGTCCGGCGGCTGGACGCGCCTCGTGAGCTGGTCTTCCGGGCGTGGACCGACCCGGACCACCTGCAGTGGTTCGGCCAGACGGGAGCGCCCGGCGAGCGTCAGCCGGCGACCGTCGACCTGCGGGTCGGGGGCGCCTGGCGGGTACACATGATCGAGAACGAGCATCGGTCGTACGTGACAGGTGGGGTCTACCGCGAGATCGAGCCCCCAGAGAAGATCGTCTTCACGTGGGGCGCGGTCGGAGGATGGCCGCCGATCGATCCGGGCAAGCCCGACGACGGACCTGTCGTCACGGTGACTCTGAGGGACCTCGGCGGCACAACCGAGATGACCTTCCATGTCGGCTTTCCCGATGGCTTCACCGACGACTCCGTCCGGCACTGGTTCTCCCTCGGCGTGGTCGACGGCTGGACCCGGACCATCGACCGCCTCGCCCCGTCCCTGCCGGCCACAGTGGCGGAGCCCTTCTGAGCCCGGACCGCTGACCTCTTCTCCGGGTGCCGGAGAAGCCTTCACACGAGACGCACGTCCCAGCGGCGCGTGCGGAAAGGGATGCCTGATGTCGGAGACCAAGGCCGCCGCCGTCTCTGTCGAGCACACCGGCCGGCTGCAGAAACCGAGGACCGTCTCGATGGAGGAGTGGCAGGAGGCCCGCGACGAGTTGCTCATCGCGGAAAAGGAGGCGACCCGGGCACTGGACGCGCTCGCCGCGCGGCGCCGGCGCCTTCCGATGGTCAAGTTCGGCACCACGTACACCTTCGACACGCCGACCGGGGCCAAGACCCTGCTCGACCTGTTCGAGGGCCGGGGACAGCTCGTCGTCTACCAGTTCATGGACAACGGGCCTGACGACCACTGTCCGGGCTGTACCGCGTTCACGGACAACATCCCGGCAGCCGGGCCGGAACTGCTGGCCAAGCGCGGAGTCACCTGGGTCACCGTGTCGAACATGCCACTCGCCCAGATCGAGGCGTACAAGGCGCGGATGGGATGGACGGTGCCGGTCTTCTCGTCGCGTGGAACGTCGTTCGCCGACGACTCCGGCGCCGGCGCAGGATTCATGCTCAGCGTCTTCCTCCGCGACGGCGATGACGTCTACCGGACGTACAACACCACCGCGCGCGGCGTCGACCGCATCCTCTGGGTCCACGACATCCTCGACCTCACGCCGTACGGCCGCCAGCAGCCGTGGGAGGACTCCCCGCCCGGTTGGCCGCAGGCGTTCTGACGCGTCGCGGTGGTCAGGCAGCGGGCTTGGCCAGAATGCGGCGTGCCGTCCGGGTGGCCCCCGTGACGATGAAGGGCGTCAGCAGCCAGAGATACGCCACGTTGTCCATCACCCAGGTCAGCGCGGCCGTGAGCGTCCAGAAGGCGCCGACGGCGATCAGCATCGCGGCGGTGACACGCAGGGCGAGCAGGTCCGCGCCTGGCTTGGCCACGCCGCCGCGCACGACCGCGATGTTCAGGGCCGCGCTGCAGAACAGCAGGCCTGCCTCCGTGCCGGCGAAGAGCGTGACGGTCAGCGGGTTCAGCATCGACTCGCCGATCAGAGCGGTGGGGTAGGGCAGCAGCACCACCAGGACGAGCAGGGGGATGTGGATCGAGACCATCGGACTCGTCATCCGCGTGATCTGATCGAAGAGCCGGTGGTGCTGCCGCCAGGTCGCCCACAACATCAGGAACGCGATGATGAACGCCAGGAAGGTGCCGTTGTTCTGGGCGAGGAAGTGCCAGAGCTCCCGGGCCATCGCGAGGCGGTCGGGGTCGTCCGGCACGGCGCCGTTCTCCGGGCGCGGGAGTTCGATGACGAGCAGGGTCATGGCGATGGCGAAGACCGCATCGGAGAACATGCTCACCCGCTCGTGGGTCAGGCCCGGCGGCACGGGGGTCACGTCATGCGATTCGGTCATCTGCTTCTCCGGCAACAGGCATCACGGCGAAAAGGCACATTACTGCTCAGGCTGGGTGAATGCTGACTCCCCGAGTCCTCCGAGACCCTGTCCGGTTTGCCGTACGGATGCGGTGATGATCGGATGTTCCTCGACGTGCCGAGTCGGCCCTGGAGTCCTCCTGCCCGGGCACCCGCCGGCCACCGGAGGATGATCACATGCGGGACGACGCGGTGTCCGCGCCGGCGTGGGCCGAGGCCCGATGAGCACCGGGGACGGCTGGACCGGCCGGGGTCAGCTGGCCGTGGCGGGCGTCGCCGCCGTGGCCACCGTGATCGTCGCCGTGATCACGATCTGGATCGCCGGCCAAGGCGATGGCGACAACGGCGATAACGGGAGCCCGCCCCAGAGCCAGCCGACGATGTCGGTCACCCCGTCGCACTCCGCCACCGCGGGTGAACCGGCGCCGACCGCCCACCCGACGGTGACCGTCACCCAGACGGCGGGCACGCCCGTGCAGATCATCCTGCCGTCGAATCTGTCGATCGACGTGCACGGCGACGACGGCGGCGGCGGCGACGGAGGCACCGGGCTCATCACCGCGCTCGGCGGGTTTCTCGTGGGCGCCGGAACCCTGGTGACGGGGTACGCGACCTGGCTCGCGGGCCGGAAACGAGCGAAGCCCGGGGGTGGGCCGGACGCCGGCAAGCAGGACTGAGCCGGGCCCCACGGTAAGCTTCGTGATCCTTTTTCCGGTGAAGTCCTGTCGTCCAAAGGCGACCCACGCCTGAGCCGCCGTTCGAGGACGGCCGGAGGTCCGCGAAGGCTACGGACGCCTGTCTGTCAGCGGAAGCCGGAGGACGAACCGGGCGCCACGCGGT
>NZ_BOOR01000023.1 GCF_016863335.1 Planotetraspora thailandica
CGATCGCCGAGACCAACCGATCACGCGCGTAGATCAACTCCTGCGCCTCAGCCAAACACGCAGACGCCACCTCAGGCGGTTCGACCAAGGCCAGCGCGCTGGCGGCATCCACCAGCATCGCTACCAAATCGGTCGGCCCCTCTGTCGCGCTTTCTGTTCCGTTCTTCGGGCTGGGGGGCGGCTCGGGCGAAGCCTCTTGCGCGAGCTCGGCAGCGTCGTCGGCGGGCGGCTCGCCACAGCCCACGGAGGCGAGCCGTGCGGTGGTCTCAGACGGCACAAAGTCAGACGGCGCAGAAGACGTGGATGCGTTCTCCGCAAGTGTGGCTTCCCACCACGCTTTGATCCCCGACGGAGAGCTCAACGCCGAACTGCCGTCGGACGACCACGCCCGGGCTTGCTCCCGTACCTCCGCCCACCACTCAGCGCCACCGATCGGCTCACCCGAAGCAGGAGACGGACGCCTGCGCCGATCGGCCACGCCGCCTCCCCCCAAGAGCCCCGGATCGAAACTGTGTCTGAATAATCTCACACACAGTAACCGTTCGACCACAGATTTAGAACAGAATTTCTATCCGTTCGACGGCTCATAACGGCCACAAACCCGCATTCCGGCACATCCCGACATCACAACGCTGAGACCGGATGCCAAATAGATCGTTAACGACGGCGCAACACACCGAAACGTTCGCAGGCAATTAGGAGCTGATCTTATTCGGGCTGTAACGCACCAAACCCCAGCAAACGTCGGATCCATCGACCAGCTGGGGCATTGCACCCGAAGGGGAAGACATGCGCTTACACGCGCACGCCTGGAAGCGGACGGTCCTCGCCGTAGCGACCGCCACAACGATCTCCACCACCTTCTTCGCAGGAGCCACGGGAACAGCCCACGCCGACGACGGCCGCTGGACGGTCGAATCGGTGACCGGCGGCTACAAGGTCACTCTCCATCTCGACGAGCCGCTGCCGGTGCGCGACGCCGTACCGGAGCTCGCGGTCGACGGCATGTCACTCGGCCCGGCCCAGGAGTCGGCGGACGGCAGTACCTTGACGATCACCACAACCGACCCGAGCGCCGCGCGGCCGTCGTCCGTCGACGTCGCGTGGAACGGGGAGGTGCCGTCCGGCGACACGGGCGTCACCGCACGGACGCTCACGCCGTCTCCCCACGTCGCACACCCGAAAGGCCCGGCCGACCCCGCGACGCCGGGCCCCTACGCCGTGACGCACGCCGAATACGACCTCGGGGACACCGCGATCACCCTCGAAGGCCTGGGTGGGCGGCCGGCGGAGATCCGGGCCGCGGTCTACCTCCCCGACGGAGCACGGGGCAAGCGGCCGCTGGTCGTCTTCCTGCACGGCCGCCACTCGGCCTGCTACAACCCGACGACTCCGGCCACGTCGAACTCGCAGTGGCCGTGTCCGGCGGGCCAGATTCCGATCCCCAGCTACAAGGGATACGACGGCGCCGCCGACGCGCTCGCGAGCCACGGATACGTCGTCGTGTCAGTCAGCGCCAACGGCGTCAACGCGGCCGACAACCCCTTCAGCGACGACCGTGGAGCGCTCGCCCGGGGTGAGGTCGTCATGCGGCACCTCGACCTGCTGGCCGAGGCCGCCAAGGGCAAGGGCGACCCCACGATGGTCAGGCTCTTCAAGGGCCGCCTCGACATGGACGACATCGGCCTGATGGGGCACTCCCGCGGAGGCGAGGGCGTGGTGAAGGCCGCGCTGATGAACGCGGGGCGGGCCAAGCCGTACGGGATCAAGGCGGTGCTGCCGCTCGCGCCCACGGACTTCGCCCGGGCCACGCTGCCGGACATCCCGATGGCCGTGATCCTCCCCTACTGCGACGGAGACGTGTCCAACCAGCAGGGCCAGCACTTCTACGACGACTCCCTGTACGCCGACGCCGGCGACTCAGCCTTCCGCTCGTCGCTGATGGTCATGGGTGCCGACCACAACTTCTTCAACACCGAATGGACCCCGGGTGTGGCCGTGGCCCCCGCCTCGGACGACTGGAGCAACAGGAACGACCCGGTGTGCGGCCCGAGCGCCCCGGCACGGCTGACGGCCGCCGAGCAGTACGCGGTCGGCACGGCGTACATCGCCGGGTTCTTCCGTCTCGTGCAGGGTCATGAGAAGGCGTTCCTGCCGCTGTTCGACGGCAGCGGCGGCGCGGCGGCCTCCGCGGGCCGCGCCGTGGTGCACGCGGTGGCGCAGTCCCCCGCGCGTGACCGGCTGGACGTCGCCCCGTTCACCTCGCCTTCTTCGTCGGTGAGGGTTTCGGGTGCGGCGACCGCGACGGTGTGCGCGAGCATGCTCGACCGCTCGCCGCAGAGCGGCCTGCCGTCCTGCGCGGCCACGCTCACCACCTCGCAGGCGCCGTCGTGGACCCCCGCGACGTACGCGGGCAACGTCGCCGCGACGCCGGTGCTGCGGTTCTCCTGGACCGACTCCACCGGCCAGGTGCGGGTGGCGCTGCCCAAGTCGGACCGGAACGCTTCGAAGTACGACGCGCTGACCTTCCGCGCCGCGCTGGACGAGAACGTCAAGGCGGGCGCCGATCTCACGGTCGGTGTCGTCGACGGCCGCGGCCGGGTGAAGTCGGTCCTGGTGTCCAGCGTGAGCTCGGCGCTCACGCCGTTCCCCGGTACGGCGTCGCCGCTGCCGAAGACCTGGCTGCGCACGGTGCGCATCCCGACCAGGTCGCTCACCGGCGTGAACCTGCACGACATCCGCGAGATCCGTCTCACGGGCGCGGGCACGGCGGGCGGGGCCTACCTCGGCGACCTCACCTTCTCCACGTCGGCCGTGGGTGGGACCGATCTGCCCGACCTGCCGCAGGTCTCCGTGCAGGGCCTCACCGTTCCGGAGGGCGACGGGCCGGCCGCCGCGACGATGACGCTGACGTTGTCGCAGCGGAGCAAGGAGCCGGTGACGGTCAACGTGCAGTCGATCACCAGCGGCTCCTCACCGGTGATCGCCCAGTTGGCGACGCAGGTCGTCATCCCCGCGAAGAAGACCACGGCGACCTTCCAGGTGCCGCTCGCCGGCGACACGACACCGGCGCCGGCCGCGCAGTCCTACCAGGTGGTGGCGTCCGTGCCGACGAACGCGACGATCGGCGCCGGGTTCGCCCGGCTCGTCGTGACCGACGACGACCTGCTGCCCTGATCCCTGCCCGGGTACGGCAGGCCCTCAGGGCGCCAGCCGTACCCGGGCCATCTCCTCCAAGTCCGGCCGGGCCGTGTACCAGCGCACGAGGGCCGACCTGCCGTCCAGGTCGAGCGCGGCCAGCGCGTTCGGAAACCACGGCCCATCGGTGATCTTCCAGCGGAACCTGCGGCGGGGCAGCCGCGCCGTACCGGCCAGCAGCCCACCGGCCAGACCGGCGATCCCGAACGAGGCGACCACGTTGGCCAGCCGCAGCGTACGGCTCAGCGGGTTGCGGATCGGCGAGCACACCGCCTGGTAGATGCGGGCGGCGTCCAGGTGGGCCGAGGCGAGGTCGGCCGAGGCCGGCCCCGCAGCGGCGAGATACGAGTAGTGCACGTCACCCGACAGCAGCACGATCGTGGCCGGAGCCGAGCCGCGCCTGCCGGCCGCGACGTCGACGAGCAGGCGGCCGAAGTCGTCGAAGGAGCGGCGGAAGGCGCCCCAGTGCTCCAGGTCGAGCGCCTGCCGGACCCGTTCGCCCCATCCGGCCGCCCGCCGTCCCCATGCGCCGTCGGCCAGGGCCTCGTTCCAGCTCTCCACGTCGAAGATCCCGCTCGGCAGGAACACGGGCACCGACGAGCCGATGAGCAGGTGGTCGACGTCGCCCTTCGCCTGCTCGGTGAACCATGACCACTCCACGTCGTCGATCATCCGGCGGCGTCCGGGGTCGAGCGTGCGCGCGCAGCGTGTGTCCAGCATGACCAGGCGGGTGCGGCCGATGTCGCGGGCATAGCTCCACCGCGCCGACGGCGGGTCCGCGTCGGCCTGCTTCGCGAACGCGTCGAGCACCGCGGCGCCGTCCCCGTAACCGTCACCGTCACCGGCGGCCGCTTGGATCGCGGCGTACGTCGGGTCGGCCGCGCGTTCGGCGGGCGAGAGGTTTCCGAGGTGCTGGTAGACCCAGTACGCGCCGAGCGCGGAGACCACCCGGGACGGCCACCACGGCACCTCGGCCATCTGGGCACGCCAGGCGGCGGAGGTGTTCCAGTCGTCGCGCACGTCGTGGTCATCGAAGATCATCGCGGTGGGCACGGTGGACAGCACCCATCGGACCACCGGGTCGGTCCACGCCTGCCGGTACAGCTCGGCGTACTCCTCGAAGTCGACGATCTCGTCGGGCCCGTCCTGCCTGCGCGCGCGGATGAAGCCGAGCATCTCCTGCGACGGCTCGTCGGCGTAGACCTGGTCTCCGAGGAAGAGCAGCAGGTCGGGCGGCTCCTCCTCGCCCGCCATCAGGCGCAGGCCGTACTCACGCAGGACGTCGGGGCCGTGCACCTTCACGTGGGCGGCGTCGTGCGGCACGCTCGTACGGCACGAGCCGAACACGACCCTGCGGAGCCGCTCCAGCGGACGGATCCGGCTTTCGGGGAAGTCCTCGACGGGCCACACCTGCCGTCCGTCCAGCTCCACGGTGTAGGCGCCGGAGCCCTCGGCGTCGACGATCGCGTAGTGGTGGCCGTGCACGGTGAAGGTGCGCCCGCTCGTGCGCGTGCCGCCCACGTCGACCGTGACCTCGCACGGTTCGCTCGTCTCCACCCATATGGACGCGCTGCTCGCGTCGGCATGCCGGAGCATGGGTCCCACCAGCAAGTCGGGCACGTGACCTCCCTCAGGTCAGCCTTCGAGTTCGCGGACGAGCAGCTCGAGGTCCTGCATGAGCTGCTCGGTCCTGACCGTGCCGTACGACGCGAGGATCGCCCGGTGGTGCTCGGCGATGCCCGCCTCCAGCCGGCCGAGGAGGTCACTTCCCCGATCCGCGAGAAAAACCGCGACCTTTCTGCGGTCGGCCGGGTCGTGCCCGCGATAGACGACCGCCCGCTCGACGAGCCGGTCGACGGCCTTGGTGAGGGTGGGGTGCGGCATCAGCGCGGCCTCGGCGAGGTCGCCCATCGTGTGGCCGCGCCCGTCGGCGAGGGCCTGGAGGATGCGCCACTGCTCGACCGACACGTCTTCGGAGGCGAGCGCCGCGGCGAGGGCCCGGTTGACGCTGCGTTCCGCCCGGCTCAGCAGGTAGGCGAGGGACGAGCCGAGCCCTCCCCCGGATGTCCGCACGTCGGACCGCCGGGCGTCACGCCCGCTTCCGGGTACCGCCGTCACCACCGAAGGCTCCCTTCGTTTACGAGCGCGCAAGGGTCATACTCGTGCACGTGGCCGATCCTGTCACGGTGGTCATCGACCCCTTCGAAGCTCACCTGCTGCGGGCCGACACGCTCCGGGTGGCCCTGGTCGTGCCCGTCTCCGGCGTGCTCGGCCTGCTCGGTCCGTGCGCCATCAACTGCGCGATGCTGGCCGCGTCGCAGGTCAACGCGACCGGCGGCGTGCTGGGCAGGCAGGTCGAGCTGGTCCTGGTCGACGGCGGCAGGAGCCCGGGCGAGGTCGCCCGCGAGGTCTCCGGCCTGGTGCGCGCGGGAGCCGTACAGGCCGTGGCCGGGGTGCACGCCAGCGACGTGCGCATGGCCGTCGAGCGGGCGCTGGCGGGGCGCGCCCCGTTCGTGTACGCGCCGCCGTACGAGGGTGGGGCGCGCAACCCGGGGGTGTACTTCCTCGGCGAGCCCGCGTCCCTGCAGGTGGGGCCGGGCCTGGACTGGCTGGCCGAGCACAGGCGGGCCAGGCGGTGGTTCCTGCTCGGCAACGACTACGTCTGGCCGCGCCTGGTGCACGCCTCGGCGCGCATGCACCTTCGCACGCTGTCGGCCACGGTCGCCGGCGAGCGGCTCGTTCCCTTCGGCTCCGTCGCGATGGACGCGCTGGTGGAGGAACTCGCGGCCGTACGGCCCGACGCGGTGCTCCTCACCCTCATCGGGAGCGACCTGGTCGCGTTCAACCGGGCGTTCGCGGCGAGCGGTCTGCGCTGCGCGCGGCTGTGCGGGGCCCTGGAGGAGCACGGACTGCTGGCCGTCGGCGGGGACACGACCGGCGAGCTCTACGCCGCGATGGGCTATTTCGGCAGCATCACCACCGACGCCAACCTCGGCCTGGCCGAGCGGTACACAGGGATGTTCGGGCCGGACGCCCCGTCGCTCAACGGCCACGGCCACGGATGTTACGAGGCGGTGCTCATGCTGGCGGCCCTGGCCGGCCGCGCGGGCGCCCTGGCCGTACCCGCGATCGAGGCGGTCGCCGACGGCACCACGGTCACGACGGGCCGGGGACTGCTCACGCTGTCCGGCCGTAACGTCCGGCAGCGGGTCTACGTCGGGCGCGCGGACGGGCTCGACTTCTCCCTCGTCACCTCCGTCTAGGCATCGCCGGTTGTGACCGCCACGTAAAACTTTCAAACGAAACCTTTCCGGATTCAAGTGTTAGTTCTATCGTACGGCTCTGCACCCGCGTGTTAAGGAGCCGTCAATGTCCTCTCCCGCCGAGGCCTCCCCGTCGTCCGCACCACCGCCGACAGGCGGCTCCGGAGTCGAGCAGTTCGGTTACAAGCAGGAGTTGCGGCGCTCGCTGAGCTTCGCCGACCTGCTCATCTACGGCCTGATCTTCATGGTGCCGATCGCGCCGTTCGGCATCTTCGGCAGCGTCTTCCAGGCCTCCGGCGGCATGGTGGCGCTGGTCTACATCATCGGCATGGTGGCGATGGCGTTCACCGCGCTGTCGTACGCGGAGATGGCCAAGGCCTTCCCGATGGCGGGCTCCGTCTACACATACGCGGGACGCGGGATCGCCGCCCCGGTCGGCTTCCTCGCCGGTTGGGTCATCCTGCTCGACTACGTGCTCGTGCCGTCCCTGCTGTATCTCATCGCCAGCGCCGCCATGGCCTCGTTCGTGCCCGCCATCCCGATCTGGGGGTGGCTGATCGGCTTCATCGTGCTCAACACGGTGGTCAACTACCTCGGCATCGAGATGACCGCGCGCATGAACAGGATCATGCTGATCGCCGAGCTGATCGTGCTCGCGATCTTCCTGGTGATCGGCGCGGTCGCCCTGGCCCAGGGCAAGGGACACGGCGGCGCGTTCAGCCCGCTGTTCGACTCCTCGACGTTCTCATGGCCGCTGGTGTTCGGCGCGGTGTCGGTGGCGGTGCTCTCGTTCCTCGGCTTCGACGGCATCTCGATGCTCGCCGAGGAGACCCGCGAGAACACCCGCCGGCTCGGCCGCTCCATGGTCGCCGCCCTCGGCCTCGCGGGCGCGCTGTTCGTCGTCCAGACGTGGGTCGCGGCGCTGCTCGTGCCGAACCGCGCCGACCTGATCGCCAACGGCGACCCCGCCGGTTCGGCGTTCTACGACACCGCCGAGTACGCCGGAGGGCACTGGCTGAGCGTGCTCACCGCCGTCGCGACCGCCATCGCATGGGGCTTCGCCAACTCGCTGGTCGCCCAAGCGGCCACCTCCCGCCTGCTGTTCGCGATGGCCCGCGACAAGCAGCTTCCGAGCTTCCTTGGCAAGATCCACCCCACCCGCAAGGTGCCGGTCAACGCCACCCTCGTGGTGGCCGCGGTCTCCCTGGCCTTCGGCCTGTACATGAACTCGCGCTCCGACGGCATCTCCCTGCTCACCCAGCTGGTGAACTTCGGCGCGATGACCGCCTTCCTCGCGTTGCACGTCTCCGTCGTCGTCCACTACCTCGTACGGCACGGCAGCCGCGACTGGTGGCGCCACCTCATCGCGCCGGTCATCGGCTTCGCCATCCTGCTCTACGTCGTGATCAACGCCAACATCGCCGCCCAGATCCTCGGCTTCGCCTGGCTCGGCGTCGGCGTCGTCATCCTCGTCGGCTCCTACCTGATGGGCCGCCGCCCCACCCTGTCCGCGATCAACACGGAGGTCTCCGAGTGAACGTCTTCTCCTACCGGCCCGCCCCCGAAGACCTGTCGTACACCTTCGGCGGCAGGCCGGCCGTGGCGACGGTCACCCCGGGCACGGTGGTGGAGCTGTACACCGAGGACTGCTTCGGCGGCCGCGTGCAGGGCGTGGGCGACCTCCCGTCGAAGGTGTGCGAGTTCCCGTTCCTCAACCCGGTCACGGGGCCGTTCCACGTCGAGGGCGCCGAGCCGGGCGACACCCTCGCCCTGCACTTCGTCTCGATCGAACCGGCCAGGGACTGGGCGGTGTCGACCACGTTCCCGCACTTCGGGGCGCTGACCGCCACCCACACGACCGCCATGCTGCACCCGCCGCTCGACGAGGTCGTGTGGGTGTACGAGGTGGACGCGGAAAAGCGCGTCGTGCGTTACCACGCGCGCAGGGGCGACTTCACGGTGGAGATGCCGCTCGACCCGATGCACGGCACCGTGGGCGTGGCGCCGGCGGCGTCGGAGGCGCGGATGACGATCACGCCCGACGCGCACGGCGGAAACATGGACACCCCCGAACTGCGGGCCGGAACCACCGTCTACCTCGGCGTCAACGTGGAGGGCGGCCTGTTCGCCGTCGGCGACGGGCACTGCCGGCAGGGCCACGGCGAGGTCTGCGGCACCGCCGTCGAAGCTGCGATGAACACCGTCGTCGCGGTCGAGCTCATCAAGGGCGTCTCGACGCCGTGGCCGCGTCTGGAGAGCGACGACCACCTGATGTCGACGGGGTCGGCCCGCCCGCTCGAGGACGCCTACCGCATCAGCCAGCACGACCTCGTGACGTGGGCGGCCTCGCTCACCGGGCTCGACGAGCTGGATGCCTACCAGCTGGTCAGCCAGGGCGGCGAGGCTCCCGTGGGCAACGTGTGCGACACCAACTACACGATGGTCGCCAAGCTGCCCAAGGCCTACCTGGGCGGCCCAGAGGTCTACGAGTCGGCGCACGCCCGGCTGCGGAGCCTCGGCGAGGAGTACCTCTCCTCACGCTGACCCGATCAGGATTCGGCCGCCTGAGCCACGATCTCCTCGCACAGGACGTGGGTGTCCAGGGCATCGTGCGCGCTGATCAGGCGGCCGTCTCCCAGGGCGGTGAGGAACTCCCGGCAGGCCTGCTCGATGCCGCGCTGACGGGCCACCGGCACCCAGTCGCCTCTGCGGACGAACGTCTCCGCGCTTGAGTAGTCGACCACGTCGGCCAGATTGACGACGCGGCGTTTGCCGCCGCCGCCGATGACCTCGCAGGTCTCCTCGGCGGCGCCGGCGACCCTGCTCATGATTCCGATCGCCGTGTGGCCGGGACCGCTGAGACGAAGGACGACGTGTTCCAGGAGGCCGTCGCGCACACGCACGTCGATCGAGACGTCTGGCGCGTCGCCCGGGGCCAGGAACCGCAGCGTGTCCACGACATGGATGAAGTCGTCGAAGACGACCCTGCGCGGGTCGTACGGCAGCCCGGCGCGGTTCTTCTGCATGACCACGAGGTCACGCGGCAGGTCGCGCAGGGCCGCGTACGCGGGCGCGTACCTCCGGTTGAACCCGACCATGAGCGACAGGCCACGCTCGTCGGCCAGCCGTACCAGCGTCTCGGCGTCGCCCAGGTTGTCGGCGAGCGGCTTGTCCACATAGACGTGCACGCCGGCCCGAAGCAGCGCGGTCACGATGTCCACGTGCGCGACCGTGGCAGCGTGGACGAAGGCTGCCTCGGCGCCGGCCTCGATCACCTGGTCGACCGAGGTGAAACGCGCGGGCACGCGGTAGGTCTCCCCCACCCGCGCGAGCGTCTCCTCGTCCCGGGTGCACAGCAGGAGGTCGAGTCCAGGCGTCGCCGCGAGCACCGGCAGGTATGCCTTCTGGGCGATGTCGCCGAGCCCGATCATCGCCACCCGGGTCACGGGGCGGGCTCCACGAGCAGCCGGGCGTAGTTGGCCAGCGAACGCTGGTATCGGGGCAGGTGCGGGGCCAGCGCGCCGAGCGCGAGGGAGACCGCCTCCCGCTCGTGCCCGGTGTCCGCCAGAGCCAGCGCCAGGAAGGCGCGCACGGCGTCGTCGAGGTGATCTGAGCCGGCCTCCATCTCCGCCTTCAGCAGTGCGACGCTCTCGTGCACGCGGCCGAGGTTGCGCAGCGAGCTGGCCATCTGGATCACGGCGCGACGGCGGCGCTCGCCGGTGAGACCGAGGCCGAGAGCCTCCTCATACAGGGGCACCGCGAGGTCGGAGTGGCCGGTGGAGTCCAGGGCCGCCGCCCGTTCGAACACGGCCGCCGCGGACCCGGGCAGCTCGGCGGCCAGCTTCTCGACGAGTGCCAGGAATTCCTGCTCGGGCAGGCGGGCGATGGACGCCCACGCGTCGGCGACCCGGCGCTCCCAGTCCGCTTCACGTTCAGCCATGTGGGCTAGCTTGGCATAGTTTCGACCTTGTCCTCGCTTTCCCGCCACCAGGCGATGGTGGCCTTCAACGCGGTGTCCAACGGCGTGGGACTCAGGCCGAGAACGGCCTGCGAGGCCGACGAGTCGAGGATGAACGGCCGGTCGAACTGATACCTCGTCTCCCGCATCTCCCGGATCACCGGGTCGACCACCCCCGCCGCCCACAGCGCCCACACGGGGATCCGCCGCAGGCGCGGCGCGGGCGCTCCGGCGAGTACGGCCAGGCGTTCGGCGACCTCCCGCACGGTGAAGGCCGGGTTCGTCGGCACATGCCAGGCACGGCCCCACGCCTCCTCCCGGGCGGCCGCGGCCACCAGCGCGCCGGCGACGTCCGGCAGATAGGTGTAGCTGTGCGGGATGTCCGCGTCGCTGATCACCATCGCCGTCTTCCCCCCGAGCACCGGCCCGAGGAAGCGCGGCCCCAGGAACGACTGGTCGGAGGAGCGCGGGCCGAAGTAGTCGGACCCCCGTACCTCGACGACCCGGGCCCGGCCCTCCTGGTGGGCGGCCAGCGCCTGCCGCCACATCGCGGCCCGGACGCGGCCCTTCGTGCCGTTGGAGGCCAGGGGCAGGTCCTCGGTCATGGGCCCGTCGACGGGGCCGTAGCCGTACAGGTTGCCGAGGGTGACGAGGACGGCGCCGGTGGCCTCGGCGGCCGCGAGCAGGGACGCGGCCGCCGGCGGCCAGTCGCGAACCCACTGGTGGTATTTCGGGTTCATGCAGTTGTAGAGCGCGTCGGCTCCCCCGGCGATCCGGCGCATCTGCGCCGCGTCGGCGGCGTTCGCCGCCACGAGGCTGATGCCCGGCCGCCGGGGGCCGGAGCCCGAACGGGTGACGACGACCACCTCGTGGCCCCGCTCCGCCAGGAGCTCCGCGACCTGACCGCCGACCTGACCGGCCCCGACGATGACGTGCTTTCCCATGACTTCTCCTTCAGACCTGGTGCCAGACGAGCCGCAGAACGGCGTTGACGACGTAGAGGGCGGCGAAGACGGTCCCGGTGGTGACGAGGCCGGAGGCGACGAGTGCCGCGGCCCCTCCCCCGAACCAAAGGACCTCCAGCACGACGCGCGCGGCGCCCGTGAGCGGCACGGGCGGGTTGTTCGCGGCTCCGAAGACCGCCCACACCGCGATGAAGAGGGCAGGAGCTCCTAAGCCGGCCAGCAGCCGAAGGGCCACATGTTCGCTCACCGTGAAACCCCAGTAGCCGGCCGCGAACAGGACACCGAGTTCCAGAAAGAACATCAGCGCCGCATTCACGCCCTTCGCCATGGTCAACATCGCACTCTCCCTGTGTCCAGCGCTTCCTAGCGAGAGCAATGCTCTCTCTTTAGAGCAGTGAACGTCAAGAGCAGTGCTCTCGTTTTCTTCCACTGCTCTGATAGCCTGCGCACATGAACGCGAGCCGTACCGCACGGGAGCGAGTCAGGGCGGAGCTGATCCGGGAGATCACGGACATCGCACGGCGCCACCTGGCGACCGACGGAGCCGGCGGGCTGTCGCTTCGAGCGGTCGCGAGAGACATGGGGATGGTGTCGTCGGCGATCTACCGGTATTTCCCGAGCCGCGACGACCTGCTCACGGCATTGATCATCGATGGCTACAACGCGATCGGACAGGCCGTCGAAGACGCGGACGCGGCCTGGGCCGAGGACGACTTCACGGGACGATGGCTGGCCGTCTGCCATGCAGTACGGAACTGGGCCCTGGAGCATCCGCACGAATACGCCCTGCTGTACGGCTCGCCGGTACCGGGCTACCAGGCTCCTGCGGACACCATCGAGCCGGCCACACGGGACACCGCGGTGTTCGGGCGGATCGTCTCACAGGCGCATCGCGCGGGGCGGCTGTCCCCGCCCGGGATCTTCCCCGACCCGCCCGGGGTGTTGTCGGCGGACGCCGAGATGGTGCGTCAGATCATGCCGGACGTCCCCGACGACGTGGTGGCACGCTCGGTGGCCGCGTGGACCGGCCTGTACGGAATGGTCAGCTTCGAACTGTTCGGCCAGTTCAACAACGTGATCACGCATCGGGCCGAGCTCTTCGAGCACAACATGATCTGCCTGGCCGTCCTGATAGGCCTCCCCTCCGCCCCCGCATGATCACGCCCACCCCCTAGGCGTGATCACACACCCCCCTCCCCGCGTGATTGCACGCCCCCTCCGCGTGATCATGCAGAAGTTCGGGATCATACGCGCCGACCAGCCATCACCCAGTTCGTGATCATGCAGAAGTTCGACAGAACGCCGCCCTGCCTGCGGCAATACCATTCGTGATCATGCAGATCTTCGAGGAAATGCCTCGCCACCTGCGGTAACGTCATTCGTGATCATGCACAAGAGGGTGGCGTCCTCGATGGAACGCCACCCTCTCCACTTCGGCTTCACATACACCCCGGCCACCCTCGCGAAACTGCATGATCACGAAAGGTGTTCGCGCAGGTCAGCGGACCTCCACCCGAACTTCTGCATGATCACGGGCAATGTTTGCGCCGGTCAGGCCACATGTCTCCGAACTTCTGCATGATCACGCCCAAGTGGGTGATCACGCCCAAGACGTGGGGTGATCAGTGGTGGGCGCGGTTGGCGGCGGAGATGATGGCCTTGAGCGAGGCCGTCGTGGTGTTGGCGTCGATGCCCACACCCCACAGCACCTTGGCACCGTCCGGGGTCGTGACCTCGCACTCCAAGTAGGACGCCGCCTTCGCGTCGGCCCCGGCGCTCATGGCGTGCTCGGTGTAGTCGAGCACGCGCACGACCACGCCCACCCCCTCCAGCGCATTGCAGAAGGCCGAGATCGGGCCGTTGCCGACCCCCTCGATCTCGCGGATCTGGCCGTCGATCTTCACGTCGGCGCTGATCACGTCCTTGTCGTCGACCGTCGAGGAGTGCCGGTGGGCCAGCAGGCCGAGCCTGCCCCACGGCTTGCCGGGGTTCGGGAGGTACTCGTCGGTGAACGTCTCCCACATCGCGGCGGCCGTCACCTCGCCGCCCTCCGCGTCGGTCTGCGCCTGCACCACGCGGGAGAACTCGATCTGCAGGCGCCTCGGCAGGTCGAGGTGGTGGTCGCTCTTCATGATGTAGGCCACGCCGCCCTTGCCGGACTGGCTGTTGACCCTGATCACGGCCTCGTAGCTGCGGCCGATGTCCTTGGGGTCGATCGGCAGGTACGGCACAGCCCACGTGAAGTCGTCCACCGGCACTCCGGCGGCCTGCGCGTCCCGCTCCAGATGGTCGAAGCCCTTCTTGATGGCGTCCTGGTGGGAGCCGGAGAAGGCCGTGTAGACCAGTTCGCCGCCCCACGGGTGCCTCGGGTGGACGGGCAGCTGGTTGCAGTACTCCACGACGCGGCGGATCTCATCGATGTCGGAGATGTCGACCTCGGGGTCGATGCCCTGGGAGAAGAGGTTCATGCCCAGCGTGACGAGGCAGACGTTGCCGGTGCGCTCTCCGTTGCCGAACAGGCAGCCCTCGATGCGGTCGGCTCCGGCCATGTAGCCCAGTTCGGCGGCGGCGACGGCCGTGCCGCGGTCGTTGTGGGGGTGCAGGGACAGCACTACGGAGTCCCGATAGGCCAGGTGGCGGTTCATCCACTCGATCTGGTCGGCGTAGATGTTGGGCGTGGCCATCTCGACGGTCGCGGGCAGGTTGATGATCACCTTGCGGTCGGGGGTCGGCTGCCACACGTCGTTGACGGCGTTGCAGACCTCGACGGCGTATTCGAGCTCGGTGCCCGTGAACGACTCCGGCGAATATTCGAAGGAGATCTCGGTGCCGTCCATCTCGGCGGCCAGCTTCTTGCACAGCTTGGCGCCCTCCACCGCGATGGCGGTGATGCCCTCCTTGTCCTGGCCGAACACGACCCTGCGCTGGAGCGTGGACGTCGAGTTGTACAGGTGCACGATCGCCTGTTTAGCCCCCCGCAGCGACTCGAAGGTGCGCTCGATCAGCTCGGGCCTGGCCTGAGTCAGTACCTGGATGACGACGTCGGAGGGGATGCGGTCCTCTTCGATGATCTTCCGGATGAAGTCGAAGTCGGTCTGCGACGCGGCAGGGAAGCCGACCTCGATCTCCTTGTATCCCATCCGTACCAGCAGCTCGAACATCTTGAGCTTGCGGTGGGAGTCCATCGGGTCGATCAGCGCCTGGTTTCCGTCGCGCAGGTCGACGGCGCACCACCGGGGCGCCTTGGTGATGACCTTGTCCGGCCAGGTGCGGTCGGTCAGGCGGACCGGTTCGAACGGGGTGTAACGGTGGAACGGCATGGGGCTGGGCTGCTGCTGGGAATTCATCATGCTCCTCGTCGGGCACACGACGACGCGGGAAAAGGACCCGATCAGATGAAGGCGTCGCCGGTGAAGAAAGACCAGTGACGGCCGACGCGCGTGAGCCTCACCGCGACGAGGGAGCCGGCCTTTACAGGCCCTCGCCGCGGCGGATAAGAAGGAGGCCGCGCAGCATGCCTAGGAGGTTAGCAGACGGCCTCGATCCGGCGAGACACGGGCCCACATGCCGAGACGGCGCCCGCCCGGGCGGCCGGAACCACTCCCTGCCCTCGCACGCTAGTGTGACTCAGGACAAAAAGGGGGTTGCGCCATGAAGGACAACGAGATCCTCGATCAGATCGGCGAGCTCATCGACGAGGAGCACACCCTGCGCCGCCGTCTCACGGCCGGTGAGGTGAACACCGACGAGGAGCACGCGAGGATCCGCCATCTCGAGGAGTCGCTCGACCGCTGCTGGGACCTGCTGCGCCAGCGCCGGGCCCGTCGCGGCGCGGGCGAGGACCCGGACGACGCCGCCGCCCGCCCCGTCAGCGAAGTAGAGGGCTACCTCCAGTAGCGGCGGCGGAAAACCGCTCGCGTCCCCGACCGGCGGTGCGGTTGTCTTGGCCGTATGCGGATCGAGCGCCTCGACTTCTCGTCGTCAGGCGACGGGATGCCCGGCCTGTACGCGGCCCATCGGGCCGGCCGGACGCAGGGTCCGGGCATTTCCCTACGCCATTTCCGGGTGTCGGTCGAGCGCGGCTGGTCTGCGGGGCGCTGCGAGGCCTGGGTCGCCCGTGACGCCGGGCAGGTCGCCGGCGGATACGCCCTCCACTGTCCGGACGCGGACAACACCCATGTGGCGTTGATCCGGACCTTGGCCGTCCTTCCCGGCCATCGGCGCCGCGGGATCGGCAGCGCCCTGCTGGAGCACGCGGTCGGCAGGGCCCGATCCGAGGGGCGGCGGGTGATGATCGGCGAGGCGGTCACCGGCGGCCCCGGCGCGTCGTTCGCCGCGGCCCGCGGATTCTCCGGTGCCGCCGAGGAGGCCCGGAGGGTTCTCGACCTGCGTACGGCCGACTGGCCGGGCTTGGAACTCATGCGCGACTCCGCCGCCCGCCACGGACGGGGCTATTCACTGGAACGCTGGGCCGGGCCGATCGCCGACCACCACCTGGACGACATGGCCGCCCTCCTGAACGGAATGAACGACGAGCCGCGGGGCGATCTCGACATCGAGGACCGGCGCTGGAACGCCGCCCAGGTCCGCACGGTCGACGAGACGACGAGCGAGGCGGGCCTGTTCGTCTACACCATGATCGCCCGGCACAATGCCACCGGCGACCCCGCAGGGTTCACCCGGATCGGCGTCGACGCCGGCGAGCGGGACGGCTGGGCCAGTCAGCTCGACACCTGCGTGCTGCGCCCTCACCGGGGTCGGCGGCTCGGCCTGACGCTCAAGCTCGCCAACCTCGCCTGGTTCCGCGCGTGTGAGCCGGACATCGTACGGCTGGCGACGTGGAACTCCACATCGAACCGGCACATGCTGGACATCAACGAGGCGATGGGCTTCACGGTGCTCGACATCTGGAACCGGTGGCAGCTGCACGTGTGACCGCAGGCAGGCCGCCCAGACGGTGAGGAAGCGAGCCGGCCATGCGCAGGGCCAGGTCCACAGGGCTCTTGTCGAGTGAGTCCCGGCGAGGCCAGAGGCGTTCAGGCGTTCGATCGCTTCCTCTCTTCGACGATAACTCCTGCGACGCCCTCTGCGACCCCGGGGGTCCCCCGCGAGCTCACCGAAATCCGCGTCCAAGCGCCCCGACGATTTCGCCGGCCGTTCTGCGGAAACATAACGAGAACCGGCTCCCTTCGCCCGGTTCCATGAAGGCGGAATTACGCATTTGCCCCGGCTGGCACGGCCGTCAGGGTGATAGCGTGTGATTTCGCGAAAACGTCTGAATGGTTAACAAACCATTAGCGCAGCCCGCCTCCGATCTCGATACACGCATGAAATGCGCGGGTAACGCGAGGGAAACCGCGATTACCTATCGTCCCGCCATGCGGCTCACTCCACATGAACAGGAACGCCTCCTCATTCACGTCGCCGCGGGCGTGGCGCGCGACCGCAAGGACCGGGGTCTGCGGCTCAATCATCCCGAGGCGACCGCGATCATCGCATCGTTCCTCCTGGAGGGAGCACGCGACGGCAGGAGCGTGGCCGACCTCATGGACGCCGGCCGCAAGGTGCTCCGCCGCGAAGACGTCATGGAGGGCGTGCCCGAGATGCTCGACTCGGTGCAGATCGAGGCCACCTTCCCCGACGGGACCAAGCTCGTCACCGTCCACAACCCGATCACATGAGCGCCGTACGGAGTCGCATGCCGCGCAGCGACAGAACGCACGAGACACGAGGGGCGGCCGGATGAGCGACTTGAGCGAGATGGTGCCGGGCCAGATCGTGCCCGGGGGGACGCCCGTCCCGCTGAACCCCGGCAGGAAGAGGATCACGGTGCGCGTGGTCAACACGGCCGACCGCCCGATCCAGGTCGGCTCCCACTATCACTTCGCCGCCGCCAATCCGGGCCTGGAGTTCGACCGGCGTGCGGCCTGGGGCACCCGGCTGGACGTGCCCGCCGGCACCGCGATCAGGTTCGAGCCCGGCGTCGAGCGCGACGTGACGCTCGTGCCCATCGCGGGCAACCGCATCGTGCCCGGCCTGCGCCCCGAGTGGGCGGGCCCGCTGGACGGCGGCGCCCGTGCCTAGCATCGAACGCTCCCGCTACGCGGCCCTGTACGGCCCGACCACCGGCGACAGGGTGAGACTGGCCGACACCGACCTTTTCATCGAGGTCACCGAGGACCTGTCGATGGGCCCTTCGGGAGCGGGCGACGAGGCGGTGTTCGGTGGCGGCAAGGTCATCCGCGAGTCGATGGGCCAGGCGCGCACGACCCGCGCCGAGGGCTCCCCCGACCTCGTCATCACCGGCGCGGTGATCCTCGACCACTGGGGTGTCGTCAAGGCCGACATCGGCGTGCGCGACGGGCGCATCGTGGCCATCGGCAAGGCGGGCAACCCCGACACCATGGACGGCGTGCACCCCGACCTGGTCATCGGCCCCTCCACCGAGATCCTGGCGGGCAACGGGAAGATCGTCACGGCGGGGGCCGTGGACTCCCACGTGCATCTCATCGCCCCGCAGATCCTCGACGAGGCGCTCGCCTCCGGCGTGACCACGATCATCGGCGGCGGCACAGGTCCCGCCGAGGGCACCAAGGCGACCACGGTCACGGGCACGTGGTACCTCGCCAGGATGCTGGAGTCGCTCGACTCCTACCCGGTCAACGTGGCGCTGCTCGGCAAGGGCAACACGGTCAGCACCGAGGGCCTGCTGGAGCAACTACGCGCGGGCGCGTCCGGCTTCAAGCTGCACGAGGACTGGGGCACCACCCCGGCGGCGATCGACGCCTGCCTGAGTGTGTGCGACGCCACCGGCGTGCAGGTGGCCGTCCACACCGACACCCTCAACGAGGCGGGTTTCGTCGAGTCGACGCTGAGCGCCGTCGCGGGCCGGGCCATCCACGCCTACCACACCGAAGGCGCCGGAGGAGGCCACGCGCCGGACATCATCAAGGTCGCCTCGCATGCCAACGTGCTGCCGTCGTCGACCAACCCGACCCGGCCGCACACGGTCAACACCCACCACGAGCATCTCGACATGCTCATGGTCTGCCACCATCTCAACCCGGCGATCCCGGAGGACCTCGCGTTCGCCGAGTCGCGGATCAGGCCCACCACGATGGCGGCCGAGGACGTGCTGCACGACATCGGCGCGATCTCGATGATCGGATCCGACTCGCAGGCCATGGGCCGCGTCGGCGAGACGATCATCCGCACCTGGCAGACCGCGCACGTCATGAAGGCCCGGAGGGGCGCTCTCGGCGGAGAGCCCGGCAACCCGGCCGACAACCTTCGCGCCCGCCGCTACATCGCGAAATATACGATCAATCCGGCCATCGCCCACGGGCTCGACGCCGAAATCGGCTCGGTGGAGGTCGGCAAGCTGGCCGACCTCGTGCTCTGGAGCCCCGCCTTCTTCGGCGTGAAGCCTGACCTGGTCGTCAAGGGCGGGGTGATCGCCTACGCCCAAATGGGCGACGCCAACGCGTCCATCCCGACCCCGCAGCCGGTGCTCCCCCGGCCGATGTTCGGCGCCGCGCCGGCCACGGCCGCCGCCACGTCGCTGCACTTCGTGGCCCCGCTCGCCATAGAGGACGGCCTGGCCGAGCGCCTCGCCGTACGGCGCCGCCTGGTGCCGGTGGCCGACGTGCGCAGCCGCAGGAAGGACGCGATGCCGCTCAACGACGCACTGCCGTCGATCGAGGTGGACCCCGACACGTTCACCGTCCGCGTCGACGGCGAGCTGATCGAACCCGCACCGGCAGAACGGCTGCCGATGGCCCAGCGCTACTTCCTCTTCTGAGCCTTCTGGACCGCGAGCCGGAAAGGGAAATCGGGGATGCAGAACGATAGAAGAAAGGGCGGCATGCGCGGCAGCCCCGACGCCGCGCTGCTGTTGCTGGCCGACTCCCGGCTGCCCGCGGGCGGTCACGCCCATTCCGGCGGCGCCGAAGAGGCGGTCCGGCTGGGCACGATCACCGGCCCGGAGGATCTGGCGCGGTTCCTCCGGGGCCGGCTCGCCACGGCCGGCCTGGTCAGCGCTGCGCTGGCCGCCGCCGCCTGCGAGCTCGCCTCAGCGGGCCATGACGAGCAGGCCGCAGCCCACGACGAGCAGACGGGCGGGCGCGACGGGCAGAGCGATGATCCGGCGGGACGCTGGCGGCAACTCGACGCCGAGGCCGACGCACGAACCGCATCCCCCGCCCAGCGTGAGGCGAGCCGCGTGCAGGGCCGCCTGCTCATCCGCTCGGCCCGCAGGATCTGGCCCTCCCCCGTGCTCGACCTGCTGGCGAAAGCCGTACCGAACGGCGTGCATCACCCGATCGCCCTCGGCGCGGCGGCGGCCTCGGCGGGTTGCGACCCCTATCAGTCGGCCCTGGCGGCGGCCTACAACGCGGTGACCGGACCGGCGACGGCCGCCGTGCGACTGCTCGGGCTCGACCCCGTGACCGTGCACCGGCTTCTCGCCGACCTGGCCCCCGCGCTCAACGACGCCGCCCACGCCGCCTGCGCCTCGCTCATCGACGACGTCGTGATGGAGCCGGGCGCGGCCGACCCCTTCGGCCCGTACGGCACGGCGAACGGCGACGCGAAAGGGAGCACGCGCGGACCGGGATGGCCGGCGCTGCCCGGTCACGCGGCGCCCGCGCTCGACCTGCTCGCGGAAGGCCATCACTCCAACACGATGAAGCTCTTCGTCTCCTGACCGAGACGCCGGAACACGACACACCAGACACCAGATCGGGAGGCCTGCGCACCCCCAGGCGCACGACCGCGCGACGGCATCCACACGGCATCCAGCCCCACTGGATCGAGCAGAAGGACGGGTCCACACATGGGCGCTAACCACGACGACCACCACGACGCGGCCGATCCACACGGGCGCGCACTGCGGCTCGGCATCGGCGGCCCCGTAGGCAGCGGCAAGACGGCCCTGGTGGCGGCCCTGTGCCGCAGCCTCGGCCCGTCGATGCGGCTGGGGGTGGTGACCAACGACATCTACACCACGGAGGACGCGGAGTTCCTGCGCCGGGCAGGCGTGCTCGATCCCGAGCGCATCCTGGCCGTGCAGACCGGCTGCTGCCCGCACACCGCCATCCGCGACGACATCGCGGCCAACATCGACGCCGTGGAAACCCTCGAAGAGCGGTTCGGGCCGCTCGACCTCGTGATCGTCGAAAGCGGCGGCGACAACCTGACCGCGACCTTCAGCCGGGGCCTGGCCGACCGGCAGATCTTCGTGCTCGACGTGTCGGGCGGCGACAAGGTGCCGCGCAAGGGCGGCCCGGGCGTGACGACGGCCGACCTGCTCGTGATCAACAAGACCGACCTCGCTCCGCTGGTCGGAGCCGACCTGACCGTGATGTCCCGTGACGCGGCAGCCGTACGGGAGGGCAGGCCGGTGCTGTTCACCTCGATCAGGGAGGACCGCAGCGCCCATTCGGTGGCCGAATGGGTGACCAGCCTGGTCGGCTCGTGGCACCACCAGAACGACCACACGCACGACCACAGCGCCCCCACGAACGCCTGAGCGGACATGACCACACCGCTCCTGAGCCCGGCGCCGCCGTCCCCCGCAGAGCGCGCGGCGGCGGTGACGGCCCGGGCGGTCATCGCGACGCGGGCCTCCGGCGGCCACACCCGGCTGGAGACCCTGCGCTCCGAGCCGCCGCTGACAGTGCGGCAGACCGGCCCCGGGCTGGTGCATCTGGTCTCGACGGGAGCGGGCCCCCTCGGCGGCGACCGGCTGACGCTCGTGATCGACGTCGCTCCCGGCACCGCCCTGGAGGTCCGCTCGGTCGCCTCGACGCTCGTGCTGCCGGGGCCCTCCCCCGCCGACTCCCTCATGATGATCGACGCGCACGTGGGCGCGGGGGCCTCGCTGCGATTCACGCCGGAGCCGACCGTGCTCGCGGCCGGCTGCTCCCACCGCATGGCCGTACGGCTCTCGCTCGCCGAGGACGCCACGGTGTTCTGGCGGGAGGAGATCGTCTTCGGGCGGCACGGCGAGCGACCCGGCCGCTGCCGGGCCCGGTTCGACGCGACGGTCGCCGGACGGCCGCTGCTCCGTCAGGAGCTCGTCGTCGGCCACCCGGAGGTCGAGGGCAGCCCTGCCGTGTACGGCGACGCCCGCTGCGTCGGCTCCACTCTCGTAGCGGGGCCCGCCTGGGACGCCGCACACGATTCGAAGCGGGAACGCCGGGCCACGATCGGGGCCGGCTGGGCCGCGTTGCCCCTCGCCGGGCCGGGTGTGCTCGCCTCAGCCCTCGCGCAGGACACCGTCGAACTGCGCGCCCGGCTCGGACGGGCCGAACAGGCGGCAGCCGTGCCGCCGGAGCGATGAGCGGACCGGCGTGAGCCGAGGGGACTCCGCGGTACCCCCGGCGCACCGGCGCGCCGTAGCCTGGTGATCGTGTCTGATCTCACCCCGCCCCCCGACGGAGTGCCCGACCGGAGCGTCCCCAGCCTGTTGCTCGCCGCCGGCGTGACCGTCGTCGGCCTGATCCTGTCCATCACGGCGCTGCTCCCATGGGCTGGGGTCACGGCTCAGTTCGGCGTGCTGGACACCGAGCTCAGCCACGTGGTGCGCGGCGTGGACGACGTCCCGGGCTGGCTGGTCATGGTGGCGGGCGTGGTCGCGATGCTGCTCGGCGTGCTCGGCATCGCGCGCAGCTGGCTGTTCACCGGGTTCGCCATCCTGCCCGGCGCGGTCGCGGCCTTCGCGATGGCGATGTTCCTCATGGATCCTCAGGGTCTCGCCGACCAGCTGAACTTCCGGGTGGCCGGGCTGATCGACGTGCACCCCACCATCGAGTACGGCTGGTTCGCGGGCCTGGCGTCGTCGATCGTCATGGCCGTCCTGGCCGCCGCCTCGCTCATCCGCCGCCGCTGATGCGGCGTATCTGAAAGAACGTGAGGCGAAGGAGAGCGTCTAATGACGTTCGAAATCCACGCGCATTTCATCCAATACCGATAGCCACGGTTCCGTCCCATGGAGAGCCCTGACCGCCTGCTCCACTAGTGCGGGCGAATACGACTTCCATGACTTGAGCCGGGCCGCCTCTTCATCCGACAGGCGCCTGCCGATGCTTCCATCTATATGCGGTCAGACCTCGAAGAGCGAAAGCTTCATGCCGATGGAGTCGGCCAGATGCCTCAGGTCGTCGGCGTCGCTGGTGATCACCGCGGCCTGATGCTGGACGGCAGTGACAACGACGATCGCATCCACGATGTCGGCGGTCCCCGAAGCCCCGCAGGCGACTCCGGCCGCGCGGCCGATGCGCTCGTCGTCAGCCACGATGTCGCAGCCCTTGAGAATGCGGGAGACCCGGTGTTGAGGGCCACCCCGCCACGCCTGGGCGAGAACCACCACCGGCACGACCGGGCGCACGCGAGCCGCGCTCAGTTCGTCATGCAGGGCGAGGAAATCCGGACTACCACGATCGGCAGCCAGCAATGCCCCCGTGTCGTAAACGACCGTACGCACTAGCCCGCCGCTCGCCATGAGTCGTCGTCGAGCAGCCCGGCCTCCATCATGAACTCGCGGGCACGGCGCCGGGACTCCTTGGGCAGCTCACCATGCTCGCTCTCATATTCGGCCACCAACTCCTGAGCGGCGGCCCTACCCTGCGTATTCAGGGCAGCGACACGCGCCTTCTCCACAGCGGCTTCGGCCACCCACGTGGACACCGCCTTGCCCTCTTCGGCAGCCGCCGCCTTGATGATCTCCTCGACCTCGGGCGGGACCGAGATCGACAACTTCCGCACGGTCATGGTCTGACCGTAGCACGTGGTAGGAAGCTCTTCCTACCACGTGGCGAACCATCGTCACTGTCAGTCGTAGAAGCCGAGGCGGCGCAGCTGCTTGGGGTCCCGCTGCCACTCCTTGGCGACCTTGATGCGCAGGTCAAGGTAGACGCGGGTGCCGAGCAGCGCCTCGATCTGCTGACGGGCGCGGGAGCCCACGTCCTTCAGCCGCGCGCCACCGGGCCCGATGACGATCGCCTTCTGCGACGGCCGCTCGACGTACATGAACGCGTAGATGTCCAGGAGGTCGTCGCGGCCTTCCCTGGGCCCCATCTCCTCGACCACGACCGCGATGGAGTGCGGCAGTTCGTCACGCACGCCCTCCAGCGCCGCCTCCCTGATCAGCTCGGCGACCAGCATCTGCTCGGGCTCGTCGGTCAGCTCGCCTCCGGCGTACAGGGGCGGCGACTCGGGCAGGCGGGCGATCAGCTGGTCGGCGAGCACGTCGAGCTGCTCCCCGCTCTCCGCGGACACCGGCACGATCTCGGCGAAGTCGGCCAGCTCGGCGACCGCGAGCAGTTGGCGGGCGATCTGCTCGCGTGAGGCGAGGTCGCACTTGGTGACGACCGCGACCACCGGGGTCTTCTTCACGGCGGCGAGCTTCTCGGTGATGAACTTGTCGCCCTTGCCGATCGGCTCGTTGGCGGGCACGCAGAAGCCGATCACGTCGACCTCGGTCAGCGTGGACAGCACCAGGCTGTCCAGCCGTTCGCCGAGGAGCGTGCGGGGCCGGTGGAAGCCGGGGGTGTCCACGATCACGAGCTGGGCCTGCGGCCGGTGCACGATGCCGCGGATGGCTCGCCGGGTGGTCTGCGGCTTGGACGAGGTGATGGCCACCTTGGTCCCGACCAGGGCGTTCATGAGGGTGGACTTGCCGACGTTCGGCCTGCCGACGAAGCAGGCGAATCCAGCGTGGAAGTCGGCGGAGGGCTCGGAGCTCACGTCAGATGTACCGGCCCTTCAGCATGCCGTCCGGGCCCGCGACGAAGAGCGTTCCGTTTCCGAGGTCCTCGATGGCGGCGACGTCCTGCGCGGCGGGGTCGTCCGCCTCGGTGACGAGCGCCGCCGCCTCCACGGCCTTCGCCCCGCTCGACACCGCCATGGCCACCGCGACCTGGATCGCCGTCAGCTGCAGCGAAGGCAGGTCGACGCCGCTCGCGGCATAGGTGCGCCCGGTCTCGTCACGTACGGCGGCCCCTTCGGGGGATCCGTTACGGGCGCGGGCCGAACGGGCCAGCGTGATGATCTTTTGGTCCTCGGGGTCAAGCGTGTCTGTCACGAGTCAAGGCTACCGACCTCACGGACCAGCGATCGGGCCAGTTCCTCGGTGCGGCCGGCATCGGGCGGGGTCAGCCCCGCGTGGACCAGCGCGATGACCGTGTGGCCGACTCCCGCGACAACCAGATGCATCTCGTACGGGTATCCGCCGACGCGTCCGGTCAGCCGGCGGGCCTCGACGTCGGCGCCGACGTCGCCCAGCGCCAGCTCGGTCGCGACAAGGCGGTCGTTCCCGCCCATGGCGCCGCTGCGGGCGGTGCCGCATCCCTCCATGGCGTCGCGAAGCTCGCCGAGACGCTCGCTCGCCCCGCCGCCGCCGGTGTAGACGGCCAGTCCCACGCCGGCCAGCTCGCCGATGTGGTCGCCTTCGAAGGTGGCCGTGGCCGTGCCGCCGAGTCCGTCCCTGGGCGGGCTTCCGGCCGCCGCGTCGAACAGGATGCGGCACGCCTTCTTCCGTGGCGAGAACGGGGGCCGCCAGCTCTCGCGCGCCCGGGCCGAGAACCCCTCCGGCAGGCCGTCCAGGGTGGCGAGGGCGGTGCGCAGGCGGGCCGCCTCCGCCGAGGACTCCGCGCGGGTGTAGGTCCTGCCCTCCACGCCGCAGGCGCCGGCCACCACGATGAGACCGCACATGACGACCACCTGGATGATGCGCATATCCGTCGTCTCCTCCGCCGCCCTGTTCCTTCCCAGGTACGGAAAACGGCAATCACTAAGAGTGACGAACGGAACACGACGAACTAATGGGGCGCTCTCACCCTTCCGGCCAGGCGAGAGGCCCCACGACCCCCGAGGGGGGTGCCGGTGCGCCGCGAACCCCTTCCGGCGCCCCGGGCTCCCCCCAAAGGCGTCCCGAACCCCTCCCGGACGCCTGGTACGACTCTCGCCTATCCCACTTGCAAAACACTTAACGGACACTTGCCACGCAGGTCCCATAAGGTTCAGAGGCGCCCGATAGCCCAATTTTGGGCAAGTCAGTCGCGTTCGGCTGAGGCGCCGACCGCTCCGTTCTCTGGTTCCTGCTCCGTGGTGGCCGGCCGTACGACGACGGTGCTGATCCGGTTGCGGCGGCCCGCGACCGTCTCCGCGGTGAGGTGGAGCCCGCCGACGGTGATCTCGGAGCCGGCGATCGGCACCCGCCCGAGCGCGGCCGCGAGAAGACCGCCCACGGTCTCCACGTCGTCCACGTCGATCTCGGTGTCGAACAGCTCCGCCAGTTCGTCCACGGGCAGCCGGGCGGTCACGCGGACCGCGCCGCCGTCCAGCGACTCGACCCTGGGCGCCTCCTGGTCGTACTCGTCGGCGATCTCGCCCACGATCTCCTCGAGGATGTCCTCGATCGTGACCAGGCCGGCGGTGCCTCCGTACTCGTCGATGACGATCGCCACGTGGATCTGCCGCGCCTGCATCTCGCGCAGCAACTCGTCGATCGGCTTGCTGTCCGGCACGTACGTCGCGGGGCGCATGAGCTCGTCCACGCGCGAACCCACGTCGCCGGTGTCCTGCATGCGGCGCACGATGTCCTTGAGATAGGCGATGCCTACGACGTCGTCCTCGTTCTCCCCGACCACGGGGATGCGGGAGAAGCCGCTGCGCAGCGCGAGCGACAACGCCTGGCTCAGGGTCTTGCCCCGCTCGATGAAGATGATGTCCGTGCGCGGGACCATGACCTCGCGCACCAGCGTGTCACCCAGCTCGAAGACCGAATGGATCATCTCGCGCTCGTCGGGCTCGATGACCCGGCGCTGCTCGGCCAGGTCGACCAGGTCGCGCAGCTCCGCCTCGGAGGTGAACGGGCCCTCCCTGAAGCCGCGGCCCGGCGTGAGCGCGTTGCCCAGCAGGATCAGCAGCTTCGGCAGCGGGCCGAAGATCCTCGTCAGCCCGTAGACGATCGGAGCGGCGGCCAGCGCGACGGGCTCGGCGTGCTGGCGGCCGAGCGTGCGCGGGGAGACGCCGACGATGACGTAGCTCACGAGGATCATGACGACGGCCGCCACGGCGTACGCCTGACCCTGGTCGCCCAGCCAGTCGACGAAGAGCAGCGTGGCGATCACGGTCGCCACCAGCTCGCAGCTGAGCCGCAGCAACAAGAGGAGGTTGAGGTAGCGCGGCGGGTCGGCGACGATCGCCTGCAGCCGCACGGCGCCGCGCCTGCCGTCCTTGACGAACTCCTCGGCGCGCACCCGGCTGATGCGCGCCAGGGCGGTCTCGGCGCTCGCCAGCAGGCCGCCGGCCACGATGAGGATGACGGCCGAGATCAGCCAGCCGTTGTTCACGGCTTCCGCCGCACCTCCCGCCACGCCTCGAGCAGTTCGCCCTGGAGGCCGAACATCTCGGCGTGTTCCTCCGGTTCCGCATGGTCATAACCGAGCAGGTGGAGGATGCCGTGGGTGCACAGCAACTCCAGCTCGTCCTGGGCGCCGTGCCCGGCCTCGGCCGCCTGCTTCGCCGCGACCTGCGGGCACAACACCACATCGCCGAGCAGTGCGGGGTCGGTCGCGGCGTCGTCGTCGCGGCCCGCGCCGGAGCCCGGCCGCAGCTCGTCCATCGGGAAGGCCAGCACGTCGGTCGGACCGGGCTCCCCCATCCACTGCTCGTGCAGCACGGCCATCGCCGGCTCGTCGACGATCAGAATCGACAGCTCGGCCAGGGGGTTGATCCCCATGCGGCCGAGCACGTGACCGGCCAGCTCGACCAGCGCCGACTCGTCCACCTCGACGCCGGACTCGTTGGCCACCTCGATGCTCACCGGATCTCCCTACCTGTGCACGTACTCGTCATCGTCTGCCCCGGGAACGCTTGGCCATCTCGCGCGGCTCCGACGCCACTGCGGCGTCGTAGCGCCCGTAGGCGTCGACGATGTCGCTGACCAGCCGGTGCCGCACCACGTCGGCGCTGGTCAGCCTACTGAAGTGAATGTCGTCGATGCCGTCGAGGATGTTCTGCACGACCTTGAGGCCGCTCTCCTGACCGCCGGGAAGGTCGATCTGGGTCACGTCACCCGTGACGACGATCTTGGAGTTGAACCCGAGCCGGGTGAGGAACATCTTCATCTGCTCGGGCGAGGTGTTCTGCGCCTCGTCGAGGATGATGAAGGCGTCGTTCAGCGTGCGGCCTCGCATGTACGCCAGGGGCGCGACCTCGATCGTCCCGGCGGACATGAGGCGCGGGATCGAGTCGGGGTCCAGCATGTCGTGCAGCGCGTCGTACAACGGCCGAAGATACGGATCGATCTTCTCGTAGAGGGTGCCCGGCAGGAATCCCAGCCGCTCCCCCGCCTCGACGGCGGGCCGGGTCAGGATGATCCGGTTGACATGCTTGTCCTGCAGGGCCTTCACGGCCTTGGCCATCGCCAGATAGGTCTTGCCCGTACCGGCGGGGCCGATGCCGAACACGATCGTGTGCTTGTCGATCGCGTCGACGTACCGCTTCTGGTTGACGGTCTTGGGGCGGATCGTCCGGCCGCGGGAAGACAGAATGTCCAGGGAAAGGACCTCCGCGGGACGATCGGTCGTCATCCGCAGCATGGCGATGCTGCGTTCGACGGAGTCGGGCGTCAGTTCCGCGCCCGAAGTGACCAGTTCGACCAGCTCCTCGAAGAGGCGGACCACGATGCCGCTCTCCTCCGGGCTGCCGGTGATGGTGATCTCGTTGCCGCGCACGTGGATGTCGGCGCGGAATGCCTTCTCGATGACGCGCAGCAGTTCGTCGCGCGAACCGAGGAGGCTGACCATGGGCTGGCCGTCGGGGATGACCACCTTCGCCTGGGTCTTATGGAATTCCTGTGAATCGGACATGGGCGGCCGTACGGCCTGCTCGCCTCCCTCGTTTCCTACCGTCATGCTAGCCGTTCAACCGGGGGGCCACTGGAGGCTCCTGCCGCCGAGAACGTGCGCGTGAACATGGAAGACGGTCTGCCCGGCCCCCGTTCCCGTGTTGAAGACGACGCGATACCCGGACTCGGACACCCCCTCCTGCACGGCGACGATGTGGCAGGCGGAGAGCAGGTCGTCGGCCAGGCCGTCGTCGGCCGCGGCGAGCGCGGCGGCGTTCTCGTAGTGGACCTTGGGAACCACCAGCACGTGGGTGGGGGCCTGGGGGTTGATGTCGCGGAACGCGAGAGCCCTGCCCGTCTCAAGGACGATTTCCGCGGGGATCTCTTTGGCCGCTATCTTGCAGAACAGGCAGTCGGTCACGGCGAAAGCGTAGCCGTTGCCAATCGGTGATGCCGTGGAAAGATCCCCGCAGATAGTCTTGGTGTGCGACACTGCACCGAAAAAACACCCCTAGTGTCGGGCGAGGACACCACTGGGTCATGCCCCCTAATGATTCGGAAGAACGTAAACTTCCCGGGAGTGACGAGCGTCCTACTGACGTGACCACCGAAACCCTCGTGGCCGACAGGTCAATGGGGGCGGTGCCCGTCGGATGGGACGCCGACATGGCCGTGACGGCGCTGTACAGCGCTCACTATCGGTCGTTGGTGCGTCTCGCGGTATTGCTGGTCCGCGACGTGGCCAGCGCCGAAGAGGTCGTGCAGGACGCCTTCGTCGCCATTCATGGCGCGTGGCGACGTCTGCGGGACACCGACAAGGCACTCGCCTACCTGCGCCAATCGGTCGTCAACAGATCACGGTCGGTGCTTCGGCACCGTGCCGTCGTCGAGAGATACGCCCCCAAGGGCCTTCCCGACGCTCCCAGCGCGGAGAACGGCGCCATCGGAGAACTGGAGCGCACAGCGGTGATCGAGGCACTCCGCGGCCTGCCGACCAGGCAGCGGGAGGCCCTGGTCCTGCGCTACTACGGGGACCTGTCCGAGGCGGAGATCGCGGGCGCCATGGGCATCAGCAAGGGCGCGGTGAAAAGTCACACGGCCCGCGGCATGGCCGCATTACGGATGGCACTGGAGCAGTTCTCATGACCTTCCCCGACGACGAGTTCGAGGAGCTGCTCCGCACCGCCATGCGCGCGGAAGCGGACTCCATCGTGCCGTCACCCGAGGGGCTGAACATCATCCGCGGGCGGATCGAAAGACGTGGCCTGCGGGGCACCTTTTGGTGGCGGATCGGAGTCTCGGTAGCCGGAGCGGTCCTCGTGGCGGGCACGGTCATCATGCTGGTGCCCGATCTTCGTGATCAGGTGAGCCAGAGCACGGGCATCTCCCAGGCGGGCGCGGACGGCACCGAACTGCCCGACGTCTCCTCGACCGGGCGGCCTCCGGCGGGCACCGTACCGACCCCGATCGTCAACTCCGGCGGCTCGATGCACCCCGAGCAGACCCCGACCCCCACTCACAAGGCGACCCCGAGCGTGAAACCGTCACCGCGGACGAGCCCCTGCCCCACCCACACCACAGGCCACGCGCCGGCGTCGCCGTCGTGCGCCCCGGTGTCGCAGGTGCCTCCGCCGCCGGTGGTCACGCCGACGACGGTCACCCCTCCGGACCCGTCTCCGACCCCCACTCCTTCACCGACCCCGTCGCCGGTGGACACGGCGGCCGGCGACACCGCCGAGGCCCCGGCCTCCTAGACCGCTCCGGCCGGGCGCGTCACCAGCGCCCGCAGCGGGACAGCAGCACGGACGCCGCCGCCACCCCCGCCGTCGACGTCCGCAGCACGGTCGGCCCGAGAAGGGCGGGTACGGCTCCCGCCTCCGTGAACCGGGAGATCTCCTCGCCGGTGACGCCTCCCTCAGGGCCGACCACGATGACGACGTCTCCCTCCGCGGGCACTGCGAGTCCGGACATCGGCTCGGCGGCCTCCTCGTGGAGCACGATGCCGAGCGCCGCCCGCGAGATCAGCGCGGCCACGTCGGCGGTCGTCGCCTGCTCGGTCACCTCGGGCAGGTGGAAGCGGCGGGCCTGCTTGCCCGCCTCGCGCGCCGTACTCCGCCAGCGGGCCAGCGCCTTGGCCGCGCGGTCGCCCTTCCACTGCGTCACGCAGCGGGCGGCCGACCACGGCACGATCACGTCGACGCCGACCTCGGTCATCATCTCGACGGCCAGTTCGCCGCGGTCGCCCTTCGGCAGCCCCTGCACGACCACCAGCCGCGGCGCGGGCGCCTCCACCTGGTAGCGCTTGACCACCTCGGCGGTCAGCGACTCCTTGGCGACGTCGACCACGACGCACTCGGCGACCTCACCGGCGCCGTCGGTGAGGTCGATCCGCTCTCCCGGCCGCATCCGGCGCACGGCGGCGGCGTGCCGCCCCTCCGCCCCGCCGAGGACGATGCGGGCGGCCTGGAGGCCGGCACGGTCCGCCAGGAACACGGGAACGCTCATGCGATCTCCGACCCCGAGGGCTCAGCGGCCGTTGAAGGCGTCTCTGAGGCGGGAGAAGAAACCCTGCTGTCCCGGGGAGAACTTGCCGGGCGGCCTTTCCTCGCCACGCAGCTTGGACAGCTCGCGCAGGAGCTCCTCCTGCTGGGGGTCGAGCTTGGTCGGGGTCTCCACGTTGACGTGGATCAGCAGGTCGCCCCTCCCGGTCTCGTTGAGCCGCTGGACGCCCCTGTTGTACAGGGGGATGACCTGCCCCGCCTGGGTACCCGGCCGTACGTCGATCTCCTCCGCGCCGTCGAGGGTCTCGACGGTGAGAGAGGTGCCGAGCGCGGCCGCCGTCATGGGGATCATCACGGTGCAGTGCAGCTCGTCGCCGCGCCGCTCGAAGATCGGGTGAGGACGCTCGACGATCTCCAGGAAGAGGTCGCCCGCGGGGCCGCCCCCGGGGCCGACCTCGCCCTCGCCGGCGAGCTGGATATGGGTGCCGTCCTCGACGCCCGCGGGGATGCGCACCTTGATGGTGCGCCGGGTGCGCACGCGGCCCTCGCCCGAGCACTCCATGCAGGGGTGGCGGATCACGCTGCCGAAGCCGCCGCACTGGGGGCAGGGCCGGGAGGTCATGACCTGGCCGAGGAACGACCGGGTGACCTGCGACACCTCGCCGCGCCCGTGGCACATGTCGCAGGTGTCGGGGTGGGTGCCGGCGGCCGCACCCGAGCCCTGGCACACCTCGCAGACCACGGCGGTGTCGACCACCAGCTCGCGGGTGGTGCCGAACCCCGACTCGGCGAGGTCGAGCTCGACCCGGATCGTCGCGTTACGGCCCCGCCTCGCCCGCGAGCGCGGGCCGCGCGACGCGCCGGAGGCGCCGAAGAAGGCGTCCATGATGTCGCTGAACGGGAACCCGGCTCCGAAGCCGCCCGCCCCCGCCCCGGCTCCGTTGCTGAACGGGTCGCCGCCGAGGTCGTACATCTGGCGCTTGTTGGTGTCGGAGAGCACCTCGTACGCCTGGGTGATCTCCTTGAAGCGCTCCTGGGTCTCCGGGTCCGGGTTCACGTCCGGGTGCAGCTGACGGGCGAGACGGCGGTAGGCCTTCTTGATCTCTTCCTGGCTGGCGTCACGGCGGACCCCGAGGGTCGCGTAGTAGTCCTGGGCCACTTACGACCCCGCCAGAATCTGGCCGACGTAGCGCGCCACGGCGCGCACCGCACCCATCGTCACGGGATAGTCCATTCGCGTCGGGCCCAGCACTCCGAGCCGGGCCAGTTCCTTGTCGCCCGAACCGTATCCCGCGGCCACTATCGAGGTGCCGCGAAGTCCGGTGTACGGGTTCTCCGAGCCGATCCGGACGGTCAGCTCGGACAGGCCGCCGGTCTCGCCGAGGAGACGCATCAGCACGACCTGTTCCTCCAGAGCCTCCAGCACGTCACGCAGGCCGACGCTGAAGTCGGCCGCCGCGAGGTTGGCGGCCCCGGCAAATACGATCTTCTCCTCGTGCCGCTCCACGAGTGTCTCCAGCAGCACCGACAGGATCGTCGCGGCCACCGGCCGGTCCTCCTGCGGCAGCCGCTCCGGCAGTTCTGCGACGGTCTCCGGCACGTTGGACAGGCCGCAGCCGTCCAGGCAGGTGTTGAGGACGGCCCGCAGGTTCGCGATCCGGTCCTCCGCCACCTCCTCGACCAGATCGATCACGCGCTGCTCGACCCTGCCGGTGTTGGTGATCAGCACGAGCATCACCCGCCGATCGCCGACGGGCACGATTTCCACGTGACGGACGGTCGACCTGGTCAGCGACGGATACTGCACCACCGCGACCTGCCGGGTGAGCTGGGCCAGCAGTCGCACAGTGCGCATGACGATCTCGTCGAGGTCGACGGCCCCGGCGAGGAAGGTCTCGATCGCCCTGCGCTCGGCGCCGGACAGCGGCTTGACCTGCGAGAGGCGATCGACGAACAGGCGGTATCCCTTGTCCGTCGGCACGCGGCCCGCGCTGGTGTGGGGCTGGTGGATGTAGCCCTGCTCCTCCAGCGCTGCCATGTCGTTGCGGATCGTCGCGGGAGAGACGCCGAGGTTGTGCCTGTCGGCAAGGGCCTTGGAGCCCACCGGCTCATTGGTGGACACGTAGTCTTCGACGATGGCACGCAGCACGGCCAGCTTGCGGTCGTCGAGCAATGTGTCACCTCCCTCTGCGGGGAACACGGGCTCTGGCACTCTGTGTTCCCGAGTGCCAAGTGTACGGCCACCGTCCCCGGGGTGCGATAACACAAGCGGCGGCTCGGACAAACCGCCTGTATATCGCTTACATGCGCTCACGAACGAAATACCCCGTCCGTGGAGAAGTCCCCGTTTTACGCGTCACGGATCTCTGCCGACAACTCCCGCCCCTGTTTGCTAGCGTTCCCGGCATGTACGGGCAGGACGTGCTCTCCGGTGACTGGCGGCGCCCCAAGAAGGGGCAGATCCCCAAGATCCCAGCCGAACTCGATCTCGTGGTCGAAGACGCGGAGGGCCGCTTCTGCGGGGCCGTCGTCGCCTGCGACAAGGAGGGCGTGACCCTGGAGGACCGGCACGGCCGGCGGCGCCTGTTCCCGCTGACACCCGCCGGGTTCCTCCTCGACGGCAAGCCCGTGACCCTCGTACGGCCGGCTGCCGCGCCGCAGGCGCCCAGGAGGAGCGCCTCCGGCTCCGTCGCGGTGGAGGGGCTGCGGGCCCGGGTGGCGCGGGAGAGCCGCATCTACGTCGAGGGCGTGCACGACGCGTCTCTCGTCGAGAAGATCTGGGGCCACGACCTGCGCGTGGAGGGGGTCGTCGTCGAATACCTCGAGGGCGTCGACGACCTGCCCGCCATCGTGGCCGAGTTCGCACCCGAGCCGGGCAGGCGTCTGGGGGTGCTGGTCGACCACCTAGTGCCGGGTTCCAAGGAGAGCCGGATCGCGAGCCAGGTCTCGGGAGACGACGTGCTGGTCGTCGGCCATCCGTACGTCGACGTCTGGCAGGCCGTCAAGCCCTCGGCACTCGACATCCCCGCCTGGCCGAACGTGCCGCGGGGAGTTCCGTGGAAGGAGGGCGTGATCGCCGCTCTCGGCTGGCGGATGGACCCGCAGGAGGCCTGGCGGCACATCCTCGGCCGCGTCCAGACCTACGCCGACCTCCAACCCGAACTCCTCGGCCGGGTGGAAGAACTGATCGACTTCGTCACCACCCCCCACCCCTCCCCGTGATCATGCAGAACTTCGGGATCATGCCCTCCCGCCTGCGCATACCCTGCTCGTGATCATGCAGAAGTTCGGACACAAGCCGCCCTGCCTGCGCATACGCTGTTCGTGATCATGCAGAAGTTCGGACACAAGCCGCCCCACCTGCGAAAACATCAACCGTGATCATGCACGGGGACGCATTCAGGCGGTCAGGTCGACGATCAGGGCGTCCGCGAGCAGCCTTCCCCGCAGGGTGAGCACGGCCTGACCACGCTTGAACGCCTCCGGCTCCAGCAGCCCGTCCCCCAGCGCCCTGGCGACGGCCGTACGCGCCTGAGGGGGCAGGTCCGCCAGCGGGAACCCGGAGTCCAGGCGCAGCTCCAGCATGATCCTTTCGACCGCCCTGTCCGCGGCGGACAACTCCTCCCTGGCGTACCCGGGTGAGTCTCCCGCGGCCAGCCGCCCCGCGTAGGCCGCCGGGTGCTTGACGTTCCACCAGCGGGTGCCGCCGACGTGGCCGTGGGCTCCCGGGCCGACGCCCCACCAGTCCCCGCCGGTCCAATAGAGCAGGTTGTGGCGGCAGCGCGCCTCGTCGGACGCCGCCCAGTTGGAGATCTCGTACCACCGCAGGCCTGCTGCCGAGAGCATCTCGTCGGCGATCAGGTAGCGGTCGGCCGCCACGTCGTCGTCCGGCATCGGCAGCTCGCCGCGGCGCACGCGCGCGGCCAGCCGTGTGCCGTCTTCGACGATCAGTGAGTACGCCGATATGTGATCGGGCCCGGCGGCCAGGGCGGCCTCCAGCGTCGCCCGCCAGTCGGCGTCGGTCTCCCCCGGGGTGCTGTAGATCAGGTCCAGATTGACGTGGTCGAATCCGGCCTCGCGCGCCTCCCGTACGGCTTGCGCGGGGCGGCCGGGCGTGTGCCGCCGGTCGAGCACCTGGAGCACGTGCTCGCTGGCGCTCTGCATGCCGAAGCTCATGCGGTTGAATCCGCCCGCCCTGAGGGTCTCCAGGTATTCGCGGTCGACCGACTCGGGGTTGGCCTCGGTGGTCACCTCCGCGCCGGGCGCCAGGCCGAACTCCTTGTCGATCGCCTGGAGCATCCGTACGAGGTCGGCGGCGGGCAGCAGGGTGGGCGTGCCCCCGCCGAAGAAGACCGTCTGGACCGGCAGTGCGGCGTCTCCCAGCACGCGCCGCGCGAGCCGTACCTCTTCGATCGCGGTGGCGGCGTAGTCGCGTTGCGAGGCACCGGGGCCGAGCTCGGCAGACGTGTAGGTGTTGAAGTCGCAGTAGCCGCAGCGCGTGGCGCAGAACGGCACATGCACGTAGAAGCCGAACGGGCGGGAGCCCAGCCCGTCGAGGGCGCTCGGCGGCAGTTCGCCGGACGCGGGGACGGGATCGCCGTCGGGAAGCACGGAAGGCACGGTCCCAGTCTGCCGCCCGTGCCTGCATGCCATTGACGCCCCGGGCGCTCCGGTCTACGATCAGGCGCAATTTAAAAGAAAGTTTCCTATTAGTTGTCCATCGCAACAGCAGGAGACAGCGTGCGCAGGTTCCTCAAGCACACTCTCGTCGTGGCGCTCGCCGCCGGCCTCGCGGCCGTCGCGGTGCCGCCCGCGGCGCAGGCCCAGACGGGCAAGAACGACCGGTTCAAACGCGTCGCCTACTTCATCCAATGGGGCGTCTACGCGCGGAACTACCAGGTCAAGGACCTCGAGACCACCGGGGCCGCCGACAAGCTCACCCACATCAACTACGCCTTCGGGTTCGTGGGCCCCGAAGGCACGTGCTATTCGGCCGACCCGTGGGCGGACTGGCAGCGCGGCGTCCCGGCCGAGCAGAGCGTGGACGGCGTCGCCGACGCCGACGCGCAGCCGCTCAAGGGCAACCTCAACCAGCTGAAGAAGCTCAAGGCCAGGCACCCCGGCCTCAAGGTGCTGATCTCGCTCGGCGGCTGGACCGGCTCCAAATACTTCTCCGACGCCGTCCTCACGCCGCAGTCCCGGGCCAAGCTGGCCGCCTCCTGCGTGGACCTGTGGCTGAAGGGCAACCTGCCGGACCTGCCCCCCGGCGCGGGCGCGGGCGTGTTCGACGGCATCGACCTCGACTGGGAGTGGCCCGGCTCGTCCGGCAACGACGGCAACATCATCAGGCCCGAGGACAAGCAGAACTTCACGTTGTTCCTCGCGGAGCTGCGCCGCCAGATGAAGACGGCGAACAAGCGCTCCGAGCTCACCGCGTTCCTCCCCGCGGCCGCCACCAAGATCGACGCCGGCTTCGAGGTGAAGAAGGTCTTCGGGCTTCTCGACTTCGCCACCGTCCAGGGCTACGACCTGCGCGGCTCGTGGGAGCTCCAGACCGGGCACAACGGCAACCTGTTCACCGACCGCCGTGACCCCAACCCGGTGCGCTACAGCGTCGACCAGACGGTCCGCGACTACATCAGCCGCGGAGCGCCCGCCAAGAAGATCGTCGTGGGCGTGCCCGCGTACGGCCAGGGCTGGACCGGCGTGACGTCCAAGGGCGACGGCCTCTACGCTCCGGCCGCCGGCCCGGCCCCCGGCACCTGGGCGCCGGGGAGCGACGACTACAAGAACCTGATCGGCAAACCGGGCAAGCGCTACCGCGACCTGCGCACCGGCACCGTCTGGCTGTACGACGGCAACGAGTTCTGGTCCTACGACGACCCGGCCGTCATGCTTCAGAAGGCCGCCTACATCAGGCTCAAGGGCCTCGGCGGCTCGATGTTGTGGTCCATCGACCAGGACGACTCCAAGGCGTCCCTCACCTCGGCGTTGTACTCCGTGCTTCGCTGACCGTCAGACCCACCTCGGGGGGTGGGCCCGCCCGGCGCAGCACGGGCGGGCACAGCGAGGGGGCCGGAGCTCCTGGGTCGAGCTCCGGCCCCCTTCTCGTTCAGCTCTTCAGGACCCTTTCCGCGATCTTGTCCCACTTCTCGCCGTGTCCCTGATAGGCGAGCAGCCGGCGCAACGCGTCCTGGTCCCCGTGGTAGGCGGCGAACGCCTCCCCGATGGTGACACTGGCGGCGGGCCGGTCCAGCACCTCGATCGCGTCGCCCGCTCCGAGCTCGCCCTCCTCGATCACCCGGAAGTACGCCCCCGGACGGCCGGCCTGCGTGAACCGCTTGACCCAGCCCTTCTCCCCCATCCAGCCGCGGAACGTCGCACACGGCACGCGGGGGGCCGTCACCTCGAGGACGGCGGTGCCGACCCGCCACCGCTCCCCGATGAGCGCACCCGTCAGGTCGGCCCCGGACGTGGTGAGGTTCTCCCCGAACGCGCCGTCATGCAGGTCGCGGCCCAACTGGGCCTGCCACCAGTCGTGGTCCTCCCGCGCGTAGGCGTACACCGCCTGGTCCGGATGACCGTGGTGGGCGACGTCGGCCCGCTCGTCCCCCTCCAGCCCGTTGCCGTGTACGGCGACGCGGCCGCCGGCCGCCTTCTTGTCGATGGCGGTCCGGCCGACGTCGCCCGCCCACTCGGCCGGTACGGCACGGCCCACGTTGACCGAAATGATGCGCATATAGCGACGCTAGGCGGCGCGCTCGCCGAAGACCAGAGATTTTCCCGCGAGCGGCCGGGTCCTCCGGGGGGTGGACAACCAGATCTCCACCCGTGCTCCGATCCGCCCGGCCACCACCTCTCCCTAACGTCGAGCCCATGAACGAACTGCTCGCCGCCGTGCTCGCCCTCGCCGTGCTCGCTCTCGCCGTCTACCGTCAGATGCGCGCCCGCCCCGTCAACGAGGGACGCGCGTTCACCCTCCCCCTGGTGATCATCGTCATCGGCGTCCTCCAGGGACATCTCATCGATCAGGATCACGCGTCGCTGAGCGTGGCGCTGCTGGCGGCGGAGTTGCTCGTCGGCGCAGCGCTCGGCATCGTCCGGGCCTACACCATGCGGATCTGGCGGGACGCCCGGGGCACGCTCTGGCGCAAGGGCACGACCTGGACGATCGTCGCGTGGATCGCCGCCATCGCCGCCCGGTTCGGCTTCGTGGCCGTCGGGAGCGCGGCGGGAGCGGCCCTCGAAACGGGATCGATCCTGATCTTCCTCGGCCTCTCCCTGGTCGTCCAGGCCGCGGTGGTCGGCTACCGCGCACGAGTGATGGACTCCTCGCCGGCGGTTAACGTCTAGGGGTGAAAAAGGCCCGCGACCTCATGTTCGCGTTGCGGCTCGCGGCCGTGGCGGCGTTCGCGGTCGCCGTCGTGCGCGCCCGGCCGGAGCCCGCGCTCACGTGGGCGCACGTGATCGACGGGCTCCTCGCGGTCGCCTTCGTCACGCTGGCGTTCCTCGCCCTGCAGCGCCGTAAGCGCCCGCTGCCCGTCGTGCTCCTGACGGCCTACGCCATGGTCGTCGTGGCCGTCACGCTCCAACTGCTCGCGCCTCACAGCCCCGCGCTCACCGCGGTGTTCGTCTCCATCGGCGTCATCGCCGTACGGCTGCCGCCGGCCTACTCTCTCCCCGCGACCGCTGTGGCCCTGGCCGTGCTCACCCTGAGCGGCCAGTCTCAGGGCGGAGAGGTCTCGTGGGACATCATCGCCTTCAGCGTGGTGATCTACCTGATCGCCTACGTGCGGCGCACCACCGTCGCGGCGCGGGCGGCCGAGGAGCGGGAGGCCGTCCTCGCGGAGCGTGCGCGCATCGCCAGGGACATCCACGACATCCTCGCCCACTCCCTGTCGGCCCAGCTCCTCCACCTCGAAGGGGCCCGGCTCCTGTTGCGAGCCGACCGGGCCGGCGAGGCGCTGGAACGGGTGGAGCTGGCCAGGGACATGGCCAAGCAGGGGCTGGAGGAGACGCGCCGGGCGATCACCGCGCTGCGCGGGGACGTGCCCCCGCTGGCCGAGGCGGTCTCCGCCCTGGCCGGCGAGTTCCAGACCGCGACCGGCGTGGGCTGCGAGGTCGCGATGACCGGCGAGACGCGCCGGCTCGACCCGGAGGCCGAGTTGACGATCATCCGTACCGCCCAGGAGGCGCTCACCAACGTGCGGCGCCACGCGCCGGGCGTCGCGCCCGGTGTCCGATTGACCTTCGCGCCGTCGTCGTGCTCGCTGGAGGTGACCAACGAGATCGCCGCGACCCCGGGAACGCCGGGGAGCGGCTACGGCCTGGTGGGCATGCGCGAGCGGGCCGAACTGCTCGGAGGCCACCTGGAGGCGGGCGAGGACGACGGCGTGTTCCGGGTCCGCCTGGAGGTGCCCGCATGACCCGCGTGCTCGTCGCCGACGACCAGACGGTCGTCCGCGAGGGACTCGTCCTGCTGCTCGGGCTGATCCCCGGCGTCGAGGTGGTCGGCACCGCCGCCGACGGCGAGGCCGCCGTGCGCCTCGTGGCCGAGCACCGTCCCGACGTGGTGCTCATGGACCTGCGCATGCCCCGCATGGACGGGGTCGAGGCCACCCGGCGCATCCGGGAGGGCTTCCCCTCGGTGCAGGTGGTGGTGCTCACGACCTACGCCGACGACGAGTCGGTCTTCTCCGCCCTCCGGGCGGGCGCACGCGGCTTCCTCACCAAGAGCGCGGGAGCGGAGGAGATCGCGCAGGCGATCGCCGTCGTGCACGAGGGCGACGCGCAACTCGACCCCTCGGTGCAGCGCCGCCTGCTGGAGTCCATGACGGCCGCTCCCCCGCCGAAGCCGCGGCCGACCGGTCTCACGTCACGGGAGGCCGACGTGCTGCGCCTCATCGCCGGGGGCAGGTCGAACGCCGAGATCGCCGGCGAGTTGTTCATCAGCGAGGCCACGGTAAAGACGCACATCAACAACCTGTTCGCCAAGACCGGCGTGCGCGACCGCGCGCAGGCGGTCCGCTACGCCTTCGAGCACGGCCTCGCCGATCCGCCCTGACGGCCTACTTCTTGGCCTTCTCGGCGGCGGCGCCGGAGTCGGTCGACAGCGCGGCAACGAACGCCTCCTGGGGGACCTCCACGCGGCCCACCATCTTCATCCGCTTCTTGCCCTCCTTCTGCTTCTCCAGCAGCTTGCGCTTACGGCTGATGTCACCGCCGTAGCACTTGGCGAGCACGTCCTTGCGCATGGCCCGGATGTTCTCCCTGGCGATCACCCGTGCGCCGATGGCCGCCTGGATCGGCACCTCGAACTGCTGGCGAGGGATGAGGTCCTTCAGCTTCTTGGCCATCTCGACCCCGTAGGCGTACGCCTTCTCCCGGTGGACGATGGCGCTGAAGGCGTCGACGGGCTCGCCCTGCAACAGGATGTCGACCTTCACGAGATCGGCGTCCTGCTCGCCCGACGGCTCGTAGTCGAGCGAGGCGTAGCCGCGCGTCTTGGACTTGAGCTGGTCGAAGAAGTCGAAGATGATCTCGCCGAGCGGGAGCGTGTAGCGGATCTCGACCCGGTCCTCCGACAGGTAGTCCATGCCCTGGAGCTGGCCGCGACGGCCCTGGCAGAGCTCCATGATGGCGCCGATGAACTCGGCGGGCGCCAGAACCGTGGCCTTCACGACGGGCTCATAGATCTCGGCGATCTTGCCCCCGGGGAACTCCGAGGGGTTGGTGACCACCAGCTCGCGGTCGTCCTCCATGATGACGCGGTAGATGACGTTGGGCGAGGTGGAGATCAGCGAGAGGTTGAACTCCCTTTCCAGCCGCTCCCGGACGATCTCCATGTGGAGCAGGCCGAGGAAGCCGCACCGGAAGCCGAAGCCCAGTGCCGCCGAGGTCTCCGGCTCGTAGACCAGGGCGGCGTCGTTGAGCCGCAGCTTGTCCAGAGCGTCCCTGAGCTCGGGGTAGTCGTCCCCGTCGATCGGATAGAGGCCGGAGTAGACCATGGGCTTCGGGTGCTCGTATCCGCCGAGCGCGTCGGTCGCGGGCTTCGTCGCGCTGGTCACGGTGTCGCCGACCCGCGACTGGCGCACGTCCTTCACACCGGTGATGAGGTAGCCCACCTCGCCGACGCCGAGACCCTTGTCGGACGGCACGGCCTCCGGGGAGATCACGCCGATCTCCAGGAGCTCGTGCTGGGCCGCGGTGGACATCATCAGCACCCGCTCGCGCTTGGACAGGTGCCCGTCGATGACGCGGACGTAGGTCACGACGCCGCGGTAGGTGTCGTAGACCGAGTCGAAGATCAGCGCACGGGACGACCGGTCGGCGTCGCCCACCGGGGCGGGAACGTTCGCGACAACGTGGTCGAGCAGTTCCTTGACGCCGACGCCGGTCTTGCCCGAGACGCGCAGGACGTCGCCGGGGTCGCAGCCGATCAGCCCGGCGAGCTCCTCGGCGTACTTGTCGGGCTGGGCCGCGGGCAGGTCGATCTTGTTGAGCACCGGGATGATGTGCAGATCGGCGTTCATGGCCAGGTACAGGTTGGCCAGCGTCTGCGCCTCGATGCCCTGCGCCGCGTCGACGAGCAGGATCGCTCCCTCGCACGCCTCGAGCGACCGCGAGACCTCGTAGGTGAAGTCGACGTGGCCGGGGGTGTCGATCATGTTGAGCACGTGGCCGTTCCACGGGAGCCGTACGGCCTGTGACTTGATCGTGATGCCGCGCTCGCGCTCGATGTCCATGCGGTCCAGGTACTGCGCGCGCATGGATCTGTCGTCCACCACACCGGTGAGTTGCAGCATCCGGTCGGCGAGCGTCGACTTGCCATGGTCGATGTGCGCGATGATGCAGAAGTTGCGGATCAACGCGGGGTCGGTCTGGCCAGGCTGGATGCGCACCGGAGTCCGTTTCGACAAAAGTAGGTGAGTCCCGTCCGGCCGAGCCGCCTCGCCTGACGCTCAGCGCGCTCTCCGGTCGGGGCTGGCGAAGCAGCCACCTTCCATGGTGGCATGTCCGGATGCTTGCCTTGACCATCCCGGGCCCCGTCAGGCGCTTTCTCAAATGGGCCGGGATCGCCCTGGCCGTACTCCTCGCCCTCTGCCTGGCCGCGGTGGGGGCGCTGCGACTGCAGTTCGCCGGCACCCCGGCCGCCTGGGCGAAGTCCACCGGCCACGACGCGCTGTGGATGGGACACGCCTGGGTGGACGGCCGCAAGACGGCCGCCGACGTCGACCGCCTGGCCGCCCGGATCCGGCAGAGCGGGATCAGCGACGTGTACGTCCACAGCGGGCCGTTCGGCGCCGACGGCACTCTCCCACCCGACAAATACCCCAACGCCCGAAATTTCCTGAAGTGGTGGCAGGAGAAGCTGCCCGGCGTCCGGGTGTCGGCCTGGCTCGGCCAGGTGGTGGACGAGGACGTGGACGGCCACGTCGACCTGGCGGACCCGGCCACGCGGGCGCGGATCGTCGCCGGCGCGAAGGCGCTGACCGACCTCGGCTTCGACGGCGTGCACTACGACTTCGAACCGGTGCCCGACGGCGACCCCGCCTTCCTGAGCGTGTTGAAGGAGACGCGCCGGGCCGTCGGCGGCAAGCTCCTTTCGGTCGCCACCCAGCAGATCGAGCCGCTGCCCGGGCTGCGCTTCCCCCTCCGGCTGGTCATCGGCCACGAGAAGTACTGGACGACCGGATACTTCGCGCAGGTCGCCGCGCTCACCGACCAGGTCGCCGTCATGACCTACGACTCCTGGACCCCCCTGCCGTCCCTCTATGGAGGCCATGTCGTACGGCAGGCCGAGCTGGCCATGGACGCCGCTCCCCCGGGTACGGCCGTTCTCATCGGCGCGCCCGCCTATCACGATCACATCGTGGGCCTGAGCGATCACGCCGAGAGCGTCGCTACGGCCGCCGACGGGGCCCGGCTCGCCCTGACCGAGCACGGCCCGCGGGCCCAGTTCGGCATGGCGCTCTACGTGGACTTCGCGGCCACGGAGGAGGACTGGAAGGAGTACCAGACCGCCTGGGTACGGCCCGGCCTTCCTCCGGCCGCCGGGTTTCCGGGGTAGGATTCTGACGCAGGCCACGGTCCATGTGCGCGATTTGAGCGGCAAGCCGGGCTGTTGGTATCCTGTTCAACTGCGTGTGGCGCGCCCTCTCTCGAGCCCGCGCGCCCCATCCGACCAAGACTTCACCGAGGCTTCTTCGTGGCGAACATCAAGTCCCAGATCAAGCGCAACCGGCAGAACGAGAAGGCCCGGCTGCGTAACAAGGCTGTCAAGTCGTCCCTGAAGACGGCGGTCCGCAAGTTCCGCGAGGCCGCGGACCAGGGCGACGTCGAGGCGACGGTCGCGGCTCTGCAGGCCGCCTCACGCCAGCTCGACAAGGCCGTCAGCAAGGGCGTCATCCACAAGAACCAGGCCGCCAACCGCAAGTCGGCGATCGCCAAGCGCGCCGCCGCCCTGCAGGCCGCCAAGTAACCGTCCTCAGCGGACGTCCGCGCCGCATCTCGCTACCGGGATGCGGCGTTTTGGCATTCCCTTCATGTCGTGCCTCCGATGGCACCGCACCTCAGGCTCTCTGACGAGCCACGGGGAGGCTAGCTCGGTCCACGGGCTCGCGGACTTCCGGCAGGGCGAGGACCATCAGGTTGACGGCGGCGACAAGGACCGCCACCACGAGCAGCGGGATCGCGGCTCCCGTCCACGCCGCCAGCGGTGCCGCGACGGCGAGGCCGAGCGGGCGGGCCGCGAACGAGATCAGCGCGTCGAACGAGCCGACCCGGCCGAGGGCCTCCTGCGGGATACGCCGCTGCATGGTGGTATCCCACAGCGGAATGAGGAGGCCCAGGCCGAACATGGCGACGAAGTAGGCCCCCGCGACCGTCACGAGTGGCGCCGGGATCGCCAGTGCCACCAGCGGGCATGCATAAAGAGCGGCCGCGCCGCTCGTCACCGCGAGCGGCCGTGAGATCGGCAGCCGGGAAGCGGCGACAACGCCGAGCACCATCGCCACCGTGCCCACCTGCGCGATGACCACCCATGCCGACTCCCCGCCCAGACTGCGCACCGCGATGATCGGGCCCAGCGTGAGCAGGAAACCCGCCGCCAGGTGCCAGACACCATGACCGAGCACGCTGCTCAGGAACCAGCGGTGCCGCCTGGCCTCACGCCAGCCCTCGCTCAGGTCGGCGAGCAGGTGCCGCCGAGTCGCCGGGGCCGGGGCCTGGGGCGTGACCAGCCCGCCCAACGTCAGCGCGGAGACCGCGAACAGAGCTCCGGTGATCATGAACGACCACCCCACGCCGGCGAACACGGTCATGCCTCCAGCGAGGGCAGGCCCTGCCATCTGAGCGAACCCGTTGGTCATGCCGAGCCGGGCATTGAGCTTGAGCCGTCCCTCAGATGGGGCCACCGCGGCTACAAGCGGTGACACGGCAGGGATCCCGAAGGCCACGGCGAAGCCCGTGACGGCCGCGAGCGCGGCGAGCTCTCCCACGGCGGGATGACCAAGCAGGAGTCTGAGGCCGATGGCCATTTGGGCCGCGCATCGCGTCATGTCGGCGACCAGGATGACGCGCCTCGGCGACAACCGGTCGGCCACCACCCCGCCGATCGGAAGAAGCAGCAGCATGGGCAGTGTCTCCGCGGCGAGGACGATGCCGAGATCGACCGCCGAGCCCGTGGCCCGAATGACGGCGAGGGTCAGTCCAGTGGGGATGAGCGCGGTGGCCAGGGCGGCTATGGCCCTGCCCGCGACAAGTCGTGCAATCATGCCGCCGAGAGTATTTCGCCACCGAATATTTCGTCAACTAAATATATGGTGCCGTATGATGGCGTCGTGGACGACTCGGTGGACCGGCACATCACTCGCTGGCGGGGGAAGGCACCGTTCGACGAGCGCGTCGAAGCGATCGTCACCCGCATGCAGTTCCTGGTGAAACACGTCTCGCAGGCCAAGGACACCGCCCTCGCCGCGGTCGGCCTGCAGGACTTCGAATTCGAGACCCTTCACCGCCTCGCTTCCCGCGGCGAAGGCGGACGCGCCACTCCGTCGGAGCTCGCCGCCGAGCTCAAGTTGTCTCCCGCCGGGATGACCGGACGGCTCGACACCCTGGAGAGTGCGGGTCTCGTGCGACGGATCAGGAGCGAGCAGGACCGCCGACGGGTGGATGTGGAGCTCACCGAGGAGGGCCACGCGACGTGGCGGAAGGCCATGAACGTCCAGGGTGGGGTCGAGGACGACATGGTGGGCGTGCTCTCCGAAGCCGAACAGGACGTCCTTTCGGCGCTGCTCAAGCGGATGTTGAGCCACGTCGAGAGTCAGGGCCGCCCGGAAACGTGGGTGAGCGTTTCGGCGCCCAACGAGTGAGCCGACGCCGCGAGCAGAAACGTCCGGGCCGCTGTCTGGGGTGCGGCCGAGGTGGAGGCAGCCGCTCGCGGGTCAGCGGCCCGTACGGCTGGCCACGATGACCTGCACCGCCCGCTCCAGAGCGTAGGCGGGGTCCGTACCGCCACCCTTGACCTGCTCGTCGGCCGCGGCCACCGCCTGCATGGCAGCCGAGATGCCCTCCTGGCCCCATGCGCCGAGCTGGCGCTTGACCCTGTCGATCTTCCATGGCGGCATGCCGACGCTGCTCGCGAGCTGAGCTCCCCGCAGGTTGCGCGGCGCCCCGCCGACCTTCGCCAGCGACCGGAGGCCGCCGGCCAGAGCGCTGACGATCAGCACCGGCGCGACTCCGGTGGCCATGGCCCAGCGAAGCTGTTCAAGGGCCTCGCCGAGGCGCCCCTCGACCGCGAGATCGGAGATGGTGAACCCGGTGACCTCCGCCCGGCCCCGGTGATAGCGGTTGACCGCGGCCTCGTCGATGGTCTTGCCCTGGGTGTCGAACGCCAACTGGCCGCATGCGGCGGCAAGCTCCCGAAGGTCGCTTCCCACGGCGTCGAGCAGCGCCTGCGCGGCGGCCGGGGCGATCGTACGGCCATGCCGCCTGGCCTCTGCCTTGATGAAGTCGAGGCGCTCACCCGGCTTGGTGGGCTTGGCCACCGTGACGACCTCGGCTCCGGCCTTCTTGACCCCGTCGACGAGGGCTTTCCCCTTGACCCCGCCGGGATGGGCCAGCACCAGCACAGTGTCGTCGGCGGGGTGGGCGGCATATTTGACGATCTCGGCGATGACGTCCTTCTGCAGGTCCTGGGCCGAGCGCACGACCACGATCGACCGCTCCCCGAACAGGGACGGCGACGACAGCCGGGTCAGCTCGCCCGGCTCGACCTTGCTTCCGACGAGATCATGGACCTCGGCCTCCGCGTCGGTCTCGCGCACGGCGGAGACCACGGACCCGACGGCTCGATCCACGAGGAACTCCTCGTCGCCGACCACCAGGATGACGGGTGCCGTGTTAGCCATGTCTCGCAGCATGCCACGCCGCGCACGCCGTGGCACATCGACATGTGCGCCGCCCGCTCATCGACGGCGGCCCACGATGCCGAGGCGGCCGCCGTGGCCGGTGACCGCGATGTCGCCCGACAGGTCGGTCCGATAGACCCGCATGCCGAGCCGGGTCAGGCGGTTCACCGTCAGAGGCGCCGGGTGGCCGTAGTCGTTGACCGCGCCCACGCTGATCAGCGCCGCCCGAGCCCCGGTGGCGGCCAGGAATCGGGGGTCCTGCCGCCCCGAACCGTGATGGGGCACCTTCAGCACGTCGACCTGGGGGACCCCCACCCGTAACAAGTCGGCCTGCGCCTCGGTCTCCATGTCTCCGGCGAGCAGCGCCGACCCGATGAGGGTGCCCGTGCCCGCGAACCAGCGCACGAGCAGGACCACGCTCCCGTTGTTGGCGATCGCGCCTTCCCCCGGCCCGTCGCGTACGGCTCCCGGAACGGGGGCGAGCACGGTGAGCTCGGCCCCGCCGAAGCGCCATCGTGTGCCGGGAGGCATCACCCACTCGGGCAGCCTCGCCGTACGAAGACGCCAGGAGACGCGGGCGCTCTCCTGCTCGGGCACGCGCCCCGGGCTGACCAGGACCGCTCCGACCGCTCGCCCGCGCATCACCCCCTCGACGCCCCCTACATGGTCGAGGTGGGGATGGGTCAGGACCACGAGGGGCACCTGCCGTACGCCGAGGTCGCGCAGGCACCGGTCGACGGGCCCGGGCTCCGCCCCCGTGTCGATCACGACGGCTCTCCCCGGGCCCGCGGAGACGGCCAGGGCGTCTCCCTGCCCGACGTCGCAGGCGACCATCAACCAACCTGGAGGAGGCCATGGACCCGCCAGGGGGCGCAAGGTCACGACGGCGAACACGGCGCCCCCGGCCAGCGCGACAACGACGCGGCGCGGCCCCTGTCTGCGCAGAAGAACCCAGGCCACCGCCGCAGAGACCGCGAGCAGGGCCAGCCCGACCGCCCCGGTCGGCCACGGGACCGTCGCGAGAGGCATGGCCGCCGCTCGCTCGGCGACCACGATGATCCAGCCGACGGCCCACCCGGCGGGATGGACCAGGACCTGCGCGACCCCCATACTCATCGGCGCGACGACCGCGGCGGCGAACCCCAGCACCGTGGCGGGCGCGACCGCCGGCGCCGCAAGCAGGTTGGCGGGGATCGCCACCAGGTCGAGGCGGCTCGACATCAGCACCAGCACCGGGGTCACGGCCGCCTGAGCGGCGGCGGAGACGGCCAGTGCCTCCGCGACGAGTGCGGGCATCCGGCGCGCCAGCCGATCACGCCAGCGCGGCGCGAGAACGAGGATGCCGCCCGTGGCGCAGACCGACAGCGCGAAGCCGTACTCGCGGGCGAGGCCGGGGTCGAACATGATCAATCCCAGCACGGTGGCCGACAGGATGGCGACACCGTCCTTCGGCCGGCCGGTACCGAGCGCCACCGCCGCGACGACCCCCATGAGAAGCGCTCTGAGAACGCTGGGAGACGGCCTCGCCACCACGGCGAATCCCACCATCGCGACGATCGCGACCAGCGCCCGCAACGGCAGCGAGAGCCCGGCGAGCCTCGCCAGCGCGAGCGCGGCCCCCGCGACAAGAGCGAGGTTCGCACCCGAGACCGCGGTGAGATGGCTGAGCCCGGCGGTGGTGAAGTCCTGCCTGAGCTGGTCGTCCATCCGTGAGACGTCGCCCACCACAAGGCCGGGGAGCAGTCCCCGCTGGTCAGGCGGCAGCACGTCGCTCGCCTGCCGCAGACCTGCACGCAGCGCGCCGGCTGCGGTCTGCAGAGCCGACGGGCCGCGGATCGGCTGTGGTGGTCCCCGGACGAGCAGCACGGCGGCGGTGAGCTCCCCGGGATCGGCCGGCCCGAGACGGCCCTTGACCCTGACACGCTGGCTGGGCAGCAGGTCGGCCCAGCCCGGTCCCGATCCGAACAGGACGACCGGAACCCTCACGGACAGGCCGTTCCCCGCGTCCGTTCCGGCGCCGTCGTTTCCGGCGGCCGGGGTCGCGGAGATCAGCAACTCCAACCGGGCCTCGACCACCGCGCTGTCCCTGCGGATGACGCCGCCGCGATGGGGCCGCACACGGGGGTCATCGGTGATCACCACGTCGGCGGTGACCGTCGCGCCGCGCGCGGCCAGCTGGGCCACGGGCCCGGCGGTGACGGCGTGCACCTTGAACGTCACCACGGCCGCCGTCGCGGATGCGCACGCGAGCATGCCGATGACGACTCTCCTGGAGGAGCCCGCCCACGCACCACGTCGGTCGTCGTCTCGCGGAGGCCGGGGAAGCCGTCTCGCCCGGTACAACGACACCGCAGCCCAGGTCAGCGCCGCACCCCCGCAGCCGAGGGCCGTCGCCGTCCCCACGACGGCGGGAAGCCCCAGCAGGACGAGCGCGACGGCCCACGCGGTCAGCGCGGGCGCGAGAAGCGGCAGCATCCGCGAGACTCCCTCCGCGGACGCCGTACCCGCCTCACCCTGAGCCGCCGGACCACTCGCCGCACGTGTACCGGCGGTCATACGGTGGCCTTGTCCTTGATCTCGGCGAACTTCTTCTCGCCGATCCCCGCAACCTCACGCAGTTGCTCGACACTCTGGAACCCGCCGTGCGCCTCACGAAACTCGGTGATGCGCTGGGCGAGCACCTCGCCGACGCCCGGAAGGCTGTTGAGTTGCTCGGCCGTGGCGAGGTTGAGGTTGACCAGGCCGCCGGCCTGCGGTGCGGCCTCGCCGCCGACGTGCCCGGGCGGCGCCGGCTCCCCCACCACGATCTGCTCGCCGTCCACAAGACGCCGCGCGAGGTTGACCGCTCCGGGCTCGGCACCACGCCGCACGCCTCCCGCCGCCTTGAGCGCGTCGGCCACCCGGGACCCGGTCGCCAGGGTGAGAACGCCCGGCTTGCGCACCTTTCCGGTCACGTACACGACGACGCTCGACGTCGGAGACGGCGTGGCGACGGCCGAAGCGAAGCTCGCGGGCATCGGCGGCGCGATCGGCTCGGCCACCGGCCGCGACCGCCACGCGAAGATCCCCGCGACGACGGCAGCGATCACTCCGAGAACTATCAGTACCCGCAGACCCGGGGTCCCCGGATCGAGCGGCGGAGTCGTCGCGGCCAACCGCTCTCGCACACGCCGCCTGACCTCGTCCTTCATCGCCACGATCGAGGGCTCCTCCTCCGCCTGGTCCTCCACGTACGGTGCACCGAACGACGGCGGCGGGCCGGCCGGGCCGCGCGGGCCGGCGGCGGGCGGCTGGATGGCCGCCATCGCCGTCAGGCCGCGCAGGCGTGCCTCGGCAACGAGAGTGTGAGCCGTTTGCTGCGTGGTTCGCACGCGACGACCGTAGGCGGACTAGGCGAGGCCGCTACGCCTGAAAACGGCGCCCTGTGGAAATCGGCTCGCCTGTGGACAACGAGCAGACGGTCACTCAAGGACTGGCGAGACGGTGACCCCGAGCAGGCCGGGACCGACATGAGCACCAAGCACCGGGCCGACCTCCGAAACGATCATGCGGGCGAGCTTCGGCATGCGGGCGCCGAGGCTCTGTGCGAGGGCCTCGGCGCGGGCGGGGGCCATGAGGTGCTGGACCGCCACGTCGACCGGTTCGCCGGCCGCCGCGCCGATCACCAGGTCCTTAAGGCGGGCGATGGCGCGTGATGCCGTACGGACCTTCTCCACCACGGTGATCGTCCCGTCTCCGAGGTGCATCAACGGCTTGATCGCCAGGGCGGATCCGAAGAGGTTGGCGACGGCGCCGATGCGACCGCCGCGGCGCAGGTATTCGAGGGTGTCCACATAGAAGAACGTGCGGGTGACGTCGGCACGCCGCCGTGCCGCCGAAGCGACCTCCGCGAGCCCGGCCCCCCTCTGGGCCGCCTCCACCGCGGCCAGCACGGGAAACCCCAGGCCCATGGCGATGGACCTGCTGTCGATCACCTCGACGGGCACGGACGCATCCTGTGCGGCGATCCGGGCCGAGTCCACCGTGCCAGACATATCACCGGAAAGATGGATGGAGACGATGCCAGTGACGCCGCGCGCGGCCACCGCGCCGTACGCGTCGGCGAACCGCTGCGGAGCGGGTCGTGAGGTGGTGACGCGCCGGGCGTCCGCCAGCGCCGCGGCATCGAACGGCGTGCGGTCGTCGAACGTACGGCCGTCGCAGACGACCTCCAGCCTAACGACCGCGATCCCCCACCTGGCCGTCTCGTCTTCGCCCAGGTACGCGGTGGAATCCGTGACGACGGCAATCGATGGGGACATAGCGCGAGCGTAGCCGTTTGTGATCAGGAACACACGGTGCATGATCACGGCCGGAGTCCGCGCAGGTCAGCCGCATCGCGTCCGAACTTCTGCATGATCACGGAAGAGGTTGTGGCTGATCAGCGGCCCCGGCGGCGAACTTCTGCATGATCACGGTGAGGGGCGGGGCTGGTCACACGGCCTGCGGCCGAACTTCTGCATGATCACGCCCAGGGGGCGGGGGTGGGGCGGGGTGATCGGGGTTACTGGACGGGGGTGCCGCCGCGCCAGACCCGGCGGGGCTTGAGGCCGAAGGACCAGGCGAAGGCGCCCTCGTGGTCGGCGTCCCACTGCACGATGTCGGCCAGGCGTCCCGGCGCCAGGATGCCGCGGTCCGGCGTGCCCAGAACATGCGCGCCGCCGAGCGTCGCCGCGCGGAGCGCGTCCCCGACGCTCATCCCGAAGGCGGCCACGGCCAGGCTGATCACCAGGGACATCGAGGTGATGCCGCAGTGACCGGGGTTGTGGTCGCTGCCGAGAGCGATCGGCACGCCCTGCGACATCATGCGGCGCACCGGCGGAAGGCTCTGGCCCTGCAGCGCCGCGGCGGGGCAGACCACGGCGGGCACGCCGTACCTGCCCATCAGCGCGATCTCCTCCTCGGAGGTGTGGTGGAGGAGGTCGGCGGAGGCGCATCCCATCTCGGCGGCGAGCTGAACCGCGCCGCGCCGGTTGTAGGCGCCCGCGTGCACCCGGGGAAGGAGCCCGACGTTGCGGCCGGAGGCGAGCACCCAGCGGGCCTCGTCGACGCTGAAATGGCCGTCGTCGCAGTAGACGTCCACGCTGTCGGCGCCCGCGGCGGCGGCGTCCGCGCACCAGGTGGCGACGGCCTCCACGTAGTCGCGCTGGCGGCCGAAGTACTCCGGCGGCACGACGTGGGCCGCGAGGAACGTCACGTGCACCCGCGGCATCATCGGCTCTTTCTCGAGCTCGCGCAGCAGGCGGACGTCGGCGAGTTCGCCGTCGCGGGTCAGGTGGTAGCCGGTCTTGGCCTCGACGGTCGTGGTGCCGGACAGCAGCCATTCGCGCAACCGCTCGCGGACGCCGTTGCACAGCGTCCAGGGGTCGGTGCCGCGCGTCACGGTGACGGTCGAGCCGATGCCGCCCCCGGCCGCGTTGATCGCCGACGCGGTGGACCCACCGGAGCGCATCGCCATCTCGGCGTAGCGGTTGCCGGCGTAGACGGGGTGGGTGTGGGCGTCGATGAGACCCGGCGTGACGAGCGCTCCGCCGAGGTTCTCCACGTGGTCGACGTCGACGATGTCGTTGACGACGCCGGGCACGCTCTGGGGAAGGTCGGCAGCCCGGCCGACCCAGGCGATCCGGTCGTTGTGGACCAGGATGGCCGCGTTGCTGCAGACATCGTGACCGGTCCACAACCGGCCGATGTTGGTGAGCAGGCGAACGGTCATCCCATCACCTGCCTGTCGTCCGGGAACATCGCAAGGGCCCAGGCTCTGGGCGTCGCGCCCGCCGGGTCCGCTCGGTGTCCGGACGTCATTGGGGGGTCTCCTGCCTCATCGCGCACCGGTGTTGTGCGATGACCCTACCGCCAGGATCTCGAACCCGGGCGATTTCAGTTCAGTCACGTTATTTCACAGCTCGACTGGATGTACAGGGCTATTGAGAAAGAGCACCAATAAGCAACAGCCGCGTAGAAACGTCACATCTGTCCCCGGTGTCGCATCGGCAGCCGTCCCCACAGCTGAAATTCCGACGCCCTCGCCATGCCAACGTGTAACAGCACTTTTTAGTGTCATTGTGTTACCCGCACCATAAGGTTTCGTTGGGCTGGCGTTATCGTATCAAGGCCACAACGGGAGGGCCACTAACCGGACGTGACCCTTTCCCGGTGTGTTGAAAACGAAGAAATCCCAGCTCAAACCGTCTCGACGGGCTTGGCCACCCGATCGAGCACGGCCAGCAGGTCGCCGAGCACCCTGGCGTGCAGGATGGTGCCGTCGCCGGTGTGCTCCAGGGACAGCACCTCACCCTCGTCGTGCGCCCGCGCGACGAGGTCACCCCGCTCGTACGGCACGAGCATGCGGACCTCGTGGTCCAGCCGGGGAAGCTCGCGCTCGATCGTCGCCAGCAACTCCTCGATGCCGGCTCCGGTGCGCGCGGACACCACCACGCTGCGCCGTTCCTTCATCGTGAGCCGGGCCAGCACGACCGGGTCGGCGGCGTCCGCCTTGTTGATCACGACGATCTCGGGAATGTCCCTCGCGCCGTCGATCTCGGCGAGCACCTCGCGCACGGCGGCGAGCTGCGACTCGGGGTCCGGGTGCGACCCATCCACCACGTGGAGGATCAGGTCGGCGTCGCCCACTTCCTCCAGAGTCGAGCGGAACGCCTCGACGAGCTGGTGCGGCAGGTGCCGTACGAACCCGACGGTGTCGGCGAGCGTGACCAGGCGGCCGTCCGGCGTCCGGGCACGGCGCACCGTCGGGTCGAGGGTGGCGAACAACGCGTCCTCGACCAGGACGCCCGCCCCGGTGAGCCGGTTGAGCAGCGACGACTTGCCGGCGTTGGTGTATCCGGCGATCGCCACCGACGGCACCTCGCGGGTGCTGCGGCGGTGCCGCTTGGTCTCCCGGGCCGTCGACATCTCCTTGATCTCGCGGCGCAGCTTGGCCATGCGCTCGCGGATGCGGCGCCGGTCCAGTTCGATCTTCGTCTCACCGGGGCCGCGGCCGCCGATGCCGACGCCGCCGGCGGCACGACCACCGACCTGGCGTGAGAGGTTGCCACCCCAACCGCGGAGGCGGGGAAGGAGGTACTGAAGCTGGGCCAGCTCGACCTGCGCCTTGCCCTCGCGGCTCTTGGCGTGCTGGGCGAAGATGTCGAGGATCAGCGCCGTCCTGTCGATGACCTTGACCTTGACGACCTCCTCCAGCTGGCGTAGCTGGCCGGGGGCGAGCTCTCCGTCGCAGATCACCGTGTCGGCGCCGGTCGACGCGACGATGTCGCGCAGCTCCGCCGCCTTGCCTGAGCCGATGTAGGTGGCCGGGTCCGGCTTGTCGCGCCGCTGGATGAGTCCTTCGAGGACGTCCGATCCCGCGGTCTCCGCGAGGAGCTTCAGCTCCTGCAGGGAGTTCTCCGCGTCGAAGATCGTGCCACTGGTCCACACACCGACGAGGACGACCCGCTCGAGGCGCAGCTGGCGGTATTCGACTTCGGTGATGTCCTGGAGCTCCGTCGAAAGACCCGCTACGCGACGGAGCGCCTGACGCTCCTCGAGTTCGTAGTCGCCTACCGCGTGATCTTCGGGCTCAAATCGCATATATGTCATCTCTACTAGACAAACAGTTGGACACCCTTGGGTCTTCCCCGATGGTGACACGATGGCACGGCAGTACGCATCCCCTTAAGTGTCCGTCCCATCCCCTTATGTCCCCAGCTCGGCCCCGCCTTGTGACCCGCCGCCGTGACTCAGTTCTTGAGGACCTTGGCGTCGCCTGATCCGGTCTTGACGACGACGGTGTGCGGGGCGGAGGGGTCCTGGGCGACGGTGACGTCCTTGGACCCGACGCCGGTTTCCGTCTTCACGTTGTACGACCCGTACGGCACCCACACCGTGCCGTCGCCCGAACCGGTCTCGACGTCCACGTCGTCGGGGACGGCGGAAAACCTGAGCTCCACGTCGCCCGAGCCGGTTTGGGCCGTCACCCGCCGGCCGGCCAGCCCGCGCGCGTCGATGTCGCCGGAGCCTGTGCCGGCCGACGTCTCGCCAGTCAGGCCGCGCAGCGTGATCGTGCCCGATCCGGCGTCGGCCCGTACGGCCAGGCCGCGCGGGATCTCGATGCGGTAGTCGATGGAACAGTTCCCGCAGCGGTAGCCGAGGGTGAGCGCGCCTCCGTCGACCTGGTGTCCGTTCTGCGGCTTGTCCCCGTGCCAGTGCAGGGTCTCGGTCACGTGGACGCCGGTCCGGTCCGACTCGTTGATCACGACGTCGCCGGATCCGGAGTCGACGGTCAAGCCAGTGATCTTGTCGGTGACGTCGTAGCTCTGCACGGCCTGCTGGTCGTTGACGCCGATGGCGCCCAGTCGCACGTCGCACGCGGTCAGGGCGAGGCCCGCACCCAGGAGGGCTCCCGCGGCGATCAGGTTCTGCCTTCTCATGGCAGCGATTCTTCTGCTCGTACGGCCGCACACCCATCGGGGAGATCCCCCACGCCTCCCTGACGGTCCCCCCACGTTGACCCGCGAATTCGTCGTGGAGTAGCGTCGATTCCACCTTTTAGAAGTATTTTTCCGCATAGTGGAAAGGGTGCTGATGGTTGAGATCACGGGACCTCTGCTCGATCGGTTCGACGAGATCCTCACCCCCGAGGCGCTCGACTTCGTGGCTACCCTCCAGCGCGAGTTCGACACGAGGCGCAAGGAACTGCTCGCGGCGCGTGAGGAACGCCAGGCCAGGCTCTCGGCCGGCGGCACGCTCGACTTCCTTCCGGAGACCAGGCAGATCCGGGAGTCCGCGTGGCAGGTGGCTCCGCCCGCGCCGGGGCTGGAGGACCGCCGCGTCGAGATCACCGGACCGGTCGACCGCAAGATGACGATCAACGCGCTCAACTCGGGCGCCAAGGTGTGGCTGGCCGACTTCGAGGACGCCAACGCTCCCACCTGGGAGAACACGATCAACGGGCATCTCAACCTGCGCGACGCCCTCGACCGCACGATCGACTTCTCCTCCGGCGGCAAGGACTACGTGCTGCGCCCCGACGACGAGCTGGCGACCGTGGTGGTGCGGCCGCGCGGCTGGCACCTTCCCGAAAAGCACGTCCTGATCGACGGCGAGCAGATGTCAGGCTCGCTGCTCGACTTCGGGCTCTACTTCTTCCACTGCGCGCGGCGGCAGCTCGCCAAGGGCCGCGGGCCGTACTTCTACCTGCCCAAGATCGAGTCGCACCTCGAGGCGCGGCTCTGGAACGACGTGTTCGTCAGGGCGCAGGACCTGCTCGGCGTCCCGCAGGGAACCATCCGGGCCACCGTACTGATCGAGACCTACCCGGCCGCGTTCGAGATGGAGGAGATCCTCTACGAGCTGCGCGACCACTCCGCCGGCCTCAACGCCGGCCGCTGGGACTACCTGTTCAGCGTCATCAAGAAGTTCCGCACCCGCGGGCGGGAGTTCCTGCTCCCCGAGCGCAACGCGGTGACCATGACGGCGCCGTTCATGCGGGCCTACACCGAACTGCTGGTGCGCACCTGTCACAAGCGCGGCGCCCACGCGATCGGCGGCATGGCGGCCTTCATCCCCTCCCGCCGCGACCCGGAGGTCAACGAGGTCGCCCTGGAGAAGGTACGGGCCGACAAGACCCGCGAGTCGGGCGACGGGTTCGACGGCTCCTGGGTGGCCCACCCCGACCTGGTGCCGATCTGCCGTGAGGTCTTCGACGGCGTGCTGGGCGAGCGCCCCAACCAGCTCGACCGGCTGCGCGAGGACGTGCACGTCACCGCCGAGGACCTGCTCGCGGTGTCCAAGACCCCCGGCCAGATCACCGAGGCGGGCCTGCGCAACAACGTCGACGTGGCGCTGCGCTATCTGGCGGCCTGGATGGGCGGGCTGGGCGCGGTCGCGATCCACAACCTGATGGAGGACGCGGCGACCGCCGAGATCTCCCGCTCGCAGATCTGGCAGTGGATCCACAACGACATCGAACTGGCCGACACGGGCGCCGTCGTGACGCGCGAGCTCGTCGAGCGGATCATCGGCGAGGAACTCGCCAAGGTCGCCGAGGAGCCCGGATACGACGAGCGCCTGTTCGGCCAGGCCACCGCCCTGTTCAAGAAGGTCGCCCTGGACGACGACTTCGCGGAGTTCCTCACCCTGCCCGCATATGCCGAGATGCCGTGACTTCGACCGAATTCGAGGTTGGGAATCCTTCCACCCGGTGGGGATTCCCAACCTCGGTCGGTGTACGACTAGACGAGCACATCCATCCAGATGTTGCTACTCATTGGGCATGACCGAATTCACCGGCAGCGAGATCCGTCCCGACGACCACACGGAGCTGCTTCACGCGATCAAGAAAGAGATCACGACCGGCCGGACACGCGCGGTGCTCGCGGCCAACACCGAGCTGATCCACCAGTACTGGCGCATCGGCCGCCAGATCCTGGACCGGCGGCCCGACGAGGGCTGGGGCAGGAATCTGGCTGCCGACCTGAGAACCGCCTACCCGTACGCCAAGGGGTACTCGCGAACCAATCTTCACCGCATGAGAGCCCTGGCGATCGCGTGGCCGGAATTCGTCCCACACGCCGTGGGACGAATTCCCTGGGGCCACATCGTCGTGCTTCTCAACATGCTCGACGACCGGGCCGCCCGCGACTTCTACGCTGCGAAGACGGCCGATGAGGGATGGACGCGAGGCGTCCTCATCACAATGATCAAGGCCGGACTCCACCTGCGCGCGAACCTCCCCCTGCACGACTTCGCGAGGAAGGTACCGCCGGAGGACAGGGAGTCCGTCCAGAGCATGGTCAAGGACCCCTACGTGCTCGACTTCCTCGACAGCGACAAGCGCCACGAGCGCGATCTCGAGGCACGGATCGTCGAGAACGTGATCCGGTTTCTCCAGGAACTCGGCACGGGGTTCGCCTTCGTGGGCAGGCAGTACCCGCTGTCCGTCGGCGGCGAGGAGTTCTTCGCCGACCTGCTCTTCTACCATCTCAAACTGCATCGATACGTCGTGATCGAGCTGAGGACCAAGGGTTTCGCCCCGGAGCACGTCGGCAAGCTCGCCTTCCACGTCGCGGTCGTGGACGGCCAGGTACGTGATCCCGGCCGCGATGAGCCGACGGTGGGCATCCTCCTGGTGGCCTCGCGCAACGAGGTCGCCGTCGAGTTCAGCCTCAACGCGATGAACCCGCCGCTCGCCGTCGGAACCTACGCCGCGTTGCCGCTCCGCCTCAGAGCCGCCCTGCCCACGCCGGCACAACTCGCGGATGCCATCACCCCTGTGCTGAGAGATGATTCAAGGGAAGACGACATTCCCCAGCGAACCACCACAGAAGATTGCGAGCCTGAGACGCACGAGGAGGAACGGTAGCGATGTCCACGCTCCAGCGGCTGACCGAACGGCTCAGCGAGATCCTCGACCAGGACTCGGTGATCACAGACCCGGTGCGGCTGCGGACCTACGACTGCGACGGGCTGACCTATCACCGGGCCACGCCCGGGGTGGTCGTGCTGCCGGACTCGGCCGAGCAGATCGCGGCCGTGGTGCGCCTGTGCGACGAGTACGGCGTGCCGTTCGTGGCGCGGGGATCGGGCACGGGCCTGTCGGGCGGTGCCCTCCCCCGCACCGACGGCGTGCTGATCGTCACCTCACGCATGCGCAGGATCCTGGAGATCGACATCCCCAACCGCCGGGCGGTCGTCGAGCCGGGCGTCACCAACCTGGCGATCACCGAGGCGGTGCGCGACCAGGGCTACTACTACGCCCCCGACCCCTCCAGCCAGCAGATCTGCTCGATCGGCGGCAACGTCGCGGAGAACTCCGGCGGCGCCCACTGTCTCAAGTACGGCTTCACGGTCAACCACGTCCTCGAGATCGAACTGGTCACCCCCGACGGGGAGATCGTGTGCCTTTCCGAGCACGACCCCGGCTACGACCTGCTCGGCGCGTTCATCGGCTCGGAGGGCACCCTGGGCATCGCCACCAAGGTCACCGTACGGCTCTCGCGCACGCCGGAAACGGTCACGACCGTCCTGGCGGCCTTCGACGACATCGAGGGCGGCGGTCGCGCCGTGTCGGCGATCATCGGCGCGGGCATCGTGCCCGCGGCCATCGAGATGATGGACGCCCTCGCCATCGAGGCGGCCGAGGCCGCGGTGAGCTGCGGCTACCCTGAGGGCGCGGGAGCCGTGCTCGTGGTCGAACTGGACGGCCCGCACGCCGAGGTGGACCACCAGTTCGCCGAGGTCGACCGGATCTGCCGCGAGGCCGGTGCGTTCGAGATCAGGGTCGCCGCCTCGGCCGAGGAGCGGGCCGCGATCTGGAGGGGCCGCAAGTCGGCGTTCGCCGCCGTCGGCCGGATCAGTCCGGCCTACATCGTGCAGGACGGCGTGGTCCCCCGTACGTCGCTGCCCGAGGTGCTGGCGGGGATCGACAGGCTGCAGGAGGAGTTCGGCATCCGCGTGGCCAACGTGTTCCACGCCGGCGACGGCAACCTCCACCCGCTCGTGCTCTTCGACGACGCCGTACCCGGCCAGGGCGAGCAGGCCGAGGCCGTCAGCGGCCGGATCCTCGACCTGTGCATCGAGCACGGCGGGTCGATCACCGGCGAACACGGGGTCGGCGTCGACAAGTCGCGTTACATGTCGCGGATGTTCAGTGAGGAGGACCTCGACACCATGCAACTCGTGCGCTGCGCCTTCGACCCGAAGGGCCTGTCCAACCCGGGCAAGGTCTTCCCGACCCCACGGTTGTGCGGCGAGGTCCCCGGCGTGCGCAAGGGCGTGCATCCGCTCGTGGAATCCGGACTGGCCGAGCAGTTCTGATGAAGACCCCGAATCGCGCCCGCCGGAGGTGGCCGTCATGAGCGCCGACGAGGATCTCGCCGGGTGCGGCACGACCGTGCGCCCGGCGACCGACGCCGACGCGGTGGCGGGCGTGCCGCCGCGCTGGGTGGCGCTGCCCGAGTCCACGCAGGACGTGGCGGCCGTGATGCGTGTGGCCGCCGCGCACGGCCTCGCCGTGGTCGCCGCCGGCGCGGGCACCATGCTGCACTGGGGCCCGCCTCCGGAGCGTTGTGACCTGGTCATCGACACCTGCTGCCTGAACGAGGTCCTCGAACACGCCTCGGGCGACCTCGTCGCGCGCGTCCAGGCGGGGGTCACGGCCGAGTCCCTCACGCAGGTGCTCGCGGCGCGCGGCCAGCGCCTGTCGGTCGACGCGCCCGCCGAGGGCGCCACCGTGGGCGGCATGCTCGCGGCCGGCTCCGCCGGCCCCCTCAGGTTCCGGTACGGCACGAGCCGCGACATGCTCATCGGCGTAACCGTCGTGCTGGCCGACGGCACGGTTGCCAAGTCGGGCGGCAAAGTCGTGAAGAACGTCGCCGGCTACGACCTGGGCAAGTTGTTCACCGGCTCGTACGGCACGCTGGGGATCATCACCGAGGCGGCCTTCCGGCTGCACCCCCTGCCGGCCGACAGCCGCTGGATCACCGCCGTCGTCGCGGAGCCCGGCCAGAGCCTGCTGGAGTCGCTGGCCGCCTCCCCGCTCGAACCGGCCGCGATCGAGATCGACCGGCCAGGCCCGCGCGAGCCGGTCACCGTGTCGGTGCTCGTCGAGGGCGTGGCTGCTGCCGAGCGGGCGAAAGCCGTACAGGATTTGATGGGGATGGACGCCGCGGTCGCCGAGAAGCCGCCCGCGTGGTGGGCCCGCCTTCCCGGCGAGGAGATCCTGCTGTCCGCGCGTGGGCTTCCCGCGGCGGTGACGGGCACGCTGCGCGTGATCGCCGCCCAGGCGGAGCGCCTCGGCCTGGCGCCGCACGTGCGCGGCTCGGCGGGCGCGGGCGACCTGCTGGTCGGGCTGCCGCCCGAGTCGGACCCGGCGCAGGTCGCCGCCTTCGTCACCGCGGTGCGCGAGGAGACCGCCGCGACGGGCGGCCGCCTGGTCGCACTGGCGCTGCCCGAGGCGGTCGGCGTGGACTTCTGGGGACCGGTGGGGGCGCTCGGCCTGATGCGCCGGGTCAAGGAGCGGTTCGACCCGGAGCGGCGGATGGCCCCCGGCCGTTTCGTCGGCGGCCTGTAATGAGGGGGCACGTGGAGGAGAACGCATGGACCCGGAGCTGATCAAAGACTGCGTGCACTGCGGGTTCTGCCTGCCCACCTGCCCGACGTACGTGCTGTGGGGCGAGGAGATGGACTCGCCCCGGGGGCGCATCCAGCTCATGGACCAGCACGTGCAGGGGGTTCCGGTCACCGACGTCATGGCCGGCCACCTCGACGCCTGCCTGGGCTGCATGGCCTGTGTGACCGCCTGCCCGTCCGGCGTGCAGTACGACCGCTTGATCGAGCAGGCGCGCGCCGTGGTCGAGGAGGAGCACGTCCGCACGCCGCAGGAGCGGGCCATCAGGGGCATGGTCTTCGCCCTGTTCCCCTACCGGCGCAGGCTGCGGGCGATGCGTCTGCCGATGGCCCTGAGCAGGCGGATGCGCCCCTTCCTCGATCGGGTGAACCCCTCGCTCGGCGCGATGGCCGAGCTCGCTCCGCCCCCCGCCACGCCGGTACGGCTCCCGCCCCTGGTGCGGGCGCGCGGGCCGCGCAGGGCGACGGTCGGCCTGCTGACCGGCTGCGTGCAGGGCGAGTTCTTCCCGCAGGTCAACGCGGCGACGGTCCGCGTGCTCGCGCTCGAGGGCTGCGACGTCGTCATCCCGCCCCGGCAGGGCTGCTGCGGCGCGTTGTCGCTGCACTCGGGTCGCGACGCCGAGGCCAGGAAGTTCGCCAAACGCACGATCGCGGCGTTCGAGCGGGCCAGGGTAGGCACGGTCGTGGTCAACGCGGCCGGGTGCGGGTCGAGCATGAAGGACTACGCCGAGGTGCTGAAGGACGAGCCCGGCTGGGCCAAGCGGGCGGCGGCGCTGCGCGTGCGCGACCTCTCCGAGTTCCTCGTCGAGCTGGGCCCGGCCGCCGAGCGTCACCCCCTGCCGGTCTCCGTGGCCTACCACGACGCCTGCCATCTGGCCCACGCGCAGGGAGTGCGGTCGCAACCGCGCGAACTGCTGGCCGCGATCCCCGGGCTCGACCTCCGCGAGATCGCCGAATCGGCCATCTGCTGCGGCTCGGCCGGGACCTACAACCTGTTCCAGCCGGAGGCCGCCCGTGAGCTGGGCGACCGCAAGGCCGAGCGGGTGCTGGCCACCGGCGCCGAGCTCCTGGTCTCGGCCAACCCGGGCTGCACGATGCAAATTGCCGCCGCTGCGCGGCGGATGCAAATCGCCGCGGGGAGCCGGCGGGCGGGCAAGGGCGAAATCCGGGTGGCGCACACCGCCGAAGTGCTCGACGCCTCCCTGCGCGGGCGTCCCCCCGGCTCGCTCGGCCAGGTGGCGGGGAGCGGCAGGTGAGCGTGCAGAGCGTCGACCGGGCGCTCGACGTGCTGGAGGCCCTCGCCGAGCAGGGCGGCCATGCCGGGTTGTCGGAGATCGCCGCCAGGACCGGCCTGCCGTACGGGACGATCCACCGGCTGCTCCAGACGCTGCTCGCCCGCGGGTACGTGCGGCAGGAGTCCGACCGCCGCTACGCCCTCGGCGGCGCGCTGCTGCGGGTCGGCGGGGCCGCGGAGCGCATGGTCGCCGCCAGTGCCGAGCCTTATCTCGCCCGGCTGGTGGAACTGTCGGGCGAGACCGCCAACCTGGCGGTGCTGGAGGGTGACTTCGTCGTCTACGTGGCCCAGGTGCCCTCGCCGCGCAGGCTGCGCATGTTCGCGGAGGTGGGGCGCCGGGTGCTGCCCCACAGCACGGCCGTCGGGAAGGTGCTGCTCGCCGAACGACCGGACGCGGGCGCGGTCTTCCGGCGTACCGGCATGCCCCGCCGTACGGACCAGACCATCACCTCGGTCGAGGCCATCCTGGCCGAACTGGAGGAGGTGCGTGCCCGGGGGTACGCGCTGGACCTCGGCGAGGAGGAGAGCGGCGTGCACTGCATGGCCGTCCCCGTGGTCGACGGCGGGCGCACCTTCGCGGCGATGTCGGTGTCGGGGCCGGCCGACCGGCTCGACGCCATCGACAGGGAGGAACTGGCGAACACCATGCGGAAGGTGGCCGGAGATTTCGGCTCTGCCGTCTTCGGCATGTGAATCGGCACCCGTCCGCGCGCTTCGCGAGGAAGATGAAGCTATGTGCCGAAGCATCAAGACCCTGCGCCCGCCGTTCACCGACGAGGTGACCGAGGACGACATCCACGCCGCCGCTCTGCAGTACGTACGGAAGATCTCCGGCTTCCGCGCCCCCGCCGCGCACAACGCCGAGGCGTTCGAGCAGGCAGTCGAGGCGATCGCCGAGGCCAGCGCCGCGCTGCTGGCCTCCCTCGAGGTACGCGGCGGCCAGCGCTCCTCGGGCGCGGCCGCCGCCGGATGACAATCGCCGGATAAACGAGGGAACCGGCCGCGCGGGTCCGGCGGATGAGGGGTGAACGGCGCGAACGCGCCGACGGAAGGATTCCCCCCCCCATGAACGGACACAACGGGTGGTGAGTACAGCGGCCGGCCACCAGCACATTCGCCCGTGGAGCCGCGACACCGCCACAGAAGATCCGCAGAGCGATCCGGGAGATCATGCGAGCGACGCCGGGATGATCCGCGCGTCGCTTGCCGACCCCGACCAGTTCGCGGGTGTCTTCGACCGGCATTCCGACGAGATCCACGCCTACGCGAGCCGGCGGCTGGGCCTCGACCACGGCCACGCGGACGACGTGACGGCCGAGACGTTCCTCATCGCGTTCCGCAAGCGGCACCGGTACGACCTGACGCGGGCGGACGCCCGGCCGTGGCTGTACGGCATCGCCGCCAACCTGATCGCGGGCCACCGCAGGTCGGAGGTCAGGCGGCTCAAGGCCCTCGCGCGCACGGCCGCGTACGGCCACGAGCTTCACGAAGAGGAGCGCAGCGCGGAACGCGCCAGCGCCGCCGCGCTGCGCCCCGCCCTGGCGGCCGCGCTGGCGCGGCTGTCTTCCGCCGAGCGGGAGACGCTCCTGCTCGTCGCCTGGGCCGACCTCAGCTACGAGGAGACCGCCCAGGCACTGCAGATCCCCGTGGGCACGGTCCGCTCCCGGATTCACCGTGTTCGCGCGAAACTCCGCCGCCACCTTGACCTTCCTGAGGAGGAGACCTCATGACCGACGAACTCGACCTTGTCACCGGGGCACGGCCTGAGGTGCCGGCCTACTCCCCCACCGCCAAGGCCGCGGCCCGCCGGCAGCTGGCCTCTCCCCCCGCCCGGCGCAGGCCGTACGGCTTCGCGATCGCCGGTGTGGCCGTGGTCGCGGGCGCGAGCGTGGTGGCGGTCAACGTGCTGACGGCCGCGGCCAGCGGCACCGGACACGCACCGACCGTGGCCGGGAGCGCCGCACCGGAGCCTTCCCGGACCGTGGCTGCTCTGCCGGACGTCACGAAGATGTCGGCGAGCGAGGTGCTGGGCAGGGCCGCGCAGGCCGCGACCGACCTCAAGCCGCGGAACGACCAATTCGTCAAGGTCACCTCGGAGACCATGTACAGCGTCATCGAGGCTCCCACCGGCTCCTCGGGCACCGGCGGTCCGGGCAAGGAGCCGCGCTACCTCTACCGGGACAAGCGCACGATCTGGTTGTCCGTCGACGGCAGCAAGGACGGCGCGCTCACGACGGAACACCTGCAGCCGCGCCCGTATCCGGGCTGGCCCGTTCCCAAGCAGGCCTACGCGCAGGCGGGCACGACCGAATCGATGAAGCTGCCGACGTGCGGCCAGGTGCCGGACACCGTCTACACGAGGCTGGAGCGGCTGCCGACGAGCGAGAAGGGGATGCGCGCCCATCTCTTCGCGGGCCCCCGGACCAAGAATCCCGCCGAGGTCGACGCGTGGACGAAGGTGGGTGACCTGCTACGGGAGACCTACATGCCGGCGGCCCAGCGCGCCGCGCTGTTCCGGGCGGCGGCCACCATCCCCGGGGTCAAGGTGACAGGGCACGTCACGGACGCCGCCAGCCGCTCAGGCATCGGCGTCGGCCTGGTGCGCTTCGGCATCCGTGAGGACCTCGTCTTCGACGCGAAGACCTTCGAGCTGCTCGGAGAGCGGGGAACCGTCGTCGACGCAAAGGCGGCACAGGCGCCTGTCGGAAGCGTGCTCTCATCCACCGCACAACTTCAGGTCTCGATCGTGGACAAGGCGCCGGACGCACCCAACCCGATCAGCGAGAAGCAGAAGTACTGCGGCTGACCGGCGGCCTGTTCCACGGTGCGACCGGCCGCCTCGGCCCGCCCGTGACCGCACCGCGGCGCCCGCCCCTCGGACACGAGGGGCGGGCGCCGCGGTCGTTTGGTTCAGGACTGGAGGACGGGGGCCTCGTGCTCCTTCGGCGGTGTGGGGGCGTGCTCGTCCAGCAGGGTGGTCTCGTCGAAGGGCTCCCTTCCCGCGAGCACCTCCTCGGCTCGTTCCCGGTCGAACTCGCCCGTCCAGGTGGCGACGAGGACGGTGGCGATCGCGTTGCCCGCGAAGTTGGTGAGCGCGCGAGCCTCCGACATGAACCGGTCGATGCCGACGATGAGGCCGACCCCGTCGACCAGTTCGGGGCGGTGCGACTGGAGGCCGCTGGCGAGCGTGGCCAGGCCCGCGCCGGTCACGCCGGCGGCGCCCTTCGAGGCGACCATCATGAAGGCCAGCAGGGCCAGTTGCTCGCCGATCGCCAGCGGAGCGCCCGTCGCCCTGGCCACGAACAGCGTGGCCATCGTGAGGTAGATGGCGGTGCCGTCCAGGTTGAAGGAGTAACCCGTCGGCACGGTGATGCCGGCGACCGGGCGGCTCACGCCGAGGTGCTCCATCTTGGCGATCAGGCGGGGCAGCGCCGACTCCGACGACGACGTGGACAGGATGAGCAGGAACTCCCGCCGCAGGTAGTTCAGCAGGGAGAGCACGTTGACGCGCGCGACCGACCACAGCAGCGGGCCGAGGACGACGAAGACGAACACCAGGCAGGTCACGTAGAAGCTCACCATGATGAGGCCGAGGCTCTTGAGCGCGTCGACGCCCGTCGCGCCGACGACGGCGGCCATCGCGCCGAATGCCCCGACGGGAGCCGCCCACATGATCATGGCGAGGATGCGGAAGACGAGCCGCTGGATGTGCTCGACGCCTGCCAGGATCGGCGCCGCCTTGGACCCCATGGCCTGGAGTGCGAACCCGGCGAGCAGCGCGACCAGCAGCGTCTGCAGAACCTGGCCCTCGGTGAAGGCCGACACGAGGGTGGTCGGGATGATGCCGAGCAGGAACTCGGTGGTGTCGCTCTCGCCGCCGGTGGCCGCCTGGTCCTCCGCTGCCTTGCGGAGCTCGTCGGTGAGCTGCAGCCCCTGGCCCGGGTCGACGAGGTTGCCCACCAGGAGGCCGATCGCGAGCGCGACCGTCGACATCACCAGGAAGTAGCCGAGCGCCAGGCCGCCGACCTTGCCCACCTTCGCGGCCTTGGCTACGGAACCGACGCCCAGGACGATCGTGCAGAAGATGATGGGGCTGATCATCATCTTGATCAGCGCGACGAAGCCGGTGCCCAGCGGCTTGAGCGCCACGCCGAGGTCAGGCGCGACGAAGCCGACCGCGATTCCGGCCACCACCGCCACGATGACGGCAAGGTACAAATAGCGGGTCCGGTCGGGGCGCTCGGGGGCGCCGGCCTGGGGTGCGTCCGTTGTCGCGGACATGGCCACTCACTTTCCTCGGGGGATGAAGGAACTTCAGTGGAGCGACTATGCGGCGCGATATGACCTGGGTCACTATTGCGTACATTTCGTTCATCACCGAAGTGTGCTCGTGGAAGTGAGACGTGCAATGGTGATCATGAGCCAGGTGCGGCGCTGGAGCCTGGCCCGGCAGATGCTGGCACTCCAGATCGTCATCGTCGGCGTGACCGTGGCCGTGGGGACGACGCTGGCCTTCTTCCAGGTCAGCGAACTGCTCACCGACGAGGCCACCGAGGTGACCACGGCGGTCGCGGTCAGCGTCGCCGACTCCCCTGCGCTGCTCGCCGCGCTCGACGACCCCAATCCGTCGGTCGCGCTGCAGCCGTACGCGGACCGGGTCCAGACGGAGACGAAGGTCGACTTCATCACCATCATGAGCACCTCCGGCATCAGGTACACGCATCGGAATCCGGCCGAGATCGGCGGGCACTACCTGGGCACCATCGCCCCCGCGCTCGCGGGACGCACCTACAGCGAGACCTACACCGGCACGCTCGGCCCCTCGGTCCGCACGATCACCCCGGTTAAGGACACCGCCGGCAAGGTCAGGGCGCTGGTCAGCGCGGGCATCATCGTGGACAAGATCAGCGGGCGGCTCCGCGAGCAGATCGGCGCCGCCGCACTCGCCGCGCTGATCGGCCTGTCGGCGGGCGTCGCCGGCACCTTCCTGGTGGGCAGGCGGCTGCGCCGCCACACCCACGGCCTCGGCCCCTCCCAGCTCAGCCGGATGTACGACCACCACGAGGCGATCCTGCATGCCGTACGGGAAGGGCTGCTGCTCGTCGACCGCGAAGGCGTTTTGACTCTGTGCAACGACGGCGCCCGCGAACTGCTCGGACTCGACCCGGACGCCGAAGGCCGCCACGTCACCCGGCTGGGCCTGCCGCCGTCGCTCACCGAGGTGCTCGCCTCCGGGGACGACCGCACCGACGAGATCCACCTGACCGGCGACCGCGTGCTCGTGGTCAACGTCGCCGTCGTCCGGTCCGGGACGCGCGCCCTCGGCACGGTGGTGACGTTCCGCGACCACACCGAACTGCAGGGGCTGGCCGGCCAACTCGACGCGGAACGCGGCTTCGCCGAGTCGCTGCGCTCCGCGGCGCACGAGGCGGCCAACCGGCTGCACACCGTCATCACGCTGGTGGAACTCGGCCGCCCCGAGCAGGCCGTGGAGTTCGCCACCGCCGAGCTTCGGGCGGCGCAGGCGCTCACCGACCGCGTCGTCGCCGCCGTGCGCGAACCCGTGCTCGCCGCTCTGCTCCTCGGCAAGTCGGCCGAGGCCGCCGAACGCGGCGTCGAGCTGTCCATCAGCGACGACAGCGAACTGGGGGACGCCGGGCTCGACCCGCGTGACCTGGTGACGATCCTCGGCAACCTAATCGACAACGCGGTGGAGGCGGCGATGTCGGGCAGCCCGCCCGCGCGCGTCACCGTCCACGTCGAAACCGACGGCGTGACCTGCCTGATCCGGGTGAGCGACACCGGCCCCGGCCTCGACCCGGCGGCGGCGCAGGAGGCGTTCCAGCGCGGATGGACCACGAAGGGCAGCGGGCGCGGCATCGGGCTCGCCATGGTGGCCCATGCCGTACGGCGGCTCGGCGGCACGATCGGGGTGTCGGGCGACGAGGGCGCCGTCTTCACCGTACGGCTCCCGCTGCCCGTGAGGAGTCGGCCATGATCTCGGTGCTGGTCGTCGAGGACGAGAAGATCACCGCTGAGGCGAACCGCCTCTACGTGGAACGCGTGCCGGGCTTCGAGGTCGCGGGAGTGGTCCGCTCAGGCGGCGAGGCGTTGCGGTTCCTCCGCCGGCAGCCCGTCGACCTGATCCTGCTGGACCTCTTCCTGCCCGACATGCACGGGCTGGATCTGTGCAGAGCGGTCCGGGGAGCAGGCATCCTGTGCGACGTCATCGCCATCACCTCGGCGCGGGACCTGTCGGTCGTGCGCGAGGCGGTGTCCGTCGGTGTGGCGCACTACCTGCTCAAGCCGTACACCTTCGCCGCGTTCAGCGAGAAGCTGCGCCACTACGCCCGTTTCCGCGACTCGGTCGACGCGTCAGGAGAAGCGAGCGGCCAGGAGGAGGTCGACAACGCCCTCGCGGCCCTGCGCGCGCCCGCGCAACCGCGGCTGCCGAAGGGGATGACGCCGGTCACCATGGCGGCGATCATGCATGAGCTGACGAAGGCCCCCGAGGGCGTCTCCGCCTACACCGTCGGCGTGTCGATCGGCGTCGCCCGGGTCACCGCCCGGCGCTACCTGGAGCACCTGACCGAGACCGGGGTCGCGCAGCGGGTCCCGCAGTACGGTTCCGTCGGTAGGCCAGAGCTGCTCTACCGGCTCATCTGACGCGTCAGGCGCACTGGCCGAGCATCGTCTCCTTGTCGGCGGCCGTTACCGGAAGGTCGTATTTGAGGGCCACCTGGGCGAACCGTACGGCGTAGGAGCAACGGATGCCCTTGGCCGGCGGCAACCACGACGCCGGACCGGAGTCGCCTTTGGCGGAGTTGGCCGAACCGTCCACCGGCAGGAGGTTGAGCGGATCGTTCGCGATCTGCTTGCGCTTGGCGTCGGTCCAGCGGGACGCGCCCATCTGCCAGTCGTACGACAGCGGCATCACGTGGTCGATCTGGACCTCCGCCGCGTCCTCCTTGCTCCAGTCGATCGTCTTGCCGGTGTACGGGTCGTACAACGTCATGGAGACGACGACGCAGTCGGAGCCGCTGCGGAACTTGACCTTCTCGCCGTCGCGTTTGAGCAGGTCGTTGCGGGTGTCACAGCCGTTGTGGGACAGGGGGACGTCGTCGGCGTTGTCCGCCCAGGCGTACCCGAACTCGTCGCGGTCGTAGCCGGTCTTCGGCCCGCGCCCCTTGGTCTGCACCTGGGAGATGACGTCGCGGGCGTCGGACCTGTCCCGGCCGGAGGTGATCTGGGCCAGGCCGGGTTCGGTGCCGTCCGGGTTGTCCAGAGGGTTGGTGCCGGTCTCCTTGCCGGTCTCGTCTCCCTGGGAGCCGACCGGGCCGGGCCGGTCAACGCTGAGGCCCTCTGTGGGGCCACATCCGGCGAGTAGGGCCATCGCCAGCGAAACCCCGGCGATCATCCGGGATGCACGCCCGTCCAACTGCCACCCCTAGGTCATGAAATAGTCAAGGTAGGTATAGCAAATGCCCAAGAGGCAACAAATAAACGCCTACCCGAGGCAGGGATCCCACTGCCGCGATCACGAACCCATACGCGTGATCACACCGCCCAAACCCTGCGCGTGATCACGAACCCATACGCGTGATCATGCAGAAGTTCGGCGAGTTGTGACCTGAGCTGCGCGAACCCTCCCCGTGATCATGCAGAACTTCGATGTTTCGGGGGCTGAGCTGGGCAAACACGATTCGTGATCATGCAGAAGTTCGGGGATCAGAGGCCGTACCTGCATGAACTCCCATAGTGATCATGCAGGAACGCGACGATTCGCCACCCCGCCTGCGCAAAAGCCCTTCGTGATCATGCATCGGGCCCGGCCACCCGCCAGGCAACCACGCCACGGGAGTCTCGCCGTACGGACCTCCGTGCCGCGCAGGCGCCGTACGGCCGGCCCGGCGATGCCCTTAAGTGCATGATCACCGAATGAATGCGGCCAGGTCGCAGCAGCCGTCACCGAAGTTCTGCATGATCACGAAATGAGTTTTCGCAGCTCGGCCCATGGATCGTCGAAGTTCTGCATGATCACGGTGAGGATCACGGGGTCTGCGTGATCAACACGGGATCAGGCGGCGGGGATCCAGTCCTGCCAGACGATCTTGTTGGCCTCGACCCACTTCTTGGCAGCGGCGTCGTCGGACATCTTGTTCACGGCGATGTCGTACGCGACGGAGTTCTGGTCGTCGTTGGTCCACACGAAGTTCTTGATGAACTCGTAGGCCTTGCCCCCGGTGTTCGCGAACTTCTTGCTGACGATCTTGTCGAGCAGGTACGGCGGGTAGTCACACGCGACCGCCTGCGGGTTGGTGTCACAGCCGATGGCGTACGGCGGAAGGTTGATCTTCACCAGCTTGAGCTGGGAGAACAGCCACTGGGGCTCGTAGAAGTACATGAGCAGCGGCGTCTTGTTCGCCGTGGCCTCCTGCGCCGCCTTGATCAGCGCGTCCTCGCTCCCCGCGTACACCACCCTGTACGGGAGCTTCAGGTTCTTGATCAGCGCTGCGTCGTTGGTGACATAGGAACGGTCACCCGCAAGAAATTGTCCGAGATTGCCCGAGTCGGCCGTTCTAAAGAGACTGGCGTAGTCGGGCAGTTTCTTCCAGTCGGTAATGTCCGGATACTTCTTAGCCATCCATTCCGGTACATACCATCCGATAACGCCCTTGTTGCCGTCTTCCCCGGCGGATATCGCGACCTTCTTCTGGTCGATGTACTCCTTCTTCAGCTCCGGATGGGCCCAGTTCTCCAGCACCACGTCGACGGTGCCGCTCTCGAAGCCCTTCCAGGAGTCCGCCTCGCCGCTTTCCACGGTCTCGACCTTGTAGTGCAGCTCGTTTTCGAGGAGGTACTTCACCACCGCCGCACTCGCCTCGTAGCCCACCCAGGGGTTGACGGCCAGTTTCACCGTCCCTGAGCCTGCTGCGCCCGCGGTGGCCGCATTCTCGGAACTCCCGCTGCACCCGGTCATCGCCAGCGCGACCGTGAGCACTCCGGCAAAGAGACGGACCCTCATCATGTGACCTCATCAGATATTGGACGGCGGCGGTCGCGGGCGACGTGGGCCACGGCCACCGGCAGGAGTATTGCACAAACCGAAAGCGGCAAATTGGCCGCGATCCATGAGGATCGCGGCCAATTCACTCGGTCACTTCGGAATCCAGGCCTGCCACACGGTGGGGTTGGCCTCGACCCACTTCTTGGCCGCATCCTCGGGGGAAAGGCCGTTGTTGGTGATGTCGTCGGCGACCTTGTTCTGGTCGTCGTTCGTCCACGTGAAGTTCTTGACCAGCTCGTACGCGGCGCCGCCGGTGTCAGCGAACTTCTTGCTCACGATCTTGTCGAGATCGTACGGCGGGTAGTCGCAGGCGACCTTCTTGGGGTCGGAGTCACAACCGGCGGTGTACGCCGGGAGGTTGATCTTCACGAGCTTGAGCTGGTTGAACAGCCACTGCGGCTCGTAGAAGTACATGAGCAAGGGCTTCTGCTGCTGGGTGGCCTGCTGGGCCGCCTTGATGAGAGCGGCCTCGCTGCCCGCGTACACGACCTTGTAGTCGAGCTTGAGGTTCTTGACCAGGGCCTCGTCGTTGGTCACGAACGACGGGTCGCCGTCGAGCAGCTGGCCCTTGCCGTCGGACTCGGAGGTCTTGAACAGGTCGGCGTACTTGTTCAGGTTCTTGTAGTCCGTGATGTCCGGGTACTTCTGCACCATCCACTCGGGCACGTACCACCCGATGACGCCCTTGTTGCCGTTCGGGCCCGCCTCGACGGCGATGCCCTTCTCCTCGATGTACTTCTTCTTCAGGTCGTCGTGGCCCCAGTTCTCGAGGACGACGTCGACGGAGCCCGACTCCATGCCCTGCCACGAGGGCTCTTCGGCGAGGTTGACCTTCTCGACCTTGTAGTTGAGCTTGTTCTCCAGCAGGTAGTCGACGACCGCAGCGCTGGCCTCGTACCCGACCCATCCGTTGATGGCCATCTTCACGGTGCCCACCGGAGCCGCGCCTCCGGACGCGTTCGCGCTCGGCGCCGCCGCGGAGGTGTCGTCGACCTTCGCGCCGCCGCAGCCCGCTGCCGCGAGTCCAAGCACGAGAACACCTGCGACCAGGCGTAACTTGTTCATGCGATCCTCTTCTTTTCGGGGTTCAGGCGCCCGCTGGCGCCCTGCGTGATCCGGTCGAGCATGATTCCGAGCAGAACCAGGGCCACACCGGCGGCCAGGCCCTTGCCGTAGTCCTCCTGCTGCGAGATCCCGGCCACGACGTCATATCCGAGCGCGCCGGCCCCTACGAGCGCGCCGATCACCACCATCGCGAGCGTCATCACGATGCCCTGGTTGGCGGCGAGAAGCAGCGAGCTCCTGGCCATCGGGAGTTGCACCTTCCACAGGAGCTGCCTGTCGGTCGAACCCGCCGACCTGGCCGCCTCGAGCACCGTTCCCGGCACCGCCCGCAGGCCGTCCTCGACGAGGCGGGCCACCACCGGCACCGCGTAGATGACCGACGCGATGATCGCGGTGAACCGTCCGTTGCCGAACAACGCGACGGCGGGCAGCAGGTAGGAGAACGACGGCATGGTCTGCGCGGCGTCGAGCACCGGCCGCAGCACGGCGGCGAACCACCGTGACCTGGCGGCTCCGATGCCGAGGGCCGCACCCGCCGCGATCGTGATCACCGCGGCGACCAGCACGATCGTCAGCGTCTCCATGCTGTGCTCCCACAGGCTGAGCGCCGCGATCGCCGCCAGGCACCCGGCCGCGATCAGGCCGGCGCGCAGCCCGCTGATCCGCCAGGCGAAGGCCAGTACGGCCAGCGTGATCAGCCACCAGGGCGCGCTGGTCAGCAGGTTCTGGAGCGGGTTGAGCAGGCCGTAGGCGACGGTGTCGTTGAGGAAGCCGGTGAATACGTACCAGTTGCCCTCGATCCAGCTCACGACGTCGTTGATCGGGCGGACGATCTGGATCTCCCACTGCTCGGGGAACTCCGCCGACAGCACCGGGGTCAGGGCCAGGCCCGCCACGACCGCGACGACCAGCCCAGCCCAGCGCCACACGCGGGAACCGGCCCGGGCGACCGCCGCCGACCGGGTGATCCGGTCGAGCACGATGGCGATGAGGACGATCCCGATGCCCGGCACGAGGGCCGCGCCGACGTTCACCTGGGCGAGCGCCCGGATGAGGTCCACGCCGAGCCCGGGGGCGGCGATAAGCGCGACGAGCGGCACCATCGACAGCGCGGCGGCGATCGTCTGGTTCACGCCCAGTGCGATCGTGTTGAGCGCCATCGGCAGCCGCACCTTGCGCATGGTCTGCCAGCGGGTGGCGCCCAGCGATTCCGACGCCTCGACCACCGTGGGCGGGACGCGCTCGATGGCGAGCGCGGTGATCCTGATCGCGGGCGGGATCGCGTAGATCATCGTGGCGAGCGTCGCCGAGGCCGGGCCGATGAGGAACAGCAGCACGATCGGCGACAGGTACGAGAAGGTCGGCATGATCTGCATCACGTCGAGCACGGGCGTCACGATGCGCCGCACCGACGGCGAACGGCCGGTCAGCACGCCGATCGGGATGCCGACGACCAGAGAGAGCAACACGGCCGACAGGGTCAGCGCGAGCGTGTCGACGCTGGCGTCCCACAGGCCGAGCACGCCGATGCCGGCGAACCCGGCGACCGACACGGCGGCGATCCGCCATCCTCCCGCCAGCCAGCCGAGACCGGCCGCCACGCCGATGAGCCCGGGCCAGCCCAGGCCGGCCAGTGCGGACTGGAAGACGGTGAACAGGTCGGCGACGAACAGCCGGATGTAGTTGAGGAAGAACAGGAAGACCGGGTTGTTGTTCCGGTTCTCGTCGACCCAGTCCCTGGCGTCGTTGAGCCCGCGGAAGAACGCGGCGTCGTCGTCGTGCGGCAGCACGTCGGTGCCCTTGAACACCAGATAGAGCGCCACGAACAACACCACCCCGGCCGCCGGAGCGATCCATCGGATGAGCCGCTGAGCGCGGGCCCCCACGGAAACGGGTGGTGCCATCTCGGCGGGCGCGGTCACCACTACGCCTCCTCCGCCGGCAGCCCCGCCAGGGCCGCGTGGTCGTCGTCGGCGCCCTCGCCGAGACGGACGGCGCCGAGCAGGTCGACCCGGTCGACCACGCCGACGAGTTCCCCGTCGGAGACGACCCTGATCGGCCGGGCCGAGGCCATCGCGGCGGGGATCGCGTCGTGGATCACGGTGTCGGCCGGCAGCTCCGGCCCGTCCAGCGGGTCGTCCTCCTCAGGCTGCCTGCTGATCCAGCGCAGCGACAGGACGTGCGACTTGGGCACGTCGCGGACGAAGTCGGCCACGTAGTCGTCGGCGGGCGCTCCGACAAGCTCCTCCGGCGTGCCGACCTGCACGATCGACCCGTTGCGCATGATCGCGATCCGCTCGCCGAGCTTCAGCGCCTCGGACAGGTCGTGCGTGATGAAGACCATCGTCTTGCCGACCTCGCGGTGCAGGCGGATGACCTCGGCCTGCATGTCCCGCCTGATCAGCGGGTCGAGCGCGCTGAAGGGCTCGTCGAACAGCAGCACCTCGGGGTCGACGGCCAGCGCACGGGCGAGGCCCACGCGCTGCTGCATGCCGCCGGACAGCTGGTCGGGGAAGGAGTTCTCATGCCCTTCCAGTCCCACGAGGGACAGGATCGAGCGCGCCTTCTCGTGCCGTACGGCTTTCGCCACACCCTGGATCTCCAGGCCGTAGGCGACGTTGTCGAGCACGCGGCGGTGCGGGAGCAGCCCGAAGTGCTGGAACACCATGCTGACGCGGTGGCGGCGCAGTTCGCGCAGTTGAGCGGCCGACATGGCCCGCACGTCCTCGCCGCCGATGGCGACGTCGCCGCCCGTGGGCTCGATCAGGCGCGTCAGGCACCGGACGAGCGTGGACTTGCCGCTCCCCGACAGCCCCATGACGACGAAGACCTCGCCGGGCCGCACGTCGAAGCTGACGTCGCGCACGGCGGCGGTGCATCCGGTCTTGGCCCGGAGTGCGGCGGAGTCGAGCTCCGCGTCCGGACTCCCGATGATCCGATCGGCCTTGGGGCCGAAGATCTTCCAGAGCCCGCGAACCTCGATCGCGGCTGTGCCCACGCTGTTTCCCCTCACTCGGCTATCGCCCGAGAGGCGGCGTGAACGCCCGGGAACGCCACAGCACGGCGTGGAGATCGCCACTCGCACGCCATGGATGAAGAGCTGGGGGTCAACGACTCCTCATTGGGCATATGCACAGGAGTTGCGCGATGCGCAACTCATCGTGTTTGAACAGAGAGCAGGCTAGGCCCCACAAGCCCCACAGATGGCCAGAAATAACACTTTACGCGCCATATCGTGATCATTTAGTGATCTGGCCCTGCGTTTGCGCAGAAAAACCCCGGAAGCCTTACGGCACAGGCGATCCAGGGCCTGTCGTAAACCCGCCAGACAAACGATGCAGTCAATGAACAAACGTCAACATAATGACCGCCGAGCCGCATAATCGGCTAAAAGCGACAATCAAGTGAGAAGAAGCCCACCGTCGACCGGCAGGACGACGCCGCTGATGTACGACGCCGCATCCGAGGCCAGGAAAATCGCGGCCGTCACGAGTTCGACGGGCTCCCCGGCGCGGTTCATCACGACCCGCTGCTCCATCACGCGGTCGAGGTAGCCCGGGGGGTACTGCTCGGTCATCTCCGAGTGGAAGAACCCCGGCTCCAGGCAGTTGACCCGGATGCCCTTGCGCGTGGTCCACTGCTGTGCCAGGTCACGCGTGAGCCCTGTCACGGCGGCCTTGGACGCGCTGTAAGCGGCCTGCGGCAGCCCGGCGGTGGTCTCCCCCAGCACGCTGCCGATGTTCACGATGGACGACCCTGGGCGCATGACGCGGGCGCAGGCCTGCGCCATCCAGTACGTCCCGTGCAGGTTGACGTCGACCACGTGGCGGAACTGCTCGGGTTCCTCGCGCAGCGCCGGTACGGCCGCGCCGACGCCAGCGTTGTTGATCAAGATGTCGACCTGGCCGAACTCGGCGACGGCGGTGTCCACCAGCGCCTGGCACTGCTCCGGTACGGACACGTCCGTGGTGACGGCCAGGCACCGGCGGCCGGTCTCCTCGACCAGCCGCCGGGTGTGGTCCAGCCTGTCCGGCCGGCGTGCGCCGATCACGACGTCGGCACCCGCTTCGGCGAATCCTCGCGCGAAGGCCACGCCCAGGCCGGAGGAGGCCCCCGTCACGATGGCGACCCTGCCGTCCAGCCGGAATCGCTCGAGCGTCACGCCGACCTCCTCTGCCCGGAGTCCCGGAAGCTCCGGGCCCGGCTCATGTCCGGAAACAACCGAACATGACTCTAGATCAGCGGCCGGTCCTCACAGGCCGTACTCCTTGGAGATGCGCTCGTGCCGCTCGACCTCGACGCCGACCTCGCGGGCGAGGTCGAGCCACGCGATCGGATGCGCCCACTGCTCGGTGGCGTCGTCGAGCACCGCGTCCAGCTCGGCGGGCTCCACCGACGACGGCACCGCGATCCAGCCGAAGACGCCGGGCAGAAGCTCGCCGGTCATGGGATGGGTGACGGTGTAGTGCTCGTCGCTGTAGACCCACATCGGCCAGCCGCGCTCGGCCAGCATCTCGTTGAAGTCGGTCCACTCGGCCTCGGTGGGTGCGGCGCCGTCGAAGAACCAGCTCGTGTAGCCGCCGGGCCTGAGCATCGTCACCCCGGCGAAGGGGATGACGAAGTTCTCCTGCTCCGGGTCCTCGGGGACGGGCTCCAGCGGGCGGGGGTCGAAGACGATGACGTCACCCGCGTTGTACTCCATGCCGCGCGGCTGCGGTATGACCAGCCGGGCGGTCGCCGGCCCGGTCCGCACCGCCATCACCTCGCGCCTGCTGCCGTCCGGGGCGGGGAGGATGGCGCGGATGAGGTGCCACTCCTCCTCGATCGGGCCCTCGGAGGACTGCACCGGCAGATTCAGCTTGGCGGAGGCCCGGCGGACGGTCGCCCAGTCCTCCCCCGCGCTCGCCAGGACGATCAGGCGCCAGCTGTCCTCCTCCTCGCCCTCGCCGGACTCGAACAGCGGCATCATGATCTCGGCGGCCCTGGCGTTGTCGCCGAGCTGCTGGACGGCCACCGACCACATGCGGCGGGCCTCGGGGGTGTCGTCCGCGGCGACGGCGCGCTCGGCCTCCGCCGCGGTCTCCTCCCAGCGCTCGCGGGCACGGTAGAGGCGCGCGAGCGTCAGGTGGGAGGCATCGTCGGACAGGCGGGCGGCCAGGCTCTCCACCCGGTCGTCACGTCCGGCGTCGATGAGCAGGCTCGTGAGATAGGCGATGTCCTCCGCGCTCGCCTGCGCGGGGTCGCCGTCCTCGGTGAGGAGCTTGCCGTAGATGTCGGCGCCCAGCGGGGCGTACCCGAGGAAACCGAGGGTGGTCGCGTGGCGGCGGGTGATCTCCAGATCCTCACCCGCGTACGGCCAGAACCAGCCGACCCAGCGCTCCGGATCCGCGGTGCTGCCATCGGCCGCGTCGAAGAGCTCGACGAGCCTGTCCTGCGGCCCCGGCGCGGGGACCTCGGAGACCTCGTCGGCGGCGGCGCGCAACTCGGCGATCCGCTCGGGCAGTCCTTCAGTGCCGCTGAGATCGCCGAGGGCCGCCTCGGCCTGCGCGGCGAGCAGCCGGGCCTGCCAGACGCCCTGCCGGGCCACCGCGAGATGACCGGCGGCCAGGGCCAGCTCGAACCGCGCACGGTGGCCGCCCATGGTCTCGAAGTAGATGATCCACTGACGCAGGATGCGGCCGAGCTGCCAGGTGTTGGCGATCGCGCCGCTGGTGAACAGCAGGCTCACCGTGCGCGTCCACTCCACCCACTCGCGGGGGTGGTCGCCGACCACGTCGAGGTCGGGCAGCGCCTCCACGGCCTCCTGGACGCGTCCCAGCGTGCCGAGGGTGAGTGAGATGAGCAGGGCCTCCCGGCGGCCCTTGGCGACCGGGTCGTCGGGCTTGAACCCGGTCGCGGCCTGCAGGGCGGTGAGGGCGTCGTCCGGGCGGCCGGCGGCCAGCAGCGCGCGGGCGGACTCGGCGCCCAGCTCCCAGCTCGCCTCCCGGCCCGCCTTGGTGAGCCGGTCGACCGCCGCCTCCGCGTAGGCCACGGCCTCCTCGGGGCGGTCGGCGTCGCGCAGCGCGGCGACGTACTGCGTGGCCAAGCCGGAGAAGGCGAGCGAGTCGGGCCCGACGCCGTCCAGCACGGCGCCGAGGGCGGCCAACCGCCTCTCTGCGAACCCGGGGCCGTCGGTGTTGGCCAGCGTGATCGCCAGAGCCTCCACGGCGGCCGGGGCGGCCGGGCAGTCGCGGACGTCGTCCCGCTTGGCGAACTCGGCGAGCGCCTCGGCGTCGCCGAGCGCGACGGCGCCGTTGGCCCGGTCGCCGACCCGGCCGATCAAGTGCCAGTAGCGCACGAAAAGCTCAAGCCAGGGCTGGCCGAGCGCCTCCGCGTGCTGGGCGACCGCGGGAGCCACGACGTCCAGCTGCCCGTAACGGCCCTCCAGGGCCTGCGCGGGCACGTCGGCCAGCGCCATAGCGAGTCCGGCATTGCCGGTCTCCTGCAATTCCCGCTGGGTGTCGCCGACCCATGCCCAGATGTCCACGTCCATGGGCAGCCAGTCTGCCAGGTCGCCTACCGTGTCCCAAACAGCCGCGAGGCCCGCCACACCGGAAGAATCACCTGGCGAAAGCCGTACCGGCGGCCGTGGCCAGAAGATCGGCCAGCTCTGCCCGCTCTCCCCCGTCCAGCACGCCGTACGCGGGGGCGGCCAGGTCGTCGGTGAGCTCCTCGGCCCTGGCCCGGCGCTCGACCGCGTCCCTGGACGGCATGCCGTACGGCTCGGGCCATTGGAGGAAGCGGGCGACGGCCGCGTTGCCGGTCTCGGGGTCGGAGGCGCCCGCGCCCCGCGCGCCGACGAGGGTGGCCTCCAGCGGGTCGAGGCCGTAGGCGAGGATCGCGGTCTGGTGCAGGCCGCCCCGGTGCTCCCGCAGCACCTGCAGCAGGTGGGCGGCCAGTGCGACGTCGTCTCCGGCGGGGCGGGGCATGGCCCGCCATCCGGCGAACAGCGGCGAGCCGTGCACCGTGGAGCCGTCGGCGATCGCGGCGAGCAGTTCGGCGAGCCGGCCGGCGCCGCGGAATTCGCCGAGCTTGCGGCGCCCCCAGTCGTGGCAGGCAGACGCGTAGATAGCGGCCGCCTCCTCGGCGGGCAGGCTCCTGCCGCCCTCCCAGGAGGCGCGCACGTGGCCGGCCGGGAAGAACATCGCGGCGGCGACGACCACGTCGGCGTGCACCTCGCCGAGAACCCCGCAACGACCGCGGAAGTACATCTCCCGGCTGCCGAGGCCGTAGAGGTCACAGAGACTCTTGACCTCCCTGGACATCATGAAGCCCCCGCCCAGGGCCCAGACCGCCCCCTTCGTCGCCACCACGGTGCCGCGCGGGTCCATGCGTCCTCCAACTCGGTTCGGATGGAGGACCCAGCATCGACGATCAGAACAACATTCTGCAACCGGGCTTCGCGGCGGCTCGGCCTCTCGGGCCGGGACGGATCAGACGGACGCGGGATAGCTGCCGGAGGCCACCAGGACGGCGGGACCGGTGAGATAGCTCGTGCGCCCGTCGAGGGTCACGGTCACGGTGCCGCCGAGAACCCGCACGCTCCACGTGCCGGTGGGCTCGCCGGCCGCGTGCGCCGCGGCCACCGCGGTCGCGACCGCCCCCGTCCCGCACGAGCGGGTCTCGCCCGAGCCGCGCTCGTGCACGCGCATGGACACGGTGTGGTCGCCGACCCGGTTGAACAGCTCGACGTTCACCCCGGCGGGATAGGTCGCCCGGTCGAATCCCGGCTCTCTGGTGAGGTCGAGCTCCGCGACCGGGTCGTCGATGACGCAGGCCAGGTGCGGGTTGCCCATGTTCACGTTGAGCCCGGCGTACTCCCGCCCGTTCACCGTCGCACGGCTCACGCCCAACACACGCGGGCTGCCCATGTCGACGGTGACGTCGCCGGTCGCGCCGAGCCGTACGCGCTTGACGCCGCCGCGGGTCGCGACCCCGAACTCGCCGGGGGCGGCCAGCCCCGAGTCGACCAGATAGCGGGCGAAGACGCGCACGCCGTTGCCGCACATCTCGGCGATGCTGCCGTCGGCGTTCCGGTAGTCCATGAACCACTCGGCTTCACCCAACTGGTCGGCCGCCTCCGGGCAGAGCTTGGCCCGCACCACCCGCAGCACACCGTCGGCCCCGATGCCCGCCCGCCGGTCGCACAACGTCGCGACCAGCTGAGGGCCGAGGTCGAGCCGGGCGTCGGCGTCCGGCAGGATCACGAAGTCGTTCTCGGTGCCATGCCCCTTCACGAACCGCATGGCACCGAATTCTAGGCGGACCCACAGGTCCGGCCGCGCGTCGCCCGACCCGGGATCAGGCACCGACCAGGGCCAGGGCCCTTTCTGCGAGGTCCGGCGCGTCGAACGGCAGCCACACCACACGCGGGTCGCGGCGGAACCACGACTCCTGCCGCCGGGCGAACCGGCGCGTGGCGCGGACGGTCTCCTCCCTGGCCTGCTCCTCGGTCCACTCGCCGTCGAGGAAGCGCAGCACCTGGGCGTATCCGAGCGCCCGGCTCGCCGTCCTACCCTCGGCCAGCCCCTCGCCGGCCAGGCGGCGGACCTCCTCGACCAGGCCCGCCTCCCACATGCGGGCCACCCGCAGCTCGATGCGCTCGTCCAGCAGCGGCCGCGGCACCTCGACGCCGATCTGCACACTGTCGTAGACCGCGTCGTAGGACGGCATCGTGGCCGAGAACGGCCGCCCGGACAGCTCGATGACCTCGAGCGCTCGCACGATCCTCCGGCCGTTGCTCGGGAGGATCTTCTCCGCGGCCACGGGATCGAGCGTCGTGAGCCGGGCGAACAGGGGCGCGGGGCCGGTCTCCGCCAGTTCGGCCTCAAGCCGGGCCCTGATGTCCGGATCGGTGCCGGGGAAGTCCAGATCGTCGATCGCCGCCCGCACGTAGAGGCCGGAGCCGCCGGCGAGGATCGGCGGTCGCCCCTTGGCCTCGAGCTCCTCGATCAGCGGGCGGGCCAGCCCCTGGTATTCGGCGACGCTGGCCGTCCGGGTCACCGGCCAGATGTCGAGCAGGTGATGGGGCACGCCCCGGCGCTCGGCGGCCGACAGCTTGGCGGTGCCGATGTCCATGCCACGGTAGAACTGCATCGAGTCCGTGTTGATCACCTCGCCGCCGAGTCTGAGCGCGAGCTCGACGGCCAGGTCCGACTTGCCCGCCGCCGTGGCCCCCACGACGGCGATCACTGGTAGTTGCCCCACGCCCCCAATTCTCCCGGGTCGACACGTCTCCCAGTGCCGGGGACCTCCGCGGGCGTCCTCACCAGGCGGTCACAGGTCCCAGTCGAGCGTGGGCGGCAGGTGGCCTTCGAGGGTCAGCAGCCAGCGCTTGGACTCGACGCCGTCGCCGCCGCTGAACCCGCCCAGCCCGTTGCCCGCGACGACCCGGTGGCACGGCACGATGATCGGGATCGGGTTGCTGCCCATGATCGAACCGATTCCCCGGGCCGGAACGGTGGTGCCGCTTCGCACCGCCAGCTCGCCGTACGTCACGACCTGTCCGTACGGAACGGTCGTGAAGAGCGTGCCGAGCACCTGGCGCTGGAGCGACGACATGAGCCGCCAGTCGACGGCCACGCCGAACTCCTTGAGGTCTCCCCCGAAATACGCCCGCAGCTCGTCGCGGGCGGCGGCCGTACGGGCAAAGTCGTCGACGACGGGGAGCCCGAGCCGATCGGCGATCCGCGCCCGGATGTCCGGCGCGTCGGTGAAAGACGTGGCGGCGACGCCGTCTTCGGTGACGGCCGCCAGCACGTCGCCCAGCTTCGTCGGAACACTCCCGAACGCCACGGTTCCCGCCATCGGGCCATTCTCCCGCATCGCCCGCTTCGCTCCCGCACGGGTCACGGACGTGCACGCAGCGGGCTACCGCGCGCGTCCCGTCGCCCGCTTGTGGCCGGCGTCCAGCACCACGATGACGCCTAAGGCGATGATCATCGCCCCCACTGCCCCGACGTAGCACCAGGGTGCGGACAGGTAGTTCGCCGCGGTCAGCACCGTGGGCTCCTTGTCGGTGAACAGCCGGAAGATGATCGCCAAGGGCCCCTCCCAGACCCCCGCCGCGAGCGCCAGAAGCATGCCCAGCCGGTACCAGGCCTCACCCATCGCCGGACTCCCCTCATCGCAATGGCCGACGTTACAAACGTATCCATCGTCGATTGCATTAATAGGCGAGTGTGAGGACATTTCTTTGATTACGTCACAGTTCTCATGGAAGTAAACTGCGAATGTGCGTGACGAAAAGAGCCGGGCATGCCGGATCTGCGGCGCCCCGCTCTCCACACCTGTGCGGGGCCGGCCCCGGGCGTACTGCTCGCGCGGCTGCCAGGCCAAGGCGTACCGGCGGCGGAGGAACCCTCCCACGCCTTCGAGCGAGGCCCCGGCGGCGCCTTCACCCAGGCACCGCCAGATAGCCGAGGCGGTCTGGCGCATCGCCGCCGAACGCGGGCTGGAGGCGGCGAGCATGCGGGAGGTCGCCGCCGAGGCCGGGGTGTCCCTGCGTGTGGTGCAGTACCACTTCACCAGCAAGCACCGGCTCCTCGTCGCCGCGCTCCAGCTCCTCAACGACGCCGAAGACCGTCACGCGAGGGCGCGGCTCCAGGCGCTGCCCGACCCCGCCGACCCCCGCGCCCTGCTACAGGCGATCATGCGCGAGTTCCTGCCGCTGGACGGCCGCAGGCGCATGGCCCTGCGGGTGTTCGCGGCCTATTACGCGCGCAGCCTGACCGACCCCACGCTCGCGTCGGTCTTCCTGTCCGCCTCACACCCTCTGGAACTGCTGGTCGCCGGCATCCTCAGGGAGGCTCAGCATGCCGGTGCGGCCGCGCCCGGGCTCGATCCCGACCACGAGGCCGACCTGCTCGTCTCCGGCATATCCGGGCTGGGCATGGACGTCCTCCACGGCAGGCGGACGGTGGCCGACGTCCAGCGTGTCCTCGACTATCACCTCGGCCGGATCTTCACTGTGTGATCACCTCACCGTAGGCTCCGCTTTCGGACCGCTGTCGGCGCCGTCATCCGCCGGGGTCCCCGTCTTCTTACGGATCCGGGACGCGCGAAGGTTCGCCATGTTCCCGCAGGTGCGGACGTTGTGCCAGACGCCGCTGCCGTTGCGGGACGTGTCGTAGAAAGCGGACCGGCACCCGGGCTCGCGACACAGCTTGAGCTTGACCCACTCGCCGGTCCGCTGCGCGAGCAGAATCTCCGACCAGACGGCTGATTCCAGCCACACGCTGCCCGAGCCGAACGGAGCCATCACCACCCGCCCCTCGTCGTCGGTGACAAGGACCACCTGGGCGCGCCGCCTGACGCCTACCGGCGTGCCGGCCGGGGAGGAGGGCCGCTCATCGGCGGGAACCGCAAGCAGCTCCTCCACGGTCGCCCTGAGGTTCCGCAGCGCCTCCCAGTCTTCCTGGGAGAGCGACAGTTCCGGGGCGCCGAGTCCCCGGCTGACGGCCCATTCCCGGGCAGCCCCCTGTAGCCACTCCTCCGCCGACGTGCGCTTGCTGAGCAGATCCCCGCCGCCTCCACGTTCGACGGCATGCGTATTGAGCAACTCCTGCACCAACGCGAGCCCGGCCGGGGCGGTCCTGGCCCCAAATCTCTCAGTCGCCACCCATGACATAGGTAAGAGTCTATTTGACTACGTCACCCAAGACGGGCACGCTCTAAGACAGAGGCTAAATGCCTTACGTCTCTGTCGCGCGCGATGGAGCGCTTCGTCATTCAAGGAGTGCGAAATGACCACTGCCAGTGGAGCGATCGCCCTGGTCACGGGCGGGCAGCGAGGCCTGGGCAAGGAAATCGTGCAGGAGCTTCTCCGGGCCGGGGCCTCGAAGGTGTACGTCACCTCTCGCAGGCCTGTGGCCGAGGACGACCCGAGGATCGTCCCGCTCGAGTTCGAACTGGCGGACCCGCGTGCCGCCGCCGCGCTCGCGCAAGCCGCCGGTGACGTCACCGTCGTCGTCAACAACGCCGGCACCATGACCTTCGGGCCACTCCTCGGGGACGACGACGAGGAGGTAAGTCGCGTCTTCGAGCTCGTGGCGTTCGGTCCTCTGCGCATCGCGAAGGCGTTCGCTCCCGCGCTGGCGGCGAATGGGGGCGGCGCGTTGGTCAACGTCCATTCGCTGACGTCGTGGATCGCCGGATTCCCCGGCTCCGGCACCTACGGCTCCGCGAAGGCCGCCCTGATCTCGATGACCAACAACCTCCGGGCGGAACTCGCCGCGCAGGGCACCCAGGTGCTCGGCGTTCAGCTGGGTCTGACCGACACCGACCTGGTCAGGCAGCTGGACGGGCCCAAGAACGATCCGCGCGCAGTGGCCGCGGACATCGTTTCATCCCTCGAGAAGGGAGAGTCCGAACTGCTCGCCGACGACTTCAGCCGTCACTTCAAGGCCGCGCTCTCCGGCCCGGTCGAAGGATTGATCGTGTCCGGCTGAGGCCGGCCGCCGGTGCGGGAGTCGGCCGACGCCCGCACCGGCCCGGGCATCTCGGTGGCACGGCCGATCCGTGACATCATGCAAAAGCCCGCCAGGCCGCCGAACGCGCGAGCCGCCAGGCGCGCAGCAATGCTCGGCGATTGCATCGCTCTTGGGCCTTCGTCTGTGGAGCGGGTGAGGGGAACGAACCCGCGCTGTCAGCTTGGGAAGTCTTTCAACAGCATCCGGGTGACCTGGGGTAACGGTGACCTGCGCGCATGTCGGTCGAGTGACCGTGAGTCCCCGTGACTCCCCGCTGGTTGCCGACCGTACGGGCACGCAACGGGCACGCGAGGCCCCTGGGCCAGGCCTGCACCACCTGCGGAGTGGCAGGCCAGGCGGCGGAGCTGCCCGGCGCGTCGCTCGTCTTCATGTAAACGATCAGATCACCCTCACACGGCGCGAAAGCGCGGGGTTAACCATGGTCAACCCGACAACGCCCCGCGCAGGTCAAGCGGGCCGGCCAGGTGCCCGTGTCGATCTTCCCAGTCGGGCCGCAGCGATAGATTCGCCCAATGTCCATAGGGACGCACCTAGCAGCACCAAGTCCTTGAGCAGAAATTGCCCCAAAGGCGACAGTGCTGGAAAACCTCCGGCGGTGGGATCGCCGACGCCAGGAGTGGTGAACAGGAAACTCAATGTGGTGAGGAACAGCAAAGAAGCCAGGGCGCTGCCTACGGCGGAGTAATGCGGAAGCCATGGCCCGAGGGCGACCAGAAGAGCCGCGATGATCTCAACGGTACCCAGGAAATTGGACAATGCCCGTACGTTGAGGGCGTCGGTCATCCAGCTCATGAACGGACTGTGCGTAATGTACTGTTGAATACGCACAGCCTCCGAGTCGGTGTATTTCAGGGCGCCGATCCAAGCGACGACCACCACGAGCCCGTATCGGAGGATAAGGCTACTGGCGAGCAATACGTACCGTTCGATTATGGGACGATCTCCTGGTGAAGCAATCATCGACTAGTCACTCCTTCTCAAATGAATTTCGACCGCACTCTACATCGAGTAACGGTCGTTCGGCATTTCGATCAGGGTGCGGCGTGTAACAGAAATGGTCGTGCTTCTCCCATCGAAGTCCGGCTCCTTGCACGAGAGGACGAGTCGGCCTGTAGGCCGGGTTCTGCTCGCAGCGTTTCTCTGACCTGCGGCTAACCTCCGGAACTGGCCCTGAGCTGGGATTTCATGTTCCAGCAGTTGCCAACGGTTTTGGGCATCCCTCGCGCTCCGGCGGAACAGAAACGGAACAGAGCCGCAGGGGTCGGATCACCCGTATACCGGGCGGGCGACTGTTCGCTCTCAGCGTCCTGGTGCCCCGAACGGGAAGCGCGCGCCCTTGCTCTACAGCAACCTTTCGAGACTCGCCGACTTGAGCCTCCGGAATACGAGCGATGTAACAATCGGCCTCTGTCCCTGGCCTTGATACTCAGTGGCGAGCAGGATTCGCTCATAGGACCGATCCGTCCGCTTACTGCTGGGGAGACAGAATGCGCCTCCACCTTCGACGCCCACCTTCGCCGGAGGTACGCGGTGATCCCTGACGCCAGCCCACCGCGCTGGCCGGCCTGGTCACTGCTCGCCGGCGTCGGCGCCGCCGCCGCGCTGGCCGTGTTCTCGCTGGTGCGTTACCCGGCCAACCTGCACGATCCCGTCGCGCCGGCCTCACTCATCGCCCTGGGCGCGATGATCGCCCTCTACCTCGGGTTCGCCGGTTGGGCGCTGCGCCGCCCGCGCACCGGCCGCGCGCTCGGCACCCTGGTGGGGCTGGCCGCCGCCGCGGCCTGGTCGGTCGAGATCTGGGCCGGCGGTCCGGCCAAACTTGACCGACCGGTGGAGCAGGCCGTCGGCGGCACCTTCGCCCTCCTCGCAGTCGCGGTCACCGTTGCCGCGGGGGTACTGGCCGGGGTGCGCATCCACGACCCGGGCGCGGCGCTGCGGGCCGGGCTGTTCACCGGCCTGTCCAGCGGTGTCGCGGTCTTCTGTTTCGCCGTCGTGATGACGCTGACCAACCTTGACGTGCTCGGTACCCGCGACGATTACCGGCGCCAGTTCGCCACCGGCGGCAGCCATGCGGCGGATATGGCCACGTTCCTGGTGGGAGACATCCTGGCCGCGGGCGTCGCGCACCTGGTGATCAATCTGGTACTCGGGCTGATCGGCGGGGGTCTGGGCGCGTTGGCGGCCTCATGGGTGAGCCGGCCCGGCACCGCCGCGACCAGATGACGGGCCTAAGGGTGTGGATCCTGATGGTCTCGGACGGTCATGCGTGGGCGCACGTCCAATCGCGTCCCGCCTGTCCACCCCGTTTGCCCGGATTTCCCCGCGAGACGCCGACCGTATGGGCATGCAAGCTCCCGCGATAGGACTCGAATCAGACTCTCCCCGTATCGATCAGTTCACGCTGATCCGGATGCGAGATCAGGCCAGCCAGCCAACTGAGTCCAGCCCCGTTCATGCTGGTTCACCGCGTGTGGCTCCCCTTCGGGCTCTCAGCCAATCACGCCTTTGCAACCTTGATATCGGAGCGGCAGCGGGCCGGCGACCGTACGGCACGGCACGGGCACGTCCTAGCTTGCGTTGGCTGTGACAGGCCTGGGACTGTACGTTGCGGCAGGTATCGCAAGCATGCAGGGGTCCGGCCCGATGAAGACGTCTCAGAAGGTCCTCTCCGTCGCGATCACCGGCGGGGTTATCACGTTGGTAGCCATATTTGCCCACGATGCCCTAACGCGGGCGAAATGCGGGGATGGCATCGGGCAGGCGATTGTCGATACCTGGACGTCAGGTAAGCCGGTCTTATCCTCTGTCGTGATCGAGCCGAAACTCGCGTACCACTTCGATGACGCCGACGATGTGTGCGTTGAACTCGTCCAAGTCCTCAGCAGGCACCCACAGTTCGAGAATCGTCTTACCGCCTACCCGCTGGATTGGGTAGCGCGCCAGGAAGTCGCTGCGCCACCTGGAAGTCGCTGCGCACCTGGAAGCGGGTCACATAGCCAACCCCGGAACGGGGGGCATTCCAGTCGCGAGCGATCTGTATGGCGTAGTCCTCGTTGAGCACCGGATAGAAGATCGGTTGCTCGGGTAACCGGGGCGGCCATGCCCGCCATTCGGACTGCCGCACCAGTTCCAACTCCTCCGGCCCGGTCGGCCGCCACAAGGTCGTCAACTGGTCCGACATGATCTCTCCTCTCACGAACACCGCCCTCAACTTAACTGGCCAGACCCACGTAGAGCACCTGAAAATGGTGGAGATGGTTAGCCGATACGTCTCTCTCAACCCATCGGAAGGCGGAAGGACAGCGCCTGGCGGAGATTCTGTCAGCTTGGGAAGTCTCTCAAGATCATGCCGCGACACCTGGAAACGGTGACCCGGGCCTATATGGGTGGGGTGACCGTGAGTCCCCGTGACTCTCCGTCGGTTGCCGACTGTACGGGCACGCAACGGGCACGCCGGCGTGTTTCTCTACTCAGATAGGAAATTCGCCAATGTTTGTCCTCGCCAGCCCGCTATCCGACCCTTCGGGGCCGGTACTAGCAAGGTTCCCAGATGAGCGCAGCCAGATTTCTCCGTAGATCTCTTCATTCCCGAGTTCTGTGTTCACGGCCCCCGGCGAAAGGGCAAATTTGACCGCTCGGTCGACGACTCTCATGCCCTGGTGCCCGGGGCGAGTATCGGCTCGGTTGGGAAGCAGGTTGGGTCTGAACGTGTTCCCCGCGGGAAAGGACGCCGCGATCTCGTCATCTGGGCTGAGAATGTCTTCCTCTCGAAGTCTTACGAACTCGCGGAAGGTGTCACTCATCTCTGCCGGATCGAACGATGCCGAGTACGTGACCGTGAAGTGGTACCTGCTGTCGTGGGGGAGGGTACCGGGGACGTCATCTATTCGCGGATTAAATATCTCCACCACGTGGATCGTCTCCTTTTCCTCGCAAGCTCGGGGTTATTGCCCAGTCATAATCACAATTCCGCTCCAGCTGGCAACGACCTGTCGTGCCGGACACACACTGTCCAAATATCTCACTTGCTGTATAACCCGCCCAAATCCGGCATAACGCCAAAATGACACCAAATAACCCGGCCTACAAGCCGGGGGCGTGCACATCGATCCGTTCCGTGCGGAAGGCGGCCAGCCTGCGGGAATACTGCAGGCCCCCTGTCCACCCCGATGCTGCCATCGGACCCGACCGCGGAGCGGCAGCGGGCCAGCGACGGAGGAGGCGGTCTGCTGGGCTGGCCTGGGTCGATGGCCGGCGGGGTGGCCACCCCCACCCCAGCCACCCCACAAGCCGAACATACATTCGAATGCCACCCGGAGCCCGAGGGCCCCGCCGGAGGCACGACCACGCGCGGCCAGCTCCGGGCGGGCACTTCCAACTCAGCCCGAAGCCCTGTGATCAGAGATGTACTGCCGCCTGGCGGCCCTTCACCTTGTCCGCGCCAGCCGTCCGGCGCTCTTTGCGCACTGTCCGCCGGGAGCGCCAGCGGGAAGCGGCGGCGTGCGCCGTGACGGCGGCGCGTGCGGCCCGGTAAGGGCCCACTTGGCCTTGTGCCCCATCCCCCGGGGGCGCGCCGGAGGGCGGTGGCTTGAGGTGAGGACCGGCACCCCGCAGGCGGTAGTTTGACCCGCATGACCCGCGAGCTTGTGGTCCTCGGCACGGCGAGCGCCGTGCCCACGCGACACCGGAACCACAACGGCTACCTGCTCCTCTGGGACGGGCAGGGCTTCCTCTTCGACCCCGGCGAGGGAACCCAGCGCCAGATGACGATGGCCGGCATGAGCGCGCACGACGTGACCTGGATCTGCGTCACGCACTTCCACGGCGACCACTGCCTCGGCGTGCCCGGCGTCGTGCAGCGCATCGCCCGGGACAAGGTGGCCCATGCCGTACAGGCCGCTTATCCGGCGAGCGGCGAGGAGTTCTGGGAGCGGCTGCGCCACGCCACCGCGTTCGCCGACACCTCGGTGATCATCCCGCGGCCCGCGTCGGGCGAGGTCGTCCGGTGGCCCGCCGGTCCCGTGACCCTGACCGCCCGTCCGCTCTCCCATCCCGTCGAGTCGTACGGCTACCGCCTCGACGAGCCCGACGGGCGCCGGATGCTTCCCGAGGAACTGGCACGGCGGGGCGTGCACGGCCCGATGATCGGCGAGCTGCAGCGACAGGGCTCGGTCACCCTCGCCGACGGCACCGCCGTACGGCTGGAAGAGTGCAGCGTGCCGCGGCCCGGGCAGAGCGCGGCGTTCGTCATGGACACGCGCCTGTGCGACGGCGTCTTCGCGCTGGCCGAAGGAGTCGACCTCCTCGTGATCGAGTCGACGTTCCTGTCGGATGAGGCCGCCCTCGCTCAGGAGTACGGCCACCTCACCGCGGCCCAGGCGGGCCAGGTCGCGCGGGACTGCGGTGTGCGCCGCCTCGTTCTGACGCATTTCTCCGAGCGCTACTCCTTCGCCGACGAGCCGCGGTTCGTCGAGGAGGCGGCCAAGGCGTTCGACAGCGAGATCGTCGCCGCCCGCGACCTCATCCGGGTGCCGGTCCCCCGGCGTTCAACTCTGTCCGATACAGAGATCGCAAAACCGGGGAACGCTGCTTCGACCTGCTGAAACAGTGCCGCGCCATCGCGACCCGCTATGACAAGCAGCGCGGAGTCGGCCGCCGTCATGTGTGGCGCCACTCCAGTGCCTGGGACTTGAGCGCCGCGGACAGCTTACGGGCGAGGCCGACGACCACGGGCACCCGTTTTCGCCAGTCCTCCGTCGCGGGGATGATCACTGACAGGGCGGCCGTTGCCCCGCCCACCCCGATCGACACCGGGGCAGCGACCGACGTCGACCTGTCGGTGAACTGCCGGCAGCTGACGACGTACCCGCGCCGGAGAATGTCGGAAAGGGCACGCCGCAGGTCGTCCGGCTCCACCAACGTCTCGGTCGTGAACCGGTGCAGTGAGCCTTCCAGGACCTTCTGCCGCAGATCCATCGGGGCGTGCGCCAACAGCACGAGACCTGCGCCGGTCGCGTGGAGCGGGATCCGGGTGCCGGTGCTACCCAGCAGGTGCGCCGACCGCTCCGCGACGATCCAGACGATGGGCAGCGCACTCTCGCCGTCCAGGGTGGTCAGCGCGACGTTATTCCCGGTGCGGGCGTACAGGTCGGCGATGTAGCGGAGCGCGGTCTCCCTGATCTCGGATCCGCGAGGTGACAGCGCGCCGATCTCCCAGAGTCGGAGCCCGATGCGGTAGCTGCCGTCCGAGCTGCGCTCCAGGGCTCCCCAGGCGACGAGCTCATTCACCAGCCGGTGCACCGTCGACAACGGCAGGTTGGCGGCCCTACTGATGTCCGTCAGGGTGCGTTCGGGCCGCAGATGGGTGAAGGCGCCCAGGATGGCCAGCACCTTCGACGTGACGGACGGACCGCTCACCGCCGGCACGGCGGGCACCCCAGGAGCGGCAACCCGCGAGTTGGGTTCTCATCCATGTTCACTCCTCACGGCAGCGGCTTGGGTGGTTAGCGTGCGGCCTCCACGATCTCGGCAAGACTGGTCAGTTTACGGCGTGGTCGACCTGCGGACCGGCCGTTGCGACGCTCGAGCGCATCGACGCGGAGCCATCCGGCCGCGTCCAGGCGGTCTGATTGCCGCTCGCTCAGGAGCGCCTCCAGCTCCGTCGCCGGCCGCAGGTCGCGGGTGAGTGTTCCGGCCTCGTAATCCTCCAGCAGGCTGCCCACCGTCTCGATGGCACACGCCTTGTTGGAGCCGACCACTCCTCGCGGGCCTCGCTTCAACCAACCGGTGACGTAGACCGCTGGGAGAACCTCGCCATCGACGCCGGTGAGCACCCGGCCCGCCCGGTGAAGGACCGAGCGACCGGACGGGGCGACAGGCAGATCAGCCATGTCCGCCCGGAAGCCGATGGCGGACAGCACGAGGCCCGCGCGCAGCTGCTGGTGAGTCCCGGTGGCCACGGCACGGAGCCCGCCGAAGTCCGAACCGACCATCGTGTTCTCCGCGAAGTCCACCTGGACCTCGGAACCGAGTCGCGAGATCCGGACCGGCGACAGCAGGTAGCGAAGTACCACCCGCCTGCGCGCCCGCTCGTTCGCCGGCGGGCCC
>NZ_BOOR01000024.1 GCF_016863335.1 Planotetraspora thailandica
CCCCGCCACTCGGCGGGTCAGGGCGACCTTCTCCTTCAGCAGCGGGGCGGCTGGAGCATCGATCGCCGGGTGCTGCTCGTCGTCGCGCGCCAAGTCCGACGCGTCGAAGACGACCTCGATGTCGTCGCGATCCTGAAGTGCGAGCATCTCCGAGTAGCTGTATGCGGCATCGGCGACGCCCCGGCGACCGACCACGACGACCTCGCGCACGTTGCTCGACCTCAGCGCCGCCAAGGCTTGATCGGCGATGTCGGTCCTGGCGAGCCGGTCGACATCGCCGGTGAGGATCCGGGCCACGTCCAGTGCCACGTTGCCGTTGCCGATGACGACGACCCGCTCGTGGGTGAGCTCGAACGAGCGATCGGCGACGCGCGGATCACCGTTGTACCAGGCCACGAACTCGCCTGCGCACTCGGCGAGGTCCCCGCCCGGGATCTGCAGCCGGTTCTCTCCGTTGGCGCCGGCCGCGTAACGACCGCGTGGTGGAAGCTCACCAGTTCCGCATGGGTGATGTGTCTCCCGACCTCCACACCGAGGTGCAGGCGCAGATTCGGATTGCCGGTGGTGAACGGGAAGACGGCCTCGACCAGCTTCGTCTGCGGATGGTCGGGCGCGATCCCGAAGCGGACCAGGCCGTACGGCGTCAGGTTACGCTCGTAGACATCGATCTGGACACCGGGAATCTTGAGCAGCTCCCGTGCCGCGTATCCGCCGGCGGCTCCGGCGCCCACAACGGCGACCCGAAGCCCGGGCTTGACCGTCGACGGGAGATCTGCCGCGACAGGTCCGACCCCGGCGTCGGCCGTCCGGTCGCCGCTGAAGTGTGCCCGCGCGAGGCTGATGTACGGCAGGAGTCCGGGGCTGAGCTCGTGGTCCGGGCGAATGGCATCGACCGGACACGCCGGCCGGCAGGCACCGCACTCGATGCAGCTGTCCGGGTCGATGAACAACATGTCCGCGTCGAGGAAGCCGCGCTCGGACGGAGTCGGGTGGATGCAGTCGACCGGGCAGACGTCGATACACGAGGCGTCGGCGCAGCAGCCTCCCGTGATCACATACGGCATTTGGTACTCCTTGTTCGTGACCCGGTCGGGCGGGCAGGCCCGGTCGGTGGGACGCGGCCCGGCGCGGGCGATGGCACGGTGGCCCGCCCGCACCAGGTCATGCGGCTTTCAGGTGAGCGGGCGGCGCGGGACCGGGATGGGCTCGCCGTTCTCGAAACGCCGGGTGATCCAGGCGATCCGCCGCTGATCGAGTGCGTCCAGGGCGTCCAGCGGGGACCGGGCCGATGCCGTGCATCCGGGGAGTTCCTCGTAGTCGAGCGTGCAGACCCACGCTCCATCCGGGTCCTGGGTGGCGGTCACGTCGATGACGTACGGAATCGCCAGGTAATGGGCCAGTTCCATCTGGGGTTCATTCCTCCTTGTCGGCCTGACTGCTTCTCCTCGGCTCAGGCCCCGCCGGAGATCGTGAGATCGAGCTCCGGGTGGCTTACCTCGGCCCGACGGAGCTCTTCGGTCGCTTCCATCCAGTCGGCGTCCTTGGGCAGGACGACTCCTCCTGCCCGCTGCTGGTAGACGCTGGGGTCGTCGACGCCCGGCGGTGTGGTGCCGTTCTCGGCGAGCGCCTTCGTGGCGGCGATCAGCCGGCGTCGCAGACGGATGACCGCCATGTCCGTCGTGCCCAGGTGCTCGATGGAGCGATCGAGGATCGGATCCATCTGCTCGGTCATCGCGAGGTCCTCGTGGACGAAGCCGGTGATGCCGGTGAAGGAGTCTCCGCGCCGCTGCGCTTCCCGGTCGATCAGGTAGTCGTTGCCGGCGTTCTTGGTCGACCGGAACCGGCCGAGCCAGTCGGTGGAGTTCGGCAGGAGCGGGGTCTGGTCGAGGAGCAGGCCCACGGTCTGACCCGGCGCGATGTAGGTGCCGGTGCCTTTCTTCAGGACCGCGTACTGCATGGTGTGGTGGTCGTCGAGTGGCACGGTCATCAGCGTCTCGACCTTGGCGCCCAGAACGCCGGTCGGGACCATCGCGTAGAACGGGAACAGGAACTGGGCGATCCGCCAGTAGTAGTGATCGTCGCCCACGGGCCGGTAGGCGCCGCAGATGTAGCCGTAGTCGGTGTCGCACACTTTGTAGCGCAGCGTCCGGTCCCTGGTGATGTGCTCGAGGAAGCTGCCGGGCGGAGCGTCCTCCGGCCGGATGTGGCCGGCGTGGAGGAAGCTCACGTGCACGGTGTCCAGTCCGCCCTCGACGATCTGTAGCCAGTTGCAGTTCACCATGAGTGGCAGGATCAGGCGCTCCTCCTCCGGCGTGTCCAGCGCCTCCAGAGCCGGCAGCGGCGGCGGCTCCGCGCGCGGGCCCAAGTAGGCCCAGACCACGCCGCCCTTCTCCACGCAGGGATATCCCGCCGGTTTGATCTTCTTCTTGAAGTCGCTTTCCGGCGGCTCATTGGGCATGTCGACGCACTTGCCGGTCACGTCGAACTTCCACCCGTGGTAGACGCAACGCAAACCGTTCTCCTCGTTCCGTCCGAGGAACAGCGGCGCACCGCGGTGCGGGCAGAGATGGCGAAGCAGACCCACCCGCCCGCTGGTGTCCCGGAACGCGACGAGCTTCTCGCCGAGGAGCATGAGCCGGACGGGGTCGGAGTCGCTGTCCGGGAGCTCGCTGGACAACAGCGCCGGCACCCAGTACTGGCGCATCAGCTCGCCCATCGGGGTACCCGGTCCCACCCGGGTGAGCAGTTGGTTGTCTTCTGTCGTGAGCATGTCGAACCGACTCCTTTCCAAGAGGTGCTCAGGATTTTGCGGCGGGTTTTCCGCAACGACAGGGATTCTTCCGATGAACGGAAGAATCCAGGAGTGGCCGCCGGCTCGCTCCTAACCTCCGGGCATGGCTGATTCATCTCTCGCGGCACCGGCCGCGCCTCGCCTCGACTTCGAAGCGGCACAGCCCGCCATCTATCGCGCTCAGCTGCGACTCGGACAGGCGGCCGGGGACGCCTTCAAGGCCAGCGGACTCCCCGAGGGGCTGTTCGACCTCGTGCAGCTGCGGGCCTCCCAGATCAACGGCTGCGCCTTCTGCCTGGACATGCACTCGAAGGACGCCCGGCACGCCGGTGAGCGGGAGGACCGGCTCTACCTGTTGAGCGCCTGGCGTGAGGCACCGCACTACACCGACGTCGAACGGGCGGCGCTGAGTCTCACCGAGGCCCTGACGCTGGTCTCCATCGATCAGGTGCCCGATGAGGTGTGGAACGCGGCAGCGAACGTTCTGAAGGAGGAGCAGCTCGCCGCCGTCATCGGCGCCGTGATCACGATCAACGGCTGGAACCGGATTGCGATCGCCACCCGAATGACGCCGGGCGAGTACCAGCCGACGTAGCCCGGGTGCCGGTCCCCCGGCGGAGGACCTGGGCCGTCAGGAGCGCCGCGGTGTGCGCGCTAGGCGCCGCCCGTCAGCCATTCCATGGTTCCGGACAGCCCCTTCCACGCCTGCTCGGCGTCGGGCGTACTGCCGTGGGGGGATCGGAACCACTCGACGAAGTCGGCCAGATCCTCAAGAGCCCACCGGAGGCGGTAGAAGGCGAGGGCGGAGGGATCCGGCGACCGGCCCGAGACCTCCGCGTACCACGCCAGATCGTCGGGCTCCGCCGCCACCAGCCACAGATCACGCTCTGGGGGCGCCAGGCCCACGGTGTCCCAGTCGACCAGCAGCGGACGGCCGTCCAGCCGCACCACGTTGCCGGGATGCGGCTCCCCGTGGGTGACGACGAGCTCAAGGCCGGCCAGTTCCCCCGCCCGCCGGTCGAATTCCTCCAGCCGCCGCCGGAAGGCGCGGAGGCCGTCACGCATGAGGGCTCTGGCGGGCTCGGCGTAGGGACCGCCCTGCCAGACGTCGCCGAGCCGCCGGAGAGTCTCCTCCAGGGGGCCCCGGGCCGACAGGTCAGGCGCGACGATGCGGGCCGAGGCCGGAGGCGCTGCCCGGTGCAGCTCGGCGAGCACCTCCAGGATGGAATCGCGCTCCCGCCCGGCAAGCTCCTGGCCGAATTCTCCGGACGTGCCGTCCACGAAGGGGAAGACGCTGACGGCATACCGATCACCGAGGGGGACCACGGTGTCGCCGCCGGCGGCCCGCACAGGCGCGACGACGAAGTCCAGCCCGCTGTCGCCCCGCAGCGAAACGGCGGTGTCCATGGCGCCGCGAAGGGCTCGGCGGGCCGCTTCCCCGTCTCGGCCGTAGGGGGCTTTGGACGGCAGATCGGCGACGGTGACAAACCATCGCCGGCTCCCGGCGTCGGCCGCCGTCCAATGATGGTCGCCGAAGCCGACCGGGGCGTACGTCAGTGAGACGACGTCGATGCCCCACTTCGCCAAAACCCGCTGCAGCGCCGATGCCCCGATGTCCGCTGGTTGGTCCTGCACACCGGCGACGCTAACCGATCACCTTCGGGCCGTGCACCACATAATCGTGCGGGGGTCAGCGCGTCGAGCCCACGTACTGCAGGGCTTCCAGGGCGAGATCGAGCCAGTTCTGCTCGGAGTCGGGGGCGAGGATCAGCCACTCCTTCATGAGACGCCCGCTCCCCGGGTCGAAGCGCTCCCCCTCTCCGCCGTCGGCGAGCGCGTCCACCCTCTGACGAGGCAGCTTCACGACCAGGCGACCTCGCACGAGCATGGCGAAGATCTTGTCGTCGACCTTGAGCCCGTTCGAGCCGAAGCCGGTGCCGGGAGTCGGCGGGGTGACGCCGGGGCGTTCCACGAGCTCGTCGACGACCGCCTCGAACCGCTCCTCAGGCGAGCCGCTCACCATGGGCCTCCTCACGGGACCATCGGGCGACGAAATAGCCGACGCCGTACGGGGCGTCATCGTAGAGCGGCTCACCGACGAAATCGGCTGCCGCAGCCGCTCCCGCCAGCACCTGGAAGGCGGCCCTTCCGCCGACCCAGAGCTCCTCGGCCTCCGAGGGATCCAACTGCGCCAGGAATCCGCCGTCGGCGTCCGCCAGGGCCCGTCCGAGCGAGGCGTCGTACGGCACGGCCAGCGGATGCAGGTAACCCGGCGACTTCTCGGTCAGCTTCGCTGAGCCGTCCCCCATGGCGAGGACGGCGACATCGTCAGCGGCCGCGGCGACCTCCCGGCCGAGCGCCGCACAGTCGTCCGGGGAGGCGTCCGCGGCGACGGCCTCGAACCTCAAAGGAGGCAGGTCTTCTGCGGGGAAGGCCGTTTCGAGCAGCCATCTGGCGACGGTCAACGACAGCGGCAGCACGGGAGTCCCCTCACCCACACGTACGTCGACACCCCATGGGCTCATGGTCCCGGCCGCATTGCCGGGATACGTGGCGGAGTGCTCGGCCGTCCCCACAACGACGAGAAGGCGGGGTTTGCTCGCGAGAAGGGAGCGGATGGCCACAGTGCATGCCGAGCGGAGGGCATCGAGCTCGGGGGCGGCCGCTCCGGCGAGCTCCGGCACGATCAGCGGAGGATGCGGGCAGACGGCAGCAGCGACCAGCACCCGCCCACCCTATATGTGCCAAGTTCAGCGACACGCGCACCGCCGGCCCAAACCCCTAGTCGTGATCATGCAGAAGTTCGCCGACACGCACACCGACCAGCCCTAAACCCTGGCCGTGATCATGCAGAAGTTCGGGATCACCTCGTTCCACCTGGCAATACCCACTTCGTGATCATGCAGAATTTCGCCGACCCATGCGCCGACCTGGCGTTTTGCCGTCCGTGATCACGCAAGTCGGCACAGATTGCATGATCACGAATATCGTCTGCCCAGCTCGCGAGCCGGTGGTCCGAACTTCTGCATGATCACGAAAAGCGAACCCGCAGGCCAGAGGCGATGAACACGAAGTTCTGCATGATCACGGCGTGGGTCTGGCCCGGTCGGCGGGCATGTCGCCGAACTTCTGCATGATCACGCGCAGAGGGGGTGATCGCGACATGGGGGTATCGGGGGTGCGGGAATTCGGGAATCGCGGGCACGGGGCGTGGGTGACCGAGCAGACTGGGAGCGATAACAAAACGGTCGCGCAATAATCACGGAAGAATTACGACATTGTCGGACTTTTCCAGCTCTCCCCGGCCCGACCATGGGCAACGCCGCCGCACCGGCCTGGCCCTGATCGCCGTCATGGGCATCGTCGCCCTCGCCGGGCTGGGCATCGGCATGGCCTCGGCGCATCCTGACGACGCCGGCATCGTTCTGGGCAGACCCAGTCCGTCGAAAAGCCTGGCGATCCCGCCCGCCGCCCACTACCGCCCGGCTCTCCCCACGAGCCTTCCGAGCGTGACGAGCCCGGCTCCTCCGCCCACGCCCACGCCGAGCCCGTCGGCGAGCCCTTCCGCCACCTGGGAACCCGGCCTCCTGGCGGGGCTGGCTCCGGGCTCACGGACCGGCACGCCACATCGGAACGGCGGCCATCCGGGCCAGGAGCGCAGGCGGCCGATCCTGCCGATCCCCGCCCTTCCCCCGCGCGCGCCCGCCACGACTCCGCGTGCTGCCGCCACGACCCCGCGACCCGAGACGCCGCGGCCTCCCCGGCAGGCCGAGCCGGTCGATGCGCCCAAAGCCGCGACCGCCCAGGCACCTCGAGCACAGGACGGCAGGCGTGCACCAGGCCCGGAGCGTGTGCCCGACCCGTGCGCCACCTGGGACGGTTTCAAGCGCGACTACTGCTACCAGGTCGTCGACAGCCTGACCCGCGGCAACTAGTGCGCCGGCACCGCGCAACCGTCCTGCACGGGCTCCTGCGCGGGAGGACGCCCGATGGTGGGCATCCCCAGGCTGACGGCGTTGCCGGTGGAGGGACGGCCCTGCCGCGCTTCCCATGCGTCGCCCGCACGCGTACGGCGGACGCCCATCACCTTGTCGGCGACCAGGTGGTGGGGAGCGGCGTAGGTGACCTCCGCGGTGACCATGTCTCCAGGGCGTGCGTCGACGGCGGCCAGGTGCACCAGGCGGCTGTCGGGCGCGCGGCCGGACAGCCGGTGCGTCGCGTCGTCCTTGCGCCCCTCGCCTTCGGCGATCAGCACTTCGAGCGTCCGGCCGACCTGCCGCTTGTTCTCCTCCCAGGCGATCTCCTCCTGGAGGGCGATCAGCCGCTCGTACCGCTCCTGCACGACGGCCTTCGGCACCTGGCCGTCCATGGTCGCCGCCGGGGTGCCCGGGCGGATCGAGTACTGGAAGGTGAAGGCGTTGGCGAAGCGGGCCTGCCGTACGACGTCGAGCGTCTGCTGGAAGTCCTCCTCGGTCTCGCCGGGGAAGCCGACGATGATGTCGGTGGAGATCGCGGCGTCGGGCATCGCGGCGCGTACCCGCTCGATGATGCCGAGGTAGCGGTCGGATCGGTACGACCGGCGCATGGCCTTCAGCACCCGGTCGGAGCCCGACTGGAGCGGCATGTGCAGCTGGTGCATGACGTTGGGCGTCTCGGCCATGGCGGCGATCACGTCGTCGGAGAAGGCCGCCGGGTGCGGGGAGGTGAAGCGGACCCGCTCCAGCCCGTCGATGCCGCCGCAGGCCCGCAGCAGCTTGCCGAAGGCCAGCCGGTCGCCGAATTCGACGCCATAGGTGTTGACGTTCTGCCCGAGGAGGGTGACCTCCAGGACACCCTGGTCGACGAGCGTGCGGATCTCGTTGAGCACGTCGCCGGGGCGGCGGTCCTTCTCCTTGCCGCGCAGCGACGGCACGATGCAGAACGTGCACGTGTTGTTGCAGCCGACCGAGATGGCCACCCAGGCCGCGTAGGCCGACTCCCGCTTGGTCGGAAGCGTGGACGGGAACGTCTCCAGGGATTCCTTGATCTCGACCTGGGCCTCTTCGGCGATGCGCGCCCGCTCGAGCAGCACCGGCAGCGAGCCGATGTTGTGCGTGCCGAACACGACGTCCACCCAGGGCGCCCTGCGGACGATCTCCCCCTGGTCCTTCTGCGCGAGGCATCCTCCGACCGCGATCTGCATGCCCTCGCGGGCCATCTTGATCGGCCTCAGGTGGCCGAGGTTGCCGTACAGCCGGTTGTCGGCGTTCTCGCGCACGGCGCATGTGTTGAACACGACCACATCCGCCGTCTCCCCCTCGGGGGCACGGATATATCCGGCCTCCTCCAGCAGCCCGGACAGCCGCTCGGAGTCGTGCACGTTCATCTGGCAGCCGTAGGTCCGCACCTCGTACGTCCGGGTCGCGACCTCGGTGTCCTGAGTGGTAACAGTCATCGCATTACAAGGTTAGGCTCTCGGCCGCCCCTCCCCGTACGGCGGGCAGATCTATGAATCCCCACATTCCGGCTGCAACCTTCGCTGTGCGCGAAAGTGCGCGGGCTGTGATCGGATCGGTACCGGCGGATTAGTGACTTGACGAGATTGACACCCCTACGTTGTTGACCATGACCGAGGCGGGTGGCTCCTCCCCACTAGTCAAGCTGGAGGCAGTGAACAAGCACTTCGGCGCCCTCCATGTGCTGAAGGACATCGACCTGAGCGTGGCGCGCGGCGAAGTGGTCGTCGTGATCGGACCGTCCGGCGGTGGCAAGTCGACGTTATGCCGCACGATCAACCGCCTGGAGACCATCGACACCGGCAGCATCACCTTCGACGACCAGAGGCTTCCGGAAGAGGGCAAGGCCCTCGCGAAGCTGAGGTCCGAGGTCGGCATGGTGTTCCAGTCGTTCAACCTGTTCTCCCATAAAACGATCATGGAGAACGTCACTCTCGGCCCGATCAAGGTGCGGGGGGTGTCCCGGCAGCAGGCCGAGCAGCGCGGCCTGGAACTGCTCGAACGGGTCGGCATCGCCTCTCAGGCGGCCAAATATCCGGCGCAGTTGTCCGGAGGCCAGCAGCAGCGGGTCGCGATCGCCAGAGCGCTCGCCATGGACCCCAAGATGATTCTTTTCGACGAGCCGACCTCGGCGCTGGACCCGGAGATGGTCCAGGAGGTGCTGGACGTCATGATCGGCCTCGCCCGCGACGGCATGACGATGCTGGTCGTCACCCACGAGATGGGCTTCGCCCGGCGGGCGGCCAACCGGGTCGTCTTCATGGCCGACGGCCAGATCGTCGAGCAGGGCGACCCCGACGAGTTCTTCACCACACCCAGAACCGATCGAGCACGGGATTTCCTGTCCAAGATTCTCACGCACTGATCACATATGTGCCGGTCCTGACCCGGCCCGGCGAAGGGGAGAGAAGGGCAGCATGCGACTACGCAGAATCGGGGCAGTTTTCGCGGTCGCGGGAATGTCCGCGGGCCTTGCGGCGTGTGGAGGCGACACGACCTACGCCACCGTCGCCGACAAGATCAAGGAAGGCAAGCAGGTCGTCATCGGCACCAAGTGGGACCAGCCGGCGCTCGGCCTGAAGAAGGGCGCCGAGCCGGAGGGCTTCGACGTCGACGTGGCGAAGTACGTCGTCAAGGAGCTCGCCGGAGGCGCCGACGTCGACATCACGTGGAAGGAGTCGGCCTCCTCCAACCGGGAGGCGTTCCTGGCCAACGGCACCGTCGACATCATCTTCGCGTCCTACTCGATCACCGACAGCCGCAAGCAGAAGGTCACCTTCGGCGGGCCGTACGTCGTGGCCCACCAGGACGTGATGGTGCGCGGCGACGACGCGGCGATCACCAAGCCGACCGATCTGGCGGGCAAGCGGATCTGCCAGGCCGCGGGATCCAACTCCTACAAGCGGATCACCGACCCGCCGCCGGACGGCGAGCTCGACCTCGACGCCGAGCTGGTCGGCGCCGCCAACTACTCGGAGTGCGTGGCCAAGCTCGGCGGCAACAACCTCGACGCGGTCACGACCGACGACCTCATCCTCGCCGGGTTCGCCTCCCAGACGGGAGGCAACTTCAAGATCCTCGGCCAGCCGTTCACCGACGAGAAGTACGGCGTGGGCCTGAAGAAGGGCGACACGAAGACCTGTGAGGCCGTGAACGCGGCGATCACCAAGATGTACCAGGACGGCACCGCGCAGCAGCTGTTCGCCAAGTGGTTCGGCAAGGCCCAGGGCCTCAAGGCCCCGACTGCCGCCCCCGCGTTCGAGCCCTGCGCCTGACCCCTTCTGAGGCCGACACCCGACGGCGGCCGGTGACTTTTCGCCGGCCGCCGCCGCCCCGTGGTGGAGCACGATGGATGATCTGATCAAGTACGCGCCGGACCTGGCGGCGGGTTTCCTGGTGAATGTGAAGCTGTCGCTGGTGAGCAGCGTGTTGGCGCTGATCCTCGGCACGGTCCTGGTGTCGATGCGCGTCTCGCCGACGCCGGTCCTGCGGGCCGCGGGCACCGTCTACGTGAACGTCGTGCGGAACACGCCGCTCACGCTGGTCCTTGCCTTCAGCGCCCTGGGCCTGAGCGACACCCTCGGCCTCACCTTCTCCGAGGAGCCGTCGACCAACGGTTTCTGGCTCGTGGTGCTCGGCCTGTCCGCCTACACCGCGACCTTCGTCGCGGAGGCGCTGCGCGCGGGCATCAACACGGTGCCCCTAGGGCAGGCGGAGGCGGCCCGGGCCATCGGGCTCACCTTCCTCCAGTCCCTCCGGATGATCATCCTGCCCCAGGCGTTCCGCGCCGTCGTCGGCCCGCTCGGCAGCGTGATCATCGCGATGATAAAGAACACCACGGTGGCGGTCGCCGCCGGTTACCTGGCGGAGTCGGCGTTCGTAATGAAGGACACCTTCGACGACACCGGTGTGTCGATCCCCATCTTCATCGGGCTGGCCCTCGCCTTCATGGCGATCACCCTTCCGGTCGGGTTCTTCACCGGCTGGCTCTCGCGCCGCCTGGCGGTGGTCCGATGACTTCCTCCGTCCTGTTCGACGTCCCCGGCCCGCGCGCCCGGCTGCGCAACCACGCGCTGACCGTCGTCGGCGTGCTCGGCGTCGCCGCGGTGGTCTACTACGTCTACACCGGCTTCGACGAGAAGGGGCAGTGGGACGGCAAGATCTGGGAACCGTTCACCCAGGCGAGCACCTGGACCGACTACATCATCCCCGGCCTGCTCGGCACGCTGAAGGCGGCCGGTCTCGGCGCGGTGTGCGCACTGGTCTTCGGCGCGGTCTTCGGCCTGGCGCGGCTCTCCGACCATCGCTGGATCAGGATTCCGGCGGGCGCCGTCGTGGAGACCTTCCGCGCGATCCCGCTCCTTCTGCTGATCTTCTTCCTCTTCTATCTCGCGCCCAGCGCCTTCGGCAGCGGCGACTACACCCTGCCCGCACTGGTCGCGGGCCTGACCCTCTACAACGGGTCGGTGCTCGCCGAGGTGGTCAAGGCCGGCGTGCTGTCGGTCCCCAAGGGGCAGTCGGAGGCCGCCTACGCGATCGGCCTGCGCAAGGGCGGCGTGATGCGGCTGGTCCTGCTGCCCCAGGCCGTCACCGCGATGATGCCGGCCATCGTGAGCCAGCTCGTCGTGCTGCTGAAGGACACCGCGCTGGGCTACATCATCGCCTACGAGGACCTGCTGAACTACGGCTTCAAGATCATCCCAGCGGTCTTCTTCGGCTCTCTCGTGCCCGCGGCGATCGTCATCGGCGTCATCTACATCGGCCTCAACATGGCGCTCAGCGCCGTGGCGACGTGGCTGGAGAGGCGCAGCAGGCGAAGCCGCAAAACCTCCGCGCAGCCGGTCATCCCCCTGGGGAGCATCGAGTCCAGCGTGGGCGGAGTGTGACATCACCTTCGGCCCGGGGCCACCCGGCCGAGGGCATTTCATTGACGGACCTTGCCGTTTCGCTCCTCGACGCCCGCCGTACGGCACCTCGATATTGAGCGGGTGTGGCGTGGTGTTGCCCTCGTGGCGAGCCTGGTGGCCCCGTTGCTCGCGGGATGCGGCATGGACGGCGGGACCCTGGTCATCGGCGTGCGCACAGGCGAGCCGGGGCTGGTGACCCGCCTCCCCGACGGCCGCCTGTCCGGCTTCGACATCGCGGTCGCCACCTACGTCGCCCGTGAACTCGGCTACCGCGACGACCAGATCAGCTACACCGGCGACCCGGCCCAGGCCGACATCGTCATCGGCGCATACGACTCCCCCGGCACCGGCGGGCACCCCGCCGCCCGCCCCGCCGCCCACGTCGCGGGCCCCTATCTCGTGACGACCACCGACATCCTCGTACGGGCGCAGGACCTGTCGATCAGCGGTGCCCGCGACCTCGTGCAAAAGCGCGTCTGCGCCACGGGCGAGTCGTCCAAGCCGCTCGTCGACCGCTTCGGGAAGAAGTGGCGCGACGTGTTCCTCGCCCGGGCCAACGTGCCGGCCGCCTGCGCGCCCCTGCTGGCCGACGGCAGGACCGACGCGCTCGTGGCCGACGCGCCCGTCCTGGCCGGCCTGGAGGCGCAGTATCCCGGCCGGTTCCGGTTCAGCGGCAAACCCCTGGTCGCCCGGAAGTACGGCATAGCCACCAGCTCGGACGGCATGCGCGACCGGGTCAACGACGCGCTGCGGCATATGTTCGACGACGGCACCTGGAGGAAGGCACTGATCGACTACCTCGGCGTGCTCGCCACCCGCTACACCTCTCCCCCGGCGCTCGGGTCTCCTCCGGCACGCGAAAAGGGCTAACCGCACGCCGTACGCACCCGCGATCCGGCAGGATGCGGTCATGCCCCCCGTGACGCCCGAAGGCCCCGGGGTCAGGGCGCCCTACAGTCCCTGGCCCTCCCCGATCTCCACCACCGACGTCGCCCGATCCGGCCTGGCTCTCGGCTTCCCGACGGTCCAGGGCGAAGAGGTCTGGTGGGAGGAGAGCAGGCCCGCCGAGGGCGGGCGCCGGACGGTCGTGCACCGAGCGGCCGACGGGGCCCGCCGCGACCTTCTGCCCCCGCCGTGGGACGCGCGCACCCGCGTGCACGAGTACGGCGGGCGTGCCTACGCCGTCGTCCCCGGCCGCGGCGTCGTCTTCGCGAACTTCGCCGACCAGCGGCTCCACCTCGCCGAGGGCGACCTGGAGCCCCGGCCGATCAGTCCCGAGCCCGACCAGCCGTCCGGGCTTCGGTACGCCGACCTGCTCATCCACGACGGCCCCGCCGGGACCGAGGTCTGGTGCGTACAGGAGCGCCACCACCGCGACGGCAAGGTCAGCCGCTCGATCGTGTCCATCGCGCTGCCACCCGCCGGTTCGCGAACACACGAGCCCGAGGTGATCGAGCGGGTGAGCGGGGCCGACTTCTACGCCTCGCCGGCGCTCTCTCCCGACGGCGAGCATCTCGCCTACATCTGCTGGAACCATCCACGCATGCCGTGGACCGGCACAGAGCTGCGGATCGCCGGCATCGCCGACGGCACATCGTGGACGGTCAAGGGCGGCGTCTCCGAGGCGGTGCTCGCACCGCAATGGCGGGACGACCGCAACCTCTACCTCGTCTCGGACTGGTCGGGCTGGTGGAACATCTACCAGATCGGCCTGTTCGGCACCTCGTCGCAGGCTCTCTTCCCTGCCGAGGAGGAGTTCGCCGGGCCGCTGTGGCAGCTCGGCGGCCTGCCGTACACCGTGCTCGGCGACGGGCGACTCGCGGTCGTGCACGGGCAGGGCGACACGCGGCTCGGCATCCTCGACCCGGACACGGGCTCGCTGACCGACGTGGACGTCCCCTACGAGGGGTGGCTGCCCGCGCTCAGCACCGACGGAAACGTGCTGGCCGGCATCGCGTACGGCTCCCGCACCCCGCGCTCGGTCGTACGGGTCGACCTGGTGACCGGCAGGGTCGAGGGGCTGCGCCGGGACGTGCCGGAGTTGCCCGACATCGCCTATCTGCCCACCCCAAAGCCCGTCGAGATCGAGGGCGGCCTGGGTCGCCGGGTGCACGCCTACCTCTATCCGCCGACCAATCCCGAGCACACGGCCGACGGGCCGTCGCCGTACGTGATCTTCGTGCACGGTGGCCCGACCTCGCACGCGACGACCGCGCTCAGCCTGGACAAGGCGTTCTTCACCAGCCGCGGCATCGGCGTGCTCGACGTCAACTACGGCGGCTCCACCGGGTACGGCCGCGCCTACCGGGATCGGCTGCGCGGCCAGTGGGGCGTCGCCGACGTCGAGGACACCGTCGCGGCGGCCCGGTGGCTCGCCGCCGAAGGGCTCGCCGACCCGGCGCGCATCGCCGTACGCGGAGAGAGCGCGGGCGGGTGGACGGTCATGGCATCCTGCTGCGCCTCCGACGTGTTCGCCGGCGGCGTCGCGGTCGCAGGCGTCAGCGCGCTCGGGCCGCTCGTGGCGGCCACCCACGACTTCGAGTCGCGCTATGTGGAGTGGCTGGTCGGCCCCGAGCCCCTGTACGGCTCCCGCGAACCGCTGTCACGCGCCGACGAGGTCGACTGCCCGATGTTGCTCATGCAGGGGCTCGCCGACCCCGTGGTGCCGCCGGCCCAGTCGCGAGCGTTCGCCGACCGGCTGACGGCCCGTGACGTGCCGTGCACCTACCTCACGTTCGAGGGCGAGGCCCACGGATTCCGGCGCCTGGAGACCAGGACCGCCGCCCTCGCCGCCGAGCTGGCGTTCTACCTGCAGATCTTCCGGCCGGGCGGGTGACCTACCGGGCGAACTCGGTGGCGCGCGACTCGCGGACCACGGTGATCCGGATCTGGCCGGGGTAGGTCAGCTCCTCCTCGACCTGCTTGGCGACGTCGCGCGCGATCACCTGGGCCTGGATGTCGTCCACGGAGTCGGGACGGACCATCACCCTGATCTCGCGGCCGGCCTGCATGGCGAAGACCTTGTCGACCCCCTCGTAGGACTGGGCGATCTCCTCAAGCCGCTCCAGCCTCTTCACGTAGGCCTCCAGCGACTCGCGCCGGGCGCCGGGGCGGCTTCCGCTGATCGCGTCGGCGGCCTGGGTGAGCACCGCCTCGACCGTGCGGACCTCCACCTCGTTGTGGTGCGCCTCGATGGCGTGGACGACGTCTTCGTGCTCGCCGTACCGCCGGGCGATCTCCGCGCCGATGATGGCGTGGCTGCCCTCGACCTCGTGGGTGAGCGCCTTGCCGATGTCGTGGAGGAGGGCACCGCGCTTGACCACGTCGCGGTCGACCCTGAGCTCGGAGGCCATGATGCCGGCAAGGTGCGCCGACTCGATCAGGTGCTTGAGCACGTTCTGCCCGTAGGAGGTGCGGTAGCGAAGCTGCCCCAGCAGAGTGATCAGCTCGGGGTGCATCTCGGTGATGCCGATCTCGACCAGGGCGTCCTCACCGGCCCGGACACACAGCTCCCTGACCTCGGCCTTGCTTCGCTCGTAGGCCTCCTCGATGCGCTGGGGATGGATGCGGCCGTCGAGCACGAGCCGCTCCAGAGTGAGCCGCGCCGTCTCCCGCCGCACGGGGTCGAAGCAGGACAGCAGCACGGCCTCAGGGGTGTCGTCGATGATGAGGTTGACGCCGGTCGTCGACTCGAACGCGCGGATGTTGCGGCCCTCACGGCCGATGATGCGGCCCTTCATCTCGTCGCCGGGGAGGTGCAGGACGCTCACGACCGACTCGGCCGTCTGCTCGGTCGCGACCCGCTGGACGGCCAGCGTCACGATCTTGGAGGCGCGCTTCTCGCCTTCCTTGCGGGCCTCGCCCTCGATCTCCCTGACGATGAGCGCGGCCTCCCGCTTGGCCTGGTTCTCGATCTCCTTGACCAGCTCGGCCTTGGCCTGATCGGCGGTGAGCCCGGCGACCCGCTCCAGGACCTGCCGGCGCTTGTCGGCGACCCGGTCGAGCTCCTCCCTGCGGTCGGCCAGCTCGGTCTCGGTCTCGGCCAGCTTGCGCGCCCGCTCGGCCTGCCGCCGCGCCTCCTCGTCCAGCCTCTGCTCGCGCTCGCCGAGCCGGTTCTCCCGCCGTTCGAGGTCGGAGCGCAACTCCTTGAGCTCCGACTTGAGGATGCGGGACTCCTCCTCGACCTCCTTGCGTGTCACCGCGGCGCCCTCGGCGACCGATTCCGATCTCTTCAGGATCTCCTGGGCGTCGTGCTCGGCCTTGATGCGGATCTCCTCGGCCTCCTGCCGCGCCCGCGCCAGCTCGTCACCGATTTCGGCCTTGATCTCGGCCTGCTCTTCGGGCGACGGTCCTGACGACGCCTTGACAGCGCCGTTCGTCCGGCGGACCGCTACGAGGAGCGCGGCGATCGCCACGAGAGCCAGCAACACCACCGCAACCGCCAGAACGATCACGATCGTATTCATGCTCGCCCACCTCTCTCGCCTCGGCCTTCTCGGCTAGCGAGGGGTTACACGCGCAGCACAGCACCACCCGGTGGCGCCACCAGGACAAATATGGTCGCGATACCCGGGCGCCCGGCAGGGTGCCCGATGTGGCCCGAGGGCTCGTCTAACTCTCTTGTCCGTCGTTCACCGTTATGGCAAATCCGCGCTGTGCGGAGTAACTCCTCACTGCGGTCGAGATTAAGCGTCAGAGAGGTAACGGGCAAGCAAAGGCGGTCTGTCAAGTCACTTTGATCCGGAGTTCTTGGTCATCCGAATTCCCCGGGAAGGTCGTCCGTGTCGATGCTCTCGCCCATGCTCTCGTCCATGCCTTCGGACTCGAGAGCCTCGCGAACCACGCGGAATGCCAGGCCAGGCCCATAGCCCTTGCGCGCGAGCATGCCGACCAGCCTGCGTGTGCGCGCCTTGGGGTCCGCACCGCGGGTCGAGGCCAGCTTCCTCGCCACGAGAGCACGCGCCGTCTCGATCTCCTGCTCCGGGTCGAGGCCGTTGACTGCGTCCTTGACGGTCTCCTCGTCGACACCTCGATGTCGCAACTCCTGGGCGAGCGCCCGCCGCGCCAGCCCCCGCCCCGCGTGCCGGGAGCTGACCCAGGCGGCGGCGAACGCCTCGTCGTCGATGAGCCCCACCTCGGAGAAACGCTCGAGCACGGCTTGAGCCGCCTCCTCGGGCACCTCCCGCTTGCGCAAAGCCTCGGCGAGCTGGGCCCGGGTCTTCGGGGCCATGGTCAGCAGGCGCAGGCAGATCGCCCTGGCCACTGCCTCCGGATCGGCGTCGGGCCCCTGGCTCGCCGGCGCATCCTCCTGAGGTCCGTCGGGCAGCCAGCCCTGCCTCCGGCGCCTGCCCCGCCGCCCGTCCCTGGCCGGCCGGCCCTCTCCGTCCCGCCGTCCGTCTCCGTCGAGGGGCCCGTAACCCTCCTGGAGTTCGCCGCCGTCCAGACGCCCGTAATCGTCATCGTGGCTGCTGCTGTCGAGGCGCCCGTCCGCGTCACGGCGTCCGCCGCGGCGCCGACGCTCTCCACGCCGCGTGCCGCTGCGCGCCCCGTGAGCGGCGCTGTCGGCCACGCCACCGGCGGCCCCGGCCTCCTGGAGTCGAATGCGCTCCCGGAGGCCCTCAAGCGTCTCAGCGGCCTCACGAGAGGCCTTTCCGGACATGTGAGGGCGCTCGTCGTCCCACGGGCCGGAGTTCCAGTCCCCCGGCCCGAGCGCGTGCCCCCCGGTCCGCTCTTCGGGACCGGGGTCCCCGTCATGGTTCACAGCGGGGATCAGACGTCACCAGGCTTGGGGGCGGTGGACTTGGCGCCCTTGCCCGACGCCGGAGCCGCCGCGGGAACCGCCGCTACCGGCTCGCTGGGGGTGTCCAGGCGCGGGCCGACCCCGAGCTTCTCCTTGATCTTCTTCTCGATCTCGTTGGCGATGTCGGGGTTGTTCTTCAGGAAGTTGCGGGCGTTCTCCTTGCCCTGGCCCAGTTGGTCGCCCTCGTAGGTGTACCAGGCGCCCGCCTTGCGGACGAACCCGTGCTCGACGCCCATGTCGATGAGGCCGCCCTCGCGGGAGATGCCGATGCCGTACAGGATGTCGAAGTCGGCCTGGCGGAAGGGCGGGGCCATCTTGTTCTTGACGACCTTCACCCGGGTGCGGTTTCCGACGGGCTCGGTGCCGTCCTTGAGGGTCTCGATGCGCCGCACGTCGAGGCGGACCGACGCGTAGAACTTCAGCGCCTTGCCACCCGTGGTGGTCTCGGGCGAGCCGAACATGACGCCGATCTTCTCGCGAAGCTGGTTGATGAAGATCGCGGTGGTCCTGGTCTGGTTGAGCGCGCCCGCGACCTTGCGGAGGGCCTGCGACATCAGGCGGGCCTGGAGACCGACGTGGCTGTCGCCCATCTCGCCCTCGATCTCGGCCTTGGGCACCAGGGCCGCCACTGAGTCGATGACGATGATGTCGACCGCGCCCGAGCGGATCAGCATGTCGGCGATCTCGAGGGCCTGCTCACCGGTGTCGGGCTGCGAGACGAGCAGCGCGTCCACGTCGACGCCGAGCTTCTTCGCATACTCGGGGTCGAGGGCGTGCTCGGCGTCGATGAAGGCCGCGATCCCGCCGCTTCGCTGGGCGTTGGCCACCGCGTGCAGCGAGACCGTGGTCTTACCGCTGCTCTCAGGGCCGTAGACCTCCACGATCCGGCCGCGGGGGTAGCCGCCGATGCCGAGGGCGACGTCAAGGGCGATCGCTCCGGTCGGGATCACCTCGACCGGGGCACGCGCGTCGTCCCCGAGGCGCATGACGGAGCCCTTGCCGAACTGCCGCTCGATCTGTGCGAGGGCGGTCTCAAGGGCCTTCTCGCGGTCGTTGATTGCCATTGGGTGCCCCCTGGGAGGGTCGTCGTCTGCTCGGTCACCGGAAAGCTACGGGGTGCCACCGACATTTTTCGAGGCTTTCGTGTCACGTCTCAGAAAGACCTCTCCGGCTGCCACGCCCCGGGCGGCGGCCACTTCAATATAGCCGAACGACTGTTCGATCACATCTCGAACGTGCCGTTCCGTCCCTCAGGTCCCACCTGATCATGAGGGCGGAGCCCCCGGCCCCGCCCTCATGATCGCCGTCCGGTACGGGAGCCCTATCGCAGGGCCTCCGCCAGCTTGACCCGCGCGCCCGTGCGCAGCACGGCCCTGTTGTAGACGCGGGCCCCTGCCAGCAGCACGGCGACGACCGCCACGACCATGAGCCCGGCCGACAGGGCGATCTCGGCCACCGGCACCTCTGTAGCCGCCGAGCGCACCGGCATGACCATCGAGGAGAACGGCGGCACAATCGACAGCACCCGCGCGAGCGTGCCCATGGGCTCGACGGCCGCGAAATAGGCCACCAGGTAGGTGAGGGTCATCAGCGTCGTCATCGGGGTGAGCACGCTGTTGAGCTCCTCCTGGCGGGAGACCAGCGACCCGAAGGCCGCGGCCAGCGCGGAGAAGAAGGCGTAGCCGAGCACGAACCACAGCACCGTGCCGATCACGATGCCGGTCATGCCGGGCGGCAGGTCGGCGACCAGCCCCGTCGCCGAGGCGGCGGCCAGGCCGGCTCCGATGACGACACCCAGGTTGATCAGGCCGAGCGTCCCCAGGCCGACGATCTTCCCGCCGAACAGCTGCCAGGGGCGCACGGCGGCGAGCAGGATCTCGACGATCCGGCTGCTCTTCTCCTCGACGACGCCCATCGCGACGTACATGGCCGAGTAGATGAGCAGGAAGAACAGCACCATCACCAGGAGGGTCGCGATTCCGGTGCGCACGCCCTCATACTGCGCGTCCGCGCCGGTCTCCACCTGGAGCGGCGTGATCACGAGCCCGGACGACTTGATCTTGGCCTCGCGGTGGGCGTTCTCCAGGAGCAGCCCGAGCCGCTGGTCCAGCTCGCCCTCGCTCACGATCTTCCGGTCGTCGATGAGCGCTGCGTCGGCGTCGCCGCCGGCGAGCGCGGCACGGGCGGCCGCCTCGTCGGGATAAGGCGTGAAGGCGATGTTCTCCACGGCCGCAGGCGTGGGGCCGACCACGGCGACCTTGTAGGTGTCGGGCCCGGACAGGAACTTCGGCACGAAGGCCAGGCCCACCACCAGCAGCGCGCTGACCGCCAGGCTGATGATGAAGCTCCTCGTCCTGATCCGGGTGCGGATCTCCCGCCCTGCGACGAGCAACAGCGTGTTCATGCCACGGCCTCCCTGAAGATCTCCGCAAGAGTGGGCCGCTGCCGGCCGAACTGCTCCACCGTTCCCGCCCGCACGGCCGTACGGAGGATCTCCTGGTCGTCGCCGTCCTCGACGGTGAGCACGTCGCGTCCGCCGTCGGTGGTGACCTGCCCCCGGAGGCCGTCGGCCCACCCCGGGGCGGCGCCGCGCACGACGACCTTCAGCACAGAGCGCCCCTCGGAGTCCCGCAGCTCGTCGACCGGGCCGGAGGCCACCATGCGGCCGGCCGAGATGATGCCCACCGAGTCACAGAGCCGCTCGACGAGGTCGAGCTGGTGGCTCGAGAAGATCACGGGAACTCCGGAGGCGGACCTGTCCTTGAGCACCTCGGCCAGCGCGTCGACCGCCAGCGGGTCCAGGCCGGAGAACGGCTCGTCCAGCACCAGCACCGACGGGGAGTGCACGAGCGCGACCGCGAGCTGCACCCGCTGCTGATTGCCCAGGGACAACGCCTCGACCGCGGAGGCGCGCCGCTCGGTGAGGCCGAGCCGTTCGATCAGCTCGGCGGTGGCCGCGCGGGCCGCGGTCGCGCTCATCCCGTGGAGCCTGCTGAAGTACTCGATCTGGTCGGCGACGTTCATCTTCTGGTACAGGCCGCGCTCTTCCGGCATGTAGCCGAATCGGCGGCGGTCCTCTCCGGTCAGGGCCCGGCCCTCGATGCGGACCTCGCCCGAGTCGGCCTGGAGCACGCCCATGACGATCCGCATCGTCGTCGTCTTCCCTGCGCCGTTCGCCCCGACGAAGCCGAACATCTCGCCCGGCTGTACGGCGAAGCCGACGCCGTCGAGCGCCACCTTGTCGCCGAAGCGTTTACGCAGGTCCTGCACCTCAAGCATGGGGGGTTCCTCCGGTGATCCGTCTGAGCACTTCCATGTAGGCGCCGAACGCCGTCCGGCCCCGTTCTGTCAGGGAGAGCCAGGTGCGCGCGCGCTTGCCGACGAAGGTCTTCTCGACGCGCACGTATCCGGCCTCTTCGAGCGTGAGGATGTGTTTTGACAGCAGGGAGTCGCTGACCTCGATCGTGTCGCGCAGGAAGCGGAAGTCGGCCCTCTCCGCCGCCGCGAGCGCCGCCATGATCGACAGCCTGACGGGAGCGTGGATGATCTCGTCCAGTTCGTGACGCGGGTGCGTGCTCATCGGCGTGCCCGAATCCACCAGGCGGCATAGATCAGGGGAAGCCCCGCGATAACGGAGATCACGACGAGGGCCGCGATCCAGCCGACCGCCAGCGGGTGAGGCAGGACGAACGCGCCGAAGAGGAACACGGCCATCGTGGACACGACGTACGCCGCGGTCACGAGGCCGTTGATCCGGGCCACGAGGCGGTCGTGCACGCGGATCCTGGCCCAGTAGACGCAGGACGCGACGGTCAGCACGATCCACGCGCCGCCCGCGGCTACCGGCACCCATCCCGTGCCCAGGAACATGGCCGGCCAGTAGACCATCGTGCACAGGCCCATGATCAGAAACAGCAGCGCGACCCCGCGCGCGGATCGCCGCACATGCCGGTCCAGCCGGTCGATTTCTCTGAGTGCCTGGTCGGGAGAGAGTCTTCCGTCGGCGTTCATGGGGTTCCTCCGCGCTCAACTGCTCAACACGCTAACAAGCACTCAACCCGCGTTCAAGTGGATGAGCGTGCGAATAGAACCCTTTCCCGAAAGGGAGGGTCAGCGGAGCCTGGAGTCGACGTCCACGACCTGGCAGACGGCGTGCCAGACCTGCTTGGCGGAAATGCCGTCGGCCAGCGCCTGCTCTACGGTCCGCCCGCCGAGGTCGGCGATGACGTAGTCCTTCGCCCACGATTCCGCGTACGGCTCGCCGAAGTGGCGGTGCATCCGGTTCCAGAAGTCCGTGAGGCGCATGGCTTCCAGTATGGCCCCGGTTTCCGGACCCCCGGGTCGCCCGGCGGGCGCCCGGCCGCCTGGTCGGAGCGCCCGGGAGCGCGTCACATCACGCGGAAGCCGTACATCTCGCCGAGCGGGTCGGCGAGCAGTTCCAGCCGCGCGCCGTCGGGGTCGCGGAAGTAGATCGAGGCGTCGCTCTCCACCTGGTACGGCACGCCGGCCGCGTCGAGCTTGGCCCGCAGGCGCTCCCAGTCGGCCCGTTCGACGGAGATCGCGATGTGGTGGAGACCGCCGAGGACCTCCTGGTAGGGCCCGAGGTCGAGCCCCGGCAGGTCGAAGAACGCCAGCAGGTTGCCGTTGCCGATGTCGAAGAAGAAGTGGTTGGAGCCCTTGTAGTCGCGGTTTTCGAAGATCTCCGTGAGGGGGAACTCCAGCAGCTCGTGGTAGAAGCGGATCGTGCGCTCGACGTCGGACGAGATCAGCGCGAAGTGGTGCAACCCCCGCGCGCTGCTGGGGGGACGGTCGTCGCTGATGTAACGCTCGCGGATGCGTGCGCGCTCCGCCTCGATGGCCGCGTAGTCGATTTCCATAGATAGATGATGATTCAACCAAGTGCCGACCAACAGCCCGGCCGGTGCTGAAAATCGCGGCAATCTCCTGGTAGATCACCTGAGGCCGGCCGCCCGGGAGGAATCCGGCGCGGCGCGTTCTGTCGGAGGCCCGATGCATGATGGGCGGGTGAGTGCCCTCGACAGCTTCAGCTCGGTGACCCGGGAGTGGCTCACGGGCGCGTTCGCCGCGCCGACGGCCGCCCAGGAGGGAGCCTGGTCGTCGATCGCCCGTGGCGACAACACGCTCGTGGTCGCGCCCACGGGGTCCGGCAAAACGCTGGCCGCCTTCCTGTGGGCCATCGACCGGCTGGCGGACGAGCACACGTCGGCGGAACCAACAGCGGAACCAACAGTGGCCGCGGACGCTCCTCCGCGCAAGGGCCGGGGGAAGGCGGCGGCGCCCGGACGGTCGTGCCGGGTGCTGTACGTCTCGCCACTCAAGGCGCTGGCCGTCGACGTGGAGCGCAACCTCCGCGCGCCGCTGAACGGCATCAAGCAGACGGCCCGGCGGATGGGGTTGACCCCGCCGGACATCTCGGTCGCCGTGCGATCCGGCGACACGACCGCCGAGGACCGCCGCCGCTTCGCGGCCCACCCGTCCGACATCCTCATCACGACGCCCGAGTCCCTGTTCCTGATCCTCACCTCGCAGGCCCGCGAGGCGTTGCGCGGGGTCGAGACCGTGATCATCGACGAGGTGCACGCGGTCGCCGCCACCAAACGCGGCGCCCACCTCGCGCTCAGCCTGGAGCGGCTCGACGCGCTGCTCCCCCGGCCCGCCCAGCGCATCGGGCTCTCGGCGACCGTGCGCCCGGTGAGCGAGGTGGCGGCCTTCCTCGGCGGACCCCGGCCGGCCACGGTGGTGCAGCCGCCCGCCGAAAAGGTCATCGAGGTCGACGTCGTCGTGCCCGTGGAGGACATGACCGAGCTCGCGCCCCCTCCCCCCGGGGCGGAGGGCGAGCCCGCCGAGCACCGCCGCAGCATCTGGCCGCACGTGGAGGAGCACCTTCTCGACCTGATCGAGGCGCACAGCTCGACCATCGTCTTCGCCAACTCCCGCCGCCTGTCCGAGCGCCTGTGCACCCGGCTCAACGAGCTCGCCTGGGAGCGCCGTACGGCACCCGGCGAGCCGGACGCCGCGCCGGCTCGCGGGCAGTCGGCTCCTCCGGCCGAGCTGATGGCTCAGGCGGGCGCCTCCGCCGGCGTCGTTCCCGAGATCGTGCGCGCCCACCACGGGTCGGTCTCCAAGGAGGAGCGGTCACAGATCGAGGAGGCGCTCAAGTCGGGCCGTCTGCCCGCCGTGGTCGCCACCTCCAGCCTGGAGCTCGGCATCGACATGGGCTCGGTCGACCTGGTCGCGTGCGTGGAGGCGCCGCCCAGCGTCGCGAGCGGCCTGCAGCGCATCGGCCGGGCCGGGCACCAGGTCGGCGCGGTGTCCCGTGGGGTGATCTTCCCGAAATACCGGGGCGACCTCGTCCAGACGGCCGTCGTCGCCGAGCGCATGAAGAGCGGGCAGATCGAGGAGCTGCGTTATCCGCGCAACCCCCTCGACGTGCTCGCCCAGCAGATCGTGGCGATGACGGCGCTCGACGAGTGGACCGTCGACTCCCTCGAAGAGGTGGTCAGGCGGGCGGCGCCGTACGCCACGCTGCCGCGCACGGCCCTGGAGGCGACGCTGGACATGCTCGCCGGGCGCTATCCGAGCGAGGAGTTCGCCGAGCTGAGGCCGCGCATCGTGTGGGACCGGGTGACCGGCACGTTGCGGGGCCGGCCGGGAGCGCAGCGGCTGGCGGTCACCAACGGCGGCACGATCCCCGACCGCGGCCTGTTCGGCGTCTTCCTCGTGGGAGAGAAGGCGTCGCGGGTCGGCGAGCTCGACGAGGAGATGGTGTACGAGTCGCGGGTGGGTGACGTCTTCGTGCTCGGGGCGACGTCCTGGCGCATCGAGGACATCACCGCCGACCGGGTGCTCGTCTCCCCCGCCCCCGGGCAACCGGGCAAGCTGCCGTTCTGGCACGGCGACACCGCAGGACGGCCGGCCGAGCTGGGCAGGGCCATCGGGGCCTTCCTGCGCGAGCTGTCCGGCGCGGGAGCGGGCGCCGAGGCGCCCGGCAGGGTGCGCGCCGCGGGCCTCGACGAGTTCGCCGCCGGCAACCTGCTGTCCTACCTCGCCGAGCAGCGCGAGGCGACCGGCTACGTGCCCGACGACCGCACACTGCTGGTCGAGCGGTTCCACGACGAGCTCGGCGACTGGCGCGTGGTGATCCACTCCCCGTACGGCGCACGCGTGCACGCGCCTTGGGCGCTGGCGGTCGGCCGGCGGCTGCGTGAGCGGTACGGCGTGGACGTTCAGGCGGTGCACTCCGACGACGGAATCGTCCTGCGCATTCCCGACACCCTGGACGAGGCGCCGTCCGACCTGGCGGCCTTCGACCCGGAGGAGATCGAGCAGATCGTCACCGAGGAGCTCGGCGGCTCGGCGCTGTTCGCTTCACGGTTCCGTGAATGCGCGGGCCGGTCGCTGCTGTTGCCGCGCCGCAGCCCGGGCAAGCGCACCCCGCTGTGGCAGCAGCGGCAGCGCGCGGCGCACCTTCTCGGCGTCGCCAGCCGCTACGCCGCGTTCCCCGTGGTCCTGGAGACGATGCGCGAGTGCCTTCAGGACGTCTTCGACGTGCCGGGGCTGGTCAGGCTGATGCGGGACGTCTCCGCCCGCCGGGTCAGGGTCGTCGAGGTGGAGACCTCCCAGGCCTCGCCGTTCGCCGCGTCGCTGCTGTTCAACTACGTCGGCGCGTTCATGTACGAGGGCGACGCCCCGCTCGCCGAGCGGCGGGCGCAGGCGCTCGCCCTCGACACGGCGCTGCTGGCGGAACTGCTCGGCCAGGCCGACCTGCGCGAACTGCTCGACCCCGAGGTGATCGCCGAGACCGAGCGTGAGCTGGCCCGGCTGGACCGGCCGCTGCGCGACGCAGAGGACCTCGCCGACCTGCTGCGCTCACATGGGCCGCTGCTCCCCGAGGACGTGTCGATCCGCGACGGCGACCCGGCCTGGCTGGCCGACCTGGAGAAGGCGCGGCGGGCGATCCGGGTGCGGGTCGCGGGCCACGAGCAGTGGGCCGCAGTCGAGGACGCCTGGCGGCTGCGCGACGCCCTCGGGGTGCCGCTGCCCGTCGGCATTCCGCAGCAGTTCCTCGAGCCGCCGTCCGGGGCGGGCCGCCAGGCACCCGGATCCGATCCGCTGGGCGACCTGGTCTCCCGGCACGCCCGCACGCGCGGCCCGTTCTCGTCCGGAACGGCCGCAGCCCGGTTCGGTGTGGGCGTCGCGGTGGCCGACGACACGCTGCGCCGGCTGGCCGCCGCCGGCCGGGTGGTCTCCGGCGAGTTCCAGCCGGGCGGCCGCGGCGAGGAGTGGTGCGACGCGGGTGTGCTGCGCCTGCTGCGCCGTAGGTCGCTGGCCCGGCTTCGCAAGGAGGTCGAGCCCGTGCCGCCGGAGGCGCTGGCCGCCTTCCTGCCGGCGTGGCACGGTGTGACCCCCGCCTCGGCGGGACGGACCCCTGCGGGGCCGGGTCGCGCGATGGACGCGCTGGTCAACGCGATCGAACGCCTTCAGGGGGCCGCCGTGCCCGCGTCGGCGCTGGAGACGCTGATCCTTCCTGGGCGGGTGCCGGGCTACTCCCCCGCGCTGCTCGACGAGCTGACCGCCTCCGGTGAGGTCATCTGGGCGGGACAGGGCTCACTGCCCGGCGGGGACGGCTGGATCGCGCTCTATTTCGCCGACACCGCTCCCCTGCTGATGCCGGCACCCGGCGAGATCACCATGACGCCTCTGCACGAGCAGGTGCTGGAGATCCTCGGCGGCGGCGGTGCGCTGCTGTTCAGGGAACTGTCCGACCGGGTGGCCCTCGCGACGCCGGCGTCGCGGCACGAGCCGGGCCGAATCCTGGGGGCGGTGCCCGACGACTTGGTGCTGGCCGCCGCGTTGTGGGATCTCGTCTGGGCGGGGCGGGTCACGGGAGACACCCTCGCTCCGCTGCGGTCGACGCTCGGCACCGGACGGCCTGCCCACCGGCCGGCGGCGACTCGCCGCCGCAGGGCCGTCCTGCCGACCAGGAGCGGGCCGCCGACTGTCAGCGGACGCTGGTGGCTGCTGCCCGCTGCCGTGGACAGCGCCACTCAGCGGGCCCAGGCGCAGGCCGAGGTGCTGCTGGAACGGCACGGCGTGATCACGAGAGGCGGGGTGGCCGCGGAGCGGCTTCCCGGCGGGTTCTCCGCCGTCTACCAGGTGTTGCGCGCCTACGAGGAGAGCGGGCGCTGCCGCCGCGGCTACTTCGTGGAAGGTCTGGGAGGAGCCCAGTTCGCACTCCCCGGGGCCGTCGACCGGATGCGCGCCACGGCATCGAGCCTCCCGTCGAATGCATCGCCTGGCTCGCCGCTGAGCCCTGCATCCGGCCTGTACCCCGGCGGGCCCGGCACGCCGCCCGGCTCGCGCGGCGAGGACCCGTGGGCGGCCCCCACGCCTTCCCGCACGGTCGTCCTCGCCGCCGCCGACCCCGCCAACCCGTACGGCGCGGCCCTGCCCTGGCCGGACAGGGGCGGTGAGGTCACCCACAAGCCGGGCCGCAAAGCGGGAGCGCTCGTGGTGATGGTGGACGGCCGGCTCGTGCTCTACGTCGAACGCGGCGGCAAGACCTTGCTCTCCTTCGGCGGCGAAGACGAGCTGCAACCGGCGGTGGACGCGCTGGCCCTCGCCGTACGGGAGGGCGCTTTGGGCAAGCTCACGGTCGAGCGGGCCGACGGCGCCTCCATCGCCGATTCACCGCTGGCCACGGCCCTGGAGGCGGCAGGGTTCCACCCCACGCCGCGCGGGCTCCGCCTCAGGGGCTGAATCGGCACAACAGTTGTGGCCGCCCGCGGAAGTAGTGGGAAGCGCGGCAGGAATTCATGATCGCAAGTTATAGACTCACGGCATGCGGATTCCGACAGACCGTGAGATTCGCGCGCTGCATGCCAAATACGCGCCGACGCAGGAAGCGTTCGACCTGGTATACACGCACTGCGAAATCGTCTGTGGAATCGCAGAGCAGCTGCTTGACCGCAATAATCTGAATATCAACGCGGACCTGGTGAGAGCGGGCAGCCTGCTTCACGACATCGGGGTCTATCGGCTCTACGGCGATGATGGGCACCTTGATCAGGCCGGCTATGTGCGCCATGGGATCCTCGGCTACGAACTACTCGCCGGCGAAGGCCTCACCGAAGCCGTCTCCCGCTTCTGCTCCTGCCACACAGGTGTAGGAATCAGCCGAGATGACATCCTGAAACAAAGCCTTCCTCTTCCGCCTGCCGATTACCTGGCAGAGACCATTGAGGAAGAACTAGTGATGTACGCGGACAAGTTTCACAGCAAGACACGACCTCCCACGTTCGTTTCCGCGGAAACCTACGCGAGCCATATTCGCCGTTTCGGCGAAGACAAGGTCAGGAGATTCAACTCGATGATCGGGAGTTTTGGCATCCCCGACGTTGAGTCACTCATCGGGGGTACGGCTGTCACCTGATGATCTGGCCCCCTGGTCAACGCTGTGATCGAGCCGTCGCCCGACGTGCCGGAAACACCCTGACACCGACAGCGAACCCACCTGTCAGCGGCCCCACGCCGCCGCCACTGGCCCGCAGCGGCGTGGGGCGTCCCGTCACGCGTCAGGCGGCGATGGAGACGAAGCGGTCCGCGTGCTCCCTGATGTGGCCTGCCGTACGGCGAAGCGACTCGGGTGCGATGCGGTCGTAGTCGTCGTCGATCGCCTTGAGCGCGTCCGGGTCGAGACGGGCGAGTTCCTCCGCGAGGTGCACACCGCCGTCGTCCGCGTCCCGCGCCGCGCCGGCCGGAACAACCTTGGCGATCTCGGCGCGCAGCCGTCCGGTGAGCGCCAGCAGCGGAGTGTCGCCGAGATGGCCGAGGCCGGCCTCGACGAGCCGCCAGAAGTCCTCATCCGCGACGCGGTGCGGGCGCTCCCGGCAGAGCCTGCTCAGGCCGGGTCCGGCGTTGCCGTACAACAACCAGAAGACCAGCAGCGCCGCCTGGTCGGCGGTGAGCCGCCGGATCACCAGAGATTGGGCGGCGGCCACGGTTTCTGAGTGGATCCGCCGGGCGATCGGCGCCATGCAACGCGCGACCAGGTCGGCGTCGGGCAGTTCGTGCAGCTCTCGCGTGGTCAGGCGGGCCGGTTCCGGGCCTGCCGGGGAAGTATGGCCGATGGATGACATGTGTGATCTCCGGGTTCCGTGAAGAGGGTCTGGTCGGACGTCACGGAACTGGGGCGGGCCGCGGGCCCGCCGCATGATCACAGCCCTGTCGGGCGTCTCATCGACTCAGGGCGCGTGGCCGACCCGGTAATCACGCTGTGATCGTAACGAATCGTTCCCTGGCCTGTCAGGGGCGAGCCCGGCCGCTTCTTCCGGCAGACTCGCCTGACCGGATGTGTTCGTGATGACATCGCCGATGAGCATGTCCGGATGGCTCATGACCGAAATGAGGTCCTGCGCCATGGGGGTGACATCCGGAAGAGCGTGCGGGTCGTACTGCATGACCACGTGGAGACCGCCGGAGTCGTCGACCGCCTGGAGATGCAGCACGCCGCGCACGGCGTTGTTGAACGCCGTCCAATCCACGGTCGCGGCCAGCTCCGCGAAGTCGGGAGCCTCCCGCCTCCGCCGGTAGCTCACCGACACGGGCGCATGCGCCGTCAGCGGCCCTATCCCCTGTACGGCACGGGCCAGCGGGACCTGGCGAAACCGGTGAAGCCGCCGCAGCTCGTCATGGAGCCGCACGGCGAGAGCGGCGACCGTCAGGTCCGGCGACGGCCACGACCGCACGGGCAGCTCGTTGACGTACGGGCCGATATGGTCGCCGGCGTCCGGCGTGCGCGTGGACATGTCGACGGCGCACACCGGTTCGGCGTTGCCGTACGCGAAAAGGAGGGCGTGGACGGACGCGAGGAACACCTCGAACCTGGAGACGTCCGGCACGTCGCACAGCTCTGCGCGGAAGGTGTACGCGCGGGCGTCGGCTGGCGAGCCGACGGAACGCCGCATGCCGGGCAGGACGACGCCGGCGGGCTCGCTCCACCGGCCGCGCCAGTGGTCCACGGCTTCGGGCAGGACCCGCGCCACCTGCTCCCGCTCGCCGGCCGCGTGGGCGGCGTGGGAGCCCTCCAGCCGGGCGAGCGGAACCCCGTTGTAGAAGGCGGCCAGGTCGCGGACCAGCACGTCCTTCGACTCGTCGTCGAAGACCAGACGGTGGGCGACGAACACCAGCATGTGCCGTTCCCGGGCGATGCGCGCGAGCGTGAACCGGGCGAGCGGGCCCCTCTCCATGTCGAAGGGCCGCAGGGTCTCCGCGCGGACGAGCGCGTCGAGGTCGTCGACGGCCGTCACGGTCACCCGGGGCGAATTCGCCCGCACCTCGACCGGCATTCCGTCGCGCTCCTCGACGGCTCCGGCCAGAATCGGGTGCCGGCGCACCAGCGCCTCGCACGCCTGGATCAGCGCGCAGGGGTCGAGCGGCCCGTCAAGCGTGATCAGCAACGGCACGTGGTTGGCAGAACCTGCGCGGCCCATGCGCTCGGTGAGCCATATGCCCACCTGGGCGAACGACGCCGGCGTCGCGTCGGCGCTCATATCGGCCTTTCCAGCGCGGCTCTCAATTGGCTCTCCTGAATAGATCGGGCAATTCAGGACGACCGGCGCGTCGGATCGACCCTTATAGAAAGGATTGTTTCCAGTTCCCTTGAATGCCCAGTCTTGCATGGAGCACCAACCTGAGACAAGCAATTCTGCGCACTGCGAGACGCCGCAGCGGCGTTCATCCCAGCTTGTGAGCCTTGTGACCACACCCGAGATGGGTAGGCCACGAATTTCTCGTTATGACACCATTCGAGCCGCATTTCACGCGACCAATTGCGGAAATATCTGGATTTTCGGCAACCCGTCGAATAAGAACGGCAAAAGAGCTCAGAGGGACACGGGGCCATAGAGGGCGACGGCCTTGCGGCGCGTCATCGCCCAGTAGCGGTCGCCGTAGGACCAGTGCCACCACTCGGTCGGGTAGTTGACCAGCCCGGCCGCCTCAAGGGCCGCGCCGAGCACCTTGCGGTTCTGCCGGGCGTCCGTGCTGATCGTCGCCGCCGCCGTGTAGCAGGCGCCGTCGCTCTGCTCGGGGTTGGCGTTCACGGCCGTGCCCATGTCGAACTCGACGCCGTCGTCGTCGCAGAGGGTGAGGTCGACGGCGGCTCCGGCCGTATGGGGCGCCACCTCGATCGGAGAGACGTACCGGCTCGCGGCGACATGCAGCTCATCTTCCGACATATCCGGAAAAGTCGCGCGAAGCTCGGCCTTGTACTCCTCGAAATACTGCCGCTGCAGCGCGATGGGACGGTAACCCTCGACGACCACGATGTGACATCCGGAGGGCAGGTGGCTCTGCGCGTCCTCCAGCCTGGACAGCACCCCTTCCCGCAGGTGGGCGAAGGCCCCCTGGGGGTCCGCGAGCCGTGCGTCCACCCGCAGGCTGCCGCGCACGTCGCGCAGCGGCTCCCCGCATTCCCTCACCGGTATCGACGTGACCAGGGGGTCGGAGATCAAGACGATTCCCGCAGGTGCGGCGGCCTTCACGGGTCCGTGAGATGTCTCAGGCATGGGCAGCAACCTACCGTCACACCGTGTCGGAGAAGACCTCCTCGCGGGCCCGGGACAGCGCCGCGACGATCGCGCCGCGCAACACCGGGTTGCCCTCGACCTGGGTGACCGTGACCGTGAGCTGGCTGGGGCACACCTGGGCGACCGCCTCCTCGACGCGGGCGGCGAGCTCCGCTCCCCCCGCCCTGCCGACGTCGCCGCTCAGCACGACCAGGCCGGGGTCGAGCACGACCGACACGGCTGCCGCGCCGACCGCCAGCCGCCCGGCGAGGCCGTCGATGAACGCGTCGTTCCCCGTGGCCAGTGCCGTACGGACCACGTCGGCGACCTCGGCCTCGCCGGGCAGGCCGTGAGCCCGCGCGAGGTCGCGGAGCGCGGTGCCGCCGACCAGCCGCTGAAACGAGCCCGACTGCGGCTGGGTGACGTTGGTGGGTAGCGGCTCCCCGGGCACGGGCAACCAGCCGATCTCCCCGGCACCGCCGGTGATGCCCCGGTGCAGCCGGCCGCCGAGCATGACGCCGAGGCCCTGGCCGACGCCGGCCCACAGGATGACGAAGTCGTCCATGCCGCGCGCCGCGCCGTGCTCCTGCTCGGCCAGCGCGGCCAGGTTGACGTCGTTCTCGATGATCACCGACTCGCCGAACAGCGTGCGCAGGCCGGCGAGCACGCCGACGTGCCAGGCCGGCAGGTCGACGGAGTAGCGGATGTCGCCGCCGGCCGGGTCGACCACGCCGCGGGTTCCGATGACCAGGCACCGCAACCGCGACGGCGCGATCTCGGCCATCTCGCACGCCCGCAGCACGGCGCCGTGCACCATGCGCACGGGGTCGCCCGCGTCGGTCGGGTCGACGGTGATCTCGGCGACGACCTTGCCGGTGATGTCGGCGACCGCGGCGGTCACGCTGTCCGGCAGCACCTCCAGGCCGGCGACATAGGCACTGGACGGGTTGACCCCGTACAAGGCGGCGTTGGGACCCCGCCCGCCCGGCCGCTCCCCCGCGGTCGTCACCAGGCCCCGCGTCTCCAGCCGAGCCAGGAGTTGCCCCGAGGTCACCTTGGAAAGCCCGGTGAGTTCGCCCAGCTCGGCTCGGGTGAGCGGGCCCTGGGAGAGGAGGAGTTCCAGTGCAGCCCGGTCGTTGATCTGGCGCAGCAGCCGAGGCGTTCCCGGTCGTTGGGGCACGTCGCTCCCTCTCGTCACGATCCGCTAACACGGGGTTTTTTTTAAGAAAGTTTCTTGTTAGTTTAACGGCAGCCACCCCTGGCCGAACAAGCCTCGGGATGTCACGAGTGCCGACCGGACGGAATGCGTCATCGATGGGGTGAACGGCCCGCCGACACCTGATCGAACACGCCCCCCGACGCGAGGCCCCGGAAGGGAGAAACCCATCGTGAAGATCATGAAGGTCGCGGTCGCGACGTCCGTTACCGCCGCCCTCGCCCTGGGTCTCGCCGCGTGCGGCAGCGACTCCGGCACGACCCAGCCGACCGGCGCCGCCTCCTCGGGCACCGGCCCCAAGTTCGCCGGTCAGACCCTGACGGTCTGGCGTCTCGGCGCGCCCACCGAAGTCTTCGACAAGTACATGAACGACCTGAATGCGGCGTTCAAGCAGCAGACGGGGGCTGACGTCAAGGTCCAGTGGGTGCCCTGGCCGGACGCCCAGAAGAAGTGGACCGCCGCCCTCGCCGGCGGTGAGGGCCCCGACGTCACCGAGTTCGGCAACGACCAGGTCGCCGCCTGGGTCCAGCAGGACGCACTGGCCGACATCACCGACGTCGTCAAGGGCGACGCCAACCTCCAGCAGATCCCGCAGAACCTGTGGAGCTACGAGACGATCGACGGCAAGGTCTACGCGGCCCCGTGGGGCGGCGGCACCCGAGCCGTGCTCTACCGCAAGGACTGGTTCGACGAGCTCGGCATCCAGACGCCCAAGACCTGGGACGAGCTGGTCGCCACGGCCAAGACGATCGTCGACAAGAAGGGCAAGGACGTCGACGGCTTCGCCTTCAACGGCGGCTCCGACGCGAACATGTCCCTGTCCCCGTTCGTCTGGTCGGCCGGCGGCGACTTCGCCACGTTCGAGGGCGGCAAGTGGGTCGGCCAGCTCACCCAGCCGGGCTTCAAGGAGGGCTTCCAGTTCTACACGGACCTGGTCGCCAAGGACGGCGTGTCCGGCAAGGGCCGCCTGACGCAGAACTCCGTCGACATCGCCCAGCGCTTCGCCGCCGGCAAGGTCGGCATGTACGTCACCGGTGGCTGGGACATCGCGGCCATCAAGGAGCAGAGCAAGGGCAAGGTCGACGAGTCGAAGATGGGCTTCTTCTCGCTCCCGGCCAAGGACGGCAGCGGCCCGGCCCCGGCCTTCCAGGGCGGCAACGACATCGCCATCTGGAAGGACACCAAGAACGTCGAGATGGCCGCCGACTACGTGAAGCTGGCCGCCGGCAAGGAGTTCGGCGTGCGGTACGCCAAGGAGGGCGGCCTGCTCCCGCTCTATCCGGACGCGCTCGCCGAGCTGGGCAGCGACCCTGCTCAGAAGCCGTTCACCGACACCTTCAAGGTCGCCAAGGGCTTCCCGGCCAGCCCCAACTGGGCGGAGGCCAACGACACCAAGGCAGTGCTGCAGAACGCGGCCCGCGCGGTGATCGACGGCAAGAAGTCCGTCGACCAGGCTCTGGCGGACGCCAACGGCGAGCTTGAGTCGATCCTCAACCAGTAGGCATCGATGGCTCACTCGTCAACCGCCGTCCGGGGCGGAGGAGACTCCTCCGCCCCGGCGCGGCGGCACACGCCGGGGCAACGGCCCCGCCGGCGGGGCATGCCCGCCTGGCTGGTCCCCTACGCCCTGCTCCTGCCCGGCCTCGCGGTCATCGCGGCCCTGCTGCTCTACCCGCTGTACCAGATGGTCGAGATGTCCTTCCATGAGGTCGGACTCCGGCAGATCAGGGCCATCAACCCCACGCCGGCCGAGTTCGTGGGGCTCGACAACTACCGCAGCATCTTCGAGTCCGACCTCTTCTGGACCTCGCTGCGCAACACCGTGGTCTTCGCGGTCGTCACCGTGGCACTGACGCTGATCCTCGGAACCCTCGTCGGCCTGCTGCTCAACAAGCTCGGCACGAAGATGTCGACCTTCGTCGTCGTCGGCATCATGGCCGCCTGGGCGACCCCGCCCACGGCGCAGGCGGTTGTCTGGAAATGGTTGTTCGACTCCGACGCCGGCGTGGTCAACTGGGCGCTGAACCTGCTGCCCGACTGGCTGTCGAACCTGGTGTTCGGCCGGTCGGACTGGAGCGGGCAACCGTGGTTCAACGACACGATCACGCTCTACCTCGTGCTCGTCGTCGCCGTCGTGTGGGCGTCGTTCCCGTTCATCGCGGTGTCGGTGCTCGCGGGACTCAAGAGCATCCCCTCGGAACTGTACGAGGCGGCACGGATGGACGGCGCCACCGGCGCCTCCACGTTCCGGAAGATCACCTTCCCGCTGCTCAAGCCGGTCTTCTCGGTGCTGGTCGTCCTGTCGATCATCTGGGACTTCAAGGTCTTCACCCAGCTCTACCTGCTGGCGGGCGGCACGGTGAACCGCGACGCGTTCAACCTCTCACTGTGGAGCTACGCCGAGGCGTTCAGCAGCCCGCCGAAGATGGGGCTCGGCGCCGCGATCGCCGTGGTGCTCACGGGAATCCTGCTGGTGATCACCTTCGTCTACGTCCGCAACATCATCAAGACGGAGGACGTGCGATGAGCCCGCTCACCAGGAAGAGGCTCGGGCGTATCGCGCTCAACGCGGCAGGCATCGCGGTGTTCCTCTTCGCGGTCTTCCCCGTCTACTGGATGGTCGCCACCGCCTTCAAGCCGAACGACCAGATCTTCACCACCAGCTTCATCCCGTTCCCCGACCCGCCGTCGATGGACCACGTCTCCCGGGTCTTCACCGAGGGCGTGGCCGGGCACTCCGTCTGGCGATACCTGCTCAACAGCACGATCGTCGCCGTCAGCGCGGTCGTCATGGGCGCGGTCTTCGCGCTGCTCGCCGCGACCGCGGTGGCGCGGTTCCGGTTCCGGTTCCGCACCTCGTTCCTCATCCTGCTGCTGATCGTGCAGATGGTCCCCAGTGAGGCCCTGCTGATCCCGCTGTTCACCATGGTCAAGCGGCTCGGCCTGTACGACCAACTGCTGGGGCTGATCGTCATCAACGTAGGCCTGACGCTGCCGTTCTCCGTGTGGATGCTGCGCACGTTCGTCGCCGCCGTCCCGAGGGAGCTGGAGGAGGCGTCCTGGATCGACGGCGCCAACCGGTTCACGACCTTCTGGCGGGTCCTGTTCCCGCTGGTCGCCCCCGGGCTGGTCGCCACCAGCATCTTCTCGTTCATCACCACGTGGAACGAGTTCGTCTTCGCCCTGACCCTCATCGGCGACCAGGGGAAGTACACGATGCCCGTCGCCCTGCAGTTCTTCGTCGGGCAGCGCTCGACCGACTGGGGCGGCATCATGGCCGCATCCACCCTGATGACCATCCCGGTCCTCATCTTCTTCCTGCTCGTCCAGCGGCGCATGGTCTCCGGCCTCGTCGCGGGCGCGGTCAAGGGATAACCCCACATCGGGCCCCCCGTACGGCCATCGCCTCACGAGGCCGTGGCCCGTACGGGCATGCCCGCGAGAACCGACGAATCTGACAAGGAGCCGAGACAGCATGTCCGCCTCTTCCCGCGATCTCACCTCATCGGCCGAGGTCGCCGGCTTCACCGCGAGTACCAGCGATCGGGGGCTGCATCGTCTCGCGGCCGGCACGCTGCTCGTCGCATTTCCCGGTACCACCGCCCCCGACTGGCTCCTGCGCGGCATGGAGGACGGCCTCGGCGGCGTCACCCTCTTCGGCTTCAACGTCGAAGACTCCGCGCAGCTGCGCGCCCTCACCGGGCAGCTCAGCGACGCGGGCCGCCCGATCATCTCCCTCGACGAGGAGGGCGGCGACGTCACCCGCCTGGCGTACCACGTGGGCAGCCCCTACCCGGGCAACGCCGCCCTCGGGGCCGTCGACGACGTAGACCTGACCGAGCGGATCTACCGCTCCATCGGGGCGGAGCTGGCCAGGTGCGGGGTCAACCTCGACATGGGCCCGGTCGCCGACGTCAACACCGCCGACGACAACCCCGTGATCGGCACCCGGTCCTTCGGCGCGTCGGCCGACCTGGTGGCGCGGCACACGGTGGCCGCGGTGCAGGGCCTGCAGTCGCTGGGGATCGCCGCCTGCGTCAAGCACTTCCCCGGCCATGGAGCCACCCGGCAGGACTCCCACCTGGAGATCCCGGTCGTCGAGGCGTCGCACGAGCTGCTTCGGGAGCGCGAGCTCGTGCCGTTCCGCGCGGCCATCGAAGCCGGAACCAAGGCGATCATGACGGCGCACGTCGCGGTCCCCGGCCTGACCGGCCAGGTCCCCGCGACGCTCAGCCCCGAGGCGCTCACCGGGCTGCTGCGCGGCGAGATGGGCTACGACGGGGTGGTCGTCACCGACGCCCTCGACATGCACGCGATCGCCAAGACCGTGGGCCTCGGCGGCGGCGCCGTCCTGTCCCTGCGCGCGGGCTCCGACCTGCTCTGCCTGGGGCCGCTGCCGACGCCCGAGGAGATCGAGGGCATCCTGGCCGCGATCGTGGGCGCCGTCCGCGACGGCAGCCTGCCCCTCGCCCGGTTGGAGGAGGCGGGCGCCCGTGTCGACCGGTTGCGGGAATGGCTCGCCGCATCCCACCGGGAGACCGGGGAGACCAACGTCGTCGGTCTCGACGCCGCCCGCCGGGCGGTGTCGCTGACCGGGGCGGCGGCGCCGCTGGTCGACCCCCTGGTGATCGAGGTGGACACGCCGTCGACCATCGCGGTGGGCGACGTGCCGTGGGGCTTCGCGCCGTGGCTGCCCGACGCGGAGGTCGTGCGGGTCAAGCCGGCCGAGGCCGACGCGGACGCGCTGCTCGGCCAAGCCCGGGGCCGGTCGCTGGTCATCGTGGTCAAGGACGCCCACCGCCACTCGCCCGCCCGGTCGTTCGTCTCGTCGCTGGTGGCGGACCGTCCCGACGCGGTGGTGGTCGAGATGGGGCTGCCGATCTGGCGTCCGCAGGCCGCCGCCTACATCGCGACGTACGGCGCGGCCCGCGCCAACGCCCAGGCGGCCGCCGAACTGCTGACCGCCTGAGCCCTCCTGCCCCGGCCGGGCGGGAAACGCCCGGCCGGTCGCGGCTCAGGAGGTGAAGATGTCCTCGCGCGCCTGGTCGAGGGCGGCCAGGACGGCGCCGCGCAACACGGGGTTGCCAACGACCTCGCTGGTGACGACCTCGGGCCTGATCGGGCAGATCCGGGCGACGGCCTCCTCCACCCGGGAGGTCAGCGCGGCGCCTCCGGCCTGGCCGACCTCGCCCGCCAGGACCACGAGCCCCGGGTCGAGCACCACGCACACGGAGGCGACGCCGAGGGCGAGCCGGGAGGCCACCTCGTCAAGAAGGCGCTCGCCGCGCTCCCCCGCCGCGACCGCCTCGGTCACGCAGTCGGCGGCGCCGGCCCCGGAGAAGCCGAGCTCGCGGGCGAGCTCGATCACCGCTTCCGAGCTCACCAGCGACTGAAGCCCGCCCGCGAGCGACGGCAGCCGGCCCGGCATGGCCTTGACGTCGGCGGCCAGCGGGACGCCGGGCACGGGGAGATAGCCGATCTCGCCGGCGCTGCCGGACCGGCCCCGGTGCAGCCGGCCGCCGAGCACGACGGCAAGGCCGATGCCCCGGCCGACCCACAGGAGCACGAAGTCGTCGACCTCCTGGGCCGCACCCTTGGCGCGTTCCGCGATCGCGACCAGGTTCACGTCGTTCTCGATCGTGAGTTCCCTGCGCAGGTCTCTGGCGAGCGCCTCGTGGATGCCCTCGTGCCAGTGCGGCAGGTCGAAGGAGAACCGCACGTCGCCGGTGCGCGGGTCCACCACGCCGGGGGTGCCGATCACGACGCCGCGCAGCCGCGACAGCGCCACCTTGGCCGACCGGCACGCCTTGACGACCACGTTGTGGACAACCGTGACCGGGTCGTCCTGGGCGTCCGGCGCGGCCGTGACCTCGGCGACCACGTCGCCGTTGATGTCGGCGATCGCCGCGGTGACCGAGTCGGGGCCGACCTCCAGCCCGGCGACGTAGGCACACGAGGGGATCACCCCGTAGAGGGCCGCGTTGGGGCCGCGGTTGCCCGCCTGCTCGCCGACGACCTCGACGAGGCCGCGCTCCTCCAGGCGCGCGAGCGTCTGGGACGCGGTGACCTTGGACAACCCCGTCAGCTCACCGATCTGCCCGCGCGTCAGCGGCCCCGAGGCGAGCAGCAACTCCAATGCGGCCCGGTCGTTGATCTCCCGGAGCAGCCTGGGCACGCCAGGACGTCGCTCCATGCTCCTGCTCTCTATCGTGGCCCCCGGTGCACCTTCACGATCTGCACCCGCAAATCGTCAACAAAGTTTCCTGCAAGCTTAGCGAGCCGACAAGCCGTCACAGACGTTCCATACGAGCTCATGGCGGCCCCGCCCCCCGCGCCGCCTCGTGCGCGCGGACCTCGTCGATGTCGCCAAGGCGGTGCATGCCCCGCACACTCCGCACCGTCCTCGGGTTGGCCGCCAGGCGTTTCTCGTTGCGCGCGACGAACGCCCAGTAGCCGGTCGTGAACGGGCAGGCGTCCTGTCCCGTCCGCCGGTCCGGCCGGTAGCGGCAGTCGCGGCAGAAGTCGCTCATCCGGTTGATGTACGCCCCTCCGGAGACGTACGGCTTGGTCGCGAGCGCACCGCCGTCCGCATGTTGCGACATGCCCACCACATTGGGGGCCATCACCCAGTCGTAGCCGTCGACGAAGGACCGGTGGAACCACGCGGTGAGCCGGCCAGGGTCGAAGGCGCGCTGCAACGCGTAGTTGCCGAGCACCATCAGCCGCACGATGTGGTGGGTGAAGCCGTGATCGCGCACCTGGGCGAGGGCCCACGACAGGCACCGCGCCTCCACCGCGTCCGCGTCCAGATCGGCGAACCACTCCGGCAGAGGCTCGCGGGCGCCCAGCCGGTTCTCCTCACGGTAGCGCGGGCCGAGATGCCAGTAGAGATGCCAGATGTAGTCGCGCCAGCCGATGATCTGGCGGATGTAGCCCTCCACGCTGGGAAGCGGGGCGTAGCCCTCCCGGTAGGCGATCTCCGCCTCGCGCACGCAGTCCATGGGGTCGAGCAGGCCGAGGTTGAGTGCGGGCGACAACAGGCTGTGGGCCATCACCGGGTCACCCGACATCATGGCGTCCTGAGCGGGCCCGAAGCAGGGCAGGCGGTGGACGACGAAGTCGGCCAGCGCGTCGGCGGCCTCGGCCCGCGTCGCGGGGAAGGCCCGGGGGCCGTCGCGGCCGATGAAGGCGACCTCTCCTGCGCGTTCCCAGCGGTCGAGGTCGCGCCGCACCTGCTCGTCGATCTCGTCCTCCACCGGCCGCCACGCCTCCGGCAGGCCGAGCCCTCCCTGCGGTGGGGGCTCGCGGTTGTCGGCGTCGAAGTTCCATCGCCCGCCGGCGGGCCGGTCCCCGTCCATCAGCACGCCGAGGCGCCGCCTGGCGTCCCGGTAGAAGTCCTCCATCAGCAGCCTGCGCCCGCCCCTGTTCCCCGCCCAGGCGGCGAACTCCTCCCAGGTGGAGGTGAAGCCCCTGGCCGGCAGCACGGTCACCCCCGGCCTGCCGGAGACGAACCGGGCCGCGGCGTGGCTGGTCGGATGACACACGGTGAGCGGCCCGCCGATCGTCGCGAGGGCCTCGCCGTACGTCTCGGAACGCAGGAAGACCGCCTGGTCGCCGAGTTCGGCCGCCCGGTGGCGGAGGGCGGACAGGACGAGATGGGCCTTCTGGCGGTGGAAGCGCCGTCTCCGCAGCACCGACCTGGCCTCGACCAGCAGGACCGGCTCGCCTGGGTCGTCCAGGAAGTGGTCCCCGAGCTGGTCGGCGAAGATCCACCGCCTGCTCTTGTCCCGCATACTTCATGCTAAGTCGGCCGGAATTGGCGATCTTCGCAAGCTAGTTGTGAGGTTGGCGTCTAACCAATGCCAACCAGGCGGGATAATCGACTACATGCGACTTTCTGCCCGTGTCGACTACGCCCTCCGTGCCGCCGCCGAGCTCGCCGCCGCAGGCGAGGGACCTACCACGGTGGGCGAGCTGGCCAAAGGACAGGAAATGCCCCCTAAATACTTGGAGAACATTCTCCTGCAGATGCGCCGCGCCGGCCTGGTCCGCGGCCAGCGCGGGCCGGAGGGCGGCTACGTCCTGGCCCGCCCGGCCAGCCAGATCTCGCTGGCCGACGTGATCCGCGCCGTCGACGGGCCGCTCGCCAACGTCCGGGGCGAACGCCCCGAGCATGTCGGCTACCTGGGCGCCGCCCAGGCCCTGCAGCAGGTGTGGATCGCTCTGCGCGCCAGCGAGCGGGCCATCCTCGAGGAGGTCACGCTGGAGCAGATCGCCAAGGGCGAGCTGCCTCCGCGGGTGACCGAGCTGTCGTCGGACCCGTCGGCGTGGAACTCGCACTCTCCGGTCTGACGACCGCCTTCGATGCCTGAGGGCGACGCCGTCTACCGGACCGCCAAGCGGCTCAGGCAGGCCCTGGACGGCCGTGCGCTGACCCGCTCGGACTTCCGGGTTCCCCGCTATGCCTCCGCCGACCTGTGCGGCAGGGCCGTCCTGACGACCCTCTCGTACGGCAAGCATCTGCTCACCCGGGTCGAGGGCGGGCTCACCGTGCACACCCACCTGCGCATGGACGGCAGCTGGCGGGTGGTCGAGACGGGGCGTCCCGTACCACGCGGCGACGTCGTCCGGCTGATCCTGGGCAACGCCGAATGGACGGCCTTGGGGATCAAGCTCGGCATGGTGGATGTGGTCCCCACCGAACGGGAGGACCGGGTCGTCGGCCATCTGGGCCCGGATCTGCTGGGGCCGGGCTGGGACGCGGCGAAGGCCGCGGAGAATCTGCGCGCGGCCCCTGAGCGCAGGATCGGGGACGCGCTCCTGGATCAGCGCAACCTGGCGGGGATCGGCACGATCTGGCGTGCCGAGACGCTGTTCGCGGCGCGTCTGTCGCCGTGGCGCACGGTGGGATCCATCCCACCCGATGATCTGGAATCACTGGTGGAGCTCGCGCACCGCCTGATGGACGCGAGCAAGGACGCGCCACTACCGGTCACGACGGGCGACACCCGGCCGGGACGCGCACTCATGGTGTACGGCAGGGCCCGCCGCCCATGCCGCCTGTGCGGAAACCCGGTCAGCAGCGCGGGAATGGGGGAACAGCCGTACGAACGGTTAATCTTCTGGTGCCGTCGATGTCAGCCTGATTAGGCGGCGACCATGTCCTTGACCTCGGGGAACCCGTCGAAGTCCGTGTCGGGGATTGAACCCGGCACCGTCTCCGCGATGGGCAGGCGCTCGTGCTCCGGCACATCGGCCATGACCGGGGCGGCCTGAAGCTCGGCGAGCGCGAACTGGTCGGACACCTCACGCAACACCTGGGACAGCGGCACACCGAGGGCGCCGCAGATCGAGGCGAGCAGCTCCGACGAGGCTTCCTTCTGGCCGCGCTCAACCTCGGACAGGTAGCCGAGCGAGACGCGCGCAAGCGTGGAGACCTCGCGAAGGGTGCGATTCTGCCGCACCCTCAGCCGCCGCAGCACGTCACCGAGCAGCTGACGCAGCAGGACCATCTGTCGCTCCCTCCCCAGCGGGGGCGCCTTCACGACGCCTCGCGCGGTGGGCTCATGTCGCCCGTTCTTCGAACGCCCTTCGTACATGCTCCTCGCCGTCATCATTGGGTCGCTCGGCCCCTTAGCCGGACGCACGCTTGACTTGCTCCTCGCCAATGGCTCTCGGACCTCACTCACACATCCACCGTACCTGTAGAGGGCAACACCGCGGCAGACCGTGGTGAGCATGTTCGCTGGTGACGTAACGCGGTAATCACCCAGAATGTTCCCCCTAATTTGCCTCCAGCACACCTGCGAGGAGGTCCAGAGCCTCCTGACATGTCCGGGTTCGTATCTCGGCACGGTCCCCGCTCAGCCGCAGGTCACGGTGCCAGACGAGGTTTCCGGGCCCCCTGACGGCGATGTGGACCGTGCCCACCGGCTTGCCGTCCTGAGGGTCGGGCCCCGCGACTCCCGTGACCGCCAGGCCGTACTCGGACCGGGTGAGGTCGCGCACGCCCTCCGCCATGGCCACCGCCACGGCGGGGTGCACGGCCCCCTCCCTCTCGAGCAGGTCCGCGGGCACCCCGAGCAGCCGGGCCTTGAGCTCGGTGGCATAGGCGATCACGCCCCCGCGGAACGTGGCCGAGGCCCCGGCCACGCCGGTCAGCGTGGCCCCGATGAGGCCGCCCGTCAGCGACTCGGCCACCGAGACCGTAGCCCCCTGCGCCTTCAGCGACGCCAGGGCCCGCGCGGCGGCGCCCGTCATTCCGACCTGGCCGCCTTCGCCACCCGGCGCAGGCGCACCGCCCTCACCACGTAGTCGACGCCCGTGCCGAGTGTCACCAGGACGGCCGGCGCCATGAGGGCCCAGCGCACCAGGCCGGGCACCCCGGGCACGATGAACAGCGCGATGGCCACGATCTGCAGCACGGTCTTGACCTTGCCGCCGTAGCTCGCCGGGATCACGCCGTGCCGGATCACCATGAACCGCAGAAGTGTGATCCCGGCCTCCCTCGCGATGATCACGATGGTCACCCACCAGGGGATCTCACCGAGGATGGAGAGGCAGACCAGCGCGGAGCCGATCAGCGCCTTGTCCGCGATCGGGTCCGCGATCTTGCCGAAGTCGGTGATCAGGCCGTACTTCCTGGCGAGGAAGCCGTCGAGCTGGTCGGTCAGGGAGGCGAGCAGGAAGACGCCGAGAGCGGCGACCCGCCAGCCCGGCCCCTCCCCCTCCACGAACAGGAAGGCGATGAAGACGGGAACGACCGCCAGACGGGCGATGGTCAGCACGTTCGCGATGTTCCACGTGCTGACGCGGCGGATCCGTGGCTCGGCGGGAGGGTCCGCGAGCGGGACCGCGATCAGGGGGGCCTGGTCCGGCGGGCTCGCGGAGCCGGCGGGGGGCTCGATCCGCTCCGTCATGCTCCTGCCTTGATGCGGGCGATCAGGTCAACCCCCTCGGAGTCGACGACCACCGCCTGAACGATCTGGCCGGGCACCAGACCGATGCCCTGGACGGTGACCGAGCCGTCCACCTCGGGCCCCTGATGGGCCGCCCTGCCCTCGTAGCCGCCGTCCCCGAGGTCCTCCTCGATGAGGACGTCCAGCTCCGTGCCGATGCGCTCCTCGGCCCGCTGTGCGGTCAGCTCCTCGGCGAGCTCGGTCAGCCGGGCCACCCGCTCGTCGACGACCTCCTGGTCGAGCTTGCCGTCGAAACCGAACGCCTCGGTGCCGTCCTCGTCGGAGTAGCCGAAGACACCGATCACGTCGAGCCTCGCCTCCTCCAGGAAGCCGGCCAGCTCCTCGAACTCCTCCTCGGTCTCCCCGGGGAAGCCCACGATGAAGTTGGACCGTACCCCCGCCTCGGGCGCCAGCTCGCGCACGCGCTCCAGCAGGTCGAGGAAGCGCCGGGGGTCGCCGAAGCGCCGCATGCGCCGCAGCACCGGGCCGCTCGCGTGCTGGAACGACAGGTCGAAGTACGGCGCGATGCCCTCGGTCGTGGCGATGACCTCCAGCAGGCCGGGGCGCAGCTCGGCGGGCTGGAGGTAGCTGACCCGGACCCGTTCGACGCCCGGCGTGGCGGCGAGCTGAGGCAGCAGCTTCTCCAGCGAGCGCAGGTCGCCCAGGTCCTTGCCGTACGACGTGGAGTTCTCGCTGACCAGCACGAGCTCCTTGACGCCCTGCCCGGCCAGCCACTCGGCCTCGGCCAGCAGCTCCTCGGGGGCGCGCGAGACGTACGACCCGCGGAACGCCGGGATCGCGCAGAAGGTGCACCGGCGGTCGCAGCCGGACGCCAGCTTCAGCGAGGCCACGGGGCCGCCGCTCAGCCGCTTCCTGAGCGTGCGCGGGCCGCTGGCGGGCGCCAGGCCCTCGGGGAGGGCGTCCGGCGCGGTGCCGTGGCCCGGGATGTGGGCGTGCGCGGCGGAGCGGTCCACAGGACTGATCGGCAGCAGCTTCCTGCGGTCACGCGGCGCGTGCGGGATCAGCGTCTTCCCCGCCAGCACGTCGTCGAGGCGCGCCCCGATGTCGGTGTAGTCGTCGAAGGAGATGACGGCGGCCTCGGGAAGGGCGTCGGCAAGCTGCTCGCCGTAGCGCTCGGCCATGCAGCCCGCCGCCACCACCTTCGCGCCCGAGTCGGCGGCGGCGAGCAGGGTGTCGATGGAGTCCTTCTTCGCCGAATCGATGAAGCCGCACGTGTTGACGACGACGACGTCCGGGTCGGCGTCGCCCATCTGCCAGCCGGCAGCCTCAAGGCGGGCCGCCAGCTCCTCAGAGTCGACCTCGTTGCGGGCGCAACCCAATGTGACCAGCGATACGGTTCGGCGAGAAGACATGATGAATCTACGGTATCGGGGTTCGGCCCCTAACGGGCACTCGGGATGCCCTGCCCGAAGGATCTCCGTACAGTCTGACCGTCCTTGCCCGCCGGGCCGAGGTCCTTGCCGTTGACTTCGAGCCGTACGGCGCCGCCGTCGCCGATGACCACCCGCACCCGGTCCTTGGCCGTCCACGTCACCGTCTTGCCCTGCTGAAGGGTGCCCTGGAAGAGCCGGTGGCCCTTGGCGTCTCTCACGTTGATCCAGGCCGGCTTGGTGGCGAAGACCTTGAGGACCACGACGCCACTCGGGACGCGCGCCTTCTCCTTCGCCTGAGCCTTGGCCTGCTGGGCGGAGGCGGGGCTCTCGGCCGCCGACTGGCCCGGCTTCACGTCGGAACCGCCGAGGAAGCGCACGATCGCGAAGATGACGACGATCGCGAGGGCCACCGCCGCCGCCATCGTCCAGTTGGGGAGGCCCCGCCCGTTCCGGCGGCCGGGGAGCAGGTTGTTCGCCAGGAACATGGCGGACGCGCGCGCCGGTGGACGCCTGTCCCCGTGAGCTTCGTTGAATTCCCTGAGGAGTTCGTCAGGCTCCAATCCCAGCGACCCCGCGATCGCCCTGATGTGGCCGCGCGCGTAGAAGTCGCCCCCGCACACCGTGAAGTCGTCGCGCTCAATTCCCTGAATGATCGCTTCCCGGATATGCGTGCGATCACTGAGCTGGCTTACGGTCAAACCGGCGTTCTGCCGAGCCTCCGACAGAGCAGCGCCAATACTCATTTGGTCACGCCCCCTCGCCCGAGCTTCCACTCGTCCTACTATGCGTAGTTAATCACATTCAACCAGTAATCGCTACGCACAGTGACAGCAGGGTCACTGACCACGCAGATCCGCGAGCAGTCCGGGCAGATCGTCGGGCTTGACCAGCACTTCTCTCGCCTTGGAGCCCTCGCTCGGCCCGACGACGTTGCGGCTCTCCAGCAGGTCCATCAGGCGGCCCGCCTTGGCGAAGCCGACGCGGAGCTTGCGCTGGAGCATCGACGTCGAGCCGAACTGGGTGGAGACGATCAGCTCGGCGGCCTGCACCAGCAACTCGAGGTCGTCCCCGATCTCCTCGTCGATCTCGCGCTTGGCCGCGGCGGGGGCGGCCACGTCCTCGCGGTACTCGACCTGCATCTGGGTCTTGCAGTGCGCGACGACGTCGGCGATCTCCTTCTCGGAGATGAAGGCGTTCTGCAGCCGCATCGGCTTGCTCGCGCCCATCGGCAGGAAGAGGGCGTCGCCCTGCCCGACCAGCTTCTCGGCCCCGGGCTGGTCGAGGATGACGCGCGAGTCGGCCAGCGACGATGTCGCGAACGCCAGCCGGGAGGGCACGTTCGCCTTGATCAGGCCGGTGACCACGTCGACCGACGGCCGCTGGGTGGCGATGACCAGGTGGATGCCTGCGGCGCGGGCGAGCTGGGTGATTCGGACGATGGAGTCCTCGACGTCACGGGGGGCGACCATCATGAGGTCGGCGAGCTCGTCGACGATCACGAGCAGATACGGATAGGGCTGGTAGACCCGCTCGCTGCCGGGAGGCGGCACCAGCTTGCCCGCGCGCACGGCCTTGTTGAAGTCGTCGACGTGCCGGAAGCCGCTGGCCGCCAGGTCGTCGTAGCGGCGGTCCATCTCCCCCACGACCCATTCGAGGGCCTCGGCGGCCTTCTTCGGGTTGGTGATGATCGGCGTGATGAGGTGGGGAATGCCCTCATACGAGGTGAGCTCGACCCGCTTGGGGTCCACCAGCACCATGCGCACCTCGTCGGGCGTCGACCGCATGAGAATCGAGGAGATCAGGCCGTTGATGCAGGTCGACTTGCCCGCGCCGGTCGCTCCCGCGATGAGGATGTGCGGCATCTTGGCCAGGTTGGCCACGATCGTGCGGCCTTCGACGTCCTTGCCCAAACCGACGATCATGGGGTGGTGGTCGGCCTGCGCCACCGGGGAACGCAGCACGTCGCCCAGCGACACGAGGTCTTTGTCGGTGTTCGGGATCTCCACGCCGATGGCCGACTTCCCCGGGATCGGGGACAGGATGCGGACGTCGGCCGACTTGACGGCGTAGGCGATGTTCTTGGTGAGGGCGGTGACCTTCTCGACCTTGACGGCGGGGCCGAGCTCGATCTCGTAGCGCGTGACCGTCGGCCCGCGGGTGAACCCGATGACCTGGGCGTCGATGGTGAACTGCTCCAGCACGCTGGTCAGCGCGTTCACCACGACCGTGTTGGCCTTGGTCTGCGGCTTGGGCGCGCTTCCCGCCCGCAGCAGCTTCGCGTCCGGCAGCGTGTACGGCCCGGCCTGCGGCGACAGCACGAGCTGCTCGACCTTGCGGGGAGCGGGCGACGGCAGGGGCGGCTGCGCGGGCGACTTGGCCGCCTCGGCCTCCACCCCCTCCATCTCCTCTGACTCGTCGACCAGCCCCGGGACGATCTCCGGCGAGTGGTCCTTGTCCGACAACACCGGGGTGTCGTACGGCTTGACGTTGTCGCCGACCTCCCGCTTGCCGTCCGCCGGCTTCCTGGTGCGCTTCTTCGGCGGGGACGCCGGCTTGCCCTCCCCCTCCTCGGGGCGCTGGAAGAGCAGGTGCCTGATCTCGGCGAACCGTTCGGGGATCCGGTGGAGCGGCGTGGCCGTGATCACCAGCACGCCGAACCCGGACAGCATGAGCAGCAGCGGGATCGTGACGAACGCCGGCAGGATGCTCGACGGCGGGGCGGAGACGATGAACCCGAGCATGCCGCCCGCGGCCGACACCTTGTCCATGCCGTCGGCGGGGCCACCCGACGGGTACGGCGTGCCGTGCGCCACGTGCACGACGCCGAGGATGCCGACGAGCAGTGCGGTCCAGCCGATGCCCATTCGCCCGGTCTCGGCGTTCTGGTCGGGGTGGCGCAGGAGCCGCCAGGCGAGCAGGGCGAGCAACACGGGCACCGACCAGGCCAGTGAGCCGACCACGCCCCGCACGACCGCATCCACCATCAGGGAGACCCCGCTCTTGGACTCCCGCCAGAGCATGGCCGCCAGCACGATCCCGCCCGCGAGCACCGACAGGCCCACGCCGTCGCGGCGGTGCGCGGGGTCGAGGTCGCGGGCGCCCTGCCCGAGCGCCCGGGCGGCCGCGCCCATGCCGTGCGCGAGCAGCAGCCACAGGCCGATGACCAGCTTGCCGATCATCAGGAACACCCAGCTGATGGGGTCCTGGCCGGTTCCCACCGGCCGCTTGGGCGCCCGCTTCGTCGTGGTCTTCGACGTGGCCCTTCCCCGGGCCGGCGGGCGCTTCGCGGAAGTCGTGCGAGACCCGGAGCGCGGAGTCGGGCGCTTCCCGGGACCCTTTCCGGACGTACGGGTGGCCATGATGCCGAAGGTACCGGGGAGGCCAGGAGATTTCGGGAAGACTCGCCGAAGGGGGAACGCTCTACACTGGCTCGGACGTGGCAGCGTTTCCACCGCAGCGAACAGTTTCCACCGCAGCGAACATGGGAGAGCTCATGAATGTCGTGGTGCTGGGCGAACCCCTGGTGGAGTTCTCGACCGCGGCGTCCCTCGACCGGGCCAACGTGTTCCGGTTGTCCTTTTCCGGCGACGCCCTGAACGCGTCCGTCGCGGCGGCGGCCACCGGGGCGAGCGCCGCGCTCGTGACCCGCGTGGGGGCCGACGAGTTCGGGGAGCGCCTGATCCGCTTCGCCGCCGGCCACGGCGTGGACACCCGCTGGATGGTCACGGGCGAAGGCTCCACCGGGGCGTACGCCCTGGGCGCCGACCCGTCCGGCAACCGGGCCTTCGCCTACATGCGCGCCGGCAGCGCCGCCTCGCGGATGGGCCCCGCCGACGTCGACCGCTCCCCCGTCTCCCAGGCCGCCGTCGTGCTGCTGTCGGGCGTCACCGCGGCGCTGTCCGAGTCCTGCGACCAGGCCGTACGGCATGCGGCGGCGATCGCGCACGGCAAGGTCGTCTACGACCCCAACTTCCGGTCGCGGCTGACCGGACCGGAGGCGGCGCGCGGCGTCCTGGAGGCGGTGGCCCCGCACGCGGCCCTGATCGTGCCGTCGTGCCCGGGCGACAGCGGCCCCCTGTTCGGCACCGACGACCCCGAGGAGGTGCTGCGCGCCTGCCTCGCCATGGGGGCGCGGGCGGCCGCGGTGACGATGGGAGCCGAAGGCGTCCTCCTCGGCACCGAGGAGCACACGGGGGACGGCGCGGGCGACGGCTCGATCCTGCACATCCCGGCGATCCCCGTCGAGTCGGTCGTGGACCAGACCGGCGCGGGCGACGCCTTCGCGGGCGCGCTGGCGGGCTGGCTCTCCCGCGGCGCCGACCTCGTCCAGGCGGTCAGGGCGGGCACGGCCGCCGCGGCGATCTCCCTGCGCGGCCAGGGCGGCACGGGCCGGGTCGCCACGACGGCGGAGATCCACGCCCTCATCGGCGAAGCGGCCTGAGCCTGCGACCAGTGGAAGTCGGCCTTGTGGATCGGCTACCGGATCTGGACCCGATCACAGCTGATTGCCTGCGGTCGGCCGGATGGCATCGAGGTCGGCGAGTCGACGTATCCGTTGCCATCCGAAGTCTGGAGTCTCAGGGATACGTCGCCGGCCGCACAATCGTCAGCTTTCTCGAGTCGCTGTGGGGGCTGCGGCTCGATCCGGCGAATGAGGAGGGACCCAATTTCATCAACGGCGAGCCGTTCATCGTTGATCCGGTAGGGGTCGGAAGGCGGCATCGAGATGAGGCCGATGAGATCTATTCGGCGATAGGGGGGTCTTGGTTCCCCATCGGATGGTGGCTCAGCTACTCGCACGTCTTCATGGACCAATCCGGAGCCCTCGTGGCCTTTGCCGATGGCCTCATATGGAGGATCGGAGACAACCTCCTGGACGGTCTGCGGTTCATGGTGCAGGCCGATCGCCCCCTGATGTGCATTCATGCCCCCGAGGGCCGTAAACCGTGGCCGGCGGCGACTGATTTTTCAGCCGATTGATCAGTAGGCGCGGCGTTGCCGTACGGCGGAGCGTTCGATGCGCTCGCGAGCCTCCAGAAGGCAGGCGACGATGTCCTTCTCGCGTTCCGCGGTCAACCGGGGAACCGGCACCGAGCAGCTGATGGCGTCGCGGGGCGGGTCGGCGATGTGCAGGACCACGCCGAAGCAGCGCAGCCCCTCGGTGTTCTCCTCGCGGTCGACGGCGTAGCCGCGCTTGCGGACCCGGTGGAGGTCGGCGATGAGCTTGTCGTGGTCCACGATCGTGTGCCGGGTCAGCCCGGGGAGCTCGGCCGGCAGCAGGGCGCGTACCTCGGCGTCCTCCCGCGTCGCCAGGATCGCCTTGCCCAGGGAGGTGGTGCTGGCGGGCAGCCGCCTGCCGACCCGGGAGAACGGCCGCAGGTAGTGGCGGGAGGCCCGGGTGGCGAGGTAGACCATGTCGAAGTGGTCGAGCCTGGCCAGGTGGACGGTCTCCCCCGTGGTCTCGGCCAGCCAGTCGAGCGCGTCGTGGGCGATCTGCACGAGCGGGTCGCCGTCGATGTAGGTCGCGCCGACGAGCAGCGCCCGCATGCCGATGCGGTAGAGCGTCCCCGTGGCGTCCGTCTCGATCCACCCGAGGTCGACGAGGGTCCTGAGCAGGGCGTGCAGACTGCTCTTGGGGTAGCCGAGCTTGCCCTGGAGGTCGGTGAGGCTGTGCTGCCCGGGATACTGCGCGAAGAAGTCGAGCAGCTCGACCGTTCGCAGCGCCGACTTCACGTGGGGCACCGGTTCCGCCATGTGTACCTCCCTGACCCGCCTGTCCGCCTCCTATTGTGAGCGGGTTCCCCAGGATGCGACCGCGTGGGCGGCGATGTAGTCGTGATCGAGGTCGTCGCCGAGCCCGGCGGCGGCGGGCATCCGGACGTTTCCGCCGGTGAGCGGGTCGACGATCGACCGCAGGTGCGGCGGCGGGGTGTCGTAGTCGGAATGCGGGTGCAGCAGGCCCCGCTCGTACCACCGGCCGCACATGGTCGCCCCGATGACCGCCAGCGCCCCGGAGCCGTTGCCGTGGATCTCGCAGTCCATCCCGAACGACTCGGCGAGGTGCACGGCCTTGATCGCGGGGATGATGCCGCCCGACCCCACCACGCCGACCCGCAGGATGTCGCACGCCCCGGCGGCGACCCATTCGGCGCGGGCCATGTGCTTGCCCCACGAGGTCTCCGGGCCGAGGATCGGCGTCGCGAGCTGGTCGGCGAGCCACCGGTAGGACTGGACCGACGCCTCCTCCATCGGCTCCTCGTACCAGGCGAAGCCGAGCTCGTCGAGCGCCCGCCCCAGGGTCAGCGCCTCCGACCGGGAGTACCAGTGGTTGCTGTCGAGCATGAGCGCGACGTCCGGCCCCACCGCCTCGCGCACGGCGGCGCAGGCCGCGATGTCGCGGGCCACGCCGTACGGCATGGGCGGCATCCAGGTGTGGAGCTTGATGGCGCGGTAGCCGCGGGAGACGAGGTCCTTGGCGAAGGCGGCGTAGTCGTCCGGGGTCGCCAGGCCGCCGGGGATGTCGTCGCCGCACATCGTGCTGGCGTAGGCGGGGACCTCTGAGCGGGCGCCGCCGAGGAGCTTCCACACCGGCATTCCGGCCGTGCGCCCGGCGAGGTCCCACAACGCCTGGTCGGCGGCGCTGAGCGCGCGGTCGGACAGGTTGCCCTGGGAGCCGCGCTGGCGGCGGGCGATCCGGTGCCACAGGCGTTCGCGGTCGAGGCTGTCCTGCCCGAGCAGCGCGGGGCCGATGTGGTTCCTGATCACGGCCTCCCTGACCGTGTCCGGCTGGGCCAGGCAGTGGCCGGTGACGCCGTCGCCGTCGGTGACGGTGAGCAGCGCCTCTTGCACCTCTCGGGGCGGCCCCGGATGGCGGTGCCCGTGCCCGTCGACGACTGATCGGGTGACCGTGGTGAACACGGTGACCGTGACGCTCTCGACGACCGCCATGCGCCGCCTCTCCTCTCATCAGGTGATTACGTTCCCGAGGGCCGGTGCGAGGTCAGGGTCGCACCGGCCCGGTCCCGGGTGGTGGTGGCTCAGCCGCCGTGGGCCTTCTTCCATTCGGCCTGGGCGTCGGTGAGCTTCTGCGCCATGGTGTCGAGGAACTCCTGCGGCGACATCTGCTTGAGCAGCACCTTCTGGAAGAGCGGCTCGGTGTCGGCCTTGGTGATGGAGGAGAACTGCGGCAGGTAGTAGGGCGGCGACACGACCGCGGTGGCGGGGTCGTTGAGCACGTCCACGGCCGTCTTGAGGTGGGGCAGGCCGGTCACCCAGGAGTCGCCCTGCGCCTCGGTGTTGGCGGGGATCTGACCCGTCTGCTGGTTCCAGTAGCTGTTGCTCTCCTTGGAGACGAGGAACTCGACGAACTTCCAGGCGGCGTCCTTGTGCTCACTGCCCTTGAAGACCGCGAAGCCGTCCACGGGGTTGGCGACGATCGTGCGCTTGCCCGACGCGCCCGCCGGCAGCGCGAACGCCCCGATCTTGTCGGCGCCGTGCGCCTTCACGTGGTCGTTGTACGACCCGAGGTTGTGGTGCATCATCGCGATCTTCCCGGTGCCGAAGGCGGCGACCATCTTGGGGAAGTCGTTGGTGACGTCGGCCTCCGGGGTGTCCTTCTTGTACATCGCGGCCAGCTTGGTGAGGTACTCGACGTTCTTCGGGTCGTTGACCGTGCTCTTGCCGGAGGCGTCGAAGAACTGGGTGACGCCGGAGTAGGCGTACATCTCGGCCAGCACCTGGAAGATCGAGCCCGCGCCGCCGCGGATCGTGTAACCGTACTGGTCGGGGGCCTTGGTGAGCTCGGCGGTGTCGGTGAAGAACTCGTCCCACGTCGCGGGCGGCTCGGGCAGCTTGTCCTTGAGGTACCAGACGACGTCCATGTTGGAGGTGCCGGGGACGAGGTACAGCTTGCCGTCGGTCACGGTGTCGCGGACCGACTTGATCATGGGCGCGGCCAGCTTGCCGTTGACCGCGCTCTTACCCAGCCAGTCGTCGGCGGGCTCCAGGGCCTGCTGGCCGACCAGGTTGGCCAGGTAGGAGGTGGTCACACCGCCGACGTCGGGGGTGTCGCCGCCGGCGATCGCGGTGTCGTATTTCTGCTGGACGGAGGCGATCGGGATGCCGACGTATTCGACGTGGATCGTCGGGTTGGCAGCCTCGAACCGCTTGATCAGCTCCTGGTAGATCGGGGTGCGCGTGCCACCGTTGTTGTCCCAGAACGTGATCGTCGTCTTGCCGGGCTCCTGCGAGCCCGAGCCCGAGCCGCAACCCGCGACCGCGAGGGCGAGGACGGCCAGCGCCGCCCAGGCCTTGGTTGACTTCATGCTTCCTCCTGCGGATGGCTGAGGGGAGCTATCCCTTGACGGCCCCGGCGCTGATGCCGTGCACGAGATAGCGCTGAATCACTGCGAACACGCAGACCACGGGGACGGCGGCGACGACGCCCCCGGCCGCGAGCGCCCCGAAGTCGGCGCTGTACTCCCCGATCGTGTAGCTGAGCCCGACGGGGATCGTGAAGCTGTCCTGCCTGCTGACGAACATCAGCGCGAACAGGAAGTTGTTCCACGTGTGGATGAACGCGAACGATCCGACGGCGATCAGGCCGGGCCGCAGCTGGGGCAGGACCACGGCGAGGAAGGCCCGCAGCCGGGTGCAGCCGTCGACCATGGCCGCCTCTTCGACCGAGTACGGCACGGCCGTGATGAACCCGCTCATCAAGATGATCGACAACGGCAGGTTGAAGACCGTGTCGGCGAGGATGAGGCTGCCCAGGCTGTTGATCAGCCCGAGCGACTTGAAGATCGAAAACAGCGGGATGAGCAGCATCGCGCCGGGGATGAACTGCGTGCACAGCAGCACGACCATGAACAGGCTCCGCCCCCTGAACCGGAACCTGGACAGGGCGTATCCCCCCATGACGGCGAGCACGGTCGTGGCCAGCAGCGACCAGACGCCGACGATCACGCTGTTGCGGAAGAACATCGCGTAGCCGATGTCGTTCCACACGGTCGTGAAGTGCTCGAAGGTGATCGGCCACGGCACGGGCGTGGTCGAGCCGGACGGCCGCAGCGCGAAGACGAGCATCCAGTAGAACGGCACGACGGTGAAGAGGAGATACAGCCCGAGGGGCACGTAGAGCCGCAGGACGCGGCCGCGGTCCCTTCCCTGCCTCCGGCGCGAGCCGCTCGCCGTCGCGTGCGCTCCCCTCGGCCGGGCCATGACTCCGGTGCTCATGCCGTTCCGCCTCTCCGCCTCGCCCCGCCCGTCATCGCTCCTCCCCGAACCGGCTGAGCCGGAGATAGAGGATCGAGAAGAACAGCAGGATCACGAAGCCGGCCATGGTCAGCGCCGAGCCGTACCCGAAGTCCTTGGAGTCGACGGCGCGCTGGGCCACGTACAGCGGCAGCGTGGTCGTGACCTGGGCGGGGCCGCCGCCGGTGAGGGTGTAGAGCAGGTCGACGTTGTTGAACTCCCAGACCGAGCGCAGCAGCGTGGCCAGCACGATCGCGTCGCGCAGGTGGGGCAGCGTGACGTGGCGGAACCGCCGGATCCGCCCGGCGCCGTCGACCGCCGCCGCCTCGTACAGCTCTCCGGGGATGCCCTGCAGGCCGGCGAGCAGCAGGATCGCGAAGAAGGGCACCCCGCGCCACAGCTCCGCCACTACGACGGCGGGGAAGACCGTGTCCAGGTTGCCGAGTACGGCCGTCTCCGGCTGCCCGAGGAACCGGAGCACACCGGTCTGCGGCGTGTAGAGCAGGATCCAGATGCCCGTCGTCAGCACGCCGGAGACCGCCCACGGGGAGAAGACCAGCGATCGGGCGAGGCCGCGGCCGATGAAACTTTCATTGACGATGAGCGCCAGGACGAGGCCGAGCAGGAGTTGCAGGCCGATCTCGGTGACCACCCATTTCGCCGTGAAAGCGAGGCTCTGCCAGAACAGCTCGTCCTCGAAGAGCATGCGGCGGAAGTTGTCCAGGCCCGCGAAGCCGTCCGCCCACGGCCGCGTCAGGTTGCGGTTCTGCAGGCTGTAGTAGGCGACGCTGCCGATGGGATAGACGAGGAACGCCGCGATGAGCACGACCGTCGGGGATATCAGCAGGTACGGCACCGCCCTGCGGCGCAAGGTCGCCACCGGCGCACCTCCTTGGGGGATGACACATTTCTGAACCAAGTTCACAAACGTGGACGGCTCCACCGTGATGTTCGTCATGGGGGTTGTCAAGGAGTCGTGGCCGATTCGAAATGTTTCCGGGCTTTGTCCTCTTGATTTCGGCTCGATCTCTTGACGCGGGGAAAGTCGGGCCGTACCGTCCGGTTGTTCACGAATATGAATATCGTCCAGATATGTGCGACAGACATGTGCGCCCGCGTGGTCAGGACGCGGGACCCGTCCGCCGGCCGGCCGTGCCCGCGACGCCCACAGGGACGCCGGGCCGGCCGAGCGCGGCATCCCCTGCTGGAGGACCTGGAGCGGTCCTCGGCCCGCCATGAGATCGCGCGGGAGCGGTCGCGAGTGCGAGCCGGGCTCCGGGCCACCGGAAACGGAGTCAGCCCATGCGCACGAAAGCCCTCATCCTCCTGGCGGCCGCCCTGACCATGGCCGCCCATGCTTCGCCGGCCGACGCGAGTACGGCAGGCCGCGGCAAGCCCGTCGCGGTCGAGCTCGGACGCCAGGTGCTCCCCCACGGCGACGGATGGGCGTCGGCGGGCACCGGCACGACCGGCGGGGCGGCGGCGCCTCCGGGCAACGTCCACACCGTCACCGACCGCGACGAACTGGCCGCGGCGCTCGCCTCTCCCGACCCCCGCGTCATCTACGTCAAGGGCGCCCTCGACAGCGGCAGGACCTGCGACGACTACGTCACGGGCGGCTACACGCTCGCCGGCTACCTGGCGGCCTACGACCCCGCCGTCTGGGGGCGAGACGCCGAGCCGTCCGGCCCGCTCGAAAACGCCAGGGCGGCCTCCGCGGCCAACCAGACCGCCCATGTCGTGCTGAAGGTGCCCTCGGACACCACGATCGTCGGCCTGCCGGGCGCCGTCATCAGGCACCTCAACCTGCGGGTCGACAAGGTTGACAACGTTATCATCCGAAATCTGCGGTTCGAGGACGCCGCCGACTGCTTCCCCCAGTGGGACCCCACGGACGGCGACACCGGCAACTGGAACTCGCTCTACGACAACATCTCGGTCACCGGCTCGACCCACGTGTGGATCGACCGCAACACCTTCACCGACGGCGACAACCCCGACTCCGCCCAGCCGCTCTATTTCGGCAGGCCATACCAGGTGCACGACGGGCAGGCCGACATCACCGCCGGGTCCGACTTCGCGACCGTGTCGTGGAACGCCTTCACCGGCCACGACAAGACCATGCTGATCGGCTCGACCAACAACCCGGCGACCGACGCCGGCAAGCTCAGCGTGACCGTGCACCACAACCACTTCTCCGGCGCCCTGCAACGGCTGCCGCGTGTGCGGTTCGGCAAGGTGCACGTCTACGACAACTACTACGAGGTGCCGGACGCGAGCACGTTCGTCTACGCGATCGGCGTCGGCGTGCAGTCGCAGATCGTCGCGGAGAACAACTACTTCCGGCTGAGCCGTGCCGTCGACCCCGCCGGCCTGCTGTACGACTGGGGCGGGACCGCGCTGACCGCGCGCGGCAACCTGCTGCGCGTGGGCGGCAAGGAACGGCCGATCGACCTGGTCGGCGTCTACAACGCGGCGCACGACCCCGACTTGGGCGCCGACGCGGGATGGACGCCCACCCTGCACACCGGCATCGATCCGGCGAACACGGTCAGGCGGGAGGTGTCCCGCCACGCGGGCGCGGGCCATCTGAAGTGAGTCGCACCGGCCGGGCTCGTCGCCGAGCCCGGCCGGCATTTCTGGCGTTTCAGCAGGTCAGCGGTTTCCGACCGTCTCACAGGCGACGTCGTGCGGTGTGCGGCGCAAGCAATCCGGCGAGCCGAGATCTTGACAAGTCATGATCACATGGGCAGGTTGACAACGTTGTCATACCCGGGGAGCCCCCTATGCCCGAGTCGTCGTCCGTATCGCGACGTTCCTTCCTTTCCGCCGGCGCCACGCTTCTCGCCTCGTTCGGAGTGGCCGCAGCCCTCCCGGACGCCGCCGAAGCCGCGTCCACCACCCCTGCGACCCCCGCGGCCGCCAAACCGGCCGCCACACTGGCCGCCGACCTCGCCCGGTACCGGCCCGTGACGGTGTCGTCCACCGACTACGCGCCGACGCCGGGCGCATTCGCCGTCGACGGGTTACCGCAGGTCGGCGTGCGCGGCAGCGGCTGGCGCGCCGCCCCGGGCGACCCGCAGTGGATCTCGGTGGACCTGCAGGCGCCGTGCCGCATCGAGGCGGTCACGCTGGTCTTCGAGGCCACCCTCGCCGACGGCCCGTTCGACGGGAACTACTCCGACACCGACGGCGACGAGATCCGCTCCAGCGCCGCCGTCGCGTACCGGCTGGAGGTCTCGTCCGACGGCCGCACCTGGCGCACGGTCTACGAGACCACCGACGGCCAGGGCGGCGTCGAGGCGATCAAGCTGCCCGAGCCGGTCGTCGCCCGCTGGATCCGGATGACCGCCACGAAGCGGTCCAACAGCAACCCGGTGGGCCTCAACGGCTTCCAGGTGTACGGCACGGCCACCAAGCACCAGCCGACCGCGCACGGCTGGACGAACTGGAGCGGCGGCGACCGGCCCGCCCCCGCGCTCACCGTGGCCGCCGACGGCACGGTGCCGCTGGAGTCCGGCTGGTCGCTCACCATGGACGACTTCGCCGGCACCGACGACGGCGCGGCCCTGTCCGCGGGCGACGTCGACGTCCGGTCCTGGCTTCCCGCGACCGTCCCCGGCACGGTGCTCGGCTCGCTCGTCGACCAGGGCCACCTGCCCGACCCGGTCTCGGGCTACAACAACATGCAGATCCCTGAGGCCCTGTCGCGCCACACCTGGTGGTACCGGCGGGCGTTGCGGCTGCCGAAGGGGCTCGACACCTCGGCCGGCCGGCGGATCTGGCTCGAGTTCGACGGAATCAACCACGAGGCGACGACCTGGGTGAACGGCGTGAACGTCGGCTCCGTCGCCCATCCGTTCGCGCGGGCGGCGTTCGACGTCACGGACGCGCTGCGGGGTCGTTCGGAGCACGTCGTCGCGGTCCGCGTCACCCCGATGCCGCACCCCGGCACCCCGGGCGACAAGGGAGCCGACGGCAACACGTTCCTGCAGTCGGCCCACCACTACCTCAACTCGCCGACGTACCTCGCCGTGTCCGGGTGGGACTGGATGCCCGCCGTACGCGACCGGGTCACGGGCATCTGGAACCACGTCCGGCTGCGCAGCACGGGCGTGGCCGTCATCGGAGACCCCCACGTCACCACCAAGCTGCCCGGCCTGCCCGACACCGGCACAGCCGAGATCACCATCGCCGTGCCGCTGCGCAACGTGGCCGGCACCGCGACCGCCGTGACGGTCCGCGCGAGGTTCGGCGAGGTCGACGTCCAGACGAAGGTGACCGTCCCCGCCGGGGAGACCACCACGGTGACGTTCACGCCGGACCGCTTCCCCGCCCTCAGGCTCAGGAACCCCGAGCTCTGGTGGCCCAACGGCTACGGCGACCCCGCGCTGCACGACCTGCGCCTCACGGCCACCGCGGGCGGCGAGGTCAGCGACCGCCGCGAAATCCGCTTCGGCATCCGCGAATTCGGCTACGACTGGGACCAGCCCATCGTCGTGTCGCCTCCCGGAAAGCCGCCGCTGGAGTTCACCGGCGACCGCGCGACGCAGACGGTCACGTTCGACCGGCAGCACGCCCAGCACGTCCGCATCCAGGCCGGCAAGCGCGCGACCGGCTGGGGCGTGTCGATGTGGTCGTTGTCGGTCGCCGACGGCGCCGGCGCGGACCTGGCCCTGCACAAGACCGCCACGGCGTCCTCGACGGACGGCAACGGGCCCGCCAACGCCGTCGACGGCGACGACGGGACCCGCTGGTCGTCGGCGTACCAGGACGACCAGTGGATCCAGGTCGACCTCGGCTCCCCGGTGGACTTCGACCGGGTCACCATCGTGTGGGAGCAGGCGTTCGCGCTGGACTACCGCATCCAGGTCTCCGGCGACGGCGACGCCTGGACCGACGTGAAGACGGTCACCAACGACACCCCGATCGGCAACACCGCCACCCAGGTGGAGACGTTCCCGTCGCAGACCGCGCAGCATGTGCGCATCCAGGCAGGCAAGCGCGCCACCCAGTGGGGCGTCTCGATGTGGACGCTCTCGGTGCAGCGCCAGGCCGACCCGTCCGTCGACCTGGCACTGAACAAGACCGCGCGCGCGTCCTCGTCGGAGAACGACACCAACGTGGCCGCCAACGCCGTGGACGGCAACCCGCGCACCCGCTGGGCGTCCGCGTACCAGGACGACCAGTGGATCCAGGTCGACCTCGGCTCCCCGGTGGAGTTCGACCAGGTCACCATCGCCTGGGAGCAGGCCTACGCCCGCGACTTCGTCATCCAGGTCTCCGACGACGGGGACAAGTGGACCGACGTGAAGTCGGTGAACAACGCCGTCCGCCAGCTGAAGATCAGCGTGAACGGCGTTCCGGTCTTCTGCCGGGGCGGCAACTGGGGCTGGGACGAACTGCTGCGCCGGGTGCTCCCGCACCGGCTGGCGGACACCGTCGAGATGCACCGTGACATGAACTTCACGATGATCCGCAACTGGCTGGGCAGCAGCAACCGCGAGGAGCTCTACCAGGCCTGCGACGAGCAGGGCATCCTCGTGTGGAACGACTTCTGGCAGGCGGGGCAGTTCCTGCCGAACCCGCCCGGTTACGTCGACATCGCCGCCGACACGATCCGCCGGTTCCGGCACCATCCGAGCATCGTGGTGTGGTGCGGCGCCAACGAGGGCGACCCGCCCCCGATCGTCGACGCGGGGCTGAAGCAGGCGGCAGCGGACGAGAACCCCGAGATCCTCTACATCCCCAACTCCGCGGGCGGCATCGTCAGCGGGCACGGCCCGTACCGGTGGATCGACCCGCCGACCTACAACGACAAGAACACCTACGACACGGGTGCGTTCGGATTCCACACCGAGATCGGCATGCCGGTCGTGCCTGTGGCGGAAAGCATGCGGAACCTCGTCGGCGACGAGCCCGGATGGCCGATCAGCGAGGTGTGGAACTACCACGACTGGTCGACCATCGGGAACCAGCACACCGACACCTACCTGGCCGCGATCGACGCCCGGCTCGGCGCGTCCGCCTCGCTCGAGGAGTTCGCCGCACGGGCGCAGTTCGTCAACTACGAGAGCCACCGCGCCATGTTCGAGGCGTGGAACGCCAACCTGTGGCAGGACGCCACCGCCCTGCTGCTGTGGATGTCGCATCCCGCCTGGCACAGCACGGTGTGGCAGACCTACGACTACGACCTCGACGTGAACGGCGCCTACTACGGCGCGCGCAAGGGGTGCGAGCCGCTGCACGTGCAGGCCGACCCCGGCACGTGGCAGGTCCGCGTCGTGAACCACACCACCGCGGCGCTCACCGGCGCCACGGTCACCGCCAAGCTGTACGACCTCACGGGGCGGCAGCTCGGCAAGACCCAGACCGGGCGGGTGGACGTCGCCAAGTCGTCCACGTCGGCCGCCTTCACCCTCACCGCGTCGGACGAGGCCCCGCTGCACCTCGTCCGGCTCGAACTGCGCGACGGCCGCGGCCGGTTGTTGTCGGAGAACACGTACTGGCGCTACCGGCAGGCCGAGGACATGCGGGCGCTCACCGGCATGCCGAGCACCCGGTTGTCGGTGTCGGCCACCGAGTCCCGCTCCTCCGGAGGACGGGAGACGGTGACCGCGACGGTGGCCAACCACGGCCACGCGGTCGCCGCGCTCGTCCGGCTGAGCGTGCGAGACGACCACGGCGACCGGATCCTGCCCTCCCGGTACGACGACAACTACTTCTGGCTCCTGCCCGGTGAGACGCGCCGGATCGGCGTCTCGTGGCCGTCCCGGGCGGGCACCAAGGGGATCAAGGTGTCGGCTCAGGCCTACAACTCGGCCGACTAGTTCCGGGCCGGGGTGCCGCTCACGCGCGCAGGCGTCCGTCCACGCGCTGCGGCACCCCGAGCGGGTTGTCGTCCCGCAACTCGAGGGGAAGCAGTTCCGCGGGCCAGTCCTGGTAGGCCACCGGGGTCAGCCACCGGCTGATCGACGCCGCGCCGACCGAGGTGTGGGCGGGCGACGTGGTGGCCGGCCAGGGACCGCCGTGGTGCATGGCCCAGCACACCGCGACCCCCGTCGGCCACCCGTTCCAGATGAGGCGGCCGGCGATCCGCTCCAGGACGGCCGTGATGTCGCGCGCGTCGCCGGGACCCCCTGCGTGCACGCTCGCCGTCAGCGAGCCGGGCAGCCTGCGCAGCACGTCCGGCAGGTCGGAGGAATCGCGATATCTCACGACGATCGCGGCCGGGCCGAAGCACTCCTCGGCCAGTTCGGGCAGCCCGCCGGCGAACGCGTCGAGCCCGGTGGCGAAGACCTGCGGCGTCACCGCGTCCGGCGCGTCCCCGGCCCCGCCCCGCGCCAGTACGGCCAGGCCCGCGCCGGGCAGCCGCTCGACCGCGCGGAGATAGCCGTCGCGGATCTTGGCGGTCAGCATGCGCCCGCCGGTGGTCGCGGCGACCGCCTCGCCGATGGCGCGCTCGAACTCGCCCTCGGTTTCACCCTCGCCCTGGGGGACGAACACCAGCCCGGGGTTGGTGCAGAACTGGCCGACCCCGAGCGTGAGGGACGCGGCGAACCCGGCCGCGACGGCGGCGGGGTCGGCCGAGGGCAGCACGACGACCGGATTGACGCTGCCGAGCTCGCCGTAGAAGGGGATCGGGTCCGGCCGCCCGCCTATCAGCGCCTGGATGGCCGTGCCTCCGGCGAGGGAACCCGTGAAGCCGACGGCCGTCACCAGCGGGTGCCGCACCAGCGGAGCGCCCGCCTCGAATCCGTGCACGAGTCCGAGCAGATCGGGGTCGGGCAGCGCCCGCCGTACGACGGCGGCGGTCAGGTCGGAGGTCTGCGGGTGGCCCTCGTGCGCCTTCACGACGACGGGGCATCCTGCCGCGAGCGCGGAGGCCGTGTCGCCGCCCGCCACCGAGAACGCGAACGGGAAGTTGCTCGCGGCGAAGACCGCGACGACCCCGACCGGCTGATTCATCCGGCGCACGTCCGGCCGTGGAGGCGTCGCTCCCGGGTCCGGGTGGTCGATCACGGCCTCGGCGTACGCCCCGTCCCGCAGCACCTCGGCGAACAGGCGGAACTGCGCCGCGGTGCGCGCGACCTCCCCGCGCAGCCGCACCTCTCCGAGGTGGGTCTCGGCGTCGGCGACCGGCCAGAGCTCGTCGAGATGTTTGAGCAGCGCCTCGGCGACGCCCTCCAGGACCGCGGCGCGCTCGGCGGCGGGTGTCGCCCGCCATGTGGCCCCGGCCGCGGCGGCGCGCCGCACCACTTCGTCGATGTCGTTCATTCAGCGCTCCCGGGTGAGATTGTCGGCGTCGAGCTGAGGGCCGCAGAACCGCCCGCCGAGCAGCGCATGGTCGATGGCGGCCGGGTCGGGCTCGCCGAACTCGGCGATGAGCTCCCCCGCGTAGACCTCGGCGTCGTCCTGCGGTTCGTAGCCGATGGCGCGGCCCTCTTTCAGCGACCACCATCCGCGGGTGTTGGCCGAGACTCCCCACACCACGTGATAGCCGTCGGCCGCCAGCGAGGCCTCGACCAGCCGGGCGCAGTCGTCGGGGGACAACCAGGTGGACAACATGCGCAGGTCCTTCGGCCGCGCGAAGCACGACCCGATGCGCAGGCACGTCACGGCCATGCCGTACCGGTCGTGGTAGAGCGAGCCGAGCGCCTCCTTGGCGACCTTGCTGACGCCGTAGTAGGTGTCCGGGCGGGGGAACAGGTAGTCGGGGGCCTCGTCCACGCGCGGCTGGAAGCCGACGGCGTGGTTGCTGCTCGCCAGCACGACGTGGCCCACCCCGGCCTTCCTCGCGGCCTCCAGCACCACGTGGGTGCCGTTGATGTTGACCTCCAGGATGTCCTGCCAGGGCTGCTCCACGCTGTGCCCGCCGAGGTGCAGCACCGCGTCGACGCCGTCCATCGCCGCGTCCATGGCCGCGGGATCGGTGAGATCCGCCGTGACCGCCTCCTCGCCCGGGCCGGGATCGACGGCGGTGATGTCCAGCAGGCGCAGAACCCGCCCGTCGCGGGCCAGCCGGGGACGCAGCAGCGTGCCCACGCCGCCCGCGGCTCCGGTCATGAGAATTCGCATGGCTCTCCTGTCAGACGCCGGCCCCGCAATAATCTGCCGAATATCGACATTTATGTCCGCTTATGCGGGGATTCTTGACACCGTAAGTACCGATTCTTACAGTTACGACGGGTGTTCACAATCTTGACCCTGGTTCATATATGTGAATAGCTCGCCGTGCTGACGGCGACGGCTACGACGATTGAGTGGATCGATGCGTCTCGACGGTGTCTTGTTCTTCCCGGTCACGCCGTTCTCCGCGGACGGCACTCTGGACGAGGCCGCCCTGCGGCTCCACGTGGAGGCGGGCGTCGCGGCGGGCGCCGGGGGCGTCTTCGCCGCCTGCGGGACGGGAGAGTTCCACGCCCTCGCCCTGGAGGAGTACGAGCGTGTGGTGCGGATCGCCGTGGAGGCGACCGCCGGGCGCGTCCCCGTGCTGTCCGGCGCCGGCGGCCCGCTGCCCTTCGCCCAGGCGTGCGCCGGGGCCGCCGCGCGTGCGGGCGCCGACGGCCTGCTCGTGCTCCCGCCGTACCTTGTGGCGGCCCCGCCCGCCGGCCTGGTGCGCTACATGCGCGAGGTGTGCGCGGCGACCGACCTGCCCGCGATCGTCTACCAGCGCGGCAACGCCCGCTTCACCCCGCGGACCGCCGCCGAGCTGGCCACCGAGCCCAAGATCATCGGGTTCAAGGACGGCATCGGCGACCTCGACCTGCTCCAGCGGATCATCCTCGCCGTACGGCAGGCCACCGACCGCGAATTCGCCTTCTTCAACGGGCTCCCGACGGCGGAGATGACGGTGCCCGCCTACCGCGGCCTGGGCGTGAACCTCTACTCCTCCGCAGTCTTCTGCTTCGTCCCCGAGGTCGCGCTGGCCTTCCATCGGGCCGTCACCACCGGAGACGGCGAGATGACGCGGCGGCTGCTGACCGAGTTCTACCGGCCGCTGGTGGAGCTGCGCGACCTGGTCCCCGGATACGCGGTGTCCCTGGTCAAGGCGGGCGTCACGCTCCGCGGCCTCGACGCCGGGCTCGTCAGGCCCCCGCTGGTCGACGCCGCACCCGAACACGTCACCCGGCTCAAGGACCTGGTCGCGACCGGACTGGAGATCGTCTCATGCTGATCCGCGACGTCGTCGTCACCCCTGTCGCCTTCAGGGACCCGCCGCTGCTCAACGCCGCGGGCGTGCACGAGCCCTGGGCACTGCGCACGATCGTCGAGGTGGTGACCGACGAGGGCCTGACCGGCCTCGGCGAGACCTACGGCGACCTCGGCCACCTGGCCAAGATGCGCACGGCCGCCCGGTCGCTGATCGGGCTCGACCCCTTCCACCGCAACGCCGTCTACACGGCCGTGGCCGCCTCCGTCGGGGCCGACGTCGTGACCGACGCACACGGCCTCACCGGGGCGTCCACCCGGGAGAAGACGGTCGACCGGGTGTTCTCTCCCTTCGAGGTGGCCTGCCTCGACATCCTGGGCAAGGCCGCGGGACGGCCCGTCGCCGACCTGCTCGGCGGCAAGGTCAGGGACGCCGTGCCGTACAGCGCCTACCTGTTCTACAAGTGGGCCGGGCACCCGGGCGCGCCCGACGACGCGTTCGGGGCCGCGCTCGACCCCGCAGGCATCGTCGAGCAGGCCCGGCTGTTCACCGGAAGGTACGGCTTCCGCTCGATCAAGCTGAAGGGCGGGGTGTTTCCGCCCGCCCAGGAGATCGAGGCGGTCCAGGCGCTGAGGGAGGCGTTCCCGGAGCATCCGCTGCGGCTCGACCCCAACGCCGCCTGGAGCGTGGAGACGTCCATCGAGGTGGGGCGGGCCCTCGACGGCGTGCTCGAATACCTGGAGGACCCGGCCGAGGGCATCGACGGCATGGCGGCCGTCGCCCCGCGTGTGCCGATGCCGCTGGCCACCAACATGTGCGTGGTGACGCCCGAGCACATCCCGCCGGCGATCCGGCAGGGCGCCGTCGGCGTGCTGCTCCTCGACCACCACTACTGGGGCGGGCTGGTGAAGTCGTCCCACATCACCACCCTGTGCTCGACCTTCGGCATCGAGCTGTCGATGCACTCCAACTCGCACCTGGGCATCAGCCTTGCCGCGATGACCCACCTGGCCGCCGCGACTCCCGCGGTCACGCACGCCTGCGACACCCACCTCCCGTGGCAGGACGGCCAGGACGTGGTGGCCCCCGGCGTGCTGCGTTTCGTCGACGGGGCCGTCCCCGTTCCGGACGGGCCGGGGCTCGGCGTGGAGCTCGACCGCGACGCCCTCGCGGTCATGAGCGAGCAGTATGAGAAGTGCGGGGTACGCTCTCGCGACGACACGTCGTACATGAAGAGCATCGACCCGTCCTTCTCCCCCCGGAGGCCACGCTGGTGAACGTCATCTACGCCTACCCCTGGGACGTCGTCGGCGATCCCTCCGCCGCCGGACGCCTGAAGGCGCTGGGCGCCGACGCCGTGGCGCTGGCCGCGTCGTATCACACGACCCGCGCGGCCACCCCGAGACACCCGGCGCACCGGCTCGTCGACGCCCGGCACTCGGCGTGCTACGTCCCGGTCAGGGAGGAGGCGTGGAAGGATCGCCGGCTCGTGCCGGCCGCGCCGTCCTGGATGGAGACGGCCGACCCTTTCGGGGACGCCCGCGACATGCTGCGCGCCGAGGGCCTGCCGGTCCACGCGTGGACGGTGCTGACCCACAACTCGCTGCTGGGCTCGGCCAACCCCGGCCTCGTGGTCACGAACGCCTTCGGCGAGCCGTACGCCTACGCGTTGTGCCCGGCCTCCGCGGACGTGCGCGACTACTGCCGGACGCTGGTGCACGAGGTCGTCGAGCTCGGCGCGCCCGACGCGCTGATCCTGGAGGCCTGCGGCGCGCTGGGGTTCCGCCACGGCGGCCACCATGAGAAGACCGACGGGGCCGACTGGTCGCCCGCCCAGACCGCGCTGCTCTCCCTGTGCTTCTGCGCCGCCTGCCAGACGCGGTACACCGGCGCCGGGATCGACCCGGCGGTGCTGCGTGCGCGGGTGTGCGCCGCCGTCGACCTCCCCCCGCGCTCGGTGACGTCGGTCGACGAGGCGCTGGGCGACCTGGCGGAAGCCGTACGGGACGTGCGGACCGGCATGGCGACCATACTGCGCGACCTGCTGGTCCGCGAGGCCAGGTCCGTACGGCCCGGCATCCCGGTGACCTTGCACGCCAGCGCCGACCCGTGGGCGACCGGGCCCTTCGCGACCGTTCCCGAAGGCGTCGACGTGGACGTGCTCGTGGGCAACTGCTGGAACGCCGTCGAGGTCGACGAGGCCGGGCTGCGCGCGCTCGGGCGGCTCGGCCCGCGCGTCGGGGCCTACCTGCTGGCGCTTCCCCCGCGGCCCGCCGATCCCGCGGCGCTGTCATGGCTGGTCGAGACGTACACGGCGGCGGGCGCACAGGAGATCCACTGGTATCACGGCGGGCTCGCGTCCACCGCCCGGCTGGAGGCGATCGGCGCGGCCATCAGCCGGTGAGGCACAATCCCGGCATGAGGTTCGGCATCCTCGGCCCCACGGAGGCCAGGCTCGACGACGGGCGCACCGTCTCCATCGGGGGGCCGGGCCTGCGGGCGCTGCTCGGGCTGCTGCTCCTCGGCGCAGGCAAGGTGATCGCCGGCGAGCGCCTCATCGACGGCCTGTACGGCGAGCGACCGCCCGCGACCGCGACCAACGCCCTCCAGTCCCAGATCTCGCGCCTGCGCCAGCTGCTCGGCGACCTGGTGGTGCGCGACCCGGCGGGATACCGCCTCGCCGTCGAGCCCGACGACGTCGACGCGCTGAGATTCGAACGCCTGGCCGCCGAGGGCCGCCGGGCCCTGTCCTCCGGCGACTCCGGCACGGCGGCCGAGCTGCTGAACCAGGCGCTCGGCCTGTGGCGTGGGCCCGCCCTGGCCGACATCCCCGACGCGCCGTTCGCGGCGGCCCAGGCGGCCAGGCTGGAGGAGTCGCGGCTGGACGCCGCCGACGACCTCGCCGAGGCCGTGCTCGCGCTGGGCGACTCCCACGGCCTCTGGCACGATCTCGTCCCCGAGCTGCGGCGGCGCGTCGCCGAACATCCTCTGCGTGAGCGCACCCGCGCCCAGCTCATGCGCGCGCTCTACGCGAACGGCCGGCAGGCGGAAGCTCTCGCGACCTTCGAGGACGCCCGGCGGCTGCTGGCCGACGAGCTGGGCGCCGACCCCTCCGCCGAACTGGCCGCCGTGCACGTCGCCGTGTTGCGGTCCGACCCGGCGTTGTCCCCCGCCGTATCACCCGCTGGGCCGGCCCCTGCCCGGCGGTCGCTGCCCGCCCCGCTCACCACGCTGATCGGGCGCGAAAACGACCTCCAGCAGATCGACGCCCTTGTGGGCGAGTCACGCCTGGTCACGCTCACCGGGCCGGGCGGCACGGGCAAGACCCGCCTGGCCACCGAGGCCGCCGGCCACCGTCCCGGAGGCGTCTGCTACGTCGAGCTCGCGCCCGTCGGCGACGGCGCGGACGTGCCCCAGGCGGTGCTCTCCGCGTTAGGCCTGAGGGAGACCGGCGTGCTGGCCGGCTCGGGGCCCGCGCGGCAGAGCGCCTCCCCCGACCCGGTCGCCCGGCTGGTCGCGGCCCTCACCGACCGGCCGCCCCTGCTCGTGCTGGACAACTGCGAGCACGTCATCGAGGAGACGGCCCGGCTCGCCGAACGACTCCTGACCTCGTGTCCCGAGCTGCGCGTCCTGGCCACCAGCCGCGAGCCGCTCGGCATCACCGGCGAACGGCTCTACCCGGTGCCCCCGCTCGGCCTCCCCCCGCTCGGCGGGCCCGTGCACGGCGAGCCGTTCGTGGACGGCGACGCGCTCGCCTACCCGGCGGTCCGGTTGTTCGCCGAGCGTGCCCGTGCCGTACGGCCCGACTTCACGCTCGACGCCGCGGTCGCGGGTGACGTCGTGCGCGTCTGCCGGGCGCTCGACGGGCTGCCGCTCGCCATCGAGCTGGCCGCCGCCCGGCTCCGCTCGATGAGCGCCGGCGAGATCGCGGCCAGGCTCGGGGCCGCCGGCGAACGCCCCGACGACCGTTTCTCCCTGCTGTCCCGCGGAAGCCGTACGGCCCAGCCGCGGCATCGCACGATGCGCGCGGTCGTCGAGTGGAGCTGGGACCTGCTCGACGACACCGAGCAGGCGATGGCCAGGCGGCTGACCGTCTTCGCGGGAGGCGCGACCGTGGAGGCCGTCGAGCGGGTGTGCGGCCTTCCCGACACCGACGGCCTGCTCGCCTCCCTCGTGGACAAGTCGTTCGTCGAGGTCGTGGGCGACCGCTACCGCATGCTGGAGACGATTCGTGCCTTCTGCGCGGAGCGGCTGTCGGAGGCGGGCGAGGAGGCACGCCTGCGTGAGGCGCACGCGGACTGCTTCCTGCGGCTGGCCGAAGCCGCCGACCCCCACCTGCGCGGGCCCGGTCAGCTGGACTGGCTGAGGCGGCTGGACGACGACCACGACAACCTGCACGCCGCGCTGCGCAGGACGATCGACGCCGGTGACACCCGAGTGGCTCTGCGGCTCCTGTCGGCCTCGATCGGCTACTGGACGCTGAGAGGCCTGCGCCGGGAGACCGCCGCATTCGCGGGAGACCTTCTCGCCGCGACGGGCGCCGTGCCCCCCGCCGGTCTCGAGGAGGAGCACGCGTTGTGCGTGTTCGCCGCCCTGTCGGGCAGTGACCGCGACCCCGGCCTCGCCCCCCACGTGCGGGCGGCCACCGAGCTCGTCGACACCCTGGAGACGCTCCCCCGCCAGCCGTACCTCTTCGTCCTCCGTGCCACGGTCATCGGGCCGCCGGAGCGGGGATCGGTCACCGAGCTGGCGATCGCGCAGGCCCGGCTGAGGCAGGACCCGTGGCTGAGCGCGCTCGTCGACTTCGGCAACGGATTCCTCCTGGCCTTCGACGGACACCTCAAGGAGGCCGAGCGCCGCATCACCGCCTCGGTGGAGGCGGCGCGGGCCGTCGGCGACCGCTGGATCCTGGCGGTCATGCTTTCCTCGCTGGCCGAACTGGTCGAGATCCAGGGCGACTTCTCCAGGATCGAGGTGCTGACGAACGAGGCGCTGGAGCTGGCCGAGCGGCTTGGCGCCGTACTCGACATGGCCGAGACGCTGTGCCGCCGGGCCCGAGGCCGCGTGCACGCGGGTGACGAGCAGGGCGCCCGGTCCGACTACGAGCGCGCCACCGAGCTGGCCCGCCGCGCGGGCGCCCCGGAGATCACCGCCGCAGCGCATCTGGGGCTCGGCGAGATGGCCAGGCTGCGCGGCGACCTCGGCACGGCCCGGGCGCTCTTCGAGACGGCGCTCGCCGAATGCACCGCGGACTGGTTCGGCGCGGAGGAGATCCGCGCACGCGTCTATATTTCGCTCGGCTGGACCGCGGAGCTGGAGGGCGACACCGCCGAGGCGATCGGCTGGCATCGCCGCGCCCTGTCCACCGCGGTCGGCGACCGGGACGTCTCCAGCGCCGCCCGGATCGCCGAGGGCCTCGCCGGCGTCGCGATGCTCGAGGCGGACGGCCGGCGTGCCGCGCTTCTGCTCGGAGTCGGCGCCGCGATGCGCGGGTCGGCGGCGGTCGGAGACCCCGACGTCGCCCGGGTCGTCGCCCGGTGCCGAGCGGCCATCGGCGAAAGCGCCTACGAGACCGCGTACGAGCGGGGAAGGGCCCTCACGAGCGAACGCATGCGCGTGCTACCCGACGCCGCTCAGCCGGCGCTGACCGTCATCGAAGGGCACCTGTCAGCGTTCGGTGACTGACTCGTCAGCGCCGGCGCGCACGCTGCCGGCATGAACGAATCACGCAGATGGGGCACGCTGGTCATCGCATGCCTGGCCATGCTGCTCCTCGCCATCGACCTCACCGTGCTCCACCTGGCCGTGCCCAAACTGGTCGAAGGGCTCGGCCCCTCGGCCACCCAGTTGTTGTGGATCGCCGACATCTACGGCTTCGTGCTCGCCGGGCTGCTGGTGACCATGGGCAACGTGGGCGACCGGATCGGGCGCAAACGGCTCCTGCTCATCGGCACCGCCGCGTTCGGCGCGGCCTCCGCGCTGACCGCCTACGCCTCCAGCCCCGAGATGCTCATCGTGTCCCGGGCACTGCTCGGCGTGGCGGGGGCCACCATCATGCCGTCGACGCTCTCCCTCATCCGCAACGTCTTCACCGACCCCACCCAGCGGACCACCGCCGTCGGCATCTGGAGCAGCGTCGCGGCGATCGGCTACGCCCTCGGACCGATCGTCGGCGGCTTCCTGCTCGATCACTTCTGGTGGGGCTCGGTGTTCCTCGTCAACCTGCCGGTCGTCGCCGTCATCCTCGCCGTGGGCGCGTTCGTGCTGCCGGAGTCGCGCAACCCCCGCCCCGGCCGTCTGGACGTGCCCAGCGTCCCGCTCTCGGTGATCGGCGTGCTCGGGTTGGTCTACGCCCTGAAGGAGGCCGCACAAGGCGGTCTCGCCCAGGCGCAGGTCGCCGCGTCGGCCGCCGTCGGCCTCGCCGCGCTGGTCGTGTTCGTCCGGCGCCAGACGAAGCTGGCCGAACCTCTCATCGACGTGCGGCTCTTCCGGCGCCGGGCGTTCTCCGCGTCGGTCACGGCCGAACTCATCGCGATGTTCACCATGCTGGCCATGTCGCTCGTCTTCGCCCAGTACTTCCAGCTGGTGGCGGGCTGGACTCCGCTCGTGGCGGGGCTCGCCGGCCTGCCGGGCGGCCTGGCCGGAGGAGTGGGAGGTGCGCTGGCCGGGCCCCTCGTGCGGTCGTGGGGCCGGGGACCCGTCGTGGCGACCGGGCTGATCCTCACGGCAGCCGGGTTCACCCTGTTCAGCGGGTTGGGCGTCGAGGTGAACTACCTCTACCTGCTCATCGCCATGATCATCCAGGGCGTCGGCATCGGGTTCACCTTCGCCGTCACTAACGACACCATCCTCGCGACGGCTCCGAAGGAGCGGGCCGGAGCGGCGGGCGCGATCTCGGAGACCGCCCACGAGATCGGGGGCGCTCTGGGCATCGCCGTGCTCGGCAGCGTGCTCAACGCCGTTTACCGGAACGGCCTCGCCCTGCCCGCCGGGCTGCCGGCGCCCGCCGCGGACCTGGCGCGCGACACCCTCGCGGGCGCCGCCGAGGCCGCGGCCGCCCTCCCGCAGGAACTCGCGTCGGCGCTGCTCGCCACGGCCAGGCAGGCGTTCGTGGAGGGAATCCACGTCACCGTGCTCACCGGCGCCGGCATCCTGGTCTGCCTCGCCGGGGTGACCCTTTACGCGCTCAGAGGCGTGCCCAAGGTGATCCCGGAGCACGCCGAGCCGTCCGAGCAGGCCGCGCCGGTCAGGTGACCTGCGACAACCACGCGGCGTGCGCGCCGCCGAACGGGCCGGCCCTCAGGCCCACCGCGTCCATCAGCCAGGCGGCCGACCGCTCCGCCTGGCCGATGACGTCGGCGGGGTAGCCGTACAACACCTGGTGCTCGGCGAACTCGTCCTCGTCGTCCAGATGGATACGGCCGTCGCGGAACAGGATCACGTCGAGGTCGAGATCGACCATCGTCACCTCACCGCCGCTCCACTGCGGCACGGTGCTGACGTCGCAGTAGACGGCCATCTTGTGCGGATCGCCATAGAAGACGGCGGTCCACCACGAGTCGCGGGGGAAGAGGACGACGTATCCGTGCTCCGCCGGCACCGCGGGGCCCTCGCCCTTGCGGGACTCGGTGCCGGGAGGGGCGCCGACCCACACGCCGTGCTCGTCCTCGCCGAGCAGCCGCCCCGGGTGATGCCAGTGCAACGCCCCGCCGTACTTGCGGTAGACGACCCGGACTGCTTCGGCATCCGCCGTGCTCACCTCGGCCATGGGCCGGACGCTATGTCAGCACCCATCTCCGCGCAACCGCCCATGCTGCGGCCCACACTGCGGCCCATGCGTGGGCGCGGCGTGCGGGGCCGCACCGAAGTGCGGCCCCGGGCGGCTACACCTCGACGATCACCGGGATGATCATCGGGCGACGGCGGTAGGTGTCGCTGACCCAGCGGCCCACCGTACGGCGGACCGTGCGGCGGATCTGCATGACGTCCGCAACCCCGGCCGCGGCGACCTCCTGAAGCGCGGCCTCGATCTGCGGGATGACCGCGTCGAACGCCTCCGGGTCGATGCCGGAGCCACGCGCGGTGATCTCCGGTCCGCCCGCCAGCTTCCCTGTCGTGGAGTCGACCACGATGACGATGGAGATGAACCCCTCGTCGCCGAGAATGCGCCTGTCCTTGAGCGCGACGTCGGTGATGTCGCCGACCGAGGTGCCGTCGACGAACACGTAGCCGCAGGGGACCGCCCCGACGATGGAGGCCGTGCCGTCGACGAGGTCGACGACCACGCCGTCTTCGGCGATGACGATGTTCTCCTCCGGAACCCCCGTGAGAGCGGCCAGCCGCGCGTGCGCCCGAAGGTGCCGCCATTCTCCGTGGACCGGCATGAAGTTGGACGGCTTGGTCAGGTTGAGCACGTACAGCAGCTCACCGGCGGCGGCGTGCCCGGAGACGTGCACGCGGGCGTTGCCCTTGTGGATGACCCGCGCGCCCCACCGGGTGAGACCGTTGATGACCTTGTTGACCGCCGTCTCGTTTCCCGGCACCAGCGACGAGGCCAGCAGCACCGTGTCACCCGCCGCGACGCGGATCGGGTGGTCGCGGTTGGCCATGCGGGACAGCGCCGCCATCGGCTCGCCCTGCGAACCGGTGCAGATCAGCACCACGTCCTCCGGCGGCCACTCCTCGATCTCGCGCGAGTCGACGAGCAACCCGGCAGGCACCTTCAGGTAGCCGAGGTCGCGGGCCACCCCCATGTTGCGGACCATCGACCTGCCGATGAGCGCGACCTTGCGGCCGTGGTGCTCGGCGGCGTCCATGATCTGCTGCACCCGGTGGATGTGCGAGGCGAAGCTGGCCACGATGATCCGCTTGTCGGCGGTGCGGAACACCTCGTCGATGACCGGCGCGATGTCCCGCTCGCTGGTGACGAAGCCGGGCACCTCCGCGTTGGTCGAGTCGGACATGAGCAGGTCGACGCCCTCGGCTCCGAGGCGGGCGAAGCCGCCGAGGTCCGTGAGCCGCCCGTCCATGGGCAACTGGTCCATCTTGAAGTCGCCGGTGTGGAGCACGATGCCGGCGGGCGTGCGGACCGCCACCGCCAGCGCGTCGGGGATCGAGTGGTTCACCGCGAAGAACTCGCACTCGAACGGCCCGAAACTGCGCCGCTCCCCCTCCACGACCTCGGCCTTCACCGGCTGGATGCGGTGCTCCGACAGCTTGCTCTCGATCAGCCCCAGCGTGAGCCGCGAGCCGACGAGCGGGATGTCGGCCCGCTCACGGAGCAGGTACGGCACCGCCCCGATGTGGTCCTCGTGGGCGTGGGTCAAGACGACGGCCTCGACGTCGTCGAGGCGGTCACGGATGTAGTCGAAGTCGGGCAGGATCAGGTCGATGCCCGGCTGGTCGGGCTCGGGGAAAAGCACCCCGCAGTCGACGACCAGAAGGCGGCCTTCATACTCGAAGACCGCCATGTTGCGGCCGATCTCCCCCAGGCCGCCCAGCGCGACGATGCGCAGACCATTCTCGACCAGCGGCGGAGGCGGGCCGAGTTCGGGATGAGGGTGGCTCATGCGAGCTCCCTCCCGCTCTCCTCGCGCCGGTCAGTGTGGTGTTCGGTGTTTCGCTCGCTCATTCGGCTCCATTTGATGAATCAGGGACTGTGTGACAACGTGCTGTTCCCCGTGACCGCCCCTCCCGGAGGGACCTGTCGCGGGGAACGTGCCAGAGCGTGGCTCCGGCGGAAGACGAAGGGGGCGCGGCGACGCGCCTGAGGCGGGGCTCGGCTCAGCTGTCGGCAAGCTTGAGACCCCCGGCGATGAGATCCTCCCGCAGCACCGCCATCTGCTCCTGGGTGGCGTCGACGAGCGGGGGCCGCACGTGGCCGCCGATCTGCCCGGTCAGCCGGAGCGCCGCCTTGACCATGATCGCGCCTTGCGCCCGGGTCATGACGCCCGTGACGACGGGCAGGAGTTGCCGGTGGACGGCCAGGGCCCCCGCGACGTCACCCGCGCGGTGACGGTCGAGCATCGAGGCGAGCTCGGCGCCCGCGACATGGCCGACGACGCTCACGAAGCCGGCCGCGCCGACCGACAGCCAGGGCAGGTTCAGCAGGTCGTCCCCGGAGTAGAAGACGAGGTCGGTGGAGGCCATGACGTGGGAGGCCGCGAACAGGTCGCCCTTGGCGTCCTTGACGGCGACGATGCGCGGGTGGCGCGCGAGCCGGATCAGGGTGGACGTCTCGATCGGCACGCCGCTGCGACCGGGGATGTCGTAGAGCATCACCGGCAGCCCGGTGGCGTCGGCCACCGCGGTGAAGTGCTGGAACAGGCCTTCCTGTGGCGGCTTGTTGTAGTAGGGGGTCACCACCAGCAGGCCATGCGCACCGGCGCGTTCCGCCGCCCTCGCGAGCTCCGCGGAGTGCCGGGTGTCGTTGGTGCCGACCCCGGCGACCACACACGCCCGGTCGCCGACGGCCTCCAGGACCGCGCGGAGGATGCGGTCCTTCTCCTCGTCGGAGGTGGTGGGCGACTCCCCGGTGGTGCCACTGATCACCAGGCCGTCGTTGCGCTGCTCGTCCACCAGGTAGGAGGCGAGCTTCTGGACGCCCTCATAGTCGACCGCGCCGTCGGAGGTGAACGGCGTGACCATCGCGGTGAGCATGCGGCCGAAGGGGGCGTCGGAGGTTCCAGTTGGCGATGCCATAGACCGAACGCTACCTGGATCCGGACAGGCCGTGGACCCCGCCACCCCGTTATACGCGAACCACCGCCATCCGCCGCGACACACGGGACGAAGCAGGGCGTTCAGTTCGGTGAGCGGCAATGAAAGAGACCGCCGATATGTGCTCGGGGGTACACACATCAGCGGCCTCTACCGGAGAATCGCCGCGTCTTACGCCCGCGTTACACGCTCCTGGTGAGAATTTTTCGGACGCGCCCGACGCGGCGTGACGCCATCACCGCGCCTGGCCAAGAATGAGCCTCCTCCATAGATCTTCCATGCGCACGGTGATGAGCCGCTCCGTCTCCCGGACGACGTATCCCTCCGCGTGGCGGACGGTCCTCCGGATGTAGAGCAGACCGCCGGAATGACACAGCTCGTAGACGGTCGCCTTGCAGTCGCAGGTGTGCTCCCGCACACGCGCGCGATCGCTGCGCCGTGTGGGATGGCGCCAGGCGATCCGGACGTGCTCGGGCTGCAAGGGGGCGACGTGGATCCCGTGGTAGGAGGGGATGTCGACGTCGGGAGCCGGGCGGGACGCCCGCGGCCGCGGGGCCCGAACGTCGTTGGCCGCCGGGGGAGGATTACGTGAAGGACCCGAAATTTGGGGACCTGACTGTGGAGCACCACATTGACCCATCTGGTGACCTTTCAGCAGGCAAAGTTGGAGCCACAGGCGATGGTCATTACTCAGGGTTGTCTGTCGAATACGCCAAGATTGGGAGCCCGCCCAGCCCCCGAGGGATGGATTGATGGCCAACTCTGATCCGGTTTACCTGCGCGTAGTCGAGGACCTTCGCCGTCAGATCGTCGATGGCACGCTTCCGCCAGGGGCTCCGATTCCCTCGCGACACCAGATCACCCGGAAGTACAGCGTCGGCGAGACAGCCGCCCGCCACGCTCTCCGGGTACTGGCCCAGGAAGGGCTGATCGTCGGCAGAGTCGGATCCGGACATCGGGTGCGTGAGAAACCGATCCTCACGCCCTCCTACCGGAGCCGCGTCCCCGAACCGCACAACCCGTTCGCCATGGACATGCAGGCGAGCGGGCGACAGCCCACATGGAGCTGGCGCAGCGAGCTCGCCGAGGCCCCGCCGGAGATCGCCCAGCGCCTCCAGCTCAGCCAGTGGAGCCCGGTGATCAGGGTCCGCTTCGTCTGCCGCGGCGACGGCCGCCCGATGCAGCTCGCCACCTCCTACGAACTTGTCGAGTTCGGCCAGAGCCAGGCGCCCGAGGAGGGCACCGGCGAACGCCGCAGCACGGTCGCCCGCATGGCGGCGAACGGCACGGCGATCACGGAGATCAGCGAGTCGGTGCACATCCGCGTTCCGCAGCCGTCCGAGAGCGACACGCTGGAGCTCCCTACCGGGGTCCAGGTGCTCCACGTCGAGCGCACGTACTGGGCCGGAGAGCGCCCGGTGGAGACGAGCGACATCGTGTTTCCCGGCGACAGGTTCCGCCTCGTCTACGGCATTCCCGTCCACCCCTGACTGTCGGTGGCCGCTGGTACAACCGTTCCGGATCCCCCATCCGGAGGTGCCGATGCGCGTCAAGGACATGCCCCCGGCCGACCAGCCCCGCGAGCGACTTCTGAGCTCGGGCGCGTCGGCCCTGGCCGATCGCGAGCTGCTCGCCCTGTTGCTCGGCTCGGGCAGCAGAGGTGTCAGCGCCGTCGAACTCGCGTCCCAGCTCATCGCCCATTGCGGCGACCTCGGGGAGCTCTCCCGTTCGGAAGCCCACCGGCTGCTCGCCGTACGCGGCGTCGGGCCGGCCAAGGCCGCACGGGTGGCGGCGGCCTTCCATCTGATGCGCCGGGCCCAGGCCGAGCCGGAACGGCGGCGCGTGTCGTGCTCCGGCGACATCGCGGCCGTGGCCGCGCCGCTCCTCCACGGGTGCCCCCGCGAGAGGGTCGTCGTCGTGATCTGCGACTCCCGTGGCTCGGTGATCAGGCGCTCGCTGGTCAGCGAAGGGGGAAGCGACCACGCGGCCGCGCCTGTTCGTGACATCGTCACCACCGTCCTCGTCTCGGGCGGAGCCGCCTTCGGCCTCGCGCACAACCATCCCGGCGGCTCGCTGGACGCGAGCGCCGCCGACCTGGACGCCACGGCCCGCCTCCACGAGGCCGCCGAGGCGGTCGGCCTTCGTTTCCTCGACCACGTGATCGTCACTGACAACGCCTGGCGGAGGGTCGCGCTCCCTCCCGCCGTCGCACGTCGGCAACCATACGTCTAGTTGTATGCTCACGTCTAGGCGAATAGTTCGGACTAAATAGACATAGCCAGACGAGGTGCCTCGTCATGGGTCGCCTATTTTTCGAGCGTGCTCGACCATGAAGGCGATACTCACCTGTATGTGCAGATTGCCGAGATCATCCGGCAGCAGATCCAGAGAGGCGACCTCGCGCCCGGCAATGCCGTCCCCAGCGAGGCCGCCATCCAGAGCGAGTACGGCGTGGCCAGGACCACGGCCAGGCGGGCGTTCCACATGCTCCGCGAAGAAGGCCTCATCTACACGGTCCAGGGCGAGGGCACGTTCGTCGGCCCGCCCAACCAGGCCGCCAGGGAGCCGCGCAGGACTCCCCTCTACCGGCAGATCGCCGACGACGTCATCGGGCGCATCCGCGACGGTGCGTTGCAGGAACGCCGCCCGATTCCGAGCGAGACCACGCTGGTCCAGCAGTACGACGTGGCCCGCGAGACAGTGCGCAGGGCCGTCGCCCTGCTGCGCGAGGAGGGCTGGATCTACACGGTCCCCCAGCGGGGCAGCTTCGTGTCCCCGCGGGACAAGCAGCCGGGCGCCTGAGCGGCGCGCTTCGGCCGGGGGCCAGGCCCGCTCGCGGGCTCAGAAGACCGGGATGATGTCCTCAGGGTCGACCACGTCGACCGCCACGCCGTCGATGTCGAGCTCGGGGATCGCGGGGAACTCGATTCCCCACCGCTCGACGATCGCCCGTACGCGTGCCATGGCGAGCCGCCAGTTCTCGGCCTGCTCGTCGTAGGACAGAACGCCGAGACCGGCCTGCCTGGCGTGATCCGTCAGCACCCGGTGATTGTGCAGGAAGTACGGCGGGAGCTCCCAGAAGCCCTCTGGAGGCTCCCAGAGGATCATCGACAGGAACACGAACCCCGCCCGGAGCTGGCGGGTGATGAGGCCGCGGACGTCGTCGGTGAGTCCGGGCCACTCGTTCTCCAGGATCGTCATGCAGATCTGCAGATGCCGCGACTCGTCACGCCCGATCTTGTGAAACATGTCGGAGAACAGCGGATGCCCGGTTGCGCCGGCCATGCCGCGAAACAGCGTCGACGCCGCCATCTCGCCCATCATGAAGCTGGTGAACAGTACGGCCAGCGAGTACTTCCCCACCGCGGCGGTGTAGCCCGTCCAGTAGCGGCCGCCGTTGTGGTACAGCCACCCGATGTTGTTGTGGGCCGCCCGCTCCAGGTCGGTGGAGGGCTCCCAGCCGAGCGGTCCGCCGGGCCACAGACGGGCGATCGTCCGCTGGCAGCACTCCTCGTGGTTCATCTCGTCGCGAGTGATGGAGAAGAAGCACTTGCGTACCGGGTCCTCCTCGTGCTTCTCGAACGCCTGGATCGTCGCCCGCGCGAAGACGGCGGGGCCCGACGCGTCGAAGTTGGCCAGCACGGAGAACCAGTACATGATTCCGAGCCTCTGCTCGGCGGTGAAACTCCCGGGATCGAGCAGGTCCCAGGGCAGATCGGCCGGGTTCCAGACCATGCGCTTGGACTTCTCGTAGATGTCCGCGAGCTTGCCGGTCTCCACCCGCCATTCCATCGGATAGATGTTCGGCTGCGGCACCTCGGGCGCGGGCCAGAAGCCGCCTTCGGGAATCGTGACGTCCGTCATGGTTCCACCGCCGATCAGGGTGCTATGACAGCCTCAGCCCTATCCTGTTCCCATCTGTCACATGATTCAAGCTTTCGCGGCCCTGCGGCTGCCCTGGGTCAGGGCGACGCACACCAGGACGGCGCCCGCGGCCGCCACGGTCGCCCCGCCGAACCGCTCCCCCATCAGCAGCCAGGCCCACACCAGCGTGAGCAGCGGCTGGGCCAGCTGGACCTGCCCGGCACGCGCGATGCCCCCGGCGGCCAGGCCGGCGTACCACGGGATGAAGCCGAGGAACATCGAGACCAGCCCCACGTAGGCGAACCCCGCCAGCGACACGGCATCGAGCTGCGGACCGGTCACCGCCGCCAGCACGACCGTCGCCGGCACCGTCACCGGAGCCGCCACGACCAGCGCGTACGAGATGACGAGCCGACCTGGGACCTCCCGGGCCAGCCTGCCGCCCTCGGTGTAGCCGACGGCCGCAGACGACAACGCGAGCACGAGCAGGAGGTCTGCTCCGGAGAGTTCGCCGCCGCCTTGCGTGAGGGTGAACGCGGTGATCGACGCGACTCCCCCCGCGCAGGCCACCCAGAAGAGCGGCCGCGGCCGCTCCCCCGCACGCAGCACGGCGAAGGCCGCCGTCGCCGCGGGAAGCAGCCCGATGACGACCGCCGAGTGGGCCGTGCTCGCCCCGCCGTACAGGGCGAGGGAGCTGAACAGGGGAAATCCGAGCACTACACCGAGGACGATCAGCACGTACGACCGGAGATGGGCCCGGGGCGGCAGGACTGGAGCCCTGGACACCTTGAGGCAGACGAGTGCCGCGAGCGCCGCGAGCGCGGCGCGCCCGACGGTGACCAGGTAGGGGTCGAAGCCGCGCAGCGCGTAGACCGTCGCGGGGAACGTCGCCGAGAACGAGAGCACTCCCAGCCCGGCCAGCGCGGTGCCCCGCCAGGCGCGTCGCCCCGGCGACTCCACCGGCGGGGAGACCGGTATCGGAGCGGGAACGATAGCGCTATTGTCGGTTTTCATGAATGACGATAGCAGTATCGTGCGCCTCGCCGCGATCCTCCGGAAAGAGGCGGAGATGTCGCGGCCGGGCGACCGGCTGCCGTCGAGCAGGGAGATCATGCGGCGTCACGGCGTCAGCCCGGTGACGGTCTCCCGGGCGATCGCGCAGCTCGCCGCAGAGGGACGCGTGGTGACCCGGCCGGGCAGCGGCGCGTTCGTCGCCTCCGTACGGCCGGCCGCCGCCGAGGCCGCCGACCTGTCGTGGCAGACGGTCGCGCTCGGAGACCGGGTCGTGGACGACTCCGCGGTCGTGAGCCTGCTCGCCCAGCCGGAAGACGGGGTCGTCCCGCTGACGGGCGGCTACCTCAATCCCGATCTGCGCCCGACGCGGGAGTTGGCGGCCGCGGCTGCCAGGGCCGTACGCCGTCCGGACAGCTGGGCGATGCCTCCGCTGAACGGCCTGGCCGGGCTGCGGAGGTGGTTCGCCGCCGAGGTGGGCGGGGCGCTGACACAGAGCGACGTGCTGGTGGTGAGCGGCGGGCAGGCGGCGTTGACGCACGCGTTCCGCGCGCTGGCGGCTCCCGGGGAGGTCGTGCTCGTGGAGACCCCCACCTATCCGGGCGCCCTGGCCGCCGCGAAGGCCGCCGGGCTGCGCGCCTCCGCCGTGCCGGTCGATCGTGACGGGACGCGGCCCGACCTGCTGGCCGAGGCCTTCGCGCGCACGGGCGCCCGGGTCTTCCTCTGCCAGCCGACGCTGCACAACCCGACCGGGGCGACCATGCCCCTCGACCGCAGACAGCAGGTGCTGGCGGTCGCGGCGGCGGCGGGCGCGTTCGTGATCGAGGACGACTACGCCAGGTTCCTCACCCGGGGACCGGTGCCGCCGTCGATGGTCTCCCTGGACCGCCACGGCACCGTCGTGCACATCCTGTCACTGAGCAAGATCACGGCACCCAGCCTGCGGGTGGCGGGCCTCATCGCGCGTGGCCCCGCCGCGCACCGCCTGCGGGCGAGCCAGCTGGTCGAGTCGTTCTTCGTCGCACGCCCGTTGCAGGAGACCGCTCTGGAGTTCGTCGGCTCACCCGCGTGGCGTCGGCACCTCGCCACTGTCACCCAGGAGATCGGCACCCGCCAGCAGGCATTGCTCGCGGGCCTCGCCCTGCATGCGCCGGAAGCGGAGGTCCACCTCGTGCCGCGCGGCGGGCTGCACGTGTGGGTACGGCTGCCGCAGGACGCCGACGAGGCGGGGGTCGTGGAGGCGGCCCGGCGCGAGGGCGTCCTGATCAGCCCGGGACGGATCTACTACCCGTCCGAGCCCCCCGGGCCCAGGATCCGGCTGACACACACCGCCGCCGTCACCTCGGCCGAGCTGGATGAGGGCGTCAGGCGCTTCGGCGCCGCCCTGCGGAACCGGACCGGCGCCGAGCCGTGACCGCGCCGAGCGGACGTCATCTCGTGCGCGGGTTCCTGGGGGCGCTCTCCCGGCGCCGTCGCACGCGGCGGTTCTTCTCCTGCATGGCCAGGTAGGCCAGGTAGCTGATGCGCATGACTCCTCCTGGAATGTCGACACCGGTAAGAGCTTTACGAAGGTGTTGATTATTCCGCCATGCGGGCTCCCATAGAGTTGACGAAGGAGGCGATCACCCACATGACCAGTCCGGCGGAGTTGCTGCGCGACTTCGTGAACACCTACGACGTCGAGGGAGACGCCGACGAGTTGTCCTCCCCCGCCGAGCTGTCCCTCTGGCTGCGCGAGCACGACCTGATCGGCGACGACGACCGTGCCATGGAAGGCGACCTCGCCGTCGCGATCCGCCTGCGCGAGGGGCTGCGCCACGTGCTGCGGCTCAACCACGACGGCATGCCGTACGACGCGCCCGAAGAGCTGGGCACGGCGCTGGCGGCCCTTCCGATGCGCGTCACGCTGTCGGGAGGATCGCCCGCCCTCGAACCGGCGGTCGGCGGCGCACCCGGCGGGCTCACCAGGATCGCGGCGCTCATCCCCGCCGCGCACGCCGACGGTTCCTGGCCGCGGCTCAAGGTCTGCGCCGAGAGCACCTGCCAGTGGGCGTTCATCGACACCTCGAAGAACCGCTCGCGCGCCTGGTGCTCGATGCGGGTGTGCGGGAATCGCAACAAAACACGGACATATCGGGCGAGACGGCGGGCGGAGAGCTCGTCAGGCCACGACGGCGAGTACGGTGATACGGGCAAAGAAGGGAGCTAGCCGGATGGGTGTCAGGACTGCTCGTCTCGAGGATGTCGAAGCGGTGACGAGCACCCAGATCCGGGCGTGGAAGTTCGTCTACCGCGATTTCATGCCCCTCGGCCCGCTGGAGCAGATGACGGGGCCCGCCGCCGAGAAGCTGTGGCGGCGCCAGTGGGACGAGGCGATCACCACGCCTCCCACTCCCCGGCATCGGGTGCTCGTCGCCGTGGAACAGGTCATCCCGGAATCCGAGTCGTCCCCGGCCGAGGAGGACGAACGGCCGGGACCGCCGGACTCCGACCGGGTCGTCGGGCTCGCCTCGCACGGCCCCGCCGAGGACCCGGACGTGAACCCGTCGACGACGGCGGAGCTGCTCACCCTGCTGGTCGACCCGAATCACACCAGGCGCGGCCACGGCAGCCGCCTGCTCAACGCGACCGTCGACCACCTGCGCGACGACGGTTTCAGCACGGTCGTGACGTGGGTATTCGCCGACAACCACGCGATGCTCGCCTTCCTGGAGTCTGCGGGCTGGGGCGAGGACGGAGCAGATCGTGTGCTCGACATGGGCCGCCCCATTCGCATGGTCCGCCTGAGGACCGAAATCGGCTGACCCTCACCCTCCCCCGCCACCCTCGCCGTGATCATGCAGATCTTCGCCCGCGCGCCTGTGACGTGCACATTCCCCATGCGTGATCATGCAGAAGTTCGCTCGCAAGGCCACCGACCTGCGAAAACTCGTTTCGCGATCATGCAGTTGTCACCCCGCGGTCCCCGCGAAAGCACCAGAAGCAGGAAAAGGTAAGAACGTGGCCACATCAGCCCAGTGGTTAGCCGGCGCTCGTCCCCGTACGCTTCCCGCCGCCGTCGTGCCCGTCGTCGTCGGCACCGGCGCGGCGATCTCCCAGGGAGGCGCGGTCTGGTGGAGGGCCGCGGTCGCACTGTTCGTGGCGCTGGCCCTGCAGGTCGGGGTGAACTACGCCAACGACTACAGCGACGGCGTGAAAGGCACCGACAAGGAACGCGTCGGCCCCATGAGGCTGGTCGGCTCAGGTGCGGCCGCGCCCAAGCAGGTGCTCGCCGCCGCCTTCCTCTGCTTCGCCGCCGCCGCGGTCGCCGGACTGGTCCTGGTCGTCGCGACCGGTGCTTGGTGGCTCATCCTGGTCGGGCTCGCCGCCATCCTGGCCGCGTGGTTCTACACGGGAGGGTCCCGCCCGTACGGCTACCGCGCCATGGGCGAGATCTCGGTCTTCGTCTTCTTCGGCCTGGTCGCCGTGGCGGGCACCACCTACGTGCAGGTGGACCGCCTGACCTGGTTGTCCCTCGCCGCCGCGATCCCCGTGGGCCTGCTGGCCTGCGCGCTGCTCGTGGTCAACAATCTGCGCGACATCGGGACCGACGGCGTCACCGGCAAGCGCACCCTCGCCGTGGTCCTCGGCGACAGGCGGACCCGGGTGCTCTACTCGGCCGCGCTGATCGTCCCGATCGTGATCGCGCTGGCCCTCGTGCCCGTACGGCCCTTCGCCGCGCTCACCGTGCTGGCGATCCCTCTGACGGTGGCTCCGGTCAAGGCGGTCATGTCGGGGGCGACCGGCCCCTCACTGATCGCCACGTTGCAGCAGACGGGTCGCCTGCAGCTCGTGTTCGGCCTGCTCTTCGCAATCGGCCTGGCACTTTGACGCCGGAGCGTCTACGGCGACCGTGAGGCCGGCGTACGGCTGTCGCCGCGAGAGCGACAGCCGTACGCGGGCGACGTCAGCCCGCGACCGCTCCCGCCGGGCCGCCCGACATCTCCTTGATCAGCGCGATCACCTCGTCGAACCGCGAGTCCATCCGGTCGAGGCGCCCGTCCATGGCATCGAACCGGCCGTCCATCCGATCCATGCGCCCGTCCATGGCGTCGAACCGCTGGTCGACCGCGTCGAACCGCTGATCCACGACGTCAAATCGCCGATCCACCGCGTCGAACCGCCGGTCCACCGCGTCGAACCGCCGGTCCACGGCGTCGAACCGCTGATCGACGGCGACGAAGCGGTCGTCCACCGTGTCGAGACGATCGTCGAGGGCCTCGAACCGGGACTCGACCGCGGTTCGGAACTCCGTCATGTCGTCGCGCAGCGCCTGGATCATGCGGGTGTTGGCGCCCTGCGCCTGCTGCACGTCCAGCCGTACCCGCTCGACCTTGTTGTCCACGGTTCCGACAAGGATCTTGATGGACTGCACGTCGAGCTCCAGCGCCGTGACGCGCTCCTCGAACGACATGTGCGTCATGGTGACCATGCCTCTCTCCTCGGGGGGTGATGGTTCCGCGGCCGCCGATCGACGGCCTGGTCCATACCTTCGCGGAAGATCAGGCCTCCTCGTGCCGTTCCGTGACGGCCCTGTGGAGAGGCTTCATCCTGTGGACAACTTTTATAGGTCGAGGAGGCGGTCAAGCCCCACCGTCAACCCGCTGAGGTCCTGAACTCGGCGTATACCGAGGAGCACTCCCGGCATAAAGGAGGATCTGCTCATAGTGTCATGCCTGATTGTCAGGATCTCCCCTTCGCCGCCGAGGATCACCTCCTGGTGGGCGATCAAGCCGGCCAGCCGTACGGCATGCACGTGGACACCGTCCACGGAGGCGCCGCGCGCACCCTCCAGCTGGGAGGTGGTCGCGTCGGGAGACGGTCCGATGCCCGCCTTGGCCCGCGCCTCAGCGACCAGCTCCGCCGTACGGCGGGCCGTGCCGGAAGGCGCGTCTGCCTTGTTGGGATGGTGCAGCTCGACGATCTCCACCGACTCGAAATACCGTGCCGCCTGCTGAGCGAAGTGCATCATGAGCACGGCGGCGATGCCGAAGTTGGGCGCGATCAGCGCGTTGGTCCCCGGGTTGGCGGCGAGCAGGCCGCGCACGGTGTCGAGCCGGGCGGCGTCGAAACCCGTGGTGCCGACCACCGTGTGGATGCCGTGGCCGACGCACCATTCGAGGTTGGACATCACCACATCCGGGTGCGTGAAGTCGACGACGACCTGTGCGTCCGTGAGCGCGTCGAGCGGGTCGTCCTTGTCGACCGCCCCGACCAGCTCCATATCCTCGGCCGCGTGCACGGCCTTGCAGACTTCCACACCGACGCGCCCGCGAGCGCCCAGAACACCGACCTTAATCACGCGCCCAAGGCTATATCCGGCCGGCGGGCCGACATGACGAAGCCGCGCGGGCGACGGGCGCACCGCGCGGCTTCGAAGCCGGGACTCAGGCGATCGCGAAGCTGAAGTCCTTGTCCCCGTACGGACCGATCACCGCGAGCGTCATCGGCCGGTTGAGGATGTCGCCGGCCACGGCGGCGAGGTCGTCGGGCGTGACCGCCTCGATCCGGGCCAGAACCTCGTCGACCGACATGAGCGTCTCGTAGACGAGCTCGCTCTTGCCGATGCGGGACATGCGTGAGCCGGTGTCCTCCAGCCCCAGCACGAGCCCGCCGCGCATCTGTCCCTTGCCTCGGGCGATCTCCTCGGGGGCGATGCCCTCGGCGACGACGCGCGCCACCTCGTCACGGCAGATCTTCAGGACGTCGTCGATCTTGGACGGCAGGCAGCCCACGTAGATGCCGAACTGGCCGGTGTCGGCGTACTGCGAGGTGTAGCTGTACGCGCTGTAGGCCAGGCCGCGCTTCTCCCGGATCTCCTGGAACAGCCGCGACGACATGCCGCCGCCGAGAGCCGCGTTCAGGACGCCGAGCGCGAAACGACGCTCGTCGGTTCGGGAGAAACCCGTCATCCCGAGCACCAGGTTGGCCTGCTCGGTGGGACGGTCGACCACGCGGACGCCCGAACGTTCCTCGACCCCGGGCCCGCCGAGCCGGGGAAGCGCCGGGCTCGCCGGGGCGCCGAGGGCGCCCGCACGCGCGTAGGCCGCGGCCACCAGCTCGACCACACGCTCGTGGCTGACATTGCCCGCCACGGACACCACGGTCTGCGGAGGCGTGTAGTAGCGCTGGTAGTACTCGACGATCCGGTCGCGGGTGAGCGCGTTGATCGAGTCCTCGTTGCCGAGGATCGGCCGGCCGATCGGGGTGTCACCGTACAGCTCGGCGGAGAACTGCTCGTGCACCACGTCGGACGGGTCGTCGTCGTGCATGGCGATCTCTTCCAGGATCACGCCGCGCTCGGACTCCACGTCGTCGGCGGTGATCAGGGACGAGGTCACCACGTCGGCGAGCACGTCGATGGCGACCGGGAGATCCTCGTCGAGCACCCGGGCGTAGTAGCAGGTGTACTCCTTGGCGGTGAAGGCGTTGATCTCACCGCCGATGCCCTCGATGGACGCCGAAATCTCCATGGCGTCCCGCGTGGGCGTGCCCTTGAAGAGCAAGTGCTCGAGGAAGTGGGTGGCCCCCGTGTGCTCGGGGGCCTCGTCACGCGAACCGATGCCGACCCACATGCCGACCGCGACGCTTCGCACGGTCGGCATGGTCTCGGTCACGATCCGGAGCCCTCCGGGAAGGACGGTGCGGCGAACGACGCCCGCACCGTCCTTGCCGGGGTGCAGAGTCGTGGTGCTCACGAGTTGCGTTCGTCCCGTCCGCTGCGGGTACGGCGACGCGGCCTCTCCGTGCGCTGCTGCGGCTCCTCCTCCTGCGGCGCCGCGGCGACCGCCGCGGGCTCGCTGTCGGCCTCGGCGCCGCCGGCGGCCTTCTCAGCCGCCTCCTTCTCCACGACCTCGACCGGCACCAGTGAGAGCTTGCCCCGCGAGTCGATCTCGGCGATCTCCACCTGGATCTTCTCGCCGACGCTCATGACGTCCTCGACGTTCTCGATCCGCTTGCCGCCGTGCAGCTTGCGGATCTGGGAAACGTGCAGCAGGCCGTCCTTGCCGGGCAGCAGCGACACGAACGCGCCGAAGGCGGCGATCTTGACGACCGTGCCCAGGTAGCGCTCGCCGACCTCCGGCATGTGCGGGTTCGCGATGCCGTTGATCAGCGACCGGGCCGCCTCGGCGGACGGGCCGTCGGTGGCGCCGATGTAGATCGTGCCGTCGTCCTCGATCGTGATCTCGGCGCCGGTGTCGTCCTGGATCTGGTTGATCATCTTGCCCTTGGGGCCGATGACCTCGCCGATCTTGTCGACCGGGACCTTGATCGTGATGATGCGCGGAGCCGTCGGGTTCATCTCCGCCGGAGAGTCGATGGCCTCCTGCATCACATCCAGGATCGCCAGGCGGGCGCCCCGCGCCTGCCTGAGGGCGGCGGCCAGCGCGCTGGCCGGAATGCCGTCGAGCTTGGTGTCGAGCTGCAGCGCCGTGATGACGTCCTTGGTGCCGGCGACCTTGAAGTCCATGTCGCCCATGGCGTCCTCGGCGCCGAGGATGTCGGTCAGCGTGACGTACTCGTCGCCCTCGCTGATCAGGCCCATGGCAATGCCGGCCACCATCTCCTTGAGCGGCACGCCGGCGTCGAGCAGCGCCATCGTCGAGGCGCAGACCGAGCCCATCGAGGTCGAACCGTTCGAGCCCAGCGCCTCCGACACCTGCCGGATCGCGTACGGGAACTCCTCACGCGACGGCAGAACCGGGATGAGCGCCCGCTCGGCCAGCGCGCCGTGCCCGATCTCGCGCCGCTTCGGAGAGCCGACGCGGCCGACCTCACCGGTGGAGTAGGGCGGGAAGTTGTAGTTGTGCATGTAGCGCTTGGTCCGCTCAGGGTTGAGCGTGTCGATCATCTGCTCCATGCGCAGCATGTTCAGCGTGGTGATGCCCAGGATCTGGGTCTCGCCCCGCTCGAAGAGCGCAGAGCCGTGCACCCGCGGCACCACGTGGACCTCGGCGTTGAGCTGCCGGATGTCCTTGGGGCCGCGGCCGTCGATGCGCACGCCCTCCTTGAGGACACGCTCGCGCATCAGCTTCTTGGTCAACGACCGGAACGCGGCGCCGACCTCCTTCTCCCGGCCCTCGAAGTCGGGGAGCAGCTTCTCGGCGGCCAATGCCTTGACCCGCTCGATCTCGATCTCGCGCTCCTGCTTGCCCGCGATGGTCAGCGCCGAGCCCAGCTCGGTGTTGACGGCCGCGGTGACCGCCTCCAGGGCGTCGTCCTGGTAGTCGAGGAAGATCGGGTACTCCGCGGTCTCCTTGGCGGCGACCCCGGCGAGCTTGGCCTGCGCGTCGCAGAGCACCTTGATGAACGGCTTGGCGGCCTCGAGGCCCTGGGCCACGGTCTCCTCGGTCGGCGCCACGGCGCCCTCGGCGACCAGCTTGAGCGTGTCACGGGTCGACTCGGCCTCGACCATCATGATCGCGACGTCGCCGTCCGGCAGGACACGGCCGGCGACGACCATGTCGAACGTGGCGTTCTCCAGCTCGGTGTGGGTCGGGAACGCCACCCACTGGCCCTCGATCAGGGCGACGCGCACGCCGCCGATCGGGCCGGAGAACGGCAGGCCCGCGAGCTGCGTGGACAGGCTGGCCGCGTTGATCGCGACCACGTCGTACAGGTGCTCCGGGTGCAGCGACATGACAGTCGCCACGACCTGGATCTCGTTGCGCAGGCCCTTGACGAACGACGGCCGCAGCGGCCGGTCGATCAGGCGGCAGGTGAGGATCGCGTCCTCCGACGGCCTGCCCTCCCGGCGGAAGAACGAGCCGGGGATCCGGCCCGCCGCGTACATCCGCTCCTCGACGTCGACGGTGAGCGGGAAGAAGTCCAAGTTCTCCTTGGGATGCTTGGACGCTGTGGTGGCGGACAGGACCATCGTCTCGTCATCGAGATAGACGACGGCGCTTCCCGCCGCCTGCCGCGCGAGGCGACCGGTCTCGAACCGGATCGTGCGCGTGCCGAAGGGGCCGTTGTCGATCACGGCCTCCGTGCTGTGGACACCCTCCACGGGGGACCTCCTTCTCGGGTCGGTCTCCCGCGTCCCTCTCTTGCCGGGCTCCCCGTTCAGGTGCAGTGCCGGTCTTCGATCGAAGCGCCCGGTCTCCTCTGTACGGCTCGTGCCGTACCGACCGGGGGCCACTACCGAGGACCGGCCCTCTCACGCCGCGGGATCGCGCGTGCTGCTTGCTTGCGGACGCGGGGACTTGTCTGTCGGGTCGAGGGCCGTGGGGCCCTGTCTCCCTGTCGGCTATTCAGTTTGCTCGGCGCCCGGGCCGCTCGGTCGGCGGCTCACCGGGGCTACCTCGTAACAAGCCATTGTTGCCTGTTACGAGAAAGGAGCGGCGGAGGATCGCCGCTCCTTTCCCCACGCTATCGGCGCAGGCCCAGCCGCTCGATCAGGGACCGGTAGCGGGTGATGTCCTTGGCCTGCAGGTACTTCAGCAGCCGGCGGCGGCGGCCCACCAGGAGGAGCAGTCCGCGGCGGCTGTGGTGGTCGTGCTTGTGGGTCTTGAGGTGCTCCGTGAGGTCGCTGATGCGCTTGCTCAGCAGCGCGATCTGGACCTCAGGGGACCCGGTGTCGCCCTCGCTGGTGCCGTATTCGGCGACGATGGCCTTGGTTGTGGCGGTGTCGAGCGACACTGCTTCTCCTTCGCGTGGGAAGGCACGCGGCGTGATTTCGAGCCCGCGAACGACCGTGCGTGCCTACAGTCGCCGTGACAGGCCAGCTCACAGATAATGAAACATCATCTGAACATGGCTGACATGCAAGGCTACCACCGCTGTTCAGCGCCCCGCACACTTCCGTTCGCGGAGGGTCCGCTGCGGCCTGATCGCCATGGCCCGATCACGCTCCGGAGACGGCGTCTCCCGCGGTGACCCGCCGCGCCTGGTCCACGTCGGCGTGCATCTGCTCAATCAACGCCTCGATCGAGTCGAACCGGAGGGTGTCGCGGAGTCTCGCGACGAAGTCGACCGCCACGTGCGCGCCGTACAGATCGAGATCGTCGCGGTCCAGCGCGTACGCCTCAACCGTGCGCTCGACCCCGTCGAAGGTCGGATTGGTCCCGATGGAGATCGCCGCGGGCCATCTCTGCCCCTCGTACGGCGAGGGCGCCTGGGTGCACTGGAGCCACCCGGCGTAGACCCCGTCGGCCGGGATCGCGGTGTGCTGCGGCGATTCGATGTTGGCGGTCGGGAATCCGAGCGCCCGGCCGCGCTGGTGGCCCCTGACCACCACGCCCTCCACGCGGTGCGGGCGGCCGAGCGAGGCCGTCGCGGCCTCGACGTCGCCCGATGCCAGCAGTTCGCGGATCAAGGTCGACGAGATGGCCTCCGCGTTACGCACCAGAGATACGCCTTCCGTCACGTAATCGTATTTTTCGCCCAGCGTCCGCAATGTTTCGATGTCGCCGGAGGCCTTGTGGCCGAAGCGGAAGTTCTCCCCCACCACCACCCCCGCCGCATGCAGCCGGTCGACCAGCGCCGTCTGCACGAACTCGTCCGGGGACATCCGGGAGAACTCCAGGGTGAACGGCAGCACGCACACGGCGTCCACCCCGAGCGCCGCCAGCAGCTCGGTGCGGCGGCGCGGCGTCGTGAGAAGCGGCGGATGGCTGCCCGGCCGTACGACCTCATCGGGATGAGGGTCGAAGGTCACGGCGACCGCGGGATGCCCGAGATCCCGGGCCAGCTCCACCGCCTGGGCCACCATCTTCTGATGACCGTGGTGCACACCGTCGAACACACCGATCGTGACGACGGACCTGCCCCAATCGTCGGGGACGTCCTCCAGCCCGTGCCAGCCCTGCACCTCGACCTCGATTCCTGTACGGCTCGCGTCAATCCGGCCGTAGACAAGCCTGCCATGCCGCCCGTGGTTTCCGGGAACCAGCCCCTGGACAGGGTCGGCCGCCTCAGGAGACGAAGACCGCGAGCGGCCTGGCCGCGCCGCCCCGTTCCTCGACCAGTGCCAGCAGCGTGCCGTCGGGCGCGAAGACCCCCACCGGCCCGGGGCCGAGGCCCGCGGACGCGAGGCGGCCTCCGTGAGCGACCAGGCGGGCCTCCTCCTCCGTCACGTCCCTGCGGGGGAAGGCGGCCGCCACGGCCTCGGCCATCGGCAGGATCACGCATTCCTTGGCCAGGTCGTCGAGAGTCCTGGCCGACTCCAGGGCGTACGGTCCGACCCGGGTGCGGCGCAGACGGGTCAGGTGGCCGCCCACCCCGAGGGAGCCGCCGAGATCACGTGCGAGCGCGCGGATGTAGGTGCCGCTGGAGCACGTGATCGTGGCGTCGACGTCCACGGCCTGCCCTTCCCTGCGCAGGCCGGTCACCTCGAAGGCGTAGATCGTGACCGGACGGGCGGCGAGCTCGACCTCCTCACCCGCCCTGGCCCGCTTGTAGGCCCGCTCGCCGTTCACCTTGATGGCGCTGACCTGCGGAGGCACCTGCATGATCTCGCCGGTGAGCGCCTCGATCCCCCGGCGCACGTCCTGCTCCCCGACGTGATCGGCCGGGGTGACGGCGGTGACCTCCCCCTCGGCGTCGTCGGTGTTGGTGGAGACGCCCAGACGCATCGTGGCCTCGTAGACCTTCTCCGTGAGCGCCAGATGCCCGAGAAGGCGCGTGGCCTTCTCCACACCGACGACCAGCACCCCGGTCGCCATGGGGTCGAGCGTGCCCGCGTGGCCCACCTTGCGGGTGCCGGCGATGCCGCGCATCTTGCCGACCACGTCGTGGGACGTCCAGCCCGCCGGCTTGTCCACGATGATCAGCCCGCTGGGCGGGACGGGCCGGCGAGGCCTAGCCGTACTCATGAGACGTCCAATGCATGGTCACGAAGGGAGAATACGCAGGTCATCGAGCACTTTCCGGAATTCGTGCATGATCACGAACTGCATTCGCGCAGCTCAACACCATCGTGCGCGAACTTCTGCATGATCACGACCCGGGTCGGGCCAGGTCGGAGCGGTCGCGCGCGAACTTCTGCATGATCACGGCGAGAGGAGGGAGCGAAGGGCGGTCATCGTCTCCTCGGGGGACACGTGGGAGGAGAATCCGGCGGCGCTCGGGTGCCCGCCGCCGCCGAGGGCGGTGCAGGCCCGGCCCACGTCGACGGCGCCCTTGGACCGCGTCGAGACGTTCCACACGCCGTCGTCGGCCTCCTTGAGCACGACGGCCACATCGGCCTCGTCGACCCGGCGCACGACGTCGATCACGCCCTCCACCTCGTCGTACGGCAGGCCGTGCGCGGCACGGTCGGCCCTGGTCACGAAGGTCCACACGATCCCGTGCCCCCCGGCCTGCCCGGGCTCGAGCACGACGCGGTCCAAAGCGGCGCCGAGGACGCGCAGATAGGCGAAGGGCGAGCGGTCCCACAACTCCCGGGCGATCTCATCCGTGCGGAGCCCTGAGGCGACCAGGCGGCCGGCCATGGCGTGCGCCGCAGGAGTGGTCCCCGAGTAGCGGAAGGATCCGGTGTCGGTCACCAGCCCCGTGTACAGGCAGGTGGCGACGTCCCCGTCGATCTCCAGCCCGAGGCGGTGGATGAGCTCCTCGACGAGCATCGTGGTCGCGGCGGCCGACGGGTCCACCAGGTTCACCGATCCGAAGCCCGGGTTGGACACGTGGTGATCGACGACGATCAGTTCGCCGGCCTTGCCCGCGTTGGGGACGAGCAGGCCCAGCCTGTCCATGGTCGACGCGTCAAAGGTGATCATCAGGGCCGGCTCGGCCGGGTACGCCTGCGGCTCCACCAGAAGCTCCTGGCCGGGCAGGAACCCGAGCAGTCGCGGGACGGTGAGATTCCTGTCGCCGAACGAGGCGACCACCTCTACCCCGGCCCGCCGCAGGGCGAGCCCGAAGCCCAGCATCGATCCGAGCGCGTCCCCGTCAGGCGACACGTGGCAGGCGAGCGCGACGGAGCCCGCGCCGCGGACCAGATCGGCGGCCCGCTGCCAGTCCGCCTCGGCGACGGCCGTGCCTGACGTGGTCACGTCGCGCGGTGCCCCGCCCGGTCGGAGACCTCGTTCTCGTTCTCGTCGTCGGCGTCGTCCGCCTCGTCGTTGAAGCGGTAGGGATCGGCGTCGCCGGCGAACTCGGCGCCATCGGCCTGTTTGGCGATCTCCTCGTCCCTGGCCTTCGCCGCGGCGAACAGGTCGTCGAGGTGCCGCGCGCTGTCGGGCAGGGGGTCGTGGACGAAGGTGAGCGTCGGGGTGTGCCGCAGACCGGTCTGGCGGCCCACCTCCGACCGGATGATCCCCTTGGCGCTCTCCAGCGCCGCGGCGGTTCCGGCCCGGTCGACCTCCGAACCGAAGACCGTGTAGTAGACCGTCGCAGCACCCAGGTCCGCGGTGATCCTGGCGTCTGTCACCGTGACGAATCCCAGCCGCGGATCCTTGATCCGCCGCTCGAGCATCTCGGCGACGACCTGCTGGATTCGGTCGGCCAGCTTACTGGCGCGCGCTGCGTCCATGCTCACGCTCCCTCGTTCGACGTACGGCTTGACGCGGCGGCCGTCCGGTCTATTCCTCGTGCTCGTTGAAGACCCGCTGCCGTGCCGACAGCAGCTCGATCTCCGGGTGGTAGGCGACCACGCGCTCGCACGCGTCGAGCACCTCGTCGCAGTTGGCGGCGGACGCGGAGACGACGGCCACGCCGATCTCCGCTCGCCGGTGGAGGTCCAGGTGGCCGGTCTCGGCGACGGCCACGGCGGGGAACCGCCGCGTTATCTCCGCGATGAGCGGCCGGACCACGGAGCGCTTCTCCTTCAGCGAGTGCACGTCGCCGAGAAGGATGTCCAATGTAAGAGCACCGACATACATGGGTACGTCGCCACGGGCAGGACGGTTCGGCCGCCGCCCCGGAGGGCGGCGGCCGAAGTCGTCACACGCGCGGCTTCTCCCGCATCTCGAACGTCTCGAAGACGTCGTCGATCTTGATGTCGTTGTATCCGAGACCGATACCGCACTCGAAGCCCTCGCGGACCTCGGTCGCGTCGTCCTTGAACCGCCGCAGCGAGATGACGGTCAGGTTGTCGGCCACGACGACACCGTCGCGGATGATGCGGGCCTTGCTGTTGCGGGTGATCGTGCCCGAGCGGACCAGCGCACCGGCAACGTTGCCGATCTTCGGCACCTTGAAGACCTCGCGGACTTCGGCGGTACCGGTCTGGACCTCTTCGAACTCCGGCTTCAGCATGCCCTTCAGGGCCGCCTCGATCTCCTCGATCGCCTGGTAGATGACCGAGTAGTACCGGATGTCGACGCCCTCGCGCTCGGCCAGGTCGCGCGCCCGGACCTCGGGGCGGACGTTGAAACCGATGATGACGGCGTTGTCGTCGGCGATCGCGAGGTTGACGTCGTACTCCGTGATCGCACCGACGGCGCGGTGCAGGACGCGGAGGTTGACCTCTTCACCCACGTCGATCTTGAGCAGCGCGTCCTCAAGGGCTTCCACCGAACCGGAGACGTCACCCTTGATGATGAGCTTGAGCTCGTCGACCTGACCCTTCTCGAGGTCCTTGAACAGTTCCTCGAGAGTGCGCCGGCGGCCGGACTTGGCCATGTCGGCGATGCGCTGACGGGCCGCTCGCTGCTGGGCGATCTGCCGCGCCATCCGGTCGTCGCTGACGACGATGAAGTTGTCGCCGGCGCGAGGGACGGCGGTCAGACCGAGCACCAGGACCGGACGCGACGGGTCGGCCTCTTCGACCGGGTCCCCGTTGTCGTCCAGCATCGCCCGGACGCGGCCGAAGGCCTCGCCACAGACGATCGAGTCGCCGACCCGCAGGGTGCCGCGCTGCACGAGCACGGTCGCCACGGGACCGCGGCCCCGGTCGAGGTTCGCCTCGATGGCCAGGCCCTGGGCGTCCATGTGCGGGTTGGCCCGCAGGTCGAGCTCGGCGTCCGCGGTCAGCACGATGGCCTCGAGCAGGTTGTCGATGCCGGTGCCGTTCTTCGCGGAGATGTCCACGAACAGGGTGGAACCGCCGAACTCCTCGGCCACCAGGCCGTACTCGGTCAGCTGGGCCCGGACCTTGGTCGGGTCCGCACCCTCCTTGTCGATCTTGTTGACCGCCACCACGATCGGCACGTTCGCCGCCTGGGCGTGGTTGAGCGCCTCGATGGTCTGCGGCTTCACACCGTCGTCCGCCGCGACCACCAGCACCGCGATGTCGGTGGCCTGCGCGCCACGGGCACGCATGGCGGTGAACGCCTCGTGACCCGGGGTGTCGATGAAGGTGATCTTCCGCTCTTCACCCTCGTGCACGGCCGCCACCTGGTAGGCACCGATGTGCTGGGTGATTCCACCGGCCTCGCGGGCGACGATGTTGGTGTTCCGGATCGCGTCAAGGAGCTTCGTCTTACCGTGGTCGACGTGACCCATGACGGTCACGACCGGCGGGCGCGGGGCCAGGTCGGCCTCGTCACCCTCGTCCTCGCCGAACTCGATCTTGAAGGACTCGAGGAGCTCTCGGTCCTCCTCCTCCGGGCTGACGACCTGGACGACGTAGTCGAGCTCGGCGCCGAGCAGCTGCAGCGTCTCCTCGTTGACCGACTGGGTCGCGGTCACCATCTCGCCGAGGTGCAGCATGATCTGCACCAGCGAGGCCGGGTTCGCGCCGATCCTGTCGGCGAAGTCGGCGAGGGACGCGCCACGCGGGAGACGGATCGTCTGACCGCCGCCGCGCGGAGCCTGCACGCCTCCGATCGCGGGGGCCTGCATGTTGTCGAACTCTTGACGCCTCTGACGCTTCGACTTGCGGCCACGGGTCGGCCGGCCGCCCGGCCGCCCGAAGGCGCCCGCCGTGCCGCCGCCACGTCCACGGCCGCCGCCACCGCCGCCACCACCGGGACGACCGGCGAAACCGCCGCCGCCACCACCGGGGCCACCGGCGCCACCACCGGGACGGGGACCTCCCGCGGTACCCGTACGGGGACCGCCGAACCCGCCACCCGGACGGCCACCGCCGCCAGGGCCGGGACGACCGCCGCCACCACCGGGACCACCGGGACGGCCACCGCCGCCAGGGCCGGGACGACCGCCGCCGCCGCCACCGGGACCGGCGGGACGGCCCTGGGGCATCATCGTCGGGTTGGGACGCGGACCACCGGGACGCGGACCACCGGCGCCGGGGCCGGGGCGAGGACCGCCCGCTCCGGGGCCGGGACGAGGACCGCCGGGACCCGGACGGGGACCGCCCGCACCCGGAGCGCCGGTGCGCGCGCCCGGAGGACGCGGCATGGCGCCGTCACGTCCGCCGTCGCGGCGCGGCTCGCGAGGGCCACGGTCACCACGGTCACCACGATCGGGACGGTCGCCGCGGTCGGGGCGGTCACCACGATCGGGACGGTCGGGTCCGCCGCCCGGACGCGCCGGGCGCTGTCCCATGCCGCTGGCGGTCGAGGAGAACGGGTTGTTACCCGGACGCGGGCCCCGCGGGCCGGGCTTGGGTGCACCTGGCCGCGAGCCGCCTGCCGCCGGGGCGCCGGGTCCGGAGGGAGCGCCCGCGGAGGGGCGCGGAGCCGGAGCCGGAGCGGGCCGCGGGCCAGGCTTGGGCGCACCGGGGCCCGGCCGAGGGCCGGACGCCGCGGGACGCGGAGCCTGCGGAGCCTGTGCAGCGGGACGCGCGACCTCGGGCCGCGCCGCCTCAGGCTGAGGAACCGGCGGAGCCGGGTGGGGCATGGGAACCGGACGGGGGGCAGGCCGCGGACCCGGACGGGGTCCCGGCTTGGCCACGCCGTCGGAAGAGGGGGAAACCGGCGCCGGAGCGGCGCCACCACCGGCCAGGCCTTCTGCCGGCCTCGGCGCAGGCCTCGGCTGCGCCGGACGTGGGGACGGCTTTCCGCCGCCCCGGGAGGCGTCGCCCTTGCCGAACGCCTCAGTAAGCTTGCGGACGACCGGCGCCTCTATCGTTGAAGACGCCGACCTCACGAACTCGCCCATCTCGGTGAGCTTGGCCATCACGACCTTGCTCTCAACTCCGAACTCCTTGGCGAGCTCGTACACCCGGACCTTCGCCACTGCACTCCCTAACTCGGCCCGGGAGGCTCGCAGTGCCGCCGGACCGTCGCTACCTGGACATACTCATCGCCGCGTGCTCATCAGGCGCTCATAGCAATCTGACTCCGCCCATCAACTCGGCGTCCCTTACATGACAGTTCTTCGTGCCTCGACCCCAGGCCGAATACAGGGGCCAGCGGTAACCATTCACCCGGCGCTTACCCGGAGTCAAGCCCCTCAAGGTGAGCTCGCAGATATGCCGCGTCAAGCGCTCCCTGCGCGCGGAACGCGCGAGAGAACGCCCGGCGACGTTCGGCAAGCTCCAGACAGCCCAAAGCGGGGTGCAGTGAAGCACCGCGCCCTGGGAGCCGTCCTCGTAGGTCGGGGACGATCACGCCCTCGATCACTACCAGGCGAAGCAACTCGGACTTTACCGTGCGAACCCGGCAGCCCACACACGTTCGTAGCGGGGCAGCTAGGTCACCGGAATCAAGCTTACCTTGCCGACGCATCAGCGGGATCGGCCGGTACCTCCTGAGCGTCCGACCGAATGTCGATGCGCCATCCGGTCAGGCGCGCGGCAAGGCGGGCGTTCTGCCCTTCCTTTCCGATCGCCAGCGACAGCTGGTAATCGGGTACCGTCACCCGCGCCACCCGGCCGTCGAGATCGAGAACCTCAACCCGGGAAACACGCGCCGGAGACAGGGCATTCCCCACGAACTCCGCCGGATCGTCCGACCAGTCGATGATGTCGATCTTCTCACCGTGCAGCTCGGTCATGACGTTCCGTACGCGGGACCCCATCGGCCCGATGCAGGCGCCCTTGGCGTTGACGCCGGGCTTCCTGGACCTCACAGCGATCTTCGTACGGTGGCCCGCCTCACGCGCGATGGCCGCGATCTCCACGGTGCCGTCGGCGATCTCCGGGACCTCCAGCGCGAACAACTTCTTCACCAGGTTCGGGTGGGTGCGCGACAGCGTCACGGAGGGACCCTTGGGCCCCTTCTTCACCTGCACGACATAGCAGCGCAGGCGCTCGCCGTGCACGTACTCCTCGCCGGGAACCTGCTCGTTGTGCGGCAGGATCGCCTCGATCTTGCCGAGGTCGACCAGCACGACCCGCGGGTCCTTGCCCTGCTGGATGATGCCTGCGACCAGTTCGCCCTCACGGCTGGCGAACTCGCCGAAGTTGATCTCGTCCTCCGCGTCGCGAAGCTGCTGGAGGATGACCTGCTTGGCCGTCGTGGCCGCGATCCGGCTGAAGTTGCCAGGGGTGTCGTCGTACTCCCTGACGACCTCGCCGCTCTCGCCGAGTTCCGCCGCCCAGATGCTCACATGCCCAGAAACCCGGTCGAGCTCGGCGCGTGCCTTCTGCGCCGCGCCCTCCGTGCGGAAGTAAGCGATCAGCAATGCGTCCTCGATCGCCTTGACGACCAGGTCGAAGGAGATGTCCTTTTCCCGCTCCAGGCTGCGCAGGACGCTCATGTCAATGTCCACAAGGCTCCCCCTAGCCCTCGTCGTCTACATCGTCTGTGTCGCCGTCGCCGAACTCGTCGCCGGCGTCCGGCCGGTTGAACTCGATCTGGACCCTGCCCCGGACCAGCTCGTCGAATCCGAGGCGGCGCGTGCCGTCGAGCACGACGCCGGAGTCGTCGACGTCACCGATCCGGCCCTCGGCCGAGGTTCCGTCCTTCAGGTCCGCCTTGACCAGACGGCCCGTGGCGCGGCGCCAGTGGCGGGGCTCGGTGAGCGGCCGGTCGACTCCCGGGGAGGTGACCTCCAGCACGTACGGCCCCGCGCCGAGGGTGTCGGCGGCGTCGAGCTCCTTGGAGATCGACAGGCTGACCTCCGCCACATCGTCGAGGCTCACCCCGCCGTCCCGGTCGACGATCACCCGGACCAGACTCCTTTTGCCGGCAGGCGTGACCGTCACGTCTTCGAGATCGAATCCGTCGGCGGCGACCACCGGGGCCAGCAGCTCCACCAGTTGGTCGCGCCGAGCGCCGTTGCCCATTCCGACCTCCAGTTTGCGCGTGTGACTCGCCGATGTGCCAACAGCCTATCGGGGCCGCGGGACGAAAAGAGCGCCACACCCGGCGGCGACCGACACGAGAACGACCATCCGTACGAAGCGGTGACTACTGGGCGTTGAGCCGTACGATCTATGACGTGGAGCACACGAGCGGGAGACCCGTGACGCGGCGCGCTCTGCTGGGGACGGCCATGGCCGGGCTGATCGTGTCGGGCTGCACGTCCCGCTCGGAGGAGCCCGCCGCCCCCCGGCCCAAGGATCCCCAGGTCGTGCTGCTGACGTCCCTGATCGAGGCGAAGGAGCAGATGATCGCGCTCTACGACAGGGGGGCGCTCGCCGGGGCGGATCTCGCCACCGCGCTCGGTCCTTTCAAGCAGCGCCACGCCGCCCACCTCGCGGCCTTCAAGAAGCTGATGCCTCCCGGCGAGAGCTCGTCGCCGTCACCCTCGCCGACGGCCTCGGCGGCGGCCTCCCCCGTCTCGCTCGCGAAGCTGCGCGACGCTGAACGCCGGGCGGCGGCCGGGCGGGCCAAGCAGATGGCCCACGCCTCCCCCGCGCTCGCCCAGCTGCTCGCCAGCGTCGGAGCGTGCGAGGCCGTACACGCGATGGCTCTGGGGGTTCTGCGTGGCTGACCCCCTCGCCAAGGCGCTGGCCGCCGAGCACGCCGCGGTGTACGCCTACGGCGTGATCGGCGCGAAGACGACGGGCAAGCTGCGCGTCAAGGCCACGACGTCGTTCGACGCGCATCGGGCCAGGCGCGACCAGCTGCGCGCACTGATCGTCCAGCAGGGCGGCAGGCCGGCCGAGCCTGCCCCGACCTATCAGCTGCCGTTCGTGGTGGCGACCCCCTCCGACGCCGTCCGCCTCGCCGTACTCGTCGAGCAGCGGCTCGTCACCGCCTATCTCGAGCTGGCGGCCGACGAGGACGCCTCCGTCCGCCGCGTCGCCGCATTGGCCGCCCAGGAGTGCGCCACCCGCGGGTACGGCTGGCGGCCCGAGGCAGTGGCCTTCCCCGGCATGCCCGGACAGACGGCCGCGTCCGCGCCCACAGACGCGGGCGCGGACGCGAGTGAGGACGCTGACGCCGGGGACGGCGTCGCGGAGACCACGGGAGTCACCGAGACGCCGGTTCCCCTGGAGGGAGCGTCCGCCGGGGCCGAGTGACGGTAGGGCTGAGTGACGGTGGGGCCAGCTCAGGCCTGGGCCGCCGCGAGCACGCGGTCGACGGCCTCCGCCAGCGGGATCTCCTCCTTGGTCCCGGTCGCGCGGTCGCGCAGCTCCACGACGCCCTGGGCGAGCCCGCGCCCGACGATCAGGACGGTGGGCAGGCCGAGCAGTTCGGCGTCCTTGAATTTCACGCCGGGCGACACGCCGGGCCGGTCGTCGACCAGGACGCGCAGGCCGCGCGCCTCCAGGGTCTCGGCGATCTGGGTGGCCACCTCGATCTGGTTCTCCTTGCCGGTGCCGACGATGTGCACGTCGGCGGGCGCAACCTCGCGCGGCCACCTCAGGCCGAGCTCGTCGTGCTGCTGCTCGGCCAGCACGGCCACGGCGCGAGAGACGCCGACGCCGTAGGAGCCCATCGTGATGCGGATCGGCTTGCCGTCGGGCCCGAGCGCGTCGAGCCCCGCGGCGTCGGCGTACTTGCGGCCGAGCTGGAAGATGTGGCCGATCTCGATGCCGCGGTCGATGGACAGGGGGTGGCCGCAGCGCGGGCAGGCGTCTCCGGCGCGCACCTCGGCCGCCTCGATCGTGCCGTCGGGCTCGAAGTCGCGGCCGGCGACGACGTGGGCGGCGTGCTTGCCGGGCTCGTTGGCCCCGGTGACCCAGGCCGAGCCGGTGACCACGCGGGGGTCGACGAGATACCTGATGCCGAGCGACTTGAGCACCTGCGGGCCGATGTAGCCGCGGACCAGACCCGGGTGGCGGACGAAGTCCTCCGCCTCGAAGATCTCCGGGACGCCGGGGTCGAGGGCGGCCTCCAGCCGCTTGAAGTCGATCTCGCGGTCGCCGGGAACGCCGATGATCAGCGTCTCGACCTCGTCGGAGCCGGGCGTGCGGACCTTGACCACGAGGTTCTTCAGCGTGTCCGCGGCGGTGATCCCCAGGCCGAATTGCTCGTTGACATGGCTGACCAGCGTCTCGATCGTCGGCGTGTTCGGCGTGTCGAGCACCTGGAGCGCGGGCTGCGAGGTCGTCACGGCGGGCGGAACGGGCGTGATGACGGCCTCGGCGTTGGCCGCGTAGTCGCAGTTGCGGCAGGCCACGAAGGTGTCCTCACCGGTTTCCGCGGGGGCGAGGAACTCCTCGGAGGCCGATCCGCCCATGGCGCCGGACATCGCGAAGCAGATGCGGTAGTCGATGCCGAGCCGGTCGAAGATCCGGATGTAGGCGTCCCTGTGCAGTTCGTAGGAGCGCTTGAGCCCGTCGTCGTCGAGGTCGAAGGAGTAGGAGTCCTTCATGACGAACTCCCGGCCCCGCAGGATGCCCGCGCGGGGACGCGCCTCGTCGCGGTATTTCGTCTGGATTTGGTACAGCGTCACCGGATAGTCCTTGTAGGAGGAGTACTCCCCCTTGACCATGTCGGTGAACATCTCCTCGTGGGTGGGTCCGAGGAGGTAGTCGGCGCCCTTGCGGTCCTTGAGGCGGAACAGCGTGTCGCCGTACTCGGTCCACCTGCCGGTCGCCTCGTAGTAGTCGCGGGGCAGCAGCGCCGGGAAGAGCACCTCCTGGGCGCCGATCCGGTCCATCTCCTCCCGGACGACCCGGGCGACGTTCTCCAGGACGATCTTGCCGAGGGGCAGCCAGGAGTAGATGCCGGGGGCGACCCTGCGGACGTATCCGGCGCGGACGAGCAGCTTGTGGCTCGGCACTTCCGCGTCCGCCGGATCCTCACGCAGGGTGCGCAGGAACAGGGTCGACATACGCAGCAGCACGGCTACTCCTTGCTCGTGGGAGCTCTCGCGCGGCGCCTGCCGCGGATCGGCCGGCGCGTGAGAGACGACGTGAACCAAGGTTATCCAGTCCGGACCGCGTAGCGCCCCTCGGTTATGTCGCCACTCCGGGCGAAGAGCCCGGAGCCGCTCCTCTCACCCTCCCAGAAGCTCTTCCCAGTGCTGCCGGGAGCTGCTGTGCTGGCGCGGCCTGACCCTCCGTACGGCGCCGGCCGCTCCGTCGAGGGTCGCCGACATCCGCCACAACCCGGGACGGGAGCGCAGGCGGGCCATGCCGATCGGGTCGATGGCCCGCAGCACGAAGCTCACCCCCATGACGTCGAGCGAGGCGGTGGAGGCCGAGACGATTCCGGCCGGACCGGCCAGAGGCCCGGCGAGCCCCGGCTCGCGTACCCTCTCGATCACCAGAGCGGCGACCTCCGAGGCGTGCGGCCCGTCGCGCCACTCGATGTGCCAGGAGTGGTCGCTCCCCCGCCACCAGGCGAGGTCGCGGCAGGCCTCCAGCATCTCGGCCTCGCCCGATAACGCGGCCATCACCCGGCCGAGCGCCTCGTAGCGCCGGGCGTTCGGCGTCCTGATGTCGTCGCGATCGAGGTCCGGCGGCGTCTGGGTCTCGTCCCGCCCCCCGCGGTATCCCGTCATGCTTGGGAGGGTCCCATCAATCGGCCGCGCCGTCCCGGAGTTGCCGTCTTTTGGCCTCCGGCAGTGGGACTCGTGGCGCCGGCGGCTCATGTACGGCGGCGTCCTCAGCCGCCGCCCTCCAGGCTCAGGCGGTCGAGTGCGTTTTCGGACGCGGCCGGGGTTCCGGCGGTGAGGTGGTGGCGCAGGCGTTCGCCTTCGACGTCGAGGTTGGGCAGCGCCCGGTCCAGAGGGCGGGGCAGCCACCAGGCGGCGTGGCCGAACATGGATATCACCGCGGGGACAAGGGCCATACGGACCACGAAGGCGTCGACGAGTACGCCGATGGCCAGCGCGAAGCCCATGGACTTGATGACCGGGTCGTCTATGAATACGAACCCGCCGAAAACGGCCGTCATGATCAGTGCGGCGGCGGTGACGACGCGAGCGTTGTGCCCCATGCCGTTGATCGCGGCCTGACGGGGGGTGTCGCCGTGCACGTAGTCTTCGCGCATACGTGAGACCAGGAAGACCTGGTAGTCCATGGCCAGCCCGAACAGGATGCCGACCAGCAGGATCGGCAGGAAGCTGACCAGCGGCCCCGGTACGTCGACGCCGAACAGGTTCGCCAGATGCCCCTGCTGGAAGATGGCCACCGTGATGCCGAAGGTCGAGCCGACGGTGAGCAGGAACCCCACGGCCGCCTTGACCGGTACCAGGATCGAACGGAAGACCAGCATCAGCAGCAGCACCGACAGGCCCACGACCAGCAGCAGGTAGATCGGCATGGCATCGGCGAGCTTTTCGGAGATGTCGATGCCCACCGCGGTCGCGCCGGTCAGGGCGATCTCCGCGGTCTTGATGGCGGCGACCTTGGTGCGGATGGCGTTGACGGTGTCCTCGGTGGCCGCGTCGGTCGGCCCGGCCTTCGGGATGATGGTCAGCAACGCCGTGGTGCGTGCGGCGTTGGTCTGCGGCGGAGCCACTGCCAGTACGCCGTCGGTCCGCTGGATCAGCTGGGCGGCCTGCTCGGCGGCGGCGGTCGTGGCCTGAGGGTCGGCAGCGGAGACGACGGCGATCAGCCGGGCGTTGAAGCCCTCGCCGAATCCTTCGCTGGTCAGGTCGTAGGCCTGGCGGGCCGGTGAGCCGGGTGCGGCGGTGCTCGCGTCCGGCAAGGCCAGCCGCAGATCCTGCGCGGGGAGCGCCAGCGCGCCCAACCCCAGGATCCCGGCGAGCAGGATCGGGACGCGCAGCCGGGTGACGATCCGCCCCCAGGCGTACCCGAAGCCGTCGCCGCCGGCGCTCGTGCTCTGGCCGGTGCGCTGCTTGCGCGGCAGCGCGAGAGCGCCGGCGTAGGACAGGAAGGCGGGCAGCAGCGTGAGAGCGACGGCCACGGCCACGGCCACGGTGCCGGCGGCGGCCAGGCCCATGACGCTCAGGAAGGGGATGCCGACCACCGACAGGCCGGCGAGCGCGATCACCACGGTGGCACCGGCGAACACGACCGCGGATCCGGCGGTGCCGGCCGCCCGGCCGGCGGCCTCTTCGCGATCCATGCCCTCGGCCAGGAACTGGCGGTAGCGGGAGGTGATGAACAACGAGTAGTCGATGCCGACGGCCATGCCCAGCATCAGCGCGAGCACCGGTGTGACGGAGGTCAGCTCGATGACACCGCTGAGCGCGTACAGACCGGCCATGCCGGTCGCGACGCCGATGAGCGCGTTGAGCAGGGTCATGCCGGCGGCAACCAGCGAGCCGAAGGTGATGATCAGCACGACCGCGGCGATCAGGACGCCGATCCCTTCTGAGCCTCCCACCTCGGGCGTGCTGGTCATGACCTCGCCGCCGTGCTCCACCCGCAGTCCCGCCACGGAGGAGCCTGCCTTCAGGTACGCCTCACGCTGCGCGGCGGTGATGTCCTGGGCGTCCCGGTCGAACTGGACCTGGACCAGGGCGTAGCGGCCGTCCGCGGAGACCGCGCCGGATCGGAACGGGTCCAGGGCCGCGACGACGCCGGGTACGGCGGCAGCCTCCTTGACCACGGCCGCCACCGCGGCGGCGTCCAGCGTCCGCCCCTGCGCAGCGGCGATGACGATGGTGCCGGTGGCACCGCTGGCCTGGGGAAACTCTCTAGCCAGCGCGTCCAGTGCCCGCTGGGACTCGGTGCCGGGCATCGTGAACTTGTCGCTGGACGAACCGTGGAAGACCGCGGCGGCCAGGCCCAGGAGCACGAGCAGCAGCAGCCACACGGCGGCCACGCGCCCTCGTCTGCGGAAGGAGAACCGGCCCAGCCGGTACAGCAAGGTTGCCATGAGCGGGGGGTTTCTTTCTCGGAAGATCGAAAGGATCAGTCGGTTTGGCGGCCCAGCGTGCGCAGTGCGCCGCGGGTCAGCTCCGCGCGTAACTCCGGGTCGGGGAGCGCGTGTTCGCCGGCGCTCGTCAGGAAGATCCCCACCATCGCCATCCACGCCCAGACGCGGGCCTGCGGGGCGGGCGATCGGCCGGTCAGCGCGTCGACCAGCCGTTCGGTGAGGGCGTCCACGTCCGGCAGTTCCGGACGGTTGATGAGCGAGTCGACGTCCTGCAGGAGGATCTTGACCTGCCGCCGAAAGTGCAGGGACAAATCCACGAGCCCGGCGACGGCCGCCCGCGCGGCGTCCTCGCCGTCCAGCGCGGCGAGTCTCCCCTCAAGCTCGGCCATCTCTCGCCCGACGGGAGACAGCAGCTCAGTCAAGATCGCATCCTTGTTGGTGAAGTGATACAGCAAGGACGCCTTGGAGCAGCCCGCATCCGACGCGATGTCCTGCAAGGACGTGCCGCGAAAGCCGTGCGCGGCGAACAGCCGCACGGCTGACTCCAGGATTTCCGCGTGCATGGTGGTCGCGGAGCGCGTCATGGCACAACCCTAGCTGACCGATCGGCCAGTTCTGACCGATCGGCCAGAACGCTCCATCCGAATCCGGCGTTACTTCCCAAATAGGACACGGCCTAATTGGACCGGCCCATATCGACGACGGTTCACGTCGAACATTCGGCGAAATCATTCGCGATCATCGACGATTTCATCTCATTGCGCCCGGCGCTGCGAGGGCGTGATACTCGGCAGGTGCATCTCACCATTCAGATCGCGGCCGAAGAATCGCCCGGGCTCGAACTGGATTCCCTCAAACAGGACCTCCTCGCGGCCGACGAACTGAGAAGCGCCGCCATCGAGAGCCGGACCGGCCTGCCGACAGGAGGCATGGGGCCGATCCTCGAAACCCTGCTCATCTCCTTCGCCTCCGGCGGCGTCGGAGTGGCCCTCGTCGAAGGCGTCTTCGGGTGGTTACGCAGCAGGCCTGCCGGCATCACCGTCAAATTCAGCAACGGTGACCGGAGTGTGGAAGTGGACGACAGGACCGCCAGGGACCCGGCCGCCGTCATCGCGTTGCTCCAGGCCCTCGACGTCATCGAGAGCGGACCGCGAGGGAAATGATCCACCACCCCGACCCGGACGGGTCCCGAGCGGTGCTCATCGGGGTCGCGAACTACGCCGACCCTGAGGAGTGGCCCGACCTGCCCGCGGTGCTCGCCAACCTCGCCGACCTGCGGCGGGCGCTCACCGATCCTGATCTGTGGGGCCTGCCGGCGGGGAACTGCGTCGACCTGGTCGATCCGCGCGACGCCGGAGACGTCCTCGACGCGATCGCCGACGCCACCCGGCGGGCGAGCGACACGGTGCTCGTCTATTACGCGGGCCACGGCGCGCGCACCCATTCCGACTTTCGCCTGACCCTCTCGACGACGACCAGCGACAAGCCTTATCGCAGCGTCCAGTATTCCGACGTGAGCCATTTGATCCGGCAGCGCAGATGCAGCAACGCGGTGGTGATCCTCGATTGTTGTTACAGCGGCATGGCCCACGGGATGTCGGATCTCAACTCGTTCATCGACACCCAGATCAGCAGCACCAACGCCTACACGATGACCTCGTCGGCGAGGAACGCGTTATCCCTCGCTCTTCCCGGCGAGCGGAACACCGTTTTCACCGGGCAACTCCTCAGCACCTTGCGGGGCGGGATCTCGTCGGAGCAGGAATACCTCTCCCTCGCCGACGTGACCCAGGCCGTCCGGCTGAATCTCGTCAGGCGCGGGATGCCCGAGCCGCGGTCGAGCCAGACCGACAACGGGGACCGCATCGGACTGGTGCGCAACAGGCTCTGGACCGGACGGCCGGCCCGCCCCTCGGCCGCGCCGGCGCAGGTCGCCGGATCACGGACCCGCGAGCACGCGCCGCCTCCTCCTCCCAGGAAGACCGGGCGGGCGGTGGGCATCGACCTGGGGACGACCAACTCCGTCGTGTCGATCCTCGAGGACGGCGAACCGACCGTGATCGCCAATGCGCAGGGTTCGCGGACCACGCCGTCCGTGGTCGCCTTCGCCAAGAACGGCGAGGTACTCGTCGGTGAGGTCGCCAAGCGTCAGGCGGTGACCAACGTCGACCGGACCGTCCGTTCGGTCAAGCGCGAGATGGGCACCGACTGGACCGTCGAGATCGACGGCAAGAAGTTCACCCCGCAGCAGATCAGCGCGTTCATCTTGCAGAAGCTCAAGCAGGACGCCGAGGCCTACCTCGGCGAGGAGATCACCGACGCGGTGATCACCGTCCCCGCCTACTTCGACGATGCCCAGCGCCAGGCGACCAAGGAGGCCGGCCGGATCGCCGGACTCAACGTGCTGCGCATCATCAACGAGCCCACCTCCGCGGCTCTGGCCTACGGCCTCGGCGACGACGAGGAGCAGACGGTCCTCGTCTTCGACCTCGGCGGCGGCACCTTCGACGTGTCCCTGCTCGAAATGGGCGACGGCGTGGTGGAGGTCAAGGCGACCAGCGGCGACAACAATCTGGGCGGCGACGACTGGGACCAGCGCCTCGTCGGCGAGCTCGTGGCGCGGTTCACGGCCGCACACGGCGTCGACCTGTCGAAGGACAAGATGGCCCTGCAGCGCCTGCGTGAGGCCGCGGAACTCGCCAAGATCGCACTGTCGGAAAGCTCCCGGACGACGGTCAGCCTGCCGTACGTGACGGCCGCGCGCGGCGGACCGCTGCATCTCGAGGAGACCGTGACCCGGGCACAGTTCGAGCGGATCACCACCGATCTGCTCGAGCGCTGCCGGGGGCCGTTCCGCCAGGTCATAGCGGACGCGGGGATCAAGGTCTCCGACATCGACCATGTGGTGCTGGTCGGCGGCTCCACCCGCATGCCGGCCGTGTCCGACCTGGTCAGGGAGCTGACCGGCGGCAAGAAGGCGAACCGGGGGGTCAACCCCGACGAGGTCGTGGCGGTCGGAGCCGCCCTCCAGGCCGGCGTGCTCACGGGCGACGTCACGGACGTCCTGCTGCTCGACGTCATCCCGGTGAGCCTCGGGCTGGAGACCAAGGGCGGGGTGTTCACCAAGATCATCGAGCGGAACACCACCATCCCGCACAGGAGGTCGGAGATCTTCACCACGGCCGAGGACAACCAGGCGTCGATCCTGGTCTCGGTCTTCCAGGGAGAGCGCGAGATCGCGGCCTACAACAAGAAGCTGGCGACCTTCGAGCTGACCGGCATCCCGCCGGCGCCGCAGGGCGTGCCGCAGATCGAGGTCACCTTCGACATCGACCCCAACGGGGTACTCGGCGTCTTCGCCAAGGATCTGGGCACAGGGAGGGAGCAGTCGCTAATCGTCACCGACATGCGGGCGACATGACGGGTTCTGGCCCCTCAGGGATCCATGAACAAGAATCACGGATAGGAACGCCTGTCCGCGGAGGCGAGATGACATTGCGTGTGGCGGTCGTCGGGTCCGGCCCTGCCGGGATCTACACGGCCGAGGCGCTGACCAAGCAGGCCCAGGGGCCGTTGCAGATCGACGTCCTGGAACGGCTGCCCACGCCGTACGGGCTGGTGCGGTACGGCGTGGCCCCGGACCACACCTCGATCAAGTCGATCGCCGGATACCTGCGCCGCGTGCTGGAGTCGCCGGGAGTGCGCTTCCTCGGCGGCGTCGAGTTCGGCGTGGACCTGTCGGTGGACGATCTGCTGGCCTGCTATGACGCGGTCGTGTACTGCACCGGCGCCATGGTCGACCGGCACCTGGGCATCCCCGGGGAGGACCTGCCCGGCAGCATGGCCGCGACCGACTTCGTCAACTGGTACTGCGGCCACCCCGACGTTCCGCCGGACACGTTCTCCCTCGACGCCGAGGACGTCGTGGTGATCGGGGTCGGCAACGTCGCGGTCGACGTGGTGCGGGTGCTCGCCAAGGGCGCGGAGGAGTTGCGCGACACCGACGTCCCCGAGGAGGTGCTGCGGCGGCTGGAGACCTCACGGGTCCGGCGGATCCACATGGTCGGCAGGCGCGGCCCCGAGCACGCCAAGTTCACCCTCAAGGAGCTGCGCGAGCTGGGCGAGCTGCTCAACGCCGACATCCTCACCTTCCCCCACGAGGTCGAGGTGGGCGATCTCACGACGTTGTCCCGCCAGGTCAGGGGCAACGTCGACGTCCTGCGGTCGTGGTCGGCGCGGGTTCCCTCGGACCGGCCGCGGCGGCTGGAGGTGCGTTTCTGGCTGCGCCCTGTGGAGATCCTCGGCGGCTCGCGGGTCGAGGGCATCCGGCTGGAGCGCACGCGGCTCGACGACGGCCGAGTTGTGGGCACCGGGGAGTTCGAGACCATCCCCGCCGACATGGTGTTGCGTTCGGTGGGCTACCAGAGCGTCGCCCTTGCCGGCGTGCCGTTCGACGCCGCCACCATGACCGTCCCCAACGTGGCGGGCAAGGTGGCCGACCGACAGTACGTCGCGGGCTGGCTCAAGCGGGGGCCGACGGGCGTCATCGGCACCAACAAGTCCGACGCGGCCGAGACGGTGCGCACGCTGCTGGCCGACACCGCACCGGGGGTCGCGCAGGCGTCGCTGGACGAGTTGCTGAGCGCGCGCGGTGTGACCCCGCTGACCTACCAGGACTGGCTGGCGATCGAGACGGCCGAAGCCAAGCTGGCCACCTCCCTGCGGCGCGGCGAGCGGGTCAAGCTGGTGGGCCGCGAGGCGATGCTCGCCGCATGCGGCAGGGTCACCCAGCCCGCTCCCGACGTGGCCTCCTGACGCCCGGGCCCCGTAGGGCTCCCGCCACCCTGGCGGTGCCGCACGGTACGGGGCCTCTGCGAAGATCTGGGGCATGGAGACCACGCTGGCGGGTTTGCGGACCACGGACGGCACAGGCGGCCCCGGGCTCTTCGCGGGGTTCGACGAGACCCATCGCGAGCAGCTGGCGCGGTATCCCACGCGCGAGATCGCATGGCAGCCGCTGCACACGGTTTACGTCCCGGCCGACAAGGTGACGGCGGGGACCGTCGCCGAGTGGCGGCACGCGGCCGTCGACCTGCTCCACAAGCACGTGTTCGCCCCCGGCGAGCTCGCCTCGTTGTTCGATCTCGACCTCGACCTGGCGACGCCGGTGCACGACCGGCTCAGGAAGAAGCTCGCGAACGAGCCGATCGAGGACCTGCGGATCGACTTCGAGGACGGGTACGGCTTGCGCCCGTGGGACGAGGAGGACCACCACGTGGAGACGGCGGCGGCGGCCGTCGCGACCATGCACGAGGAGGGTTGCCTGCCCCGGCGATGGGGCCTGCGGATCAAGTCCTTCGCCGACGGCGACCCGAAGCGTTCGATCCGCACTCTGGACGGCTTCCTCACCCACGTGATCAGGGAAGTGGGCGAGTTGCCGCGCGGTTTCACGGTCACCTTCCCCAAGGTGCTCATGGAGGACTATCTCCGGCAGTTCGCGGCCTGTCTGGAGGCGCAGGAGGAGGCGCTGCGCCTGGCGCCCGGCAGGCTGCGGTTCGAGATGCAGGTGGAGGCGCCGCAGACGGTGGTGTTCCTCCAGCGGTCGGCGGATCTGGTCCCCTCGCTCGGCGGGCGTCTGGCGGCGGCGCATTTCGGCGTCTTCGACTACACCGCGGCTCTCGGCCTGCCGCCGCACGAGCAGCGGCTCGACCACCCCGCCTGCGACCACGCCCGCCACATCATGCAGACCACGCTGGCCGGCACGGGCGTCGAACTGTCGGACGGCTCACTCGCGGCGGCTCCCGCGTCCGACTCGGCGGAAGACGTCCGCGACCTGCTGCGCCGGCACGCCGCGCAGGTCCGCCATTCGCTCTCCCACGGCTACTACCAGGGCTGGGACATGCACCCGTCGCACCTGGTCAGCCGTTTCGCCACGGCCTACGCCTTCCATCTGAAGCACTACGAGGCCTACGCCGAGCGGATCCGCGCCTGGGAGGATCGGCTCGCGGCCGAGGGCGGGGTGCTGGACGAGCCTGCCACGATCAAGACGCTGATCGCTGCGCTGGCCCGGGCCGACCACGCCCTCTCGTGAGGACGATCAGGCGTGGTCCACGAGCATGCGCCATTCGCGCACGCGGGCGGGGTCCATGGGGTCGTCCCACGAGCCGCGTACGGCGCTGCCGACGTGGAACGCCCTGATGCCGTAGTCCAGGAGCACGGGGACGTGCGCGCCGCGCAGGCCGCCTCCGGCCAGCACGAGCGCGGCGTCCCCCGCTTCGGTTCTGGCGCGTAAGACCCCCAGGCCGGCGCCCACGCCCTCGGGCGAGCCCGACGTGAGCACCGTGGCGAGGTTCGGCAGGAGCCGCACGGCACGCCAGGCGGCGCGAAGGTCGGCGGCGTGGTCGACCGCGCGGTGGAAGGTCCACGGCAGCGGGGCCACCGCATGGATCAACGTCTCGGTGGCCTCGACGTCGACCGATCCGTCCGCGGTGAGGAACCCGAAGACGAAACCGGCGGCTCCCGCCGCGGCGAGATCCTTGACCGTGCCGCGCAGCCGGTCCAGCTCGCGGGGCGTCACGGTGAAGCCCGCTCCCCCGCGCAGCATGACCATCTGCGGCAGCCCGCACTCCTTGGCGATGGCGGCGACCACGTCCGCCGAGGGAGTGAGCCCGTCGGAGGCCATGTCGGCCACGACCTCCAGGCGGTCTGCGCCACCCTCCTCGGCGGCCACCGCATCGCGCACGTCCAGCGCGATCACTTCAAGGAGTGATCCGGTCATGATGCGAACAGTATCGGGTCCCTTTGCGACGCCGTACGGCATCCGCCCCTGTTCAGACCTCGATCAGCTCCTTGTGCGCGGTGATGTCAAGCGCTCCGCCGTACGACGCACGGGCGGCCGGGCGCTCGAAGAGCGCGCCCGAGGCGCGGTGGGGCAGGTCAACCGTGCGGACGTGGCGGAAGCCATGCTTCCGGTAGAAGGCCTGCAGCCGGGGGTTGTCCTTCGCGCAGTCGAGGCGCAGCCACGGTAAGCCCTCGGCGGCGGCCAGGCCGCAGGCCCAGCCGAGCAGCGCGCCGCCCAGCCCCCGCCCCGCATAGGCCCTGCTGACGGCCAGTTTGTGCACGTACAGCGCGTCGCCGGGACGGTCGGGCGCGGTCCAGAACTCGGGGTCGGCGTGGCCGTCCACCGCCATGGTCGCGGCGGGCACGGGGTCGATCCCATCGTCGAGGAGGTACATGACGCCCTGCTCCACGAGCGGCTCGATCTTGGACGCGGGGAAACCTCCGGCGGGCCACTGCCGTACGTCGGCGGCGTTCAGCCACCTGGCCGCCTCGGCGAGGAGGGTGAGCACGGTCGGCAGGTCGGCGGGCCGAGCGCGACGGAGCGTGAGTTCGACGGGCAGATCCAGGGTGTTCGTGGGCATGGAAGAGTCCTTTCGGTGCGAAGTGAATCGATGTGAACACGAAGAGTGACGGCCATACGGCGCACGGCGGCCGCGTCAGCGAAAGGAAAGAAGCAGCGTCAGGGTGCCCGGGCGTTGCGCGGTGATCGCTCGCGACGGGCGCACAGCGAGAGACGGCCCCTCCGAAGAGGGGTCATCCGTGCTTCGTCAATGACGTTCCAGCTCGTATCTGATCAGGTGCTTGTCGGCGGGGAGCACCGAGACGGCGACACGCACCGGGGTGTCGCCCGTGTCATAGCCAACTCGGACATAAACGACAACTGGCGTACCTGGTTCCAGCTGAAGTTGCAACGCTTCATCCGGAGTCGGCATACGTGCAGAAATGTCGTCTACGACCCTCACCTGGGGGTGCCCGAGCTCCGCCAGCACACGATTGGCTCCGCGCTTGATGTCGCCCGGCCTCGCTATCTCGGAGTCCGCGACGAGGTCGAGCGGGAAGTAGGAGTCGTAGGTGTTGTACGGCTGGCCGTCCACGAAACGCAGCCGCCGCCGCACGACGGCGAGCGCCTCGTCGGCGAGGGCGAGACGGGTGGAGACGTCCTCGGGAGGGTTGACGATCGAGACCTCGATGTTCTGGTCGGCCCTGCGTCCCTCACCGGTGACCGCGTGCACGAACGAGTCGAAGCGCGGCTCGCTCTGATCGAGCGGCACGAACTCGTCCTGGGGGCGCATGAGAAGGGGACGGCGCTCGCGTACGAACGTTCCACGCCGGCGCATCCGGAGGATGAGCCCCTCGTTCTCCAGTTCGCCCAGGGCCAGCCGTACCGTGTTGCGGCTGACGCCGTGGAGCTCCATGAGGTCGGTCTCGGTCGGAATCTGGTCGCCTGGCGCGAGCTCTCCCACATAGATGGCACGCCTGACCTCGGCGGCCACCTGCTGGTAGAGCGATGATCGTGCCATCTTTCCTCAATCTACCCTTTTGTTCCAACAAATCTAGACGATCTCGGTCTTCCGGGGAACAACCCCTTGACCTGACCCCGTCGGGCCGCGCATTATCCAAACGTTGGTACAAATCCATCAAATGGGGGTGGGAGTCGGTGCTAGCGGTCCGCGCGGGTACGCCGTACTTGCCCTGGCGCGATCCCGGCGAGGCGACGCGTTCGCTTCGCTACGCCTTGCATCGGCAGGGATTCACCCACACCTATCAGAGCAACGGGAACGGCATGTCCGTGCTGTCGGTATCTACCGAACTGACGGTCTGGTGCAAAAACGGGAGCTTCGTCTGGAGTGAGCGTGACGTGGTGGTCACTCACCCCTCCGACGACCCCGACGGCGCGGCACGCCTGATCCTTCGTCATCACCGCATGCCGGAGCAGCAGTCGGACGACGGCTGATCCCCCGAGCCTCCGCGCGGTTCAAGCGAGGCTTCGACCCCAACCCTCGCCGGGGTCGAAGCCTCCCGCCGGGGAGGTGCGCGTCCTGGCGGGTCCCCCACGCCCGCCAGGACGCGACACCTGTCCCCGTCCACCCGTACTGGAACCGACCGGTCGGTATGCTGCCGCCATGACTCTGTTCTCGGTGGAAGGCAAGACGGTCGTCGTGACCGGGGGCTCACGCGGCATCGGCAAGATGATCGCGGCCGGCTTCGCCGGTGCGGGCGCCACGGTCTACATCTCCTCGCGCAAGAAGGACGAGCTTGAGGCCACCGCGGCCGAGCTCGGCTGCCGTGCCGTACAGGCCGACCTTTCCGGCCCCGAGGGCGCCGAGACCCTCGTCGAGGCCGTCTCGGCTCATGAGGACCGGCTCGACGTGCTGGTCAACAACGCCGGCGCGAGCTGGGGGGCTCCCCTGGACGAGTATCCGGACCATGCGTTCGACAAACTCTGGAACGTCAACGTGAAGGGGGTCTTCCTCCTCACCCAGCGCTTCCTTCCCCTGCTCAGGGCCGCCGCGACGCCGGAGGACCCGGCCCGCGTGATCAACATCGGCTCCGTGGACGGCATCCGGGTGCCGTCGATGGACAGCTACGCCTATTCGGCGACCAAGGCCGGCGTGCACATGCTCACCCGCCACCTCGCCGGCCGGCTCGCCCGCGAGTCGATCACCGTCAACGCGATCGCGCCCGGCCCGTTCGACTCGAAGATGATGGCGTTCCTCCTCGACGACCCGGCGACCCGGTCGATGGTCGAGAGCACGGTGCCGCTGGGGCGGATCGGCCGCGCCGACGACATGGCAGGCACCGCGATCTTCCTGGCCTCCCGGGCGGGCTCCTACCTCACCGGCACGGTCATCCCGGTCGACGGCGGCATCACCGCCCACGGCTGAGCCGCGGCGCCGATCTAGGATTGCGGCCATGACGCAGGTCGCGGTGTGCGGGCCGTCCGCGTGCACCCCTCAGGAGGCGGAGACGGCCCGGACGGTGGGCCGCCTGCTGGCCGAGCGCGGGGCGGTCGTCCTGTGCGGCGGCTACGGCGGGGTCATGGCCGCCGCCGCAGCGGGTGCGCGTGAGGCGGGAGGCGTGGCCGTGGGCATCCTGTCCGGGCGCGACGCGGCCGGAGCCAGCCCCGATCTCACGGTCGTGATCCCCACGGGCATGGGCGAGGCCCGCAACGCCCTCATCGTCCGGGCCGCCGACGCGGTCATCGTGGTGGGCGGGTCGTGGGGCACGCTGTCGGAGCTCGCGCTGGCCCAGCGGGGCGGCACTCCGGTGGTCGCCCTCGGCGGGTGGAGCGTCGTGGACGCCGCGGGAGATCCCGTGGCCGGCCCGGTCCGCGCCGCCGACCCCGCCGACGCCGTACGGCTCGCCCTCCTGACCCCCGAGCTGTGATCACACTCAACCCTTGGCCGTGATCACACTCATCCCTGGATGCTCAACCCTTGAGCGTGATCACACTCACCCTTGCGCGTGATCATGCAGAAGTTCGGAGGCATAGCCGCCCACCTGCGAAAACCCGCCACGTGATCATGCAGAAGTTCGTGTGCATGGCCATTGAGCTGCCACGACTCATTCCGTGATCATGCAGAAGTTCGAAAAAGGCCCGCCCACCTGGAAATACAGAGTTCGTGATCATGCAATTCAGCCTCAGTACATGATCACTCACGGCTGAAGCCCACGCCAGCCATGCATTCGGCGATTTTCTGCATGATCACGATTGTTAAATCCCCAGGTCAGAAGGCACGATGGCGAACTTCTGCATGATCACGCCAAGGGTTTGTGCTGGTCACGGCGAGATCCCCGAACTTCTGCATGATCACGCTCAAGGGGTTGGGCCCCTCAAGGGGTGGGGGTTCCAGGGGGTTCCAGGGGGCTCAGCGTCAGGGGGTGTGGCGCAGGCGTTCGGCGAGCTTCTGGGCGAAAAGGTCGGGGGCGTCCAGCTCGTAGCCCAAGAAGAGGTACGGCTCGGCCGCCTCGAGCTCCATCAGCACCGGCTCCCCTCCGGGCAGCCTGACGAGGTCGACCCGCACATACAGGAGCTCTTCCTTGATCTTGCTCAGCACGAGCTCCGCGAGGTCGAACTGGTCGGCGTCGGGATCCCGCAGCCTCGCCTTGTTGTCCTCGCTGATCGCGACGCCCGTCAGCATGGGATGCCGCCGTACGGCGTGGCTGAACTCGCCGCCGAAGTAGAGCAGCGACAGCTCGCCCTCGCGTTCGACCGCCTCGACGTACGGCTGGACCATGACGGCCCTGCCCTCGGCGAGCAGCCGGTCGGCGTGTGCCCGCGCCGCGTCCCTGTCGGCAGTGCGCACCGTGTCGCGCGCCCCGGCGGAGATCGTGGGCTTCACCACGTACTCGGCCCATTCGGGCGGTTCCACCGTGGCCCCGGGCTCGGCCCAGTACGTCGGCACGGTGGGCACCCCCAGGTCGCGCATGTACGACTTGTCGGTGTTCCACTCCAGGACGGACGCCGGGTTGAACAGCCGCGTCACCCGCTCTGTCGCGTGGGCCCAGGCGACGAAGTCGTCGCGCCGCTCGATGTAGTTCCACGTGGAGCGCACAACGGCCGCGTCGAAGGAGGCCCAGTCGACGGCGGGGTCGTCCCACGCGGCGGTGCTGCCCTCGATTCCCGCGCCGAGCCAGGCCGCCAGCACGGCCTCCCGCTCGTCGTCGAACCGCACGATCGGGTCACCGCAGGTGACGTACGCGACCTTCATCGAAGCCCCCAAACCCCGTGCTCTCGGCGCTCATCGTACGGGCCGGTCATGACCATGGAGAAACCCGGACTCCTCAGGCGGTGCCGGTGAGCACCTCGGCCGCCGCCTGTCCGCACACGCGGGCCGAGCCGTGCGTGGCGATGTGCACGGCACCCAGGTCCGTACGGCCGGGCAGCCCCATTTCCACGATCACCAGGTCGGGACGGGCGGCACGGACCTGCTCGACGAAGCCCAGCTGCCAGGGATGGCGGTGGGCGTCGCGCACGACGACGACGAGGGGCCGGTCGGCGGCGTCGCGCAGGGCTCTGCCGGGCGCGCCGTCGGCGGTCTCGGGCGCGGTGAGGCGGGTGACGGTCGTGCCGGGCAGGAGCTTGCTCAGCGGCTCCCCGGCACCCCAGGGCATGCCCTTGTCGATGGCAAGGTTGGTCTCGGGGGCGAGTTCGACGACGTGCGGGGCCGCGCCGAGCGGGAAGGCGGGAGCGGCGGGCGAGTTGCGGGTGATCCTGACTGCGCGGCGGGCCGCGGCGAGGCCGATCTCGCTGGCCGGCTCGGTCTGCGCGGCATCCGCGTGCCAGGAGGCGAGGGCCCGCACCCGCGCCGCCGCGTCGGCGAGCCTGTCCTCGGCCAGCCGACCTTCGGCCACGGCATCGGCGATGGCGTCGCGGATGTGCTCCACCGCGTCCTCTCCGGCGTTCTCCCCGCCCACGCAGATGGCGTCGGCCCCCGCGGCGACGGCGAGCGCGGAGGCGCCGCCCAGGCCGTACGGGCCCGACACCGCGGTCATCTCGATGCCGTCGGTGACGATCAGGCCGTCGAAGCCGAGCTCGTCCCGCAGGAGGCCGGTGAGGATCCGGGGGCTCAGCGTCGCGGGCAGTTCCGCGTCGTAGGCGGTGACGAGGAGGTGCCCGGTCATGATCGAGCGCACGCCCTCGGCGATGGCGGCGCGAAAGGGCGCGAGTTCGACGGCGGCGAGCTTCTCGGCGGACGCGGTGACCCGCGGGATGCCGTGGTGGGAGTCGACCGACGTGTCGCCGTGCCCGGGGAAGTGTTTGGCGCAGGCGGCCACTCCGGCGCCCTGAAGGCCGCGGATCCACGCTGAGGTGTGCCGGGCGACCAGTCCGGGGTCGGCGCCGAACGCCCGGAGGCCGATCACGGGGTTGTCCGGGTTGGAGTTGACGTCGGCCGCGGGCGCGAAGTCGATGTTGATCCCGGCCGCGCGCAGGTCGTGCCCGACGTCGGCGGCGACCTGTTCGGTGAGCGCCTCGTCGTCGACGACCCCGAGCGCGTAGTTGCCCGGGCGTGAGCTGCCCGTGCGCGCCTCCAGGCGGGTGACCTCGCCCGCCTCCTCGTCGATGCCGATCAGGATGTCGGCCTTCTCCGCCCGGAGCCGGGCGGTGAGTTCGGCCAGCTGCGCGGGAGTGTCGACGTTCCTGGAGAAGAGCACCACTCCGGCGAGCCCGTCGGCGAGTCTCCTGCGCACCCAGTTGGGCGCGGTCGTCCCCACGAAGCCGGGGAGGACGACGGTTTCGGCCAGAAGGAGAAGGTCCCGGCTTCGCTTCATACTGTGCCCACAGGGCGGCGCTCAGGCATGCACCGAAATCTAATAGGAAACTTTCCTATTCGCCAGTGGGGTGACCTCGTATTTTACAGATCGACTTGCTCTATGCTGTTCCATTTCACCTGAAAGCTCGCCGCGGTCACCCGGCCGGTCGACGTATTCGACCACTCCGTAACTCCTCCAGCGCTCGCCGTACAACGACAGGGATCCGCGCTGAGTCAGCACGGAGGATCATCCCGCGGCGCCCCGAAGCCGCCCCTGCCACGAGGCGGGGGCGCGCACGCGATCACGGTGGCCAGGCGAACGGGAGAATGCAGAAAAGTGCGGACGATCCGCCGCCGGAGCCGCGCGCGCATTTGAACAAGCTCTTGTTCGTGGGCTCATAATGGGCTCGTGAACCAGCGTAAGGACTCCGGCGTCGCCGCCGCTCCTGTACGGGCCAGGCACGCGGGCGGGACCGGCTCCGCGTCGGAACGGCGGGACCACCTCGTGAAGCTCGCCGCCGAACTCTTCGCGCGCAAGGGCTTCCAGGCCACCACGGTCCGCCAGATCGCCGACGAGGCCGGCATCCTGTCCGGAAGCCTCTACCACCACTTCGACTCCAAGGAAAGCATCGTCGACGAGGTGCTGCGCACCTTCCTCGAAGATCTCATCGCCCACTACCGCGCGACTCTGGCCGACGCCGGCGACGCGGGGGCGGTCCTCATGGAGATGGTCCGGATCGGATTCCACACGCTGGAGCCCCACCGCGCCGCCATCACGGTCATGCAGAACGACTGGAACTACCTGCGCTCGCTGCCCGGCGACCGGTTCGACTACCTCGTGCGGGCCGAGGACGAGGTCGAGCGCATGTGGGTGGAGCAGATCAAGCGGGGCCAGGCCTCGGGCCAGTTCCGCGCCGACGTCGACCCCAAGCTCACCTACCGCATGATCCGCGACGGGATCTGGGTGGCGGTGCGGTGGTTCCGCCCCGGAGGCAGGCTCGACACCGACGCCCTCGCCGAGCACTACATCAAGGTGCTGTTCGACGGCCTGTCCACCGGAGACCGGACCTCGCAGCGGGCATGACACTCGTCGAGAAGGTACGGCTCGCGCTCACCGAGGTCGCCGACCCCGTCCGCGCGCCCGCGATGCGGGCCTATATGAAATCGGAGATGCCGTTCCTCGGCGTGCCGGCGGTTCCGCGCCGCGCCGCGCTGCGGCGGGTGTTCGCCGAGCACCGCCTGGAGTCCGCTCCGGTGTGGCGCAAGGCGGTGCTCGCACTGTGGCGGGAGGCGGAATACCGCGAGGAGCGCTACGCGGCCGTCGAGTTGTCGGGCTTCCGCTACTACAAGTCCTGGCAGACGCTGTACACGCTGCCGATGTACGAGGAGATGATCGTCACCGGGGCGTGGTGGGACCTGGTCGACGACATCTCCGTACACAGGATCGGACCGCTGCTGCGCATGTTCCCCGAGACGATGCGCCCGCTGATGCTCGAATGGTCCCGCGACGCCGACCTGTGGAAGCGGCGCACGTCGATCCTCTGCCAGAACTCCTTCAAGGACCGCACCGACCTCGGCCTGCTGTACGCCTGCATCGAGCCGAGCCTGTCGGACATCGACTTCTTCGCCCGCAAGGCCATCGGCTGGGCCCTGCGCGAATACGCCAAGACCGACCCGGCCGAGGTGGTGCGGTACGTCGACCACCACCGCATCTCCGGCCTGTCCCGCCGCGAAGCCCTGCGCAACATCCCCGGCCACGGCTGACGGGCCGCACCGCCGGGACGGCTCGCGCGCCCCGAATACGCGCGAGCCGCATCACCTCACCGGCTCTCAGGCTCCGGGGACGGTGTCGACCCAGGAGGTCGACGCCGTGCGGTAGCCGTTGACCCGGTTCAGGACCTCACTGGGCGCGACGACCTCGTTCTTCGCGTGGTAGAACCAGTCGACCTGCTGCACGTAGGTGCGCGGGGTCGAGCTGCCGATCTGGCCGCCGCTGATGAACCACAGGTTGAAGTTCACCGACTGCACGGTCTCCGGGTAGTAGATGCCGCCGTGCTCGGCGAACAGGGCGCCGTCGATGTAATACCTGATGGTGCCACCGGAGACCTGCAGCATCAGGTCGTGCCAGCCGTCGTAGCTCTGCCGTACCTCGTTGTGGACGTTGACCGCCAGCCAGGGCTCGTTCTGGTAGGTCTCCCACGACGTGGCGTACATGATGCCGGCCGGCTCACCCCAGCCGCCGTTGGGGAGGTACTCGAAGTCCTGCTCGCTGTAGTCGGGGTCGAGATCGCGGTTGAGGGGCGTGATCGTGAAGAACGTCTGCACGATGGCGTCGCCGTCGGGGCCGCTGACGGGCGCGTCGGAGAACTTCACCCGCGCGGCATAGGTGCCCTCCAGGAACTTGCGCTGGTTGAGCACCTCGGACTGCTGGGTGCCCGCCCCGGTGCCGTCGGTGACGGACTTGAGCTGCAGCGCCTTGTTGGTGCCCGAGACCACGGGGAAGGAAATGTTGCCCTTCGGCCAGGAGGCCCCGGGGATTCCAGGCCCGCCCTGGTTCGTCCGGATGGTCCAGTTGTGGGCGTTGATGGTGGCGTCGTTGGCGTCCGTGTAGGAGAAGTCGTCGAACACTACGCCCGCGTTGCCCCCGGTGGGCGGCGGGGTCGGCGAGGTCGTGGGAGTAGGAGTGGGCGTGGGGGTCGGGTCGCCACCGGTGGGCGCGGTGCCCCACAGCAGCGTGCCGTTCTGGTAGACGGTCGCCTTCGTCCAGTCGGCGTAGGAGGTCTGCGTGCCGAAGGAGTAGTCGTCGCTCTGGGTGATCCGCTGCCAGTCGGAGCGGTAGAAGCGGAGCTGGAGGTCACCCGTCTGGGCTCCGGGCGCGAGCGACCCCGAGGTGAAGCCCACCTCGAGGTAGCGGTCGGCGGTGGCCGTGCCGGGGGTGATCGTGCCGAAGGTCCCGGTCACGGTCGAGCAGGACACGACGGCCCACGAGCAGGCGAAGCGGTACTGCTGCGCCGCGGAGTCGGCCTTGAAGTAGTACCGGATCTTGATCGAGCTCAGCGGCACGCTCGTCGTGCCGTTGTTCACGAGGTTGAACCACGGTTCGACCTGGTCGGCGGTGGCCCCGGTGGCGCTGTTCTTGTACTGGAGCCGGAGCGAGGTGGCGGCGTCGGCCGGGAGGGCGGACACGCCGATGACGGCGAGGGCGGACACGAGCCCGCCGGCTAACCACTTCTTGCGTAACACTGTCGTCCTTTCGCTGGGTGTGAGTGCGATCCCCCGTCGTCGGTGTGCCGCGCGCGCCGCAAAGGCCAGGGCGGCTATGGGATGAGCGGTCCGATCCGCACGCCCCGGGCCTCCAGACGGGCCAGGTGAGGGCGCAGCCGCCGGAGGAAGTCGGGGTAGTCGCCGGCCGAGCCCCAGGCGACCTCGGCGAACGCGCACAGCCGGGGGAACGCCTGGCGTTCCACGTCGGAGGGCGTCGGCATGTACTCCGTCCACAGCTGGGCCTGGACGCCGAGGATGCGCCCGCGCGCTCGCTCGGGGACGGGCGGCGGGTCGAAGTGGTAGGCCTGCGACAGCGACAACACCCGGTCGGGCGCGAACGGACCCTCCTCCAGCACGAGCGGGTAGTCGAAATAGGTTCGCAGGTGGGGGGCGAGCACGACGTCCCTGCCCTCCAGCGTCGCCAGCGGGCCGCTCTCCTCGTCGAGCCAGGTCATCGTGGTGGCGCCGGGAGGCCCGTCGGCCTTCTCGTACCAGTAGACGAGCTTCCTCCCCCGATCGGCCAGATACTCGGCCATCCGCGCGGTGATCCACGCCCGGGCCGCGTGCGCGCCCGGCAGGCCCAGCTCGCGGACGCGCTCCTGCGCCCGGGGGGTGCGCTCCCACTCCCCCGGCAGGCATTCGTCCCCGCCGACGTGCACGTATTCGTCGGGGAACAGGTCCACGACCTCGTCGAGCACGTCCCGGAAGAAGGCGATCGTGGACTCCTCCAGGTTGAGGGTGTGCTCGCTGATCCCCCACGAGTCCCACACCTGAAGGCGCCTGCCCGGGTCGTTGCCCAGGTGCGGGTAGGCGGCCAGGGCGGCCTGCACGTGGCCCGGCAGCCCGATCTCGGGCACGATCCGGACGAACCGCTCCGCCGCGTAGGACACGATCTCGCGGATGTCGTCGTGGGTGTAGTGGTCACCGCTGACCTCGGTGAGCCGCGGATGGCGTTTGATCTCCAACCGCCAGCCCTGGTCGTCGGTCAGGTGCAGTTGCAGCACGTTCAGCTTGAGCTCGGCGATCAGGTCGACCAGCCGCAGCACGAACTCCTTGGGCATGAAATGCCGGGCGACGTCGAGCATGACCCCGCGCCAGCCGAAGCGCGGGCCGTCGCCGATGGTCCCGTACGGCACGGCCTCGCCGAACTGCGACAACGTCTGCCGGCCGTAGAACTCCCCGGCGGGGCCGCCGGAGGCCAGCTCGATCGCGCCGTCGGAGACGCTCAGCCGGTAGTCCTCCGGGCCCAGGCGCGGGTCGCGCGACAGCCGTACGGCGTCATGCGTGTGCGCGGCGAAGCCCCCGAGAACGGCCACTTCCCTCGGCCGCGGAATGATCACGTTGGAAATCCCTCCAGGCAGGATGGACGAACGGCGGTGGGCCGCACGATGACAGGCGAAGCAGGCCTCAGCCCTTGACGGCGCCGGCGATGAATCCCGTGGTCACGCGGCGTTGCAGGGCCAGGAAGATGAGCAGGACGGGCACCATGAACAGGGTCGCGGCGGCCATCGTCGCGCCCCAGTCGGTGCCGAAGATGTTGCCGAACGACGAGAGCCAGACGGGCAGCGTGCGGTCGTCCTGGTTCTTGATGATCAGCGCGTTGGCGAAGGCGAACTCGTTCCAGGCGGTGATGAAGCCGAACAGCGAGGTCGACATCAGGCCCGGCGCCAGCAGCGGGAGCACGACGCGGCGGAAGGCCACAGCTCTGCTCGCGCCGTCCATCTGGGCGGCCTCCTCCAGCTCGGCCGGGATCGCCGCGATAAAGCCCCGCAGGGTGACGATGGTGAACGGCAGCGTGACGATGAAATAGATCAGGGTGAGCATCGACAGCTTGTCGAGCATGCCGGTGTCGCGGGCGATGATGAACATCGGGATCAGCAGCGCCTCCCACGGCGCCATCTGCGCGATGAAGACCATCAGGATGAACGCCTTCCTGCCGCGCCAGCGCATGCGCGCCACGGCGAAGGCGGCGAGCATTGCCACGGCGAGGGCGAGCAGCACGGCGCCGGCTGACACGAGCAGGCTGTTGCGCCAGAACAGGCCGAAGCCGTCGGCCCCCACCGCGGTCCGGAAATGCTCGAGCGTGGGATGCAGCGGGATGAACTGCGGGGTGTCGGCCTGGATGTCCCTGGTCGGCTTGAACGCGGTCACCACCATCCAGTAGACGGGGAAGACCGACACGACCAGCACGGCGAGGGCCGCGAGGTTCAGGGGAAGCCGGCGGAGCCTCACAGCTCTTCTCCTTCGCGGGAGTACATGCGCCGCAGGTGCACGACGAGGACGGCGAGCAGGATGAGCACGGTGAGCGTCGAGATCGCCGAGCCGAGGTCGTACCTGTGGAGCGACTGGGCGACCTGGAACGCGTAGACCGGCAACGTGGTGGTGGCGTCGTCCGGGCCGCCCTGGCTGATCGCCCAGATCTGGGCGAAGCACTTGAACACCCAGATCACCTGCAGCGAGGTGATCAGCCCGAACAAGGACCGCAGCATCGGGAAGGTGACGCCGCGGAAGACCTGCCAGGAGCCCGCGCCGTCGATCCTGGCCGACTCGTACAGCTCGGCCGGGATGGTGGTGAGCCCGGCGTACAACGTGAGGGCCGCGAACGGCACCGACTGCCACACCACGAGCAGCACGAGGATGGCGAAGGTGGAATCACCGTCGGCGAACCAGCTGTACCCGTCGAAGGAGTCGAATCCGGCGGTGACGAGCAGCCAGTTGACGACGCCGAGCCGCGACTGGAACAGCCATTGGAAGATCGTGGTGGCGGCCAGCACGGGGGTGGCCCAGGTCAGCACGAGGGCGCTCATCACCGCCAGCCGCATGCGCCGGCCGAGACGGGCGATCATCAGCGCCGTCAGCGTGGAGATCACCATGATGAGGACGACGTTGACCGCGGTCCACGCCAGCGTGCGCCGCACCACCGTCCAGAACTCCGGGCTGCCGAGCACGTCCTGGTAGTTCTCCAGGCCGACGAAGGCCGCTCCGCCACGGATCAGCTCACCGGTCCTGAAGTGCTGGAAGGAGATCACCACGTTGCGCAGCAGCGGATACAACAGCAGGTACGCGGTGCCCACCACGGTGGGCAGCACCAGTAGGTACGGCCAGGCGGCGGCGGCCCGGCTCACCTTCGCCGCCCTGCGCCGCCCGCCCGGGCCGGGCCGGGTGGGCGTGTGAGGACCCGCCGGCGGCCGGTAGGTCTCAGGGGCCTCGGAGATCACGCGATTCCTCTCGTCGTGCCGTGGCGGGGCCCGTCCGTTCCGCCCCCGGAAGGGAGAGAGGGGGAGCGGAACGGACAGGCGGCTCGTGGAAGCTCGGACCACTCAGGACGGCTTAGGACGGCTCAGGACTTCGTGTTGAGGATCTCGCCGATGACCTGGGACGCCTTGGCGGCCTCGGCTGCGGCGTCGCCGCCGGTCAGCGCGGCCGTCATGTACTCCTTGATGACGTTCTTGGCCTCGACCGCCGCCCAGTTGGGCGAGTTCGGCGTGGCGTGGCCGTTCGCGGCGCCCACGGCCATCGCGGCCGCGCCCTCGCTGCCGCTGAGCACGCCCGCGAGCGAGACGCGGTTGGGCACGTACGACATCTCCTTGGCCATGTCGGTCTGGAACTTCTCGCCGGCGAGGGCCTTGACCACCTCGTAGGCGGCGTCCTGGTTCTTGGACGCTTCGGGGATGATCAGGTCGGAGCCTCCGGTGAAGACCGCGCCGGGCTTGTCGGCCGTCTTGCCGGGGATCGGGAAGAAGCCGAGCTTGCCCTTGAGCTCGGGGTTGGCCTTCTCGATGGCGACCGCGCCGCCGGGCGCGGAGATGAGCTGGGCGACGTCGCCCTTGGCGAAGACGTCGGCCTGCGGCGGGTTGGCCTCGTCGGAGTCGCGCGGGCCGTCGCCGAGCGCCTGCAGCTTCTTGTAGAAGTCCATGCCGGCGAGGGCCTGCGGCGTGTCGAGGGCGCCCTTCCAGGTCGTGCCCTCCTGCACGGCGAGGTCGCCTCCTTCGTCCCAGATGAACCCGGCGAGGGTGTACCAGTTCTGGCCGGGGAGGTAGATGCCCTGGGCACCGCCCTTGTTCAGCTTGGTGGTGATGTCGATCCACTCGTCGCGGGTCTTCGGCGGAGCGGTGACGCCGGCCTTGGCGAACAGGTCCTTGTTGTAGATGACGACGCGGTTGGCGGCGTACCACGGGATGCCGTACTGCCTGCCGTCGATCTTGCCGGGCTCGGCCAGGCCGGGCAGCCAGTCGGTCCCGTTGAGCTCGGCGGCCTTGTCGGTGAGGTCCTTCACGCCGCCGCTCGCCGCGTATTCGGCGACCTGGGTGTTGCCCACCTCGATGACGTCGGGGGCGTCGTTGCTGGCCAGTGCGCTGGTGACCTTCTGGCCGATGCCGTCCCACTCCTGGATCTGGATGTCGAGGGTGACGCCGGAGTGCGCGGCCTGGTAGTCGGCGGCGAAGCTCTTCAGGAGCGAGTCGGAGACGCTGTCCCGCATGACCCATACGGTCAGCGTCGTGGGGGCGGCGGCGCTTCCCGCCGGGCCCGGCGACTCGGTGGAGGAACTGCACGCGGTCAGCACGGCTGTGATCGTCAGCACGGCCGCCGCGGCGAGAAAGCGGGACCTCATTGCTACTCCCAGTGGTCAGATATTGGTAAGTAATCTGCCTGCTGCGGATAGAGTGGTCTTAACCAGTTGGCCCGTCAAGACTCGTTATCTGCTATTTACATGAGAGCTACTGGTAAAGTCCTGGTAAGGTCGAGGAGTGACTCTCAACATGCGAGCCGGACTGAAACGCGACCGGGTGCGCGACTTCCTGCTCGACTTCGTCGCCGACAAGAAGCCGGGCGAGGCGATCCCGTCCGAGCGCGACCTCTGCAAGGAGCTGGGCGTCTCCCGCCCCACGCTGCGCGCGGCGATCGACGACCTCGTCCGGTCGGGCGTGCTGGTCAGGGAGCACGGCCGCGGCACCTTCACCGGACCTCAGCGCGTCACGCAGGCGCTGGCCGCGACGCCCACCGGGTCGTTCTACGCGCCGCCGGCGGAGGGGCACTGGCTGAGCCGGATCCTCGAGTTCGGGTCGGCCCCCGCGGGGCCGCAGCTCGCCAACCGGTTGCAACTCGCTCCGGCGGCGCCGGTGCTGCGGGTGGTGCGCCTGCGCGTGGTGGACGACGAGCCGATGGCGATCGAGCGGCTCCACCTGCCGCAGGCGCTGGTCGACGGGCTCGTCCCCGACGACATGGAGTCGGGCTCGTTCTACCGCGTGCTGCGTGAGCGGTTCGGGGTGGACGTGCGCAGCGCCGTGCAGACCATCGAGGCGACGGTCACCGACGACACCGAGGCGGTGCTGCTCGGCGTACCCGAGCACTTCCCCGCCCTCATGGTGGAGCGCACCACCCGCGACGTGAACGGCCGGATCGTGGAGTTCACCCGGTCGATCTACCGCGGCGACCGCTACCGGGTGACCTCAGAGCTCCACTTCGACGCCGCCTCGGGATGAGGCTCAGGCGGGGCGGAAGGAGTCCCTGGGCCGCGGCGCCGCATGCTTGATCATGAGGTGCCGGGTGACGGAGTATTCCTGGACCGCCTCCTGGCTCATGTCCTTGCCGAACCCGCTGCCCTTGACGCCGCCGTGCGGGGCCTCGGACGCGATGGGCAAGTGATCGTTGACCCAGGTCACGCCCACGTCGAGCCGGTGGGAGACGCGCAGTGCGCGCGACACGTCCGCCGACCACACCGACGAGGCCAGGCCATACGGCGTGGCGTTGGCCAGCCGCACCGCCTCGTCCTCCCCGTCGAAGGGGATGGCCACGAGCACCGGGCCGAAGACCTCCGACTGCACGATCTCGCTGTCCTGGTCGGCGTCGGCGATGAGGGTGGGTGTGTAGTAGAAACCGGGCCCGTCGACGGGCTTGCCGCCGCAGACGACCCGCCCAGACGAGCGGGTCACGAACCCGTGCACCCGGTCGCGGTGGGCCGCCGAGATGAGCGGGCCGATGTCGGAGCCCGCGGCCCACGGGTCGCCCGGCCGCACCCGCGAGACGGCTTCGCGCAGCGCCTCGACGGCGTCGCCGTACCGGGACCTGTCGATGTAGACCCGGGTGGCGGCGGTGCAGTCCTGGCCGGTGTTGTAGGTAGCGCCCATGACGACTCCTGCCGCCATGCCCTCCAGCTCGGCGTCGTCGAACACCAGCGCCGGGGCCTTGCCGCCCAGTTCGAGGTGCACCCGCTTCAGCCCGTCGACCGCGCCGCGCATGACGGCCCTGCCGGTCGCGCTCGAACCCGTGACGCTGACCATGTCGACCCCGGGGTCGGTCACCAGCGCCTGGCCCACGTCGGCGCCGCCCGTGACGACCTGGAGCAGGCCGTCCGGCGCCCCGGCTGAGGCGAACAGCTCGGCGAGCCGCAGCGTGGTGCGGGGCGTGGCCGGCGCCGGTTTGACGACCACGGCGTTGCCCGCCGCGAGCGCCGGGCCGGCCTTCCAGACCGCCATGATGAACGGGAAGTTCCACGGGGAGATCGACCCGACGACACCGACCGGCCGCCTGACCAGCACCGACGTGTACCCAGAGCTGAGCACGCCCGCGCCCGTGCCTTCCAGCGACCGGGCGGCTCCGGCGAAGAAGCGCAGGTTGTCGACGGCGAAGGGCAGCTCGCCGTCGCGGAAGACGGAGGCGGGTTTGCCGGTCTCCTCGACCTCCAGCCGGGTCAGCTCCTCGGCGTCGCCCTCGACCAGGTCGGCCAGGCGCAGCAGCACGCGGGCGCGCTCCCCGGGCGTCGCCTCCCGCCACTGCTCGAAGGCCTCGCGGGCCGTCTGCACGGTTTCCGCGACGCGCTCGACGGGGGTGTCGGGCACGACGTCGACGGCGCTGCCGTCCGCCGGGTTGATGAGCGTGGTCATCTGGGTCGCTCCATCCGAGCACAGTAGCGCGCCGGCGAATGGGAAAGAACGGGCCGGGGCGGGCGAGAGGGGATCGTCTACGCCCCCGGGCGCAGCAGACCCGACTCGTAGGCGAGCACCACGAGTTGCGCTCGGTCACGCAGCCCCCGCTTGGCGAGCAGGTTGGTCACATGGGTCTTGACCGTGCTCTCCGCGAGGAAGAGCTCCGCCCCGATCTGCGTGTTCGAAAGACCCCTGCCGACGAGGCGCAGCACGTCGAGCTCGCGCGGAGTCAGGCCCTCGAGCAGCACCGGCGTCGTGGATCCCGGGGGCGGGCCGTTGAGGAACTCCTCCAGCAGACGCCGGGTGATGGCCGGTGCGAGCAGGGCGTCTCCCGCCGCCACCGTCCGGATCCCCGTGACGAGGTGCTCCCGCGGGACGCTCTTGAGCAGGAAGCCCGAGGCGCCGGCGCGCATGGCCTGGTAGACGTACTCGTCGAGGTCGAAGGTGGTCAGCATGAGGACACGGACGCCGGCCTGGGTCCTCGTGAGGCGCCGGGTCGCCTCGACGCCGTCGAGGACGGGCATCCGGATGTCCATCAGCACCACGTCCGGACGCGTACGGCGCACCTCGGCGAGCACCGCGACCCCGTCTGCCGCCTCGGCGACCACCTCGATGTCCGGTTCACCGGCAAGGATCGCGGTGAGGCCCTGCCGGATCAACATCTCGTCGTCGGCGACCAGGACACGGATCACGGCACGACCTCGGCGGTCAGCGGCAACCTCGCCCGCACCGCGAAACCGTTCGAGACGTCGAGGCTCAGGCTCCCTCCGCAGAGGGCGACCCGTTCCCACATGCCGATCAGGCCTCGACCGGCGCCTCCGGCGGCCGGGGGCGACGACCCGTCGGCTGCCGCGCGCACCTCGAGATCGAGCGCGCCCCGGCTGTATCCGAGCGTCACGTCCGCCTGGTCGGCGGCCGAATGCTTGAGGGTGTTCGTCAGCGCCTCCTGAATCACGCGGTAGGCGCACAGGGAGACGCCCTGCGCGAGCGGACGCGCCTCACCTTCGACTCTCAGGCGTACGGCGAGCCCCGCGGCGTCGATGCGGTCCAGCAGTGCGTCGAGGTCGGACAGTCCCGGCTGGGGGGACAGCGGTTCGATCGCGACCGGCTCCTCGTCCTCGCGCAGGACCCGTAACAGCCGGGCGAGCTCCACGAGTGCGGACCGCGACGCCTCGGCGATCGCCGTGAACGCGCCGTCGGCGGTCGCCGGGCCCCCGTCCAGCACCCGCTTGCCCGCCTCGGCCTGCACGGCGATGACGCTCACCGAGTGCGCCACGAGGTCGTGCACCTCGCGGGCGATGCGCCGGCGCTCCGCGGCCACCGCTCCGCGTGCCTGCCGCTCCAGGTCCTCGGCCCGGGCCTCGAGTGACTGCGTGGCGAGGCGCCGCCGCCGGTATGCGGCGCCCACGGCGGCAGGCAGGACGACGAAGAGAACCATCCCCGTCCCCACGCCACTTGCGTCGGTCTCCGACGTGTCGGTCAGGATCGAGACGGTGAGCGCGGCGGCGTTCGCGGCGGTCGCACCGGCCATGGCGAGAGTCGGCAGGTAGGCCGCGGCGCTGAAGACCGACACGATCACGGCGAGCAGCACGGCCACCTCGTCGGGCGGCTCGGCGCCCAGTGACGTGGCCACCACCGTGGCCGCGACCGCGAGCGCCACCGCGAGCGGATGGCGGCGCCGTACCGCCAGCGCCAGGGTCGACACGAGCACCGCGAACAGATGCTGCTGCGCCGTGTCCGGAGCGAGCCCCAAGCCCGGGAGTTCCAGAAGTCCCACGAGGAGCAGGCCGATCGCCGGGCCGAGATCGATGACCAGGTTCCACCAGACTCGCCGCACCCGGGAAGCGTAGAGCAGCTGTGGGAGACCCGGCCTCCCCCTGTGGTACCGGTCGGGCTCCATCCCTGGACGGGCATGGCCCCCTCCACGGGCGGGTGTCGCGGGCCGCGGCCGCTGGGAGGGTCGAGGCCGTTGAGAACCGGCCTTTGGAGGACACATGCCCCGACTCCCTCAGATCGCTCTCGTCGCCGCGCCGACGCTCGCCCTGATCTCCGAGCTCATCGAGCCCCGGGACGAGCCCGCCACCGCCGCGGCCGAGCTGGAACTGATCGCCGCCAACTCCACGGCCTACCTGCTCGCCGATCTCCTCGCCTTCGCCGCCTTCGCGCTGTTCGCCGTGGGCGTCATCGGACTCGTCGGCACGGTGCGCGAGCGTGGCCGGCTCGCGGCCCGGATAGGCGGCACCATGACCGTCATCGGAGCGCTGGCGATGGTCTCGCACTCCATGGTGCTGCTGGCCACCCGTGACATCGCCCTCATCGGCGACTCGGCGGCCATGGCGCCCGCCAACGAGGCCATGTCGGAAGGCCTCGCGGCCGCGCTGCAACTGTTCATGCTGTTGCTCGGTTTCGACCTCGGCCTCACCGTGCTGACCATCGCGCTGTGGCGGGCCCGGCTGCTCCCCGCATGGCTCGCACCCGCGGGGCTCCTGGCTCTGGTCGCCGACTTCTCCCCGACCTCGTACAACGCCGTCCTCATGTACGGCGTGCTGCTCGTCGTTTTCGGCATGCTGGCGTGGCGGTCACGCCGGGAAACCGCCGTGACCCCCATGGCCGAGACGTTCGCCTGACGGCGATCGGGCGCCTCCGCCGCGGCCCCGAGACCTTCGGGGCCGGCAGGCGGGGCGCCCGCCGGCTCACCTGACGGCGAGCTTCTCGATCACGTCGGCGGCCGTCCGCAGGCCGTCGTGTGCGCGGACGCGCTCGCCCTCGGCAGCCAGCCGCTCGCGCAGCCCGGTGTCGCCGAGCAGCCGGTCGATCGCTGCGACCAGTTCCTCGTCGGTGAAGCCGTAGGTGGACAGGCGCACGCCGTTGCCGGTCTCGTCGACCCGCTGGGCGTTGTCGTACTGGTCCCAGAAGAGCGGCAGCACGATCATGGGCTTGCCGAAGTGCAGCGCCTCGGTGGTGGTGTTGTTGCCGCCGTGGGTGATCACCAGGTCGACCATCGGGATGATCTTCGTCTGGGGTACGAACTCGGCGCCCCACATGTTCGTGGCCAGCTCGATCTCCTCGTGCAGCGGGCCCTTGGAGACGATGTAGCGGTGCGGCGTCTTCGCCAGCACGGAGATGACCCGGCGCATCAGCTCGACGTCGGCCGACCCCAGCGAGCCGAGCGAGAAGTACACCAGCGCGCCCTCGCCCGGGATGTCCGGCAGGGTGAACTCCTCGTCGGTCTCCCTGACGGAGGAGTCGAGCCGCGTCCAGGACTCTCCGAGCGGCCGGTCGGCGGTGTAGTCGAGGATCTCGGGATAGACGTAGAGGTTGGCGTCGCCCTCGTGGACGAACTCGAGGTCGGTCAGTGCGGGAGCACCCTGCTCGACCACCCATTCGTTGAACGCGGTCCACAGCTCACGATGGGTGCGGTCGTACTCCGCGCGGAACTCCGCCCACCCGGTGCCGTCGGCGGCCAGGCCGGAGAAGACCGGGGCGACCCCCGGGCCCTTCACCTCGAGCGGGTTGCACGACACGATCCGAACGAACGGAACGCCCGCCGTCACCAGCGCGGGGAAGGCGATGACGTTGTCCTCGACGATCACGTCCGGGCGAACCCGCGCGATGATCTCGCGCAGCTGCGGCTCACAGTATTTCGCGCCGTCGATCAGCGCCTCCCAGATCGGCTTGGTCACCGTCTCGAGCTGCTCGAACGTGCTCTTGCGGTATTCGGGGGCGGTGTCGCGGATGAAGTCCTTCCAGAACTGGCCCGGGTCCTGCTCCTCCTCGGCCGGCGGCGTGAGGTCGACCAGGTCCTCCTCGAAGCCCAGGGCCTCCAGCTTGCCCTTCCACGACGCCTCCGCGGCGAACACCACCCGGTGCCCACGGCGGCGCAGCACGTCGCCGATCCCGATGCAGTTGTTGGTGGGGCCGTAGGCGCTCTCTGGCATGAACAGGATCGTGAGCTGCTTGTCTGTCATGTGGGGGCTCCCTGGATATTGTTGAATGAAGATTCAAATGCGCCCCTGGAGCAGCCGTCAATAGTGCAGGGGATCTTCACGCCGGCGGGCGACTCCGAGACCATCGGGCGCGGCTTGCGGCCGGAACGAGACTCGTGCTTGCATCGCCTCCTCCGTTGACCCCCGATTCAGGAGATCGCGTGGAACACTCGCCGTGGCCGGGCGTGGAGCGCCGGCCCGACGGCACGCTCGCCCTCGACCCCCGCGAGGGCGTCACCGCGTCGGTGGTCCGGGCCCTGGCCGGAGGGGAGACCCCGCCGCCGCCCTTCACCGTGCGCGTGCTCACGCCGCTGCCGGACGTGCCGCCGGGCGAGCGGGCCATCACCGTGGACCAGACCAACCGCTCGGTGATCGCAGGCGAGACTGTGGTGGTCAAATGGCTTCTCACCCCTTCGCGGGTGCCCCATCCCGCTCCCCCTCTGCTCACCCATCTCGCCGGGTTCTCCCGTACGGCCACGCCGTACGCGCTGGTCTTCTGGGAGGACGCGCTGGTCGCCCTGGTCACCGCGTATCTGCCCGGCGCGCGCGACGGCTGGGAGTGGTGTGTGGACGAGGCCGTCGCCGGGCGGACGGCCTTCGCGGCCGAGATCGGGCGGCTGGCCGCCGAACTGCACGTGGCGATGGCCTCGCCGTCCCAGGTCTTCCCCGATCCCGTACGCCTGCCGGGGAAGGCCGCCTCCGGGTTCGCGGCCCGGGCGGAGGAGGCGTTGCGGGAGGCCCTGCGGCTCACCGGCGGGGAGGACGGCGACTGGCTGGGCCGCCGCGCCGAGACGCTGCGGGATGAGCTGGCCCCGCTGGCGTCGGCCGGCCCGACCCCGTCGATCCACATTCACGGCGACCTGCACGTCGGCCAGATCCTGCAGTGGCGGGACGGCTACGCGGTGGTCGACTTCGACGGCAACCCGACGGTCTCCGGCGGCACGGCGTTCCAGCCCGCGGCGCGCGACCTGGCGCAACTGCTCACCAGTGTCGACCACGTCGGGCAGGTGGCGATGCGCCGCAGGTCGGCCGCCCCCGCCGCGACGGCGGCCTGGGTGGCGCAGGTCAGGGCCGACCTGGAGCGGGCCTACGCGGACGCGCTCGAGCAAGCCGGGCGAGCCGGCCTGCTCGACCGCACGCTGCTGCGGCCCTTCGAGGTGGAGCAGGAATGCCGCGAACTCATCTACGCGGCCCGCCACCTGGAGCGCTGGCGGTACGCCCCCATGGGGGTGCTGCGGTCATGGTTCGCGTGAGCACGGCGGAACGGACGACACGAGGCAGGCATGGACGCTGAACGATTCACAGCAGACCTGGAGGCCAAGCCGGAGGCGCTGGGCGCGCTGGCCGATCTCCTCGACAAGGGCGACCCGTTCGACGGGCTGCCCGGCCGCGTCGACCGGATCGTCTTCCTCGGCATGGGCAGTTCACGCTATGCGGCGGGCGTGGCGGCGCAGCGGCTGCGCGCGGCCGGTGTCGACGCGGTCGCCGAGCACGCGTCGGCGGCCTCCGGCACCCGCCCCGGCCCCGGCACGGTGGCGGTCGCCATCTCCGCGACCGGCGGCAGCCGCGAGACGCTCGACGCGGTGGCCCGCCACACCGGGCGGTCGTTCGTCGTCGCGATGACGAACACACCGGGTTCGGCCGTCACGCGGGAGGCCGACCTGACCGTGCCCATGGTCGCGGGTGAGGAGGCGGGCGGCGTCGCCTGCCGGACGTTCCAGCACACCCTGGCCCTCCTGCTCGCCCTGGGCGCGCGCGCCGAATCCGGGGAGGGGGCGGGCGGCCTGAACCGGATCTCCCGGCTCGTCCGGCGGGCCGCCGAGGCCACGGCCGACCTCCTGGACCGGCGCGGCGAGTGGCTGGACGGCGCCGCGGCCCTGCTCGACGGCCCCCACGGCGTCTACACCATCGCCCCGGCCGAGCGGCTCTCCTCCGCCGAGCAGTCGGCGCTCATGTTCCGGGAGGGGCCGCGCCGCCAGGCCGACGCCTGCGAGACCGGCGACTGGGCCCACGTCGACGTCTACCTGACGAAGACCTACGACTACCGGGCGATCCTGTTCCCCGGCTCGCGGTACGACGAGCAGGCGATGGACTGGATCAGGCAGCGGGGCTCGACCGTGCTGACGGTCGGGGGCGACGTCGACGGCCAGGCCGGGTCGGTCCGTTACCGTCACGACGACGACCCCGACGTCGCCCTGCTCACCGAGACGCTGGTGGCCGAGCTGGTGGCGGCGGCCTACTGGCGGCGGGTCAGCTGACCGAGATGTTCGGCGGCGGCACGTTGACCTGGAGCTCGCGCACGTTGCCCTCTCCCTCCGGCCACAACGACCGGAACCCGTGCACCGATGCGCGGCTCGCCTCGGCGTGCTCGCCGAACACCACCCAGTTCACCGGCCGGAAGTAGTCTCCGGTCTCGTCGGGGGTCGTGAGGGAGCCCGTGTACCGGTACGTGGTGCGGTCCTTGGGCAACAGGTCCTTCAGGTGGATGTTCCGTACCTGCTGGGCGGAGCCCAGGGGCGGCGGCGAGGCGAGCAGGCGGTCGTGCTCCGAACGCCGGGGCGAGGCGTCGAGCAGGACGGACAGGACGACGTATCCGCGCTCCCCCGTCGCCTTCTCGTGCACGAGGTGGGCCTCGACCGGCGCGTAGCGCTCGCCGGCGAACCTGTGCTCGGCGTGGCCGTGGAAGTGCACGTTGTTCAGGGTGTACCGCTCGCCGCCGAACGTGATGTGCGGCCGGGGGCCGGCGATGACGAAACGGATGTCGTCGTGCTCGCTCGGGTGCCCGCCGACGGGCGCCTTGTCCTGGAAGACCAGCTGCCCGTCGACGTGCCGGGGATAGTGCAGCACGAGCGCGGGCACCGGGCGCTTGCAGACGGCGGAGCGGTCGATCTCGACGGGAGACCGCACGGCCTGGTCGGTGCCTTTGCAGGCCGGTTTGCGCCGGGCGGTCGCGGCCGGCCCGCTTTCTGACGCACCGGGCAGGGCGGCGGGAAGAGCGCCGCCGGACGGCGCGGCGGAGGCCGGGACGGCGCCGGCGACGGAGGGCAGTGCGGCGGGGGCCAGGCCGAGGGCGGCGGCGACGGCCAGAGGCAGGATGCGGGGAGACATGCGCGGACGACCTTCAGTGATCGGCTTGGACGGGGGAACAACCCTTTTGCTCGCATCCGTGGGGATGCGCCGTGCAATTCACCCTTTATATGGATGCGCTCGGTTATGGTTAATGTGGCGTCGATCACAATGCGTAGCGATTTGTCCGCTTAATGGTGGTCTACTACGCCAGGTGCGTGGATAGCGCAACTATCCAGTAGCATCGCGGCATGCGGATCTCCCAGCTGAGCGCCGAGTCAGGGGTGCCGATCCCCACGATCAAGTACTACCTGCGTGAAGGCCTGCTTCCGCAGGGAGAGCAGACGTCCGCGACCCGGGCCGAGTACGGCACGGCCCACCTGCACAGGCTGCGGCTCATCCGGGCGCTCCTCGAGGTGGGCCGGCTGCCGGTCGCCGCGATCCGCAAGGTCGTCGAAGCCGTCGAGGACGAGCGGACCGGCGTGCACACCATGCTCGGCACCGCCCACTACGCGCTCGCGTCCCCGCCGGACCCGCACGCCGGCGACGAGGACTGGGAGGAGGCGCGCGAACACGTCGACCGGCTGATCGCCGAGCTCGGCTGGGCGGTCAGCCCGCACGCTCCGGGGCGCGACGAACTCGCCCAGACGCTCCTGACGCTGCGCCGCCTGGGCATGGCCGCCATCGACGCCGACCTGCTCCCCTACGCCGCGGCCGCGATGAACCTGGCCCGCGACCACGAGATGGGCATGATCCCGTTCGACGGCCCGCGTGACGTGGCCGTCGAAACCCTCGTCGTCTGCACGGTGCTGTACGGCAAGGCACTGGAGGTGTTCCGGCGCCTCGCCCACGAATCAGAGTCCGCCAGACTCCTCACCCCTGCGCGTGATCATGCAGAAGTTCGGACGCAAGACACCTGACCTGCCCCCACCCCTGCGCGTGATCATGCAGAAGTTCGCCGAGGCCGGCAGTGACCTGCGCGAACCCATGCCGTGATCATGCAGAAGTTCGGTAAATCATCCCCCGACCTGCATGAACGCCAATCGTGATCATGCACTGGATCGCGGGGCGAGCCCCGCCATCAACCCGCCGACCAGACCGGGCACGAGGGTGTCGTCCGGCCCGAGGTCGACCAGGCTTTCCAGCAGCGCCCGGTGGAAACACGCCCCCATCAGCAACGTGGCGGCGGCGTCGGGGTCGGCGTCCGGTCCGACGCGGCCGAGCCGCTGCTCCTCGCGCAGATAGGCGCCCAGCCGGTTGATCGGGATGTGCGGGCCGCCCCCGACATCGGCCAGCATCCGGCGAAAGCCGTCCAGCAGGGACGCCTCCGCCACCACTCCCGCGCTCAGCGGCAACGACCTGCGGTAGAAGACGACGGCGGCCTGGGCGAACTCCTCCAGGTTCTCCCGGACGGCGCCCTTGCCGACACGCTCGTTCAGCCGAGTCACGGCGGGCACCAAGGCCGGCACGCGTTCGAGCAGCACCGCCAGGAACAGGTCTTCCTTGCGGCTGAAGTGCTTGTAGAGCAGCGCCTCCGAGCATCCCGCCGCCCGGGCGATCTCCCTGGTCGTTGCCCGGGCCAGGCCGAGTTCCTGAATGACCTGTTCGGCTGCGGCGACGATGCGGTCGCGAGTGCCCACGGCTGACTCTTCCGGTCTTGACGGGTGAGTGGATGCTCACCACTATAGAGGTGAGTGAGTGTTCACTGACCACGAGAGGTCGATCGTGCGAATAACCGTTTTCGGCGTCACCCGAGGCACCGGGCGCCATTTCCTCCGGCTCGCGCTCGCCGAGGGACACGAGGTGGTCGCGGTCGCGCGCCGGCCGGAGGCCGTCACCGAGCAGCACCCCAACCTGTCCGTACGGCACGGCGACGTGATGGACCCCGCGACCCTCGATGTGAAGGGCGCGGACGCGGTGGTGTTCCTGGCGGGCCCGAGCGAGGGCGGTCCCACGCGGCTGTACTCCCGCGGCGGCGCCAACGTCATGGACGCCATGGCCGACCAGGACGTCCGCCGATTCGTCGCCGTGACCAACGCGCTCGGCGACCATCCCGCGCACACGACCGTCCAGCGGCTGCTGACCCGGGTGGCGCGGTCGACGGCGCTGCGGCACGTGCATCGTGACGCCCGCATCATGGAGCTCGACGTGCGCACACGCGACCTCGACTGGACGGTGATCCAGCCGCCCCGGCTGACCGACGAGCCCGCGTCGGGGGTCTACCGTACGGCGCTGAACGACGGCGTGGCCGGCGGGCTGAGCATCTCCCGGGAGGACCTCGCCCAGTATGCGCTCGCGGCCGTGACCTCGCCCGAGACGATCAGGGCGACGGTCGGCATCGGGTACTGACGGGCACGCCGAAACCCGTCAGGGCTACATCCATGCGGTGACATTATGCTCCGGTGACAACCGGCCTTTCGGATGAGACCTTGGTGCAGGGCTATCCGAAGGGGCCGATTCATGACCGGCTGGTCGGTTCCCGGATACCGGGAAGTGCGAGAGCTCGGCGCAGGCGGCGCGGGCAGAGTGGTGCTGGCGACGTACACGACGACCGGCGCCTATGTCGCGATCAAATACCTGCGTGACGAGCTGCGCGGAAATCGGCGTTTCCTGAACGACTTCCGCCAGGAAGCTCGCATCATGGTCGAGCTGAACGATCCGTCCATCGTGCGGCTCTACGAATACGTCGAGACCCGCGACGGCGCCGCCATCGTCATGGAGCTGGTCGACGGGGTTCCGTTGCGGCGCATCCTCAGCGAGCACGGCGCGACCAGCCCGGAGGCGGCGCTGGTCGTGCTGAAGGGCTCGCTGACCGGCCTGTCCCTCGCCCACGCCTCCGGAATCGTCCATCGCGACTACAAGCCGGAGAACGTGCTCATCCAGGCCGACGGCGCGAGCAAACTATCCGACTTCGGCATCGCGACCCCCAGTTCCGAGCCGGGCATCCCGGCGGGCACTCCCAGCTACATGGCGCCCGAGCAGTGGGACGCGGGAGCCGTCAGCCCCGCGACCGACGTCTACGCGGCGACGTGCGTGTTCTTCGAGTGCCTCACCGGACGCCGGCCGTACCACGCGGAGCATCCGGCGGCGCTCAGGCACCGGCACAAGACGGCGCCGATCCCGCTGGACGACGTGCCCGCCGGCCTCCGCGAGCTGGTGGGGCGGGGGCTCGCCAAGGACCCGGCCGACCGGCCGCCCACCGCGGGAACGTTCCTGGGAGAACTGGAAGACGCCGCGAGTGCCGAATACGGCCTCGACTGGGAGCAGCGCGGCCGGCGCAGGCTGGCGGAACTGGCCACGCTGCTGGCGCTGATGTTCCCGCTCGCCCGCCCGGCGGAGCCGGTCGAGGTGGCCACCTCGGTCGCCAGGACCGTGCTGACCAGGCGGCTCGTCTCGTCCGCGCCGCGTTTCGCCATCGGCGGCGCCGTGCTGTCCGCGCTGGTGGCCGCGACCCTGATCGCCGCCAACAACCAGGAGCCCGTGGCCCGCGACACGCCCATCTCCCCGCCTGTGCATTCCGGGACCGTTCCAACGCCGGGCAACTCACCGGGGACGTCCCCGGCCGCCTCGCCCTCGGGCAGTCCCTCTGCCGGCGTCTCCCCCAAACCCGATCCGTCCGGCACCGCCCCCGGCGGTGGCACGCCCGCGACTCCCGGGACCACTCCGGCACCGTCGACCGCGCCGCCGCCGGTGCCGCTGGTGGTGACGAGCCTCGGCGTCAGCGGATTCGACGGCCAGTCGGCGACGGTCCGGGTGAAGGCCACCAGCAAGAAGCGGGTGACGCTCACCGTCCGGTTCTTCGAAGGGTCGTCGCCGGACGCGCTCGTCTCGACCTCACCCCAGACGATCCCGCTCGAGGGCGCCACCTCCTACGAGTTCGGGGTGCAGCAGGGCTTCCCCCGGCCCGCCTGCGGCACCAGCGTCTATCGCAAGGTCGAGGCCATGACCGCCCCTGCCGCCAAGGGCGGCGCGCGGTCGAACGTGCTGCGGATCACGGGGGCACCGTGCCCGCCTGCGGCGGTGCGGGGCGTGAAGATCTCCAGCTGGGACGGCACGACGGTGAACGCCGACATCAGCACGAGCGGCACCGGACCGGTGAAGGTGACCGTCCAGTTCACCCGCGACCGCGAGATCGTCACCACCGTGACGCGGACGATCTCCGGGCAGACCGCCTACTCCTTCAGCGCGACCGCCGACCTCGGCCCGGCCGACTGCAAGAAGCGCACGTCGTACGGCGTGCGGATCGACACCGACCCGGCCGCCCCCGGTGGCACGCAGACGGCCGACCGCTGGATGACGGGCGAGTGCACCCCACAGGAGAGCACGCCACCGGCACGCGCGCCACAGTGAACGCCACAGTGAGCGCGGCTACTCGTCCGGCTCGTCGGCGTTCGGCAGCCGCCACGTCTCCGGGGTGATGAACAGGCCGGTCGCCTCAACCAGCGGCGTGCCGTCGGGAAGGGCGATCGTGCCGTCCGCCCACGTCTTGCGGCCCTCGACGCGGGTCGCCTCGGCCGAGGCCACGACCGGCCTGCCGTACGGCACGAGCCGTTTGTAGCGGATCGTCAGCGTGCCGGTGACGCCGGGCCTGCCGGCGGCCGCCACCGCGTCGCCGAGCAGATGGTCGAGGATCAACGCGGTGACGCCGCCGTGCACCGCGCCGGGCGGCCCCTCGTGGATGGGCCTGAAGTTCAGATCGGCGCGTGAGCCGCCCTCCGGCGGCCGCTCGACCTCCAGGGGGAGCGCGTGGGGGTTGCACGCGCCGACGACGGCGTTGCCCAGGTGCCGGAACGTTCCGTCGGGCGCGAACTCGTGGGGCAGCGTGCTCTCGCGCCTGACCGCGCGCAGGCGCTCGGTGAGGGCGACCAGTTCCGCGGTCACCGCCTCGATCTCGGTCTCGTCCACGTCGGTCAGCACGACCGCGTCCATCAGTTCCCTGGCCTGCTGTGCCAGCACAGCCAGGGCGGCCAGCTGCGCTTCCCCGCTGGCGAGCTCGATCGTCATGACGGTGATTCTAGACACAAGTTCTAGCCAAACCGGGCCATTTGTCATGTTTAGGTAGATAAACTTGACTTTGTCTGGAAATATCCCTTTTGCGTAGATAGCCTCCCGTCACGGAAGCCCCCCGACGGAACGGCAGGCCCAGACTTCACATGAGCCCCGAGATGAAGAAGCTGATCCACCTCCTCCAAGGCCAGATCGGATACACCGAGCAGGCGGGCGGCTACACCAAGTTCGGACATTGGTACAACACGGTCGAAAGTGACGCGAACTACTCCGGTCAGCCGTGGTGCGACATGTTCCTCTCGTGGGGGGCGCACAAGCTCGGCTATTCCCAGTGGTTCGGCCAGTTCGCGTGGACGGTCGGGCACGCCCGGTGGTTCCGGCAACACGACGCCTGGGGAACCACGCCCAAGCCCGGAGCGGTGGTCTTCTTCGACTGGTCCGGCACGAAGGTGATCGACGGCATCGACCACGTGGGAATCGTGACGAAGGTCGACGGCGACAAGATCCACACGATCGAGGGCAACGCCAGCAGCGGGGTCAGGGCCGAGGTGCGCGACCGGGGCTCCGTCGTCGGCTACGGATACCCCGACACCATCAGAACCCGGCTCCAGCAGAAGGAGGCGGCGGCCGCCGCTCCGTCGGCCAAGGTCGCGCCGTACGTGGTTCCGCGGGTGGTCCCGATGTCCATGCCGCCGTCCATGCCGCCGTCCATGCCGCCGTCCATGCCGCTGTCCCCGCCGCCGGCGCGGCCTGCCGCGTTCGCGACCGCGGGGGCGACGTCCATGGCGGCGACGTCCATGGCGGTGCCCGCGGTCATGCCGCTCTCACCGCAGGCCGCCGTCCTGGACACCGAACCGGCCGCGTCGCCGGCCGAACACGTGAAGCCGGTGAGCACCGAGTCCATGGCGATCGTCCCTTCGCTGGGCTTCGGAGACTCCGCAGTCATCGCGCCCGTACTCCTGGCCGCGCTCGCCCTCGCGTATCTGAAGATCCGCCGTGTCTCGGTACGGCAGGCCGCCGCAGCCTCCGACCTGCCCCCGGGGCATGGGCTTGGCCGTACGAACCGGAGGGACGGCGGGTGGGGCGCGGGCCTGCTCAACGCCGTGACCGACCGTCCGGGCCCGGCGTCACCCGCACCGTGGCCGGGTGGGCCTGAAGGCGGCGGGCAGGCCGCGAGGTGGAGCGGGGCCGATCCCGCGGAGGGCGGCGACCAGGCCGACTCCGCTGTGAGCGGGCAGGCCGTCGCGCGTCCTGCCGTCGCCGACCCCGCCGAAGAGGAGCCCCAGGCCGACGTCCGCCGGACGTACTTCATGCCGGATCGTCCGTACAGGCCGGTCCGCCGGTTCAGCCTCTATCAGGCCGGCGAGGGCATCGCGAACGCCCTGGAGGCGACGTGGGCCGCGGGCCACACCGACGATCAGGGCGAACGCGATCGGGGCGGCCAGGCTGTCGCAGATCCCGGTGACGACGCGCCCACCGCGGCGATGTGGGCGTTCCCCGAAGCGGCGGAGCGGACCGGGCCTCAGGAAGCGCCGCCTGCCTGGGCGCGCGGTGAGCGAGGTGACGACGAGACGGGCCGTTACACCGGCGCCGTCGGAGCCGGCTGGGCCTTCCCCTCACCCGCCGATGCCGTCGCCGATCCGCCCGCCGACCCCGAGCCGCCCGCCGCGCCTCCGGCACCCGCTCGCAAGCGCGGGAGGCACCGGAAGACCTGAGCTGCGGCACTGCATGATCACGATTCGCATCACCGCAGGTCAAGTTGAGAACTGCCGAACTTCTGCATGATCACGGGACAAGGGGTGGCTGCGTGATCACGCCCACGGGCAGGTCGGGGAAACAAATTGAGGCATCACGGCGGTGCGCAGGCGGTGAACGCCGGTGTCCCCGTAAGCCGACGCCAGAGACCACACGCGCGCGAGCCACAATTTGAGGTCGGGCTCGCCGGCGTACCCGTCCGCCCCGTACACCTTCAACGCCATCGTGGCGGCCGAAGCGGCGGCCTCCCCCGCCGCCGCCTTGGCTGCACTCACCACTCGGTCGACCTCCCCCACCCCGCTCCTCAGTACCGCCTCGCCCGCTCCGCTCCCGGCCACGCCGTGTCGGACGCTTCCGCGGTGCACGGCTTCGGCGGCCGCGTAGACGAGTGACGCGGCGAGGTCGATCGCGACGGCGACATCGGCCAGCCGTCGTTTGATCGCCTGGAAGGCCGCCACGGGCACGCCGAACTGCTTGTGCCGCCTCGCGTAGTCGGTGGAGACCTCCAGCACGCGCCTGGCCAGCCCCACCAACTGGGCGGCCACCGCGACGGTCGCCGCACGCAGGGCAGGCCTGGCCGGCCGGAACGCCCGGCGCGTGCGCGCCGCCACGCCACCGGTGGAATCGCCTGGAGAGTCACCTAAAGAGTCCTCTGGGGAGTCGATCGTCACGCTGAACAGGCGGCGCACCGGATCGATCCCGGGTTCGGGCGTGCAGCGCGCCCGCGCGGCGGGGACGATCCACGGCTCCCCGTCTCCCTGCTCGGGCGATCCGCGCCTTTCCATGACGAGCAGGTCGGCGAGGTCGGCGTCCGGCACGTAGACCTGGTCCCCGAGCCGGGCGGAGACGCAGAGCCGGCCGGCCGCCAGCCGGGCGAGCAGGTCGCCGTCGTCCAATGTCAGCGGGCCGACCGCCGCGGTCTCGACGACGGGCCCGGGCAGAGCGGCCCTGCCGGTCTCCTCGAACGCCAGAATCACGTCGGCCAGTCCGCGGCCCAGGCCGCCACGCTCCTGCGGGACGAGGGCTCCGAAGAATCCCATGGCGGCGAGCTGGGGCCAGGCCGGCAGGCGCGCCTCACGGTGGGACGCCCCGGCCGCCTCCCCTACGGCGTGCGCGGGGCAGTGCCGGGCGAGCACCTCCCTCACCGCGAGCGCGTACGCGATCTGCTCGTCGGTGAAGGGGAACGTCATCTCCACACATCGACATGTACGGCCTGCGTACGGGATCACGCCATGGCGAAGGCTGCCAAGGGCGGGCGCCTCCATCGGCACGCGGCCACCGGCAGCTCGCGCCTCGCCCGGTGCTCAGCCGTACAGGGATCGTCTGACGACGGCGCAGAGCGTGTCCACGGCCTCGTCGGAGGGATCTGCGGCGAAGACGGCGAATTTCATCCGCACCAGAGCCTGGGCCAGTCTCTCGGGCGCAGGGCCGGGCAGAGCGTCTCCCTCGCTTCTGTCGCGGGCGATCCTGGCGGCGACCTGGTTGAGATAGCCGCGCACGACGTGTTCGCGAAACTCGGCGAACTCCGGGTCTTCGGCGAGAAGGGCCTGCCTGAGCAGCGGCCCGTGTTCCCGCCAGAGCCGTGCGCTCACCGCCAGGGCCTCACGCAAGGCGTCCGGGTCGTCCCCCGATCCGTCGAGCCAGCGGCGGGCTGCCGCGCCCATCTCCTCCGCGACGTCGTCGAGCAACGCCTCCAGCACGGCGGTCTTGGAGTCGAAGTAGAAGTAGAAACCGGAGCGGGAGATGCCCGCCCCCGCCGCGAGCATGTCGATCGTGATCTGGCCGACGGGGACGGATCCGAGCAGCTCACGAGCGGTGTTCAGGATCGCCTGCTCGCGGATGTCTCCCTTGGTGGCCGTCTTGCGCCTCGCCATGCGATCACGATACTCAACGTGGCGTTGGGAATTATCGACGCGATGTCGACTCTTGTAGCGATAGCGGACCACATCTATGAGGAGAAGCACCATGAGCCGGATTTACACCGCCATCGCCACCGCCACCGGGCGTGAGGGCCGGGCCGTCACCAGCGACGGCAAGCTCGACGTACAACTGGACCGGCCGGCCGAGATGGGTGGCGAGGGCGCGGGGACCAACCCCGAGCAGCTGTTCGCCGCGGGATACTCCGCCTGTTTCGCCAGCGCGTTGGCCCTCGTCGGCAAGCGCATGAACCTGGACGTGTCGGACGCCTCGGTGACCGCCGAGGTCGGCCTCGCCGCGGTGGACGGTGGCGGGTACGGGCTCGAGGTGACGCTCCGGGTCGAACTGCCCGAGGAGCTCCAGGGCGAGGTGGGCACCAAGCTCGTGGAGGCGACGCACCAGGTCTGCCCGTACTCCAATGCCACGCGCGGCAACATCCCGGTCGAGCTCGTCGTCGAGTAGGCGACCGATCACCGAATGAACAAATAAAACGCGGAATCGCTTGCGATCTCCTGCGTCCGGGGTCACATTTCCGGTGAACGTTCAAGCATTGCGCCGCGTCCTACTCACGACAGCGGGACGGAGCAAAAGGGGGTGACCGCCGGCCCATGGAATCGCAGATGGTCACAGTGGGTCGCGCGAACATCCTGGACAGGGTGGTCGCGGCCGTGTCCGAGACGCCGCGCATGATCCTGATCGACGGCGAGCCCGGCATCGGCAAGACCCACCTCCTCGGAGAAGTGATCACCCGGCTGCCGGGCTTCCGCGTGCTCCGGGGGCAGGCGCGGGAGCTGGACGGCGGCCTGGCCTACGCCTCGCTCACCGGTGCGTTCGGCGCGCTCACCGATGAGGCACCGGAACAGCTCGCCGCGCTTCACCAGGCGATCGACGACGCGGCCCACGGTCACTCCCCCGCTGCCCCGGCGATCCTCGCGGCCCAGCTCATCGAGTCCCTTCCGGGGCGGACGCTGATCGCCATCGACGACCTCCACCTCGCCGACGCCGACACGCTCAACGTGCTGCGCCGGCTGCCCCGCCGTGTCCCCCGGCTGTCCATCCTCGGTACGGCCCGCCGCCCCCCGGCCCTCGACGTCGATCTGGCCATCAAGCTCGAGCCGCTGTCGAGGCAGGAGGTGGCCGCGCTCGTCACGAACCTGCTGGGCCGTACGCCCAGCGAGACGATCGTCCGCCGGGTCCACACCGCCAGCAGCGGCAACCCGTGGTTCGCCCAGGAGGCCGTGCTGACCCTGGTCCAGGGCGGCGCGGTGTGGTCGCCCGACCCGGAGGCCCGCCGCGGCTCCATCCTGCGCCGGCTGTTCCAGCGCGACGAGAGCGGCAGGAAGCTCGCGAGGGTGCTCGCCGCGTTGTCGCGCACCCGGGAGACCATCGACCTCGCGCCGCTCGCCGAGCTCGCCGGACTCAGCCCGCGCGAGGCCGAGCACGCGTTCGACGGCCTGGTCCGCGACGGCATCGTCACCCGTACGGCCGAGGGCTACGGCCTGGCCCACCCGCTGGTCGCCGAGGCGCTCTACGACGACCTCGCCGTGACCGAGCGGCGCAGAGTCCACTCCCGCATCGCCGAGCTGCTCCAGCGCGACGGCCTGACCGGCACCCGGCGTATCCTCGAATGGACCGCGCACGTGGCCGAAGGCGGCTCCCCCGGCGAGGCGCTGCCCGCGATGATGCACGCCGCCCAGCTCACCCGCTGGACGGCGCCGCTGTCTGCTGCGCACTGGTACGGCAGGGCGGCCGAGATCTCCGACGACAAGGGCGACCTGCTGGCCAGGCAGGCCATGTCGTACTGGAAGGGTTCACGCCCCGCCCTCGCCCTCAACTCCGGGCAGCGGGCGCTGGCCGTCCTCCCGCCCGGCCGAAGGCACACCCGCACCGCCCACACCGCCGTCGGCGCCGCCCACGCCATGGGGTGGTACGAGGTGGCTCTGGCCATCGCCGACCAGCAGCTCCCGCACGCCGACGACCCGACGGCCCTGCTCGCCCAGCAGTCCCTGATCATGGCGGAGCTCGGTCAGGAGAGCGACGAACAGGCCAGGCGGGCCTGGGAGGGTCTGGCCGACTGCCCGCCGGAGGACCGCGTCGTCGCCGGGGGCTCCCTGGCCATCCGGTCGCTGATCCAGGGCGACTGGGCGGCGTCCCAGCGGGCCGTCGACGACCTGCTCGGATATTCGGCGGCGCTGCCCCCGGGGGCACGGCTCGCGTCGCTGGAATCCGCGGCCCACGTGATGTCCGTAGCCGGGCTGCGCTCCAAGACCGTCGAGCTGCTCGACCAGGCCGAGCAGATCCACCGCGGGCTCGGCTGGCATGACATCGCCGGACAACATGTGAGGACCACCGCGGTCCTGCGGCGGCTCAGCGGCGAATGGGACCAGGCTCTCGAAGAGATCGCCGCGGGCGCGGGCGCGATGGCCGAAGCCGGGCTGCTCGAAAACCTCGGGCTGCTGCGCAACATCCAGCTCGACATCCTGCTCGACCAGGGCAGAACCGACGAGGCCGAACGCATCCTGGCCGACCCGCCGCCCGACTGCCCCATGCAGACCGGGCTGCGGCACACGTTGTTCGCCAGGCTCGCGCTGCAGCGGGGCGACCGGGCCACGGCGCGCCGAGAGCTCGAGCGCGCCATCGAGCTCGGCGTGCCCGACGTGCTTCACCGTGCTCTGGCCGTACAGGTGATGCTGCACGTCGCCGCGGGCGACGACGCGGCGGCGCGCGATGCCGCCGCCGAACTCGCGGACCGATCGGTCAGCGGGACGCCGCGGGCGCAACTCGCGGCCGACCTGTCGATGGGCCGGGCCTTCCAGGACCGCTCACGGGTCGGTGCGGCCCTGGAGCGGGCACGCGCCGACGGCCTGCCGTTCGAGGAGGCTCAGGCCAGGTTCCTCCTCGGTGCGCTCGGCGACCGGATGCAGCTGCCGCGGGCGCACTCGATCTTCGTGAGGCTGGGCGCGGTGCCGTGGCAGGAGGCGGCGGAGCGGCGCATCCGCGACGCCGGTCTGGTGCCGGCGGCGGCGACCCGGCTGACCCCCAGCGAACGCCGGGTGATCGCCCTGGTCGCGGGTGGAATGAGCAATCCCCAGATCGCCGAGGAGCTCCACTACAGCCGCAAGACGGTGGAGGTCTACCTGACCCGCGTGTACGCCAAGACCGGCATCAAATCCCGGGTGGAGCTCGCCTTGGCCGTGGCCCGTGGGGAGCTCTAGGGACATCCCTACTGGGCGCGGGGAGCAGGCTCGGCCACGCTCTATCACATGACTTCGCCGATCCTCGAATACGCCGACAAGGTATGGCGTGGAACCGTCAGTGCGGATGAGGTGCCCCTGTCCGCCCTGAGGGCCCACGGCGCCCAGGAAGTGGCCTACGGCGTGGCGATGTGGCCGGCGTTCGGAAACGTCTATGCGATCCGGGGCGACGAGGGACTCGCCCTTTTCGACACGGGCAACGCCGTCGACGCGCCTGCGATGTTCAAAGCCATCCGGAGCTGGTGCGACCAGCCCGTCAAGTACGCGATCTTCTCCCACGGGCATCTCGACCACGTCGCCGGCACCGAGGCGTTCGACGAGGAGAACGGCCCGCGGCCCATCGTGGTCGCGCAGGAGGGCATCGCCAAACGGTTCGCCCGGTATGGCCGGACCGCCGGCTACAACTCCGTGATCGACCAGCGGCAGTTCGGCTTCATCCGGATGACGTGGCCGACGAGTTACCGCCTGCCCGACCTCACCTACCAGAACCGGATGAACCTGTCCCTCGGCGACGTCACCTTCCAGTTGCGGCACGCCCGCGGCGAGACCGACGACGCGACCTGGGCCTTCCTGCCCGAGCGGGGAGTTCTGCTGACCGGCGACCTGTTCGTCTGGGTCGCCCCCAGCGCGGGCGGCCCGCAGAAGGTGCAGCGCTACCCCGACGAGTGGGCGGTGGCGCTGCGCAAGATGGCCACGATGAACGCGGAGATCCTCCTGCCCGGTCACGGGCTCCCCATCGTCGGCGCCGAGCGTGTACGGCAGGCCCTCGTCGACACCGCCGACTACCTCGACAGCCTGGTCGAGCAGACCCTCGACCTGATGAACGCAGGCGCCCGCCTGGACGAGATCCTGCACGTCGTGAAGCCGCCGGCCGAGCTGGCCGACCGGGTCTACCTCAAGGCCTACTACGACGAGCCCGAGTTCATCGTCCGCAACATCTGGCGGTTGCACGGCGGCTGGCACGACGGCAACCCCGCCCACCTGAAGCCGGCGCCGGACGCGGTCTTCGCCAAGGCGGTCGCGGAGATGGCAGCGGGCGCGGCGTCCGTCGCCGGCCGGGCCGTGGCGGCGGCGGCCGAGGGAGACCTGCGCCTTGCCTGCCAGCTCGTGGAGCTCGCCGCTCAGGCCGATCCGGACGACCACAAGGTGCATGAGATCAGGGCCCGGGTGTACGCACTCCGCGTCCAGCAGGAGACGGGGGCGCTGGCTCGAGGCATCTTCGCCTGGGCGGCGGCCGAGTCCCGCAGCAAAATCACTGGGCTGGACATCCTCGACGTCTACAACGAGGTGGCCGGAGGGCAGATGTGGTGGATCCCCGGCAGCACCCGCTGACCATCCGGACGGCTGCAAGGCAACCGGCAACCGGCAGCCGGAGAGTCGGGCGTGCGGACAGCTGCCCGGCAGCCAACGGGGCGGGCGTGCGGAGGGGCCACGCCCGCCTCATTTTTGCCGTGATCATGCAGAACTTCGACGACACACCCGCTGACCTGCCCACCCCCGTTTCGTGATCATGCAGAACTTCGGGGACATGGCAGCTGAGCTGGTGAAATGCCATTCGTGATCATGCACATCTTCGCCGAAGCAGCCCCCCACCTGCCGAGTTCCCTTCCGTGATCATGCAGCACCCGGCATCGGACCCACGTACATCAGTGCACCGCTGCATGATCACGAAATGCATGCCTGCAGGTCGGCACATGCTCACCAGGTATTTGCGCATGATCACGATCGACGTTTTCCCTTGTCGAAGGCCGAACCGCCGAACTTCTGCATGATCACGGAGGGCGTTCGCCCAGGTCACAGCGCAATCCGTCGAACTTCTGCATGATCACGGCCCGTGAAGGTGCAGGTCAGGCGGCGCGTCCCCGAACTTCTGCATGATCACGCGCAAAAACGGGGTGGGGTGGGTGGATAACCTTTTGAGCGTGTTGGAACAGATCACGGCGACGAGGTACGTCACCCCACTTCGTGAGGGTGGCTCACTCCCCGGCGTCGTCGAAGCCGATGACCTCGGCACATATGTCGTGAAATTCCGGGGAGCCGGCCAGGGCCGCCGCGTCCTCGTCGCAGAGATCATCTGCGCCGAGCTCGCCCGCCGACTCGGCTTCGCCACTCCCGAGCTGAAGATCATCGATCTCGACCCTCAGCTCGGCGCCCGCGAGCCCGACGAAGAGATCCAGGATCTGCTCACCGCGAGCGCGGGCCACAACCTCGCCATCGACTTCCTGCCCGGCGCCCTCGGCTTCGATCCCCTCGCGTGGGAACCCGACGCCGCCTTCTCCTCGCGCCTCCTGTGGTTCGACGCGCTCATCCACAACGTGGACCGCAGCTGGCGCAACCCCAACCTCCTCGTCTGGCACGGCGGGGTGTGGCTGATCGACCACGGGGCGGCCCTGTGGTTCCACCACAACTGGCCGACCGCCGACCCCCAGCGCCGATTCGACGCGGGCGACCACGTGCTCGCGCCGTTCGCCACCGAACTCGCCGAGGCCGACGCCGAGCTGAGCGCGTTGATCACTCCCGAGCTGCTCGACACGGTCATCTCCCTCGTACCGGACGAATGGCTCGACGGCGAGCCCGGTTTCGCCGACGCCTCCGCCGTACGGCAGGCCTACGCCGATCATCTGCTCGCCCGCGCACGGGGCCCGCGGGCCTGGCTGCCTGATCTGACGGCGACTCCGCCCGCGCCCCGCCGCGAGCGCACCACCATCGGGGGCTTCTGGCGCGCCACGCGAGGTGAGGGCGCATGACCAGGGACGTCTACGAATACGCGGTGATCCGCGTGGTGCCCAGCGTCGAGCGGGGAGAACTGGTCAACGCCGGCGTCATCGTCTACTGCCAGCCCCGCGGCTACCTGTGCGCGCGCGTCGAGCTCGACGAGACCCGGCTGCTGTCCCTGTGCGCCACCGTCGACCTCGCCGGGGTACGGCACGCGCTCATGGCCTACGAGGTCGCCTGCGGCGACGACGCGGGCCCGATGCGCAAGGAGTCGCTCGGCAGCCGCTTCCGCTGGCTCACGGCGCCGCGCAGCACGGTGGTGCAGACGGGCCCGGTGCATGCCGGTCTGACCGCCGATCCGGCGGCCGAGCTGGACCACCTCATGGAACGCCTGGTCAGAACAGCACGGACATGAACGTGTCGACCTCGCGGAACCCGACGCGGCGGTAGGCCGCCCTGGCCGGCGTGTTGTAGTCGTTGACGTACAACGTGACCAGCGGGGCGAAGTACTTCAGCGCCTGCTCGACCACGGTGGCCATGCCGGCGACGGCGTGTCCGCGCCCGCGGTAGTCGGGGTGCACCCACACGCCCTGGATCTGGCAGGCCTGGGGGGTGACCGCCCCGATCTCCGCCTTGAAGACGACCTGCCCGTCCTCGATCCGGGCGTAGGACCTGCCGATGCGGATGAGCTCGGCCACCCTCGACCGGTACAGCGCGCCGCCGTCGCCGTTGTCGGGTGAGACGCCGACCTCCTCGGTGAACATCGCCACGCATGCGGGCAGGAGGATGCCGAACTGCTCGGGGGTGACCCTCCGTACAAGGGGGTCGGGCTCGGCGATGGGCGCGGAACCGGTCGCCATGACGGGCTGCGCCCACCTGATCGCGCGGGCGCTGCCCCAGTGCGGCTCGATGCGCTCCCAGAACTGCTCGACGGCCGTGGCGGGCCCGACGATCGACGAGCACCGTCTGCCCTGCTTGCGGGCGCGTTCGGCGAACGCCTGTACGGCCTCGCGGCCGGCGTTGACCGGGACCAGGTTGGCCCCCGCATAGCAGAGGGAGACAAGCCCGCCACGCGGCCCGAAGCCCCACATCTGGCCACCCAGGCGCGACGGGTTCAAACCGACAGTCCTGACCCGGGAGGCGACGAAGACGTTCGCGACGGGGTCGGCGTCGAGGAGCGCCAGCACCTCCTCGCGATCACTGTCGTCGAGCACGCGCGACGCCGATGTACGCAGCATCACGCGCCCAGCCTACGCGAGGAGCAGACCTTTTGTTGTTACCGATCAGACACGGACGGACGCCGCCTATCGGACCACCGCCGGTCCCCGCGCATGCGCGGCCATGCGGGTGAGGGGCTTGGGATCGGGAGGCGCCGGGCAGGCCGCGTCGGGCGCCGCTGCCTTGCGCTCGGGGAGCGAGGCGGGGTCGCGCAGGTATGCGGCGAGGTAGCGGTCGGCGCACGCGCTCCCCGCTAGGGAGACGCCGTGTTCTCCTCCGCCCTGGCTGACCAGCCGCGCGGTGGGGAACAGCCGGCGCATGTGGACCGCGCCCTCCTGCGGGGTGGCGGCGTCGTCCTCGGACTGGAGCAGCAGGACGGGCGGGACCTCTCCGGTGCCCACCCGCACCGGCTTGCCTCCGCGTTCCGGCCAGAAGGCGCAGGGAGCGTTGTAGACGGCGTTGGGCCACGCCATGAAGGACGCCGTGCCGTTGATCTTCTCGGTGTCGGTGTGCCAGCGGTCCCAGGTTCGCGGCCATACGGCGTCACGGCACTGGATGCCGAGGTAGACGGCGTAGGAGTTCTCCTCCTTCTCGTCGACCTCCGACTCGCTGCGGTAGAGGGCGACCAGGCCGGTGGTGTCGGCCTTGAGCACGTAGTCGGAGAACGCCTGGGCGATCTTCGGCCACAGGCTGCTCGAATACGCGCCCGCCGCGAAGATGTCGTCGAGCTCGCTCGGGCCGACGACCCCGCCGGCCGGCTGTGCCTTGAGCCGCCCCCGCAGGGCGCTCCAGGCGAAGGTCACCGCGGCCAGAGAGCCGCCCAGCCGGTAGGTCTCCTGATTTCGGGCCACCCAGGCCAGGAACTCCTTGTGCCGCCGGTCGAAGCTGTAGTCCTGGGCGAGGTTGGCCTTGTACCAGACGCCGCTGGGATCGACCACGCTGTCCAGCACCAGCCGCCGCACCCGCTGGGGGAAGAGCGTGGCGTAGACCGCCCCCAGGTAGGAGCCGTACGAGTAGCCCAGATAACTGATCTTGTCCTCGCCCAGGGCGGCGCGGACGACGTCCATGTCCCTGGCGGTGTTCTCGGTGGTGAGGTAGGGCAGGAACCACGCCCACCGGTTGCCGCAGGCGCGCGCGTACTCGCGGGCGCGGGCGACCAGCACGTCCTCGGCCGCCTTGACGTGCGGAATGTTGTCCGGACGCGGCGCGGCGTAGTAGCGCGCCGGGTCCACGCACCTCAGCGCGGGCTCGCTGGCCCCCACGCCGCGCGGGTCGAATCCGATCACGTCGTACCGCGCGGCGACGTCCCTCGGCAGCGTGGCCGCCACGTAGCGCGCCATGTCGAGGCCGGAGGCGCCGGGCCCGCCGGGGTTGACCAGCAGCGCCCCCAGATGGCCGGCGGCGGGGGCGGCCGAGCTGCGCACCCGGTTGAGCGCCAGCGAGATCTGCTGGCCGAGCGGCTCCATGTGGTCGAGCGGCACCCGCACGGTCGCGCATTCCACGACGAACGGCGAAGGGTTCCTGCGCGGCGCCGGGTTCGGCCCCAGGGCCGCGCCGAGGGCCGACGTGCCGCCCTGCCCGCACGGGCCCCAGGCGATCGCCCTCTTGGGAGCGGCCCTCGCCCCATCCGGCCCGACGCCGAGCACGGCACCCAGCATCGTGACGCTCATGACGACCCCGACGACCCGCTTCACCGGCACGCCCCCTCTGCTCACACGGCAGAGGCCAGCTTCCCGGACGTGATCGCAGGCCTACGCGGGGCACACGCGAACGACTGACAGGATGTAGCCAATCAATTGCGCTGTGTAAACAGAGATTCAGCGCACGACGACTTCGGGGCCGGCCGCGTCATCGTCGTCGAGGTCCACCTCGACGCCCATCTCCTCGGCGAGACGCAGCGCCTCCTCGATGAGGGTCTCGACGATCTGCGACTCGGGCACGCTCTTGACGACCTCGCCCTTCACGAAGATCTGGCCCTTGCCGTTGCCCGAGGCGACGCCGAGGTCGGCCTCACGGGCCTCGCCGGGCCCGTTCACGACGCAGCCCATGACGGCGACCCGCAGCGGCACCTTGAGGCCCTGCAGACCGGCCTGCACCTGCTCGGCGAGGGTGTAGACGTCGACCTGGGCGCGCCCGCACGACGGGCAGGAGACGATTTCCAGGCCGCGCTGGCGCAGGTTGAGCGACTCCAGGATCTGGATGCCGACCTTGACCTCCTCGACGGGAGGCGCGGACAGCGAGACGCGGATGGTGTCGCCGATGCCCTCCGCCAGGAGGGCGCCGAACGCGACGGACGACTTGATGGTGCCCTGGAACGCGGGGCCGGCCTCGGTGACGCCGAGGTGCAGCGGGTAGTCGCACCGCTGGGCCAGCAGCCGGTAGGCCTGGACCATCACGACGGGGTCGTTGTGCTTGACCGAGATCTTGATGTCGCGGAAGCCGTGCTCCTCGAACAGGGAGCACTCCCACAACGCCGACTCGACCAGGGCCTCGGGGGTGGCCTTGCCGTACTTCTGGAGCAGGCGCGGGTCGAGCGAACCCGCGTTGACGCCGATCCGGATCGGGACGCCGGCGTCCTGCGCGGCGCGGGCGATCTCGCCGACCTTATCGTCGAACTTCTTGATGTTGCCGGGGTTGACCCGGACGGCCGCGCATCCCGCGTCGATCGCCGCGAAGACGTACTTCGGCTGGAAGTGGATGTCCGCGATGACCGGGATCTGCGACTTCTTGGCGATCATCGGGAGCGCGTCGGCGTCGTCCTGCGACGGCACGGCGACCCGCACGATCTGGCAGCCGGAGGCGGTGAGCTCGGCGATCTGCTGGAGCGTCGCGTTGACGTCGGCGGTCAGCGTGGTGGTCATCGACTGCACCGAGACCGGCGCGTCACCACCGACCGGAACCGAACCGACCATGATCTGCCGGGACACCCTCCTCGTGGCGATCGGCTGGGATCTGACCGAAGGAATGCCGAGATCAACAGACATTTCAGTCCCTCTTGCGCTGGATACCGGGCGACCCCCTCAGTTTAGGCAGTCCGGCGAACACCCCGACCGGCAGCCGGGTGTCACAGGATGAAGGTTTGATCGCCGTTCACCCGACGTATGTCATCTGACCTGCAGAAATGCCCACGCGTGGACCGCCCTGGAATCCCCGGTTTCTGCGAACCCGGGCGACATGTGATTAATGTCCGGAATGCACAATTACTTTCGCCCGGCCCGCCGACGGCCACGACCGGGACGCCACGGACCTCATCGCGTCAGCTCGGCGGCCCGCGCCCGCGCCCAGGAGTCGGCCGCGAGGACCTCCTCGACCGACGACGCCGGGCCCGCCTCGTGTTCTCCCACGACCGCCTCCACGGTGTCCACGATGGCGAGGAACGGCAGGCCGCCCTTGAGGAACGCCTCCACGCACACCTCGTTGGCCGCGTTGTAGACGGCGGGAGCCGTGCCGCCCAGGGCACCGACGTGCCGGGCGAGCGCCACAGAGGGGAACGCCTCGTCGTCGAGCGGGTCGAAGGTCCAGGTGTGCGAAGCCGTCCAGTCGACCGCCGAAGCCGCGTCAGGCACCCGTTCGGGGTAGCCCAGCGCGAGGGAGATCGGCAGCCGCATGTCCGGCGGGCTCGCCTGGGCGATCGTCGACCCGTCGGTGAACTCCACCATCGAGTGGATCACCGACTGCGGGTGCACCACGACCTCGATCCTGTCGAAGCCGATGTCGAACAGCAGGTGCGCCTCGATGACCTCCAGCCCCTTGTTGACCAGGGTGGCCGAGTTGACCGTGATCACCGGGCCCATGCTCCACGTCGGATGGTTCAGCGCCATCTCCGGCGTCACGTCGGCCAGCTCCGCCCGCGACCGCCCGCGGAACGGGCCGCCGCTCGCCGTCACGATCAGGCGCCGTACGGCTCTCGCGTCCGGGCCGGAGGGACCCGCCGCCCACAGGGACTGGGCCAGGGCGGAGTGCTCGGAGTCGACGGGGAGGAGCCGCCCGGGAGCGGCCAGGCGCTTGACCAGCGGCCCCCCGATGATGAGGGACTCCTTGTTGGCGAGGGCGAGCACCCGGCCCGCCTCGAGCGCGGCCAGGGTCGAGGTCAGGCCCAGCGCGCCGGTGATCCCGTTCAGCACCACGTCGCAGGGCCACGCGGCGAGCTCGGCCACCCCTTCGGGACCGGCCAGGATCTTGGGCCGCGCTCCGCGTGCGGCGAGCGCCTCGCTCAGCGCCGGCACAGCCGCCGGGTCGGCCACGGCGACCGCCTCGACGCCGAACTCGGCCGCCTGGCGGGCCAGCAGGTCCACCCTGCCGCCTCCGGACGCGAGCCCGGCCACCCGGAACCGGTCCGCTGCGCGGGCGACGACGTCGAGCGCCTGAGTGCCGATGGAGCCCGTCGAGCCGAGGACCACAATCGACCGGGATTCGGAAGTCACCTCACCATTGTCCCCGAGGAGCGCGGGGGCGGCAGCACAGCGGGAAACGGGCATGCCAGATTTACCGAAAGTAGCCACAAGACCACGGTTGGTGGTCCAAACTCTGGTCCCATGACTCCGAGCCTCCCCCTGCTTGCCGTCGCCGCTCTCGCCGCCACCGGGCTCGTGGCGCCCTCCACCCCGGCCGGCCCGGCGGACGGCCATGCCGGTCCCGTGGCGGACCCCGTGGCGGACATCGTGGAGCACGCGGTGACGCCCGCCCTGGCGGGCTACTGGACGCCGGAGCGCATGGCCCGGGCGGTGCCTATCGAGCTGCTCTCCACGATCGGCGAGGTCCGCAACGCGACCGGGACGAACGCCGGCGAGAAGGGGGCGGGAGGCGGCCCTGAACGGATGCTCGGCCCGACCCGTGTGCTGCCGTCGCAACTGCTCCCCGCCCCCGAGCGGCTGCTTCCCACTCCCGCGCAGCTGCTTCCTGGCCCACGTGATCTCCCGCCCGCCGCGCGCCGGGCGCTTCCCGGCCGCAGAGGGCTCGTGCCGGGAGACGCGCTCGACGGCCGCAAGGGCCTGCTGTCCCGCCTTCTCGCCCCCCGCTCCGGGCTTGCGCTTCCCCGTACGGCGGGGCTCCCCAGAGCCACGGGCCTGCCCACTCCCACGGGCGTCGTCCGCCGGACCGCCGTGCACGACACGGCCCGTCGCACCGTCGGCGGCCTAGCCCGGCTGCCCCAGACCGCGTCCGTACGGCAGGCCGCGCCCGAGAGGCGGGCGGCGCGGGTTCCGGCGTCCACCACGAGCGGCTCCCGCTGGGCCGCGGGCGGGTCCGTGACGCGGACGACCGGCCGGGTGTTCCTCACGATGAGGGGCGTCGACTTCGTCTGCTCGGCCAGCTCCGTGCGCAGCGCCAACAGGGATGTCGTGGTGACCGCGGGCCACTGCGTCAAGGACGGCGCGGGCCCCTGGGCCGAGAACTGGACCTTCGTCCCCGGCTACCGCGACGGGCAGGAGCCGTACGGCAGCTACTCGGCCCGCAGGATGTTCGTCGCGGGGCCGTGGTCGCGGGGTGGCGACGACAACTTCGACGTGGGCATGGTGGCGGTGACCTCCCAGGGCGGGCGCCACCTGACCGACCTGGTGGGCGGCCAGGAGATCGGCTTCTACCCCAGGAAGGGGCTGCGCACCTACGGGTTCGGATTCCCCGCCGACCCGCCGTACGACGGTGAGGACCTGCTCTACTGCGCGGGGACCGTGCACGCCGACCCGCAGGGCCAGACCCGCGACGAGGGGCTGCGCTGCGACCTGACCGCCGGAGCGAGCGGCGGCCCGTGGCTGACCGGCTTCGACCCCTCGACCGGCCAGGGCACGCTCACCTCGGTGAGCAGCTTCAAGTACAGCAACGACCGGGGCACGATGTACGGCCCCTATTTCAGCGACGCCGCCAAGGACCTCTTCCACCAGGCCGAACAGGCCTGAATCTAGGCCAGGGGGCTGAGCGGCTCCGCCTTGTCCTCGTCGACGATGTCGGCGGCGGAGCGCACGATGGCCGGGTCGGGCACGCCGACGATCGCGACGTCCTTGTCGTCGTAGTCGAACAGCGACAGGACGTACCGCATGGCCTCAAGCCGGCCGCGCTTCTTGTCGTTGCTCTTGATGATCGTCCAGGGGGCGTCCGCCGTGTCGGTGTGGAGGAACATGTCCTCCTTGGCCCGCGTGTAGTCGTCCCAGAGGTCCAGGGAGGCGATGTCCATCGGGGAGAGCTTCCACTGCCTGACCGGGTCGACCTGGCGGATGACGAACCTGGTCCGCTGCTCGGCTCTGGAGACCGAGAACCAGAGCTTGACCAGGTGCACGCCGTCGCGCACCAGCATCCGCTCGAACTGGGGGGCCTGCCGCATGAACTCGACGTATTCCTCGTGCGTGCAGAAGCCCATGACCCGCTCGACCCCGGCCCGGTTGTACCAGGACCGGTCGAAGAGCACGATCTCCCCCGCCGCGGGCAGGTGGTGGCTGTACCGCTGGAAGTACCATTGGGTGCGCTCGCGCTCGGAGGGCTTCTCCAGGGCCACGACCGTCGCACCCCGGGGGTTGAGGTGCTCCATGAACCTCTTGATCGTGCCGCCCTTGCCCGCCGCGTCCCTGCCCTCGAAAAGGATCACGAGCCGGCCGCCGGTGTCCTTCAGCCAGTACTGCAGCTTGAGCAGCTCGATCTGGAGCAGCCGCTTGTCCCGGTCGTAATCGTGCCGGGTCACGCGCTCGCCGTACGGGTAGTGCTCGCGCCACGTGTCGACCGGCCGCCCGTCTGCCAGGAGGAGGACGGGGTCGTCGTCATCGTCGTCCACCACGGTCAACCCCGGTGTACGGCGCAGCAGTTCCCAGTCGCCCAACTGATCCGGCAGCTCGGTCATGGGCACCATCTCCTGAAATTTCGTGACACCGGAGGTAGTCCGACGCTACCCGGCAATCCCGAACAGGAGATGGCGGGAAGGCACCGTTATTTCGCCAGTATCACGTACAAACCCACGCCGGCCCCAACCAGGACGACGGTGAAGCAGGCCCCCCCGACCGCCCGTCCCATCACACGGGCGAAGGTCCCCCCGTTCTCGGTCACCCGGCCGGAGACCATGAGCAACCCGAAGGCGTACAACGTGACCAGGCCGACCCCGCCGAGCATGCCGGCGAGCAGCACCTTCCACAGGGCGTCGACCTCTTCGACCAGGTTCATGCCGCCCGCTCCCTCTCAGGTGCCAGCGTCCCCGTCCACGTCTCGTTCACATTGTCATGCGTGACGGGAACCCGCCGGGCGGCCATGAAGAGCGCCCCGGCGAAGGCCACGGCGAGGGCGAAGACCGCCGTGACCCCGCCCATGCCGCCGATGACGTCGGTGCCCTTCCACGCGCCCGCGCCGACGAGGGCCGCGGCCGGGATCGTGATCACCCAGGCGGCCGCCATGCGGCCCGCGATCCCCCATCTGACCTCCGCCAGGCGTTTCCCCACCCCGGAGCCCATGATCGAGCCGCTGCACACGTGGGTCGTGGACAGCGGGAAGCCGAAATGGGACGCCGCGAGGATCACCGCGGCGGACGAGCCCTCGGCGGAGAACCCCTGAGGGCTCTGGATCTCGGTCAGCCCCTTGCCCAGTGTCCTGATGATCCGCCAACCGCCGAGATAGGTGCCGAGCGAGATGGACAGGGCGCAGGCGGCGATCACCCAGAACGGCGGGCCCGAGCCGGGGCGCAGGACGTCGGCGGCGATCAGCGCGAGCGTGATGACGCCCATCGTCTTCTGGGCGTCGTTGGTGCCGTGCGCCAGCGACACGAGTGAGGCGGAGCCGATCTGCCCGATCCGGAATCCGCGGAATCGTGTGCCCTCCGGCACGCGGGCCGTGATCCGGTAGACCAGGAAGGTCCCCACCGTCGCGACCATGATGGCGAAAACCGGGGACAGGACGGCCGGGAGGATCACCTTCGTCACCAGGCCGTCCGCCTTGACGGCCGAAGTGCCCGCCGCTATGAGCGTGGCGCCGACCACCCCGCCGATCAGCGCGTGGGACGAACTCGATGGCAGGCCGAAGTACCAGGTCAGGAGATTCCAGGCCAGGCCGCCGACGAGGCCGGAGAAGACCACCGTCAAGGTGACCGCGCCGGTCTCGACGATGCCGCTCGCGATCGTCGCCGCGACCTTCAGGGACAGGAAGGCCCCGGCGAAGTTGAGCACCGCCGACAGGGCCACCGCGATCCGTGGACGCAGCGCCCCTGTCGTGATGGACGTGGCCATCGCGTTGGCGGTGTCGTGGAAGCCGTTGGTGAAGTCGAAGGCGAGCGCCGTCAACACGACGACACCCAGAAGCAGGGTGTTGGCGTCCATGTCACGAAACTGTGCAAATCAAAGGCGATTAGTCCGGTTTGTCCGGTTATTCGCCTAATGTTCACTCGCCGTTGGACGCCGCCACTCAGAGCGACAGGCCGGTGAGCACCATGACCTTCTCGTAGGTCAGGTCCTCCATCGCCGAGTGAAGGCCCTCCCGGCCCACGCCGGACTCCTTGACTCCGCCGTACGGCATCTGGTCGGCACGGTAGGAGGGCACGTCGCCGACGATCACACCGCCGACCTCCAGTTCCCGGTTGGCCTTGAACGCCGCCTCGAGACTGCGGGTGAAGACGCCGGCCTGCAGGCCGTACTTGGAGTCGTTGACCGCCGCGAACGCCTCGTCGACCGAGGCGGCCCGCTGGATGACCATGACGGGCCCGAAGACCTCCTCGCAGACGACCTTGGCGTCGGCCGGCACGCCCGCCAGGACCGTGGGGGCGAACGTGGCGCCGTCCCGCGTGCCTCCGGCCAGGATCCGGGCGCCCGCGGCGACCGCCTCCCCCACCCAGCTCTCCACGCGGATCGCGGCGTCCTCGCTGACCAGCGGCCCGACCTGCGTCTTGTCGTCGTCGGGGTCGCCGGTGACGAGCGAGCCGACGGCCTCGAGCAACTTGTCGGTGAACGCGTCGGCGATGGCGTCCTCCACGATCACCCGCTGTACGGCGATGCAGCTCTGGCCGGCCTGGTAGTTGGAGAACAGCGCGATCCTGCTCGCGGCCCAGTCGAGGTCGGCGTCGGCGAGCACCACCGCCGCGGCGTTGCCCCCGAGTTCCAGCGTCACGTGCTTGCGCGGCACCCGGTCGGCGATCGCGAACCCGACGGGCCCGGAGCCGGTGAACGAGATCACCGGAAGGCGGGGGTCCTCGACGAGCGCGCCCGCCCGGTCGTTGGGGACGGGCAACACGGAGAACATGCCCTCGGGCAGGTCGGTCTCGGCGAGGATCTCACCGAGCAGCAGCGACGAGAGCGGGGTCGCGGGAGCCGGCTTCACGATGATCGGGGCGCCGACGGCGATCGACGGGGCGACCTTGTGGGCCACCAGGTTCAGCGGGAAGTTGAACGGGGTGATCGCCAGCACCGGCCCGTACGGCACACGCGTGACATAGGCGAGGCGGCCCTGCGCGGCGGGCTCGGTGTCGAGGCGCTGCACACCGCCGCTGAAACGGCGGGCCTCCTCGGCGGCGAAACGGAACGTGGAGACGGCACGCCCGACCTCTCCCCTGGCCCAGAAGATCGGCTTGCCGTTCTCCGCGGTGATGAGCCGGGCGATCTCCTCCGAGCGCTCGGCCAGGCGGCGCGAGACGTGGGCCAGCGCCTCGGCCCGCACATGCACGGGCAGCGCGGCGGCCTGCTTGCGGACGGCGTGCGCCGCCGCGACGGCCTGCTCGACCTGATCCTCCGTGGGAACGGAGGCCACACCTACGACCCGCCCGTCGTGGGAGTTGGTCACGGTCAGCTCGGAGTCACCCGTCGCCGGACGACCGGCGAGCCAGAAGGGGAGAACATCGATACCACGGCTCACGTCCATGTTCTGACGGTATGTCACCTGGTCACGCTAGGCTCTACTCCTTTCAGCCCAATCAGCCGTCGGCGGCGTACCGATGTGGACAAGTTTGGTACGTCACAAATGCAGCGCGATTTCGGGATGTTTTCCGTTTCACAGCGGTTTGAAAGCCGAGCCGCATGGTTAAGTCATCATCCGGGTCCGTCGCGGGGACCCCGAATTCAGAAGGGCTCGTCGCTGATGGGTACGCCGGCGCCGCTCGGATTGCAGGGTGCCTACGCGCGCGGCCAGCGGAGCAGCTACGACGAGCTGAGGACCAAGCTCCTCGACGTCGCCAGCGAGTTGCTCACCTCCGACGGCCCGGAAAGTCTCACCGTGCGGCGCATCGCCGCCGAGGCGAGCTGCGCGACCCAGGTCATCTACACGATGTTCGGCAGCAAGGAGGGCCTCGCCGAGGCGCTCTACCTGGAGGGCTTCGAACGTTTCCGCCGCCGCCTCGAAGCCGTCCCGCAGCGCAGCGACCCCTTCGAATACCTCACCGCACTCGGCCCCGCCTACCGGGAGGCCGCCCTGTCGGAGCCGGGCTACTACAGCCTGATGTTCGAGCGGGCGATCCCCGGATTCGTGCCGAGCGAGCGGGCGCGCACCCTCGCCAGGGCCGCGCTGAACATCTTCGACCGGGTGATCGCCGACTGCATATCGGCAGGCCATCTCGTGCCGACCCAGCCGCGCAGGGTCGCCGACGCGTTTTGGGCGGCGGCTCAGGGCGCGCTCAGTCTGGAACGTGCCGGGCACCTGCCGGACGCCAAGACCTACGAGACCGTCACCACCGCGACGATCTCCTCCTTCCGCACCCAACGCGGCTGAACGCCCTGGTCACAGACACCCCGGGTCACGAGCACCGTCACAGGCACAACGCGATCCACAGTTCGGCCCGGGCGGCGGGGTCCTCCAGGTCGCGGCCGAGCAGCTCGCTCACCCGTTTCATGCGGTAGCGCAAGGTGTGCCGGTGGATGCCGAGCCGCTGCGCCGCGGCGTCCCAGTGGCCGTTGCTGGCCAGGTAGGCGCGCAGCGACTCGACCAGGTCGGCGCGCGACCCGTACTCGCGCAGGGGGGCGAGCAGCGCGGCCGCGAAGGCCGCGGCGGCGTCCGGATCGAGCAGCCCGATCAGGCCCTCACCGGCCAGTTCGGCGAAACGGGCCACCGGGGCGGCCGACGCCAGCGCCCGCTCGGCCTGGTCGAGGCCCAACGGCAGGCCCACGCCGGGAACGCCCACGCCGACACGGCCGTGCCGGCTCGCGCGGGCCGCGAGCAGGTCCGCCTCGCCTGCCGGGCCGACCACCACGACGAGCCGGCCCCGGGGGGCGACGAAACACGGCGGCATCGCGCCCTGGTCCTGCCCGGCCGCCTCCTGTGCCGCCTGTTCCGCGTTCTGCGGCGCCGATGGAGCGGGCGGGGGCTCCGACAGGGATTCCGCCAGCGCATCGGCGTCGCCCGTCTCGCAGACGAGCACGACGACCGGCTCCCCGGGCAGTGACTCGGGCAGTGACTCGCCCAACGCCTCCAGCACCTGCGTGGCCGCCTCGGTCTCCCCGGACAGCAGCAACCCGAGAACCGCCGAACGCACCCGTCCCGCCGCCGCGCGCCGGCCGCGGCCCTGCTCCAGGGAGAGGGTGAGCAGAGAGCAGGCCGCGTTGACGACCGTGTGCTCGATGGGGGTGAAGGTCCTGGCCGCCCCGACCACGAAGAACCCCCGGCGGCCGAGCGGCTGCACGATCACGTGCTCGCCGGGAGTGGCCAGCGCCAGGCTGGCCGGCGCCGTCGTCGTCCTCAGCCGGGCCAGCTCCGGCCGTAACGAGGCCGCCTTGGCCGCCGCCCAGTCCTCGCCCACCGAGTCCTCACCCGCCCCGTCCTCACCCGCCCAGCCCTCGCATCCGGGCGCCGCCGACGCGTGCCGTACGGCTCCCGCCTCGTCGAGCAGGAGCGCCCAGCCGGTGATCTCCCTGGCAACCCGGTCGACGACGGCCCCTGTGCCGGCGGGCTGAAGCGCGGCCCTGGTGAGCCGGCCCTGCGCGGCGAACGCCCGGCTGATCTCCTCGTACTGCTCGGCCGCGATGAGCTCGCTGACCGCCTTGGAGATCGCGATGAAGGCCGTGTCCCTTGGCACCTCGACCAGCGGCAGCCCGGCCGCGGCCGCGGCCTCCACGTACGCGGACGGCACGGTGTCGTGGCCGAGCCCCACGCCGAAGCCGAGCCCGGCCACGCCTCGCTCCACAAGCCGGGACACGTACGGCACGGCGTCCCCCGGCGTGAGCCGCATGCCGGTCGTCAGCACCAGCTCCCCTCCCTCGAGGAAGGGAGTGGGATCTTCGAGTTCGCTGACCGCCACCCAGCGCACCGGCCTGTCCATCTCCGCGTGCCCGGCCAGCACGTCCAGGTGCAGCGACCCGATGGCCGCGACACGGCGCAGTGTCGGCGCCATGAGCCCCCCAAAGCCCAAATTTGTCCGAGTTGGCCAAAAGCCGGCACTTATTCTGCCATGAAGACATATCGGCAGGTGAAGGCGGTGGCCGTACCGTCGAAAGCATGACCGTCGAAGGCACGACCATCGCTCCCGCTCATGGCGGCCCGGAGCTCCCCCAGGAACGCCGCCTCGTCACCGAGATCCCCGGCCCGCGATCACGCGAGCTGTTCGCACGCAGGCAGTCGGCCGTGCCTCCGGGGGTCAGCACAACCCTCCCTGTCTTCGTGACCCAGGCCGGCGGCGGGGTCCTCGTCGACGTGGACGGCAACTCGCTCATCGACTTCGGCTCGGGCATCGCCGTGACCAGCGTCGGCAACTCCGCCCCGCGCGTGGTGGAGCGTGTCCAGCGGCAGGCCGCCGACTTCACGCACACCTGCTTCATGGTCACGCCGTACGAGTCGTATGTGGCGGTGTGCGAGAAGCTCAACGCCCTCACGCCCGGCGACCACGAAAAGCGCACCTTCCTGGTGAACAGTGGCGCCGAGGCGGTCGAGAACGCCATCAAGGTCGCCCGGCACGCCACCGGGCGCCCGGCGGTCGTCGTGTTCGACCACGGCTACCACGGCCGCACGCTTCTCACCATGACGCTGACGGCCAAGAGCATGCCGTACAAGCACCGGTTCGGCCCGTTCGCACCTGAGGTGTACCGGGTGCCGCTGGCCTACCCGTTCCGGTGGCCGACCGGGCCGGACAACTGTGCGGACGAGGCCGCCGCCCAGGCCATCGACATGATCAACAAACAGATCGGCGCCGAGAACGTCGCGGCCGTGATCATCGAGCCGATCGCGGGCGAGGGCGGGTTCGTCGTGCCCGCACGCGGTTTCCTGCCGAAGATCGCCGAGTTCTGCAAGGCCAACGGCATCGTGTTCGTCGCCGACGAGGTGCAGACCGGCTTCGCGCGCACCGGTGATCTGTTCGCCTGCGAGGACGAGGGCATCGTGCCCGACATCATCTGCACGGCCAAGGGCATCGCGGGCGGCCTTCCGCTCGCCGCGGTCACGGGCCGGGCCGAACTGCTCGACGCGGTGCACGTCGGCGGGCTCGGGGGCACCTACGGCGGCAACCCGCTCGCCTGCGAGGCGGCTCTCGGCGTGCTGGAGACGATCGAGCAGGACAAACTGGTCGAGCGCGCCGCCCACATCGGCGAGATCATGCTGCCGCGGCTGCGCGCACTGCAGGAGCGTTTCGGCATCGTCGGCGACGTGCGCGGACGCGGGGCCATGACGGCGATCGAACTCGTGACGCCCGGCACCAAGGACCCGCTGCCGGCCGGGCCGATCGCGGCGCGGTGCCACGCGGAGGGACTCCTGGTGCTCACCGCCGGCACGTACGGCAACGTGCTGCGATTCCTCCCGCCACTGGTGATTCCCGACCACCTGCTGGAGGAGGGCCTTTCCATCCTGGAGCGGGCCGTCGCCGCCGAGGCGGGCGTCTGACCCCCGCGGAGCAGACCACGCGATCACGATAAAAGGGACACCCCGCTTGTTGCCGGGTGTCCCTTTTGTTGTCGTAGACCCTGCTTCGTTGGGGTAAAGCCTGCGCCATGCCGCGATTTAACCGCCCCTTGGCCTGACATGCGCCGATCACAAGCCGTAACCGCGTTATAACGGTTTCGATACGCGATCGAGGGGGGACGTGGATGGCCTGGAACCCGAACGGTGCCGAGCGCCTCATGCTGACGTTCGACCCTGCCGGCCTGACCCCCGTCCAGCGCGACGGCGACGCCTGCGTCGTCTGTCACAAGAAGTGGCCCCGCCCCCGCGTCAAGGTGGGGCGGCTCCCCGACAACGCCCCCGTGCACGCCTGCGACGACTGCGCCGAGGCACTGCTGCCCGCGCCCGAGGGTAAGGTTCCGCTCCCCCGCCGCTCCCGCGCCGCCATGTCGTGAGGGGCGATCTCATGAGGCTCGACAGACTCGACGGACCGGTGCTCTCGTTGTTCCGCATCGTGACGGGCTTGATGTTCACCTGTCACGGGCTGGCCTCGATGTTCAACCTCTTCGGCGGCAACCGCGGATCGGGCCACGCGGTCGAGTTCGGCTCGTGGCCCGGCTGGTGGGCCGCCCTCATCCAGGGCCTGTGCGGTGCGCTCGTGCTGATCGGGTTGTTCAGCCGCGCCGCCGCGCTGTTCGCCTCCGGCTCCATGGCGTTCGCCTACTTCTCCGTGCACCAGCCGAGAGGGCTGCTCCCCCTCACCAACGGCGGCGAGTTGTCGGCGATGTTCTGCTGGTCGTTCTTGCTCATCGTGGTGCTCGGCCCCGGCCCGTGGGCGCTGGACGCCCTGCTACGCCGGTGGCGCGAACGCGGCAGAGCGCCCGTCCCCGCCCTCGCGCACGATCGGTTGTGAGGGATCAGGGCACCGCCTGCGTCCAGCGCTGCGCCCACTGCGCGTAGGCGGCCGGCCGTACGGCGAAATAGAGGTTCTTGAAGGCCTGCGCCGTTCCCACGTGATAGTCGGCGCACACCCGCCTCGCGTCGCCCGTGCACGCTCCGGGATCGGCGGGCGCGAGTCCCGTCCACGCCGACGCCTGTCCCTGCACCTTGGCCGAGGCGGTCCATTCGAGCCAGCGGTAGGCGCACGACGGGTGGGCGGCGGTCTTCGAGACCATCCATGAGTCCGCCCATGCGGTCAGGGGCCGCCTGTCGAGCGCCTCGACGGGCTTGCGCCCGCGCTGGAGCACGTCGAGGTGATACGGCGTGCCCTGCGCCAGCCGCGCGGAATCCGACGCGAGCGCCTGCACCACCTCGATGGGGTCGGTCCAGAAGTCGCGCGTGCCGGGCCGCTCCGAGCCCACGAGCTTCATCGCCGCGTCGAGCTGTCCGGGCGTCAGGTCGAACGGGTTCTTGACGTCCTCGTCTCCGAGGGCGAGCGCCGCGTCCGCGATCGACATCGGGCTGTCCTTGAGCAGCACGGGCCCCTTGTCGCGGTAGATCGCTCCAGCGTTCGCGGGCGTGACCTTCGTGGTGTCGTAGAGCACCTCGTTGACGCCCCACAGGTACGGCACGCCGTACACCTGATCGTTCCTGGTGATCGCGGGAAGCCCCCGCAGCCGCGACGAGAGCTTGCCGTACCCCTTGATGAGGGCGGTGTTCAGCGGGGCGGCCTTGCCCTCGTCGATCAGCCTGCCCGCGATCTCGGGGGTGGCGGAGACCACGTCGGACGTGCCCAGGGACACGCCGCCCGGCTTGGCCTCCTGGCGGGGATCGTAGAACGTGAGGGACACCTTGCAGCCCGTCGCGTCCTGGAAGGGAGTCACCCAGTTGACCGTGGGGTCGGTGCTGCCCCACTCGGCGTACCCGTTGAGCGCGAGGACGCGTACCGACCCCTCGCCGGGGCCGGTCGACGCGAGCGCCGAAGGGGTCGCGGAGCCGCTCGGCGTGGGGGTCGGCGCCGGCGCGGAGGCCGGCGGGCTCGACGAGGAGGGCGTCGCCGCGGAGGTGGCGGGCGCGGCCTCGGCCGTGTCACTCTGCCCTGTCCCCCCGCAGGCCACGGCCAGGAACCCGGCGGCCGCCACGGCCACCGTCAGTTGTGTACGGCGAAGCCTCACCGGGCGGACCCCCTCACGAGACGGACGTCACGAGCCTACTGGCCCCACGACCGCCTTCCGCCGCGGCTCGGCTCGCCGTGTACGGCTCAGCCGTTGGTGGGGAAGCCCAGGTTCACGCCGCCGTGGGAGGGGTCGAGCCAGCGGGAGGTGACGACCTTGCCCCGGGTGTAGAAGTGCACGCCCTCGGTGCCGTGGACGTGGGTGTCGCCGAAGAGCGAGGACTTCCACCCGCCGAAGCTGTAGAACGCCATCGGCACCGGGATCGGCACGTTGATGCCGATCATGCCGACCTCCACCTCGTTCTGGAAGCGCCGCGCGGCGCCGCCGTCGTTGGTGAAGATCGCGGTCCCGTTGCCGTACTCGCCGTTGTTGATGACCTCGAGGCCCTCCTCGTACGACGCGACCCGCACGACAGAAAGGACCGGCCCGAAGATCTCCTCGCGGTGCACGCGAGAGCCCGCCGGCACGTGGTCGAGCACGGTCGGCCCGAGCCAGAAACCGTCGCCGCGGCCGCCGCGCACGGGCGTCTCGCGGCCGTCCACGACGAGCTTGGCGCCTTCCTCGACGCCGAGGTCGAGGTAGGAGGCCACCTTGTCGCGGTGCGCCTCGGTGACCAGCGGGCCCATCTCCGACGCGGGGTCGTCGCCGGGGCCCACGGTCAGCCCGGCCACCCGGGAGACGATCTTCTCGACGAGTTCGTCACCCACCGGGTCGACGGCCAGGACCACCGAGATCGCCATGCAGCGCTCGCCGGCTGAGCCGAACCCGGCCGACACCGCCGAGTCGGCGACCAGGTCGAGGTCGGCGTCGGGCAGCACGAGCATGTGGTTCTTCGCGCCGCCGAGCGCCTGCACCCGCTTGCCGCGCGCGGTCCCCGTCTCGTAGACGTACCGCGCGATCGGCGTCGAGCCCACGAAGGACACCGCCTTGACGACCGGGTGCTCGAGCAGCCGGTCGACCGCGACCTTGTCGCCCTGCACGACGTTGAACACCCCGTCGGGCAGGCCCGCCTCGGCCCACAGCTCGGCCATCAGCAACGACGCGGAGGGGTCCTTCTCCGACGGCTTGAGGATGAATGTGTTGCCGCAGGCGATGGCCACGGGATACATCCACATCGGCACCATGGCCGGGAAGTTGAACGGCGTGATCCCGGCGACGACGCCGAGCGGCTGGCGGATCGAGTAGGAGTCGACGCGGGTCGAGACGTTCTCGGAGAAGCCGCCTTTGAGCAGGTGCGGGATGCCGCAGGCGAACTCGACCACCTCGAGACCGCGCGCGACCTCGCCGAGCGCGTCGTCGTGCACCTTGCCGTGCTCGGAGGTGATCAAGGCGGCCAGGTCGTCGCGGTGGGCGTCCATCAGCTCGCGGAACCGGAACAGGACCCTGGCACGCTTGGCCAGCGACGCGTCGCGCCAATCGGGGAAGGCACGCGCGGCCGCCTCGACGGCCGCGTCGACCTCCTCCACCGTCGCGAGTGCGACCTGGCCGCTGACCTCGCCGGTGGCCGGGTTGAAGATCTCCGCGGCGCGTCCGTCGCCGCCGGTGCGGGCGCCGGCGATCCAGTGGCTAACGTGCTTCATCGTTGAGGGTCTCCAGAGCGGTGACGAGGATGCCCAGGCCCTCGCGGGCCTCGTCCTCGGTGATCGTGAGCGGCGGGGCCATGCGGAGCGTGTTGCCGTACAGGCCGCCCTTGCCGACGAGCAGGCCCAGCTTCTTGGTCTCCTCCAGGAACCGGACCGCCAGGGCGGGCGCGGGGGCGCCGGTGGCGGGGTCGACCAGTTCGATGGCGAACATCAGTCCCCTGCCGCGCACGGCGCCGACGACGCCGAGCCGCTGCTCGGCCTCGCGCAGGCCCGCGATGATGATGTCTCCCGTCCTGGCGGCGTTGGCCTGCAGGTCGTGGTCGAGCACGTAGTCGAGCGTGGCGTTGGCGGCCGCCATGGAGATCGGGTTGCCGCCGAACGTGGAGAGCCCGACGGCGTGCAGCGCGTCCATGAGCTCGCCGCGGGCGACGACGCCGCCGACGGCGAAGCCGTTGCCCAGCCCCTTGGCGAAGGTCAGCATGTCGGGGACCACGCCGTGGTTCTCGATGCCGAAGAAGGCCGAACCGGTGCGTCCCCACCCGGTCTGAACCTCGTCGGAGATGAACAGGACGCCCTCCGCGTCGAGGACCTCCTTATAGGCGGCGAACAGGCCGTCGGGCGCCATGGTGAAGCCGCCGACGCCCTGGATCGGCTCCGCGATGAGCGCCGCGACGTCATTGGAGACCGCCGTGGCGAGCACGTGGCGCAGGTCGTCGACGCACGCCTTGATGTAGTCGGCGTCGGACAGGCCCCGGAACTGGGCGAGGTGCCGGTCGGCGCCGTGCAGGAAGTGCACGTTGAGCGGCGACAGCGAGTTGTTCTTCCACGAGCGGTTGGACGTGACGCTGACGGCGCCGAACGACCGGCCGTGGTAGCTCTGCCGCATCGCGAGCACCTGGTCGGTCTTGCGCGCGTAGGTCGCCAGCAGCAGCGCCGTCTCGTTGGCCTCAGTGCCGGAGTTGGTGAAGAAGACCTTGGCGTCGGGGATGCGCGACAGCCGGGCGATCTTCTCGGCCAGCTCGACCTGCGCGCGGATCAGGTAGAGCGTCGAGGTGTGCACGATGCCCGTCGCCAACTGGCGCTCGACGGCCTCCCGCACCTCGGGCACGTCGTACCCGATCATGTTGGTGAGGATGCCGGCGAAGAAGTCCAGATAGCTCTTCCCTGACGCGTCGACGACACGGTTGCCCTTGCCGCTGACGATCTCGATGGGTTCGTCGTAGTAGAGGTTCACCCAGTTGGGCAGGACGGCGCGATGGCGCGCCAGGAGCTCCGCGGAGCCGGAGGGCGGCCCGGGGTTGCGGGAAGAGTCGGACATGGTTCGAGTATCGCGGCTTCCCACCCTCGTCTCCCACCTCCCAACCTGTCGGAAAACTCCGACTCCGCGTTACACACTGGAACAGCATGCTTCCCGGCTATGTCAGGACATAATATGGCTCACACGGAGGCCGGTTCCTCCTGCGCGGGCTGCGCACGGGAGACGGGAACACGCCGCAGGACCAGCAGCGCCACCACGGCCGCACCCACGCTGAAACCGAGCCCCACCAGCGAGCCGACCGACATCGCGGAGACGAAGGCCTCGCGTCCCGCCTCGGCGACGGAGGGGTCGCCCAGCGCGAGCGCCCCGCTGATCGAGTCGCGGGCGGCCTCGGGCGCCGAGCCCGGCATCGACGCCGTGTAGACGCCCGCCAGGACGCTGCCGAGCACGGCCACGCTCAGCGCCGCGCCGACCTGCTGCACCGTGTCGTTGAGCGCCGATCCGACGCCGGCCCGCTCCGGCGGCACCGCGCCCATCAGCGAGGCGTACGCCGCCGGACCGGCCAGGCCGCCGCCCACCCCCATGATGAGCAGGCTCGCGATGAGCACGCCGTAACCGCGGTCGAGCGTGGACAGCAGGCCGAAGCCGCCCGCCATGACCAGCAGCCCGGCGACGATCAGCGTCCTGTTGTCGAGCTTCTTGCCCAGGCCCGCCCCTACCCCGTTGAAGACCATCGCGGCCGCGACGTACGGCAGCAGCGCCAGGCCGGCCTTCAGCGGTTCGTAGCCGAGGACGAACTGCAGATACTGCGTGAGGGCGAGCATCAGGGCGCCCGAGCCGAACGACAGGAGCACGATCGAGAACGAGGCCCCGCTGAACTGCCGGTCCCGGAAGAGCGACAGCGGCAACATCGCGTGCGCGACCCTGCGCTCCCACAACACGAAGCCAAGCAGGGCCAGCACAGCCACGCCCACCACGACCGGGTTCCAGTCGCCGGCGGGCGCGGACACGACCGCGTAGACCAGGGCTCCCATGCCGATGACCGACAACACGACGCCGACCGGGTCGACGGGCCGGAATTCACCCTTCGACTCGGGCATCAAAACGAACGCCGCGACGATCGCCACGACCGCGATCGGCACGTTGAGCAGGAAGACCGAGCCCCAGTAGTAGTGCTGAAGCAAGAAGCCGCCCAGCGTGGGCCCGGCGATGACGCCGACCATGGCCACCGAGCTCCACGCGGCGAACGCCTTCCTGCGTTCGCTGTCGTCGAAGACGGTGATCATGATCGACATCGTGGACGGCATGACGAGCGATCCGCCCACCCCCATCAGCGCCCGGGCGCCGATGAGCTGCCACGGCTGGGTCGCGAGCATGGCGAGGACCGAGGCGCCGCCGAAGAAGGCCAGCCCGATGACCAGGAACAGGCGCCTGCCGTACCGGTCGGACAGGCTTCCCGAGGTGAGCAGCAGCCCGGCGAAGACCAGGATGTAGGCGTCGATGATCCACTGCACGTCCGACGGCGAGGCGCCGAGGTCGCGCATGAGGGAGGGGATCGCCAGGTTGAGCACGGTGTTGTCCACGACGAGCGTGAGCAGGCTCAGGCAGAGGACGACGAGGATCCACCATCGGCGGGGATGTGACATGAAGGCCACCTCGAACAGTGTGCGATTGGACTCGGACACCGTACGATATTCTCGAACAGTGTGCGAGCAAATATTCTGAGGCGATGTCTGCGAAGCCGTTCTCATCCGTCTGGACGCGCGAGCGAAAGGGCCCCCGCGACCAGGGACTGAGCCGCGACCAGATCGTGCGGGCGGCGATGGAACTGCTCGACGCCGATGGGCTCGACGCGCTCAGCATGCGCAAACTCGGGGCGCACCTCGGCGCGGGCGCGACCAGCCTCTACTGGCACGTCGCCAACAAGGACGAACTGCTCGAACTCGTCATGGACGAGGTCTACGCCAAGGTGGTCATCCCCGAGGACGCCGACTGGTACAACGCCGCGACCGCCTTCGCCTACGGCATGCGCGGCGCCGTCTCTCAGCATCCCTGGAGCGTGACCCTCATCGGGGTGCTCCCGAGTCTCGGGCCCAACGCCCTGACTGCGGCCGAGCGTCTGATGGGGGCGTTCTCCAGCGCCGGCTTCGACGGCGTCGACGTCGACTACGCGGTCGCCGCCGTGGTGTCCTACACGCTCGGGGCCACCGTCCCCGAGGTCTCCTACCTCAACGCCGTCGCCCAGGCCGGCACCGATGTGGTGGGCATGCAGGCCCTCATGGGGCCGATCATCGAAGAAATCGGCGCCGGATACCCGAGCCTGATGGCGCGGTACGACGCCTCCGCCATCACGATGACCGACCCCTTGACAGCCAGGCGGTTCGCGTTCGACTTCGGGCTCGCGGCACTGCTCGACGGCCTCGCCGCCCGCATCCCCGGGAACCGGACAAAGGACCGCCGGATCACGCGCGAGGCCGAGGTCCACGGCGACACGTGACGACGCGGGCGCAGGAGTTCCACGGAACGTGACAGGCCCTCATCTTGTCAGCTACTGGCCCATCACCTTTACATTGTGATCAGGTAGCCTCGGTACATGCTGCCCACAGTCGCCGACGTGCTCGCGCTGGACGCCGTCCGCCGGGGCAATCCGCGCGTCGTCGCGGGGGGCGACCGGCTGGACACCAAGGTCCGCTGGGTGCACGTCGGGGAGATCACCGACATCGCCCATCTCCTGCGCGGCGGCGAGCTCGTCCTCACCACCGGCGTCGCCCTGCCCGCCGAGCCGGACAAGCTGGCCGACTACATCGCCGACCTGGCCGCCGTCGGCGCCTCCGGCCTCGTCGTCGAGCTCGGACGCAGGTTCGTCCGCGAGCTTCCCCGCGCGGTCGTCAAGGCCGCGGAGGAGCATGGCCTGCCCCTGGTCACACTCGCGCGCGAGACGCCGTTCGTGCAGATCACCGAGTCGGTGCACGCCCGGATCATCGACATCCAGCTGCAGGAGCTGCGGGCCTCCGAGCAACTCCACGAGGTCTTCACCGAACTGTCGGTCGAGGGTGCCTCGCCGTCCGAGGTGCTCGCCCAGGTGGCCCGATTCTCCGGGCGGCCGGCCGTACTCGAGAACCTCGCCCACCAAGTGCTCGCCTGCGACGTCGCCGGGGGTGACACCGGCACCATCCTGGCCAACTGGGAGACGCGGTCACGCGCGATCTCGCCCGAGGAGCGCACCGCCTACGACGCGGACACCGGATGGCTGGTCACCATGGTGGGCGCCCGCGGGCAGGACTGGGGGCGACTGATCCTCCTGTGCGACGCGCCTCCGACCCCGCACGACATCGTGCTCGCCGAGCGGGCCGCCACGACCCTGGCGCTCAGCCGCCTGCTGGAGCGCCACCAGGAATCCCTCGAACGCCAGGCGCACGGCACGATCATCACCGGCATCCTCACGCACGCGTACTCCGACCCGGACGAGGCGGCCGCACGCGCCCGCGCGGTCGGCGTGCCGCTCACCGGACGCAAACTCATCAGCGCCGTCATCCGGCTGACCGTGGCGACCGGCACCGCGCTCGGTGAGCAGGCCCGGCTGGGCGAGCTGGCCGAGGCGGCGGCCGCCGCCTGCCGCGAGGCGCGACTGCCCGCGCTGGTCGGCGCGCTCGACCAGAACCGCGTCGGCGTGCTGCTCCCCCTGCCGCCGCGGACCGCGGCCGAGTCGGCGCTCTGCGCGCTGGCCGACCGCCTCCGCGCCACCTTCCCGACGCCTTTCGTACTGGCCGCCGGATCCATGGTCGAGTCGGTCAAAGACGTACGGCGAAGCTTCCAGGAGGCCGAGCAGGTGGCCGACGTCGCGGTGCGCCAGCCGGACGGCCGGGCGTTCTACCGCCTCCCCGACCTGCGGCTGCGCGGCCTGCTGCATCTGCTGCGCGACGACGCCCGGCTCCAGACGTTCGCCGAGCGCGAACTGGGCGCGCTGCTCGCCCACGACGCCCAGCGGCACGGCGACCTGGCCAGGATCCTGCGGGTCTACCTGGACGCCGGCCGCAACAAGGCGGTCGCCGCTCAGAAGGCCCACCTGTCCCGACCCGCCTTCTATGACCGGCTTCGCCGGCTCGAACGCATCCTGGAGATCGACCTCGACGACGTCGAGTCCTGCTTGTCCTTACATGTGGCGCTTCTTGCCCTTGAGACCTTCCGCCGCGAAACCACCTGACTCGTGGTCGGGAGATATCCGAACGACGATCGGGAAGATGCCGCATACCCGGATACAGGTCTGCCTCTCCGCGTGTAAGTCCTTTGCACCGACTACTCTCCGCACACTCGCGCACACCCTGCGAATCGTGCTTGTCTCAGAGTGTGCAGACGACGAGCGAACCCCACATCAGTCCGGCCATCGTGGTCCGAGCCCTCTCCGCCCGATTCCCCCAGTGGACGATCTGGTGGGGCCAGGCCACCACGCACTATTGGGGCATGTCCCGGCGGCGCAACGGTCGACTGATCCATGTGGAGGCCAGGTCGGCCCAAGACTTCGTCCAGCAGGCCCGCGAAATCGACGCCCAATCCCCCTGACCCCCCCAACCTCCCAGACCCCCCTTGGCCCCCCTTGGCCCCCCTTGGCCCCCCTGGGCGTGATCATGCAGAAGTTCGCCGCCACGCCATGCGACGTGCGCAAACCCTCACCGTGATCATGCAGAAGTTCGTCATCGTGCCTCACGACCTGCGCAAACATGATGCGTGATCATGCAGAAGTTCGCCGCCACGTCGCGTGACCTGCGCAGATGCCATCCGTGATCATGCACTGCTGCACCTGAAGTCGCGATCTTTTCTCACGTTCTTTGGCGTGTTCGCCCCACCAGGCGGCCCGTTATGGTGACGATGGTCCTGCAAAGGATCACGAACGAGGGAAGATCGCATGAGAAGCCGCCTGACCGCCGGCGCCGGGTTCCTGGCCCTGGCGGTGGCCGCGCTCACGGCCCCGGCGATCGCCTGGTCCATGTCCGCTCGTTCCACCCCGGAAGTCCCCCGCACTCGCCTTCCCGCCGTCACCGACCATAAGACAGACGTCCCGATCAGGTCCGCCGACGTGAGCGCCCCGGGTGGCGCGCCCGTCGCCGCACCGCCTCCGGACACCCGTACGGCCGGACCCGACGAGGACGGCCGTCCCGCCGAAAGCCCTCCGGATACACGGCGACTCCCGGCGACCTCACCGGCGGCCGCTCTCCCGAGCAGCGGTTTCCCCCTCGGCGAGGCCGGTGCGATCGACAAAACCGTGAAACATGTGGCCCCCGGCCTCGACTACATCACCCTCAGGCACGGCAAGCCCGCCGACGGCTACAGCGTGAGCGTCGTCATCGGCGGCAAGGACGCCTTTCGGAAGGGGACCGCGCAGGCCCAGGCGCTCGCGGTGCAGGCGGCCGGGTTCAGCCCCACCTTTGTGAGATTCACCCGGCCGGCCGTCGCCGACTACCCGGCCGCGGACCTCTGGATGGTACGGGTGGGTGCCTGGCCTCTCAGCGAGAAGGTCGAAGCCGAGCGGGTCGTCAAGCGGCTCAAGGATGCGGGCATCTCCGCAAAGGTCGATTTCGAAGGCGACGACGGCTTCGTGACCGATGGCCCGTGGACCGTACGCGTCCTGATGATCGACCCGCGCGCCTTCAAGGGCTCCGTCCGAGCGTCGCTGGGAGCCGGGGTCGCCCAGCGGGAGACGGTCTCCGCGATGGCGGCGGCGGACAAGGCCATCGCGGCCGTCAACGGCGGGTTCTTCGACATCCACACACTCAGAGAGTTCAGCGGAGACCCGACCGGGATCTCCGTCGTGAACGGCAAGCTCCTCAGCGAGGCGGTGCCTGGCCGTACGGGACTGGTGATGGTGGGCCGGCAGGCCCGGGTGACCGAGCTGTCGACATCGGTCACGGCGACGGCCGACAACGGCGCCGCGCAGGCCGTCGGCGGTCTCAACCGGTTGCCCCGGACGGGCGAACTGGTGATGTACACGAAGGAACTGGGCAGGTCCACACCCGCCGATCACGGAGTCGAGGCGGTGCTCGACGCCTCCGGAGCCGTGCTCAAGGTGCGCAACGCCGGGGGGCGTGTCGCGCGGGGCACCCGGGTGCTGCACGGCGTCGGGGCCGCCGCGGCTTGGCTCGACGAGCATGCGGCGAAAGGCAGGACCATCGACGTGACCACCGAGGTCACCGACCTGCGCACGCACCGGGCCATTCCGCTCACACCCGACACCAGCATCATCGGCGGTGCCATCGGACTCGTACGGGACGGGGAGACGTCGATCACCGCCGCCCGGGACGGCATGGCGAACAACAACATGATCGTGCGTCGGCATCCCCGCACGCTCGCCGGAGTCACCGTGTCGGGGGTGCTGATTCTCGCCGTCGTGGACGGCCGCGCCCCGGGAACCGCCGTGGGCGCGTCGTTCTACGAGAGCGCAGAACTGATGCGCTGGCTCGGCGCGCGGGACGCGATGAACCTGGACGGCGGCGGATCGAGCACGATGGTCATCGGCCGCAAGGTGGTCAACCGTCCGTCCGACGGCACCGAGCGCGGCGTCGGCGACGCGCTGCTGGTCGTCCGCGGTGGGTCGTGAGCGCCCCGCCCGTGGAGCGGAGTCGTTACCGTCCTTCGGCTGAGGACATCAGCGCGGCGATCGTGTCGTCATCGCAGGTGTCCCAGAACGTGCCGACGACGTCTTCGAGGTGGTCGAACGAAGCCGCCTCGAAGAGCACCTCCTGATATTTCGTGATGTCGTAGTGCGTGGTGCCCATGGCCTTGAGGTCGAGCGGGCGGATGTCCATCCCGCGGAACTCCTCGATCTCGCCCGACGAGCTCAGGATGCCCGCGCCGTACGCCTTGGTCTCGCCGTGCTCGCGCATGACCCCGAACTCGAGAGTGAACCAGAAGACCTTCGAGACGAACTCCAGGGCCTCGTCGCTCTCGACCCGTCGCGCGGCCTGGCCCGCGAGCCGGTAGAGGTCGGCGAAACGCGCCGAGGCCAGCGTGTTCCCGTGCCCGATGACCTCGTGGATGATGTCGGGCTCAGGCGTGTAGAAGGGCACGGAATGATGCCTGATGTACTGCGTGGAGTAGAACAATCCGTCCGCCAGCACGCTGTAGAACTCACGAAGCGGCACAAGCCCCGCCGCCGGCATGTACCGGAATCCGGTGATCGGCTGGAGGAGGTCGCTGACCTCCTGAAGCTGAGGGATGTGATCCGCGGGAAGACCGAGGCGGGCCGCCGCCTCGATGAACTCGTGCACCGCGTATTTGGCGTGCTTGAGGCCGAGCTGCTCCGTGACGAGCGCCCACACGTGGTGCTCTTCCTCCGTGTATTCGGCGTGAGGGATGGGATCCCCCGGCTTGTACCCGAGTGCGAGGGCCGCGATGGCGTTGCGCCGGTTCCGGTACACCGTGTCCGCGAACCCGGGATGGCTGCTCGCCAGCTCGACGACGACGGAGCCGTCATCACGCTTCTCGACCGGGGCGAAATACTGCGCTTCCTCGAACATATCTCCTATGACAGCAACTGGTCGATTGGCTGGCAAGAGCGACCAATTAAAGTGAGCGAATCGCTCAATATCGTCGCATTCTTCGTGTCGGCGCTAGTCGATTCGACCAGTCTGGGCGTAGCCTCGTCCGCATGCTGGACGCCCTCGACAGCCAACTGCTGGTCACCATGCGAGCCAACCCCCGGATCGGGCTGACCGAGCTCGCCCGGCTGCTCGGCGTCGCCCGCGGAACCGTGCAGGCTCGCCTGGAAAAACTCACCATGCGAGGTGTGATCAGCGACTTCGGGCCGACGGTCGTGACCGAGGAGATCGGCTACCCGATCCTCGCGTTCGCCTCTCTCCAGATCGCACAGGGAAAGCTCACGGAAGCCGTACAGACCCTCGGCACCATCCCCGAAATTCTCGAGGTGTACGGCACCAGCGGCCAGGCCGACCTCCTGTGCCGCGTCGTCGCGCGAAGCACGCCACATCTCCAGGAGATCATCGCGAGGATCCTCGCATCTCCTGCCGTTCAGCGGACCGACACCACCATCGCCTTGTCGACCCAGATTCCCTTCCGCATCGACCCTCTTCTCAGGGCGGCCGCAGAGCCCGCCCCCTGACCCCCCAATCCTCGGACGTCGTCACCGGAATCGCAGTGTCGCGCCGATGCTGAGTTGAGGCTGCTTGGGAAACGCAGGGCCGGCCAGCTGCCCGTGATCGTCAACTCAGTGAGATGCGAGCCTCGTGTGCGGAGAAAGCGTCACGGGGGGAAAGACCCCTG